>CAVXMR010000001.1:0-105523 GCA_963762765.1 uncultured Actinomycetota bacterium
TACGTCCGACGGTCGCGGTGGGTCACGACGACCGTCAGCACGACCAGAGCCGCCGCGAGCACCGCGGTCACGTGGATCGGTGCCGGCGTGAACGATGCGGCGAGGACAAGCACCGCGGTCACCGGGAAGCCGATCGCGATCGGGCGGCATTCGTTGGTGGGACCGATGTGCAGCAGCCACACGCTCAGCAGGAAGACCGCGACCGGGATCGTCGTCGGCCACGCGGCGGTGATGCCGTCGAGGTGGACCGTCCCGGTGTCGTACCCCACCGCGAGTTCGAGCCCGGCGCCGACGGCAGCCGCGGACGCGAAGATCAGGTAGTGCCCGTAACCCCAGCTCATCGACGTCAGCATCGTGGGCCGCCGGGTCAGCCGGACGTGCCCCGGCCGCGCGAAGTACAGCCACCACATCGAGAAGACCAGCACCAGCCCCGCCGCGGCGAGTGAGATCAGCGGCCCGATGTGATCCCCCTCGGACACGCCTTCCTTGATCGCGTTGGTCGCGGACAGGATCGTCTCGCCGAGCACGATCAGCGTGAACAGGCCGAACCGCTCTGAGATGTGATGCGCGTGCCACGGCGTGGGAGAACTGCGCTCGGCGATCACCGGGACGGCCATCTCCAGCACCGCGAGCGCCAGGAACGTCACCAGCGCGGTGGAAGGCGGGAGGAAGACCCGGCCGATCCACAGCACCTGGCAGATCGTGATCCCGGCGGCGTATCGCAGCGCGGCGGGCCGGCACTCCGGTGTGGACTTCGCGGCACGCAGCCACTGCGCGACCATCGCCAGCCGCATCAGGACGTAGCCGACGACGATCACCCGGAAGTCGTCGTCGAACGCGCGAGACACCCCGGCAGCGACGGTCAGCCCGCCGGCGATCTGCACCAGGGTGGCCAGCCGGTACGGGACGTCGTCGGTGTCGAACGCCGAGGCGAACCAGCTGAAGTTCAGCCAGCCCCACCAGATCGCGAAGAACACCAGCGCGAACGAGAGCACCCCGTGTCCGATGTGGCCTTCGGCGAGCTCGTGGTGGAGCGCGGCGCCGGCCTGCCCGACCGCGACCACGAAACACAGGTCGAACAACAGCTCGAGCGGCGTCGCGACGCGGTTTCCCTCGCCGGGGTCGCGTGAGCGCATCGGCCGGTACCACAGCCGGGTTCCCGACATCGGTTCTTCGGTCATCGGCGCTCCCCGGGCTCGGCGACGGTCGCCGCCAATCCCAGCATGATCTTGCGCGAAGAAGCGAGTGCGACACGATATACGCGAGCGGGCCCGGTTCCCCCTGGTCCGGGCCCGCTCGGTGCCTTCACGCGACAGCGGACGCCGCGGGCAGCCTTCCGTGGATCGCCGGACGGTCCCCCGCGGACGCCGACGCTCATCTACCGGAAGGTGACCGAGCGTGCCCATTCCCTCGAACTTCAGGCACCCCGATCGCTCCAGCCGGTCACCCCATCCCCGGGTGGCCGACTGATTGCCACTGTCGGTAGCCGAAGCCGCGCAGTGGAGGCTCCATAAGATCTACCCGGTTGCTCTGAGTAGCACCAGAGTCTTCGGACGCGCGTCACTCGGATGGAGCATCGAGGATGCCGAAAGTAGCGTCTCAGCCGCGCTGGACGTCGGCCGCGGACGTCTCGGCGGCACGCGCGGCGCGCTCTGCTTCGCTCAGTGCCGCACGCCGGGCGCGGGCCCGAAGTTCCAGTACTGCCACCAGCAACGCGCAGCAGGTGATCACCGCGGCGCAGCCGAGAGCCACCGTGAGCGCGAGCGGATAGCCCGCTGCCGCACCGACGACCGCACCGAACACCGAAGCGAGCACCGTCGTCCCGATCGCCGTGCCGATCCGCTGCCCGGTCTGCAGCGCACCGCCCGCGACCCCGGCCATCCGAACGGGCACACACTCCAGGGTGAGTGTGGTGTTGGGCGAAATCACCATCCCACCGCCGATTCCGGCGAACAGCAGCGGCAGCGCGAACGCCACGCCCGCCCACCGCGACGGCACCAACTCGGCGATGGCCGCGACCGCGACCAGGCCGACCGCGACCATGCTCAACCCGGTGACCGTCAATCGGCGACCCCAGCGCGGAACAAGCCTCCCCGCGACAGCGGCGGCCACGGCCGAGCCGAGCGCGAACGGCGTCACCGAGAGCCCGGACTGCAGGGGTGTGTAGCCCAGCCCTTGCTGGAAGAACATCGCGAAGACCAGCCAGATCCCGGCGAACCCGGTGAAGTAGAGCGCGCCGACCGTGGCACCGGCGGCGTAGCCCCGCGTTTCGGTGAACAGCCGGATGTCGAGCAGCGGCGCCCGATCGTTCCGCGCCGCGGCGTGTTCCCAGCGCACGAACGCGATGCCGAAGATCACGGCGACGATCAGCAGCCACCAGAACCGGCGCAGGCCGCCGTTGTCGGACTCGACGAGCGGCAGCAGCACGCCGAGCACGGCCACCGCGAGCAGCGCGATGCCGACGAAGTCGATCTCCGAACGCAGCCGGATCGTCCGTTTCTCCGACTTCGGCAGGAACCGCAGCGCCAGCACGAACGCGACCGCGCCGATCGGGACGTTGACGTAGAACACCCAGCGCCAGCCCTCGGGATCACCGAAGATCGCCAGGATGGCGCCACCGAGCACCGGCCCGACCGCGGTCGAGATGCCGACGACCGCGCCGAACATGCCGAACGCGCGACCGCGCTCGGGGCCGCGGAACAGGTCCTGGATCAGGCCGCTGTTCTGCGGCGTGAGCATGCCCGCCGCGAGGCCTTGCGCCAGGCGCGCGAGGACCAGCGTCGTCTCGTTCGGCGCCGCGCCCGCCAACGCGCTGGTCGCGACGAACCCGGCCAGCGCGAACAGGAACATCTTGCGGCGGCCCAGCGCGTCACCTAGGCGGCCGCCGGCGACCAGGACGAGCCCGAACGCCAGCGCGTAGCCGGAGACGACCCACCGGATCGAGCCGCTGCTCGCGTCCAGGTCACGCTGGATCGCGGGCAGCGCTGTGTTGACGATGCTGACGTCGAGCAGGCCCATGAACCCGGCCGTGAGCGTGACCGCCAGAGCTTTCCAGCGCCTCGGGTCAGGTTCGTAAGCAGTCATCGACAATGAACCTAGCGCAAGCCGGCCCGGATACCGGGCCACTGACGAGGCGTCCGGGGGCGGAGCCCCCGGACCGGGCGTGGGGGTTGCATCCCCACAAGACACCGTGACGGGGGACTTCGGCGAGCGTGTTCCGCGAGCACACTCCCTCCGTCCTCCTCGTCACGTCGAGGCCGTGATTCCGCGGATGCCCTTGAGCTCACCGATCAGCATGGAGCTGACCTTGACCGGGTAGTCGTAGAGGGCGAACACGGTCTGGTTCTTCCCCACCAGCTTGAGATGAACCGGGGTCTCCCCCTTGTGGGCGAGCAGCGTCGAGCGCAGCTCGCTGACCACGTTCTGGTCGATCTTCTCGGCGGCGGCCAGCAGGACCAGCGGTGGCTCGTCGTCACCGGTGCCGGACCCGACCTCGGACAGGTCGAGGGTGGCCAGCCCGCCGCCGAAGATGGACATCTTGTCCTCGCGCCAGTTGACCCGGCCCTTGACCAGCACCGCGTTGTCCTCGATCAGCTCGCCTGCGAAGAGCGCGTACGCCTTCGGGAAGTAGAGCACCTCGAGCGCGGCGTCCATGTCCTCGACCGTGCAGATCGCCCAGGGCTCGCCCTTCTTGTTGACCCGCCGCTCCAGCGACGTGATCAGCCCGGAGATGATGATCTCGCCCTCCTTGGGCGGATCGGCGAGGATCCCGGCGATCGGTTTGGGGGCGTGCTTGCGCAGGATGCGCTCGGCGCCGTCGAGCGGGTGCGCCGAGACGTAGAGGCCGAGCATCTCCCGTTCGTAGGCGAGCAGCTGCTTGCGCGGGTACTCCTCCTCGCCGAACTTGAGGTGCGCGAGCGGTGAGGAAGAAGCGGCCGCAGCGTCGTCTCCCTCGTCCCCGCCGAAGCCGAACAGGTCGAACTGGCCCATCGCCTCCTGGCGCTTGAGCGGGACGACGGCTTCGACCGCGTCCTCGTGCACCTGGATCATCGAGAGCCGGGTGTGGCCGAGCGAGTCGAACCCGCCCGCCTTGATCAGCGACTCGATGACCCGCTTGTTGCAGGCCACCAGCTCGGACTTGTCGAGGAAGTCGGTGAAGGAGGTGTACTTCCCCTTCTCCTCCCGGGTCTTGATGATCGACTCGACGACGTTCGCGCCGACGTTGCGGACCGCGCCCATGCCGAAGCGGATGTCGTCCCCGACGGCCGCGAACCTCAGCGCCGACTCGTTGACGTCCGGCGGGAGCACCTTGATGCCCAGGCGGCGGCATTCGGACAGGTAGACCGCCGACTTGTCCTTGTTGTCACCGACCGAGGTCAGCAGCGCGGCCATGTACTCCGGCGTGAAGTTCGCCTTGAGGTACGCGGTCCAGTAGGAGATCAGGCCGTACGCGGCCGCGTGGCTCTTGTTGAACGCGTAGCCGGCGAACGGGAGGATCGTGTCCCACAGCGCCTTGACCGCGTCCGGCGAAAACCCGCCTTCGAGCAGCGGGCTGGCCTTCATCCCGGCCTCGAAGCCCTCGTACTCGAGGTCGAGGACTTCCTTCTTCTTCTTGCCCATGGCCCGGCGGAGCACGTCCGCACGGCCCATCGTGTACCCGGCCACCTTCTGGCCGATGTGCATGATCTGTTCCTGGTACACGATCAGACCGTAGGTGTCGGCCAGGATCTCCCGCAGCGGCTCTTCGAGCTGCGGGTGGATCGGCTTGACCTTCTGCCGGTTGTTCTTCCGGTCGGCGTAGTCGTTGTGCGCGTTCATGCCCATCGGGCCGGGGCGGTACAGCGCGCCCACCGCCACGATGTCGTCGAAGACCGTCGGCTCCATCCGGCGGAGCAGGTCACGCATCGGCCCGCCGTCCAGCTGGAACACGCCGAGCGTGTCACCCCTGGCGAGCAGCTTGTACGTCTCCGGGTCGTCGATCGCCAGGGTGTCGAGGTCGACGTCGACCCCGCGGTTGGCCTTGATGTTGTCGATCGCGTCGCCGATGACGGTCAGGTTCCGCAGGCCGAGGAAGTCCATCTTCAGCAGGCCGATGGCCTCGCACGACGGGTAGTCCCAGCCGGTGATGATCGAGCCGTCGTCGCGCTGCCACAGCGGGATGGCCTCGGTCAGCGGCTCGCTGGACATGATCACCGCGCAGGCGTGCACGCCGGCGTTGCGGATCAGGCCCTCCAGGCCGCGGGCGGTGTTGAAGATCGTCTTGCACTCTTCGTCGGTCTCGACCAGCGCGCGGACCTCGGCTGCCTCGCCGTAGCGCTCGTGCTTCGAGTCGACGATGCCCGAGAGCGGGATGTCCTTCGCCATGATCGGCGGCGGCAGCGCCTTGGAGATCTTGTCCGCGATCGCGTAGCCAGGCTGACCGAAGTGGACCCGCGCGGAGTCCTTGATCGCCGCCTTCGTCTTAATAGTGCCGAAGGTGATGACCTGGGCGACCTTGTCGACGCCGTACTTGTCGGTGGCGTACCGGATCATCTCGCCGCGCCGGCGGTCGTCGAAGTCGATGTCGATATCGGGCATCGAGACGCGCTCGGGGTTGAGGAACCGCTCGAACAGCAGCTTCTGCGGGATCGGGTCCAGGTTGGTGATGCCCAGCACGTACGCGACCAGCGAGCCGGCGGCCGAGCCACGGCCGGGGCCGACGCGGATGCCGACGCTGCGGGCGTAGTTGATGAGGTCGGCGACGATGAGGAAGTAGGCCGGGAAGCCCTTCCCGATGATGACGTCGAGCTCGGTCTCGATCCGCTCGTGGTAGTACGCGTCCGGCGGGCCGTCCGGGAAGCGCCACTTGAGACCGCGATCGACCTCGGCGCGCAGCCAGGTGCCCTGGTCGTAGCCCTCGGGGACGCCGAAGAACGGCAGCCGGTCCTTGTGCGTGTACACCTCTTCGTAGGACTCGACGCGCTCGGCGATCAGCAGCGTCGTGTCCGCGGCGCCGGGGACCTCCTTGTCCCAGTACTCGCGCATGTCCTCGGCGGACTTGAGGTAGTAGCCGTCGCCGTCGAACTTGAACCGGGTCGGGTCGTTGAGGGTCTTGCCCGCCTGGACGCACAGCAGCGCCGAGTGCGTGTCGGCCTGGTCCTTGGTGACGTAGTGCGAGTCGTTGGTGGCGATCGGCTTGAGGTCGAGCAGGCGACCGACCTCGAGCAGGCCCTCGCGGACCGAGCGCTCGATGGGCAGGCCGTGGTCCATCAGCTCGAGGAAGAAGTTGTCCGCGCCGAAGATGTCCTTGTAGTCGGACGCGGCCTGGATGGCCTCTTCACGCTGGCCCAGCCGCAGCCGGGTCTGCACCTCACCGGACGGGCAGCCGGTGGTCGCGATGATGCCGGAGCTGTTCTCGGAGATCAGCTCCCGGTCCATCCGCGGCTTGCGGTAGTAGCCCTGCATGCTGGCCAGCGAGGACAGCTTGAACAGGTTCCGCAGGCCGGTCGCGTTCTGGGCGAGCATGGTCATGTGGGTGTAGGCACCGGCGCCCGAGACGTCGCCGCCCTCGCCCAGTTCGTCCGAGCCGCGCTGGTTGGCCTGACCCCAGAAGACCGGCTTCTTGTGGAAGCGGCTCTCCGGTGCGATGTAGGCCTCGATGCCGATGATCGGCTTGATGCCGTGCTTCTTGGACTGCTGGTAGAACTCGTCGCCGCCGTACATGTTGCCGTGGTCGGTCATCCCGACCGCGGGCATGCCGAGGCGCGCCGCCTCCGCGAAGAGGGGAGCGATCTTCGCCGCACCGTCGAGCATCGAGTACTCGGTGTGGACGTGCAGGTGGACGAAAGAATCGTTCGACACCAGCGAAAACCTCCCCTTGCTCGGTCGACCCGGCGCCGCCGGGTCCCCCACCCTAACCCGTGGCACCGACAGTTCTGCTCGCGCGCTCGCCAGGCTCGATTCTGCCCCCGCGACCGCCCGGGGACGGGGACCGACTCGCCCCCGTTCCCCCGGACGTGATGATCAGCTCAGGTCAGCCAGCCGCAGGCTCGTGAACACCGCGCTGAACCCTTTCGGGTCGAACCCTCCGCGCACGCCCAGCTCGTCGAGGAGGTCCTCGTTGTACTCGTCGTCGGGGTCCTCGATCGCCTCCAGCAGCGCGTCGTAGTCCGACTGGTCGCGGCAGCCGTCCGGCGGCGCGGCCCGTTCGCCGACGACGCAGCGGGGCGCCACCGGCACCGCGACCACCTGCTCGACGCGGATCCAGTGGTCCCAGCCCGCCACGTCGTACTGGAGCCGGTGGCCGGGGCCGGGCGCGACCTGGCCGAGGGTCGCCTCGCCAGGCGGGCGCTCCTGCTGCACGAGCCCGCCGGACCCGTCTCGCTTGCCGAACACGCCCAGCGCGGACCGGAACTCGTACTTCTCGTCGGGTTCCCGGTCGAACGCGACGGTGAGGATCCGGTGGAGTTCGGCGAGGGTGACGTCGGAGCGCACCTCCAGCCGCCGCCAGACGGCGGGATCCAGTGCCTCGATCCCGACCGCGAGCCGCAGCCCGGTGACCGGGCCGGGCGGCGGGAGCGTGAGCGGGAGGAGCACCGCGTGCTGGGGCGGGACGCGAGGCAGCCCCTCGTACTGGGGCAGGCCGAGCCACCGGCGCAGCTGGGCCATCCGCTCGGGCAGATCCCGCTCGGGAGGGCTGTGACCATACCTGTCTTCACAGAAGCGCACGGTGTCCGCGTAGATGACCATCGCGGCCTCGACCTGACGGCGGAACTCGTCGGGGGACAGCTCCGCCTCGGTCAGGTCGAGACCCGTCCGCCGGCGCAGTGCCCGCGCGCCGGACGGGACGCGATGGACTTCGATCTCCTCGACCGTGTCCTCGATCACGAACACCTCGATGCCCACCGAGCGCCCGCCGCCGGTGAGGGTGGCCGCGAGCGTCACGGTGTCGTCGTCGGGTTCGGACTGCAGCAGGCAGCCGGACAGCTCCACCGGTTCGCGGAGCAGCTCCGGCCAATCCTTCGGGGCGGGCAGGTCCGTTGGCGGACGTGCCCTGTTCTGGTTGACGGGTCTCTGCTTGCGTTTCTTGGGCTTGCGCCCTTTGCTGACTGGGCTCACTCCGCCAGTATCTGCGGGCCTCCGACAGTTTTCGGGCGTTCCGCGTTCGCTGCCACGATCGAGTGATACGCGGGCAGCCCGGCCTGCGGCGGGGCGTCCGCCGCGGCCGTGCCCCACGCCGTGTTCGGGGTCGCGGCGAGGTCGTAGCTGATCGTGCCGCCGTTGGCGACGAACGATTCGGACACCCAAGGCTTGGTCGACGGCGAGCCGTTCACCTTGACGCCTTGCACGTAATAGACGTCGGCGGACGCGCGCGGCGCTTCGATGGTGATCGTCGCGCCGTTGCCGCGGTGGACGATCGCGCGCGGGAACAGCGGCGAGGCGAGCACGAGGTCGGCGCGGCTGGGAACCTGCGGGAACATGCCGAGCGCGGCGAACAGGTACCAGGCCGACATGGTGCCGAGGTCGTCGTTGCCGGGCAGGCCGCCGGTGCCGGGGCCGTACACGGTGTTGACGATCTGGCGCACGGTGTCCTGGGTCTGCCAGGGCCGGCCGAGGTAGTCGTACAGCCAGGGCGCGTTGATGTCCGGCTCGTTGCCCGGGTTGTAGTGGACGTCGTCGACGCCCTTGAGGGCCCACGCTCCGGTGGCGTCGTGGAAGAAGCCGTCGAGCCGCTTGACCGTGGCGGCCGGACCGCCGAGGCCGCCGACCATCCCGGCGACGTCGTGCGAGGCCATCCAGGTGTACTGCGCGCTGCTGCCCTCGACGAAACCGATGTCGGTCGCGGGCTCGAACGGCGTCACCCAGGTGCCGTCGGCGTTTCGGGCCTGGAGGTAAGGGCCTTCCGGAGTCGCCTTCGGGTTGATCAGGTTGCGCCAGTACCCCGAGCGGGACAGGAACGCCGTCTGCTCCGGAGACCTCCCGAGCCGCGCGGCCCAGTCCGACAGCGCGAAGTCGGCGACGGAGTCTTCGAGCGTCTCGGCGGCGGAACCCCAGCAGTGGCAAGCGTTGTCGGGCGAGTAGTGCAGCTTGAGGTAGTCGGCGAGCGCGGGCCGCTGGCCGATGCACTGGATCGGGCAGCCGGCTTCGTTGGTGTCGTTCGCGGTCGGGACGGTGGCCGCGCGGGCCAGCGAACCGAAGGCGCCCTTGACGTCGAAGTCGTGCGCGCCAAAGGCGTACATCCCGGCCAGCGCCGGCGCGGACGGATCTCCGGACATCACGTGCGTGCCGCCGTTGTGGTGCAGCCAGCGGTCCCATTCGCCGTTGTTCTGCTGGGCGAAGTTGTAGAGGGACTGGGCGTAGTCGCTCGCGCGTTTCGGGTCGAGGAAGGCAAGCAGCTGGACCTGCGCGCGATAGACGTCCCAGCCGGAGAAAGTGCCGTACTGCGCGCCCTGGCCCTTCGCCAGCTTGTGCGTTTTCCGATCGCTGCCGAGGTATTCGCCGTTGACGTCGTCGAACAGGCTCGGCTGCTGCAGCGCGTGGTACATCGCGGTGTAGAACGTCGTGAGCTGCGCGCGCGTCCCGCCGCCGAGTTCGATCTTGCGCAGCTGGTCCTGCCATGACTGGCGCGCGGCGGCCTTCACGCTGTCGAAAGTCTTGGTGGCGGGGATCTCGGTGTCGGCGTTGCGCTGGGCGTTGGCCGCGCTGACGTAGGAAATGCCGATCCTCGCGGTGACCGGGCCCTTGCTCGCGTCGAACCCGACGTAGCCGCCGGAGCCCTTGCCGACGCGGCCGGCGTCGGTGTAGCCCTCGCCGCCGGAGGCGGCGCTGGTGCCCGGGCGCAGCGTGCCGTCGACCCACGTGCCCTGGCCGGTGATCGGCTTGTCGAAAGTGACGCTGAAGTACAACGTGTAATAGGAACGCTGGTTCTCCTCGCCGCCGGGAGTGCGGCCGCAGAACCCGCCGGAGTCGACCGAGCCGGTGACCTTGCGGTGCGCGGCGTCGATCTTGATGTTCGCGTTCGTGCTGCCCGGCAGCGAGTTGGACGTCCGGAAGAGCAGGTTCGCGGGTTTGCCCGTGGGGAAGCCGAACCGGCCGAGCCCGGCGCGGTCGGAGACGGTGAGGTCGACGCCGACACCGTTGCCGAGGCCGACGGCGTAGTGCCCCGGCTCGGTGGTTTCGTCGGCGTGGGAGAAACCGCTGGCGAAGACCTGGTCGGTCGAGTCCGCGCTCGGCGAGGACAGGACGTTGCCCGGGAACGGCATGATCGGCACGTCGCCGGAGGCACCCGGGGTGCAGCCGGTGCCGTTGAGGTGGGTCAGGCTGAACCCGCGCAGCCGCGTGACGTCGTACTGGTAGCCGCCAGCGGCGCCGGTGCCCGCCTGGTTCCCCCTAGTGGTCGTGGGGCTCCAGGCGATCATGCCGAACGGCTTCGTGGCGCCGGGGTAGGTGTTGCCCGCGTTGGTGCTGCCGATCAGTGGGTCCACATAGGACACCGGATCGGCGACGAGCTCGGTGCTCGCGCCCGCGACCGGGGTGAACACCGTCGCGGCGAGCGCCGTCGTGGCGATCAGGGTCAGGAACCTGCGCGCGGCCATGGGGTGCCCTCCGAAGCGCGACAACGTTGTCAGGACGTGACGGTGCGCCACGCTACGGTCACTCGTTTCGGCCCGTCAACGGAATCCAGGCGTTCTGTCCGATTGTCAGCACCTTCTCCCCGCATGGGTGATCACCCTGATCTCCCGTACGCCGCGAGGCTGACCCGGCTCATACCTCAGTCGGTTGTGAGCGCTTTCTCCCACTGGAAGCGTTGCTCTTTCACGAAGTCATGGGGATCTAGGGAGGAAACCTGTGCAACCGATGATGCGCGCGCTCGGCGTGGCGGTCACGAGTTCGGCCCTGCTGCTGAGCGGGACGGTCGCCGCGACGGCGCAGCCGGTGACGGCGGACTCGATCAAGTGGGCACCGTGCCCGGAACGGCCCGACGTCGACTGTGGCACGGTGACCGTGCCGGTCGACTGGGCCAAGCCCGGCGGGGAGAAGATGGGTGTCGCGGTGGCGCGGCGCAAGGCGACCGATCCGGCCAAGCGGATCGGCTCGATGCTGATCGACCCGGGTGGTCCCGGTGGTTCCGGCGTGGACTTCGCGTTCGGCGCCGACGGGTACTTCAGCCCGGAGATCTCGCAGAAGTTCGACATCATCGGGTTCGACCCGCGGGGTGTCGCCCGCAGCAACCCGATCAAGTGCTCGGCGGACGTCCTTGCCAGGGCGCCTCGCAAGGTGCCGGGGAACGTGGCCGAGTACGACCAGTACGTGGCGTTCAACAAGGAACTGCGGACCGACTGCCGCAAGCAGAGCGGCGCGATCTACGACCACGCGTCGACCGCCGAGGTCGCGCAGGACATGGACGCGATCCGCCGCGCGCTGGGCGAGCAGAAGATCAACTACTACGGCGTCTCGTACGGCACGATCATGGGCCAGCACTACGCGGAGCGCTTCGGCAAGAACATCCGGGCCATGATCATCGACTCGAACATGGACCACAGCCTGGACCTGCGGCGGTTCGTGGCGAGCGAGGCGCGCACCGCGGAGGACTCGTTCGTCGAGTTCGTGAAGTGGAACGACCGGACGGCGTCCAGCCCGTTGCACGGCAAGGACGTCGACAAGATCTGGTTCGGCCTGCTCGACAAGGCCGCCCGGGGTGAGCTCGTGGACCCGCAGTCACCGGACCACAAGATCACCGTGGACGAGCTCGGCGGCCGGGCCGTGAGCCAGGCGTACGGACCGAGCTGGCGGTTCTTCGCCGAGTACATCGCGGCGCTGAACGTGGGCGTCCCCTCGGTGAATGCCTTTGCGGGCGAGACCGTGGAAAACCCGGCCGCCGCCGTGCTGTGCAACGACTACGACCTCAGCCCGTGGAACTTCGGCGAGTACCGGAGCCTGATCGAGCTGGGCAAGCGCACCGCACCGCACACGGGAGGCGCCTCACTCGGCCGGAACGCGATGCTCGGTTGCCTCGGCGCGCCGCCCGCGTCGAACCCGCAGCGGCCGCTGAACATCCACAACGCGCCGAAGATCCTGATGGAGAACTCGCGGCACGACCCGGCGACGGCTTACGAGTGGGCGGTCAACGCGCACCGGCAGTCGGCGGACACGACGGTGTTCGTCACGTATGACGGCTGGGGTCACGGGGTGTACGGCCGCAGCGAGTGCACGCGGACGATCAACGACCGGTATCTGGTCGATCTGAAGCTGCCCGCGGCGGGGACGCACTGCGCGGCGGTCGAACCGTCCGACACCTCGGCGGCGAGGGTGGCCGGCGTGCCGGTGCCGGCGGGGCCATGGGGTAGGTAAGGACTCGTGAGCGTTCCGGGCGGTTCTAACCGCCCGGAACGCTCACGAGCCTTTCGACGTGAGCCGGATCACCGCACCTCCCCTCTTGACGCCCACCCCGCCGGGAACTCACCATCAGTCCATGAACCTGTCTGACAGCCAGACAGCCGGACAAGGTCTCCCCCGGCGGGTCAGTGCCATGGAGGCCGTGCTGGCCCACCTGCGCCGGGCGATCGAGCGCGGCGAGTACGTCGTCGGCGGCAAGCTGCCGTCCGAGGCCGCCTTGAGCAAGGAGTTCGAGGTCAGCCGGTCGGTGATCCGGGAGGCGCTGCGCGGGCTGCAGGCGCTCGGGCTCACCGAGTCCAAGACCGGCAAGGGCACCTTCGTGATCGCGAACGGGCCCGCCGAGCACCCGACGTTCGGGCCCTACTCCGCCCGCGACCTGATCGAGGTGCGCCGCCACGTCGAGATCCCGGTCGCCGGGTACGCCGCGCTGCGCCGCCGGTCCGACGACCTGGACCTGCTGGCGCACCTGGTCGAGCGGATGGACGCCGAGACCGACAACACCGCCTGGGTCGCGCTGGACTCGCTGTTCCACATCACCATCGCGCAGAGCTCCGGCAACCCCGTGTTCGGCAAGGTGATCGAGGAGATCCGGGACGCGCTCGCGCGCCAGTCGTCCTTCCTGAACCAGCTCGGCGACCGCCGCGAGCGGTCCAACTCCGAACACCGGCGGATCGTCATCGCGATCGCCGAAGGCGACGAAGAAGGCGCCGTCGCGGCCATGACAGCGCACCTCGAGCACGTCGAAGACGCCCTGACCAGCATTGTCCGCACGACCGAGCCGAACGGGGACGAGTGACACCGTGACCGAACAGACCCTGTCTCACGACGAAGTGACGACACCGGTGGACGCCGGTGACTCCGGCTACGCCAAGGCGCTGAAATCCCGCCACGTCACCATGATCGCCATCGGCGGGGCGATCGGCACCGGCCTGTTCCTCGGCGCGGGCGGGCGGCTCGCCCAGGCGGGCCCGGCGCTGGCCATCGTCTACGCGGTGTGCGGGATGTTCGCGTTCTTCGTCGTCCGCTCGCTCGGTGAGCTCATCCTCTACCGGCCCTCGAGCGGCGCCTTCGTGTCCTACGCCCGCGAGTTCATGGGCGAGAAGGGCGCGTTCGTCGCCGGCTGGATGCACTTCCTGAACTGGTCGACCACCGGCATCGCCGACATCACCGCGATCGCGCTCTACGCGCACTTCTGGTCGTTCTTCAGCCCGATCCCGCAGTGGGTGCTGGCGCTGATCGCGCTCGCCGTGGTGCTGACGCTGAACCTGGTGTCGGTCAAGCTGTTCGGCGAGATGGAGTTCTGGTTCGCCATCGTCAAGGTCGCCGCGCTGGTGCTGTTCATGGTCATCGGCATCGTGCTGCTGGTCACCCAGACCCCGATCGACGGCACCGTGCCCGGCCCGCAGCTGATCACCGGCAACGGCGGGATCTTCCCGGCCGGGCTGCTGCCGATGGTGCTGATCGTGCAGGGCGTCGTGTTCGCCTACGCCTCGGTCGAGCTGGTGGGCGTCGCCGCGGGCGAGACGCAGAGCCCGGAGAAGATCATGCCGAGGGCGATCAACTCCATCATGTGGCGGATCGGCATCTTCTACGTCGGATCCGTGGTGCTGCTGGCGATGCTGATGCCGTGGAGCTCCTACACCAAGGAGCAGAGCCCGTTCGTCACCGTGCTTTCGCACCTCGGCGTGCCGGGGGCGGCCGGGGTGATGAACCTGGTCGTGCTCACCGCGGCGCTGTCGAGCCTGAACTCCGGGCTCTACTCGACCGGCCGGATCCTGCGCTCGATGGCGAAGGCCGGTTCGGCGCCGAAGTTCACCGGCGTGATGAACCGCAACCACGTGCCCTACGGCGGGATCCTGCTCACCGCCGCGGTCTGCGTGCTCGGCGTCGGGCTGAACTTCCTGGTGCCGAAGGAGGCGTTCGAGATCGTGCTGAACTTCGCCGCGATCGGCATCCTCGCCACCTGGGGCATCATCATGGTCTGCCACCTGTTGTTCGTGCGCAGGACCAAACGCGAAGGCCGTGAGCGTCCCGCGTACCGGCTGCCGTTCTCGCCCTACACCGAAATCCTCACCCTGGTCTTCCTCGTCGCCGTCGTCGTGCTGATGGGCTTCGACGAGACCGGCCGGATCACGTTGATGTCGCTGCCCGCGATCCTGATCGCGCTGGTGATCGGCTGGTTCGCCGTGCGCAAGCGCATCGACATGAAGGCCTTCTCGGCATTCTCGGAGCAGAAGTGATCACCCCCGAAATCCGTGTCCCCGCTCATGAGCCGCTCGTGCACCTGGTGCGTGACGGCATGGTCGAAGGCGTGCACCACGGCTCGCTGATCGTGCTCGCACCGGACGGCACGACCGTGTTCGAGGCAGGTGACCCGGACGCCGCCATGTACCCGCGCTCGACCGCGAAACCGGTGCAGGCCACCGCGATGGCCCGGCTCGGGCTGCGGCTGTCCCCCGCGGGGTTCGCGATCGCCTCGGCCAGCCACTCCGGCGAGCCGATCCACCTCGACGCCGCGGCCGCCGTGCTCGACGGGCACTCCCCCGACGAGCTCGGCAACCCGGCGGACTTCCCATACGACCCCTTCGAGCGTGACCACTGGCTCGCGACCGGCCGCGCGCCGAGCCGTCTCGCGCACAACTGTTCCGGCAAGCACGCGGCGATGCTGGCGACGTGCCGGCTGCGCGGGTGGTCCGTCCGCGGCTACCTCGACCCCGCTCATCCCTTGCAGCGGGCGATCGCGGCGACCGTCGAAGACCTGACCGGACAGGGCATCGCGCGCACGGCGGTCGACGGCTGCGGCGCGCCGCTGTTCGCGACCTCCCTGCGCGGGCTCGCGACGGCGGCGTCGAAGCTCGCCCTCGCCGCGCCGGACTCGCCGGAAGGCCTTGTCGCGCAAGGTATCCGGCAGCACCCCGAGCTCGTCGGCGGCACCCGGCGCGACGTCACCGCGGCGATGCGCGCGGTGCCGGGCCTCATCGCCAAGGACGGCTTCGAGGCCGTGCAGGTCGCGGCCCTGCCGGACGGGACGGCCATCGCGTTCAAGATCGCCGACGGCGGTGACCGTGCCCGCGCGGCCGTGCTCACCGCGGCGCTGCGGCTGTGCGGCGCCGACGTGCCGCCCGGCGCCGACACCCTGCGCGTCATCGCCACACCTGTGAGGAGCCCGTGTTGACCACCCGTCTCGAACACGACCTGCTGGGAGACAAGGAAGTCCCCGCGGACGCGTACTGGGGCGTGCACACCGCCCGGGCTCGCGAGAACTTCCCCATCACCGGCACGCCGATCTCGGCGTACCCGCACCTGATCGAGGCGTTGGCCGCGGTCAAGGAGGCCGCGGCCCGCGCCAACGCCGAGCTGGGGCTGCTCGCCCCCGACGTCGCGGACGCGATCTGCGGGGCCTGCAAGGAAATCCGCGCAGGCGCGCTGCACGGCGAGTTCGTCGTCGACGTGATCCAGGGCGGCGCCGGGACCTCGACGAACATGAACGCCAACGAGGTCATCGCCAACCGCGCGCTCGAACTGCTCGGCCACGCCAAGGGCGACTACCACGTCGTGCACCCCAACGAGCACGTCAACCTCGGCCAGTCCACGAACGACGCCTACCCGACCGCGGTCAACGTCGCCACGATCCTCGCCGTGCGTGAGCTTTCCGAGGCGATGATCGTGCTGGAGCGGGCGTTCGCGGCCAAGGCCGTCGAGTTCCACGACCTGCTCAAGATGGGCCGCACCCAGCTGCAGGACGCCGTGCCGATGACGCTCGGCCAGGAGTTCGGCACCTACGCGGTGATGCTCGGCGAGGACCGGCTGCGTCTGGGCGAAGCCGTCGCGCTGCTGCACGAGATCAACCTCGGCGCGACCGCGATCGGCACCGGGCTCAACGCGGCCCCGGGGTACGCCGGAGCCGCGTGCCGGCACCTCGGCGAGCTCACCGGGCTCCCGCTGGTCACCGCGGCCGACCTGGTGGAGGCGACCCAGGACTGCGGTGCCTTCGTCCACCTTTCCGGTGTCCTGAAACGGATCGCGGTGAAGCTCTCGAAGAGCTGCAACGACCTGAGGCTGCTCTCGTCCGGGCCGCGCGCGGGGCTCAACGAAATCAACCTGCCGCCGGTGCAGGCCGGGTCGTCGATCATGCCCGGCAAGATCAACCCGGTCATTCCCGAGGTGGTCAACCAGGTCGCGTTCGAGGTCATCGGCAACGACGTCACCGTGACCATGGCCGCCGAAGCCGGGCAGCTGCAGCTCAACGCGTTCGAGCCGATCATCCTGCACTCGCTCTCGGAGAGCATCACGCACCTGCGGTCGGCGTGCCTGGTACTCGCCGAGCGGTGCGTCGCCGGGATCACCGCGAACGCCGACGTCATGCGCGGGTACGTGGAGAACTCGATCGGGCTCGTCACCGCGCTCAACCCGAGCATCGGGTACGCGGCGGCGACGGAGATCGCGAAAGAGGCGCTGGAAACCGGGCGTGGCGTGGCCGAGCTCGTCGTCGAGAAGGGCCTTCTCTCGCCCGAGGTGCTGGCCAAGCTGCTCAAGCCGGAGACGCTCGCGCGGGGCCACTGACCAGGGTACGGTCGAATCCGGAAGCGGACTCTCCACTTTTGGAAGGCGGCGCCGGTGCTGGACCGACTTGTCGACAAGATGCTCGGGCTCCCCCGGGCCGAAGGTCCGGCGCCGGAGGTCACGCGCGACCTCGCCGTGCCGATGCCCGACGGCGCCCGCCTGCTGACCGACCGGTACGTCCCGGCCGGGACGACGTCGGCCCCGGTGGTGCTGATCCGCACGCCCTACGGCCGGCGGGGGATCCTGTCGAAGCTGTTCGCGGACACGTTCTCGCGGCACGGGCTGCAGACAGTCGTTCAGAGCACCCGCGGCACCTTCGGCTCCGGCGGCGAGTTCCGGCCGTTCCATCTCGAGCGCGAGGACGGCCTCGCGACCGTCGAGTGGCTGCGGGCGCAGCCCTGGTGCGACGGCAAGGTAGCGATGGCCGGGGCGAGCTACCTCGGGCACACGCAGTGGGCGATCGGCCCGTACCTCGACCCGCCGCTGGCGGCGATGTGCCTCGGGATCACCGCGTCGGAGTTCACCACGACGTTCTACCCGGGCGGCGTGCTCGCGGCGGACAACATGGTGTCGTGGTCGGCGATGATCGGGCGGCAGGAAGGCCGGTTCGCGATGCTGCCCAACCCGGTCCAGAAGCGGAAGACGCGGCGGGCGATGTCGCACCTGCCGCTGGCCACCGCCGACCTCGCCGCGATCGGGAAGCCGGTGCGGTTCCTGCGGGACGTCACCGCCCACAGCGAGGACGACTACTGGGCAATGGCCGACCACAGCGCCGAAATCGCGAAGCTGGACACGCCGGTGTCCATGGTCACCGGCTGGTACGACCTGTTCATCGGCCCGCAGCTGCGGGATTTCCGCGCGCTGGCCGAAGCCGGGAAGGCGCCGCGGCTGACGGTCGGTCCGTGGGCGCACGGCGAGCCGGCGAGCTTCCGCACGCTGATCCAGGACCAGCTCGGTTTCCTGCGCGCGCACCTGCTCGGCGACCGCACGCAGCTGCAGCGCTCGCCGGTGCGGCTGTTCCTGCAGGGCGCGGGCACCTGGCTGGACTTCGAGACGTGGCCGCCGCCCTCGACCGCGACCGCGTCCCACCTGCGGCCCATCGGCGGGCTGGGTGAGGGTTTCGACCGCGAGGCGAAGCCGACCTCCTTCGTCTACGACCCCGCCGACCCGACGCCCGCGGTGGGCGGCCCGCTGCTGATGGGTGTCACGAAGCAGCAGGACAACCAGGCCGTCGAGGCGCGGTCGGACGTCCTCGTGTTCACCGGCGAACCGCTACCGTCCGAAGTGGACATCATCGGCGAGGTCTCGGCGACGGTGTTCGTGCGGACGGATCTCGGGCACGCCGACGTCTACGTCCGGCTGTGCGACGTCGACCGCTCCGGCGTCTCGCGGAACGTGACCGACGGGATCCTGAGGCTGCGCCCGGATTCTCCCGCCGACGCCGACGGCGTGGTGACGGCCGAGGTCACCCTCGACCCGACCGCGTACCGGTTCCGCCGCGGGCACCGGCTGCGGGTGCAGGTCGCGGGTGGCGCGTTCCCGCGCTTCGCCCGCAACCACGGCACCGGCGAGTCGCTCAGCGAAGCGGTGGACGGGAAGCCGTGCCGCTTCGAGATCTTCCACGACGCAGCACGGCCGTCCCGTCTGACGCTCCCGGTGTTCACCGGCTGAGCCCCGGGAGCTAGAGGCGGACCACCCGCTGATGCGAGGTCACCCGGCCGTCGTCGTGCAGGTGGTGCAGCAGCACGGCGGGCGGGCTCTCGAGGTCGACCGGCCAGCCCTCGGCGACCGGCCGGTCCCCGCCCGGCTCGACCGGCACCTGCGTACCCGAGACGACGCCGGGCGCCATCCGCAACGGCAGCCCGGCGAACGTCGTCGCGGCGCCGCTGTGGATGTGCCCGGCCAGCAGCGCCACCACCCGCGGATGGTGGCCGAGCAGCTCGGCGAGGCGGTCCTCGCCCGACTGCCGGATCGCGTCCACCCGCGGGATGCCGACGTCGATCGGTGGATGGTGGAAAGCGACGACAGCGGGACCGTCGCCCTCGGAAAGCACGCCGTCGAGCCAATCCAGGGTCGCGTCGGCGAGGTAACCCGCACCGCGGCCGGGGATGGTGGAGTCGCACAGCGCGAACAGCACACCGCCGGCCTCGCGGGCCTGGTCGATCGGCAGATCCGACGGCGGCTCGTCGAGCAGCCCGGCACGGAACGCGCCGCGGACGTCGTGATTGCCCGGCAGCACGAGCACCGGCGCTGGATGCTTCAGCAGCTCGGCCGCACGGCGGTACTCCTCGGGCAGCCCGTGGTCGGCGATGTCGCCGGTGACGACCACGACGTCCGCCCGCACGTCGTTCAGGTACGCCATCACGGCGACCAGCCGGTCGTCGGCGCGGGCACCGCCGTCGAGATGAGTGTCGCTGAGGTGCGCGATGATCATCGGTTGTCCTTCCCCAGTCAGGCCAGCGCTTTCACCCAGTTACGGATGAGTACCGCGGACGCCTCAGGCAGGTTTCCCTCGCGCAGGGCGGCGGCGATCCGGCGGTGCTCCCCGATGCTCTCCTCGGCGCGGCCCGTGCCGCCGAAGAAGCGGGATTCGTGCCGCTTGAGCAGCGGCTTCGTCTGCTCGATGAGCCGGAGCAGATGCGGGTTCGGGCAGCGGGACAGCAGCAGCGCGTGCCATTTTTCGTCCAGAACGGACAGCTTGCCACCGTCGCCGAGCGCCTCGGCCATCTCGTCGGCGACGTCGTCGAGCGCGTCCGGCAGCCCGGCCAGGTCCAGCGGCGACGTCCAGCGCAGCGCCAATGCCTCCAGCTCGGCGACGAGCGGATAGAGGCGGCGCGCCTCTTCGGGGTCCAGCGGCGGCACCAGGAAACCACGGCCCGGCGCCGAAACCAGCAGCCCGCGGTCGGCGAGCCCGATCAGCGCCTCGCGCAGCGGCGTGCGGCTGACCCCGAGCTCGCGCGCCAGGTGGACCTCGTTGACCCGGGTGTCCCCGGCCAGCCTGCCGTCGAGCACGCGGGCGGTGATCTCGTCCAGGAGGTCGCTGCGCAGCGGGGTCTTGGCCATACGGGAGTATTGCATACAGTTAGGTACTACTGTATTCAGTAGATATGCCTCTCCTGGAAGCTGACATCCGCCGCGCCCGTGCCGAAACCCCCGGCTGTGCCGAAGTGGTCCACCTCAACAACGCCGGATCCGCGCTGCCACCCGCCCAGGTGACGGACACGGTCGTCGGCTACCTGCGACACGAAGCGCTCAAGGGCGGCTACGAGGCGGCCGCCGAAGCCGCGGACCGGCTCGCGGCGGTCTACGCGTCGGCCGCGCGGCTGCTCAACGCCGAACCCGACGACATCGCCATCACGGACAACGCGACCCGCTCGTGGCAGGCCGTCTTCTACGCGATGCCGTTCGGCGAGGGCGACCGGATCCTCACCTCACGGGCCGAATACGCGAGCAACGCCATCGCCTTCCTGCAGATCGCGCGGCGCACCGGCGCGGTCGTCGAGGTGATCGGCGACGACGAATCGGGCCAGCTCGACGTGAACGAGCTCCGCCGCCGGATCGGCTCCGACGTCAAGCTGATCGCGGTCAGCCATGTCCCGACCCAGGGCGGGCTGGTGAACCCGGCCGAGGAGATCGGCGCGGTCGCCGAGGCCGCGGGGGTGCCATTTCTGCTCGACGCGTGCCAGTCGGTCGGTCAGATCGACCTGGACGTGCGGCGGCTGCGCTGCGACGCGCTTTCGGCGACCGGCCGCAAATACCTGCGCGGACCGCGCGGCACCGGCTTCCTCTACGTCCACCCGCGCCTGCGGGCCCAGCTCGAGCCCGCGATGCTCGACCTGCACTCGGCCAGCTGGGAGTCGCCGGGCGAGTACGTCGTCCACCCGAGCGCCAAGCGCTTCGAGGTCTGGGAGCGCGACATCGCCGCCGTGCTCGGCCTCGGCACGGCGATCGACTACGCGCTGGACTGGGGCCTGCCCGCGATCGAGGAGCGCGTCGGCGCGCTGGCCGCGACGCTGCGGGAGCGGCTCGGCGAGGTGCGTGGCGTCCGCGTACACGATGTCGGCGCACGGAAATGCGGCATCGTCACGTTCAGCGTCGACGGCACTCCGGCGAAGGAGATCAAGCAGCGGCTGGCCGCGGCGGGCATCAACACCAGCATCTCCGAGCGGACGTCGGCGCAGTTCGACTTCACCGCGCGCGACCTGCCGGAGATGATCCGGGCCTCGGTGCACTACTACAACACCGAGGACGAGATCGACCTGCTGGTGCGCAAGCTCTAGGGGTTCAGGAGCTGGCGCGCGATCACCAGCTTCTGGATTTCGCTGGTGCCCTCGTAAATGCGGAACAGCCGCGCGTCGCGGTAGATGCGCTCGACGGTGACGCCGCGGACGTAGCCCATCCCGCCGTGCACCTGGACCGCGCGGTCGGCGACCCGGCCGAGCATCTCGGTGCAGAACAGCTTCGCCGACGACGGGCCGAGCTTGCGGTCCTCGCCGGAGTCGTACTTCGCGGCGGCCTCGTGCACCATCGCGCGGCCGGCGGCGAGCTCCGCGTGGGACTCCGCCAGCAGCGCCTGCACGAGCTGGAACTCGCCGATCGGGTGGCCGCCCTGGCGCGCGGTCTTGGCGTACTCGATGGCCTCGCCGAGCGCGCGTTCCGCCATGCCGACGCACAGCGCGGCGATGTGCAGGCGGCCGCGGGCCAGCGACGCCATGGCGATGGCGAAGCCCTGGCCCTCCTCGCCGATCAGCGCGTCGGTGGACACCTCGACGTCCTCGAAGGACACCTCGGCCGTCCACGCGCCGGCCTGGCCCATCTTCGGATCGTGCGGGCCGACCGTGACCCCGGCCGCGCCGGCGGGCACGAGCAGCGCGGAAATCCCGTGCCGCCCCTGGGCTTCCGGGTCGGTGCGGGCGAAGACGACGAAGACCTCGGCGAGCGGGGCGTTGGTGATGAACCGTTTCACGCCGGTGACGCGGTAGCGGTCGCCGTCGCGGACCGCCTTCGACGTCAGCCCGCTCGGGTCCGAACCGGCCTCGGCCTCGGTGAGCGCGAACGACGCGATGGCCTGGCCGGCGGCGAGCCTCGGCAGCCAGCGGGTGCGCTGGCCGGGCGTGCCGTAGTTCACGATCGCCTGCCCGGCGATGCCGTTGTTGGTGCCGAACAAGCTCCGGAACGCGGGCGTGGTGTAGCCGAGCACGATCGCGAGCCGGACGTCCTCGGCCATCCGCAGCCCGAGCCCGCCGTACTCCTCCGGCAGCGCCCAGCCGAACAGGCCCAGCTCGGCGGCCTTTTCCCGGAGCTGCGCCGGAATTTCGTCACGCTCGTCGATTTCCGTTTCGCGCGGCACGACCTCCTTGCGGACGAACTCCCGAACCGCGTCGAGCACCTGCCCGAAATCCTCCGCGTCCACGCCTGCTCCGTTCGCTCGAAGTCCTGCGTTCGCACGCTACCCCGCGCGGCCGGGGTAGCGTGCGAACCGCATCGACGAAGATGGGAGCGCCACTCTTGAGCACGTTCTACGCCATCGCGGAGCAGGATCCGGACCGGCTCGCGGTGCTCGCGCCGGACGGCCGTCGTGCCACCTTCGGCGAGCTTTCCGCCCGGGCGAACCGGCTGACGCACGCCCTGCACGGTCTCGGCCTCGGCGCGGGCGACGGCGTGGTCGCGATCGTCCACAACGGACTTCCCTACTTCGAGTTGCTGCTGGCGACCCTGCAGGCCGGGATCTACTTCACCCCGGTCAACTACCGGTCCTCGGCGGACGAAATCGCTTACGTCGTCGGCAACAGCGGCGCGCGGGTGGTGATCGCGGACGCCGACATCGCGAAGTCCTGCACCGAGGCGCTGGACGGGCTGGGCATCGGCGCGGACCGCCGGTTCGCCGTCGGCGGCGCCGACGGCTGGTCGGACTACTCCGCTTGGGGCGCTTCGGAACCGGCGACGGCACCCGAGAATCCGACCGCCGGGCAGACGATGCTCTACACCTCCGGAACCACCGGGCGGCCGAAGGGCGTGCGGCGCGCGCTGTCGGGCCAGCCGCCGGCGTTGCACCCGATCCACCGGGACCTGCTGGCGCTGATGGAGGTCCGGCCCGGCGGCGTCCACCTGGTCCCCTGCCCGCTGTATCACGCGGCGCCCGGCTCGTTCGCCGTCAACGCGCTGCACCTGGGCGCCGGCGTCGTGCTGATGGACAAGTTCGACGCCGAGGAGACACTCCGGCTGATCCAGGAGCACCGCGTCACCGACACGCACCTGGTGCCCACGATGTTCCACCGCATGCTGCGGCTGCCCGAGGACGTCCGCGCGGCGTACGACACGTCGAGCCTGACCAGCGTGATCCACGGCGCGGCGCCGTGCCCGCCGGAGGTCAAGGAGCGGATGATCGCGTGGCTCGGCCCGATCGTCCACGAGTACTACGGTGCTTCGGAGGGCCTGATCTGCGGTGTCACGGCCACGGAATGGCTGGCGGCGCCGGGGACGGTCGGGCGCGCGCTGCCCGGTGTCCGGCTCAAGGTGCTCGACGACGACGGCCAAACCGAGCTGCCGGACGGCGAACCCGGCTCGATCTACTTCAGCTCGTCGCACACGCAGCTGGACTACCTCGGGGACCCCGGGAAGACCGCGGCGAGCCGCTCCGGGGACTTCATCACGGTCGGCGACTACGGCTACCGCGACGCCGAAGGCCGCGTCTTCCTGCTCGACCGGCGGACGGACCTGATCCTCTCCGGCGGGGTGAACATCTACCCGGCCGAGATCGAAGCCCGGCTGCTCTCGCATCCCGACGTCGCCGACGCGGCGGTGATCGGCGAGCCGGACGACGAGTGGGGCCAGCGCGTGATCGCCGTGGTGGAGCCGGTGCCCGGAGCTTCGGGGGACGCCTCGCTCGCCGCGCGGCTGGAGGAGCACTGCCGGGCCGCGCTGGCCGGGTTCAAGACGCCCAAGCGGTTCGACTTCGTCGGGAAACTGCCGCGGACCGAGGCCGGGAAGATGCTGCGGCGGACCTTGCGGCAGGCCTGAGGTCTGCCCCCACGGGCAGCGGTGATCGCGGTAGTTTGCCGGGGAATTCTCCAAGATCGAGGGGGTCCCCATGCGCAAACTCACCGCTGTTCTCGCCACGGCCGCCCTGGGCGTGGCGCTGCTGCCCGCGACCGCGTCGGCGACGCCCGGCTCCGGCGTGACAGGCACGATCATCTACCAGAAGACGATCGGCAAGACCGACTACACGCTGCGCGAAGTGACGCTGCAGCCCGGCGGGTACACCGGCTGGCACTTCCACGACGGCACGCTCTACGTCTACGTCAAGGCGGGCACGCTGACACACAACATGTCCGACTGCAGCCTCGACGGCGTGTACGCGACAGGGCGCGCGTTCATCGAGCACGGCGGGTCGGACCACGTGCACATCGGCCGGAACCTCGGCACGACGCCCATGGTGCTGGAGGTGCTGTACGTGCTGCCCAAGGGAAGCCCGCTTTCCGAGGACGCGGCCGACCCGGGCTGCGGCTTCTGACTCGTGAGCGTTCCGGGCGGTTCTCACCGCCCGGAACGCTCACGAGCTGAGCCAGCCCGCGGCGTCGAGGCGGAAGGCAGCGGGGCCGACGACCGCGCGCAAGTCCGTCTCCAGCGCGCGTATCCGCTCCGCGCCCACTGCGGCCACCCACTCCGCACGCAGCTGGTCGAAGATCTCCGCCGACCGCCTGAGCGCGTCGATCCCGTGCGCGGTCAGCCGGACGATCTTGCGCCGGGCGTCGTCCGGGTCGTCGGCGCGCTCGGCATATCCCAGCTTCTCCAGCCGCTCGACGGTCTTGCCCGCGGCCTGCTTGGACACGCCCAGCCGGCGCCCGATCTCGGACGCCGTCGCCCCCTGGACGCCGATGGCCTGCATGGCGAACCCGTACGACGGGCGGACGTCCGGATGCCCCTGGCGCGCGAGCTCGGCGTGCAGGCGGTCGATGAGTGTGCGGAACCCGCCGAACAACAGGAACGGCAGCTCGTAGCCGGGCGCGTCGGTCATGACCCCTTGCCAAACTCGACAACCTGGTTTACCTTTTCGACAACCACGTTGTCGAGTTTACGTCTGGAGACGCTTTGTTCCCCGATCACACCCCGGAGTCTGCTCCCCCCGCCGCCCGCCCGACGATGGCGGCCACCGCACGCCAGTTCGGCATGATCCCCTCCGCCGTCGCCCGCCTGGCGACCTCGCCCGAAACGCTGAACGGATTCCTCAAGCTCAACGGCATCTTCGAGTCGACGACCCTGTCGGCCCTCGAACGCGAAGTGCTGATCATGACGGTGGCGACCCGCAACGGCTGTCACCTGTGCGTGGCGATGCACACGGCCACCCTGAAGCCGCTCGCCTCGCCCGAGATGGTCGACGCCCTGCGCGGGCAGACTTCGCTGCCGGACCCACACCTGGACGCGCTGCGGACGTTCACGCTGACGGTCATGGACACGACCGGAAACGTCCCGCAGGAGGCACTGGAGGCGTTCGTGGCAGCGGGTTTCACGCCCCGGAACGCTCTGGAAGTGGTCCTGGGCATCGGCACGTACACGCTGTCGACGTTCGCCAACCGCCTCACGGGCGCCGAGGTGGACGCACCCTTCGCCGAGCACGCCTGGAACCCCGAAACTGTCGGTGCCGGGCACTAGGGTCTCGTTAGTGGTAAGTCGGGTTCTATTAATAACCCTACTTACCACTCACGAGACCTGACCTCAGCCTCAGTCGGCGGAGACCTGATCCCAGACCGTCGCCTGCGCCGTCTCGCCGGTGCCGAACTCGTTGCTGGTCGCCGTGATCGTGAGGACGGCGATCCGCTTCTCGTTCGTCCCGACGCAGACGACGGTCCCCACCTTGACCGGGAGACGGCCCACCGCCTGCCGCTTGACCAGGTCCGCGCACTGCTGCCGGGTCGGCATCCCTTCGCCCGTCCACTCCGCGAGGGTGGGGTCCGGCAGGTAGCCATTGGCGATTCGCGGCGGCTCGACGAGCCCCAGGATGAGGTCCGGGGTTCCGTTGGGGTCCACTGTCGGTGGGTCGGTGTCCAGCGCCAGCCCCGAGCCCGCGATCCGGACCTCCCCGGTGAACCGGATCCGGTCCGGTCCGGCCGTCGTGGAGACCGCGGGCGCCGGGACGGCCGAAGCGCTCGACGAAGCCGGCTGCGTCGAGGAGGTGCCCACGGCCTGCCGCTCCGGCGAGTCCGGGGAATTCACGACGACCACCACGACGACCAGCACCACGAGTGCGGCCGCGGCCGCGCTCAGGAGCCACCATCGCGGCTTGCGTGGCGGCGGCCCGGCGTAGTGGTTGATCTGGACGTTGTGGTCGCCGCTCTGCGCCGCGGCCGAGCCGTGGAAGGTGTCGCCCGACATCACGCCGACGTCCCGAAGTGGTTCTCCTGCCGGTTGTGGTCCCCGGTCTGCACGGCGGCCGGGCCGTGGAAGGTGAACGTCGACCCATCCGCGGACGCCGCCTGGACTTCCGCCACCGCCGAGCGCAGTAGCTCGGCGAAAGCGGCATCCCGCTCGACGGCGTCCTCGAGAGCCAGCTCGACCCGCTGCCGGGTCCGCCCGGCAAGCTCTCCCGACCCGGCTTCCTCGTTCAGCCGCTCCAGCGCGCTGTCCTGCCCGAGCCGCGTGCTGACGACGTCGTGCAGGCGGTCCATCGCGACGTCCAGGCCGCGGTCCACCTCGGCGTCGACGCGGCCGGCGACCCGGCGCGCCTTCCGCATCGCCCACGCGAACAGGAACCCGACGGCGATTTCCACGCCCGTCATCACAACCCCCAGGTACGCCGCAGAAAAGTGTCGACGCCTGAGACGCGGGTCACCCGCACGAGGTTCCCCTTGAAGGACGAAATCCGGTGGGCGCAGCAGGGTTCGAACCTGCGACCGCTCGGGTGTAAACCGAGTGCTCTTCCGCTGAGCTATGCGCCCGGGTGGCAGCTCCGGGGAGCCGCCGGAAAGCCTCAGGCCAGCTCGGCCACGGCCTTCTTCCAGCCCTGCTGGTCACGCGCCTCGCCGGGCGCGTTGACCTCGGCGAAGCGGACCACGCCGTCGGTGTCGATCAGGAACGTGCCGCGGACCGCCAGGCCCGCCGCCTCGTTGAACACACCGTACGAGCGCGCCACGTCGCCGTGCGGCCAGAAGTCGGACAGCAGCGGGAACTGGTAGCCCTCCTTCTCCGCCCACGCCTTGAGCGAGAACGGCGTGTCCACGGAGACGCCCAGTACCTGGACGCCCTTGTTGTCGTAGTCGGCGAACTCGTCGCGGAGCTGGCAGAGCTCGCCGGTGCAGATGCCGCTGAACGCGAACGGGTAGAAGACCAGCAGCACCGGCTTGTCACCCCGGAAGGAGGACAGCTGGACGGGCTGCTTGTTGTAGTCGTTGAGCGTGAAGTCAGGTGCTTCCGAGCCGACCTCGACGGTCATACCGCGTTTCCTCTCCCGAACGGACACGTGCTTCCACGACAACCCTATCGTGTCACCCGGACGAGGCTGTTCAGCGCTGCTTGGAGTTCGACTTCGGCGACACCAGCCGGGTGCCCGCCCACGCCGGGCCGACGCTCAGGTTGCCGGTCTGGGCCAGGCCGACCTGCGGCACCGTCTCGGCGATCTCACTCGGCTCGACGTGCCCTGGCTGTCCCGTCTTGGGGGTCAGCACCCAGATCACGCCGTTGGGCTCGAGCATCTCGCGAGCGCCGATCAGGGCATCGCCCAGGTCGCCGTCGTCTTCGCGCCACCACAGCAGCACGACATCGACCACCTCCTCGGCGTCCTCGTCGAGGATGTCCCCACCGGTCTGCTCCTCGATCGCCGCGCGGACATCGTCGTCGACGTCCTCGTCCCAGCCGATCTCCTGGACGACCATCTCGGGCTTGATGCCGAGCCTCTCGGCGACGCTGCTCTGATCAGCGTCTCCCGCGGCGACCACTGTTTCCACTCCTCCAACTTACGACGGAGCGTGGTGTCGGCGAGTCCCCTTGAACCCGCAGGCCACCACACTCGGCTATCCGGTTGCCGATAGCGAACACTGGTGACGCCCAACGCGCAACCGTCCACACCGGATCTTTCGCAACTCGTGTCGCAGGATACGGCCCGCGGCCGCTCGGCGCGACGCAGTTGGGCCTGCCCGCCGGGCCCCCCGACCCCCTCCCCTAGGCTGACACGGAAACAGGCATAGAAAACGCGCGCGCGATACAGCCGCGCGCTGGGAGTGGTTCGACCGGGTCGGCGAATGTTACCGAGCAGTAGCGGTGCGGAAGCAGGCCAGGACGACGACGATGGAGAGTCGACACCCCGCGTACGAGCAGCACCGGCTACAACTTTTCGCAAGGAGACCCCTTGGCCCCGCAGAACGACGGCGCCTCCGGCAAGGAGACCCCGGCACGCGTCCGCGTCATCCGTGACGGATTGGCGGCGCACCTGCCCGACATCGACCCGGAGGAGACCGCCGAGTGGCTGGACTCCTTCGACGAGGCCCTGGCACGAGGTGGTCAGCAGCGTGCCCGGTACCTGATGCTGCGCATCCTCGAGCGCGCCAGGGAACGCAACGTCGGGGTGCCCGCGCTCACGTCGACCGACTACGTCAACACCATCCCCACCGACAACGAACCCTGGTTCCCCGGTGACGAGGAGGTCGAGCGCCGCTACCGCGCCTACATCCGCTGGAACGCGGCGATCATGGTGCACCGCGCCCAGCGTCCCGGCGTGGGTGTCGGTGGTCACATCTCGACCTACGCCTCCTCGGCCGCGCTCTACGAAGTCGGGTTCAACCACTTCTTCCGCGGCAAGGACCACTCCGGTGGCGGCGACCAGATCTTCATCCAGGGGCACGCCTCCCCCGGCATCTACGCCCGCGCGTTCCTCGAGGGCCGCCTGAGCGAGAACCAGCTCGACGGGTTCCGCCAGGAGTTCTCGCACGCCGGCGAGGGCGGCGGGCTGCCGTCCTACCCGCACCCGCGGCTGATGCCGGAGTTCTGGGAAAACCCGACGGTGTCCATGGGCCTGGGCCCGATGAACGCGATCTACCAGGCGCGGTTCAACCGCTACCTGCGCGACCGCGGCATCAAGGACACCAACGACCAGCACGTCTGGGCGTTCCTCGGGGACGGCGAGATGGACGAGCCGGAATCGCGGGGGCTCATCCACCACGCCGCCGGCGAGGGCCTGGACAACCTGACCTTCGTGATCAACTGCAACCTGCAGCGCCTCGACGGCCCGGTGCGCGGCAACGGCAAGATCATCCAGGAGCTCGAGTCGTACTTCCGCGGCGCGGGCTGGAACGTCATCAAGGTGATCTGGGGCCGCGAGTGGGACTCGCTGCTGCACGCCGACCGCGACGGCGCGCTGGTCAACCTGATGAACGTCACCCCCGACGGTGACTACCAGACGTACAAGGCCAACGACGGCGCCTTCGTCCGGGAGCACTTCTTCGGCCGCGACCCGCGGACGAAGGACCTGGTCAAGGACCTTTCCGACGCCGACATCTGGAACCTCAAGCGCGGCGGCCACGACTACCGCAAGGTGTACGCGGCGTACAAGGCGTCGATGGAGCACCACGGCCAGCCGACGGTGATCCTGGCCCACACCATCAAGGGCTACGGCCTGGGCCCGGCGTTCGAGGGCCGCAACGCCACGCACCAGATGAAGAAGCTCACCCTCGACGACCTCAAGCTCTTCCGGGATTCCCAGCGGATCCCGATCAGCGACGAGGAGCTCGAGCGCGACCCGAAGCTGCCGCCGTACTACCACCCGGGCCCGAACTCGCCGGAGATCGAGTACCTGATCGGCCGCCGGAAGGCGCTCGGCGGGTTCCTGCCGGAACGCCGTCCCAAGGCCGCGAAGGCGCTGGTCCTGCCCGGCGACAAGGTCTACGAGGGCATCCGCAAGGGCTCGGGCAAGCAGGAGGTCGCCACCACGATGGCGTTCGTCCGGCTGGTCCGTGAGCTGGCGAAGGACTCGGAGATCGGCAAGCGGATCGTCCCGATCATCCCGGACGAGGCCCGCACCTTCGGCCTCGACTCGATGTTCCCGACCGCCAAGATCTACAACCCGCACGGCCAGACCTACACCTCGGTCGACGCGAGCCTGATGCTGGCGTACAAGGAGTCGGAGAAGGGCCAGATCCTCCACGAGGGGATCAACGAGGCGGGCTCGACGGCCTCGTTCACCGCGGTCGGCACGTCGTACGCCACGCACGCCGAGCCGATGATCCCGATCTACATCTTCTACTCGATGTTCGGCTTCCAGCGCACCGGCGACGGCCTCTACGCCGCGGCCGACCAGATGGCGCGCGGGTTCGTGCTCGGCGCCACCGCGGGCCGCACGACGCTGACCGGCGAGGGCCTGCAGCACGCCGACGGGCACTCGCTGCTGTTGGCGGCGACCAACCCGGCGGCGGTGGCCTACGACCCGGCGTGGTCGTTCGAGATCGCCCACATCGTCAAGGACGGGCTGCGCCGGATGTACGGCGAGACCGGCCCCGACGGCAACGGCGAGAACGTCTTCTACTACATCACCATCTACAACGAGCCCTACCAGCAGCCGGCCGAGCCCGAGAACCTCGACGTCGACGGCCTGCTGAAGGGTCTCTACCGGTACGCGGACGCTCCCGCCGGCGAAGGCCCCGAAGCCCAGATCATGGTCTCCGGCGTCATCATGCCGCTGGCGCTCAAGGCGCAGCAGATGCTCGCCGAGGACTGGGGCGTACGCGCGGCGGTGTGGTCGGCGACGTCGTGGACCGAGCTGCGGCGCGAGGCCGTCGAGGTCGATCACGACAACCTGCTCTACCCGGGCAGCGAGCCGCGCGTGCCGTACGTCACGCAGGCGCTTTCCGGCGTGACCGGGCCGGTCGTGGCGGTGTCGGACTGGATGCGCGCGGTGCCGGACCTGATCCGTCCGTGGGTGCCGGGCGACATGCTGACGCTGGGCACGGACGGGTTCGGGTTCTCCGACACCCGCCCGGCCGCGCGGCGGAAGTTCCTCGTCGACGCCGAGTCGATCGTGGTCGGCACGCTGACCGCGCTCGCCAAGCGTGGCGAGGTCGCCCAGGAGAAGGTCGTCGAGGCGGCGCGCAAGTACCGCATCGACGACGTCGCGGCCGCCGGGCCCCAGACGTCGGATTCCGGCAACGCGTGACCTGATGCTAGAAAGGACCCGGCAGACATCCGATGTCTGCCGGGTCCTCGGGTCTTAAGGGAGTGACGAGCATGACGAAGCGACGACTGCCGAAGCCGAGCGAGCTGAAGCAGATCCTGCGGCCGAAGCCGATCGTGCTCAACCCGACCGAGCGCAGGCTGGCGAGCGCGCACACCATCGCCGACCTGCGGATGATCGCCCGCAAGCGGACCCCGCGGGCGGCGTTCGACTACACCGACGGCGCCGCCGAGCTCGAGGACAGCCTGCGCCGCGCCCGCCAGGCCTACCGGCGGGTCGAGTTCCACCCCAACGTGCTGCGCGGAGTGTCCGATGTGGACACCACCCGCGAGATCCTCGGCAAGACCTCCGCGCTCCCGTTCGCCTTCGCGCCCACGGGTTTCACGCGGATGATGAACCACGAGGGTGAAGCCGCGGTGGGCCGGGTGGCCCAGCGCAACGGCATCCCGGTCGGCCTCTCGACGATGGCGACGACCTCGATCGAGGATCTCGCCGCGGCCGCGCCGGAAGCACGCAAGTGGTTCCAGCTCTACGTCTGGCGCGACCACGGCGCCGGCGAAGATCTGATGAATCGGGCCTGGGCGGCGGGCTACGACACGCTCATGCTGACCGTGGACACCCCGGTCGGTGGCTCGCGGCTGCGCGACGTCCGCAACGGCCTGACCATCCCGCCCGCGCTGACGCTGAAGACATTCCTCGACGGCGCGACGCACCCGGCGTGGTGGTTCAACCTGCTCACCACCGAGCCGCTGACCTTCGCCTCGCTCAACCACTTCGACGGCACCGTCGCCGAGCTGCTGAACAAGCTCTTCGACCCGACGCTCAACTACGACGACCTCGACTGGGTGCGCCGCACCTGGCCGGGCAAGCTCGTGATCAAGGGCGTGCAGAACGTCGAGGACGCGCGCGACGTCGTCAAGCACGGCGCCGACGCGGTCCTGCTGTCCAACCACGGCGGCCGCCAGCTCGACCGCGCGCCGACGCCGCTGGAGCTGCTGCCCCGGGTGCTCGACGAGGTCCAGGGCGGCGCCGAGGTCTGGATCGACACCGGCATCCTCTCCGGCGGCGACATCGTGGCCGCGATCGCGCGCGGCGCGGACGCGGTCCTGATCGGCCGCGCGTTCCTTTACGGCCTGATGGCCGGCGGAGAGCGCGGCGTCCAGCGGTGCGTGGACATCCTCCGCACCGAGATGGTCCGCACCATGCAGCTCCTCGGCGTCCGCACCCTGGCCGACCTGACCCCGTCCCACGCCACCCTGCGCTAACGGTCGGCTCGCGTACCCAGACAGTCGGCTCGCCATCCGACCCTCCAGGTACGCGAGCCGACCCTCTAGATGCGCTGTTTGGCGGCAAGTTCTTGACGGACCGCCTGGTTTGTGAGGAGGATCACCAGACCGCGCCGAAAGGCCGTTTTCGCATCGTGGAAAACGGAGGTCCTCGTGTTCGTTCAGGATCTGACTCCGCTGGGTTCACTGGGGCTTTCGGCGCTCGTCGCCGTCTTGCCGCTGGCCACCGTCCTCGTGCTCCTCGGCGCCGTCCGGGCCAAGGCGCACCACGCCGCACTGATCGGCCTGGCGGTCGCGCTCGTCGTCGGGATCGTCGTGTTCGGGATGCCGGTCGTCCAGGCGGTCTCGGGCGCGCTGCAGGGCGCGGCCTTCGGGCTGTGGCCGATCATGTGGATCGTCGTCAACGCGCTGTGGATCTACCGGATCACCGTGGCCACCGGCGACTTCGACGTGCTGCGCCGCTCGTTCGGCCGGATCTCCGACGACCCGAGGATCCAGGCGCTGATCGTCGCCTTCTGTTTCGGGGCACTGATGGAAGCGCTTGCCGGCTTCGGCGCGCCGGTCGCGATCAGCGCGATCATGCTGGTGACACTGGGATTCGGCCCGGTGAAGGCGGCGATGGTCGCGCTGGTGGCCAACACCGCGCCGGTCGCCTTCGGCGCGATGGGCACCCCGGTCGTCACGCTCGCCCAGGTCACCGGGCTGCCGCTGCAGGACGTCTCGTCGATCGTCGGGCGGCAGACGCCACTGCTCGCGCTGGTCGTCCCGCTGCTGCTGGTGATCATCGTCGACGGCAAGCGCGGCCTGAAGGACACCTGGCTGCCCGCGCTCGTCTGCGGTGTCGCGTTCGGGCTGGTGCAGTTCCTCGCGTCCAACTACGTCTCGCCGCAGCTGGCCGACATCGGTGCCGCTCTCGCCGGGGCCGCCGCGCTGGTCGCGCTCCCCCAGACCCGGCGGCCGGTGCCCGCGGCGGTCCGCATCGGCGGCGGCACGGAAAGCGCCGAAGAGCCGGTCGAGGACTCCCGCCGGGACGTCGCCCGCGCGTACCTGCCGTACGTGCTGATCATCGTGATCTTCTCGCTCGGCCAGGTGCCGCCGATCAAGCGGCTGCTGGACAAGGCGACCTGGAAGTTCCACTGGCCCGGCCTGGACGTCGCCGCGCCGAACGGGAAACCGGTGTCCGGCAACACCTTCACCCTGCCGTTCCTCAACACCGGTGGGACGCTGGTGCTGCTCGCCGGCATCGTCACCGCGGCCGTGCTGGCCATCACCGCCGCCGGCGCCACGCGCGAATGGCTGGCCACGGTCAAGGAGCTCCGGTTCGCCATCCTCACCGTCACCGGTGTGCTGGCGCTGGCCTACGTGATGAACCTGTCCGGCCAGACGGCCACGATCGGCACGCTCATCGCCGCCGCGGGGGCGGGGCTGGCGTTCCTGTCGCCGGTGCTCGGCTGGTTCGGCGTCGCCGTCTCCGGCTCGGACACCTCGGCGAACGCGCTGTTCGGCGCCCTTCAGGTGACGGCGGCGAACAAGACCGGGCTGCCGCCGGACCTCCTGGCCGCGGCGAACAGCTCCGGCGGCGTGCTCGGCAAGATGATCTCGCCGCAGAACCTCACCATCGCCTGCGTGGCGGCGAAGCTGCCCGGCGAGGAAGGCATGCTGCTGCGCAAGGTGCTGCCGTGGAGCGTCGGCCTGCTGCTGGCGCTGTGCCTGATCGTGCTCGGGCAGAGCACCCCGGTGCTCAGCTGGATGCTGCCATGACCTCCGGCCGCGCGGCTGCGCGCTGGGCGGAGCGGTTCCAGCTCCACCAGCCGTGCACCACCAGCCCGGCGAACACCACGTAGACCGCGGCGGAGAAGTAGAGGTGCGACGAGATCTGCAGCGGCACGCCGATCGCGTCGACGACCAGCCAGACGAGCCAGAACTCCACCAGCCCGGCGGCCTGCGCGCCGAAGGCGACGAGCGTGCCCACGAAGAGCGCGGCGTCCGGCAGCGGTGCCCAGGAGGCGTTGAGGGCGTTCAGGACCAGGGCCATCACGACGGTCCCGACGACGAAGAAGCCGCCCATCACCAGCCGCTCGGTGAGCCGCCCCTTGCGCACGACCAGGCCGTAGACCGGGTCGGAGTGGCGGGTCCAGGCCCACCAGCCGTAGAGCGAGATCAGCAGGATCGCGACCTGGCGCGCTGCGGTGCCGCCGAGGTTCGCGGAGACGTAGACGGCGAAGAGCAGGACGGTCGCGACGACCTGCACCGGCCACGTCCACAACGTGCGACGTTGGGCCAGGAACACCACGGCCAGCGCGGACACCTGCCCGAACAGCTCGGCATAGGAAATCCACTGACCGAAGACCGTCACCCCGTGCTCCAGCAGGAAATGCACGTCGCGCCCCTTTCGTCCCTGGGCTCAACATGCTCCCCGGCGGGCACATTCCCCAGGGGTTTGTGAGCGGCGGAACACTCCGCCGAGCGTGGAACCGCGCGGCCCGGCACCTGCTGCTTCATGCACCGGAGCCGCGCGGATGCGTGGATCACCCGTCGGCGCGCGGCGTGCCCACGGGCGGCGTCGGGGTGTCGGCGCCGTGTCCGTTCGTGACGTGCCGGGTGGGCGCCGTGGTGACGTCCCCGGCCGAGAGCTGGCCCTGCAGGCTGGCCAGCCAGCCTTGCCAGCGCTCCTGCGCCGGCTTGATCAGGCCGCCGCCGAAGCCGACGACGATCACGCCGCCGATCGTGGCGAGCACGGTGACGAGCACCGGCCCGGTCACCGCGGTCGCGATGTTCACCTGCCCGAGTGCGGCGATGATGCCGAAGGCCATGATCAGCCAGTAGGCGATGGTGCCCAGCAGCCGTCCGGCCGGGCGCGTCGCCATCGCCGACGTCACGACGTCGCGCACCACCTTCGCGATCGCGGCGGCGACGATCACCAGCACCAGCGCGACCAGTACGCGCGGCAGGAACGCGATGATGTCGTTGATCAGCTGGCTGACCGGATTGCTCGCGCCGAATACGCCGAACGCAAGTTGCAGGGCGATCAGCAGAATGAAGTAGTAGACGAGTTTCACCAGGATCCCGGTGGCGTCCACCTTCGCCTGGCCGAGCATTCCGGACAGCCCGGTCTTCTCGATCAGTTTCCCGAAGCCGAGCTTTCCGAGAACCAGTTCGAGCGCTTTCGCGACGGCTTTGGCGATCAGCCAGCCGATGAACAGGATGATCAGGAACCCGATCAGTTTCGGGACGAACGTGGCCACCAGGGTCCACGCCTGTCCCAGTCCGTCCTTGAGTTGCTCTCCCACGCCCGGCTCCCTTCATCGCTGTGACCGGATCGTTGATCAGGTACCCAGCGGCGGCAACTCGTGCGCCCCACGATCGAGTGAGCCGACTGGCGCGGGAAGATCGTTCGCGGCCATACTTGTCGTACCGGTGGGGACCGGGGAGACGAGGCCGTCCGGCGCAGCGTAAACCGCAGGCGCCGGGCGGCCTCGAGCATTATCCGGGGTCGCTTTTTCGACGGCACCGTTAAATCGACGTGAAACGGCCCGGGCGCCGTGGCGCCCGGGCCGATGAACACGAAGAGAATTTCAGGCGGCGCGCAGGGCGTCCCGCAGTTTCACCTTCGCTCCGGTGCGCATCACCGCATTGCGGTAGATCCGCGCGGCGAGCCAGATCAACGCCGGAATCATCAGCACCACCAGTCCCACCGACAACACCGCTTCCCATACCGGCACGCCGCCCATCGCCAGCCGCATCGGCATCAGCGTGGGCGCGAACACCGGAATCACGGAAAGCACTTCCGCGAGGGTGCTCGACGGGTTGCTCGGCAGGATCGAAATACCCACCACGTATCCGGCGATGACGAGCATCAGCGCGGGCATGACCGCGCCGCCGACGTCCTCCTGGCGGGAAACGAGCGCACCCAGTGCGGCGAACACGATCGAGTACATGAAGAACCCGAGCAGGTACCACACCACCAGCCAGATCACGGTGCCGACGGCCGCCGAGACGGAGATGGTCAGCACCCCCGCGCCCAGCCCGACGCCCACGCCGACCGCGCCGATCAGGAGCATCTGGATCAGCCCGACCACGCCGATGCCGAGCACCTTGCCTGCCATCAGCTGCCACGGCTTGATCGTCGACAGCAGCAGTTCGACGACGCGGGACGTCTTCTCCTCGACCACGCCCTGCGCGACGCTCTGGCCGTTGATCATCAGCGACAGGTAGATCAGGATGCCGGCGATGATGCCCAGCACGAGCTGCTGCCCGTTGTAGTCGTAGGGCTGCTCCAGCGGCGCGTCCTGGGTGAAGCGCGCGCCGGCGACCGCCGCCTCGAACTGCGCCGGGTTTCCCTTCAGCGCGGTGATCTGCTGGTTCACCGCGACCTGCTGGGCGAGCACGGCCAGCGTGTTGGCCAGGCCGGCGTCGAGGTCCTTCTTCACCTGGACGCGCACGCTCTTGCCGTCGCCGGTGAGCAGGGCGTCGATCGACCCGTCGGACAGCTTCGCGCGCCCGGCGGCCTCGTCGGCGACCTGCGTGACGTCGATGCTCTCGCCGATCGTCTTCCCGGTCGTCTTCAGCGGCGCGGAAAGGGGTGCGGTGGCCGCGGTGTAGCCGACGGTGGCGTCCGCGCCGCTGCCGCCCGAGGCGAGCTTGATCAGCACGATCCCGGCGACGATCAGCAGCAGCATGACCCCGGTGCTGACCCGGTAGGCCTTCGACTTCACCCGCGTGGAGATCTCGCGTGAGGCCACCAGGCCGACCGCGGACAGCGGGCTCATCCGGACGTCGGGCGTGCTCATGCGGCCACCTCCTGCGTAACGACCGAACGGAACAGCTCGGTCAGCGACGGCTGCTTGCGCGCGAACTCGCGCACCGGGCCGGTCGCGAGTGCCGCGGTGAGCACCGCCTGGTCGTCGGCGCCCTCGCCGAGTTCGAGCTCGGTGACCGTGCCGCTGCGGCCCAGCACCTTCACCCCGGCCAGGCCCTCGGCCCAGCCGTCGGGCGCGGCCGGGACGTCGACCAGCAACCGCACCGCCCCACCGGAACGCAGCTCGTCGACCGTGCCGACCTCCACCATCTGTCCACTTCGGACAATTCCGACGCGGTCGCACAGTCGCTCCACCAGATCCAGCTGATGGCTGGAGAACACCACCGGCACGCCCTCGGCGGCCTTCTCCTTGAGCACCTGGCTCATCACGTCCACCGCGACCGGGTCCAGCCCGGAGAACGGCTCGTCGAGCACCAGGATCCGCGGCTCGTGCACCAGCGCCGCGGCCAGCTGGACGCGCTGCTGGTTACCGAGGCTGAGTTTCTGCACCTCGTCGTCGCGCCGCCCTGCGACGCCGAGGCGCTCGGTCCACCGTTCGGCCGACGCGCGCGCGTCGGCCGCCGCCATCCCGTGCAGCCGCGCGAGGTAGGTCAGCTGCTCGCCGACCTTCATCTTCGGGTAAAGCCCGCGCTCCTCGGGCATGTAGCCGATATGGCGCCGGGTTTCGTGCGTCACCGGCTCCCCCGCGTAGCGCACTTCGCCCCCGTCGGCCGACAGCACGCCGAGCGCGATCCGCATGGTCGTCGTCTTCCCCGCGCCGTTGCTGCCGACGAAGCCGAAGAGCTCCCCCGGACGCACGTCGAAGGTCATCTCGCGCAACGCGACAACGTCGCCGTAGCGCTTGGAGATCGCATCGATCTCCAGTCCCCGTCCAGTCACCTTGCCTCCCTTTTCGGCGATGGTAGGCACTGACGAACACGCTCGCCCAGCGGCGCGCGTTGCCAACGGACGCTACGAAAGTTGCGTCCACGTAGGATCGGTCCGATATGGCTGAAACAACCCCCGTGCGCCGGGTGCCCAAGCACCACGGGCTGTCCCTGAAGACCCTGAAGCGGCTGGAGCGCGCTTCGGGGGGCATGGCCTCGGCCAGCATCGCGGTGATGGAGCAGCGGCTGTCGTGGTTCGGGCGGCTGCCCGCCGACCAGCGGGCGAGCGTCCTCCTGATCACGCAGGCCGGCGCCGCCGGGTTCGTCGACTGGCTGCGGGACTCGAAAGAAGCCCTCAAGCTCACCACGGACGCCTTCCGCGACGCCCCGGCTGAGCTCTCGCGCTGGGTCAGCCTGCGCCAGGCCGTCGGCATGGTCCGGCTGGCCATCGAGGTGTTCGAGCAGCAGCTGCCGGAGTTCGCCGCGAACGAGGCCGAGCACGCCGCGCTGATCGAGGGAATCCTGCGCTACGGCCGGGAAATCGCGTTCGCCGCGGCCAACTCCTACGCCGCGGCCGCCGAGGCCCGCGGCGCCTGGGACGCCCGGCTGGAAGCCTTGGTCGTCGACGGGATCGTCCGCGGCGACGCCGAAGAGGCGGTGCTCTCGCGCGCGACGGCGCTGGGCTGGGACCAGGCCGCGGCGGCGACCGTGCTGGTCGGGAATCCGCCGTCCGAAGATCCCCCGACCGTGGTGTTCGAGGTCCGCAGCCGCGCGGCGCGGGTGGGCCGTCCGGTGCTGCTGTCGGTGCAGGGCTCGCGGCTGGTGGTCGTCGTCGGCGGGCCGACCGAGGGCGGTGTCAAGGAGCGGGAGATCCTCGCGAAGATGTCGGTGGCCTTCGCCGACGGCCCGGTGGTCGCCGGCCCGACCGTGCCGACCCTGGCCGAAGCGCACCACAGCGCGGCGGAAGCGCTCTCCGGCCTGCGCGCGGTGATCGGCTGGCCGGGCGCGCCCCGCCCGGTCCGGTCCTCGGACCTCCTGCCGGAGCGGGCGTTGTCGGGCGACGCGGAGGCCGAGCGCCTGCTGGTCGAGCAGATCGCGCGTCCGCTGGAGGAGGCCGGGCCGACGCTGCAGCGGACGGTCGAGGCGTACCTGGAAAGCGGCGGCGTGCTCGAGACGTGCGCGCGCACGCTGTTCGTCCACCCCAACACCGTCCGGTACCGCCTGCGCAAAGCCGCCGAGCTCACCGGACGCCAGGCCAGCGACCCGCGCGACGCCCTGGTGCTGCGGATCGCGCTCACCGTGGGGCGGCTGGCCCGCGCCCGCGGCTTCTGGTGATCCCTCGGCCCCAACACCCCAATGTGGCATTGGGTGCGTAGAACGCACCCAATGTGGCATTCGGTGCGTTGGACGCACCCAATGCCACATTGGGGTGCTCGGGGCGGGCTACTCGTGAGTTACCCTCGGACACGCCGGGGTGGTGACCGATAACACAGCGAAAGCTGATTGAACCCCACAAGGCATTTGGGTTACGGACCAGGTCATACGAGAGCTCTTTGGAGGGTTCCTACAAAAGCACCGGGCAGACACTGTGAGCGTCGGCATCCCGTTCAAGGTGGCTCTCCGTGTTGGCTGATAGCCGTGACAGCAGCAGTGCTCGCGCCCGGTCAGGGCGCCCAGTCCCCCGGCATGTTCACCCCGTGGCTCGACTTCGACGGCGCCCGCGAGCGCGTCGCCCAGTGGTCCGAGCGCGCCGGGCTGGACCTGCTCCGCCTCGGCACCGAGTCCGGCGCCGAGGAGATCCAGGACACCGCGGTCGCGCAGCCGCTGATCGTCGCGCTGTCGCTGCTCACCTTCGAGCACCTCCAGGCGACCGCCCCGCTGCCGGCCGACGCGCCGGTCGCCGGGCACTCGGTGGGCGAGCTCGCCGCGGCCGCCATCGCCGGGGTGCTCACCGCCGACGACGCCGTGGCGCTGGCCGCGGTCCGCGGCGCGGAGATGGCGAAGGCGTGCGCGCTGGAACCGACGTCGATGGCCGCGGTGATGCTCGGTGATCCCGAGCAGGTCGTCGCGTGGCTGGCCGGACACGGCCTGGCCGCGGCGAACCGCAACGGAGCGGGGCAGATCGTCGCCTCCGGTGCCGCCGACGCGATCGCGAAGATCGTCGCCGAACCCCTCGAAGGCACCAAGGTCCGCGCTCTCAAGGTCGCGGGTGCGTTCCACACGTCCTACATGGCTCCTGCCGAGGAGGCCCTGCGCGAACACGCCGCCGGGCTCACCCCGGCCGACCCGGTACGCCCGCTGCTGTCCAATCAGGATGGCCAGGTCGTCACCAGTGGCGCCGAGTACCTGAACCGCCTGGTCTCCCAGGTCACCAACTCGGTGCGCTGGGACCTCACCATGGACGGGCTGGTCTCCCTCGGGGTCACCCACACCGTCGAACTCGCGCCCGCGGGCACGCTGACCGGCCTGGTCCGGCGGCAGCTCAAGGGCGTCGTGACCACTACCACCGCGCTGAAGTCGCCCGCCGAACTGGCGGCGCTGCGCCAGGAGGACGCCTCGTGACCGACCGACCCGCCCTGAGCCTCAACGCCGGCGCGGCCGGCAGCCGCGTCGCCGGGGTCGGCAGCGCGCAGCCGGACAAGATCGTCACCAACGACGACCTGTCGAAGATCATGGACACCAACGACCAGTGGATCCGCGACCGCGTCGGCATCATCGAGCGCCGGTTCGCCGAGAAGGACGAGCTGCTCGTCGACTTCGCCGTCGCCGCGGGCAAGGCCGCGCTGGAAGACGCCGGCGTCGATCCGTCCGAAGTGGACACCGTGATCGTGCCGAACTGCACGATGCCGACGCTGATCCCGAACGCCGCCGCCCAGGTCGCCGCCCGCATCGGCGTGCCGAACCCCGGCGCGTTCGACCTCAACGCCGCGTGCGCCGGATTCTGCTACGGCCTCGGTGTCGCCTCCGACCTGATCCGCGCCGGCTCGGCCAAGAAGGTCCTCGTGATCGGTGCCGAGAAGCTCACCGACTCGGTGGACCCGATCGACCGCGGCAACGCCATCATCTTCGCCGACGGCGCGGGCGCCGCGCTGGTCACCGCGTCCGACGCGCCGGAGATCGGCCCGGTCGTGTGGGGCAGCGCCGGCGACCTCGTCGACCTCATCTACATGCGCGACGAGAAGTACATCTACCAGGAGGGCCAGTCGGTCTTCCGCTGGGCGACCACCCAGATCGCGCCGATCGCGTTGCGCGCGCTGGAGGCCGCCGGGCTCAAGGCGTCCGATGTGGACGTGCTGATCCCGCACCAGGCGAACCTGCGGATCGTGGAAGCGATCGCGAAGAAGCTCCGGGCCAACGGCGCCCGTGAGGACATGGTCGTCGCCGACGACATCAAGTACTCCGGCAACACCTCGTCGGCGTCCATCCCCCTCGCGCTGGACCACATGCGCAAGGCCGGGACGGCGAAGACCGGCGACGTGGTGCTGGCGGTCGGGTTCGGCGCGGGCCTGTCCTACGCCGGGCAGGCGTTCGTCTGCCCCTGAGTCCGGATACTCTCCCGGCGGGCGACCGCCCAACGGGTTTGACCAAGTAACACCGAGAAGGGAACAACCCCCATGGCTGACAACGCTGAGATCCTCGCCGGCCTCGCCGAGATCGTCGAAGAGGTGGCCGGTGTGGCTCAGGACGACGTCACCGCCGAGAAGTCGTTCGTGGACGACCTGGACATCGACTCGCTGTCGATGGTCGAGATCGCCGTGCAGGCCGAGGACAAGTTCGGCGTCAAGATCCCGGACGACGAGCTGGCCAACCTGAAGACCGTCGGCGACGCGGTCAACTACGTGTCCGCCAACTCGAAGTAAGTCCTCTCCGCCACTTTGAGGAGACTCGCATGAGCAACATCGACGTCGTGATCACCGGTCTCGGCGCCACCACACCGCTCGGCGGGGACGTGCAGTCCACCTGGGACGGTCTGCTGGCCGGGGCGAGCGGGGTCCGCAGGATCGAAGCCGACTGGGTCGAGGAACTCGGCCTGCCGGTCAAGATCGGCGGCGTGCTCGCCGTCGACCCGTCCGAAGTGCTGCCCCGCGTGCAGGCCCGGCGGCTCGACCGCTGCGAGCAGGTGGCGCTGATCGCGGCCCGCCAGGCGTGGGCCGACGCCGGGTACACCGAGCCGACCGACGAGCACACCGACGTGGACCCCGACCGCCTCGGCGTGTCGATCGGCACCGGCGTCGGTGGTCCCGTCACGCTGCTCACCCAGAACGACCTGTTGCACAAACAGGGTCTCCGCAAGGTGTCGCCGCTGACCGTGCCGATGCTGATGCCGAACGGCCCGGCGGCGCACGTGGGCATCGACCTGAAGGCGCGGGCCGGGGTGCACTCCCCGGCTTCGGCCTGTGCCTCCGGCGCCGAGGGCATCGCCAGCGGGGTCGAGATGATCCGGTCCGGCCGGGCCGACGTCGTGGTCGCGGGTGGCGCCGAGGCGTGCATCCACCCGATCACGCTCGCCGGTTTCGCGCAGGCCCGGACCGTGTCGACGCGCAACGACGACCCGGCCAGTGCCTCGCGGCCGTTCGACGCGAGCCGGGACGGCTTCGTCCTCGGCGAGGGCTCGGGCGTGGTCATCCTGGAGCGGGCGGACCTGGCCAGGGCCCGCGGCGCGCGGATCTACGCCACGATCGCCGGGCACGGCATCACCTCCGACGCGTACCACATCACCGGCAACCACCCCGAGGGCATCGGGCAGATCGCCGCGATGCGCGCGGCGATGAAGATGGCCGGCGTGACCGCGGCGGAGGTCGGGCACGTGAACGCGCACGCGACGTCCACTGTGGTCGGTGACATCGGCGAGGCCGCCGCGATCCGCAAGGCGGTCGGCGAGCACGCGATCGTCACCGCGCCCAAGGGCGCGCTGGGTCACCTCGTGGGCGGGGCCGGTGCGGTCGAGGGGATCATCACGATCCTTTCGCTGTACCACGGCATCGTGCCCGCGACGATGAACCTGACCGACCTTGACCCGCGGGTGCAGCTCGACGTCGTGGCGGGCGAGCCGCGCAAGGTCGAGCTCACCGCCGCGATCAGCAACTCGTTCGGGTTCGGCGGGCACAACACCGCGCTGCTGTTCACCCCGGCCGCCTGATCGGGGTGAAACGGAAGGGGCCCGGCTTCGGCCGGGCCCCTTTCAGCATTTTTCGTGTTCCGGGAGATCGGTGGTCGCCGGGACGCCGACCCTCGGCGTGCCCTGAACCTGCATCGGCAGCACGACCCGCCAGCGGATGCATTTCTCCTGGAAGATCGGCGGCGCGTCCTTGAGGTTCTGGGTGCTGGTGAACCCGACGAGCACCCGCAGCGAATCCCCGCCTCCGCGTTCGATGCGGTAGATCAGGATGCTGCCGTCCTTGGTGGACTTGAAGCTGTCCAGCCACTTGTCGGCTGGCTGGTTCCGCTGGCGCTCCGTGGTGACCGCGGTACGCCACAGCTGGTAGTCACGGTTGTTGATCGCCGTGTAGAAGTTCTGGACGGTTTTGCGCACGGCTTCGCCCTGCGGATGGAAGTCGACGTCCGGAGTCACCTTCACCTCGTCCGAGCCTGGCTCCTCGGCGGGCGCCAGCGGCGTCGTGGAGCTCGCCACGACGACCGGCTCGGTCTGCCGGGGCTGGGACTCCTGGCGCTGGTAGAACTCGCGCGCGAGCAGGCCCCCGCCGACGGTCACGGACAACACCACGACCACGACGGGGATCAGCCAGCGTTGGCGGGACACGGGTGCGGTGGTCACCTCCGAGAGGGTACCGACCCCGTTACCCCACCTGATGCAGCCAGGTCACCGGAGCGCCGTCACCGGCGTGCCGGTACGGCTCGAGGGCCTCGTCCCAGCCGGCGGCCAGGAGTTCGTCGAGCTCGTGTGCGAGGGACTCACCGGACCGGCTCTTGGCCACCAGAGCGCGCAGCTGGTCCTCGCCCACGACGATGTCGCCGTTGGCGCTGGTCCGGCCGTGCCACAGGCCGAGGCCGGGCGCGAAACAGAAGCGCTCGCCGTCGACGCCCGCGCTGGGCTCTTCGGTAACCTCGAACCGGATCATCGGCCACGCCTTGAGCGCGGACGCCAGCCTTCCGCCGGTGCCCGAAGGCGCGCGCCAGCCGCACTCGGCGCGAAGCTGACCCGGACTGGCCGGCTGTGCCGTCCACTTCAGGTCGACGCGGGCACCCAGGGTGCCCGAAATGGCCCACTCGACGTGCGGACATACCGCAGACGGCGACGAGTGGACGTACACCACACCTCGGGTGCTGCCACGGGTGCTCACTGCTGACCTCCGCATTGCTCGACGAGGAAACGTCTTCCCCTACGTCCTCTCGAGCAAAATTGCGGCGTGTCTTCAGTGCGGCTCCCGAATGCCGCCTCCGACGCGTTGTAGCACATTGTGCACCCCAACCGTGCTGTTTGGCCACACGAACACCACAAGTCGCACGGCACCCCCCATTCGGTGGGTGCCGGGACGCTGCGTCCCCGTGTCGCACCTGACATTGGGCCAAGCGCGCTAGCGTGGTGCCCCGGAACGGCCGAACACGTGGTGGTGAGGGGAGGGCTCGGTGCGACTGGTGCGCCTTGATCGGCAGCCGTCCCGGGTGGCCGACGACGTCCGGGCGGCACTCGCGTCGCTGGGGCGGGGCAACACGGTCATCGGCGGGGTCGCGCTGATCGGTGCCAGCCCGGCAGGCGATCGCCCGATCGAGGCGATCGTGGTGCTCCCGCACGGGGTGCTCATCGTGATCGGCGTCGACCTGCCCGACCCGGCGCTGCGGCTGGAGGCCCCGCTGGGCGCGCCGTGGAAGGCCGACGGCTGGCCGCTGGTGCACGACGAGGACGCGGTCAACCCGGCCACCGAAGCGCTCGATCTTTCCCAGGCGTGTGAACGGCGGATCGCCGAGGTCGCGCCCGGCACTTCGCCGGTCGGCACGATCATCGCGGTGGGTCCGTATGTCGAGACGGTGGATCAGCCCGCGGGGGATCTCGCCGGGCCGGTCCGGGTGCTGCACCCGACGCCGACGACGATGCTGGCCGCGACCGTCTCCCTGGCCACCGCGCACCGGCCGCGCTCGGTCGACCAGGCACGGGCACTGATCCACGGGCTCGCTCCGGACGCTCCCGAACTGTCCGACGAGGTCCTGCTCGGCGAGGGGTTCAGCCGCTTCACCGACGACGCGCCGCCGGAGGCGTTCCTGCCGCCGATGCCGGTACAGGCGCCCAGCCCGGCCGCGCCGCCGCCGGTGGTCGCGGCGCCCGAACCCGAGCCTGCCCCGGTCGAGCCCGAGCCCGAGCCGGAACCCGTTGTGGCGGAAGAAGTCCTCCCCGAGGAACCGGCGAACCCCGCTCCCCCGCTGCCGAAGCCGTCTCCACAACCGCGGCCGTCACCGGCACCGCGGGCCCCCGTCGCCGTCGCGGCGTCGAGCGCACCGCCGAAGTCCCGGACTGTGCGCTGGCTGCCGCTGGGCGCGATCGGCCTGCTGACGGCATTGATCGTGGCGGCGGTCGTCGTCGCCGCGAACTCCGGGGACACCGCGGCGGCGCCGTCGACCCAGGCCGCGCCCGCGCCACCCCCGGCGTCGGCCGGCCGCCCGCCGGTGCAGAGCCTGACCTTCGCCCTGCGCGCCGCGGATGCCGACCAGCGGTGCGCGTCGCACGCTTTCGGCGACGTCCAGGCGAGCCTGCAACGCACGAGCTGTTCCGGGGTGCGGCGCGCGAGTTATACGGCGTTGGTCGACGGCCGGGCGGCCGCGGTCACCATCGGGATCGTCGAGTTCCCGGACGGCGACCAGGCGGCGAGCTTCAAGGCCGTCGCGGACACCCCGGGCGGGGGCGGGATCCTCGATCTCGCCACCGAAACGGGCAAGTGGGGCGGCGCGGCACCGCAGTTCGACAACGCCGCGTATGCGAGCAAAGCGGACGGGAACTCGGTACGGATCGTCCAGGCGGTATGGACGCCGGGACCGTCCACAGCGGACGATCCGGGCCTCACTCGCGCGGCGAAGGGTGCACTGGAGCTCCCCGCCTCCTGACCTACATCCCGTAGGCCTCCAGGAGCCGCAGCCACACCTCGCTGATGGTCGGGAACGACGGGACGGCGTGCCAGAGCCGGTCCAGCGGAACCTCGCCGACGATCGCGATGGTCGCCGAGTGCAGCAGTTCCGCGATGTCCTGGCCGACGAAGGTGACACCCACCAGCACGCCGAGCTCGGTGTCGACGACCATCCGCGCCTTGCCCGCGTAGCCGTCGGCGTGCAGCGAGGACCCGGCGACCGCGATGTCGATGTCCACCACACGGTCGGCCTTGCCCTCGCGCGCGCCCGCGACCCCGACCGAGGCCACCTCGGGGTCGGTGAAGATCACCTGCGGGACGGCGTGGTGGTCGGCGGTGGCGGTGTACTTGCTCCACGGCGTGCCCGGCACCGGCGCGCCCTTCGCCCGCGCGACCACGGTGTCGCCCGCCGCGCGGGCGCCGTACTTGCCCTGGTGGGTCAGCGGGGCGCGGCCGGTGACGTCGCCGGCGGCGTAGAGCCAGCCACCGTCCACAGCGGACACCTGCCCGGTGTCGTCGACGGTGAGCGGCGCGCCGGGCTTGGCTCCGAGGGTCTCTAGGCCGAGACCGGCGGTGCCCGGACGGCGTCCGGTGGCGACCAGGAACTCGTCGACGACGAGCGTCTCGCCGCCCGCGAGAGTCAGCTCGATCCCGCCCTCGGTCGCCGCGACCCGCTCGACTCCGGAACTTTGGTGCACGGTTATGCCGTCCGCACGCAGCCCTTCCAGCACGGCGTCGCCCGCGAACTCGGGCAGCCGCGGCAGCGGGCGTTCGCCGCTGATGATCAGGTGCACCCGCGAGCCGAGCCGCGCCCAGGCTTGCGCCATCTCGACGCCGACCACGCCACCGCCGAGGACGCCGAGCCGAGCGGGCACCGCCGAAGCCGAGGTGGCTTCGCGCGAGCCCCACGGCCGGATCGTGTCGAGGCCGGGGATGTCCGGGGTGTTCGGCACACTGCCGGTGGCGACGATCACCGCGTGCCGGGCGGTAAGAACGCGCTCGCCGTCCACGGTGACCTCACGCTCGCCGGTGAGCACGCCGTGCCCGCGGATCGGCTCGATCTTCGCCCCGCGCGCCCATTTCACCTGACCGCTGTCGTCGCCCTTGCCGGTGAACCAGTCCCGGCGGGCGAAGACCGCGGCCGGGTCGAGGGTGTCACCCACCGGCACTCCCGGCACCCGTTTCGCCGCCGCCAGCAGATTTCCCGGGCGTAGCAAGGCCTTGCTCGGGATGCAGGCCCAGTACGAACACTCCCCGCCGAAGCGTTCGTGCTCGACGAGCGCCACTTCGAGGCCGCCGAGGGCCACCCGTTCGGCGGCCACTTCGCCCACCGGGCCCGCTCCGATCACCACTACGTCAAAACTCTGTCCGGACATGGCATCAGCGCACACCACCACGCATGATCACGCAAGCCAGCGGCTATCCTTCATCGACGAAGCTGCAAGTGATCGGCGGCACCGGAGCACGTGTGTCGCCGTGCCCGTTGCACGCAGGAGAACGTTCGAGCACGGGAGGTTGTCGTGGCCAGGAACACGGCTGTGCAGTTGTTGGATGATCTGACCGGGGAACCCGCCGCGGAGACCGTCGGATTCGCGCTCGACGGAATCGACTACGACATCGACCTGTCCTTCGCGAACGCGGAGGCGCTGCGCGAACTGCTCGGGAAATACGCCGACGCGGCGCGCCGGACCGGTGGCCGCAAGCAGCGTCCCCGCATGGTCCCGGGCGCGAAGAAGCCCCGCGCCAAGGCAGCCGCCACCCCTCGCACGGCGAAGCCGGTCGCCGGACGTCGTGCCGCCGCTGCGGCTCCGAAGTCCCGCACTGCCAAGGCAACGACGACGACGAAGGCGCCGGCCGCGAAGGCGACTCCGGCGAAGACGGCGGCGGCCGCCAAGTCCGCCCAGGCGAAGGCGGCCCCGGCTCGCGGCCGCGCGAAGACGACGGCGACCGCGACCACGGCGGCGAAGGCCCCGGCGAAGAAGACCACCTCGAAGGCGGCCGCTCCGAAGGCGACGGTGAAGAAGGCAGAGCCCGCGAAGGCGGCCACGACCCGGACCCGCAAGACTGCGGCGGCCGCGGAGCCGAAGAAGACCACGCGCGCGACTTCGCGCAAGGCCCCCGCGGTCACGTTCTCCGCCCCGCATTAACCGTCCACAAGAGACCCGAGCCTTGAAGCCGTGAATGGCACATTGAGGGCTTTGAGAACCCTCAATGTGCCATTCACGGCCTTCGAGAACTGGTCAGGCGGCGCGCTGGGAGCCGTCGGCGTGCCAGGACGGGTAGCGGTAGCGGGTGTGGAGCAGAACCCGCTGCCGCTCCAGCTCGGCCGCGGACGGCGGACGCGGGACGAACGTGCCGAGGATCTGCGAAGCCGCCGCACGCACGGCCGCCTCCACCGCAGGGAAGCCGGGACGAAGGCCATGCTCGGCCAACGACGCCACCGGGCTCCGGTGCGAGTCGAGCGGACGCGGGTCGGGGGGCGCCGAAGTGAGGTAGCGCCCCACGAGTGACGCCGACGTCTCCACCAGCAATGTGGAGTGAGCGAGCAGCCCCGTCTTCGTGCGGAACACCGCGAAGCCGCACAACTTCGCCAGCCCGACGAAAAGTCCGCGATCGCCGATGCGCGGTACCAGGCCGAGCTGGTCGACGGCCGCGCTCATCACCTTGCCGAGGGCTTCGAGCGGCCGGTCCGCCGGGCCCGGCAGCACCAGCGTCACGTTCAGGTTGCCCGGGTCGTGGAACACCGTGCCGCCGCCGCTCGCGCGCCGCAGCACCGGGACGCCGTCACGCTCGCACTCCTCGAGGCGAACTTCGCGCGCGATCCGCTGGCCGCGCCCGACCACGACGCACACCGGGTTGCGCCAGAGCCACACGACCGGTGACTCGGGCGCAACCCGGAGCAGTGCTTCGTCGAACGCCAGATTCTCGGCCGGATCCATGAACGCCGCACGGACATCCGACCCCATCGTCATAGCGCTTTTAATTCCTCCACGATCTCGCCCACCGACGACTTGGCGTCCCCGAAGAGCATGCTGGTCTTCGGATCGTAGAACAGATCGTTGTCGATCCCGGCGAACCCGGAGCTCATGGAGCGTTTCAGGACGATCACCGAGCGGCTGTGGTTGACCTTGAGGATCGGCATCCCGTAGATCGGCGAGCCGGGGTCGGTCTCCGCGGCCGGGTTCGTGACGTCGTTCGCGCCGATCACCAGCGCGACGTCGGTCTGGGCGAACTCGGAGTTGATCTCGTCCATCTCCTTGAGCTGCTCGTAGGGCACGTCGGCCTCGGCGAGCAGCACGTTCATGTGGCCCGGCATCCGCCCGGCCACCGGGTGGATTGCGTAGGCCACGGTGATCCCCTTGGACTCCAGCAGCTTCGCCATCTCGCGCACGGTGTGCTGGGCCTGCGCCACGGCCATGCCGTAGCCGGGAACCACCACGACCTTGCTCGCGTACGCCATCTGGATCGCCGTGTCGGCCGCGCTGGTGGAACGCACCGGCCGGTCCTCGGCCGAGCGGCCGCTCGAGGCCACCGCCGGGCCGCCGCCGAAGCCGCCCGCGACGATCGCCGGGATGGACCGGTTCATCGCCTTGGCCATCAGGTTGGTCAGGATCGAGCCGGACGCGCCGACGATCATGCCCGCCACGATCAGCGCGGTGTTGGACAGCGCCAGGCCCATCGCCGCCGCCGACAGCCCCGTGAAGGCGTTCAGCAGCGAGATCACCACCGGCATGTCCGCGCCGCCGATCGGCAGCACGCTGGTCACGCCCAGCACACCGGCCGCCACCAGCAGCCCGATGATCAGGATCCCGGCGTCCGCGCCCGCGGCGATCGAGATCGCGCAGCCGAGCGCGACCACCAGGAGCAGCGCGTTGACCGGCTGCTGTGCCTTGCCGAGCGTGATCGGGCGCCCGCTGATCAGCTCCTGCAGCTTGCCGAACGCGACGTTCGAGCCCCAGAAGGAGATCGAGCCGATGATCGCCGCGAACAGTGACGCGATCGCGATGTAGGCGGGCTCGTGCGCGTAACCGTCGGTCGAGTTGAACTCGACCCACGCGATCAGCGCGACCGCGCCGCCGCCGACGCCGTTGAACAGCGCCACCATCTGCGGCATCGCGGTCATCTTGACCTTGCGCGCGGACGGCACACCGACCGCGACGCCGATCCCGACGCCGAGGATGATCAGCAGCCAGTTGCCCATGCCCGGGGTGAGCAGGGTCGCGATCACCGCGATGCCCATGCCGACCGCGGCGATCCAGTTGCCGCGCACCGCGGTGCGCGGGCCGGTCAGGCCCATCAGGCCGTAGATGAACAGGGCGAAGGAGATGATGTAGAGGATCGCGATGAATTCGGTCATCGGTCGTCCTCCGGCTTCTTCTGCTTGAACATCGACAGCATCCGGTCGGTGACCAGGAATCCGCCGACGACGTTGATCGTGCCGAACGCGATGGCGATCACGAGCAGGATCTTGTTGAACACGCCGTCGACGCCGAGCCCGAGCACGATCAGCCCGCCCAGCAGGACGATGCCGTGGATCGCGTTGGTCCCGGACATCAGCGGGGTGTGCAGGGTATTGGGCACCTTGGAGATGACGGCGAAGCCGACGAACCCGGCGAGCACCAGCACGGCCAGGTTCTGCACGAGCGGGGTCATGACGCGCTCCCTTCGCGCCCGGCCACCCAGGCCCCGGCGATGATCTCGTCCGAGAGGTCGAGCTTGAGCCGACCTTCCTTGTCCACCAGCAGCTCCAGGAGCTCGGTGACGTTGCGCGCGTACAGCTCGCTCGCGTGCGAGGGCATTTCCGCCGGCAGGTTCAGCGGCGCGGAGATGGTGACGTCGTGCTCGACGACGTCTTCACCCGGCCGGGTGAGTTCGCAGTTGCCGCCGGTCTCGCCGGCGAGGTCGACCACGACGCTGCCGGCGGGCATGCCCTTGACCGCGTCCGCGGTGACCAGCGTCGGCGCCTTGCGGCCCGGCACCAGCGCGGTGGTGATCACGACGTCGAACTTCGTGATCGCCTCGGTGAGCCGGCGCTGCTGTTCCTCACGTTCCTCCGCGGTCAGCTCGCGGGCGTACCCGCCTTCGCCGACCGCCTCGATCCCGAGGTCGAGGAACTGCGCACCGAGAGACTTGACCTGCTCGCCGACCTCGGGCCGCACGTCGTAGCCGGTGGTCTGCGCGCCGAGCCGTTTCGCCGTCGCGAGGGCCTGCAGCCCGGCGACACCGGCGCCGAGCACCAGCACCTTCGCCGGGGGCACGGTGCCCGCCGCGGTGGTCAGCATCGGGAAGAACCGGGGCAGCCTTTCCGCGGCGCGCAGGACCGCGCGATAACCCGCGATACTCGCCTGCGAGGACAACGCGTCCATCGCCTGCGCGCGGGAAATACGCGGAACGGCCTCCATCGCGAACGCCCGGATGCCCGCCTCGCCCAGTTTGGCGAGCCCGTCGGGATTCCCGCGCGGGTCCAGGAAACCGACGAGCACGGTTTCCCGGCCGAGTTTCGCGACCTCCTCCGCGCTGGGTGGCGCCACCTTGGCCACGATCGGCGCCTGCCACGCGTCGCCGAGTTCGGCACCCGCCTGCAGGTACGCGTCGTCGCTCAGGTGCGCACCGGCGCCCGCACCCGGCTCGACGACCACGCGCAGCCCTCGCTGCGCCAGCCTCGCGACCAGTTTCGGGACCAGGGCCACCCGGCGCTCACCAGGGCGGGATTCGGCAACCACACCCACGGCGAGCTGCTGTTGCTGCTCGTTTTCCGTCACACGACCTCCTCATCGGCGAGGCACGATCCGCGAGTTCTACCACGTCGGACCGACAGTCCCCAGTGACATGCATCGCAAGTGTCGCCGTTATGCCTGAAGTACGGCCGAAGTGAAGGAATCGGTTCAGCGGCTCTTCCACTGGGGCACACCCAGCAGGATCAGCCGGAGCCGCTTTTCCGCGAGCGCGGTGATTTCCCGGTCCTGACCTGGGCGTGCTTCGAGAAGCTCGACAATCGTCGCGAGCATCACAGTAACGATCAAGTCGGCCAGCATGTGCAGATCGCCGGTGCTCCAGCTCCGCATCGGGTCGAACCGCGCGAGGTCGATCGCCAGGTCGCCGGCGAACATCCGGAGCTCGAGCTCGATCGTGCGGGCGACCGGCCCGGTGCCGCTGTAGCGCTCCCGCGTCAAAAACCGGAAATGGTCTTCATGTTTCCGGACGTGCTGGTGCAGCGTCCGCACCGAAGCACTGATCATTCTCTGGGAGGACGCCGGATCCGCGCGGGCCGTGCGGATCATTCCGCGCAGCGTCCGCGTCGCCTCCTCCACCAGGACGATGCCGAGTTCGTCCATCGAGGCGAAATGCCGGTAGAACGCCGTCGGCACGATTCCGGCCGCCTTCGCCACCTCGCGCAGCGAAAGGCTCGCGAACGGGCGATCGGCCAGCAATTCCAGCGCCGCGTCGAGCAGCGCCTGCCGCGTGCGCTGCTTGCGCTCCTGGCGGCTCACCGGTTCGGACACGTCCGTCAGCGTACGGGCGTCCACCGGGTTGTCCACGTCACATCGCCCGCTTCCCACGTTGACAGCACCACTACTCATGCACTCCACTGTTCAGTGTACAGTCGTTCACTGTAATCGAGGAGTCACGATGACCGCACTGCTCCCCCAGCGGGTCCGGCGGCTCGCCTCGCTGGCCGAGGCGCTGCTGACGCCGCACGGCATGGACCGCTACCTCGAACTGGTCGACCCGATGCTGGTCCGCCGCGAGATCCGCGGGCTGGTCACGGCCGTGCGCCGGCAGACCGCGGACAGCGTCACGCTCACCGTGCGGCCGAGCCGGGCCTGGCCGGGCTTCACCGCCGGGCAGTACGTCCGGATGCAGGTCGAGATCAACGGCGTCCGGCGCACGCGGTGCTATTCGCCGTGTGGTTCGCAGCACGACGGTGAGCTGGAATTCACGGTCAAGGACCAGGGCCTGGTGTCCGGGCACCTGAACCGCGAACTCGCCGTCGGCGCGGTGCTCGGACTGTCCACACCGGACGGGACGTTCACCCTTCCCACGCCGCGGCCGGACCGGGTACTGCTGATCAGCGGTGGCAGCGGGGTCACGCCGGTGCTGGCGATGGCCCGCACCCTTGTCGACGAGGGACACCCCGGCGAGATCGTGTTCCTGCACTACTCGAACGGCCCCGCGGACGCGCTCTACCGCACCGAACTGGCCCAGCTGCGCGCCCGGCACCCCGGGCTGCGGGTCGTCCACGCGTACACCCACGCGAAGACCGGCGGCGACCTGCACGGGTTCTTCTCGGAGGAGCACCTGGCGAAAGCCGCACCCTGGTACCGCGAAGCGGAGACCTACGTCTGCGGCCCCCAGCCCCTGATGGACGCCGTCCGGGCCGAACTGGGTGAACAGGTGCACACCGAGGAGTTCGCGGCGCCCGCGTTGACCTTCGACACGTCCGCCGCCGAGGGCCAGGTGCGGTTCAAGCGCAGCGGCCGCGAGTGCGCGAACTCCGGGAAGCCGTTGCTGGAGCAGGCCGAGGACGCCGGGCTGACCCCGGAACACGGATGCCGGATGGGCATCTGCTTCTCCTGCACCCAGCTCAAGACCGCCGGCCGGGTGCGCAACGCCAGGACCGGCGAGGTGTCCGGCGAAGAAGACGAAGAAATCCAGCTCTGCATCTCCGTCCCCGTCGGGGACGTCGAGATCGACGCTTAAGGAGTACCACCATGACCGGTCTGCAGGACCGCCTCACGCCCGCACAGGTCGAGGAGTTCGGCCGCGAGCTCGACGCGGTGCGCCAGCGCATCGTCGACGACCTCGGCCAGGCCGACGTCGACTACATCCACAACGTCATCAAGACCCAGCGCGGCCTGGAGGTCGCCGGGCGCGCGCTGATGTTCGCCGGGTTCTTCCCGCCCGCGTGGCTCGCCGGGGTCACCGCGCTCTCGCTGGCGAAGATCCTCGACAACATGGAGATCGGCCACAACGTCATGCACGGCCAGTACGACTGGACGCGCGATCCGGCGCTGAGCTCGCAGAAATTCGAATGGGACAACGTCGCGCCCGCGGCGAACTGGCGCCATTCCCACAACTACATGCACCACACCTACACGAACATCCTCGACAAGGATCGCGACGTCGGCTACGGGATCCTCCGCATGGACCCGGCCCAGAAATGGCACCCGTACTACCTGGGCAACCCGGTGTACGCGGTCATGCTGGCCTTCATGTTCGAGTACGGCGTGATGCTGCACGACCTCGAGTTCGACCGGATCGTCCAGGGCGAGCGGAAGTGGTCCGACAACACCGAGATCATCCGGAAGATGGTCAAGAAGGTGTCCCGGCAGGTCGGCAAGGACTATCTGCTCTTCCCGCTGCTGACCGGGCCGATGGCGCCGCTGACGTTCGCCGGGAACGCCGCCGCGAACGTGGTCCGCAACCTCTGGGCGTTCTCCATCATCTTCTGCGGCCACTTCCCCGGTGACGTCGAGAGCTTCACCGAGGAGGAGACCGAAGAGGAGACGCGCGGGCAGTGGTACCTCCGGCAGATCCTCGGCTCGGCGAACATCACCGGCAGCCCGCTGTTCCACATCATGAGCGGCAACCTGTCGCACCAGATCGAGCACCACCTGTTCCCGGACATCCCGGCGCGGCGCTACCCGGAAATCGCGCCGGAGGTCCGCGCGATCTGTGAGAAGTACGGCCTGCCCTACAACACCGGGCCGCTGCACAAGCAGCTGTGGTCGGTGGCGAAGAAGATCGTGAAGCTGGCGCTGCCGCAGACTTCCCCGGCACCGGCTACCGTGGAGCCCGACCGAAAACTCCGAGCAGCGTGAGGGTCTCATGGTGGGGCAGTTCGAAAGCGGCAAGGACACGGTCCAGGTGATCACCGAATCGGCGGCCACGCACATCGGCAACATCGCGACGATCATCACCTCGGCGGTCCGCGACATCGCCCGCGAGACGGGTGACTGGCTGACCGACGTCATCGAAATGCGCGAGGCGGCGCAGAAGGCGCGCGCCGACCACGACGGGCCGGACCCCGACTGAGCGGTAGGGATAACCCGGTGGGCAGCGGGCCGGGCGCGGGTGAAACTGGTGGCGTGACCAGTTCGACACTGCCCGCGTCCGGCCCGGCCTCGCTGCGAAGGCGGCTTCTCGGCACGCTGACGTTGCGCGGCTTCTTCGCCGAGTACGCGTGGCTGTGGCTCACGCTGCCGCTGACGCTGCTCTCGCTGATCACCGTGCTCGTCGTGCTCGGCCTCGGGCTCTGGCTCTCGCCCATCCTCGTCGGCGTCCTGATCCTCGCCGGCGGCGTCCAGTACGCGCGCTGGCTCGGCTCGGTGCACCGGCGGCTCGCGCGGGGACTGCTCGGCGTGAGCGTCCCGGCGCCGCGGCGTCCCGAGCTGCAACCCGGCCTGTGGAACTGGGTGAAGACCCGCATCGGCGACTCGGCGGGCTGGCGCGCGCTCGGCTACTTCGTCCTGCGGATCCCGCTTTCGGCCGTCGGCGGCCTGCTCACGGTGATGGGCACGATGTACGGCCTGGCCGCGACCAGCTACGCGTTCCTGTGGTTCCCGCTGCGCCACGACAGCATGCCGGTGTTCGACATCCAGGCGCAGAGCTGGGTGGGCGCGCTCGTGTGGACGGCGTCCGGGGTGGCCGTGCTGATCGGGCTGGCCTGGGTGGTGCACGGCGTCACCACGCTCGACCGGCTGCTCGTGGTCGCCCTGCTTGGCCAGCGTGGGCTCAGCGAACGCGTCCGCGCCCTGGAGGAAAGCCGCGCGACCGCGGTCGAGGACGCCGCTTTACGGCTGCGTCGCATCGAGCGCGATCTGCACGACGGCGCCCAGGCCCAGCTGGTCGCGCTGGCCATGAAGCTCGGCCTGGCCAAGGACGAGCTGGACGGCGACGAACTCGACGTCGCCCAGGTCCGCGGGCTGGTCACGGCCGCGCACGCGAACGCGAAGCAGGCATTGACCGAACTGCGCGACCTCGCCCGCGGCATCCACCCGGCCGCCCTCGACGCGGGCCTCGACATCGCACTGTCCACATTGGTCGCGTCGGCCGGGATCGAGGCGCGGATCACCGTCGACCTGCCGCACCGGCCGCCGCCGTCGCTCGAAACGATCGTCTACTTCAGCGCGGCCGAGCTGCTCACGAACGCCGCGAAGCACGCGAAGTCGACAGTTCTGCTTCACATCACGGAAACCAGTGGGGCGCTGCTCATGGAAGTGACCGACGAAGGCCTGGGTGGCGCGCGGATCGTCCCGGGCGGCGGGCTCGCCGGGGTCGTCGAACGGCTGAAGACCGTCGACGGCGAGCTGCTGATCACGAGCCCGGCCGGCGGGCCGACCAGAGTGACCGCGCGGGTGCCGCTGCCCCGCTAGGGTCGGGGCATGCGGATCGTCATCGCGGAGGACTCGACCATTCTCCGGCAGGGGCTGGCCGAGCTGCTCACATTCCGGGGCCACGAGGTCGTGGCGGCGGTGAAGGACGCCGAGTCACTGCGCGCGGCCGTCGCCGAGCACGACCCCGACGTGTCCATTGTGGACATCCGGATGCCGCCGACGCACACCGACGAGGGCCTGCGTGCCGCGATCGCGCTGCGCCGGGAGCGTCCGGGCTGCGCGATTCTCCTGTTCTCCCAATACGTCGAGACGAAGTACGCGGCGGAGCTGCTGGCCGACCGCGCGGGCGGCGTCGGCTACCTGCTGAAGGACCGTGTCGCCGAGGTGTCCGACTTCCTCGAAGCGCTGCGGCGGGTGTCGCACGGCGAAACGGTGCTGGACCCCGAAGTCGTCAGCCAGCTCTTCTCGGCCACCCGCCAGACGGACGCGCTGGCCGGGCTCACCGCGCGCGAGCGGGAGGTGCTCGGCCTGATGGCGGAGGGCCGGTCGAACTCCGCGATCGCTTCGGGGCTGTATCTGTCGGCGGGCTCCGTGGAGAAGTACGTGACGAGCATCTTCGGGAAGCTGGGGCTGCCGCAGTCCGAGGGTGACAACCGGCGAGTGCTGGCGGTGCTGAGGTATCTGGACTCCTGAGTCCCTACCCTGGCCCCATGTACTCCACCGAGATCGAGGTCAGCACCGGCGGCGAAGCGGTCGTCCACGACCTCACCCACGAAGCCGAGGCGTTCCTCACCGAAGCCGACGCCGCCGACGGCCTGCTGCACGTCTGGGTGCCGCACGCCACCGCCGGCCTGGCGATCCTCGAAACCGGCGCGGGCAGCGACGACGACCTCCTGACCGCCCTCGACGCGCTACTCCCCCGCGACGGCCGCTGGCGGCACCGGCACGGGAGCCCGGGTCACGGCCGTGACCACGTGCTGCCCGCGCTGGTGCCGCCGTACGCGACGATCCCGGTGCTCGGCGGCGTCCTCGCGCTGGGCACCTGGCAGTCGATCTGCCTAGTGGACACCAACCTCGACAACCCGGTCCGGCGCGTGCGCTTCAGCCTCCTGGCGGGCTGAGCGGCCCGGCCACAGCGTCACCAGCAGGCCCGCGACCAGCAGGCCGCCCAGCACCCAGAGCCCGGTCGTGACGTCCGGGGCACCCGGCACGCCCTGAAGCAGGCTGCGCAGGCCTTCGGTCGAGAACCGGAACGGCGTCCACGACCACAGCAGCGCGCGGTAGCCGGGGTTCAGCAGCTCCGGCACCTGCCCGGCGACGGCGGGCGCCACCAGGTAGAGCGGGCCGAGGATCGCCATCGCGCGTAGTCCGAGCAGCCGGAGCAGCCCGGCCTGCAGCGCCGCGAACGCCGTCGTCGCCAGGAACACGAAGCCGAGGACGTCCCAGCCCAGCGGCAACGACGAGTCCCACAGGGCCAGGAACCCGGCCAGCACACCGGTGCCCAGCACGCCGACCCCGACGACCTGGGTCAGCCGCGCCCCCGCGTTGAGGGTGCTTCCGGTGCGCTTGGCCAGCTGGGTCAGCGCGAGCCCGGCGACCAGGGCATCGATCCAGGCCAGCGCGCTGGCGGCCAGCGGCGCGACACGCCCGGCGGCGCTCGCCGGGTGGATGGTCTCCTGCTTCGGCGTCCCACCCAGTGCCTGCGCTGCGCCGGTCAACGCCTGCAGTGCGACCTGCGTGCCGGACGGGTTGACCGCGCCCGACGTCACCACGACCGGCGCGGCGCCGCCGAGTTCCAGCACGCCGTAGACCTGCTTGTCCTCCAACAGCTGCCGGGCGTCCTGCGGGGTGGTGACCCGGATGTCCAGCGGGCCGCCGGCATGCCCGGCCATCCGCTGGACCTGGGCCTGGATCGGCCCGGCCGGCGCGCCGACCGCGACCGGCACCCGGTCGGGCGCGACGGTCGCCTGGGCGCCGAAGGTCAGGAATCCGAGCAGCACGGCGACCAGGGCACCGGCCACCGCGGCGGCGAGGGCCAGTGCCCCGGCGGGGCGCGGAGTGGCCATGACTTCCTCCAGTTATTCGTCACTTGTTGAATTGCTCCTCACGGTAGGAGTCGCCGGCGAGGAAGTCAACAGTCGTTGAATTATGTTCCCGGTACCGTCGGCATCGTGAAACTGGTGCTCTGGGACATCGACCACACGCTGGTGGACTTCGCCGAGCTCGGCGCCGCCTGGTACGCGACGGCGTTCGCCACCGCGACCGGGGCGAAGCTGCGCGTGCACCCGGTCTTCGGCGGCCGCACCGAACTCGCCACCACGACGGAGCTGCTCGCCGCGAACGGCATCGAGCCCGACGAGGAGACGATCCAGGCGTTGTTCCGGGCGCTGGTGACGGAGTCCGAACGGTCGGCGGACCGGTTCGCGGCCGAGGCGCGGGCGCTGCCCGGCGCGGCCGAGGCGCTGAAGGCGTTCGCCGGCCAGGGCGGGATCGTGCAGACGCTGGTGACCGGGAACCTGCCGGAGATCTCGCGGCACAAGCTCGAGGCGTTCGGCCTCGACGAGCATCTGGACCTGGCGATCGGCGGCTACGGCACGCTCTCGGTGTTCCGCCCCGACCTCGTGCCGCACGCGGTGACGCAGGCGGCCGCGAAGCACGGCACCGCGTTCGAGGGCGACACCGTGGTCGTCATCGGTGACACCCCCAACGACGTCCAAGCGGCCCTGCACCACGGCGCCGTCTCGGTCGCGGTGGCGACCGGGAAGTTCAGCGCGGCGGAACTGCGCGAAGCGGGCGCGCACACGGTCTTGCCTGATCTGGCGGATTTCGAGGCCGTCCGCACCGCCGTCCTCGGCTGAGTTGTCGTACTTTCGGCTTGTCAACCCTCAATCGGAAGTAGGACCCCTTAAGGGAAGTTCTGGGTCCCTCGGTGGATGTCAGCGCACGGTAGGGTCGCCAAACTCGATCCATGACGTACGCAGCGGCGGGGGTCGCCGAAGAAGCCGGAACCGGGGTACGCCGGATCGTTTCGGTACTCCGGCGGCGCTTGCCGTTCACCACGACGATGGTGCTGGCGATGCTCGCGCTGGCGGTGGCCACCGGGACATTGTGGTCCGCGGCCGAAGACCGGGCGTCGTACCCATACCTCGCCTACGGGCTGCCCTCACTCGAGGCCGGGCACTGGTGGACGTTGTTCACCGGCCAGTTCTTCGCCATGGCCCCCTGGTTCTACCTGCCGATGGTCGGCGGCTTCGCGCTCTTCGTCGGCTTCGCGGAATGGAAGCTCGGGACGCGGCGCACGATGGCCGTGACCATCGGCGGGCAGATCGCCGGCGTGCTCGCGGCCGTGCAATTCCTTGCGCTGTCCCGGAATTCCGGCTGGGAATGGGCGGAACGGATCTCGACCAGCCTGGACGTCGGGTTCTCCGGCGGCGCGCTCGTCGCGCTCGCCGTCGTGAGCGCGACGCTGCGCCCGCCGTGGCGGCTGCGGGTGCGCGCCGGGCTGTGCGTGTACGCCGGCGTCGCGATCATCTACGTCGGCTCCCTGGCCGATCTCGTGCATTTCTTCGCGCTGGTACTGGCCTTGCCGCTGTCCCGCGCGCTCGCCGGTCCGCATCGGACGAGCGAGCCGGTGCGGGCGAGCCTGCGTGAACTGCGGTTGATGGTGGTCAGCGGGCTGCTGCTGGTCACGGTCGCCGAGGTGGTGATGTGCTTCTGGCCCGGCGAAGGCCCGTTCGGCTCACCGGACCAGGTCTCGCTTTCGGCGTGGGAGCTGGCGATCCTCGGGGTCGCGGTGCTGCCCATGCTCGAGGGGCTGCGCAAGGGCAGCCGGGTGGCGTGGCGGTGGGCGATCGCGCTGACCGCGTTCGCGATGTCGCAGGTGGTGCTCCTCGCCGGGATCTTCGCGCTGGCCGAGGTGGTGGACGGGGAGTTCTCGACCGACGGGCTACCCCTGTTCTTCGTGGACAATCTCTTGTGGACCGTGGAGTTCGTGCTATTGGTGTCCGCGCGCCGCGCGTTCCGCGTGCCCTCGAGGCGCAAGCGGCGCCGGCTCAGCCGCGGCGGCCCCGGCCCGTCGCTGGCCCGTACCCTGCTGGGACGCCACGGCGGCAGCACGTTGTCCTGGATGACGACGTGGCCGCGCAACACCTACTTCGTCCGCGAGGACGGCCGGTCCTACCTCGCCTACCGGCAGCACGCCGGTGTCGCGGTGGCGCTGGGCGACCCGATCGCCCCGGACGCGGCCGCCGCGCCGACGGTCATCGAGTTCGCGGCGATGTGCGAGGAAACCGGGCTGGTGCCGTGCGTCTTCTCGGCCACCGAGGCGACCGTGGCCGCCACCCGCGAGCTGGGCTGGCAGCACGTCCAGGTCGCCGAGGACACGCTGCTCGACCTGGAGCGGCTGGAATTCCGCGGCAAGGCGTGGCAGGACGTCCGGTCGGCGCTGAACAAGGCGGGCAAGCAGGGCATCGAGTTCCGCCTGGTGCGCCTGGCCGAGCAGCCGCCGGAGATCCTGGAGCAGGTGCGAGCGCTGTCGGAGGAGTGGATCAGCGACAAGGGCATGCCGGAGATGGGCTTCACGCTCGGCGGCGTCGACGAGGCGATGGACCCGGCGACCCGGGTCGGGCTGGCGGTGGACGCCGACGGCGTCGTCCACGGCGTGACGTCGTGGCTGCCGGTGCACACCGGCGCGGGCCGCGTCGGCGGCTGGACGCTCGACGTGATGCGCCGCAGCGCGCACGGTTTCCGCCCGGTGATGGAGTTCCTGATCGCGTCGGCGTGCGTGGCCTTCCGTGAGGAAGGCGCCCGGTTCGTCTCGCTCTCGGGAGCGCCGCTGGCGCGCAGCTCGTCGAGCGGGGCACAGCTGGTGGACCGGGTGCTGGAGACGCTGGGCACGATCATGGAGCCGTACTACGGTTTCCGCTCGCTGCACGCGTTCAAGGCGAAGTTCCAGCCGCGCTGTGTCCCGCTGTACCTGGCCTTCCGCGACGAGGCCGACCTCCCGCGGATCGGCATCGCGCTGAGCCGGGCGTACCTGCCCGACGTCGGCCTGCGGCAGCTGGCGAAGCTGGCCCGCAAGCGCTAGCGGTAGGTCTTCGGCGGCGGGGTGGTCATGCTCCGGTCCGCCGCCGGGACGAACCGGTAGCTGCGGACCACCTTGAGCAGCTCGTCACGGCTCGCCGCACCGGGCACGTCCTGGTCGGCGTAGGCCATGACGATCGCGCTCTTGGTCGCGTCGGAGGTGCTGGTGAACGCCATCGCCGCCACCAGCGCCCGCTTCGGCATGCACTCGCCCGTGTCCGACGGCACGACCGAGCCGACCACGATCCGCGCGGGCAGCTTGGTCCCTTTCAGCGTCTCCACGGTCGCGTCGGTGCCGGGTTCGAGCGACACCTGCGCCAGCGGGCCGTTGTCGGGGCTGTAGTGGCTGACCCCGAGGTCGGACACGGCCTTGCGGGCCGCCGCCTCCGGGTCCGCGACGTTCTCGGTGGTCAGGCCGCTGCCGCCGCGCTTGCTCGCGCTCTGGCTGGGGCAGAAACCGCTGTCCAGGAACGCGCTCGTGATCAGCGTGAGCCCCGGGACGGCGGCGGTCTTCTCCCATCCGTGCAGGACCGTCGGCTCCGGCGACCAGCTCGGCGGGACGTCGTAGGCGAACGTCCCGTCCTTGCCGGCCACCGGTTTCCAGCCGTCGATCGAGGCCGGGACGGCGAAGCGCGGCGTCTGCGTGGACACCACCGGCTTGCGGGGTGCCGGCGCGTCGTGCGACTTGCCGAACGCGTTCACCACGCCCGCGATCAGCGCGATCAACGCCAGCCCGACCCATGGCGCCCGCGAGGACCGCCGCCACTTGGGCCGTTTCGGCGCGGGCCGGATCCGTTGCGGCTGCGCGCGTTCCTCTGTCTCGAAGCCGGTACTCGACGGGAAGCGCGGCGCGTCCGAGGGCTGGTAGCCTCCGAACCCGTTCAGCGCCGCGTTGTCCTCGTACCCCGGCGTCGTGTCGTCACGCCGGCGGCGGAACCACCCCACCGGTCACGACCGGACGAGCTTGACCAGGTGCTCGGCCACGGCGTCGACCGCGATCTCCTCACGCTCGCCGGTGCGGCGGTCCTTGACCTCGACGACTCCGTTGGCCAGGCCGCGCCCGACCACGAGGATCGTCGGGACCCCGACCAGCTCGGCGTCGGCGAACTTGACGCCGGGGGTGGCCTTGCGGTCGTCGAGGATGACCTCGAGCCCGGCGGTGTCCAGCTCGGCGGCCAGCTTCTCGGCACCGGCCGCGACGGCCTCGTCCTTGCCCGCGATGACGATGTGGACGTCGAACGGCGAGACCTCGCGCGGCCAGATCAGGCCGAGGTCGTCGTGGTTCTGCTCGGCGAGCACGCCGACCAGCCGCGAGACGCCGACGCCGTAGGAGCCCATCGTGATCCGGATCGGCTTGGAGTCGGGGCCGAGCGCGTCCAGCTCGAACGCGTCGGCGTACTTGCGGCCGAGCTGGAAGATGTGGCCGATCTCGATGCCGCGCGCGGCGACCAGCGTGCCGTGGCCGTCGGGCGAGGCGTCGCCCTCGCGGACCTCGGCGGCCTCGATCGTGCCGTCCGGGGTGAAGTCGCGGCCCGCGACCAGGTCGACGACGTGATGATCGGCCTGGTCCGCGCCGGTGACCCACGCGGTGCCGGGCACGATCCTCGGGTCGGCGAGGTAGCGGACCTTGTTGTCCTGCAGCGCCTTCGGGCCGATGTAGCCCTTGACCAGGAAGGGGTTCTTGCGGAAGTCGGCTTCGTCGAGCAGCTCGACCTCGGCGGGCTCGAGCGAGGCCTCGAGGCGCTTCATGTCGACCTCGCGGTCACCCGGCAGCGCGACGCAGAGGAGCTCCCACTCCTTCGCACCGGGCTGGCGGATCTTGACCATGACGTTCTTCAGCGTGTCCGCCGCGGTGAACGTCCGGCCGAGCCCGGCGCCGTTGAGGAAGTCGACGAGCGAGTCGATGGTCGGCGTGTTGGGCGTGTGATGCACCTGCGCCGCGGGCAGGCCCTCGATCGACCGCGCGGGCGGCGCGGGCGTGACGACGGCTTCGACGTTGGCCGCGTAGCCCGAGTCGGTGCTGCGGACGTAGGTGTCCTCGCCGGTCTCGGCGACGGCGAGGAACTCCTCGGACGCCGAGCCGCCCATCGCGCCCGACGTCGCCTTGACCACGACGTACTCGAGGCCGAGGCGGTCGAAGAGGCTGACGTAGGCGTCGCGGTGGGCCTGGTAGGAGCGGGCGAGACCCTCGTCGTCGAGGTCGAAGGAGTAGGAGTCCTTCATGACGAACTCGCGGCCGCGAAGAATCCCAGCCCGCGGGCGCGCTTCGTCGCGGTACTTGGTCTGGATCTGGTACAGCGTGACCGGGTAGTCGCGGTACGAGCTGTACTCGCCCTTCACCGTGAGCGCGAAGAGCTCTTCGTGCGTCGGGCCGAGGAGGTAGTCGGCGCCCTTGCGGTCCTTGAGGCGGAACAGGCTGTCGCCGTACTCGGTCCAACGCCCCGTGGTCTCGTAGGGCTCCTTCGGCAGCAGCGCGGGGAACTGGATCTCCTGCGCGCCGATGGCGTTCATCTCCTGGCGGACGATCTCCTCGATTCGGCGGAGCACCCGCAGGCCCAGCGGCAGCCACGAGTAGCCACCCGGGGCGACCCGGCGGACATAGCCGGCACGTACCAGGAGCCGGTGGCTCGGTACCTCGGCGTCCGCCGGATCCTCACGCAGCGTGCGAAGGAACAACGACGACGTCCTGGTGATCACTACGGGGCTCCCTGCGCTGAAGCGGGCATAAAGAACCCGCTCAGGGTAGTCAATCGCCCGGCCGGGACTCCAACGGGTTACTCGGCGCCCGGTTTTTGTCGGTGGTGGCCGCTAGCGTCGCCGGCATGGGATTGACCATGGCCATGATCACGATCGACTGCGTGGATCCGCGCGGTCTGGCGGAGTCCTGGACGGCGGCGCTCGGTACCACCGTCGCCCAGGACTACGCGGGCGAGTTCGGCGTTCCTCGCCCCACCCGAGGGCGGGCTTTCGCTGGGACTCCAGCGGGTGCCCGAGCCACGCGCGAGCAAGAACAGGGCCCACATCGACTTCGGTTCCGATGACCGGGAAGTGGAGGTGAAACGACTGGTCGGGCTGGGCGCGACCGAGGTGGGACAGCACGAGGTGCCGGGGTTCGCGTGGACGGTGCTCGCCGATCCGGAGGGCAACGAGTTCTGCGTGTCCGGACCTCGGCACGGCTAGTGCGGCACGGGTAGAAAGGCGGCATGAGCCCACGCGTACTGCTGCCCTGGACCGACATCGAGGTGCCGGAGGGGATCGAGGCCGGGTACTACGACGGCCTTGGCGCGCCTCCACCGGACCTCGGCGACGTCGAGTTCTACGTGCTGCCCTACGACCGTGGCGCGGAACCACCGCGGCTGATCGCGAAACTGCCCTCGTTGCGCGTGGTGCAGTCGCTCTCGGCCGGGGTGGAGACGCTCGTCCCGCTGCTGCCCGCAGGCGTCCGCCTGGCCAACGGACGCGGGCTGCACGACCTGAGCGTCGCCGAGCACGCGCTCGCGCTCATCCACGCGGCCCAGCGGGATCTGCCCCGGTGGTTCGCGCAGCAGGCGGCCGGCCGCTGGCTGCGCGAGCACACGCGGTCCCTGGCCGACAGCCGGGTGCTGCTGGTCGGCCACGGCTCGATCGGCCAGGCGATCGAGCGGCAGCTGCTGGCGGCCGAGGCGGTCGTGACCAGGGTGGCGAGCCGTGCGCGTCCTGACGAGGACGTGCACGGTGTCGCCGACCTGCCCTCGTTGCTGCCCGACGCGGACATCGTGGTGCTGATCCTGCCCGACACCCCGGCCACGCGCGGCCTGCTCGGCGCGCGCGAGCTGGCGGCGCTGCCGGATGGCGCGCTGGTGGTCAACGTCGGCCGCGGCACGGCGATCGACACCGCCGCGCTGCTGGCGGAGACCTCCAGCGGACGGCTGCGCGCGGCGCTGGACGTCGTCGACCCCGAACCGCTGCCGGCCGACCATCCTCTGTGGACGGTGCCGGGCGTGATCCTGACCCCGCACATCGCGGGCGGGTCAGCGTCGTTCTACCCGCGCGCCAAGCGGCTCGCGGGCGAACAGCTGCGGCGCTTCGCGGCCGGGGAGGAACTCCTCAACCTGGTGAACTGACCTCAGACCGCGAGGGCACTGCTCAGACACTGAGCTGGTCGCGAGACGTGTCGCCCTTGGCTTGACCTTGACCGTCCTTTATGGACTGGTGCCCCCCGCGCAAGCCGTAACCAGATGACTGGCCCCGAAGGGTCACCACAACTCGCGTCTCAGACCGCGAGGACGTAGGAGTGCCACTCCTCGGTGACGCGGTAGCCACACCGCTCATACACACCGAGCGCGCGATGGGCGTTGTCGACGTCGACGCCGAGCATGGACCGGTCGAAGCCCGCCTTCTTCGCAGCTTCGAGCACGACGCCGATGAGCCCGGAAGCCACCCCGCGCCCGCGCAGCGCGGCTCGGGTCCCAACCCAGCTCACGTATAGCTCGCGGATGCCGGTTACGGCGGCCTCGGATTCGAAGAAGTGACTCAGCACGAAAGCGAGCACTTTTTCGCCCGAAGGGGAGAGCACGACGTACGAAAGGTCGGGCCGGAAGTCCTTCGAGCCGGTGACGAGGTGCTTCCACGCCTCGGGCGTGTAGATCGTGCTACCCCAGTGGTCGGTGAAGGTGTCGTTGCGGGCGTCGAGGGTGGCCAGGTCGTACTCCGGCGTGAAGAGCACCGGGACGACGTCGTCCGGCAGCGGCGGCGCGGGCGGCAGGTCGGCCAGGTCGACGCGCATGCTCACCATGGTCCGCTGGTGCTCGTACCCGGCCTTGCGCAGCAGCCCGGCCAACCACGTCTCGTTCTCGTGGGCGCCGTGGTGCAGCTCCAGCGGCGCGCCGGGGAAGTGCTGCGCATTCACTTTCCGCGAGGTTTCGACGAACCACTCGATCAGGGGGGATCCCAGCACGTCGTCGCGATGGTCGGGGTGGACGGCCGACTGGAGCCGGACCATGTGCACCGGCTCGGCCGCGTCGCGGCGCCGGACCAGGCCGTAGCCGATCAGGCGGTCGCCGAGCCAGGCGCCGGTGGTCGCGCCCGCCAGGTCGATGTTGGGCCCTTTCAGCTCCTCGAGCATGTCCTCTTCGCTGAAGTGTTCACCCGTGTGGTCGACGGCTTCGGCCGCGGCGTAGAGCCGGGCCAGCGCACCGGCGTCGGCGAGGGTCAAGGGGCGCCAGGTCAGGTCCATGGCGCGAGGCTAGGCCGGGCACGACGAGCGCCGCACCTCGATTTAGGCTGCTCACGTGCTGGTGCTCCTCCCTCCCTCCGAAACCAAGGCCGAAGGCGGCAAGGGCGGGCCGCTCGATCTCGACGGGTTGTCCTTCCCCGAGCTGAACCCGGTCCGCGCGAAGCTCGCCGACGCCCTCGTGGAGCTGGCCGCGGACGTCCCGGCCAGCCTCGCCGCGCTGGGCATCACCGAGCGGCAGGCCGGGGAGGTCGCCCGCAACGCCGAGCTCTGGACCTCGCCGACCATGCCCGCGCTGCGGCGCTACACCGGCGTCCTCTACGACGCGCTCGACGTCAAGAGCTTCACCCGCGCCGGGCTGGAGAAGGCGCACCGCCGGCTCGCCGTCACGTCGTCGGTGTTCGGGATCGTCTCCGCGACCGACCCGATCCCGGCCTACCGGCTCTCCGGCGGCAACTCGCTGCCCGCGCTCGGCACGATCCGCAGCCTCTGGAAGCCGGCGCTGGAGCCGGTGCTGCGCGGGATCGACGGCCTGGTCGTGGACCTGCGCTCGGGCACCTACTCGGCCTTCGCGAAGCTGCGCCCGGACGCGGTGAACGTCCGAGTCGTCACCGAGAACGCCAAGGGCGAGCGGGTGACCGTGAGCCACTTCAACAAGGCGTACAAGGGAAGGCTCGCCCACGTCCTGGCCGCGACCAGGGCTGATCCGTCCACAGTGGACGAGTTGGTCCGGGTGATCGCCAAGGCCGGGATGGTCGTGGAGCGCACCGGCGACCACTCGCTGGAGCTCCTCACCGACGGCTAGGGTCGCCGGTATGCGCAGGAGACTTCGGAAACTCCGGATCGGCGAGCGCGACTTCACCTGGCGCGCGGACATCCGCTCGGTGGCCGGCGACGGCGTGGATGTGCACCGGTGTATCGCGGTCCGGGTCTGGGGTGCCGGCAAGAACGGCCGCGCGCTCACGGCCGATCTGCTGTCGAGGAGCCTCGGTGGCGGGTGGACACCGGCCGCGACCGACGACGCCTATCCGACCTCGGGCGACATCCGGGTGCTCATCGAGCATGCGCTGGCGCTGGGCTGGGATCCGGAAATCCGGGGCGGGACCTTTCCGCTGACCGAGGAGTCCGGTATCGAGCTGCCGGGCTTCCTGATCACCGACCGAATGCGCCGGCCGGATGCCCCGGACCCGACCGCACGGGTGATCCGGGCTGCCGGACCGCGACCTTCAGGCCCCGAACCGGTCCGGTGAGAACGGGCTCAGGTCGAACGGGACGTCCTCGCCGAGCACGAGCGCCGCGAGCAGCTTCCCGGTGAACGGCGCGAGCGTCAGGCCCGCCGGGCCGAATCCGGTCGCCAGGACCAGGCCGGGCCGGAGCTCGCCGAGCACGGGCAGGTCGTCCGGCGTCCCGGGGCGGAATCCGACGCGCGTCTCGACCAAGGTCGCGTCGGTGAGGCCGGGCGCGACCGCGAGGGCGTTGTCCAAGACCTCGCGTTGCCCGGCGGCCGTGACGCGGTAGTCGAAGCCCGACTCGCGTTCGCGGGTCGCGCCGGCGACCACGCGGCCGCCGCGGAAGGCCAGCAGGTAGTGGCTTGTCTGAGGGATGATCACCGGCCATGCCGCCGTATCGACGCCGGGGAGGTCGAAGTGGCTGATCTGGCCGCGATGCGGTTCGACCCGCACCCGGATCCCCAGCGGTGTCAGCAGATCCGCGGTCCACGCACCCGCCGCGATCACGACGGCGTCCGCTTCCAGGGGCTTTCCGGCCAGCGACACCGAACCGTCCGGCCGGAGCTCCACGCGGGCGTCGACCCGCTCCACGCCGTGCCGCCGGGACGCCGAGAGCATCGCCCGCCGCAGCCGCCTGCCGTCGACGCGGCCCGCGCCGGACAGGTGCACGGCGCCGAGATCCGGCGCCAGCACCGGGAAGAATTCGCGTGCGCCCGCGGGGTCGAGCCTGCTGATCTTGCCGATCTCCGGCGCCAGTTCCGCACGGGCGGCGAGCCGCGCTTCGGCGGCATCCAGCTCGCTTTCGTCGGCCGAGACCACCATGCCGCCGACGACCTCGTACGAGGAGTCCTCGCCGTCCTCGGCCAGCCGCGCCGCGAATTCCGGATAGTACCGGGCCGCGGCGTGGGAGAACGCCGAATCGGCGTCGTCCCGCCGGGACGTCCACGGGCTGACGATGCCCGCGCCCGCCTCGGTCGCAGCCCCTGCGATGGCGGCGTCCGCGACGATCACCTCGGCGCCCGCCGCGGCGAGGTGGTAGGCCACCGACGCACCGCCGATACCGCTGCCGATCACGAGTACGCGCACTGTTCCCACCCTGCCCGACGACCTGGCCAGGGGGAACCCGGTTTCCGTGAACGGTCGTATGCTGCGCGCCATGCGCAGCCGTGCCGAGCGGTATCTCGCCTACCTGGACACCCTGACCGACGGCGCCGAACCACGGTTCCAGCCGATCCCGGCCGGCAGACCCGGGCTCGAGGACATCATCACGGTGATCTACGCCGACCACCCGGAGCCGCGCTACCTCACCGGCATGACCTACGGCCTTTCGCTGTCGGACCACCCCGGCTGGCACGGCGTGCGACCCGAACTGTGCGTCAGCGTCCGTTCGGACGACCCGATCTGGGCGCTGGCGGTGGGATTCCTCGCCGAACGGCTGCGCGGCGAATGCGCGTTCACCTACGGCGACACGATCGACTTCGGTGAGCCGATCTCACCGGAGTCGGGGATGACCGCGTTCGCCGTGAGCGCGCCCGCGAACCTGGACGCGCCGCAGTACAGCGCGATCGACATCGGCGGCCCGCCGATCACGCTGGCCGGGTGCTACCCGATCCACGACGTGGAGCGGAAGTACATCCGCGAGCACGGCATCAACGCGTTCTGGCAGCTCGACTGGGACCTCTACGATGTCCGCCGTCCCCCTGCGGTCTAGTCCTTCAACACCTTCATGGCCGCGTTGTGCCCGGGAATCCCGCTCACCCCGCCACCGCGCTGCGCCCCGGCGCCGCACAGCAGCACGCGCTCGTGCGCGGTCTCGACGCCCCAGCGTCCGACCTGCCCCGGCTCGGTCGCGAACGGCCACGCCAGATCCCGGTGGAAGATGTGCCCGGCCGGGAGCCCCAGCTCCGCCTCCAGGTCCAGCGGCGTTTTCGTCTCCACACAAGGCTTCCCGGCCGCATCCCGCCACAGGCAGTCCTCGATCGGCTCAGCCAGCACGCTGTTCAGCGAAGCGAGCGTCGCGCGCAACGCCTCTTCGCGGGCTTCGTCGTTGCGGCCCGCGAAGAGCCGCGCGGGCATGTGTAGGCCGAACAACGTCAGCGTCTGCGCACCGGCCGCGCGTTCGGCGGGCCCGAGGATCGACGGGTCGGTCAGTGAGTGGCAGTAGATCTCGCACGGCGGCAACGTGGGGATGCGGCCCGAAGCGGCTTCGCGGTAAGCGGTTTCGAGCTGCGCGTACGTCTCGTTGACGTGGAAGGTGCCGCCGAACGCCTCCGTGGCATCGACACCAGGTTCGCGCAGCCGGGGCAACCGCGACAGCACCATGTTCACCTTCAGCTGCGCGCCTTCCGACGTCGCCGCGGGCTCCTCCCCCAGTAGCCGCGCCAACGTCGGCGGCGCGACGTTCGCGAGGACGTGCCCGGCGTGGACGACGTGCTCGGTGTCGTCGAGGCGATAGCGGACTTCGCCGCCCGGGTCGATCGACAGCACCTCGGCTCCGGTCACCAACCGGGCCCCGGCAGCGGACGCGACGGCGGCGAGAGAGCCGGTGACCGCGCCCATCCCGCCGACCGGCACGTCCCAGTCACCGGTCTCGTTGCCGATCACGTGGTAGAGCAGGCAGCGGTTCTGGCGGAGATCGGCGTCATCCGCGGCGGCGAAGGTGCCGATCAGCGCGTCGGTGAGGACGACGCCGCGCACGGTGTCATCGCCGAACGACGACAGCAGCGTCTCGCCGATCGGCCGCTCGAACAGCGTGGTCCAGGCCTGCTCGTCGCCGACGCGGGCGCGGAAGTCCGATTCGGACAGCAGGGGTTCGGTGAGCGTGGCGAACGTCCGCTCCGCGACCCGCCCGGTCAGTTCATAGAAGCGCTGCCAGGTCGCGAAATCCGCGTCGGCCCCGGTAATCGTGCGGAACGAGGCCGCGGTCCGGGCGTCGTCGCCGGTGTCGACAAGGAGACCTTGGTCCCCGGACGGTGTGTAGGACGACATCCGCCGCCGGCGTAGCTCCACACTGAGTCCCAGGTCGGCGATCACTTTCCGGGGCAGCAGGCTCACCAGGTACGAGTAGCGCGAAAGCCGCACGTCGACGCCCTCGAACGCGCGGAACGACACCGCCGCGCCACCGGTCTCGCCGCGCCGTTCCAGCACCAGGACCGACCGTCCGGCGCGGGCGAGGTATCCCGCCGCGACCAGCCCGTTGTGCCCGCCCCCGACCACCACCACGTCATAGCCCGCCATACCGGCGACCTTAATTCGGTTGCGCGGCCCCGGCGAGCCCCGGCATGCTGCCCTCACTCCGGTGGAAAAGCCGGTGGAGCGAGCAAGGAGGTGCCTGTGGTGATGACTGTCCGGGCCCTTTCGCGCCCTCGCCCACCCGCCCCCGAAGGCTGATCACGCGCCCGGTGGGGCGCTTCCGAACCAGGAGAACTCCACCGTGCGTGAGCACGATTTCGAAGACGTTCCCGATTTCGACGACCGTCCCGCGCGCACGCAGTGCGCGCTATGACGACGAACCGGCAGCCGACCCGCGCCGGGCGGCTCACCGAAGGCGAACGCGTCCGGCTCGCGCAGCTCGCGCGACGACGCCTACGCGGAATCCGCGAACTGCCACACGGCGCCGATCGCGGTGGTCCACCTGGGACGACGCCGACCACGGCCCGCAGCCACGGCCGGGCTGGGTGACCACCGCGCTCGCCGCGGTCGACACCGACCTCGGCGATGCTCAAGACCGGCAAGGAGGCCGACGTCCACCTGGTGCGCCGCGGCCTGCCCGGCGCGCCGGGAATGCTGCTCGCCGCCAAGCGCTACCGCAGCGACGAGCACACGGCTGTTCCACCGTGACGCCGGCTATCTCGAAGGGCGGCGGATGCGCCGTTCCCGCGAGACGCGGGCGATGGCGAACCGCACCACCTTCGGCCGCAACCTGATCGCCGAGCAGTGGGCGGCGGCCGAGTTCGCGCGTTGACTCGCGGTTGTGGACGGTCGGCGCGCCGGTGCCGTATCCGGTGCAGCGCGACGGAACCGAGCTTCTGCTGGAGTTCCTCGGCGACGGACGACGGCACGGCGGCGCCGCGCCTGGCCCAGCAGCGCCCGGAGCCGGACGAGCTGGCGGAGCTGTGGTCCCAGGCCGTCTCGGCGCTGGAACTGCTGGCCTCGGAAGGGCTCGCGCACGGCGACCTGTCGGCGTTCAACGTGCTGGTGCACGCGGGCGGCTGATGGTGATCGACCTGCCGCAGGTGGTCGACATCGTGGCCAACCCGGCCGGGGTCGAGTTCCTGGCCGCGACCTCCGCAACCTCGGCGGGCTGGTTCCACAGCCCGGGGTCTCGGTGAGCACGACACGAAGACCGATGACCTGCTGTCGGAGACTCACGGCGATAGCCGGGATCGGGTGATTTTCCGGCGGTGTCGCAGATCACCTCTGCGACACCGCCCACAACCGGCTACCTCGATGCGAGGCCGAGGCCCTTGCTCGGGTACAGTGTGTCAAGACCGCACACGGCGGCGTGGATGAGTGGTGTCCGTCGCCTCCAAAGCCAACCGAATGGCTCGCGGTATCCGTAACCCCCAAGCGGCGCGCAGTGTCGAAAGTGAAAGACACGGTGTGCCGGGTCCGTCCTTGTGATCGCCCACCGCACACCATCTTGCCTGCCTGCGCGCGGGCAGCCCGGGCCTCCCTTGTGACGTACCACGTCCGAGAGGCATTTGTGACAGTCACGTTCAACTCCGGTCACTCTTCGACGTCCGCTCGCGCGGGCCGTCCCGACCGTCAGCCGCGCGAGCGGCCGGCGGGCCGGCGACATGCTGCGCGACGACGCGGTCGAGACAGTGGCCACCACCACGAGCGTTCGCTCAGCTGGGCCTGCCGGAGCCGCTGCTCGCGCGCGCTCGCCGAGTCGGGCATCACCACCCCGTTCCCGATCCAGACCGCGACCATCCCGGACGCCCTCGCCGGACGTGACGTGCTGGGCCGCGCCCAGACCGGCTCCGGCAAGACCCTCGCGTTCGGCCTGGCCATGCTGGCCCGGCTCGCCGAGGGCAAGGCCCGGCCGAAGCGCCCCCGCGCGCTCGTCCTGGTCCCGACCCGTGAGCTGGCGATGCAGGTGGCCGACTCGCTGACCCCGCTGGCCAAGTCCCTTGGCCTGTGGTGCCGCACCGCCGTCGGCGGGATGGCCTTCGCCCGCCAGGCGGACGCGCTCTCCCGCGGCGTCGACCTGCTCATCGCCACGCCGGGGCGCCTTTCGGACCACGTCCGGCAGGGCACCGCGAACCTGGGCGACTGCAACTTCATCGCGCTCGACGAGGCCGACCAGATGGCCGACATGGGCTTCATGCCGCAGGTTCGCGAGATCCTCGACCTGACGCCGAGCAGCGGCCAGCGGCTGCTGTTCTCCGCGACGCTCGACGGTGACGTCAACAAGCTGGTCAAGCAGTACCTGGCCGACCCGGTCACGCACTCGGTCGCGCCGTCGACCGCCAGCGTGACGACCATGGACCACCACGTGCTCCAGGTTTCGCACCAGGACAAGCAGGACGTCATCACCCAGATCGGCGCCCGCGACGGCCGCACGATCATGTTCGTCCGCACGAAGCACCACGTGGACCGTCTCGCCGAACGCCTGCGTGACGCAGGGCGTGCACGCGGGCGCGCTGCACGGTGGCAAGACGCAGGGCCAGCGCAACCGGGTCCTCGCCGACTTCAAGGAAGGCCACATCCCGGTGCTGGTCGCCACCGACGTCGCCGCGCGCGGCATCCACGTGGACGACATCTCGCTGGTGCTGCACGTCGACCCGGCCGCCGACCACAAGGACTACCTGCACCGCGCCGGCCGTACCGCGCGCGCCGGGGCGTCCGGGGTCGTGGTCACCCTGGCCACGCACGACCAGCGCCGCATGGTCCGCCGGCTGACCGACCGTGCGGGTGTCCGCGCCGAGCAGACCACGGTCCGCCCGGGCGACACGGAGCTGTCCCGCATCACCGGTGCCCGCGAGCCGAGCGGCGAGCCCGTTGTCGAGCGTCGTCGCGAGTCCCCGCGTCGCGGCGGTGGCGGCGGCGGTTTCCGCGGCGACCGTGGTTTCGGCGGCTCGGGTCGCAGCGGCGGCTACGGCGGCGGTCGTGGTGACCGCAGCCACGGCGACCGCGACCGCGGTGACCGTTCGTACGCCGACCGCGGCGAGCGTGGCGGCCACAGCGGAGGCCACAGCGACGGCGGGCGTCCGGGTGGCTTCGGCAACGGCAACCGCGGCCGTCAGCAGCGCTTCGGTGGCAACGGCGGCGGCGCCGGCCGTCCGAGCCGCCCGCGTCGAGCCTACGACAGCTGACGCAACTCCACCCGGGAAGCCCCGGCCTCGCACCTTTCCGGTGCTGGGCCGGGGCTTCCGGCTTTCCCGGGCACCACAGAAGTCCCCAAAACCCGAATTTTCCAAACCCAGTAAGCAAAAGACCAACCCCCACCGCTCCCTGGCAGGGTTCCGGCAAAGTCGCCGCGACCTGGCGAAAACTCAACCTGGCGTGAGGGGAACTTTCCTAGCGCGTGACGCGATGAAAGTCCCCCTCACCTCACCTCTCTAGCACGCCGAATCGAACAAAAGCCACAATTCAGACTTGATTTGGGTCGATGTGATGCTGCCAATGCGGCCTTCGATGCGTCCAACGCACCCAATGCCACATTGGGTGCAGCGCGTCCACAAAGGACATCCGGGCGCCCAGGCCCCATGACCAAGAGCAGTCCTCGGCGGCCAACGCGACTTCGCGCAGCCCCCACCCGTCCCGGGGGGCGACCCCAGCCTCAGTCTATCGGCGGGGTATCGCCCGAAGGGGTGACGGGCGAAATCTGTGGATAACGGGTGGGGATGTGGATAACTCGCCGCTCGGCGGGGCCCACCCGGCGATCGCGGGGGTGGCGGGTGGGACACTGCCAGACGTGACTACGCCGCCTCAGCTTCCGCCCGACCAGGTCTTCGACTGGCTCGACACCGAGGCGGAAAAGCGTGCGGGCGCCGGGCTCACCCGGCAGCTCCGGCCCCGGCCCGCCAAGGCCGACGAGCTCGATCTGGCCGGCAACGACTACCTCGGCCTCGCCCGCGACAAGCGCGTCGCCGGGGCCGCGGCCGCCGCCGCATTGCGCTGGGGCGCCGGGTCGACCGGGTCGCGGCTGGTCACCGGGTCGACTGAGCTGCACACCGAGCTCGAGCTGGAACTCGCCCGCTTCTGCGGGGCGCAGGCCGCGCTCGTCTTCTCCTCCGGCTTCGCCGCCAACCTCGGCGCGGTCACCGCACTGTCCGGCACGGAGTCGGCGATCGTCACCGACAAGTACATCCACGCCTCGCTGATCGAGGGCTGCCGCCTTTCCCGCGCCGACGTCGCCGCCGTCGCCCACTCGACGCCGTCGGCGATCAAGCACGCCCTGAGCACCCGCCGCAAGCCGCGCGCGCTGGTCATCACCGACTCCGTCTTCTCCGTCGACGGCGACCTCGCGCCGCTCGGCGAACTCGCCCAGATCTGCCGCGAAAACAGCGCGGCGCTGCTCGTCGACGACGCACACGGCTTCGGCATCCTCGGCGAAGGGGGCCGCGGCGCGGTCCACGCCGCCGGGCTCTCGAACGCGCCGGACGTCGTCACGACCCTGACGCTGTCGAAGTCGCTCGGCGCGCAGGGCGGCGCCGTGGTCGGGCCGCGACGGGTCATCAAGCACCTCATCGACACCGCCCGCAGCTTCATCTTCGATACCGCGCTCGCCCCGGCCAGTGCCGCCGCCGCGCTCGCCGCGCTGCACGCGCTGAAAGAAGAACCCGGGCTCGCGCAGAAGGTTCAGGAGAACGCCGGCAACATCGCCATGCAGCTCAAGGCCGCCGGGCTCAAGGCCAGCCTGCCCGACGCCGCCGTGATCTCCGTGCAGGCGCCGAGCCCCGAGACCGCGGTGGCCTGGGCGGCCGCGTGCGCCGAGCAGGGCATCCGCGTCGGCTGCTTCCGGCCGCCGTCGGTGCCGGACGGCATCTCCCGGCTGCGCCTGACCGCGCGCGCCGACCTCACCGAGGCGGACGTGGACCGCGCGGTGAAGGTCATCACGGCTACCGCGCCGCGAGGCGCCGCATCGTGATGTGCGGGATGCCGTCGTCGTCGAGGTACTCGACGCCTTCGGGCACGAAGCCGTAGCGCGCGTAGAAGCCCTGGACGTACGTCTGTGCGTCGAGCACGTACTCGACGTCGGTCGTCAGCACCGCTTCGAGCAGCTTCGCCGCCAACCCGCGCCCGCGCGCCTTCGCTGCCGTCACGACGCGGCCGATCCGGCGGACGCCGCCCGGGTCGAGCAGCACCCGGAGGTACGCGAGGACGTCGTCGCCCTCGGCGAACCACAGGTGCCGGGTCTCGGGCGCCAGGTCACGGCCGTCGATGTCGGCGTAGGCGGCTTTCTGCTCCACCACGAAGACGTCGCCGCGCAGCCGGAGGATGTCGTGCAGCTGCGCGGCGGTCAGTTCGGGACCGGTGGCGTCGTGCAGGGTGGTCATCCGCCCTGCATAGCACGCTCAGCCGAGCAGGCGCGGCGGCTGGGCCTGTTCGGTGATGTCGTCGGTGAACGCGGACACCCGGGTGTAGACGCCCGGCTTGCCCGCCTTGCCGCAGCCGTCGCCGAACGAGACGATCCCGATCAGCGTGTCCCCGACCACGAGCGGGCCGCCCGAGTCACCCTGGCAGGCGTCCTTCCCGCCCTCGGGATACCCGGCACAGACCATGGTCCGGCTGTCGTAGACGTCGTAGTCGGCCTTGCAGTCCGCGTCACCGACCACCGGCACATCGACGCTGCGCAGGTAGTTCGAGCGGTCCCCGCCGTCGGCGATCCGCCCCCAGCCGAGCACGGTCGCCTCGGTGCCCACGGCGTAGTCGGCCTTGTCCTCCGCGGCCGGGAGCTGCACCGGGCGGTACGGGCAGCTGGCCGCTCACGGTCAGGACTGCGACGTCGCTGCCCCTGGTCGGGTCGCGGTAGGCCTTGTTCACCCAGACCCGGGAGACACGCAGCACCACGCCGTCGTCGGTGCGCTTGTCCTGGCGGCCCGCGACCACGCGGGCGTCGGACTTCGCCACCGCCAGCGCGCAATGTGCGGCCGTCACGACCGCCGTCGAGCTGACGATCGCGGCGCCGCAGTACTGGTTGCCGCTGCTGTCGGCAAGGAACACCGCGTACGGGTGCTGCGCCAGCGAAGCCTGGTTGCCGCCGACGATGCGCGGGGAGTTGCCGGACTGGTTCGCCTCACCCTGCGCCGACGCCGTGGAAACCACGACGGGCACGGCCACCGCGACGGTCGCGAGGACCGCTCCGGCCGCGAACAGCAGGGAACGGCGGGACTTCACGGACATCGGTCGACCCCTTCACGAGAGACGCACTCGGCACCCGGACGACTCCGGTGCGTGAACGAGCGGCGCTGAATACCCTAAACGGAGAAAGCCCGAAGCGGTGTCACTGAAACGGGTGGATTCCGCGCTCACCGCCCGCGTCTGCCAAGCTGGCGGAATGCGAAGGGCAGCGACGGCGATTTCCGGCTCCGCGATGCTTCTCGCGCTGGTTTCCTGCTCGTCGGAAGTCAGTTCCACCGCCGTTCCCGCGCCCGCGCCGTCGGTGGTCCGTCCCACGTCAGCGCCGCCTCCCCGGCAAGCCACGAAGGCGCCGCCGACGACGTCGAGCGCCCCTCCCGTCACCTGGCAGGTGGGTGCCCGTCCGCTGCCGCTGCGCAAGGACGGCTTCGGCGAAGTCCTGCCGACACCACCCGAACTGGTGAATCGTGCGCTCCCGACCCACGATTTCCTGCCGCCCCCGTCCGGGACCAAGTACGCGTCGACGATCAGCGTCGTTCCCCCGGACGTCCTCGCGCGGAGCACGTGGCAGCCCACATGTCCGGTGAAATCGACGGATCTGCGCTATTTGACGATGTCTTTCTGGGGTTTCGACGGCCGCACGCACACCGGCGAAATGCTCGTCAACCAAAGTGGCGCGGGCAAGATCACAACGGTGTTCGGACAGCTCTTCGCCGCGCGTTTCCCGTTGGAGGAAATGCGCGTGACCAGCCCGGCGGAGCTCACCGCCGCGCCCACCGGCGACGGAAACAGCACGAGCGCGTTCGTCTGCCGCCCGGTGCGCGGCCAGACCAACTGGTCCGCGCACGCCTACGGGCTCGCGGTCGACGTGAACCCGTTCTGCAATCCCTACACCAAGGGCGACCTGGTGCTGCCGGAACTCGCGTCGGCCTACGTCGACCGCGCGCGGGTGCGGCCGGGAATGGTGCTCGCCGGGGACGCCACCGTGCGCGCGTTCGCCGCGATCGGCTGGAGCTGGGGCGGGAGCTGGAGCACCCCGAAGGACCGCATGCATTTCACCGCGACGGGCGGCTGACCTCGTAAGACGGGGGTAAGAACCCGGCGGGAACATCGGCCTCGCGGGGGTAGTTGGCTAGGGTGAAAGCCGGAACCCCAGCCCTTGCGGAGGATGACTGTGCCCCACTACGACCTGGTGATCGTCGGGACGGGATCGGGCAACTCGATCCCCGGCCCCGGGCTCGCCGAGCTGAAGACGGCGATCGTGGAGAAGGGCACCTTCGGCGGCACCTGCCTGAACGTCGGCTGCATCCCGACCAAGATGTTCGTCTACGCCGCCGACGTCGCCGCGACGCCGTCGGAGAGCGCGCGCTTCGGCGTCGACGAGGAGCTGAAGGGGGTCCGCTGGCGCGACATCCGCGACCGGATCTTCGGCCGGATCGACCCGATCGCCGCCGGTGGCGCGGAGTACCGGCGTGAGCACGAGGACAACGCGAACCTCGACGTCTACGAGGGCACCGGGCGGTTCACCGGGCACAAGGAGCTGCGCGTCACGTTCCCCGGCGACCGGCCGGACGAGGTGCTGACCGCCGACCGGTTCGTGCTCGCCGCCGGCGGGCGGCCGGTGATCCCGGACATCCCCGGGCTCGCCGACGTCGGCTATCACACGTCGGACACCGTGATGCGGCTCGACGAGCTGCCCGCGAGCATCGTCATCCTGGGCGGCGGCTACATCGCGGCCGAGTTCGCGCACGTCTTCGCGTCGTTCGGGGTCGCGGTGACCGTGGTCAACCGGTCCGGGCGGTTGCTGCGCTCGGAGGACGAGGACGTCAGCGCCCGGTTCACCGAGCTGGCCTCGGAGCGCTTCGACGTCCGGCTGGAGCGCAAGACCGTCCGTGCCCGCCGCACCGCGTCGGGAGTCGCGCTGGACCTGGAAGGCCCGCAGGGCGCGGAGACCATCGAGGCCGAGCTGCTGCTGGTGGCGACCGGCCGCACGCCGAACTCCGACATCCTCGACGTCGGTGCCACCGGGGTGACCACAATGGACAGTGGGCACGTCGTGGTCGACGAGTACCAGCAGACCGCCGTGGACGGTATCTACGCTCTCGGCGACCTGTCGTCGCCGCACGAGCTCAAGCACGTCGCGAACCACGAAGCCCGTGTGGTGCAGCACAATCTGGAGCACCCGGACGACCGGATCACCGCGGACCACCGGTTCGTGCCGCACGCGGTGTTCACGCATCCGCAGGTCGCCTCGGTCGGGCTGACCGAGCAGAAGGCGCGCGACAAGGGCGTGTCCTATGTGGTCTCGAAGCAGGACTACGCCGGGATCGCGTATGGCTGGGCGATGGAGGACACCACCGGCTTCGCGAAGCTCCTGGCGGACCCGGCGACCGGGAAGCTGCTCGGCGCGCACATCATCGGGCCGCAGGCGTCGTCGGTGATCCAGCCGCTGATCCAGGCGATGAGCTTCGGGCTGGACGCGCGGAGCATGGCGCGCGGGCAGTACTGGATCCACCCGGCCATGCCGGAGCTGATCGAGAACGCCCTGCTCAACCTGCCGCTGGCCTAAGGGACTCGTGAGCGTTCCGGGCGGTTGTAACCGCCCGGAACGCTCACGAGTCCTTGTCCACGGCGTGGCGCGACTTCCCCGCGCACCCCGCCGTCTCCCCCTTGCCCCCTGGCTTTTGAACGGGTTCAACTCACTCAGGTTAGAGCCACGCCGGCCGCGGGGTCAAGGGGGTTTTTGAACACGTTCAGAGAGTCAGGGACCACGTGTCGAGGACGCCGGTGTCGCCCGGCCCGTAGTCCGTCACGCGCAGCTGCCAGCGCCCGCCCGCCGGGGAGTTCGCGGCGGGCACGGTGAACGTCCGCGCGCCGCTCCACGCCGTGCAGGAAGCGCCGCCGCTGTACTTGAGCGGGTAGGCCTTCCCGGCTGGGTCGAGCAGCGTGATTCCGAGGTCCTCGGCGCAGGTGTGCTGGATGGTTACGCCGACGGTGAGCGATTTCCCGGCCTGCCCGGTGAGCGTCGAGGTGATCGGGCTGAACACCTGCTGGTAATCGCGGATCGGGTAGTCGGTGCCGTTGGTCAAGGTGCGTCCACCGCCACCCGGTTGCGTCCGCGCGACGACAGACGCCGAAGCGGGCGAAGCGTTCCCGGCGGCGTCGCGAGCTTTGACCGTGAACGTGTACGCCGTGTCAGGCGCAAGACCAGTGACAGTCGCGCTCGTGCCCGCAACAGTCGCGGCCACCGCGGAGCCGTTGTAGACGTCGTAAGCCGTGACGCCCACGTCGTCCGTCGAAGCGTCCCACGCGAGCGAGACACTGTTGGCCGTCGTACTCGTGGCACGCGGGTTGCCCGGCGCGCTCGGCGGAGTCGTATCGCTGCTGCCACCGCCGGTCACGAGCGTCAGCTGCCATTTCGCGAGCGCCTCACCGACCGGCTGAAAGATCGACATATCGCCATCGCCAGGGTTCTCCACGCACTGCGACGGCCCGCCGTCGTGCAGGCCGGTGGCCTTGTCGCCGAGCAGCCAGCCGCCGCCGGAGTCACCGCCGAGCGAGCACGCCGTGGTCCAGGTCAGGTCGTCGATGATCAGCCCGCCGCCGTAGTCGACGGACTTGTGCGTGTACTTCACCTCGCCGCACTGCCAGTGCGACGTGTTGCCGGAGTGGCAGACGCGGTCGCCGACCATCGCCTCGGCGGCGCCGGCGAGCGTCACCGCGGGCTGACCCCAGGTGTTCACCGCGGCCGAGAGGTTCCACCCTGCTTCAGTGACGGCGACGACGCCCATGTCGCCCTCAAGCGCGTTGACACTGTGGGTGCCGCCGACATTCGACGTGCCGATCTTGTTCTGCTGCCCGGAAGCGCCGTACGCGGCCTGGTCACGGTCGTTCGTGCAGTGGCCCGCGGTGAGGAAGTGCTTGGCACCGCCCGGATCTGTCACCGGGAAGCCGACCGAGCAGTTGCTCTCGCCGCCCGGCCACCACGGGTTGCCGGTCTGGATGGTGCCGGACTGCTGATGCGGCGTCGACGCGGTTTCGGTGACCCGCACACCGGCGGGCACCTTGCTCAGGAAGCTTTCCGTGGCAGCGGTCTTCCGCGTGCGGTCGACGTCCACCACGACCTCGTTGGCGCGAACATCGATGCCCCAGCCGAAAACGCCCGGCACGCCCTTGCCGACGAGCGCACGAACGGTGGCGTCGGTCCGGTCGAGTTCGGCCTTGCCGCGGGCGACGATCCGGGCTTCGGCGCCCCAGCCGCGAGCTTGAGCAGCGGCGCTTTCCGTGGTGACGGCGACGGCGAGCTTGCCGGTGGCGGCGTCGAACCACTGCCCGGCCAGCTGCCGCGTGAGATCGGCGGGCAGGGCCGCGGCGAGCCGATGGGCGTTGTCCTGGTTGACTTCGAGCTGCTGCGCTGCGGGCTGGCCGGCAGCCGCTGGAGCAACACCCAGGCCTAGCGCGGCAAACGTCACCACGCAGATGATTCGCGGACGCATGAGTTCTCCTCGTTCAGGGAGCAAGTCCACTGAAGGTAGATCGACAGCACTACCGAAAAGAACAGCCGAACGTCGGTAACAATTAAGGCGAATCTTCAGTCCACAAAGGACCAACGAAACCCGTACCGGCCGGGGCCGAAGTTCAGCGCGACCCCGTGGACCGAATCATCCGGCGTCACCGGGACAACGCGATCGGCGCCGCCCTCCTCGGCCGAATACTGCTCACAGCGAACGGGCAGCGCGGACGGCGAGAACCGCACCTCCAGCACGTATTCGCGCACCGGGAACCGGAATTTGCGCTCGTAGTTCGTCGCCGGCGGGCAGGGCGCGCGGTTGGCCAGGGTGTGTTCGGTGAGGACGGTTTCGCCGCGGGCCAGTGGTCGGTCGAAGAGCAGCTCGACGACCAGCAGGCCGTCCTCGGGCCGGTGGACCGTCCGGCCGGGACGGCAGCCCCGCAGCGACCGCAGGATCGGCAGCGGCCGGTCGTGCTCGTCGAGGTGCAGGATCGCGACCCAGCGGTCCGGGCCGTCGGACTCGGCACGCAGCACCTGCCGCGAGCGGATGGCACGCTCCTCGCGATCGGGCCCGACCAGGACCACGTCGTGCTGGCTGATCCGGCTCAGCCGCTCGTCCCAGCGCGTGTCGACATCGCGGACGGCTTCGTCGACGACCTCACGGTGCGGCCAGAACCGGCCGAGCTCGCTGCTCGCCGGGACCTGCCGCGGCCAGCGTCCACGCGCCCGGGGCGGCCCGAGCAACGCCGTCAGCGAACCCGGCGGCACCTCCAGCACCCGCTCGAGACACCGCAGGCCCAGCACCGATTCCCGGCGCTCGGGACGGCTGCGGCCCGACTGCCAGTAGCTCAGCGTCGCGGCCGTGATCGAGACGCCGTGGGCGTGCAGGTGCTCGCGGAGCCGCTCCAGGCTGAGGCCGCGGGCCTGGATGGCCGCGCGCAACGCCACGTCGAACGGCCCGGATCGCAGCAGCACGTCGAGGCTTTGGTTCGCCATCCTGACTCCCCGCGTCACGTGCGAGTGATCATAAGTCCAGGTAGCGGCACCAGCGCAGCTTTAACCGTTAACAGCTCAGACGAACCGGCGGCGGCCCGCGGCCATCCCGACCGCCATCTGCACCACCAGCAGGCCCAGCAGCATCGACAGCGGAACCACCCAGCCGCCGGTGGCGTCGTGCAGCAGCCCGAAAAGGAACGGCCCGAACGCCGCCAGCAGGTAGCCGAAGCCTTGCGCCATCCCGGAAAGCCGCGCGGTGTCCTCACCGGTGCGGGCGCGCAGCGCGATCACCGTCAGCGCCAGTGAGAACACGCTCATGCCGAGCCCGATCAGCACGCTCCACAGCAGCGGCGACCACGAAGGCGCGAGCATCAGGCCGGCCGTGCCCGCGAAACCGATCACGCCCAGCAGGACGATCCAGAGGCCCTGGCCGCGCTGGCGGGCCGCCATCGGTGCGACGATCAGGCTGATCGGCACCGCGATCAGCGACACCAGGCCGAACAGCAGCCCGGCCTCGTCGCGCGGCACGCCGGCGTCGATCAGCACCTGCGGGAACCAGCCCATCGCCGCGTAGGCGTAGAACGCCTGCAGCCCGAAGAAGAGCGTGACGATCCAAGCGAGCCGGTTGCCCAGCAGCGACCGTCCGCGATCATGCGTACCGGATTCCGGCAACGGCGCCCGGCCGGTGCCGCGGGCTGCCAGAATCCACGCGATGAGCGCGATCACGGCCAGCCCGGCCCAGCTGCCCAGCCCTGGGCGCCAGCCGCCGAACGCGTCCCCGAGTTGCGGCGTCGCCGCCGAGCCGAGCGCGCCGCCGCCCTGCAGCGCGGCCGTGTACACCCCGGTCATCACGCCGATGCGGGCCGGGAAGGAGTCCTTGATGACCACCGGGATGAGCACGTTGATCAGGGCGATCCCGGCCGTGGCGACGAGCGTCCCGCCGAGCACGACCCACGGCCCGTCCAGCACGCGCAGGACCAGGCCCGCGGCCAGCGTGGCCAGGGCCACCGCGATCGCCGACCCGATCCCGGCGCGGCGGGCCAGCAGCGGCGCGGCCAGCCCGGCGCCGGCGAAGCACAGCGTCGGGACCGTCGTGAGCGCGCCCGCCCAGAGCACCGACGCGCCGAGGTCCTGGCGCATCTCGGCGAGCATCGGCCCGATGCCGGTGATCGCCGGACGCAGGTTCAGCGCGGTCAGCACCACCGCGACCGCGAGCAGCGCACCCCCGGCGACCACGCCGGGCCTGCGGGTTTCGATCGCGCCGTCCAGTTCGGTTTCGAGAGCGGATTCGACGGCCATACCCGCTACTATCGCATACGTAGGATGATTGGATGAAGGGATAATCCAGTGCCTCTGGCCACCACCCGGCGTGCCGGGCTGGTCGATCAGGTCATCGACCAGCTCCGGGACGCCGTGACGCAGGGCGAATGGCCGATCGGCGAGCGCATCCCGACCGAGACCGACCTGGCCGGGCAGCTCGGCGTCGGGCGCAACACGATCCGCGAAGCCGTGCGCGCGCTCGCCCACACGGGGCTCCTGGAAGTCCGCCAGGGCGACGGCACGTACGTGCGCGCGACCAGCGAGGTCTCCGGCGCGATCCGGCGGCTGTGCGGCTCGGAGCTGCGCGAAGTCCTGCAGGTCCGGCGCACGCTCGAGGTCGAGGGCGCCCGGCTCGCGGCCGCCGAACGGACCGAAGAAGAGGTCGCGGGGCTGCGCGAGCTGCTCGCGCGCCGCGAAGTCGAGCTCCAGGAGAAGCGCTGGCAGGACTTCGCGCGCACCGACGCGGAGTTCCACTGCGCCGTCGTCCAGGCCGGGCACAACATGCTGCTCACCGAGCTCTACCGCGGGCTGACCGAGGTGATCACCGCGAGCGTGGCGGCGACGTCGAGCATCACGCCCGGTGCCACTCATGTGCCGGAGATAGGCCACGAGGGGCTCGCCGACGCCATCGCGGACCGCGATCCTGAGCGTGCCGCGGCCGAGGCCTGCGGGTTCCTGGACGAACTACTGGCTCGTATCGAAGAGGTCTGACCTGCATATACGCCACTTCTGGCACCACATTAACCCTTAAGGGTGCCAATTCAGGGTTGTCATGGCACCACACTGGCGCCATAGTTGTGCCATGGACCTGACACCGCTGGTAGACAGCCTCCGCCGCGAGTTCGCGGTAGCCGCCGAGGCGGCCGGCGAGGACGCTGTCGCACTCGCCGAACGACTGAGCGCGCCGCTCGAGTCCGCCATCCGGCTGACCCTGCTCGACGCCCTCTCGACCGCCGCCGACGAGATCACCCGTGACCTGGCCCCCGGCTCGGTCGAAATCCGGCTCCGCCGCCGTGACCCCGAGTTCGCCGTGACCTTGCCGGCCGAACCGGCCGACGACGCCCCGGAAGAGCCCGCCGCGGTGCCGGAAACCGACGACGGCGCCGTCTCCCGGATCAACCTGCGCCTGCCCGAGCAGCTCAAGCAGCGCATCGAAGAAGCCGCGGGCCGCGAGAAGCTCTCGGCCAACGCCTGGCTCGTCCGCGCCGCCTCGGCCGCGCTCGGCCCCGAGAAGCGGTCCCGCACCAGCAGCACCGCCTACGGCAGCAAGTACACCGGCTGGGTCCGCTAACTCCCGGACTTCCCCTTCACCCGCTTCACCAGCGGAAACACCTCACGAGCAGCCCAGGAGGGCGCAGCTATGCCCAGTTTCGAAACCCCCGAGCCGATCTCCGCCACCCTCGAGATCAGCATGGGCGACGTCCGGGTGGTCGCCACCGACCGCGCCGACACGGTCGTCGAAGTCCGGCCGACCGACCTGACCGACGCCTCCGACGTCAAGGCCGCGGAACGCACCCAGGTCGAGTTCACCAACGGAACCTTGCTGGTCAAGGGCCCGCGCTACCGCGGGATGCTCTTCGGCAAGGGCGGCTCCCTCGACGTTGTCGTGGAGCTGCCGACCGGCTCCCACGTCCGGGCCAACACCGACATGGGCGACGTGCGCTCCCAGGGTCGGCTCGGTGAATGCCGCTTCAAGACGTCGATGGGCGACGTCGACATCGACGAGACGGCCCGGCTGGAGGCCCGCTCGGGCATGGGCGACGTGACCCTGACCAAGGCGAGCGGGCACGCCGAGGCGAGCACCGGCTCGGGCGACCTGCGGATCATCGAGGTCGACGGCAGCGCGGTGCTCAAGAACTCCAACGGCGAGACCCGCGTCGGCGAGATCACCGGCGACCTGCGGATCCGCAGCGCCAGCGGCGACATCCTCATCGACCGGGCACACGCCTCGGTCGACGCGAAGACCGCGGCCGGCGACATCCGGATCAACGAGGTCGTCCGCGACACCATCGACCTCAACACCGCGACCGGACAGGTCGAGGTCGGCATCCGTGAGGGCAGCGCCGCCTGGCTCGTGCTCAACGCCTCCGTCGGCCAGGTCCACAACACGCTCACCCCGACCGCGGGACCGGGGACCGACGAGACCGTCGAAGTCCGCGCCCACACCTACACCGGCGACATCGTCATCCGCCGGGCCTGAGCTTCCCCTTACCCAGAAAGGAAATCCGATGCCAGACGCCATCGTGGCCGAAGGGCTCGTCAAGAAGTACGGCAGCGTGACCGCGCTCGACGGGATGTCGCTGACCGTCCCGGAAGGCACCGTGCTGGGGGTGCTCGGGCCCAACGGCGCCGGGAAGACCACCACCGTCCAGATCCTCACCACGCTGCAGAAGCCCGACGAGGGCCGGGCGACGGTCGCCGGGTTCGACGTCGTGAAGGACGCGCACGAACTGCGTTCGCACATCGGCGCGTCGGGGCAGTACGCCGCCGTCGACGAGCACCTGACCGGGGCCGAGAACCTCGAGATGGTCGGGCGGCTGTACCACCTGGGCACCAAGCGGGCCAAGGCGCGCGGCCGGGAACTGCTCGCGCGATTCAGCCTGGATGACGCGGCGGACCGGCCGGTGCGGACCTACTCCGGCGGCATGCGGCGCCGGCTCGACCTGGCCGGCGCGCTGGTCGCGAATCCGCCGGTGCTGTTCCTCGACGAGCCCACGACCGGGCTCGACCCGCGGGCCCGCACCGAGCTGTGGGACGTCATCACCGAGCTGGTCTCGGGCGGCACGACGCTGCTGCTCACCACGCAGTACCTCGAAGAGGCCGACCGGCTCGCCGACAGCATCGCCGTCGTCGACCACGGCCGCGTGATCGCCCGCGGCACCGCCGACGAGCTCAAGGACCTGGTCGGCGGCGAGCGGATCGAGCTGACCGTCGGCACGCACGCCGACGTCGTCACCGCACGGCGGACGCTGGCCCGGCTGTCCAGCGGCGAGCCGCAGGCCGAGGGATTCCAGCTCACCGTCCCCGTGACCCACGGCGCGAAAGCGCTTACCGAGGCGCTGGCCCTGCTCACCGCTGAAGGCGTCGAAGTCCGCGAGGTCGGCGTTCGGCGTCCCACCCTCGACGACGTTTTCCTTACCCTCACCGGCCACGACATGGCCGAGACCGTGAAGGAGGCCGTGTGATGAACGCGGTTCAGATGGCCGTGACCGACGGCGTCACCATCGCCAAGCGCAACTCGATCAAGATCTTCCGGTCGCTGGACCTGCTCGGGTCGATCGTGTTCGTCCCGGTGCTGTTCGTGCTGCTCTTCGGCTTCGTGTTCGGCAGCGTGATCGACATTCCCGGCATGTCGTACCGCGAGTTCATGCTGCCGGGGATCTTCACCCTCGCGATCGCTTTCGGCGGCGTCGTCACCGGCTACGGCCTGACCGACGACCTGCAGAAGGGCATCATCGACCGGTTCCGCTCGCTGCCGATGTCACCGGCCGCGGTGCTGATCGGGCGGACCACCGCCGACCTGATCCTCAACGCGGCGAGCCTGCTCATCATGGGCCTGGTCGGGCTGCTGGTCGGCTGGCGCATCCACACCGGCGTCCTGGAGACGCTGGGCGGGGTGCTCCTGCTGCTGGCCTTCGCCTACGCGCTGTCGTGGGTGATGGGCACGATCGGGCTGGCCGTGCGCAAGCCCGAGGTCTTCAACAACGTCTCGACCGTGGCGATCTTCCCGCTTTCCTTCCTGGCCAACACGTTCGTCGACAGCGGGCGGCTGCCCACCCCGCTGCGGGCGATCGCGGACTGGAACCCGGTCTCGGCGATCACCCAGGCGGCGCGGGAGCTGTTCGGCAACACCAGCGCGGCGATGCCGCCGCACGACGTCTGGCCGATGCAGCACGCGGTGCTGGCCTCGGTGCTGTGGATCGTGGTGCTGCTGGCGGTGTTCGTGCCGCTCTCGGTGCGGTGCTACCAGAAGGCCACCAGCCACTGAGGGAGAAAGACTCGTGAGCGTTCCGGGCGGTTAGAACCGCCCGGAACGCTCACGAGTCTTTACGGCAGGGTGAGGATCTCCGCACCATCCGCGGTCACCACGAGGGTGTGCTCGAACTGGGCGGTCCACTTCTTGTCCTTGGTGGTGACCGTCCAGTCGTCGGACCAGATGTCGTAGTCGATGGTGCCGAGAGTGATCATCGGCTCGATCGTGAAGGTCATGCCCTCCTCGATCAGCGTCTCGACCGAAGGCTCCTCGTAGTGCAGCACGGTCGGCGCGGTGTGGAACGAGGGCCCGACCCCGTGGCCGGTGAAGTCGCGGACCACGCCGTAGCCGAAGCGCTTGGCGTAGGACTCGATGACCCGCCCGATCACGTTGAGCCGACGCCCTGGCCGGACCGCCTTGATCGCCCGCAGGGTCGCCTCGCGGGTCCGCTCGACCAGCAGCCGGGCCTCCTCGGAGACGTCGCCGGCCAGGAAAGTCGCGTTCGTGTCGCCGTGCACGCCGCCGATGAACGCGGTGACGTCGATGTTGCAGATGTCGCCGTCCTCGATCACCGTCGAGTCCGGGATGCCGTGGCAGATGACCTCGTTGAGCGAGGTGCAGCACGACTTCGGGAAGCGGCGGTAGCCCAGCGTCGAGGGGTAGGCGTGGTGGTCGAGGACGAACTCGTGGACCACCTTGTCGATGTCGTCGGTGGTCGCGCCGGGCTTGACGGCCTTGCCGCCCTCCTCCAGGGCCTGCGCCGCGATCCGGCTCGCGATCCGCATCGCCTCGATCACTTCGGGCGTGCGCACGCCGTTGCCGGTGTCCCGCTTCGGCGCCGGCTTGTCCACGTATTCGGGACGGGCGATGCTGGCAGGAACGTCACGGCGCGGCGTCTGGACGCCGGGCTTCAGCGGGGCACGAACGGGCATACCCCCACCTTACGACGAGCGCGTCAGACCATCCCGGCCAGGAACCGATGCGCGGCCTGCACCGCCGGTTTGGACGAGCCCGCGTTGGTCAGCAGCACCGCGAACGCCAGGTCACCGGCGTAGCCGACGAACCAGCCGTGCGAGTGCGTACCGTCGCCGTACTGCGCCGTCCCGGTCTTGCCGCGGACGTCGGGCAGGTCACGCAGCCCGGTCGCGGTCCCGGCCACGACGACCTCCCGCATCATCGCGCGCAGCGTGTCCAGCACCTCCGGCTTGAGCGGCTCGCCGACGCCGGAGGCGGTCGAGGCCATCCCGCGGATCACGCTCGGCGTCGGCACACGTCCCGACTGGACGGCCGCCGCGGCCAGCGCCAGGCCGAACGGGCTGGTCACCACCGTGCCCTGGCCGAAGCCGTTCTCGGCGCGCTGCACCACCGAGTCGGACGCGGGCACCGTGCCGGTCACCGTGGTCAGGCCGGGGATCACGAAGTCGGCGCCGATGCCCAGCGAGCGCGCTGCGTCGGTGAGGGCGGAGGAGGACAGGCCGGCCGCGAGCCGTGCGAACGTCGTGTTGCAGGACTTCGCGAACGCCGTCCGCAGCGGGACGGTGCCGAGGTCGAACTTCCCCTCGTTCGGGATCACCCGGTTCTCGATGACGGTGGTGCCGGGGCAGCCGACGGCGCTGTCGGCCTGCACCGCGCCGCCAGACAGCGCGGCCGCGGCGGTGACGATCTTGAACGTCGAGCCCGGCGGGAACCGCCCGCCCAGCGCCAGCGAGCCCTCGTCGTCGGCCGAGTCGTTCTGGGCCACCGCGAGCAGGTCACCGCTCGACGGCTGGATCGCGACGATCGCGGCCGGGGACGCCACCGGGTCCAGCGCGGCTTCGGCGGCCTTCTGCACCTTCGAGCTGAGCGTGCTGGTGACCGCCGGGCCCGGCTGCGGGGGCTCGGCACGCAGCTCGGTGACCTCGCCGCCGGCGGCATCCTGGGTGACGATCCGCCAGCCCGACGCGCCGGCGATCTGCTGCTCGACCAGCGCGCGCACCGGCGGCAGGATCTGCCTGCCGAACCCGCGCGCCACCGGCAGCAGCCGCTCCTGGCTGCTGAACCGCACGCCGGGCAGGTCGTAGATCACCGGCTTTACCCGCTGGTAGTCGCCCGCGCGCAGGGTGATCACCGAGTAGGCGTCGCCGGGTTTGGTCGACTTCATGCCCTCCAGCACCGACCGGCTGGTGACCGAGGGCTCGAACCGGTGCAGCGCGGTACCGAGCGAGCTGGCCACGGCGCCGGTGTTGCCCGCCTTCTGCGGGTCGACGACCACGCCGACCACGGTCTGCGGCTTCATCAGCGGCACGCCGTCGCGGTCGAGCACCGGCGCGATCTCCGGCGGCGACGCGAGCATCGCGAGGGTCTGCTGGACCGCCAGCTGCGGGTGGACGACGGTGGGCTGCCAGTGCACCTGCCAGCCGCCCTGCGCCGCCCGCAGCAGCGCGTCGGCGGTGTACGTCCAGCTACGGCCCTTCGGGAGGTGCCAGGTGAGCCGGTAGCTCGCGGTCACGGTGTCACCGACGGGGTCCTTCGCCGTTTCGTCGGCGACCTCGAGCGACTCGGGGTCGAGCGCGCCGCGGACCTGGGCCAGCACCTTCTTGGCGGCGTCGGGGGCGTCGGTCACCGCGGCGGCGGCATCGACGTCACCGGAGGCGAAACTGTCGAGGAACGCCGACAACGCGTCTTCGGGATCGTCACCCGAGCAGGCGGTCAGGCATCCGGTGGCGAGCAGCACCGCGGCGAGCGCGCCACGCCGTCGTCCAGCACCCATGGCCGGATACTTCCAGGCCAGCGGGGTCCACAAAGGACGCAACACCGCCACGAACGAGCGAACGCACTGAAGGCGTCCTTCAGCTCATCGCCTTCAACACGGTTCCGGCCACCCGGTCCACCGACGGCCGCGCGAGGTCTTCCAGGGCCTGCGCCGCCGGGAGCGGGATGTGCGGGGTGGTGATCCGGATCGCCGGGCCGTCCAGCTCGGCGAAGGCCTCCTCGGCCACGATGGACACGATCTCCGCGCCCCAGCCGCACAGCCGCGGGTTCTCCTCGACGGTGAACAGCCGCCCGGTCCGCGAGACCTCCCGCAGGATCGTCGCCGTGTCGAGCGGGACCAGGCTGCGGACGTCGACGACCGTCGCGTGCACGCCGTGCGCGAACAGCGCATCGGCCGCCGCGACCGCCCGCGGCACCATCGCGCCGAGCGCGAGGATCGTGCAGTCGTCGCCGCTGCGAAGCACCTTCGCCGTGCCCAGGCTGTCAAGGATCTCGCCGTCGGGCACCTCGTCCTTCGTCGGGTACAGGCCCTTCGCCTCGAAGAAGATCACCGGGTCCGGGTCGCGCACCGCCGCCGCCATCAGACCCGACGACGTCCACCGGCGACGACGGCGCCACCACCTTGAGACCGGGCACGGCCATCGCCCAGTTCTCCACGCTTTGGCTGTGCTGCGCGCCGAACCGCAGCCCGCCGCCGTTGGCCGTCTTGATCACCAGCGGGAACGAGACCTGGCCGTTGGTCATGTACCGGCTCTTGGCGATCTCGTTGGCGACGATGTCCCAGCACACCGCGAAGAAGTCGCTGAACATGATCTCCGCCACCGGCCGCAGCCCGGTCATCGCCGCGCCCATCGCGGCGCCGAGGATCGCCTGCTCGCTGATCGGGGTGTCGCGCACCCGCTCGGGCCCGAACTCCTCGAGCAGCCCGCCGGTCGTCTTGAACACGCCGCCGGCCGCGGCGACGTCTTCGCCGAGGAACACCACCGACGGGTCGCGCCGCATCTCCTGCGCCAGGCCTCGCGCGACGGCCTCGCGATAGCTCAGTTGCGCCATGCCGATCCTCCGTCCGCCCAGACGTCGGTGAGCAGCAGGTCCTCGCCCGGCAGCGCGCCCGCCTTGGCCAACTTCGGTGGCCCGGTCGACCTCCGCCAGCGCCTGCGCGGCGATGTGGTCGAGCACGGACGAGTCGACGCCGGCGGCCTCCAGCCGCTTCCGGTACGCCGGGAGTGGATCGCGGGCCAGCCATTCGTCCACTTCGGACTGTGGCCGGTACTTCGCCGGGTCCGCGCGTGAATGCCCGCCGTGCCGGTAGGTGAGCGCCTCGATCAACGTCGGCCCGCCACCGGCGCGCGCCAGCGTGAGCGCGGTCCGGGCCGTAGCGCAGACGACGTCGGCGTCATTGCCGTCGATGGTGATCGGCTCGAGTCCGTAGGCCGAGGCCCGGTCGGCGGCCGGGCGCGGCACCGCGGTGACCGACCGGATCGGCGTGTACTCCATGTACAGGTTGTTCTCGCAGACGAACACCACCGGCAGCCTCCACACCGAAGCCAGGTTGAGCGCTTCGTGGAACGCGCCGATGTTCGTCGCGCCGTCGCCGAAGAAGCAGACGACGACCTGCCCGCTGCCGCGCAGCTGCGCCGACCACGCCGCCCCGGTCGCGATCGGCAGGTGCGCGCCGACGATCGCGTACGAGCCCATCATCCCGTGCTCGACGTCGGTGAGGTGCATCGAGCCGCCGCGGCCGGCCATCAGCCCGTTGACCCGGCCCAGCAGCTCAGCCATCACCGCGGTCATCGACGCGCCCCGCGCGAGCGTGTGCGCGTGCCCGCGATAGGTGGCGAACGTGTAGTCGTCGGGCCGCATCGCCACCGCGAACCCGGCCGCGATCGCCTCCTGCCCCAGCGAGAGGTGGCTGGTGCCCTTCACCAGGTTCTGCAGGAACAGGTCGTACGCGCGTTTCTCGAACAACCGGATCGCGGTCATCGTCCGGTACAGGTCCAGCCGGATGTCGCCCATGGCGTCCCCTCAGTAAGGGTTGGCGACGAACAGCTCCTCCGCGGGGAACAGCGTGAGGACCTTCGGCCCGTCCGCGGTGACCACGACCTCCTCCTCGATCCGCGCGGCCGAGATCCCGTCCTTGGCCGGGCAGAACGTCTCCAGCGCGAACACCATCCCCTCGACCAGCTCGACGGGATGCTCCAAGGAGTTCAGCCGGCTGATGATCGGCCGCTCGTGCAGCGCCAGCCCGAGCCCGTGGCCGAACTGCAGCCCGAACGCCGACATCTCGTTCTCGAAGCCGAACTCCTCGGCCCTCGGCCAGGCGCGCGCGATCTCGTCGGTGCCGACGCCCGGGCGGATCAGGGTGATCGACGCGTCGATCCACTCACGGCACTGCTTGTAGGCGTCCCGCTGCGCCGGTGTCGACCGGCCGACCGCGAACGTGCGGTAGTAGCAAGTCCGGTAACCGTTGAAGGACTGGATGATGTCGAAGTAGACCTGATCGCCCGGGCGGATCAGCCGGTCGGAGAAGTTGTGCGGATGCGGGCTGCAGCGCTCCCCCGACGACCGCGTTGATCGCCTCGACGTCGTCGGAACCCATGTCGTACAGCTGTTTCGTGGCCAGCGCGACGACCTCGTTCTCGCGGATGCCGGGCTTCAGCACCTCCACGATGGTCTGGTAGACGCCGTCGACCATGGCCGCCGCGGTGGACAGCAGCGCCAGCTCGTCCGGCGACTTGATCTGCCGCGCGTCGAGCATCACCTGCTGGCCGTCGCGGACGTCCAGCCCGGCGCCCTGTAGTTCCAGGATCATCGGCAGCTCGGCGATGTCCACCCCGATCGGCATGTCCGCGACACCATGGGACCGCAGGACGTCGGCGATCTCGGCGACCGCCCGCGCGATCAGCCCGGCCTCGGGCGCGACCGAGCCGCGCAGCCCGACCATGCCCGCCTTGCTGTGCCCCTCGGCCAGCCACGGCGCGTACAGCTCGTGGTGCTTGGCCGCGGAACCGAAGTCCCACAGGATCGGCTCGCCGCGCCGGGTCAGCAGCGCGTACCGCGCGACCTTGTCCCGCGCCCACTCCCCGATCATCGTCGAGGTCAGGTAGCGGATGTTGTTGATGTCGAACACCAGCAACGCGCCGAGCTCACTGGCCTCCAGCGCGGCCCGGGCCCGGCCAAGCCGGTAAGCGCGGAGCCGGTCGAAGTCCACGCGGGTCTCGAAGTCGACGCCCATCCGGCCGGGCGAAGGCACCGGCGCGGTCACGAGGCGAGCCCGTCGTCCACCTCGACGTCTTCCCCTTTCAGCGCCAGCCCGGCGGCCGCGGCCTCCACCTGGATCAACGCCGCGAAGTCCTGCTCGCCGTAGCCCGCGCCGATCGCGGCCTGCACCAGCTGTGCCGCGGCGGCGGCCAGCGGCATCGGCACGTCCAGCGCGCGGGCCTCGGCCAGACCGAGGTCGAAGTCCTTGCGCAGCAAGCGGGTGGTGAACGTCGGCTTGAAGTCGAGGTTGACCAGCGCCGGCGTTTTGTAGCGGGTGAACGTCGAGCCGAGCACGCTGGTGTTGAGGAACTCCAAGAACGCGTGCCGCGAGACGCCGCCCTTCTCGGCCAGCACGGTGATCTCGGCCAGGGACTGGCTCACCACGCCGAGGAACAGGTTGTGCGCCAGCTTCACCAGCCGCGCGCCCTCGCCGTCGCCGACATAGGTGACGCCGGTGCCGAGCACGTCCAGCAGCGGCTTCACCTGGTCGAAAACGTCCTGCGGCCCGGAGGCCACGATGGACAGCTTGCCCGCCTTCACCACCTTGGCGTTGCCGCTGACCGGCGCCGCGATCAGCTTCGTGCCGAGCTTCTCGGCGGCCTTGCGGACTTCGGCGGAGACGTCGGCCGACACCGTCGAACAGTCGACGATCACCCGCGGATAGCGCCCGGCCGTGCTCAGCAGCCCGTGCGGGCCGAGGACGACGGCGCGAAAGTCGTCGGACGCGGCCACGGTGGTGAACACGACGTCGCGATCGGCGAGGACGTCCGGCCGGTCGACGACGGTGGCGCCCAGCTCGGTCAGCGGCTCCGCCTTGGCCCGGGTGCGGTTGTACACCGCGACGTCGTGCCCGGCCCGCAGCAACCGCTCCACCAGGGCGTACCCCATGCGCCCGGTGCCGATCCAGCCGAGCTTCAGACCTGTAGCAGCCATGGGAATTCCTCTACTTCGGCGGGCCGCCCCGCGGTGATCAACCGGCTCCCCCGCCGGGCCGCGACGGCCCGCACCTCGTCCGACACTCCGGCCGACACCGCCGAGCAGTCCACGATGGCCAGCGGCGCGCTGCCGCGGCCGGTGAGCAGCCCGTCGGTGCCGAGCATGACTGTGCGGAAGTCTTCGGAGGTGGCCATCGTGGTGAACACGATGTCCTGCTCCGCCAGGGCGAGCGCGCGGTCGGCGATCCGCGCGCCGAGCTCGAGAAGGGCCTCGACGTGGACCCAGGTGCGGTTGTACACCGCGACGTCGTGGCCGTTGCGCAACAGCCGCGACGCCAGCAGATAGCCCGTGCGTCCGGTGCCGATCCAGCCGAAACTCAGTCCGGTCATGGCACTTCCCCTTCGGTTGCGATGGACTTGGGTGCGGCGGCGCCCAGGTAGAGCCGGGCGACTTCGGCGCTTTCGAGCAGCTCGGCCCCGGTGCCGGTGAGCGCGACCCGCCCGCCTTCGAGCACGGCGGCGTGGTCGGCCACGGCCAGGCCGGAGCGGGCGTTCTGCTCGACGAGCAGCACGGTCCGCCCGCCCTGGGCGAGCTCGGTGATACTGGTGAAGACGGCCTTGCGCGCCTGGGGTGACAGGCCGATCGACGGTTCGTCGAGCAGCACCAGCCTCGGGTCGAGCATCAGCGAGCGCGCCAGCTCGACCTGCTTCTGCTCCCCGCCGGACAGCGCGCCCGCCGGGGACTTCCGGCGCCGCGCCACGATCGGGAAGCGCTCGGCGACTTCTTCCATCCGACGCCGGATCAGCGCCTTGTCCTTGAGCAGGTAGGCACCCATCCGCACGTTCTGCCAGACGGACATGGCCGGGAACAGGCTGCGCTCCTGCAGGACGTGCACGATCCCGCGTTCGAGCCGTTGTTTCTCCGACAGCGGTGAGATGTCCTCGCCGGCGAACAGCACCCGGCCCTTCGCGGGCCGCAGCAGCCCGCTGATCGTCTTGAGCACGGTCGACTTCCCCGCGCCGTTGGGGCCGATCAGGCAGACAATCTGTCCTGAGTGGATGGTCAGGTCGACGCCGCGCAGGATCAGCCCGGCGCCGTAGCCCGCGCTGACCTGCTCCAGGGTGACCAGCGGGCGTTCCGCCGCGACGGCTTCCGCTTCGTCCTGCGCCGCCGCGCGGGCTTCGGGGGTGTCACTCAGCTTCCGGGTCGGCTGGTTTCCGGTCATGTCGGGCACCCCGCTCGACGTGGTGGAGAAGCGGACGGTCATGTCAGGCACCCAGGTAAGCGTCGAGGACCTGGGGGTCCCGCTGGACGTCGGCGGGCGCGCCCGCCATGATCGGCGCGCCGCGGTCGAGCACGACGACCGGGCTGCACAACCGCATCACCAGCGCCATGTCGTGCTCGACGACCAGGAACGTGGTGCCCGCCTCGTGCCGGGCCCGGATGTGCCGCTCCATCGTCTCGATCATCACCGGGTTCACCCCGGCCGTCGGCTCGTCGAGCAGCACCAGCTTCGGGCGGCTCATCAGCACGGCCGCGAACTCCAGCAGCTTGCGCTGGCCGTAGGACAGCTTCGCCGCGGCCGTCTCGGCATGCGCGTCCAACCCGAACTCGGCCAGCAGCTTGAGCGCCGTCCTCCGGTCCGAAGTGGACACTCGCGCGCCGAACAGGTCACGCCGGCTGTGCCCGGCGGCGACGACCAGGTTCTCGGTGACCGTCAGCTCCGGGAAGACCCGCGCCTGCTGGAACGTGCGGCACAGGCCCTGGCGGTACAGCCGCGCCGGATGCGGGCGGCGGACCTCGGAGCCGTTGAAGAAGATCCGGCCCGCATCGGCGGGCAGGTAGCCGGTGATCAGATTGAACACCGTGGTCTTGCCCGAACCGTTCGGCCCGATCAGCCCGGTGATCGTGCCCTTCTCCACCGAGAAGGAGCAGTCGTCGACCGCGGTCACGCCGCCGAAACTCTTGGTCAGCCCACGGACTTCCAGCAAGGCGCTCATCGCGCCACCCGCCTCAGCGTGGGCAGGATGCCGCGGGGCAGCGCCACCATGATGATCAGGAACACCGCGGCGTAGCCGAGCAGGTAGAGCTGGCTGGCGCCGAGCCGGTAGGCCAGGAACTGCTGGGCGGGCACCAGGATCGCGGCGCCCAGCACCGGGCCCCACAGCGTCGCGCGGCCGCCGAGGAAGCACATCAGCACCATGCCGATGGTCACCAGCGGGTCGATCGCGAACTGGGGATAGATGAACCCGACGTAGTACGCCCAGACCCCGCCGATCATGGCGGTGATCCCGGCGCTGACGGCGAAGGCGAGCAGCTTCACGCCGGTGACGTGCACGCCGACGCCGTGCGCCTTGTCCTCGTCCGAGCGCACGGCGGCCAGCGACAGCCCGGCCTTCGAGTCGCGGATCGCGACCGAGAGAGCCATTGCCAGCGCCAGCAGCGCGAGCATGGCGTAGTAGAAGGGCCGGTCGTAGGTCGCGACCGGGAACGGCGCGGGCGCGATGCTGCGGCCCTGCGCGCCGCCGGTGACCGAGCGGAGGTTGAACGCCAGCGTCTGCGCGATGAACAGCAGCGTGATCGTCACGATCGCGAAGACGTCCGCGCGCGTGCGCATGGCGATCCAGGCGATCGGCAGCACGGCGATCGCGACCATCAGGCCGATCAGCGGCAACGTGCGGAAGGGCGCGAAGCCGTCGCCGACGTCGTTCTCGAAGATGATCGCGACGGCGTAGGCGCCGAAGCCGAAGAAGGCGGCGTGGCCGAGCGAGGGGTATCCGGCGTACCCACCGACGAGGTTCCACGCGCTGGCGAGCCCGGCGTACATCACCGTGAAGACGAGCAGGTTGAGGATCCACTGTGGACCGACGAGCAGCGGGACCGCGGCCAGTGCGCCGAAGAAGACGGCGCCGCGGACGACGCCGGCGGGTGTCACAGCGCACCTCGCGCCTGCGCGCCGAACAGGCCGCGCGGCCGGATCAGCAGCACGGCCAGCAGGACGATGAAGAACGTGAAGTCGGACCAGATCGGCGAAGCCAGCGCCGCGACCACGGACGAGCCGACGCCCATCACCATCGCGGCCACCACGGCCCCGCCGACGCTGCCCATCCCGCCGAGCACCACGATCGTCAGCAGCCGCGAGATCAGGTCGTAGTGGCTGCCCGGGTTGAACGGGTAGAGCAGGGCGTACACCGAGCCGGCGGCCGCGGCGGTGGCGGCGCCGAGGCCGAAACCCAGCGCGGCGACCCGCTGCGAGGACACGCCGAGGAGCCGGGCCGACGTCGGATTCTGGACGGTCGCGCGGATCGCCATGCCGAGCCGCGTCCGCTCGAGGATGAAGTAGAGCGCGGCGAGCATCGCGACCGAGAGCCCGAAGGCCCAGACCCGGACCTCGCTGAACTGCAGGCCCGCGACGGTCCAGCTCTTGTTCTCGTAACCGGGCTGGACCGTGCGGAAGTCCGTCTCGTAGGCCAGCGCGAGCACGCCTTCCAGGCCGAGCGCGACGGCGAAGGTGACCAGCAGCGAGAGCTGCCCGACGTCCTCGTGCTTGAGCGGGCGCAGCACCAGCCAATGCACCGCGACGCCGAGGCCGAACATGGCCGGGGTGGTGATGAGGATCGCGAGGAACGGGTCGACGCCGAAGCCGGTGAAGAGACTGAAAGTCAGGTACGCGGACAGGATCACGAACGCGCCCTGTGCCAGGTTGACCACCTTCATCACGCCGAAGATCAGCGTTTGGCCGCTGGCCATCAGCGCGTACACGCCGCCGGTCAGCACCCCGAGGATGATCGCCTGGGCCACTAGCTGCATCAGCCCGCCCACTGGGGTTTGGGTGCCACCGGCGCGTGCTGGGCGGTGTCGGCCGGATAGACCGTCCGCAGCCGGCCCTCGATCCACTGCACCAGCAGGTAGGACCCGTTGGGCGCGCCATCGGCGTCCCAGCTGAGGTTGCCGACCAGCGTCGGCCAGCTGCCGCTGTGCAGGGTCTGGATGATCGTGGCGTTGTCGATCTTGTTCGCCTTCGTCGCGACCAGCTCCACGAGCGTGCCGGCGGCGTAGGCCTCGGCCGAGGTGTTGTCGATGGAGGTGGCGCTGCCGCCGTACTTGGCGACGTAGGCGGCGATGAACTCCTTGCTGCCCGAGATCGGGGAGTCGGGGTACCAGTCGCCGCTGGAGAAGATGCCCGCGGTGTTGGCGTAGCCGACCTTGTCCGGGAAGTCCGCGGGCGAGCTCGCGCCGTTCGACATGAACAGCCACTTCGGGTTGAACTTCTGCTGGATCATCGCCTTGACCTCGGCGTACGAGTCCTCGATCTGGGTGCCCGCGACGACCACGTCCGGCTTGGCGGCGGCGACCTTGGTGACGATCGGGCTCATGTCGGCGGTTTCGGCCGCGTAGGTCTCGTCGTAGACGGTCCTGATCCCGGCCGCCTCGAAGCGCTGCTTGATGTTGTCCGCGATCGGGGCCGCGAACGGGTCGTCCAGCTTGGGGTAGGCGGCGGTCTTGGGCCGCTGGTCGGCGGGCAGCGCGAGGATGTAGTCGGCGAAGACGTCGCCGCCCTTGACCACCGGCGCCGGCTGGACGAAGAAGATGTTGTCGAGGTGCTGGTCGAAGACCTTCGGGCCGCCGCCGGCCGGCTCGATGAACGCGTAGCCGTAGCGCTTGGCGACCCGCGAGGCGGGGATCGTCAGCAGGCTGGAGAACGGGCCGAAGACGAGGTCGACCTTGTCGCCGGTGATCAGGTTCTGGTAGTTCGTGACGACCTGGTCGGGACTGGACGTGTCGTCGACGACCTTCAGCTCGACCTGCCTGCCGAGCACGCCGCCGCGCTTGTTCACCTCACTCGCCCAGAGCTCGTAGCCGCGCTGCGCGGCCTTGCCCGGGTCGGCGAAGTCGCCGGTCAGCGACAGCGAGATGCCGATCCTCAGCGGGCCGGACCCGGCGCCGGGGTTGTCACCCGAACTCCCGCAGCCGGCCAGGAGGGAACCGGCGAGGAGCAGGGCCGCGGCGGCTGCACCGGTACGGTTGCGCAAACGTTTGTCCCAACACTTGTCCCGGTGGAGCTGGACCATTGCTCCCTGGTCTCCCCTTGTGCAAGATGCTTACGGCAATCGATTGTCATACCATGCTCGTGACTCCGGTCACTGTCAAGCAGCCGTCCGGCGCTTACCCGGTGACCGGGCAGACGACGTTAAGGTGGGCCATGGCGGAAGCGGTGAAGCTCAGCGATGTGGCGGCCGCCGCCGGCGTGCATCCGGGCACGGCGTCGAAGGCGCTGAACCCGGAGACCCGGCATCTGGTCAGCGAGCGCACCGGCCGTCGCGTGCTCGAATCCGCCCAGCGGCTCGGCTACACGGCCAACCCGGTGGCGCGCGGGCTGCGCACCCGCAAGTCGTTCATCGTCGGCGTGATCGTGCCCGACCTGACCAACCCGCTGTTCCCGCCGATGGCCCGTGGCATCGAAGAGGTGCTGGCGGCCAAGGGGTACACCGCGCTGCTGGCGAACACCGACTCCGACAACGACCGTGAGCGCGACATCTTCGCGACCATGCAGGCCCGGCAGGTCGACGGCTTCATCTTCGCCACCGCGCACCGCGAGCAGCAGATGCTCACCGAGGCCAGCGCCGGCGGCGTGCCGCTGGTGCTGATCAACCGCCAGGTCGACGACCCGAGCATCCCGTTCGTCCGCAGCGACGACGCCGCGGGCATCCGCACCGCCGTCCGGCACCTCGCCGAGCTGGGCCACCGGCGGATCGCCTACCTGGCCGGGCCGCTGGACACCTCGACCGGCTGGATCCGGCGGCAGGCGTTCGAGCACGCGATCGCGGAGTTCTCGCTGACCCACCCGCCCGAGCTGTTCCGGATCGCGGCGAGCTACTCGGTGGAGGCGGGCCGGACCAGCGCGGGCGAGCTGCTGGCGGCGAACTCGCCGTTCACCGGGCTGGTGGCCGGGAACGACCTGATCGCGCTGGGCGCCATCACCGCGTTGACCGAGGCGGGGCTGCGCTGCCCGGCGGACGTCTCGATCGTGGGCTACAACGACCTCGCGTTCATGGACCGGATCAATCCTCCGCTGACCACGATCAGCATCCCGAAGCACGAGCTGGGCGTGCACGCGGCGCGCCTGCTGCTGGAGCGGCTGCGTACGCCGGCGACCCCGCTGCATTCGATCGTGCTGCCGGTGAAGCTGGTCGTGCGTGGTTCGACCGGGCCCCGGCCCTAGAAGAGCACGGTCGCGTACTGGCCGACCTGCTGGAAGCCGATCTTGCGGTACGCGGCCAGCGCGGGCGTGTTGTAGGCGTTGACGTACAGGCTCGCCGTCCGCCCGAGCCCGCGCGACGAGACGGCTGGCGACCGCTGCCGTGCCCGCCGTGCCGAGGCCGCTGCCCCGGCGATCCGGGTGGACCCAGACGCCCTGGATCTGCCCGACCGTGGCCGACATCGCGCCGATCTCGGCCTTGAAGAGCACCTCGCCGCCCTCGAATCGGGCGAAGGCGCGCCCAGCCGCGATCAGCTCGGTCACCCGGGCGCGGTAGCTGGCGCCGCCGTCGCCGGTGCGCGGGTCGACGCCGACCTCCTCGATGAACATCGCGACGGCCGCGGGCAGGTACCGCTCGATCTCGTCCGGCCGGACCGGGCGGACCAGGGGGTCCGCGGTCACCAGTGGCGCGCCGTCGAGCGCCATCAGCGGCTGATCGTGACGCACTTCGCGGGCCGGACCCCACTCCCCGGAGAGCTCGTCCCACAGCCCGAGCACCTGCTCCGCCGGCCCGACCAGCGACGAGCACGTCCGCTGGCGGCGCAGCACGCGATCGGCGAAGGAGCGCAACGCGGGGGCGTTGCCCCGGAGCGGGATGAGGTTCGGGCCGGAAAAGCACAGCCCTTGGAGCCGTCCGGCACGCACCGGACGGGAATCGGCGGCCCAGAGCTCACCACCGAGCCGCCACGGGTCGAGGCCTGCCGCCTCGACCCGGGCACTGACCATGCAGCTGCCCACCGGGTCGGCGCCGAGCGCGGCACGGACCGCCGGATAGTCCCGATCATCGAGCAGCCGTGCACCTGCAAGCCGCAACACACGTCTAGCGTGCCAGATCGCGGCCGTGAACGGAACGCGAGCCTTCAGACACGCTGAGATGAACAGCGACACCGGGCAAAATCGGAGTGCGCAGCGTGACGCCCGCGGGCTCGTGAGTGGTGCGGCCGGTTAGAACCGGCTTTGCCACTCACGAGCCCGCGCCCCGGTCAGGCCGCGCCTCGGTACGTGCCGACGGTCCACGCGTTGCCCTCCGGGTCGCGCAGGCTGAAGCCGTGGGAGCCGTAGTCGGTGTCGCGCAGGTCGTCGGTGATCTCGGCGCCCGCCGCCTTCACCCGCGCGTAGATCTCGTCGACGTGGTCCGAGACGACATATACCGCGCCGGTGCCGGGCTTCATGGCGTCGTGGACGCCGTCGGGCGGCCGGACGCTGCCGAGCATGAGGCCACCACCTTCGGGCCATCGGAGTTCGGCGTGCGCGATGGCGCCGTCGTCGCCGGGGACGACCAGGGCCTCGGTGAAGCCGAGGACGTCGACGAGGAAGCGGACCGCGGCCGGAGCGTCGTCGAAGCGCAGGGCGGGCCAGACGGTCGGAGCTGGGGTTTCGGTCATGTCCTCAGTCTTTCCCGGCGAGGACCTCCTGGTCTTGGAGGAACGGGAGCTCCTCGGCGATCCACGTCCGCGGCGTGCACCCGGCCAGCGCGCGCCACTCGTTGCTCAGATGGGCCTGGTCGTAGAAGCCCGCCTCGGCCGCGACGCGCGCGAGGTCGAGACAGCCGCCGCGTAGCAGCTGCCCGGCGCGCTCGAAGCGCAGCACGCGCGCGGCTTGCTTCGGCGCGAGCCCGACCTCGGCGCGGAACCGCTCGCCGAAGTGCCGCCTGCTCCAGCCCACCTCACCGGCGAGCTCGGCGACCCGGACGCGGCCGTCGGCCCCGCGCAGCCGCCGCCACGCCCACCCCAGCTCCGGCGCCGGGGACCGCGGCTCGACGGCCCGCGCGGCCAGGACGTCGTCGAGCAGGTCGAACCGCTCGGCCCAGCTCGGCAACGCCGCCAGCCGCTCGGGCAGCTCCCCCAGCCCGAACTCGCCGAGCCCCACGACATGCCCGCTCAGCTCGGCCGCGGTGACGCCGAGCAGCGTGCGCGCGCCGAGGGGGTCCAGCTCCAGCTGCAGCCCGCACTGGGTGCGGTCCTGCTGGATCAGCACGGCCTCGGTGTGCAGCCCGCCGACGAGCCCCTGGAACCGCCCGCCGCGCATCCGCACCGGTTCTTCGAGGCTGATGACCAACGTCACGTGCCGCGAGGGCAGGCCACGGTGGACGGCGAGGGTGACGTCGTCCTGGGCATACCCGACATAGCGCGTGACCAGCGGCCGCACCACCGGGTGCGGCTCGCGGACGGCCCAGCGCACGCTCATGAACTCAGCGTAAACGTGACCACCGACAAGTTCGGTTCTCTGCTAACAACGGTGGTGCGTCCCCACCGCGAGAGGAACCGTCATGACCATCCAGGAGCAGGCACAGCAGCTCGAGCTGCTCGCCGACCAGGTGCCCACCGGGATCGCGCTGGCCACCAAGAGCGATCTCGAGGACGTGCAGGCACAGGTGCTCGGCCTGCTCGGGGAGACGTCGACGGCGACCGCCATCCAGGGCTCGATCCAGCTCGCGTCGCAGCAGATCGACGACCTGGCCGCGGCACTCGAGAACGTCCGCATCCAGATCCGCGACGCGGCCCAGCACCATCTCCAGGGCTGAGCTGAAGGGGACTTTCGTCTCACCAGACGCGATGAAGGGGACTTTCCTCGCGTCGGGCGAGAGGAAAGTCCCCTTCAGCTCACGAGACCTCAGCCGGCGGTGACGACCGGAGCGCCCTCGCCCAGCGACTCGCCCGCCGCCTCGGCGATCCGCATCGCCTCTTCGATCAGCGTCTCCACGATCGCGTGCTCGGGCACGGTCTTGATGACCTCGCCCTTGACGAAGATCTGGCCCTTGCCGTTGCCGGAAGCGACGCCGAGGTCGGCCTCGCGGGCCTCGCCCGGGCCGTTCACGACGCAGCCCATGACCGCGACGCGCAGCGGGATCTCCATCCCCTCCAGCCCGGCGGTGACCTGCTCGGCGAGGGTGTAGACGTCCACCTGCGCGCGCCCGCAGGACGGGCACGAGACGATCTCCAGCTTGCGCTGCTTGAGGTTCAGCGACTGCAGGATCTGGATGCCGACCTTGACCTCTTCCACCGGCGGCGCGGACAGCGACACGCGGATGGTGTCGCCGATGCCCTGCCGCAGCAGCGCGCCGAAGGCCACCGCCGACTTGATGGTGCCCTGGAACGCGGGGCCCGCCTCGGTGACGCCGAGGTGCAGCGGGTAGTCGCACTGCTCGGCGAGCAGCTCGTAGGCGCGCACCATGACCACCGGGTCGTTGTGCTTCACCGAGATCTTGATGTCGTGGAAGTCGTGCTCGGCGAACAGCGACGCCTCCCACAGCGCCGACTCGGCCAGCGCTTCCGGGGTCGCCTTGCCGTACTTGTCCATGATCCGCTTGTCGAGCGAACCGGCGTTGACGCCGATCCGGATCGGCGTCCCATGATCGCGAGCGGCGTGGGCGATCTCCTTGACCTGGTCGTCGAACTTGCGGATGTTGCCTGGGTTGACCCGGACCGCGGCGCAGCCCGCCTCGATCGCGGCGAAGACGTACTTCGGCTGGAAGTGGATGTCGGCGATCACCGGGATCTGCGACTTCTTCGCGATCGCGGGCAGCGCTTCGGCGTCGTCGGCGGACGGGCAGGCCACGCGCACGATGTCGCAGCCGGCCGCGGTCAGCTCGGCGATCTGCTGCAGGGTCGCGTTGACGTCGGAGGTGAGCGTCGTCGTCATCGACTGGACGGAGATCGGGGGTCGCTGCCCACACCGACCGAGCCGACCTGCAGCTGGCGGGTCTTGCGGCGCTCGGAGCAGGACGGGCGGGGGCAGCGCGGGCATCCCGAGTGCGACGGTCACGGCCACCAGCGTACCTACTCCGGGTGGAGCACCTTCACCATGTCAACCGTGACGGTGAGCAGCGTTACGCCCTGTTCCCCGAGTCGCGGGAGCCCAACTGGCAGTAGAGCTGGCTACTGGCCGCCTATCGGATCGGGTTGACGATGTCCGCGGTGACCGTGAGCAGCACAACCACGGCGCCGAGGGCCACCACGACCATCGTCACCGTGGTCAGCCTCGTGTAGTCGACCGGGCCGCCGGCGGGCCGGCCGCGCGGCCCGCGCAACCAGTGCGGACCGCTCGTACAGCACGATCGCGATGTGCCCGCCGTCCAGCGGCAGCAGCGGCAGCAGGTTGAACACGCCGATGAAGAAGTTCAGACTCGCCAGGAGCAGCACGAAGCATGCACCAGAGCCCGCCTCGACCGCCTCGCCGCCGATCCGGCTGGCGCCACGACGCTGACCG
>CAVXMR010000002.1:0-8267 GCA_963762765.1 uncultured Actinomycetota bacterium
CTGAATTGCTTCAAGCGATATTCATCAAGCTTTTGGTCGAGCATGCCTCAGCCTACGGTGTTAGTCGTAGGGATTCGGCGGCCGCTCGTGGGCCGACGCTGAACATTACCCGGTCCGATTCGCGGTGTCAACCCGCTCGGCCCGGCGCCTGGTCTCGGGGGCTTGCGGCCCCGTCCACCCGGTGTTCCTGGCGACGAAGAGAAGATTACATGCCCTGAAACCGCCCCCGAACAGGGGGGTCACTTAACGACATCGTCGCAGGTCAAACCGCTTACGGAGGGCTACGAGGGCGAGATCGGCAGGTACCGGGGCGGCACGCGGGCTCCAGCCACCCGTTCGAAGTCCGCGGCGAGCGCCAGCATCCGGCCGTCCGACCACCGCGCGCCCATGAACGAGAGCCCCACCGGGAGCGGTCCGGCGAACCCGGCAGGCACGGTCACGTCCGGGTACCCGGCGACCGCGGCCGGCGTCGAGGACGGGATCACGTCGTTGTCCCCCACCGCGCAGTCGGTCTTCCAGGCCGGCGGGTTGGTCGGCGACGCGATCGCGTCCAGGTGGTACTTCGCCAGCGTTTCGTCGATCGACCGCCGGGCGAGGTCCGAAAGCTCGGCGCGCCCGGCGAGGTATCCCGGGTCGGTCGGGCCGGGCGCGGCCAGCGCCTGCTCGAACAGCTCCTGCCCGGCGAAGCAGGTCTGCTCCAGCGGGTCGGCACGGTTGTAGGCGATCAGTTCGGCGAGGTTGCGCGGGCCGTGCGGGCGTGTCGCGAGGTACGCGTCGATGTCGCGGTGGAACTCCGTGAGCAGCGCCGGGAACTCCAGCTCGAGGAGCCGCGGCTGGTACGGCAAGTCCACCTCGACGACCGTGGCACCGGCCTTGACCAGGGAGTTCCTCGCCGACGTCATGATCGCGTCGGTCGCCGGGCCCAGCACCGGCAGCCGCCACAGCCCGATCCGCGCGCCACGCAACACGCCCGGGCGGAGCAGCTTCGCGTAGTCGGTCGGCTGGTCCGGCGGGTACTGCGCGGTCGCCGGGTCCGCCGGGTCGCGGGCCTGCAGGACCGACAGCGTCAGCGCGACGTCGACGACATTGCGCGCGATCGGGCCGGCGGTGTCCTGCTCCGCGGAGATGGGCACCACGCCGGTGCGGCTGACCAGGCCGAGACTCGGTTTGTGCCCGACGGTGGCGGTCATCCCGGCCGGGCACACGATCGAGCCGTCGGTCTCGCTGCCGATGGCGACCTGCGCGAGCGTCGCCGCGACACCGGCGGCCGAGCCTGCCGACGACCCGCACGGGTTGTGGTCCAGCACGTACGGGTTGTTCGTCTGCCCGCCGACGCCGGACCACCCGGACGTGGGCTTGGCGGCGCGGAAGTTCGCCCATTCGGAGAGATTCGCCTTGCCCAGGATGACCGCGCCCGCCGCGCGAAGCCGGGTGATCAGCGTGGCGTCCTTCGTGGGACGGCTGCGCAGCGCGCGGGACCCGGCCGTCGTCTGCTGGTCACGCGTGTCGACGTTGTCCTTGACCAGCACCGGGATGCCGTCGAGCGGCCCGCGCAGATGCCCGGCGCGACGGCGGGCGTCGCTCGCAGCGGCCTGGGCGAGCGCCGCCGGATTGAGCGCCAGGACGGCGTTGACCTTGCGGTCGACCGTCCGGATGCGGCCCAGGTAAGTGCCGGTCAGGCCCACCGCGGTGAGCCGGCCGGACGCCATCCGCGCCTGCAGCGACGGGATGTCCGCGCGGTCGAGGTCGAACTTCGGGGACGCCGCCGCGGGTGGGGCGGCGGGCAGGACGAGCAGGGCGGCCAGCACGGTGAGGAACGCCGGCCGCCGCTTCATCAGAGCACCGGGAGCAGGGTTCGGAGCTCGTAGGGAGTCACCGCGCTGCGGTAGTTGTCCCACTCCACCCGCTTGTTCCGGAGGAAGAAGTCGTAGACGTGTTCGCCGAGTGCTTCGGGCAGCAGATCCGACTTCTCCATCTCGGCCAGCGCCTCCCCGAGGTTCTGGGGCAACTGTCCGTAGCCGGCGGCTCGGCGCTCGGCATCGGTCAGCTGCCAGATGTTGTCTTCGGCCGGTGGCGGCAGCTCGTAGCCCTTTTCGATCCCCTTGAGCCCCGCGGCGAGGATGACCGAGTACGCGAGATACGGGTTGCACGCCGAGTCCAGCGTACGGACCTCCACCCGACGGGATGACGCCTTACCGGGTGAATACATCGGCACCCGAACGAGCGCGGACCGGTTCGCGCGGCCCCACGAGCACGGTCGTCGGCGCCTCGCTTCCGCTGATCAGGCGCTTGTAGGAGTTCACCCATTGGTTGGTGACCGCCGAGATCTCCTTGGCGTGGTGCAGCAGCCCGGCGACGAACGCCTTGCCGGTGTCCGACAGCTCGTGCGGGTCCTCGGCGTCGTAGAAGGCGTTGCGGTCGCCCTCGAACAGGCTGACGTGCGTGTGCATCCCGGAGCCGGGCTGGCTGGTGAACGGCTTCGGCATGAACGTCGCGCGCACGCCCTGGGTCAGCGCGACCTCCTTGACGACGTAACGGAACGTCATCACGTTGTCGGCCATGGTCAGCGCGTCGGCGTAGCGGAGGTCGATCTCCTGCTGGCCGGGCGCGCCCTCGTGGTGGCTGAACTCCACCGAGATGCCCATCGCCTCGAGGGTCTCGATGGCGTGCCGGCGGAAGTGCGCCGCGGTGGCGTGGCTGGCCTGGTCGAAGTAGCCGCCGTTATCCGCGGGCTCCGGCTCGCTGCCGTCCTCCGGGACGTTCTTGAGCAGGAAGAATTCGATCTCGGGGTGGACGTAGCAGGTGAAACCCGCCTCCGCCGCCTTCGAGAGCTGCCGGCGCAGCACGTGCCGCGGGTCGGCCCACGACGGCGAGCCGTCGGGCATCGCGATGTCGCAGAACATCCGCGCGGAGTAGGGCCCTCCGTCAGGCGTCTCCCACGGCAGCACCTGGAAGGTGGCCGGGTCCGGCTTGGCGACCATGTCGGACTCGTAGACCCGCGCGAAGCCTTCGATGGCTGAGCCGTCGAAGCCGATCCCGTCGTTGAACGCGCCTTCGAGCTCGGCCGGCGCGACCGCGACGGATTTGAGGAACCCCAGCACATCGGTGAACCAGAGCCGGACGAAACGGATGTCGCGCTCCTCGAGCGTGCGGAGCACGAATTCCTGCTGGCGATCCATGGCCGCACCCTAACGACAGCGTGTTAACGGGATGTTTCCGACGCGCCGAGGGTGACGAAGGTCAGCTCGCGAGCAGCGGCGATGCACCCTTCGATCGTGTGATGGACAACGAAGCGGCCGACGCGATCAGGGCCAGCGCGGCCGCGGCGTACCAGGCCACGGCGTAGTCCCCGAGCTGGTCGCGGACGGCTCCGGCGGCACTCGCGGCGAACGCGGCACCGAGCTGGTGGCTGGCGAAGACCCAGCCGAACACGATCGGGCCCGCGGTACCGAAGTGACGGACGCAGAGCGCGACCGTCGGCGGCACCGTGGCCACCCAGTCCAGGCCGTAGAACAGGATGAACGCCCACATGCTCGGCTGCACCGAGCCGGTGAACAGCTGCGGCAGCGCCGCGAGCGAGAGCCCGCGCAGGGCGTAGTAGACGCCGAGCAGGATCCGCGGGTCGACGCGGTCGGTGAGCCAACCGGAGAAGATCGTGCCGACGACGTCGAACACGCCGACCAGCGCCAGCAGCCCGGCCGCGGTCGTCTGCGGCATGCCGTGGTCGTGCGCGGCGGGCACGAAGTGGGTCCCGACCAGGCCGTTCGTCGTGGCGCCGCAGATCGCGAAGCCGATCGCGAGCAGCCAGAACGTCCGGTTGCGGGCGGCCTGGCCGAGCACGCTCAGCGCGCGGCGCGCCGAGCCGGTGGTCGTGGGCGGGCGCTCGATCGGCGTGTCCGCCGGGGCGCCGTAGGCGGTGGTGCCGATGTCGGCGGGGTGGTCGCGGATGGCCAGCAGGATCACCGGGACGACGGCGATCGCGGCGATCGCGATGACCAGCGAGGCCGTGCGCCAGCCGTCGTTCACCGCGAGGTTGGCGATCAGTGGCAGGAAGATGAGCTGCCCGGTGGCGCCCGCGGCGGTCAGGACGCCGACCACGACGCCGCGGCTGCGGACGAACCAGCGCGTCGCGACCGTGGCGGCGAAGCTCATCGCCATCGAGCCGGTGCCGAGGCCGACGAGCACACCCCAGCAGAGGATCAGCTGCCAGCTGGCGGACATGAAGACCGTGCCGCCCGCGCCGAGGGCGATGACGAACAACGCGGTCGCGGACACGCGTCGGACGCCGAAGCGCTCCATGAGCGCGGCCGCGAAGGGCGCGAAGAGGCCGTAGAGCACGAGGTTGACCGACACCGCCGAGCTGATGGTCGCCCGCGACCAGCCGAACTCCTGGTGCAGCGGGTCGATCAGGACACCGGGCGCGGCACGGAAGCCGGCGGAGGCGAGCAGCGCGACGAACGCGGCGGCGGCGATGAACCAGGCCCGGTGCAGGCGGGCAGGGCGGGTCTCAACAGTCACCTACGCAGTCTCATCGCGACGGCACGCCGCCGAAAGTGGCTGGACAGCCAGCATGCGCAAGGATCGGGCCACCTCAGTAGGCTCGTCCCATGCCCCGCTTCGCCCCGCTGTTGCTGGTTCTCGCGCTGCTCGCCGGCTGTACCGGGTCACCGGACACGCGCGGCCCGTTCCCGGCCGGGAACGACCTGGTCGCGGCCGCCGCGAAGACGTTCGCCGAGGTCCGGAGCCTGCACTTCGTGATGGGCGTGAACGGCGTGCTGCCGGGCTTCCCGCTCCGGCAGATGGAGGGCGACGCGACCCTCGACGACGGCGGCTCCGCGAAGGGCACCGTGGACGTCCAGGAGGGAGCGGGACACGCGAAGTTCCCGTTCGAGCTGCGCGGCGACACGGCGACGGCGCGCGGGGCGAGCACGGAGGTGCCGCCCGAGTACCGGGTCGATTCGCTGCTGGGACCCGGCGGCGGTCTGCAGCGGGCGCTGCTGGGCGTCACCAACACCAAGACCGAGGGGCGCGAGAAGGTCGAGGGCATCGACTCGCTGCGGATCGACGGGCGGATCCCGGCGTCGGTGGCCGGCGGGGTGCTGCCCGCGATCCACGACGAGGTGAGCGTCAAGGTGTGGGTTTCGGTGGCCGAACCGCGGCGGTTCGTACGGCTGTGGGTTCAGGTGCCGCCGGCCGGGGACCACCAGAGCCCGGTCATGTTCGAGCTGGCGCTCACCCGGCAGGACGGCTAGCAGCGGGTGCCGTCGGCCGGGAGCTTGCCGTCCACCAGGTAGTCCGTGCCCGCCTTGTCCACGCAGGAGTTGCCGCGGAGGAACGCCGTGTGCTGCGCGCCCTCGAACGTGAGCAGCCCGCCGCCGAGATCCTTCGCGAGGTTCACCCCGGCTTGATACGGCGTGGCCGGGTCGTGGGTGGTCGAGACGACCAGCACCTTCGGCAGTCCGGCGGCCTTCGGCACGTGCGCGGCCGACGTCGGCGGTACCGGCCAGGTCGAGCAGATGTCGAGCTCGCTGGTGTCCGGCGTGCCGCCCGCCAGATACGGCGCCCCCTTGAACATCTTCGCGTGGGCGTCGTCGATCACCGCGCGGTCGGTGGTCCGGGCGAAGTCGACGCAGCGGACGGCGAAGTAGGCGTCGAGCAGACCGTGGTAATGCCCGGCGTCGTCGCGGCCGTAGTAGCCGTCGGCCAGAGCCAGCAGGTTGGTACCGTCGCCCCGCTTGAGCTGGGCGAGGCCGGTGTTGAGGAACGGCCAGGCGCCTCTCGAGTACAGCGCCGCGCTCAGGCCCATCACGGCGTCTTCGAACGACAGCTTGCGTTTGCCCGCCGCGACCGGCTTCGCGATCAGCGGACGGGCGAGCTTCTGGAAGGCGTCGGTCATTCCGGGGACATTGCGGCCGAGGGCGCAGTCGGCCCTCGCCGCGCACCACTTGCCGAACTCGGTGAAGGCGTCCTGGAAGCCCGCCATCTGCGTGACCAGCGAAGTCGCGATGTCCTGCGAAGGATCGACCGCGCCGTCCAGGACCATCGCGCGGACCTTGTCCGGGTACGCCTCGGCGTAGGCGGTGCCGATCTGCGTGCCGTATGAGTACCCGAGGTAGGTCAGCTTCGGGTCGCCGAGGACCGCGCGCAGGACGTCCAGGTCCTTCACGACGTCGCGGGTGCCGACGTTGGCCAGGAACCGGGCGCCCAGCCGGGTCTGCTGGGTGCAGCCGGCGCCGTAGTCGCGGGCGTCCGAAAGCTGCTTCGTCACGCCCGCGGGCGACATGTCGCTTTCGCTGTCCGACGCGCGGTCGGCATCCTGCTCGGCGTCGGTGCGGCAGCTGATCCGCGGCTCGCTCGCGCCGACCCCACGGGGATCGAAGCCGACGAGGTCGAATCGCTGCAGCAGAGTCGCCGCGGCCGGGGACTTCGCCAGTGCCGCGGCCTCGTCCATCCCCGACCCGCCCGGGCCGCCGGGATCGGTGACCAGGGAGCCGATCCGGCGTTCGGGCTTGGCGGCCCGATGCCGGAGCACGCCGACGGTGACCGTGTCCCCCATCGGAGCCGCGTAGTCGAGCGGGACGGTGAGCCGGGCGCACTCAAGTGCGCGGTCGGTGAAGGCCTTCTTCGCGAAGTCGTCCTGCGCGTAGGACGCACAAGGTCCCCACACGAGCTTCTGCCCGGCGAACTTCGTGAGCGCCGCAGGGTCGGGCGACGGCGTGGTGCTCGGAACGGGCACGGGCGTGGGTGACGGCGTCGCGACCGGCGGTTCGGCCGAACACGACGTCAGCAGGACCGCGAGGAGGACCCCGGCGATCAGTTCGCTTCGCACCGGGTGCCTTCGGCCGGCAGGGTCCCGTCGACCAGGTAGTCCGTGCCCACCTTGTCCACACAGGACACTCCCTGCAGGAACACTGTGTGCTGGGTGCCGACGAACGTGAGCAGGGACGCCTTCAGCGCGCCCGCCAGCTTCACGCCCGCTTCGTACGGCGTCGCCGGGTCGTTGGTCGTCGAGATGACCAGCGTCTTCGGCAAGCCGGCCACGTTCGGCTCGTGCGGCTGGGTCGTGTTCGGCACCGGCCAGAACGCGCAGGCGTCGCGCGCGGCGCTGGCGGGGCGGCCGTCGTCGAGGAACGGCGCCACCTGGATGTAGCGCTCCTGCGCTTCGAGGATCACCTTCGGGTCGGTCACGCGCGGGTCGTCGACGCAGCGGATCGCGGTGAAGGCGTCCTGCGTCGTGCCGTAGCGGCCGTCGGCGTCACGCTCGTTGTAGATGTCGGCGAGCTTCTCCAGCGTCGCGCCACGCTGCTGCTTCAGCTCGTTGAGGCCGGTGTTGAGGGTGTCCCAGAGGCTCTCCTGGTAGAGCGCCTGGATGACGCCGGTGGTCGCGTCCTCGTAGGACAGGTTCCGGCCGTCGCCGACCCCGACCGGGAAGTCGAGCAGCCGCCGGGTGATGTCCTGGAACGCCTTGACCGCGCCGTCGGCGTTCCGGCCGAGCGCGCAGTCCTGCTGAGCGGCACACCATCGGGCGAACTCCATGAAGGCGTTGCCGAAACCCTGGCCCTGCGCGACCAGCGACTGGACGGCGTCCTGCGTCGGGTCGACGGCGCCGTCGAGCACCAGCGCGCGGACGTTCTGCGGGAACGCCTCGGCGTAGGCGGAGCCGATCCGGGTGCCGTAGGAGTAGCCGAGGTAGGTCAGCTTCGCGTCGCCCAGGACCGACCGCAGGATGTCGAGGTCCTTCACGACATCCCGGGTGCCTACGTTGGCGAGCATCCCGGTGCCGTCCTTCGTGCGCTGGGCGCACTTCGCGGCGAAGTCCTTCTCCTGCGACTCCTGACGGGCCACGCCCGCCGCGGAACCGTCGGATTCGCTGTCGTCGGCCCGGTCGGCGTCCCGCTCGGCGTCGGTCAGGCAGTGGATCGCGGGCTCGCTCGCGCCGATCCCCCGCGGGTCGAAGCCGACCAGGTCGAAGCGCTTGCCGAGGTCGGTGCTCGCGGTCGGCTTGATCAGCCCGGTGGCGGCGACCATGCCGGACGCGCCGGGGCCGCCCGGGTTGATCACCAGCGAGCCGATCCGGTCGCCGGAGTCGGTGGCCTTGTGCCGCAGCAGGCCGAGCGTGATGGTCGTTCCGTCCGGTTTCGTGTAGTCCAACGGGACGGTCAGCCGCGCGCACTGGATGGTTTTCGCCTGGAACGCCGTTCGCGCGTCCTCGGATGTCGCGTAGGGTGCGCAGTCGGCCCAGGTCAGGCTCTGGCCGTAGAACCGGT
>CAVXMR010000003.1:0-317828 GCA_963762765.1 uncultured Actinomycetota bacterium
ACGCGAGATCGCCATCTAGGTACGCGAGACGTCCGTCTGAGTACGCGAGTTCGCCGCTCCGGTACGCCCCCGCACCACCGGCCGGCGCCGCAGAGGCGACGACAACACCAGCGACGTCGTCGTCTCCCCATACCGCTGCACCCGCTCGACCAACTCCTCCAGCTCCCCGGTGTCCGCGCACAGCACCCGGAGCAGCCAGCACTCATCCCCGGTGATGTGGTCCGCGGCCACGATCTGCGGTAACGGCAGCACGTGGGCCCGGAACTGCGGCCCGTCGAGACTGCGGACCCGCGCCCGGACGATCGCCTCGATCGGCAGGCCGAGCTTCGTCGTGTCGATCGACGCTCCGTAGCCCGTGATGACGCCGCGCTCCTCCAGCCGCCGCACTCGCTCGGTCACCGCCGACCCCGACAGCGACACCCGCCGGCCGAGCTCGGAGTAGCTCAGCCGGCCGTCGGACTGCAGGAGCTCGATCAGGTGCCAATCGATGTCGTCGAGGCCCACCGAAGATCTCCCTCCCCGACCGGGGCCGAAACCCGGAATCCCCGGCGGAGCCGGGCTGTCACCAGGATTCTGCCCTGTCCGCCACGCCCGCGGGACCGGAGGATTTTCCCCATGACGAACGCACGCACGCTGACCTTCCCGGCACCGGCCCCCACGGCCGCGATCGCCTACTTCGGCGCCGAGCTGGCCCTCGAGGTGGACCCGGACGACCTTTCCCGCGACCTTGCCGCAGGTCGCACCCAGGGTTACGTCATCGTGGAGACCCGCGCGCCTGAGGCGTTCGAGCAGGCGCGCATCCCCGGCGCGATCAATCTGCCCTACCGGGACATGACCGTCGAGAGCACCGCTCATCTGGACCGCGGCCTGGTCTACGTCTGCTACTGCGCGAGCATCCACTGCAACGCGGCCACCAAGGGCGCGCTCAAGCTCGCTGAGCTGGGCTTCACCGTCAAACGTCTCAGCGGCGGCATCGCCGCCTGGACTGACGCGGGCTACCCCGTCGAAGGAGCCACGGCTCCTCGCTGTGCCTGCTGACCCGCGTCCTACCCTGGAAGCGTGAGCGCACCCAGACTGCTGATCATCCAACCGGACGAGTCCGATCCGCTCGGCCCGCTCGGCGACTGGCTCATCGAAGCCGGCGCCGAGCTGGACGTCCGCCTCCTGCCCGGGCAGGAATTGCCCGCCGAGACCGAGCTCGACGGCTACGCCGGGGTGATCTGCCTCGGCGGGGGCATGGGCGCTCAGGACGACGCCGGCTACCCGTGGCTCGCCCAAGTCCGGCGCCTGCTGGCCGTGGCCTCGGTCAAGCGCAAGCCGACGCTCGGGATCTGCCTCGGCGCGCAGCTGCTCGCGGTCGCCACCGGTGGCCGGGTCGAGGTCGGCGCCGACGGGCCCGAGGTCGGGCCGCACCTGGTCTCGAAGAAGGATGCCGCCTGGACCGACCCGCTCTTCGCCGAGCTGCCGCTCATGCAGGACGTCCTCCAGTTCCACAACGACGCCATCACTCGCCTCCCGCCGGGCGCCGAGCTACTCGCCTCCGCACCGCGCTACGGGAACCAGGCGTTCCGGCTCAACAGCTGCGTCTACGGCGTCCAGTTCCACATCGAGACGACGCCGGCCATCGTCGAGCGCTGGGCCGAGGATGAGCCCGAGATGGCGCAACTGACTCGTCCGGGCGCGCTCGAGCACGACAAGTTGATCACCGTGCATGCCGATATCGCCGAAACCTGGCGCCCCTTCGCCCAGCGGTTCGTCCGGTTGGCGGCCGGAGACCTGGCCCCGGCTGCCGACAGTCAACGTTCCTTGCCACTGGCTTAACGGATAGCGTCACAGTTGCTACCACTCCGTTAACGACTGACGTCACCCGTCAGGTACCTTGCGATCAAGTCCCCACCAGGGTTGCGGAGGTACGGGGTGGACCCCTCGTTGCTGGTCGTGCTCGTCGTCGTCACGGCCCTTGTTTTCGACTTCACCAACGGGTTCCACGACACCGCGAACTCGATGGCGACGTCGATCGCGACCGGCGCACTCAAGCCGCGCGTCGCCGTCGCGATCTCGGCGGTGCTGAACCTCGCCGGTGCGTTCCTGTCCGTGGAGGTCGCCAAGACGATCTCGAGCGGTCTGGTCGACGACACCAAGATCGGCCCGGCGATCGTGTTCGGCGGGCTGGTCGGCGCGATCGTCTGGAACCTCGTGACCTGGTTCGTCGGGTTGCCGTCCAGCTCGTCGCACGCCCTGTTCGGCGGCCTCATCGGCGCCACCTGGGTCTCCGCGGGCGCCGATTCGGTGCACTTCGGCAAGATCGTCGAGAAGGTGCTGATCCCGGCCGCGCTGTCCCCGGTGATCGCCGGGCTGGTGGCCGCGGCGGCGACCTACGGCGTCTACCGCTTCTTCGTGCGGCACCGGCCGGCGACCAGGGGATTCCGGGTCGGTCAGATCATCTCGGCGTCGCTGGTCTCGCTGGCCCACGGCACCAACGACGCGCAGAAGACGATGGGCGTCATCACCCTCACCCTGGTCAGCGCGGGCACCCTGGCCCCGGGCTCGGCGCCACCCGTCTGGGTGATCGTCAGCGCCGCCGGCGCCCTGGCGCTGGGCACTTACTTCGGCGGCTGGCGGATCACGCAAACCCTCGGCAAGGGCCTGACCGACATCGAGGGCCCGCAGGGCTTCGCCGCCCAGACGAGCTCCGCGCTGGTGATCCTGCTGTCGTCCCGCCTCGGTTTCCCGCTCTCGACGACGCACGTCTGTTCCGGCGGGATCCTCGGCTCCGGCGTCGGCCGCCGGGAGGCGCCGGTCCGCTGGCGGATGGCCGGCCGGATGGTGCTCGCCTGGACGTTCACTCTGCCCGCGGCCGCGATCGTCGGCGCGATCTCCGGGAAACTCGCCTCGCTCGGCACCGGGGGCACCATCGCCGTGGGCATCGCCGGGTTGGCCATCGCGACCGGCATTTACCTGCTGTCCCGCCGCAACCCGGTGACCGTGCACAGCTTCCATGTCCCCGAGCCCAGCACCGCCGAGCCGGAGCAGCTGGCTGCCTGAGTGAACGGCTAACGTGGGCGGTGATGGCAGACCGCGCGCGATCGACCGCCTCGGCGGCGAGGTACGGCTTCACGGACGCCCGTGCCGAGGGGCAGCTTCGCGCGGCCGGTTGGTGGGACGAGGCCGGTCCCGTCGCGGCCGCCGCCGACGTGCTTTCGGCGTTGTCCCGCGCCGCCGACCCGGACCTCGCGCTGCGCGGGCTCGACCGGATCCGCGAGGCCGACGAGCCCGGCTGGCGCGAGCTGGACGAGCAGCTCCGGGCCAACCGCACCTTCCGGGGCCGGCTTCTCGGCGTGCTCGGGACGTCGAGCGCGCTCGCCGACTTCATCGCGGCGAACCCGGCGGAGTGGCACACGCTCACCGGCACCACGGACGCCGGGCAGTACCTGGAAATCCTGCGTGAGCGGCTCACCCGGGACGGCGTCATCGTCACGGGGTACGCCGCCGAGCAGGCGCTGCGGGCGGCGTATCGCGCGCTGCTGCTGGGGATCGCCGCCGCGGACCTCGGGCACCTGGTGGAGGCTGGGCTCGAACGTCCCGCCTACTCCGAGGTCGCCGCGCAGCTGACCGCGCTCGCCGAGGCCGCGCTGGCCGCCGGGCTGCTGGTCGCCGAGGCCGAGGTCGGCGCGTCCGCCGAGGGTTCGCTGGCGGTCATCGCGATGGGCAAGACCGGCGGACGCGAGCTCAACTACGTCAGCGATGTCGACGTCATCTTCGTCGGCGCAGGCGACCTCGGGGTCGCCACGCGGCTGGCCGCCGGGATGATGCGGGTGACCGGCAAGGCCTGTTTCGAGGTCGACGCGGCGCTGCGCCCCGAGGGCAAGGCGGGCGCGCTCGTCCGCACTCTCGAAAGTCACCAGGGCTACTACCGGAAATGGGCCAAGACCTGGGAGTTCCAGGCGCTGCTCAAGGCCCGTCCGGTGGCGGGCGACGCCGAGCTCGGCCGCCAGTACGCCGAGATGGTCGCGCCGATGGTGTGGTCGGCCGCCGACCGGGACAACTTCGTCGTCGAGGTCCAGCAGATGCGCCGCCGCGTCGAGGGGCACGTGCCCTCCGAACACGCCGAGCGCGAGCTCAAGCTGGGCCGCGGCGGGCTGCGGGACGTCGAGTTCGCGGTCCAGCTGCTGCAGCTGGTGCACGGCCGGGTGGACACCGAGCTGCGCTCACCGTCCACAATGGACGCTCTGGCCGCGCTCGGCGAAGGCGGGTACGTGGGCCGCCGGGACGTTGTCGAGCTGGGGGCGTCCTACGAATTCCTCCGGACCGTCGAGCACCGGCTGCAGCTGCGCCGATTGCGTCGTACCCACCTGTTCCCCGCGACTTCGGAGACGGCCGAGCTACGGCTGCTGGCGCGCGCGTGCGGCGTCAAGCCCGCCGGTGGACGCAGCGAGGGGGACGCGCTGCTCGCCGAGTTCAGGCGGCACGGCCAGGGCATTCGCCGGCTGCACGAGAAGATCTTCTACCGGCCGCTGCTCCAGTCCGTGGCGAACGTGCCGACGGAAGCGTTGCGGCTCACCACGAAACAGGCCGCGAGCAGGCTGGCCGCGCTGGGATACGCCGCGCCGGACGGGGCCCTGCAGCACATCAAGGCGCTGACCGCCGGGATGTCGCGCCGCGCCGCCATCCAGCAGGCACTGCTGCCGGTGCTGCTCGACCTGCTCGCCGACACCGCGGATCCCGACGGCGGGCTGCTGTCGTACCGGAAGGTGTCCGAGGCGCTCGAGGATACGCCGTGGTACCTGCGGGTGCTGCGTGACGAAGGCGCGGTCGTGGAGCGGCTCGCGTTCCTGCTCGGCACCTCGCACCTGGTGCCCGACCTGCTCGTGCGCGCGCCGGAAGTCCTGCAGCTGCTGGGAGATCCGGCGCGGCTGCTCGGCCGGACGCCGAAGGATGTCGCGTCTTCACTGCGTGCGGCCGTGCGGCGGCAGCCGGGGCTCAACGCGGCTGTCTCCGCGGCAAGATCCTTGCGGCGTCACGAGTTGCTGCGGGTCGCCTGCGCGGATTTGCTCGGGCTGCTCGACGTTCCCGCGGTCTGCACGGCGCTTTCCACCGTCTGGACGGCGGTGCTGCAGAGCGCGCTGGCCGCGGCGTATCGGCAGCGGCAGGCCGAGCTCGGGCGGACACCCGCCACGATCGCGGTCATCGGGATGGGACGGCTCGGCGGCGCCGAACTCGGCTACGGCTCGGACGCCGACGTGCTCTTCGTCTGCGAGCCCGCAGAAGGGGTTTCGGACGCCGAAGCAGTGCGGTTCGCGTCTTCGGTCGCCGAAACCGTGCGCAAGATCCTGGGTGCGCCGAGCCCCGACCCGGCGCTGCTCGTGGACGCCGACCTGCGTCCTGAGGGCCGCAACGGGCCGCTCGTGCGCACGCTGGAGTCGTACCGGGCGTACTACGCCCGCTGGGGCGAGGTCTGGGAGTCGCAGGCGCTGCTGCGTGCCCGGTTCATCGCCGGTGAGGACGAACTCGGCGAGCGGTTCATCGCCATGATCGACCCGCTGCGCTACCCCGAGGGCGGCCTCGACGCGACGCGGGCGCGCGAGATCCGGCGGATCAAGACGCGCGTCGAAACCGAGCGGATGCCGAAGGGCGCCGACCCGACCCGGCACACGAAGCTCGGCCGCGGTGGCCTCGCCGACGTCGAATGGACGGTCCAGCTCCTGCAGTTGCAGCACGCGCACGAGGTCGAGGCACTGCGTACGACGTCCACCTTGGACGCGCTGGCGGCGCTCGAGCGGGCCGGGCTCGCCGAGGCGGCGCAGGTGGACTCGCTGACCGAGGCCTGGCTGCTCGCCACCCGCGTGCGCAACGCCGGGATGCTGGTGCGCGGCAAGGCCGTCGACGAGGTGCCGAGCTCGGGCCGCGACCTGGCGGCCGTGGCGCGCGTGCTCGGCTATTCGGCCGAGGACGACCCCGGCGAGTTCCTCGACTACTACCGCCGGATCACCCGCCGTGCGCACACCGTGGTGGAGCAGCTGTTCTACGAGTCCTGAACTACGCCGCCGATTTCCCGAAGTTCCCTCGCGGGCGGCGGGTCGGGCGTCGGGTTCTTGGCGGATCGCGCGGGGCGATCCTTCCGGGGGGAGATCATTTTATCGGGTCGTTGCGCGGCCTTTCTTTCGCGCGCCCCGGAAAAAATGAAAGAGGGGAACGACGACATGAGGATGGGAAAGATGGCGGCCGCCTGCGCGGCCACGGCCGGTTTCGCGGCGCTCGGTCTCGCGGCACCCGCACAGGCGGCCGAACCGGCGGCGGCCGTCGCCGCGGACAACCCGGCCTACCTGCTGATGGCTCCGGCGCCCGGGTGCGTCGGCCTTTCGCAGGGACGCAACGGCAGCACCGCGTGGGCGGAGGCGACGAACACCTGTGGTTACACCGTCCGGCTCCGGATGATCTGGGCGTGGGCGAGCGACGGTTCCTGCACGTCGTTGCCCGACAACTGGTACCACCGGGAGACGCGCGGTGCGGCGAACATTCCGCCGCGTCCGTACGTGAGTGAGCTCAGGGCCTGCTGAGCCCGAGGTGAGAACGGCCGGTTCCGTGCGTGGCGGAGCCGGCCCGTTCTCCGAGGCCTGACCCACGCCGGCGCGAGAATGTCGGTGGTGGTGCCTACAGTGAAGAACGTGACTGAGCGCGAGCCGTACCGGACCAGGATCAAGGTCCGGCACTACGAGTTGGACACCCTGGGGCACCTCAACCACGCCGTTTACCACTCCTACGGCGAGGTGTCCCGGCTCGAGCTGTTCGAGGCGGCCAACGGGCTCGACGGCCTGCGCGAGGCGAAGCTGGCCTCGGTGCTGTTGGAGACGCACGTGGTGTTCCGCCGCGAACTGCGTGCCGGCGATGTGGTCGACGTCACCTGCGACACCAAGTTCGGCAGCGGCAAGACGTTCCAGATGAACTCGGCCATCATCAAAGCCGACGGCACGCTCGCCGCGGAGATCAGCTGCACGCTGGGGCTGATGGACCTCGAACGCCGCAAGCTGGTGGCGGACCCGCGCGGCCGGTTCGAGCAGGCGGGGGTCGATCTGAAGGTGATGTCGACCACGGAATGACCTGGCTGACCGATATCCGGACTTCGTACGACACGGTCGCGACGAGCTACGCGGACGTGGTGCGTGATGCTCTCGCAGGGGATCCCTACATGCGTGCGGATCTGGCGCTGTTCGCCGAGCTGGCGGGCGACGGGCCGGTGGCGGACGTCGGCTGCGGGCCAGGGCACATCACGGCGTACCTGCGCGAGCTCGGCGCCGACGCGTTCGGCATCGACCTTTCGCCCGCGATGATCGAGGTGGCCCGGCGTGACCATCCCGGCGTCCGCTTCGAGGTCGGTTCGATGACGGACCTCGACCTCGCCGAGGATTCGGTGGCCGGGCTGGTGGCCTGGTGGTCGCTGATCCACCTCCCCGACGAGGAGATTCCCGCCGTGCTGGCGGGGTTCCGGCGCGTGCTGCGTCCCGGTGGCGTGCTGCTGCTCGGGTTCCACGTCGGCGAGGTGTCCAAGCTGAAGACGCAGGGCTACGGCGGCCATCCGATGAACCTGTACGTCCACCGCCGGACTCCGGGCCGGATGACGTCCTGGCTGCGTGAAGCCGGGTTCACGGTCGAGGCCGAGACGGTCCTGAACCCGGGGGAGCAGGTGCCGGGCGCGGTGCTGTTCGCGCGAGCGGTCCGCTAGGTCTCGCACAAGCCGCGGTGAGCGCCGTCGTGGTGGAGCACCGCCAGCCGGACGACAATGTACTCGTGCGCTATCGCCGAGCCATCGAGAAACTCCACTTTCTGGCCGAAAAGTGCCAGTGGACGACGAACCTGCCCACCGATGAGCCGTTCGTGCAGGAAGCCTACGTGTTCGGCGAGGTGCTCGACGGGAACGACCCGATCGAGAAGCTCGAGGTGGCGTTCGCGCTCAACTTGCCGCCTGAGGAAGTGCCCTGGTGTTCGAACCCGCCGGGCACACCGTGGCTCGTGGACAACCTGCGGCTCGACCGGGGTGGTATCGAGTATCGGTGGCGCTCACGGCATGAGCCGGTCGGGAACGACCACATCCGCGATCCCGTGCGGTTCTGGTCCCTCGCCGGGACGGACGAGGCGGTGCTGAACGCGCTCGCCCAACGCCGGTTCGCTGACCTGCCAAGGCAGCGGGCGAACCAGGAGGAGGTTCGGCGGCGAACCGCCGCGGATCTCGAGCGGGCATGGGCGCAGCTGCGCGCGGTCCACGAGAAGTATTGGGATGAAGGGTGGCGTCGCGAGCATCGCGGAACCGGCCGGTATCCGGAGGAGGACCTCTGGGACGCCACGCGCGGCTACCTGGAACTCCGGGACAGTTCACGCAGGGAAAGCTCGTGAGTCCGGGCAAGGAACGCGCCAACAGCGTCGCGGATGCTCCCGGAAACGAGAAACGCCGGCGACGAGGGCGTTTCCGCTCCTCGTCGCCGGCGTGACCGTGGCTACGGCGTGGGCTTACACGTCGTAGTACAGGGCGAACTCGTACGGGTGCGGGCGCAGCCGCAGCGGGTCGATCTCGTTCTCACGCTTGTACGAGATCCAGGTCTCGATCACGTCCGAGGTGAACACGCCACCCTCGAGCAGGTAGTCGTGGTCGGCCTCGAGGGTGTCGAGCACGGTGCCCAGGTCGCCCGGGACCAGCTTGACGTCCTTGGCCTCCTCCGGGGGAAGCTCGTAGAGGTCCTTGTCGATCGGCTCCGGCGGCTCGATCTTGTTCTTGATGCCGTCGAGCCCGGCCATCATCATCGCCGCGAACGCCAGGTACGGGTTGCCCGAGGAGTCCGGGCAGCGGAACTCGGCGCGCTTGGCCTTCGGGTTGTTGCCCGTGATCGGGATCCGGACGCAGGCCGAGCGGTTGCGCTGCGAGTAGACCAGCGAGACCGGCGCCTCGAAGCCCGGGACCAGGCGGTGGTAGGAGTTCACCGTCGGGTTCGTGAAGGCCAGCAGGCTCGGGGCGTGCTTGAGCAGGCCGCCGATGTAGTGGCGCGCGGTGTCGGACAGGCCCGCGTAACCGGACTCGTCGTGGAACAGCGGCGTGCCGTCCTTCCACAGCGACTGGTGGCAGTGCATGCCCGAGCCGTTGTCGCCGGCGAGCGGCTTCGGCATGAACGTCGCGGTCTTGCCCGCCGCGAAGACGGTGTTCTTGACGATGTACTTGAACAGCATCAAGTCGTCCGCGGCGTGCAGCAGCGTGTTGAACTTGTAGTTGATCTCGGTCTGGCCGGCGGTGCCCACCTCGTGGTGCGCGCGCTCGATCTCGAAACCGGAGCCCTGCAGGTTGCGGACGATGTCGTCGCGCAGGTCGGCGAGGTGGTCGACCGGCGGGACCGGGAAGTAGCCGCCCTTGAACTTCGTCTTGTAGCCCTGGTTGCCGCCGGCCTCGTCGGCACCGGTGTTCCACCAGCCCTCGACCGAGTCGATCTCGTGGAACGCGGCGTTCTCGGTGGTGTCGAAGCGGATCGAGTCGAAGATGTAGAACTCGGCTTCGGGACCGAAGTAGACGCTGTCGGCGACGCCGTACTCAGAGATGTACTGCTCGGCCTTGCGCGCGATGTTGCGCGGGTCGCGGCTGTAGGCCTCGCGCGTGAAGGGGTCGTGCACGAAGAAGTTCAGCGAAAGCGTCTTGGCCTTGCGGAACGGGTCGATCCGCGCGGTGGCGGGGTCCGGCAGGAGCAGCATGTCGGACTCGTGGATCGACTGGAAGCCGCGCACCGAGGAGCCGTCGAACGCGAGACCCTCTTCGTAGGCTTCGTTCGTGAACGCCTTCGCGGGGACCGTGAAGTGCTGCATGACACCGGGCAGGTCGCAGAACCTGACGTCGACGACCTCTACGTTCTCGTCGGCGATCAGGCGCTGAATGTCGTCTGGAGTAGTGGGCACCCTCGGTGACTCCTTCTCGTTCGTAGCCGGCGGCAGTACTCTCTTCGGCTCACGCTAAAAGCGCGGTGTTGCCCGTCCGTCACCCGTATGTTTCGCCGGTGTTAACGGGTGGGTGGATACCGGGTATCCGACCAGGGCGAACGTACTCCGCGCCACCGGCATACCCTGGACGGGTGGCGAGATGGACCGGCGAATGGCTGCCCGGCACCGGGACGAGTGATCGGCAAGAGGCCCGTTGGCCCGGCGCGACGCTGGGTTTACCCGAGTCCGGCGTCGGCTCGGCGGCGTCGGGTGGAGCCCGGCTGCTCGCGTTCCTGGTCGACCTGGCGCTCGCGGCGCTGCTGACGGTCGCCTTCACCCGCTTCGACCTGCAGGATCCGGCCGCGATGCAGCAGTACAACCTGTGGTCGGGCGGGGTCTGGCTGGCCATCTCGGTGGTCTCGGCCGCGTTCTTCGGCTTCACGCCCGGGATGGGCCTGCTCGGCATCCGCGTGGCCCGGCTGGACGGCGCTTCGCTGGTCGGGCCGATGCGCGCGCTGGTCCGCGGGGTGCTGACGCTGGTGATCCTCCCGGCGGCGGTCCGCAACGCCGACGGCCGCAGCTGGCTCGACCGCCTGACCGGCACGGTCGTCATCCGTATGCGCTGAAGCCCCGGCAGGGCCTCGTGAGTGGTAAGTCGGGTTCTAGAGCCGTACGTCACAGTCGTGAGAAGCGGACCGAGCCGACCAGAGCCGCCACCTTTGCCTGCGCTTATAACCCCCGCGCGGTCAGGCTTGGGGCGCGGCCCGTCAGTGCGTCCGGCACAGAGCGAGAGGGCCCCGCGCGGCAAGCCGGCGAGGCCCTCTCGGTGAGCAAGAAATCAGCGGCGGCGGATGGTGCGCTGGACGTTGCGCATCTTCGCGCCCGCGGGCATCGGGCCCTTCGGCATCGCCGCGCCGCGGCTGCCGAGCGCCGCCAGCTTGGCCTCCAGCGCGTCCACCTGGGCCGGCTTGAGGTTGCGGGGGAGCTTCATCAGGTAGCCCTGAAGCTTCTTCAGCGAGATCTCGCCCTCGCCGTGACCGATGATCACGTCGTAGATCGGGGTGTCGCCGACCAGCCGCGAGACGCGCTTCTTCTCCTGCGCGAGCAGCGTCTTCACCCGGTGCGGGGCACCTTCGGCGACGAGCACCACGCCGGGGCCGCCGAGGACCCGGTGCACCGCGTCGAGCTGGGTGGTCGCGGCGACCGTCGGGGTCACCTTCCACTTGCCGCGCAGGTTCTCCAGGGCCCAGGCTGCCGCGCCGGGCTGGCCGTCGGCCTTCGAATAGACCGTCTTCTGCACCCGGCGCCCGAAGATGATCATGGCCGCGAGTCCGCCGAGCAGGAGGCCCAGCGGCAGCGTCACCCACTGCGCGTTGAAGAAGAACCCGATCCCGAACACCACACCGGTGATGACCAGGAGCGCGCCGAGCATCCACGGGATGAGCGCCTTGTCTTCCTTGCGCTGCATCTTGAAGGCTTCCCAGAGCTGCCCGCGCCGAGCCTTGCTCGCCGCGCGCTTCTCCTTCTTGGCCTGCTTGGCCGCTTCCTTGTCCTGTCCCGCCATGTGACCAGGATACGGCCGCGTGCCCCTGCACGGATTCCCCGTCCCCCTCTGCGAGTATCAAGGGCGTGACTGCCGTACTTTCGCCGAAGGGCCGTCCGGGTCTGCTCGACGGGCTCGACCCCGAGCAACGAGCCGCGGCCGGCGCGCCGCGGGGGCCGGTCTGCGTCCTCGCCGGCGCCGGTACCGGCAAGACGCGCACGATCACCCACCGCATCGCGCACCTGGTCACGACCGGGCACGTCGCCGCCGGTCAGGTGCTCGCCGTCACGTTCACCACCCGCGCCGCGGGGGAGATGCGGGCGCGGCTGCGCGGCCTCGGCGTCGACGCGGCGCAGGCCCTGACCTTCCACGCCGCGGCCCGCCGTCAGCTGCGGTACTTCTGGCCGCGCGTGGTCGGCGACCGGCCGTGGGACCTGCTCGACAACAAGTTCCGCCTGGTCGGCCAGGCCGCGAACCGCGCCAAGCTCGGCACCGAGACCGAGACGCTGCGCGACCTCTGCAGCGAGATCGAGTGGGCCAAGGCGTCGCTGATCAGCCCGGACGACTACCCGGCGGCCGCCGCGCGCGGCCAGCGCGACATCCCGGCGCCCGCCGCGCAGATCGCCGAGGTCTACCGCAACTACGAGACGATCAAGAACTCCGCGCGGGTCCTCGACTTCGACGACCTGCTGCTGCACACCACGGCGGTGCTGGAGGAGCACGGCTCGGTCGCCACCGAGTTCCGGGACCGCTATCGCTGCTTCGTCGTCGACGAGTACCAGGACGTGACGCCGCTGCAGCAGCGCCTGCTCGACGCCTGGCTCGGCGGGCGCGACGACCTCACCGTGGTCGGCGACGCCAACCAGACCATCTACTCCTTCGGCGGCGCCTCGCCGCGCCCGCTGCTCGAATTCACCCGGCGCTTCCCCGAGGCCACCGTGGTCCGGCTCGAGCGCGACTACCGGTCGACGCCGGAGGTGGTGTCGCTGGCGAACCGGGTCATCGGTGCCGCGCGCGACCGCCCGGCCGGTTCGCGGCTGAAGCTCATCGGCCAGCGCCCGCCGGGCCCGGAGCCGCGCTTCGCCGAGTACGACGACGAGGCCGTCGAGGCGGAGGCTGTCGCACGGCGGGTGCGTGAGCTGCTCGACAGCGGCGTCGCGGCCAGTGAGATCGCCGTCCTGTATCGCGTCAACGCCCAGTCCGAGGCCTACGAGCAGGCGCTCGCCGCGGCCGGCATCCCCTACCTGGTCCGCGGCGGCGAGCGGTTCTTCGCGCGGCAGGAGGTGCGCCAGGCGATGTCCGCGCTGCGCGCCGCCACCGGCGACCCCGCGGCCGCCGACCTGGTCACGACCGTGCGGTTCGTGCTCGCGAAGGTCGGGCTCACCGAGTCGCCGCCCGCGGGTGGCGCGGCGAAGGAGCGCTGGGACGCGCTGCTGGCGCTGGTCGAGCTGGCCGAGGAGCTCTCGGCGACGGTCGAAGGCGCCGACCTCGCGCGGTTCAGCGCCGAGCTGGAGCAGCGCGCCGAGGCCCAGCACCCGCCGACGGTCGAGGGCGTCACGCTGGCCTCGCTGCACGCGGCCAAGGGCCTCGAGTGGGACGCGGTGTTCCTGGTCGGCCTCGCCGAGGGCACCGTGCCGATCCTGCACGCCGACGGCGACGACGCGGCGATCGAGGAGGAGCGGCGGCTGTTCTATGTCGGCGTTACCCGGGCGCGTGAACATCTCGCGCTGTCGTGGGCGCTGGCGCGCAAGCCGGGCGGACGCCGGAACCGGCGCCGCAGCCGGTTCCTCTACGGCCTGATCCCGGAGGACCACCCGGCGGCGCGGGTCGCGCGCTCTCAGCAGCAGAAGCCCGCCGCCGGCGTGAAGACCCGCTGCCGGGTGTGCGAGGGGCCGTTGCTGGAGACCATGGAGGTCAAGCTCGGCCGGTGCGGGCGGTGTCCGTCCACAGTGGACATGCAGCTGCTGGAGAAGCTGAAGGCCTGGCGTGCGGAGCGGTCGAGGGAACTGAAGGTGCCCGCGTTCGTCGTGTTCACGGACGTGACGCTGACGGCCATCGCCGAGCAGCAGCCGACCGACGAGAGCGCCTTGGTCTCGATCTCGGGCATCGGGGCGACTAAGCTGGAGCGGTTCGGCGCGGAGATCCTCGGCGTCGTACGTGCGGCGATGGCCTCTTGACCGCGTCGCGAGCTTGATCCACGCGGCGAACCCGCTGCTCAGCGGCGATCTTCGTAACTTGGATGATTTTCGGGAAAATAAGTTGCCCCGGTATGGCAGGGGGCAATAACCTGCAGGTACCCGGGCGGCAGCCGCCCGGCTGGGGATCACTGTGACGGCCGCCCGGCGGTACGCGCTGAAGTCAGAAGGAGGTGCCGGTGAAATGACGATCACAATGACGCTCACGAACCAGGGCACCCTTCTGTCCTGCGCGCCCCAAGCCGGATCGGCTCAGCGCCAGGGCACCAATCTGCCCGTGAGCGCGCACATGATCGGTGGACTGCGTCGCGATGAGCGGCTGTGGGCCACCACGGATGTCGTCTTTGCCAACGCTGCCGCCATCGTCGGCGCGTACCCGCAGGTCGATGTCGATGTCCCGACCATCAAGAAGAACCACCGTGTTCCGTTGTCACCACGGGAGCGAAGTTCCTGACCTAGTCAGGACACGAGGCTCACGAAGGCCGCGGAACCGGTAACCCGGATCCGCGGCCTTCGTGTTTTTGGCTGCACAACCCACGAGGAACAGCATTGCCCAGCCCCAGCGTCACTTCGAAAACCCGTACGACACAAGGAGGAGCACCCATGTTCACCGCTGTCGCCTTCACCTCCGGTGAGGCCATAACCGCGGGATTCACCGACGGAGTCGGTGACCTGCTCGACGCCATCTCGGCCCCCGAGGCCGCCCTGCCCTGCCGTTCCGGCGACGCGGACCTGTGGTTCGCCGAGTCCCCGGCCGAGCTCGAGCGCGCCAAGGGCTTCTGCATGGACTGCCCGGTCCGCGCGGCCTGCCTGGCCGGTGCGCTGGCCCGGCGTGAGCCGTGGGGAGTCTGGGGTGGCGAGATCTTCGAGCGTGGCGCCGTGATCGCACGCAAGCGTCCCCGTGGACGTCCGCGCAAGAACGCCGCGGTCGAGCCCGCCGCCGCCGAGGCGCGTCCGGTCACCCGCCAGGGGAGCGCCGCCGCATGACCGTCGAACCCATCACCACCAGGGAATACGAGGCGCACACCGGAAATCCGGATCGCGCCACCGCCCACCGGGGCGAAATCGACCTCAAGGAGACCAGCGAGATGTTGCTTTACGAAGAACTGTCGAGGGCCCGAATACAGGACCTCGAAGAGGGGATCCGCCTCCAGCGGATCCGGGGTAGCGCCCGTGCTCACCGCCGCTGGACGCGAGTAGCCCGCTGGGCGTTTCGTCGTGCGCAGCGGTATTCCGAGCAGGGCTGACCTGACGAAGGGACCTTCTCCCTCGCCGCCATTACCGGCGACGGCGAAGGTCCCTTCGGCATGCCCTCCGTCAGGGGCTCGTGAGTGGTAAGTCGGGTTAGAACCCGACTTACCACTCACGAGAGCCGGGGTAGCGCACCTGGTGAGCGCGGGGCTTGAATGGAACCCGTGTCCGGACACGATCACCACCACATCGACTGGGCCGAGCGGCTCGCTCTGCTGCGTATGGCCGACGCCCTCGACGCCGAGGCGTTCGCGCCCGTCGCGAAGAGGCTCGTCGGCGGGATCAAGTCCGGCGAACCGATCGTCGTCGACGTCGGGTGCGGCGCCGGGGGGATGAGCGTGCTGTTCGCCCGCGCGCTCGCCGAACGCGGTGGCGGCACCATCGTCCTGGTCGACACCACTCCCGAGCTGCTCGCCGAGGCCGAGCGGGCTGTCACCGCCGAGAACGCCGTCAAGGTCGAAGCCGTCCAGGCCGACCTCGGCGAAGGTGGCCTGCCCGTCCCCAAGGCCGATCTCGTCTGGGCGTCCGGGATCGTCCACCACATCGCCGACCAGCAGGCCGCCCTCGGCACCCTCGCCGCGGCGCTGCGCCCAGACGGGACGCTCGCCGTCGGCGAAGGCGGGCTCCGGATCAAATGCCTCCCTTGGGATCTCGGCCTCGGCAAGCCGGGCCTTGAGGACCGCATCCTCGCCGCTCGCGAAGAGTGGTTCGCCGCGATGCGCGCGAGCATCCCCGGCGCCGTCCCCATGCCGTACGGCTGGCCGGTCGCGCTGCGCCGCGCCGGGCTCACCGACGTCGCCGCCGCGGGCGTTCTCATCGACCACCCGATGCCCGGCTCCGCGCTCCTGCGCGACTACGTCGTCCACCGGATCGGCATGCTCGCCCAGTCCGACGCGCTCGCCGACGAGGACCGCGCCACCGCCGAGATCCTGCTCGATCCGGCGAGCCCGGATTTCCTGGGCACGCGGGAGGATCTCTACCTGCTCGGCGCCAAGGAAGTCCACAGTGGACGGTTGCCGTGACCGCCGCCGAGCCGGTCGTCTGCGGTCAGTGCGGGCGGACCCGCACGGCCGGCGAGGACCCGGCTACCGCGCTGGCCTGGGTGTCCACCCGGGAACGCGGCGCGCTGCGCTGGCTCTGTCCTGACTGTGCCCGCCGGCATGTGCGCGACATCGAAGGCAAGCTGCCCGACGAATACTGGTGAGCTCAGGCCACCTCCCCGAGCAGGCGCTGGGCGCGCACCCGCGGCCGTGGTGTCCGTGACGCCTGGTGGTACGCCCGGTACAGCTCGCGCCTGATCTCACCGGGCGCGTTCCGCAGCTGCGTGACGGTGCACCGGACCAGCACGATCCCGGTCGCGGCCAGCGCCAGGTGACTGAATCCGCCCGTCGCCGCGGTCCGGAACTGCCAGGCCAGGCCCAGCTCGTCCCACCACCCGTCGGCCGCGCCGATCGGGCGCCCGCGCCGGTCGCGGACCAGCACGTTCCACATCGGCGGTGGCAACGGCGTCGCCCGCAGCACCTGCGCGGCCAGGCCGTGGGCCAGGATCTCCTGCTCGCGCAGCCCGCCGAGCACCTCGCGGACCGCCGCCGAGCCGCGCTGGTTGCCCGCCGCCAGCTCGGCTTCGAGCTCGGCCCGGTCGCAGATGCCCCAGTACAGCGGCAACGCCAGGACCGAGCGGATCTCGGCCGGGTCCTTCCGCAGCCGCGCCAGGTCGAGTGCCGCGCGGGCCGGCGGGGCGAACGGCAGGCCGTCCACCAGCGTGGGCTCCGGCAGCCGGGAGGTTCGGCTGTAGGTGACGCCGTCGCCGGCCATCCGGCGGCAGTCCTGGGGCACCAGCAGCTGGATCGACGGCGGCAGCTCGCACTTGATCCCGTGCGCCCGCAGCGCGTCGGCCGCCGTGATGACCGTGCCCGGTCCGAAGCGCGCGTACGCGGCGTGCAGCCGTTGCTGCCGGTCCGGTTCGGCGTTCTGCAGCAGGACGACCCCGGGGTGCATGCGGCGCCAGGGCCCTCCGGGGCCGCAGAGCCGCGAGGTTCTTCGTTCCGGGAATCCGGCACGACGTAACTGACTGAGCGTCATCACCTCGCAGGTCGCGGGGTTACGGACGGAGAGCGGGTCGGTGCGTTGGGTAGTAGCCATGAACCGAGCATGACCGCTGCGCCGTCCGGGTGGAACCGGGCTTTCCGAAGTTGTGGACAACTCGGCCGGATCTGGCCGTTGCGGGCACCCCCTGTGGATAACTCAGGCGGCGAACCCCGGCTGCCAGCGCTCCACGATGCCCCGCGCGGGGATCTCGGCGTCGAGCTGGCAGAGGATGCCGGTCGAGCCCGCGGTGACCCGGTGGATCATCAGGTACTCCGGGGGCAGGTTGAGCGAGCGGCCGATCCGGAAGTCGTTGCCGCGGCTGTCGCCGACCCGCCCCGCCTGCCGCTGCATCCAGCGGCGGGTGAAGTGGAACGTCGGCTCGGCCAGCGGCTCGGTGAACGGCGCCAGGTAGGCCAGCACCTCTTCGGCCGCGAGTTCGGTGCCGGGGCGGATGAAGCCGTTCTCGCGCAGCAGCCGCATCAGCCCGGCGGACTCGCCGTCCAGCGCCAGCCGGGTCATCTCGCCGAGGTGCCTCGGAATGCCTTCGGGCAGCCGCGTGACACCGCCGAAGTCGATCACGCACAGACGGCCGTCCGCGGTGATCATGAAGTTGCCCGGGTGCGGGTCGGAGTGCAGCAGCCGCGCGCGTTCGGGGGAGGAGTAGTGGAACTCCGCCAGCAGCCGTCCTGCCAGGTCGCGGGTCTCGCGGCCGCCCTCGGAGATGACCTTCGACAGCGGCGTGCCGGTCGCCCACTCGGTCACGATGACCTTCGGCGCGCTCGCCACGACCCGCGGCACGAGGATGCCGGGGTCGCCGTCGAACGCCTTCACGAAGGCACGCTGGTTCTGCGCCTCGGCCTGGTAGTCGAGCTCCTCGTTCATCCGCTCGGCGAGCTCGGCCAGCAGTGGCTTGACCTCCGTGCCGGGCACGAACGCCTGGAACAGCCTGCTGAACCGCTGGAGCTGGCGCAGGTCGCTGCGCAGCGCCTCGTCGGCACCCGGGTACTGCACCTTGACCGCGACCTCGCGCCCGTCGTGCCAGACCGCGCGGTGCACCTGGCCGATGCTCGCGGCCGCGGCGGGCTCGTCGTCGAACTCGGCGAACCGGCCGGTCCAGGTGCGGCCGAGCTGCTCGGCAAGCACCCGGTGGGTCTGGCGTATCGGCATCGGCGGCGCCGCGGCCTGCAGCTTCGTCAGCGCTTCGCGGTACGGCTTGGCCATGTCGTCCGGCACCGCCGCCTCGAACACGCTCAGCGCCTGCCCGAACTTCATCGCGCCGCCCTTGAGCGTGCCGAGCACCTCGAAGAGCTGCTCCGCGGCCTTCGCCGAGAGCGTCGCGCTCACCTCGTCGGCGTTCTGGCCGACCAGCCGCCTGCCCCAGCCGCCGACCGCGCGCCCGGCGATCCCGAGCGGCAGGCTGGCGAGCTTGGCCGTGCGGGCAGCGCCCTTGCGGGGCATCGCGGCTTCCCGCTCTCCCGGCAGTTCGTGGGTGTCGGTCACCCCGTCGATTGTGCCTTGCGCCAGCCGCGCGGCGCAGCCTGCTCGGGGAGTGTCCGTGACCTACGTCTCTCGCCGTACGATCCGCGCGCCACAGCCGCACCGTGGGTGGGGTGGCCAGCCGCGGTGGCGGATCCGGCCGTCGAAGGCGTCGATCTCCAGCGTCGCGTTCCATGTCGGCGGCGCCAGCTCGGCCGGGGAGAGCAGCCGCATGGCCTGGGCGACCGCCAGCGCGGCGCACGCCTGGACGGCGCCGAGGTCCGGGGTCAGGTGCCGGCCCGCGAGCTGGCCGGCCACCCGCGGCCAGCACGGGTCCAGGTCGGTGCGGTGCAGGTCGGCGCAGCGCAGGCAGCTGCTGCGGCCCGGCACGACCAGGGGCCCGACGATGCCGGTGCCGTCGCGGACCCGCACCGGCATGTGCGTGACGCCCTCGTCGGCGAGCTCGGCGACGATCTCGGGCGCGGGCACCACGGCGTCGGTGAGCAGCACCAGCTCGGGCACCCGGCCGTCGACGATCCGCGCGGTCCGCAGCCGCGGATCGACGCGCTTCAGCACCTCTGCCAGCGCCTGGCGCCGGGGCGCGCCCAACTCGGCCTCGGTGAATCCGGAGCCGAGGTCCTCCTTGCCGACGACGCCGGACAGCCGCAGGTCGATGTGCCCGACGCCGGCGTACGCGAGCAGGACCGCGACGGCCACCGCGAGCCTGCCGTCGCCCTGGACGGCGACGAGCGCGTTGCGTCTTCGCTCGGCGAGAGCGCCCTGGTGATGCTTCGCACGCAGCGACCACAACCCGGTTTCGCAGCGTCGCGGTGGCGTGCGGGACGGCTTGCCGGCGTCGGTCACCAGACCGAGCGCGGTCAGCTGCCGGAGCACGGTCTCGAACTGTTCACGATGTTCGCTCTCGGCGAGCAGGACGTCCTCGGTGGCGCGCTTGCCGTCGAGTTTCCGCAACGCGGCGACGATCCGGGCGGGCAGCCCGGTGATCGTCACGCCGTGCCGCGGATCGAGCCCGATCTGGATCTCGTCCGGCCCGCGTTCCAGCACGTGGAGGCCGCGAAGCAGGACCGGGTAGGCCGGCAGGAGGACGGGTGGCATGTCTTCGGTGGCGAGGAGCATGGACCCACCATGACATCGGAGGGTGACCGGACGAGAGCGGAAAGCCCGAGTTGTCCACAGGACGGTCCCGGTGTGGACAACCGGAGGCTGTGACCTTTCGGCGCTCCATCTTGTCGGTGCCCGGCATTACCGTTGTCGGGTGGTCGAAGCACGGATGCCCTCGCTGAGGGCCACGGGGGACACGAACCCCCCGTCGGACACACCGGGTCACAAGGTCGAAGTGCGGCGCAGCCAGCGCCGGCACCGGACGGTCACCGCGTACTGGAACGACGACACGCTCGTCGTGCTCATCCCGGCGCGGATGACGAGGGCGGAGGAAAAACACTGGGTCGCCGAGATGGAGCGCAAGCTCAAGCGCGCGGAACCGCGTAAACCGGCATCCCCGAAGACGTCGGACGAAGCACTGCTGGCGCGCTGCGCGCTGCTGTCGGCGAAGTACCTCGGCAACGCCGCGGTGCCGTCGAGCGTGCGCTGGGTGCCCCCGATGCGTACGAGGTGGGCGTCCTGCACGCCGGTCGACGCGACCATCCGCGTCAGCGACAGGCTGCGCAAGGTGCCCTCGTGGGTACTGGACTACGTCCTGGTCCACGAACTCGCGCACCTGCGGGAGCCAGGGCACGACGCCGCTTTCTGGGCGCTCGTGCGCAGGTACCCGAAGACCGAACGGGCGATCGGGTACCTGGAGGGGCTCTCCGCGGCAGCGGGCTGGGGAATCTCCGAGGACGACTGAGCACGCGAAACGGCGGGGGTGCGGATCGGAAGATCCGCACCCCCGCCGTTGTCGTCGGTCTCAGGACTCGTCGGGCTTCTCGCGCTCGGCGCGTTCGGTCTTCTCCAGCTCGGCGATCGGGTCCAGGTCGCCGGCGGACCCGGGCTCGGTGCCCAGCGCGGCCACGAAGTCCAGCGGCTCGTCCAGGTCGTCGGCGGTGGGCATCAGGTCCGGGTGCGACCAGAGGCCGTCCCGCTTCTCGATGCCGTGCTGGTCGCCGGCCATCTTCCACAGCGCCGAGGCCGCCCGCATCCGCCGCGGCCGCAGCTCGAGCCCGACCAGCGTGGCGAAGGTCTGCTCGGCGGGGCCGCCGGTGGCACGGCGGCGGCGCAACGTCTCGCGCAGCGCGCCGGCGCCGGGCAGCCGGTCCCCGATCGCTTCCGCGACGACGACGTCGACCCAGCCCTCGACCAGCGCCAGCAGCGTCTCCAGGCGGTTGAGCGCGGACTGCTGCTCCGGCGTGGTCTTCGGCTCCAGCAGGCCCGAGGACATCGCTTCCTCGATGCTTTCGGGGTTGGCCGGGTCGATCCGGCCGGCCAGCTGCTCGAGCGCGGAGGTGTCGACGGTGATGCCGTGCGCGAACTCCTCGACCGTGGCCAGCAGGCGCTGCGGCAGCCACGGCACGTGCGCGAAGAGCCGCTGGTGGGCGGCCTCGCGCGCGGCGAGGAAGACGAGGATCTCGCTGGTGGGCAGCTCCAGGCCCTCGGCGAACTTCTCGATGTTCGCGGGCAGCAGCGCCGACGTCCCGGCCGGCGCCAGCGGCAGCCCGACCTCGGTCGAGGTGAGCACCTCGCCGGCCAGCTGCGCGAGCGCGGAGCCGAGCTGGGAGCCGAAGGCCATCCCGCCCATCTGCCCCATCATCGACAGCAGCGGCCCGGCGGCCTGCTGGGCCTCCTCGGGCATCGCCTTGAGCCAGGCGCCGGAGATCTGCTGGGCGACCGGGTCGCACAGCCGCTGCCACGTCGGCAGCGTCTTCTCGACCCAGATCCGCGGCGACCAGGCCACCGCCGACGTCGCGCCGGCCGGCAGGATCGTGGCCGGGTCGAGCCACAGCTCGGCCAGGTGGGCGGCGTCGCGCACAGCCTTGTTCGAGTCGTCGCCCGCGGCGAAACCGAGCCGGCTCTCACCGGTGTTGCCGGTGCTGCCGAGCTGCTGCAACGCGATCTGCTTGGCGAGGTCGTAGTTCACCGGCCCGGAGGAGGTGCCCGCCTGGCTGAGCATCTGGCCCAGCTGGCTGAACATCTGCCCGAGCTGGTTGAACGCGTCGGCGCCGGAGGGGTCCGACGGGTCGTTCTCACCTCGTTTTTCGGGATCGGGAGGTCCGAAGCCGAACGGGGGTTTGCTCATGGCTCCACCGTACGCGGGTCAAGGGCTCCCGAGTGCGTCAACCGGACCGATGAGCGTGGCCTTCACCGAGAAGCGAACGCGGTCACCGTACGCTGTCGGTCGTGACCAAGTCCTCCGAGGAGACCGCGCCCCCGACGAGCGATCCCGAGCCGGTCCGCGAGCCGCCGCGTGAGCGCCGCCGGATGACCCGGCGCGGCTGGACGCTCGTGGTCAGCGGCGTGCTGTTCGCGGTGTTCTTCCTGCTCGGCTGCGCCGTTCCGGTGCCGTTCGTGGCGATCAGCCCGGGCCCGACCTACGACACGCTGGGTCGCGACGTCGCGGGCAACCCGGTGATCCAGGTGAAGGGCCACGAGACCTTTCAGACCTCCGGTGAGCTGCGGATGACGACGGTGTCGCTGCAGGACAGCGTCACGATGTTCCAGGGCCTGGCGTACTGGGCCAGCGGCCGGTACGCGCTCGCCCCGCGCGAGGAGTACTACAAGCCGGGCGAGACCAACGAGCAGGTCAAGCAGGAGAACATCCAGCAGCTGCAGGACTCGCAGTCCAACGCGCAGGTCGCGGCGCTGCGCCACATCGGCTACCCGGTCAAGGTGGTGGCCAAGGAGATCGTGTCGGGCAGCCCGGCCGATCACGTGCTGGCCCCCGGCGACAAGCTGATCACGGTCAACGGCAAGAAGATCGCGGAGGCGGCCGACGTCCGCGCGTCGCTGCAGGGCACGCTGCCCGGCCAGACCGTGCAGATCACCTTCCAGTCCGACGGCCAGCCGGAGCGCACAGTGCCGCTGACGCTCGCGAAGCGCTCGGACCGCAAGGAGGGCTTCATCGGCCTCACCGCGGTGGACCGGGCCGAGGCGCCCTTCACCGTGACGATCTCGCTGCAGGACGTCGGCGGCCCGTCCGCGGGGCTGATGTTCACCCTGGCGATCATCGACCGGCTGCAGGCGGGCGACCTCGCCGGCGGGCGGCACATCGCCGGCACCGGCGAGATCAGCGAGACCGGCGAAGTGGGCCCGATCGGCGGGATCTCGTTCAAGGTCGCCGGCGCGCGCGAAGCCGGGGCGACCGACTTCCTGGTGCCGGACCACAACTGTCCCGAGGCGAAGAGCGCCGCGCCCGACGGCCTCAACCTCATCAAGGTGTCCACACTGGACGACGCGCTCGCCCAGCTGGCGAACCTCAAGGCGGGCAAGCCGACCGCGCACTGCTGAAGGGGACTTTCCTCGCATCGGACGAGAGGAAAGTCCCCTTCAGCTCAGTCCATCAGCGTGCGCTTCAAGGCTTCGAGAAGGTTCGGGGCGAGGTCCGGGCTTTCGATGATCTCGTCGAGCTGCTCTTCTTCGTCCTGGCTCAGCCCGCGAAGCCGCATCACGCACGCGCCCTCTCCGTCCCGCAGGATCGCCGCGACGAGCCGGGCTTCCGTGCGGCGCGGGTGATCGGCCGCGGCCTTGCGCAGCCGGTCGGCGTCGGCCTCGGCGACGTCAGGCAGCTCCGACTCGGCGTCCGGCGGCAGCACGATGATCTCCTGCGCCAGCGCGCAGCCGGTGACGATCTCCGGCCAGGCGATCCGGCTCAGCGCCTCGGCGAGATCGCCGTCGGGCAGCGCCTCCTGCGCGACCGGGGTCAGCGGGTTCGCCCGGTCCAGCTGCCCGGCCAGCTCCGGCTGCTCGTCCAGCAGCGCCGCCGTCGGCACCAGGGCGAACAGCTGGGGCGGCTGGTCCCAGCCCGCCGAGCCGACGAATTCCTCGATCTCACGCGCCAGCCCGGCCACCCCGGTGACCGCCGGTCCTTCGTTCGGAGCCATGCGCACATGGTCGCAGGCCCGGCCGGGTGACACGGGGGCGAGTCCGGTTTGGGCGGGTCCCGGGAACTTCACACCACATCCGTAGAGTTAGAGCATCAGGGGGCGTCCGCGCGCCCTCGCGAACGTGTTCTCGAAGACAGGAGCGTGTGCCGTGGCGACTCGGCCCCCGGTGAGCCTGCCGAAGCTGTCCCGGCGCAGCCGGATCCTCCTCATCATCGGCGCCGTGGTCGTGCTGGTGCTGCTGCTCGGGGCCCGGCTGCTGGACACCTACGTCGACTGGCTCTGGTTCGGCGAGGTGAACGCGCGCAGCGTGTTCACCACCGAGGTACTGACCCGGGCGGTGCTGTTCGTCGCCGTCGGGCTGTTCGTCGGTGGCGCGCTCGCGGTGAGCCTGATGGTCGCCTACCGGACCCGCCCGGTGTTCGTGCCGATCTCCGGCGCCGACGACCCGCTGGCCCGCTACCGCTCCGCGATCGTGGCGCGCATCCGGCTGTTCGGCATCGGCATCCCGCTGCTGACCGGGCTCATCGCCGGCGCGTCCGCACAGGGCGACTGGCAGGTCGTGCAGCTGTTCATGAACGGCACCTCATTCGGCAAGACCGACGAGGAGTTCGGCAAGGACATCGGCTTCTACGCCTTCGATCTGCCGTTCTTCAACTGGCTGCTCGGCTGGCTGTTCATCACCGTCGTCATCGCCTTCTTCGGCGCGCTGATCGCGCACTACGTCTTCGGCGGCATCCGGCTCGCCGGCAAGGGTGGCCAGCTGGCCGGGCCCGCCCGCGCGCAGCTCGCCATCACGGTCGGGATCTTCGTGCTGCTCAAGGCGGCCGAGTACTTCTTCGACCGGTACAACCTGCTGTTGTCCGACCGGGCCCAGCCGCTGTTCATCGGCGCCAGCTACACCGACCTCAACGCGGTGCTGCCGGCGAAGCTGATCCTGTTGTGCATCTCGGTCATCTGCGCCATCGCGTTCTTCGCCGGCGCGTTCCTGCGCAACCTGCAGCTCCCCGGGATCGCGTTGGTGCTGCTGATCCTGTCCAGCATCCTGGTCGGCGTCGCCTGGCCCGCGGTGCTCGACCAGTTCTCGGTCAAGCCCAACGCCAACGAGAAGGAATCCAAGTCCATCTCGCGCAACATGGCAGCCACCCGGGACGCCTTCGGCCTCAACAACGTCAAGTACGAGGACTACAGCGGCAAGTCCGAGGCCACCTCGGCCGAGGTCAAACAGGACACCGGCACCGTGCCGAACATCCGGCTGCTGGACCCGAACATCCTCTCCGACACCTTCACCCAGCGCGTCGGCCGCGAGAACATCTACGGCTTCCCGGCCAAGCTCGACATCGACCGCTACACCGTCGGCGGCACGACACAGGACTACATCGTCGCGGCCAAGGAGATCAAGACCGACGGGCTGACCGGCAACCAGACCAACTGGATCAACAAGCACCTCGTCTACACCCACGGCAACGGCTTCGTCGCCGCGCCGGCCAACACCATCGACCGCGCGGTGAAGGACGCCAACTCCGACGGCGGCTACCCGATCGCGACGACGAGCGACACGCTCAACCCCGCGGGCGCGGGCGCGAACGGCAAGACGCCGGGGATCAAGGTCGACGAGCCCCGCATCTACTACGGCGAGCTGGCCACCGACGCCGCGTACGCCATCGTCGGCGGCCCGGTCGGCAAGGCACCCGGCGAGTACGACAGCTCCGGCAACTCGGCCTACCAGTACAAGGGCACCGGCGGCGTCTCGATGAGCAACTGGTTCAACCGCCTCGCTTTCGCCGCCGAATACGGCGAGGGGAAGATCCTCTTCTCCGACGCCATCGGCGACGGCTCGAAGATCATGTACAACCGCGACCCGCGCGACCGCGTCAGCAAGATCGCGCCGTGGCTGACGCTGGACGGCGACCCGTACCCCGCGGTCGTCGACGGCAAGATCCAGTGGATCATCGACGGCTACACCACCATCAACAACTTCCCGTACTCCCAGCAGACCCAGCTCGGTACCGCCACCAACGACTCGCTCAACGGCGTCACCAAGCAGGCGAACAGCTCGATCAACTACATCCGCAACTCCGTGAAGGCCACTGTGGACGCCTTCAACGGCACGGTGAACCTGTACGCGATCGACGACAAGGAACCCGTCCTCAACGCCTGGGAGAAGGTGTTCCCCGGACTGGTCAAGCCCAGCTCCGAGATCACCCCCGACCTGCGCGCGCACTTCCGCTACCCCGAGGACCTGTTCAAGATCCAGCGCGAGCTGCTCTCGAAGTACCACGTGACCAGCCCGCAGGAGTTCTACTCCCAGCAGGCGTTCTGGAGCGTCCCGCAGGACCCGACCGCCGAAGGCGCCACCGGCGCCGCGGCCAGCGGCGCCAACCAGCCGGGCTACTACGTCCTCGCCGACGCGCCGGGCGAGAGCAAGACGACCTTCCAGCTGACCAGTTCGCTGACCGGTCTGCAGCGCCAATACCTCGCGTCGTGGATGTCCGTGTCGTCCGACCCGGAGGACTACGGGACCATCAGAGTCCTGAAACTACCGACAGGCGCCAGCGGAGCCACCCAGGTCGACGGCCCCGTCCAAGTCCAGAACAGATTCCAGAGTGATCCACGCGTCGCCCAGGACCGCACGCTGTTCAACAACCCCAACGTGCGCGTCACCTACGGCAACCTGATCACCCTCCCGGTCGCCGACGGATTCCTCTACGTCGAACCCGTCTACATCCGGCAGAGCAACCAGGTCACCAGCTATCCACAGCTGGCCCGCGTCCTCGTCTCGTTCGGCCCGAAGATCGGCTTCGCCTCGACGCTGCAAGAAGCGCTCGACCAGGTCTTCGGCGCCGGAACCGGCGCGGCCACGGCCACCCCGCCCCAAGCGGGACAGCCATCCAACACCCCGACGACACCGACCGCGCCGGGAACCACGACAACCCCGGCGGCACCCCCGGCCGCGGGCGCCAACCCCGCCCTGGACAAAGCCGTCGCCGACATCCAGGCCGCCCTCACCCGGCTGAAGACCGCCCAATCCTCAGGCAACTTCACCGAGCAGGGCGCGGCACTCGCGGCACTCGACGCGGCCGCCAAAGCCTACGAAACAGCCAAAACGGCGACCCCGTCAGCACCACCAGCCACCACAACCACCCCGCCAGGGTGACCTCGCTTACGGAAACGGCACCTGCTTTGCGCCCAGTCGAAACCAGGGCGTAAGGTAGGTGTTACCGACGCGGGGTGGAGCAGCTCGGTAGCTCGCTGGGCTCATAACCCAGAGGTCGCAGGTTCAAATCCTGTCCCCGCTACAGAGGTTGGAGGCGTGTGTCCGCGGAAAGCGCGGACCACGCCTCTTTCGCATTGTCCTGGGGGTCGAACCCCCAGACCCCCGCCAGGCGGGGCTTCGCCCCCTGGACCCCCTCTGGGGGCTGTCGCCCCCTGGACCCCCTCTGCTGTCCCCCGGACCCGGGGGCTGTCGCCCCCTGACCCCTCTTTCTCAGGGGCTGTCGCCCCACCCCCTGTGTGCCCCCTGCCCCTCTTTTCCAGGGGGCTGCCGCCCCCTGGACCCCTGCTGGGGCGCGGTGGGTGGGGAAGGCTTGGGGGGTGGGGGTTGGGTCTCGTGAGTGGTAAGTCGGGTTCTGACCCTACTAACCACTCACGAGGCTGGGGGAGCAGGCGAAATGGTTGCTACGTAGCCGTCTGGGCGGATCAGGGCCGTTGTTGCGCCTGGCCAGGGGAGGGAGGGGGCTACCGCCGTGGCGACCGCTGGGTTGCCCGAGGTTTGGGTGGGCTCTGTGGTCAGGAGGACGTGGGTGCCTTTGTGGAAGAGGGTGCTTGCCCAGCCTGTGGGGGTTTTGAAGTCGGGCATGCGGGTGCTGGGGCCGTACGTGATGTCCAGGCCGGAGACCATGCCGGACAGGTGGTGCTGTACCTCCGGGAGCGCGCACAGGTCTGTGAAGAGAGTGCGGAGCGCTTTCTGTTCCGGGGTGACAGGGGCTAGGGCGGCTTGGGCTGCCACGGTTTCCAGGACTCGGACCGCGACCGGACGGCGTTCGGACTCGTAGGTGTCCAGGAGGGCTTCGGGAGCTCGGTTCTGGATGGTCGCCGCCAGTTTCCAGCCTAGGTTCATCGCGTCCTGGATACCCAGGTTCAGGCCCTGGCCCCCGGCCGGGAAATGGATGTGCGCGGCATCGCCCGCCAGCAGGACACGGCCCACGCGATAGCGCGAGGCCAGCCGTGAATCGTCCGAAAACCGGGACGCCCAACGGATTTCCGCCACTTCGACCTCGTCGCCGAACTTCGCGCGCAGCATCGCGTGAATGTCGGCCGGATCGACCTCGGCGCGCAGATTCTCCGGACGGTGCGCCCGATCGCCGTAGACCAGCCGGAACAGGTTCGGCTCACCCAGCGGGATCAGGCCGCTGAAACTTCCGCCGCCGTGGCCCTGCGCGACATCGTGCATCGAACGCCACGCCCGCGGCGCGCCCGCCGGAGCCTTCGCGAACAGGACGTCCGCCACCACGCCGAAACCGCGGCCGTCGATCCATGAGAACGTCAGATCCAGTGCCTTCCGGACCGCGCTGCGCCCACCGTCGCAACCGACCAGATAGGACGCTCGCAGCGGCTCGCCCGACGTCTGCATCGTGACGCCGCAAGCGTCCTGCGTGAAGCCCGTCAATTCGCAGCCGCGCAGCACCGTGACGCCCTGCTCGGCCAGGCGCTCCTCCAGCATCGCTTCGACTTCCGCCTGCGGGATCCCCAGCTGGTGCGGATACCGCGTGTCCCAGCCCGCGTAGCTCACCGGGATCGTCGCGAAATGCCCGTCGCCGACCGTGGCGAACGAACGCTGCTCCGCGCGCCCCAGCAGGCCTCTCAGCTCCAGCAGCTCGGCCGTGCGTGGCTGCAGGTTCAGCGCCTTCGACCGGCCCGTCCGCGCGGCCAGCCGGTCCAGCACCAGCACGTCCACCCCGGCCAGCGCCAGCTCGTTCGCCAGCATCAGCCCGGCCGGGCCGGCACCGGCCACGACCACCTCGGCAGTCCTCATGGTCGAACCCCCCTTAACAACGTTAAATTGACCAACCGCCAGGATGCCCTTAACATCGTTAAGGTGTCAAGGGATGAAGGGGAGACATGGCGCTGACCAGGCAGGACATCGCCCGGGCCGGGTTGCGGCTGCTGAACCAGGTCGGCCTGAACGGGCTCACGCTCCGCCTGATCGCCGACGAACTGGGCGTCAAGGCGCCCGCGCTGTACTGGCACCTGAAGAACAAACAGGAGCTGCTCGACGAGATGGCGACGCAGATGTACGCCGATGCCGCGGCGGACCGTGAGCCGCCCGAGCCGCTCGACGAGTGGTCTCTGGTCGCGCACCGCGCCCGGGCGCTGCGGCGGATGATGCTCGCCTACCGGGACGGCGGGAAGGTGTTCTCCGGCACCTATCTCGGCGACGCCTCGCTCGCCGGGGAGGATCCGCTTCAGCCCGGTCTCGACAGTGGTCTGGACCCTCGCCGCGTCGCGCGTGCCCGGATGACGCTGTACAGCTTCGTCATCGGGTTCACCATCGAGGAGCAGGCGATGTTCCCGGAACCGGGACGGCGCGACGAGCGCTACGACGGCACGCCTGCCGATTCGGTGTTCGGTGACGACCCCGGCGCCGCCTTCGAGGACGGCCTGGCGATCACCATCGCCGGCGCGCGCCAGTGGCTGCATGGGACGTAACGCCAGGTCAGGCACTTTGTGGGGGGCGGTGAAAGCCCGGTAGTGCAGCCGTGTAATCTTCTCCAAGTAAGGCAACGGCGCGGGGTGGAGCAGCTCGGTAGCTCGCTGGGCTCATAACCCAGAGGTCGCAGGTTCAAATCCTGTCCCCGCTACAGATCGAAGAGGCGTGGTCCGCGGACCACGCCTCTTTCGTTTGCCCTGAAGGGAACCCGGCCCGTCTTCGTCCGGGTCTCACCGCCATTCGGGCGCCTTTTGTTTGTTCCGTACGGTGGTATGTCCAGGATTTGTCACTTCCTTGGGCTTTTGTGTTCCCGGGACGCCATTGCGCGGCGCTCAGGCACCATTGGGCGATCTCACTCCGGTGGTGGTTGCGGGCCGTCCCCGGCGACGGCGTGGCGCCGCCGTGACCCCGGACCCGGTAGCTCAGCGTGTTCGAGTCCACAGTGGACTGCGTGTGGATTGGGCCGAAAGAGGGGATTGTACTAGCCACAATGGACACATCTGCTGACCACTGTGGACACAGCGGCCGATAAGTGGGAATGTAGAGGGCGTGTCCGAATTGAATGCCACAGCCGCCGCCCTGCTCGGTCTGCTCCACGACGGCCCCGCCACCGGCGGGCAGCTCGTTTCGGGAGCCGGCGAGCGTTTCGGTGCCTTCTTCAGTGTCACCCGCAGCCAGGTGTACCGGGAGCTCCCGGCGCTGTCCAAGGAGGGCCTCGTCCGCCTCGGCAAGCAGGGGCCGCGCTCCAGTCAGCAGTACGTGCTCACCGCCGCCGGGAAGAAGGCCTTCAAGACCTGGCTGAGTTCCGAGGCCGGGCCCGACCACCTGCGCAGCCCGCTCATCCTGCGGCTGGTTCACGCCGGCTCGCTGACGGCCAAGCAGCGCGAGTCGCTGCTCGAGTCCGCGCGGGTCAGCTACAGCCAGCAGCTCGACGACGCGAAGACGGCCACCAAGGGTGCCGACGGGCCCTACGAAAAGGCCATCGCGGAGTTCGCCCAGGCGCAGGCCAAGGCGGCCCTGAAGCTGCTCGAGGCCATCCCCACCGCGTGAGGTGACGCGCGCCCACGACCGGTGCGTCCGCAACCGGTCGTGGGTTTTGCCGTAACCTTGACCAACGTGAGTGATGAGTTCGACGCGGCACTGAAGGACCTGACCGGCAAGCTGGGCCAGATCGAGTCGGTGATGGACCTGGACGCGCTGCGTGCCCAGGTCGCCGACCTGGAACAGCAGGCCTCCAGCCCCACCCTCTGGGACAACCCGGAGGAGGCGCAGAAGGTCACCAGCCAGCTGTCCCACCGGCAGTCGGAGCTGCGTCGCGTCTCCGAGCTGCGTCAGCGGCTCGACGACCTGGCCGTGCTCTACGAGCTGGCCGAGGCCGAGGGCGACTCCGGCAGCATGACCGAGGCCGAGACCGAGCTCACCGATCTGGGCAAGGACATCGACGGCCTCGAGGTCCGCACCCTGCTCTCGGGCGAGTACGACGCGCGCAACGCCGTCGTCACCATCCGCTCCGAGGCCGGCGGCGTCGACGCGGCCGACTGGGCCGAGATGCTGCTCCGGATGTACCTCCGCTGGGCCGAGCGCCACGGCTACCCCACGGACGTCTACGACATCTCCTACGCCGAAGAGGCGGGCATCAAGTCCGCCACCTTCAAGGTGAGCGCCCCCTACGTCTACGGCACCCTCTCGGTCGAGCAGGGCACCCACCGGCTCGTCCGGATCTCGCCGTTCGACAACCAGAGCCGCCGCCAGACCTCCTTCGCGCACGTCGAGGTGCTGCCCGAGGTCGAGGAGGTCGACCACGTCGACATCGCGGAGAAGGACATCCGCGTCGACGTCTACCGGTCCTCCGGCCCGGGCGGGCAGAGCGTCAACACGACCGACTCCGCGGTGCGCATCACGCACCTGCCGACCGGAATCGTCGTTTCGTGCCAGAACGAGAAGTCCCAGCTGCAGAACAAGGCCGCCGCGCTGAAGGTCCTCCAGGCCCGGCTGATGCTGCGGAAGAAGGAAGAAGAGCGCGCCGAGATGGACGCGCTCAAGGACGGCGGCTCGAGCTGGGGCAACCAGATGCGCTCCTACGTGCTGCACCCGTACCAGATGGTCAAGGACCTGCGCACCGACCACGAGGTCGGCAACCCCTCGGCGGTGCTCGACGGCGAGATCGACGGGTTCCTCGAGGCCGGCATCCGCTGGCGGAAGCAGACCAGCGCGTAATCCGGATGCCGGGCGTGCCCGGACGACCGCTCACCGTGCGCAAACGCCCCTTGCTCCACCCGGGTGGACCGGGCAACCGGGGCTTCACGAGACCGGTGGGTAGGATGCCGAATCGTGATCCGGCTCGAAGACGTTTCCAAGGTCTACAAGACGTCGACCCGCCCCGCGCTCGAGCGGGTGTCCGTCGACATCGAAAAAGGTGAGTTCGTCTTCCTCATCGGTCCTTCGGGATCGGGGAAGTCGACCTTCCTGCGGCTCCTGCTGCGCGAAGAGGTACCGAGCAAGGGCCGCGTGATGGTGTCGAACTTCGACGTCGCCAAGCTGGCCCGGCGCAGGGTCCCCCGCCTGCGCCAGACCATCGGCTGCGTGTTCCAGGACTTCCGGCTGCTGGCCAACAAGACCGTCGCGGAGAACGTCGCGTTCGCCCTCGAGGTCATCGGCAAGCCCGGCCCGACCATCAAGAAGGTCGTGCCCGAGGTCCTGGAGCTCGTCGGCCTCGACGGCAAGGCGGACCGGCTGCCGAACGAACTTTCCGGTGGTGAGCAGCAGCGTGTCGCCATCGCGCGCGCGTTCGTGAACCGCCCGCTGGTGCTGCTCGCCGACGAGCCGACCGGGAACCTCGACCCGGACACCAGCCAGGACATCATGCTGCTGCTGGAGCGGATCAACCGCACCGGCACGACCGTGCTGATGGCCACCCACGATCACGGCATCGTGGACTCCATGCGGCGCCGGGTCGTCGAGCTGCAGCTCGGCCGGGTGATCCGCGACGACGCCCGAGGGGTCTACGGCATCGGTCGCTGACCGAGCCGCCCTCCCCGCCAGCCCCGAACCCAAGGACACACACCCGAGATGCGCGCAAGTTTCGTCTTCAGCGAGGTAGTGACCGGCCTGCGCCGGAACGTCACGATGACCATCGCGATGATCCTGACCACGGCCGTTTCGCTCGCGATGCTCGGCGGCGGTCTGCTCGCCGTGCGCACGATCGACAAGATGAAGTCCAACTTCCTCGCCGACGTCGAGGTCTCGGTCTACCTGACCGACGACATCAGCGCGACGGACAAGACCTGCTCCCAGTCGCTGTGCCAGTCCCTGCGCTCGGACCTGCAGAGCAACGAAGGCGTCGAGTCGGTGGTGTTCGAGAACCGCGACCAGGCCTTCGAGCGGTTCAAGAAGATCTTCGAGAGCCAGCCGGAGCTCATCCAGCTGACCGGGCCCGAGTCGCTGCCCGCGTCGCTGCACGTGAAGCTCAAGGACCCGGACCGCAGTGACGCGATCGTCCAGCAGTACGGCGGCAAGCCCGGCGTGCGCAAGGTCGACGACCAGAAGAAGTTCCTGGACCGGGTGTTCAACGCCTTCAACGGCGTCCGGAACATCACCTTCATCGTCGCGCTGATCATGGCCGTCGCGGCGCTGCTGCTGATCGCGAACACCATCCAGGTCTCGGCGTTCACCCGCCGGACCGAGGTCGGCATCATGCGCCTGGTCGGCGCGACCCGGTGGTACACGCAGCTGCCGTTCCTGCTGGAGGCGGTGGTCGCCGGCGTGGTCGGCGCGGTGCTCGGCATCCTTGGCCTGGTCGGCACGAAGGCGACGTTCCTGGACTCGGTGTTCACCGGCGACGTCTTCCCGAAGATCACCATGCTCGAGGTGCTGTTCCCGGTGGCGCCGATCCTGCTGGGCGTGTCGATGGTGATCTCGGCCATCACCGGTTACGTCACGCTGCGCCTGTACGTCCGCCACTAGGTAACTCGGAAGCTCGCCAACGGGGAATCACGTAGAGTCGTCATATGCCCAAGGAACGTGGCCAGAAGGTGATCGTGTCGAACCGCAAGGCTCGGCACGACTACGCCATCCTCGACACCTACGAGTGCGGTCTCGTGCTCGTCGGCACCGAGGTCAAGAGCCTGCGCGAGGGCAAGGCTTCGCTGGCCGACGCGTTCGCGACGGTCGACGACGGCGAGGTGTGGCTGCGTAACGTGCACATCCCGGAGTACACGCAGGGCACGTGGACCAACCACATGCCACGGCGGACCCGGAAGCTGCTGCTGCACCGGCGTGAGATCGAGAAGCTGATCGGCAAGACCAAGGAGAGCGGGCTTTCCCTGGTGCCGCTGTCGATGTACTTCAAGGACGGCAAGGTCAAGGTCGAGATCGCGCTGGCCAAGGGCAAGAAGGCCTACGACAAGCGGCAGACTCTGGCCAAGCGCGACGCGGACCGCGACATCAGCAAGGCGATGGGCCGCGCGCTCAAGGGCCGGTTCACGGAGTGACGCCGGGCCCGTCCTCCGACGCCGACGTCGCGCGCTGGACGGCGTCGCTCGGCCTCGACGGGCTGGTCGACCTGCACGTCCACTTCCTGCCGAAGCCGGTGATGGACAAGGTCTGGGCGTACTTCGACCAGGCTTCGACGCACTACGGCACCGACTGGCCGGTGTACTACCGCACCGACGAGGAAACGCGGCTGAAGACGTTGCGGGAGCTCGGCGTGCTGCGGTTCGCGCCGCTGGTGTATCCGCACAAGGCCGGCATGGCGGAGTGGCTGACGACGTGGGCGCTGGAGTTCGCCGCCCGGGTCCCGGACGCGGTGCCGACCGGGACGTTCTTTCCGGAGCCGGGTGCGGCGTCCGCTGTGGACAGTGCGCTGCGGGCGGGTGCCCGGTGCTTCAAGGCCCACGTCCAGGTCGGCGCCTACGACCCGCGTGACGAACTCCTCGACGGCGTCTGGGGCGCGCTCGCCGACGCGGGCGTGCCGGTGGTCGTCCACTGTGGACACGGGCCGTTGCGGGGCGACTTCACCGGGTTGCGGATCTTCGGTGAGGTGCTGGCGCGGCATCCGAGGCTCACCGCCGTGCTCGCGCATGCCGCGATGCCGGAGTTCGACACCGCTTTCGAGCTGATGGAGAAGTATCCGCGGGTGCATCTGGACACCACGATGGTCGGGGTGCCGTTCGCGGAGGCGATGTCGCCGTTGCCTGCCGACTGGGCGGCGAGGTTGGCTGGGGTCGCGGATCGGGTGGCACTGGGGACAGATTTCCCGAACATTCCGTACTCCTACGCCACGCAGCTGCAGGCCATCGCCGGGTGGGCCGAGGCCGACGAGCGGCTGGGGGAAGAGTTTCTGAGGGCGGTGCTGTACGAAACGCCGGAAAGACTCGTGAGCGTTCCGGGCGGTTAGAACCGCCCGGAACGCTCACGAGTCCCGAGCTCGCCCACCGGGATGTGCTTGCCCGCCAGCAGGAATCCGGCCACCGTCAGCACGATCCACGGCACCGGCCCGCGCGCGATGCCGTCGCTCAGCGGCGCGAAGCCGTGCGCGGCGAGGCCGAGCAGGCCGCCCGAAGCGAGCAGCCCGGCCACGACCAGCTGCGGCAACTTCGCCGTGAGCACGCCGAGGTCGCGCTGCATTTCGAACTGGCCGAACAGCCGCATCAGGCCAGAGAGGACGAACGCACACGCCGCGAACCACGCGGGCACCATCACGAGCCAGAACACCGAGCCCGGCGCCGGGGTTTCGTAGCCGAGGCCGTACACGGTCACACCGGCGACCACGATCAGCGCGGGCATGTGCCACAGGTAGACCGTCATGAACCGGGCGCCGAGCCAGCCGAGCGCGCTCCCGATCGACGCCTTCGACGCGAACGCGGTCAGCTGCGGGCGGAACGCGAGCAGCAGCCCGATCTGGCCGACGGCCAGGAACGCCAGCAGCACGGTCGGCGGGCTCATGTTGGAGACCGGCGCGCCCGGCATGCCGATCATGCTCGCCGGATACGGTCCGAACGCGACCATCAATGCCGTGATGCCGAATCCGGCGGCCGACAGCTTGAGCGCATTGCGGCGGGTGAGCGTGCCGAGCCTGCCTTCGACATAGTGGAAACCGAGCTGGTGCACGGCGACCCATACGAACACGGCGTTGGCGTAGCCGACGAAGCCGAGGTCGTTGAAGCGGGCGATGTCGACCAGCACGCCCGCGGCGGCCATCGCCAGCGGGACCTTGAGGCCCCAGCGCCGATGCGCGGCCGCCATGACCGGGGTGAGCAGCACGACCAGGACGTACACCGCGAGGAACCACAGCAGCTGCGCGGCGATCGCGCTGCCGATCTGCAGCGGCTGCTCCGGCACGCCCATCCCGCGCAGGAAGTCCGGCACGACGAGCCAGACCGCCATCAGCGGCAGCACCGGCACCAGCAGCCGCCGGATCCGCCCGGCGAGCCACCCCCGCGGCGAGGCCGCGCGCCGCAGCGAGATGAGGTTCGCCGCGCCGCCGGCGAAGAAGATCAGCGGCATCACCTGCGACAACCAGGTGATCAGCCACCAACCGGGCGTGGCCAGCGCGTTGCCGGTCGCGAGCCTGCCGTCCGAATAGGACAGCACGGGCATGGTCCAGTGCTGCGCGACGACGGCGAGGATCGCGCCCGCGCGGATGACGTCGAGGAAGAGGTCCCGGCCGCCCCGCGCGGCCCCCAGGCTTGGTTGCATGGACTGAGCCTGGCCGCCCGGACGCCGCGAGACAGCGGTGCTGGCTGCCGTTTCCGCCCGGTGGCTTGCCCTCCCCCGGACCGGGGGTTGTCCCTACCCGTAGGGGTTCAGGATTCCCGGATGCCGTCCGGCTCGGGTTCCGGACGGCTCGTGGAGGGCGCGCACACGCGATACTCCCAGCCGCGCTCGGACAGGCAGAGCTCGTAGCGCGTCTCGATTTTCGGGCCGCCGTGCAGGTGGATGTGCCGGATGACGGCACCGGGCACCGGGTCGCAGCCGGGCAGTTCCTGGACGCGTCCGTCGAGCGGACCGCCGAAGAACCGGACGGTGCGCGAAGGGTCGTCGGTCATCCGGTCCTCCTCTCGGGCATCGATTCCGCTCATGGTAGGTGAGCGAGCGCGGGGATGCCGCCGCCAGAACGGGTGACCATCAGCCCGGCTGAGTGGACCGGATCGTCACTGATTGTGGCGGACCGTCGGTCGGGCGACCTCGAAAGACCTCGTCACGGTATACTTATCGTTACCGGTGACCGGCTGCGAAGGGTGGTGCGACATGGCTGACGTCGACGATGTCGCCGCCGCGCTGCTCGCGAAAACCGGCCTCGTCACCACGATGAAGCTGCAGAAGCTCGTCTACTACGCGCAAGCGTGGCACCTGGTGTTCCACGCCGAGCCGCTGATGCCGGAAGTGATCGAGGCCTGGCCCCAGGGGCCGGTCACGCGGGCGCTGTACGAGCGGCACCGCGGCGTCCGCCAGGTGTCGAAGTGGCCGTGGGGCGATGGGGAAAAACTGACCGCGGCCGAGCAGGACACGGTGCGCTGGGTGCTGGAGAAATACAGCGCTTTCTCCGCCGAGTCGCTGTCCGAGATGACGCACATGGAAGCGCCGTGGCGGATGGCCCGCGGGGTGCTCAAGCCCGACGAACGGTCGTCGGCGCCGATCGATCCCCAGCAGATGAAGCATTTCTACGGGCGCCAGCGGGCATCGGTCGACGTCGCGGTGTCGCAGGCCGCGGCCAGCGCCGCGATGGAGGGCGTCGAGCTGGACGACGTCTGGCAGGAGACCCTGCGGTCGGTCGCGAGCGGCACGAAGCCCGCGTCGGACGCCATCGCCGAGGAGATCCGCAGGATCAGCGCTCGGTGAGCGATCCCTACCTGATTCCTGGCACGGACTGTCTCGAGAACAAGCTGGGCATCACCGACCGGGCCGTCCTGCACGAGGTCGAAGGCCGGATCGTCAGTATCCGCGACGTCGAGCTGGCCCGCGAAACCTTGCCCGGCGAGTACAACCTGGCCCACCTGCAGGCCTTTCACCACGCGCTGTTCCGCGACGTCTACCCGTGGGCCGGGCGGCTCCGGACGGTCAACATCGCCAAGGGGAACGCGCCCTTCGCGCTGGCCCAGTTCGTCCAGGACGAGACGTCGGCGGTGCTCGCGCGCCTGGCGCAGGACGGCTGGCTGCGTGGGGTCGAGCGAGAACGGTTCGTCGAACTTCTCGCGCACTACTACGGCGAACTCAACGCCAGGCACCCGTTCCGCGACGGGAACGGGCGCACCCAGCGGGCGTTCCTCCGTCAGCTGTCGGCCGCCGCGGGCTGGCGGCTGGACTGGTCGGCGCTGGACGAGGACGGCAACATCGCCGCGTCCCGGCGAACACTGGTGCTGGCCGACTTCGACCTCATGCGCGAGGTGCTCGACCCGGTCGTCGTGCGGATCTAGCGGCCGAGGTAGGTGAGGACGGCGCGCACCCGGCGGTGTTCCTCGGCGCTGGCCTCGAGGCCGAGCTTGGCGAAGATGTTGCCGATGTGCTTCTCGACCGCGCCGTGCGAGACGACCAGCGAACCCGCGATCGCGGTGTTCGACAGGCCCTGCGCCATCAGCCCGAGCACCTCGGACTCACGCGCGGTCAGCGCGTCCAGGGGGTTGCGGCGGCCGCGGGCCATCAGCTGCGCGATGACGTCCGGGTCGATCGCCGTGCCGCCGCCGGCGACCCGGCGCACCGCGTCCAGGAACTCCTCGACGTCGGCGACGCGCTCCTTGAGCAGGTAGCCCACCCCGCCCGCGCCGCCGGAGAGCAGCTCCACGGCGTAGGACTCCTCGACGTACTGGGAAAGCACCAGCACCGGCAGCCCCGAGACCTCCTTGCGCGCGGCCAGCGCCGCCCGCAGGCCCTCGTCGGTGAAGGTCGGGGGCATCCGGACGTCGACGATCGCCAGGTCCGGGCGGTGTTCGGTGATCGCGCCGAGCAGGTCGTCCCCGTTGTCGACGGCCGCGACCGTCTCGATGCCCTCGTCGGCGAGCAGCCGGATGAGCCCGGCCCGCAGCAGGACGGCGTCCTCGGCGATGACAACGCGCATCCTGCCCCCAGGTCCGTGAAATGAACGGCCCTCAGGCTATCCACTCACGGCCGGGTCACCACTCGCAGGGCAGATCCGCGCGGATGACGGTCGGCCCGCCGACCGGGCTGACCACGGTGATCACGCCGTCGATCGTCGCGGCCCGATCGGCCAGCCCGGCCAGGCCGCCGCCCGGGCGCATCTCGGCGCCGCCACGGCCGTTGTCGGTGATCTCGACGACGACGTGCGTCCCGGTGCGCCACAACTTCACCGTCGCCTCGGTGGCTCCGGCGTGCTTCGCGATGTTCGTCAGCGTCTCGCCGACGATGAAGTACGCCGTCGTCTCCACCGCGGCGGGCGGCCGCGGGTCGACGTCGACCTGGACGTCCACCGGGATCGGCGACTTCGCCGCCTGCGCCGACAGCGCCGCGTCCAGGCCACGGTCGCCCAGCACGGCCGGGTAGATCCCGCGGGCGAGGTCCCGCAGCTCCGACACCGCCAGCTTCGCGTCCGAGTGGGCCTCGTCGATCAGCTCGCGCACGGCCTGCGGGTCGGTGGCGAACTTCGACTTCGCCCGGCCGAGGCTCATCGCCACGGCCACCAGCCGCTGCTGGGCGCCGTCGTGCAGGTCCCGCTCGATGCGGCGCCGCTCCGCCTCGGCCGCGTCCACCCCGCGAGCCCGCGACGCCTGCAACCGCTCGGCCTTCTGCTCGAGCCGCTCGGTGCGGTTCGGGCCGAGGAACGCGATCGCCAGCTCGCCGTGCAGCCAGCCCAGCCAGGGCGTCACCCAGACCGCCATCGGCAGCAGCACGATCGAGGCCAGCGCGATCGGCAGCTCCACGCAGGCCAGCGGGAACGCCAGCATCAGATACGCCAGGTCACGCCAGGTCGTCGGATCGGACAGCCGGATCAGCCAGCGCCGGATCAGCGCCTGCCCTTCGGTGCGCCGCCGCTCCACCGGCGTCAGCGGCACCTGCAGCATCATGCGGACCCAGCCGCGTTCCCGGTCCGCGGACCAGCGGATGAAACTCGTGGTCGCCAGCAGGATCGGGAAACCGACCCAGACCACCGCGGTGCCGACACCCACGGCGATCCCGGTGACGATCAGGATGAACTGCAGCAACCGGAACACCCAGCCCGCGATCATGTACCCGATCGTGCGAGCCGGGTTCGGCCGCGGATGCTCCAGCGCCGGCTGTTCCCCGCTCATCTGACCACCAAGTCCATCTCGTCGATCTCTTCCCAGCTGCTCTCCAGGCGCCGCCGCTGCGCGACGGTCGGGCCTAGCAACGCCGTCGCGAGCCGGGCGTGCAGGCCGGCCAGCGCTCTCGTCAGCGCCACCGACAACGCGATGAACAGCACCCCCAGCGCCGCCCACGGTAGCGCTTCCACGGTCGAGTCCACCGCGATCCACCGCAGGTCGTAGGAGGGGAAGTAGTAGGCGCCGTCCGGCAGGAAGCGGAAGTAGAACGGCAGGCCGGCCAGCGCCAGGCTGGTCGCCCAGAACGTCGTCACCAGCACGAACTCGACAACCCCGAGCGGGAACAGCAGGAAGAAGTACGCCAGGTCCCGCCAGGTCGAGGTGTCCCGCAGCCGCGCCTTCCACCGCAGGCTCTGCTTGCCGGCGGGCAGCGGCAGGTACGGCAGCTCGATGTGCCGATCGAGCAGCGCGTACACCCGCGCCCGCTCGACCCGCCCGGCGCCGCGCACCGCCAGCACCACCAGCCCCAGCAGTGCCACCCCGATCCAGACCACCGCCGTGCCCAGTCCGGCCGAGACGAACGTGACCAGCACGCTGAAGGCGAGCACCCCGAGCGGCAGGTTCATCAGCAGGTACACCAGCGACCCCCCGAACGACGGATCACGTCGCCCGCTGTCCCGGCTGACCGGTGCGCTGACCATGGCTGGCTCCTCTCCGACACGGTATGCGACCAGCATCGTCGCGGCGCGAGCCCGGCGACATGGTGCGAGCGGGCATGCCGTCGGTAGGGCTAACCCCACCGCCTGGCATAACACGGTTGCCCAGAGCGTTATGATGAACAGGTTCTGTCCATTACAAGGGGGTGAACGGTTTCGACTCTGGACGTTGATTCAGGGGAAGCGTGCCGGTGCAGGCGAGAGACCACCGTAAGCGTCATCGCAAACCTATAAGCGCCAAGGTCAAGTACCAGCGCGACTTCGAACTCGCTGCCTAAGCAGTCAGTTCGGGTCTGTCGGCCCGGGTTCGCCTCCGACCCGGTCCCCGGCATCAGCTAGGAGGCTCACCGCCAGGTCCGGCCACGGAACCTGGTTGGGAAACAAACAGTGGCTGGGCCCGTCACTTCAGCTTGTTCGCGTGACTGAAGGGGCCAAGTAGAGACATAGCGGACTGCGCACGGAGAAGCCCTGTCGAGACGCTAGAGGACCCGGGTTCAATTCCCGGCACCTCCACATCGAGCGGAGAGGCCCACGCCCCCAGCGGGTGTGGGCCTTTTCTTGTCTCCTGGCAGGGTGGCCCTTGCGCGGAGAGGGTCGCGTGTTCAAAAATAGGTCATGTTCAGTGCGAATGAACACGCTGATTCTCTGAACGAGCCTGCCGTGCTGACCGAGGTCCGCCGCCGGCTCGAGGAGCTAGGCTTGGCCGCCGCCGTGCCGGGCGAGGGGCCGGACTTCCTGCACCTCACGGCCGGTTCCGGTGCGGCCCGGACGTACGGTCTGGAAATCAGGCGGCGGCTGACGCCGGAACTGGCCACCGCGCTCCACCTGCGGCCGGATCCCCCTCCGCTGCTGATCGCGCCGTCGATCAGCGAGCCGGTCGCCGAGGGGCTGCGGACCCGTGGCATCGACTATGTGGACACGGCGGGCAATGCCCACCTCGCCTGGGATGACGTCCTCATCGACGTCCGGGGCCGCCGCAACCCGGCCACCCCCCGTCCCCGGACCTCGCCACGGGGCGCGCGGGCCTTCGGCCGCGCCGGCCTCAAGGTCGCCTTCGTGCTGCTCAGCTGGCCGGACATGGCCGATCGGACGTATCGGCAGCTCGCCGAGGCCGGCGGGGTCTCCTTGGGCACGACCAAGACGGTGATCGACGACCTCACGGCCGCCGGCTACCTCTACACCGGCGCGCACGGCCGCCGGCTGGCCAACGGCGGGGAGCTGCTCAGCCGGTGGTCCGAGGCGTATTCGATCGTGCTGGACCCGGCGCTGTCCCTCGGCGAGTTCACGGCCGACCTCTCGTGGTGGCGCGAGGCGGAGCCCGAGCTGCTGAAGTTGGGCGTCCAGGTGGGCGGAGAGGCCGCGGCCAGCCTCATCGACCCGTACCTGACGCCGTCCTCGCTCACGCTCTACGCTGACGATCTTCCCCTCTCGCTCATCGGCCGGCATCGCATGGTCCGGGCAGAGGGGGCGGGCCCAGTCCATTTCCGGAAGCGGTTCTGGCGGGTGCCCGAGCATGCTTCCTGGACCGTGCCGTCGACGCTGGTCTATGCCGACTTGCTGGCCTCGGGAGACCCCCGCCAGCGCGAACACGGAGACCGCATCCGGACCAGTGATGATCGACTTACGCGACTCGACCGAACCTGATGTCCTTCTTGCCGCGCGCGTGCTGGCACACATCGACGCCGCCGCGCGCGAGGCGGGAGTCGAATACCTCCTCGTAGGGGCGACGGCGCGCACGATCTTGTCGATCGGGCTGGTGGGGCGCCCGCCGGAGCGGGCGACGCGGGACATCGACATCGCCGCCGCCATGGGCTCCTGGGCCGACTTCGAGCGCCTGGCGGAGAAGCTCGATCGGCGCGGCGGCAGCGTGCACTCGTTCCTCGTCGAAGGCGTCGAGGTCGACGTCGTGCCCTACGGCGGCATCGAGGGGGAGGATCGCACGATCCTCTGGCCCGACGACCATCGGATGAACGTCCGCGGCCTGCGCGAAGCGGTGGCGTCCGCCGAGACGGTGCTTCTGCCCGGGGGGCTCGTCATCAGGGTTCCCTCGATTCCGGCGCTCGCTCTGCTCAAACTTCTGACCTGGTGGGAACGGCGCGCCGAGACGACGCGTGACGCCGTCGACCTCGGCACCATGATCGGCTGGTATTCGTCGGGCGAGTACTTCGACCGCTTGTACGACGATGAGCTGGATGTCCTCGCCCGGTACGGCTTCGACCCGGCGCGGGCCGGTGCCTGCATGCTGGGCTCGCAGATGCCGGGCCTGCTCGACGAGGCCGGTGTGGCGGCGCTGCTCCGGATCGTCGGGGACGAGGATGTGCTGGCCCGGCTGGCCGGTGATACGCGCCTGCCCCGAGGTGGGGAGCTGGTGCGGGCGATGGGTGAGGGCATCCGGGAGCGGATTTGACCGATCTGATGGGGAGCCTGCGAGGGTGTGGAGCGACAAACTTCTCGTGCGGGACGCCGGGCACGACGACGTCGTGGCGATCTGCCGGTTCGGTGAGGCGCACATCCGGCCGCACTACACGCCGCTGATCGGCACCGCGGCCGCAGACGAGCAGGTCCGCGGATGGTGGAACGAGACGCGCATCGGCGCGGCCGTGGCCGATGGCGCGGTGGTCGTCGCGGAGGCCGGCGGCGACCTCGTCGGCGTCGGGCAGCGCGGGCGCCGAGGTGCCGACCACGTGGTCTACAAACTCTATGTCCATCCCGGTCATCGCGGTGGCGGGCTGGGCAGACGGCTGCTCGACGCGCTCACCAAGCAGCTGCCTGCCGACGTCGATCGGCTGTACGTCGAGCACTTCGCGGCCAACGAGCGTGCGGGCGCGTTCTATGAGCGTGAAGGGTTCGTCGTGGATCGGGTCGAGCCGAGTTCCACCGGCGATCCCGCACTCGGAGTAGTCTGGCGGTCACGGCGGGGCGTAAAACCCTAGCGGGAAGTCGGCTACGGTCGGCTGCGGGTCGTCACGCTGTGAAGTATTCGTCCTGCAGATCGTGGTCGGCTGCGTGCGCGTGTGAGGCGGATGTCATGCTTAGGGCCGACGATGGCGACGGCGTTGGCCGATCACGGCCCGCGTCAGCGCCGGAAGTAGGTGGCCAGATGACTTGGGCCCGGCAGTACGGGAGCTCGACCGTCAACGACGAGGACACCCGGATGGGTGCAATCCGGGCCGAAGAGGCCGTGAGGCTGGCCGAGCAGAACGACAAGGCCGTGCTCGACGGTCGCAGGCCATTCGCTCGACGCGGGCGAGTGTGCCGAACTGCTCGCGATGCTCGGGCTCGACGCCGCCGGCGGCCGCCGCGCGATGGCGGTCTGACCCGCTCAGCCGGGGTGCCCGCCGATCCGGGTGGTCAGTTCCGACGCGGTCGTGGCCACCTCGGCGGCCAGTGAGGGCCAGGTTTCGGCACAGTCCTCCGGGCACAGGTGGCGCAGCGTCACGCTGATCGCCGCCATCGGGCGAGCCCCGTGGTCGAACACCGGGCTCGCCACCGACGCGAAGCCCGTCGTCACGTGGCCATCCTCGACGGACCAGCCGAGCCTGCGTTCCGCGCTCAACGTGCGGCGCAGCTCGGCCAGCGTCCGCGGGCCGCGATCGGTGCGCAACACGAACGCCGACGCCGCCGGGAACAACGCCCGCACGTGCGCCGCGGGCAGGTGCCGCAGAATCGCGCGGCCGGACGCCGTCAGCTGCGCAGGCAGCCGCACGCCCACCTCCGTCACCAGGGTTTCCGGGCGCGCCGGACGCTCCTTGATCAGGTACAGCGACTCGTTGCCGTGCAGGACGCCCAGGTGCGCCGTGTGCCCGACGCGGTCGACCAGCTTGCGCAGCAGCGGCCCGGCCAGCCGTTCCAGCGGGTCGTGGCGCAGGTACGCCGAGCCCAGCTCGAACGCCGCGATGCCCAGGCCGTAGCGCCGCTCGGCCGGCAGATGCACGACGAATCCGGCCGCCTCCAGCTCGCTGAGCAGGTGATACGTCGTCGAGCGCGGGAGCCCGGCTTCGCGGGCGATCGCCGCCGCCGTCACCGGCCCGGCGCGATGCGCGAGCAGCCGCAGCACCGCCAGCCCGCGCCTCAGCGCCGGCACCTCACTGCTCTCGCCCATCCCTCACCTCCCGGGGCTCCCGAGCACCGCCACATTGGGGTGCGTTGGTCCGGGCCCCAGCGTAAACCGTGTCTGGGATACCAGACGGAACCACTCGGTGGGGCCGCCCACCAGCGCGAGGGACGTTGTCCAATGGCCCCATGCCGGAAAAAGTGCTCCTGGGCTCCGAACCGATGACCGCCGCCCAGGTCGTCGACGTCGTCCGCGGCCACGCGCCGGTCGGGCTCACCGACGCGGCCGAGAAGAACCTCGCCGCGACTCGCCAGCACATCGAGGACCTCGCCCACGCCGTCACGCCCACCTACGGCGTTTCTACCGGGTTCGGCGCGCTGGCCACCCGCCACATCCCGGTCGAGAGCCGCACCGCGCTGCAGCGCAGCCTGATCCGCTCGCACGCCGCCGGCGCCGGGCCCGCCGTCGAGACCGAGGTCGTCCGCGCGCTGATGCTGCTGCGGCTGCGCACGCTCGCCAGCGGCTACACCGGCGTCCGGCCGGGCACCGCGCAAACGCTTGCGGCCCTGCTCAACGCCGGGATCACCCCGATCGTGCACGAGTACGGCTCCCTCGGCTGCTCCGGTGACCTCGCGCCTCTCGCCGCTGTCGCGCTCGCGCTCATGGGCGAGGGTGAAGTCGTCCACAACGGCGAAACCAAGCCCGCCGCCGAAGCGCTGAAGCAGGCTGGGATCGAGCCCGTCGTCCTCGCCGAGAAGGAGGGCCTCGCGCTCACCAACGGCACCGACGGCATGCTCGGCATGCTCCTGCTCGCCGCCGCCGACCTGCACAAACTCCTCGACATCGCCGACATCACCGCCGCGATGAGCGTCGAGGCGCTCCTCGGCACCGACCGCGCCTTCGCCGCCGACCTTCAGGCCTTGCGCCCCCATCCCGGCCAGGCGACGTCCGCGGCGCGGATGTGGAAGGCGCTCCAGGACTCGAAGATCGTCGAGAGCCACCGCGGCCCGGACTGCAACCGCGTCCAGGACGCGTACTCACTCAGGTGCGCCCCCCAGGTCCACGGCGGCGCGCGCGACAGCCTCGCGCACGCCGAGCTCGTCGCCGAGCGGGAGCTCCATTCCGCTGTGGACAATCCCGTCGTCCTCGCCGACGGCCGGGTCGAGTCCAACGGGAACTTCCATGGCGCGCCCGTCGCGTACGTGCTGGACTTCCTCGCCATCCCGATCGCCGACGTCGCCAGCATCGCCGAGCGCCGCACCGACCGGATGCTCGACAAGGCGCGCTCGCACGGCCTCCCGCCGTTCCTGGCCAATGACCCCGGCGTCGACTCCGGCCACATGATCGCCCAGTACACCCAGGCCGCCGTGGTCAGCGAGCTCAAGCGGCTCGCCGTGCCCGCGTCGGTCGACTCGATCCCGAGCAGCGCCATGCAGGAGGACCACGTCTCCATGGGCTGGTCCGCCGCGCGCAAGCTCCGCAAGGCCGTCGACGGCCTGACCACGGTGCTCGCCATCGAGCTGCTCACCGCCGCCCGCGCGCTGGACTTCCGCGCGCCGCTCGAGCCGTCCCCGGTCACCGGCCGGGTGAAGGAACTTCTCCGTACCCACGTCGAGGGCCCCGGCCCCGACCGGCACCTGGCGCCCGAGATCGCGGCCGCCGAAGAACTCGTCCGTTCCGGCGCCGTCCTGGCCGCCGCCCGTCTGGAGGTCTGATGTCCCGCATCGTCCGCGCCGCGCGCGGCACCCAGCTGACCGCGAAGAACTGGCAGACCGAAGCCGCGCTGCGGATGTTCCACAACAACCTCGACCCCGAGGTCGCCGAGCGCCCCGAGGACCTGGTCGTCTACGGCGGCACCGGCAAGGCCGCCCGCAACTGGGCCAGCTTCGACGCGATCACTCGCGAGCTGACCGCGCTCGAAGCCGACGAGACGCTGCTGGTGCAGTCCGGCAAGCCGGTCGGCGTGTTCCGCACGCACGAGTGGGCGCCGCGCGTGCTCCTGGCCAACTCGAACCTGGTCGGCGACTGGGCGACCTGGCCCGAGTTCCGCCGCCTCGAGCAGCAGGGCCTCACGATGTACGGCCAGATGACCGCCGGATCCTGGATCTACATTGGCACGCAAGGGATCCTGCAGGGCACGTACGAGACTTTCGCCGCGGTCGCGAAGAAGAAGTTCGGCGGCTCGCTCAAGCGGCACTCTCACCGTCACCGCCGGGCTCGGCGGCATGGGCGGCGCGCAGCCCCTCGCGGTGACCATGAACGACGGCGTCGCGCTCGTCATCGAGTGTGACCCGCAGCGCGCGCACCGCCGCGTCGAGCACCGCTACCTCGACGAGGTCGCGGACAACCTCGACGACGCCATCGCGCGCGTCACCAAAGCCAAGCAGGAGAAGAAGCCTCTGTCGGTAGGCGTTGTCGGCAACGCCGCCGAGGTGCTGCCGGAGCTGCTTCGCCGCGGCGTCGAGATCGACATCGTCACCGACCAGACGTCCGCGCACGACCCGCTTTCGTACCTGCCTACGGGCGTGAGCGTCGAGGATTGGCACGACTACGCGGCGAAGAAGCCGGAGGAGTTCACCGACCGGGCCCGCGCTTCGATGGCCGCGCACGTCGACGCGATGCTGGGCTTCCTCGACGCGGGCGCCGAGGTCTTCGACTACGGCAACTCCCTGCGCGGCGAGGCGAAGCTCGGCGGTTGCGAGCGCGCGTTCGACTTCCCCGGCTTCGTCCCGGCCTACATCCGGCCGCTGTTCTGCGAGGGCAACGGCCCGTTCCGCTGGGCCGCGCTGTCCGGTGACCCCGAGGACATCGCCGCCACCGACCGCGCGATGCTGGAGCTGTTCCCGGAGAACGAATCCCTCGCCCGCTGGATCAAACTGGCCGGGGAACGCGTGGCCTTCCAAGGGCTTCCGGCGCGGATCTGCTGGCTCGGCTACGGCGAGCGGCACCTGGCCGGCCTGCGGTTCAACGAGATGGTCGCCAGCGGCGAGCTCAAGGCGCCGGTCGTGATCGGCCGCGACCATCTCGACTCCGGCAGCGTCGCCTCGCCGTACCGGGAGACCGAGGGCATGGCCGACGGCTCCGACGCGATCGCCGACTGGCCGCTGCTGAACGCCCTGGTCAACACCTCGTCGGGCGCCAGCTGGGTGTCGATCCACCACGGTGGCGGCGTCGGCATGGGCCGCTCGATCCACGCGGGCCAGGTCAGCGTCGCCGACGGGACGCCGCTGGCCGCGCAGAAGCTCGAGCGCGTGCTCACCAACGACCCCGGCATGGGCGTCATCCGGCACGTCGACGCCGGGTACGAGCGCGCCGCCGAGGTCGCCGACCAGCGCGGCGTCCGCGTGCCGATGCGGGGCGAGGCGTGAGCGCCTCCGGGCTGCTCACCGAAATCGACGGCGTCGGGCGCGACCCGAAGCGCGGCGGGTACTCCCGCCATGCCTTCGACGCGCCCGAACACGACCTCCGCGACTGGTTCGTCGAACGCGCGCTGGGCCTGGGCCTGGACGTCGAGACCGACCGCAACGGCAACATCTGGGCCTGGTGGGGTCCGCCGGGGCGCAACGCCGTCGTCACCGGCAGCCACCTCGACTCAGTTCCCGGCGGTGGCGCGTTCGACGGGCCGCTCGGCGTCGTCAGCGCGCTGGCCGCAGTGGAAGCTTTGCAGGGTAAGGGTTTTCGGCCGCGCAGGCCGCTCGCCGTCGTCGTGTTCGCCGAAGAAGAGGGCGGCCGGTTCGGCGTCCCGTGCCTCGGCTCGCGGCTGCTGACCGGCACTATCGACGCCGACAAAGCGCGCGGCCTGCGGGACGTCGATGGCGTGACGTTCGCCGAGGCAGCCGCCAAGACCGGTGTCGACCCCGAGCGGATCGGCCCCGACGCCGAGCGGCTCGACCGGATCGGGCACTTCCTCGAACTGCACGTCGAGCAGGGACGAGGGTTGATCGACCTCGGTGCGCCGGTGGCCGTCGGAAGCACCGTGATCGCGCACGGCCGGTGGCGATTTTCCTTCGAGGGGCAGGGGAATCACGCCGGGGCGACGCTGCTGGCCGACCGCGCCGACCCGATGCTGCCCGCCGCCGCGACGGTCACCGCCGTCCGTCGGCTGGCCGCGGACGTGCCGGACGCGCGGGCGACCGTCGGCCGGCTCGTGCCGACCCCTGGCGGAACCAACGTCATTGCGTCCACAGTGGACTTGTGGCTCGACGCGCGGGTGCCCGGTGAAGCCACTCCGGAGCTGGTGGCCCGGATCAGCCGGGCCGCGGCGGACGCGGCGGCGGAGGAGGGCTGCCGGGTCGCGGTGACGCGGGAGTCGTACTCCGGCGACGTCGTGTTCGACGACGCCCTGCGCCGCGCCCTCGGCGGCTGGCTCGGCGGGGTGCCCGAGCTGCCGACCGGCGCCGGGCACGACGCCGCGATCCTCGCCGGGTTCGTCCCGGCGGGGATGCTGTACGTGCGCAACCCGACCGGGATCAGCCACTCGCCGGAGGAGTTCGCCGAGGCGGCCGACGTCGAGAGCGGCGCGGAAGCCCTGGCCGTCGCGCTGGAGCAGCTGGCGCGATGACGACGTACTGGTGCGAGCGGGCCTGGCTGCCGGACGGGATCGCCTCGGCGGTGCGGATCGACGTCGTCGACGGGCGGATCGCGGCGGTGACACCGGATTCGTCACCTGCCGGGACAGTCCTGAGCGGACTGACGTTGCCGGGGTTCGCGAACGGGCATTCGCACGCGTTCCACCGGGCGCTGCGCGGGCGGACGCATCACGAGCGCGGCACGTTCTGGACGTGGCGCGAGCGGATGTATTCGCTGGCGTCGCGGCTCGATCCCGACACGTACTACCGGCTCGCGCGCGGCGTGTACGCCGAGATGGTGCTCGCCGGGTACACCAGCGTCGGCGAGTTTCACTACCTGCACCACGCACCCGGCGGAACGCCGTACGCCGAGCCGAACGCCATGGGCGACGCGCTGCGCCGCGCGGCCGCGGATGCAGGTATCCGGCTGACGTTGCTGGACACCTGCTATCTCGCGGGCGGCATCGGCGTCGAACCCGACGAGGTTCAGCGCCGGTTTTCCGATGGTTCGGCCACGGCCTGGGCGCACCGCGTCGCCGAGATGCGGGAGTCGGAGACGTTCCGGGTCGGGGCCGCGATCCATTCGGTGCGAGCCGTTCCCGCCGAGCAACTGTCTGAAGTGGACAGTGGGCGAACGGTGCACATCCACCTGTCGGAGCAGCGGGCCGAGAACGAGCAATGCCTTGCCGCGTATGGCTCGACGCCGACCGAGCTGCTGTATGACCGGGGTGTGCTCAGCGACCGGCTGGTCGCCGTGCACGCCACACATCTGACCAGGCTCGACATCGAACGCCTCGGCGCCGCGCGCGCCCGCGCGTGCTTCTGCCCGACCACCGAACGCGACCTCGGCGACGGCATCGGCCCGGCCCGAGCGCTGCTCGACGCGGGTGTGCGGCTCTGCGTCGGCAGTGACAGCAACGCTGTCGTCGACGCCTTCGAGGAAACGCGGGCGTTGGAGCTGGACGACCGGCTGGCCAGCGAGCAGCGCGGCCGGTTCGGCGCGGACGAGCTGCTGGCGGCCGGGACCGACCACGCCGCCGTCGGCTGGCCCGAGGTCGGCGCGCTGGCAGTCGGTGGGGGAGCGGACCTCGTCACGGTGGATCTCGGTACGGTGCGTACCGCCGGGATCGAGCCGTCCGGGGTCGTTTTCGCCGCCTCCGGTGCCGACGTCCGGCATGTCGTCGTCGCGGGCCGCGAGGTCGTGCGGGACGGGGAGCACCAGCTGATCGAACGTCCGGAAACCGTACTGGCCAAGGAGATCGAGGCACTGTGGCAGTCCTGATCACGGGAATCGGTGAGCTCACCACCCACGATCCCGAGCTCGGCCGGCTGAGCGACGCCGCGCTCGTGCTCGACGGCTCGAAGATCGCCTGGGCCGGTCCCGCGGCCGACGCGCCGGACGCCGACGAGTGCGTCGACGTCGAAGGCCGCGCGGTGCTGCCGGGCTGGGTCGACAGCCACACCCACCTCGTCTTCGCCGGGGACCGGACCGCCGAGTTCGAGGCGCGGATGGCCGGAAAGCCTTACACCGCAGGCGGGATCGCGATCACCGTCGGCGCGACACGCGAGGCGTCCGACGAGGAGCTGGCCGCGAACCTGCGTCGTCACGTCGAGGAAGCGGCTCAGCAAGGCACTACCTGCCTGGAGACGAAGACGGGCTACGGCCTGAGCGTCGCTGACGAGGCCCGGTCGGCGCGGATCGCTGCCGAAGTCGTCGACGAGGTGACGTTCCTGGGAGCGCACTTGGTCCCGCCGGGCGCCGACGCGGAGTCCTATGTGGACCTCGTGTGTGGCGAAATGCTCGAAGCTGTGGCGGAACACGTGCGCTGGGCGGACGTCTTCTGCGAGACCGGCGCGTTCGACGAGGCCCAGTCGGAGCGGGTCCTCAAGGCCGCGGCCGGGCGTGGGCTCGGCCTGCGGGTGCACGGCAACCAGCTTGGCGAGGGCCCGGGCGTGCGAGTTGCGGTCGAACTCGGCGCCGCCAGCGTCGACCACTGCACCTACCTCAGCGACGCCGACGTCGAAGCCCTTGCGGCATCCGAAACCGTGGCGACGCTGCTGCCCGCGTGCGACCTCTCGACCCGCCAGTCGCTCGCGCCCGCGCGACGGCTGCTCGACGCCGGAGCGACGGTCGCCTTGGCCAGCAACGCCAATCCCGGCAGCTCGTACACGACGTCGATGGCGTTCTGTGTCGCCACCGCCGTGCTGCAGATGCGGATGACGATCGAGGAGGCCGTCTGGGCGGCCACCGCAGGGGGAGCGCGGGCGCTGCGGCGCGACGACGTCGGCGTCCTGCGACCTGGTGCGCGAGCCGACATTCACGTGCTCGAAGCGCCGTCGGTCACCCACCTGGCGTACCGGCCGGGGGTGCCGCTCACGAAAATGGTGTGGCGCGCCGGAGAACGTCTGCGCTAACGTATCTCGCAGAGGACGCGCGAAGACACAGTCCGGTATGGGTTAGTCCGGGCGGCGCGGTATCGATGTGCTCTCGGCGGTAAAGAGTGCCTCGAGCATGCTGGCTTACCTGTGCGTCCCTTCCTCATTCGTGACGAAGGGACTGCTGTGTCGGTGATCATCGTGGGTGCCGGTTTGGGCGGGCTGTGCCTGGCGCAAGGACTGCGCCGGGCCGGAATCCCTTGCCAGGTCTACGAACGCGACGAATCGCCCGAGGCCCGGTTGCAGGGTTATCGCCTGCACATCGACCAAGCCGGCGACTCCGCGTTGCGGGCGGTCCTCGACCCTGAGCTGCATGAACTGTTCCGCGCCACCGCGGGCCGCGCACTGCCCCAAACGAACGTCTATGACGAGCAGTTGACGGCGGTCACCCAGCTGGCCGCGGACGGTCCCCATCTCAACATCAACCGCTTCACCCTGCGGCAGATCCTGCTGCACGGTCAGGAAGTCCACTACGGCAAGCGATTCACGCGCTACGAAACCGACAATGACGGCGTGACAGCGTATTTCGCCGACGGGACTTCCGCTCGCGGCACCCTGCTCGCCGGCGCCGACGGCGTGAATTCCCCGGTGCGACAGCAGTATCTGCCGCAGCTGGATGTCGTCGACACCGGGCTTGTCCAGCTGTACGGCCGGATTCCGCTCACGTCGGCGACGCGGGCGTTGTTCGATCCCGAGATGTTCGCGGTGTTCTCGATGGTGGTCGGGACCGATCGCACGATGGTCGGGTTCGCGCCGGTCGACTACCCCGAACCGGTCGCGCAGGCGTGTGCCCGGCTGGTGCCGGAGCTGCGGCTGCGCGACGGCGAGCCGTACATGACCTGCTCGGTCGGCGCCCGCCGTGAGGTCATGGGCCGCACGGACGACGAACTCGCCGCGATGTCCGGCCCCGACCTGCAAAAGCTCGCGCTGGACCTGGTCGACGGCTGGCATCCGCGCGCCCGGGGATTCATCGAGCAGTGGGACGTCGACGCGACGTTCCCCCTGGGAATCCGCACGAGCGTCCCGATCGGGCTGTGGGAACCGTCGCGGGTGACGCTGGTGGGCGACGCGATCCACGCGATGAGCCCGGCGGCCGGCGCGGGCGCGAACACGGCGTTGCGCGATGGCGCCACGCTCGCCGCTGCCCTCGCCTCCACTCCGCTCCTCGAAGCCGTCGCCGCCTACGAACGCGAGATGACCATCTACGGCTTCGCCGCGGTCCGCGAGTCCGCGGCCAACGGTGCTCGCTTCATGGGCCAGAACCCGCTCCCCAGCCAAGGTCCGTGAATGCCACTGGGCCGCGCCACCGTCTTCGGGGTAGGGCCAGCCCCAGCAGCCGGTTCACGGAGAGTTCAGGAAGCCGTCACGCGATGGGGATCGGGGCCGGGTCACCCGATAGGTAGCGTTCCTGACGACCCGATGCCGCCTCTCTGAACCGGAGGAGTGCCGCATGGATTTCTCGGTGATCGTGCTGGTGGTGATCGTCGCCGCGCTGGCGTTCGACTTCACCAACGGCTTCCACGACACGGCGAATGCCATGGCCACGTCGATCGCGACCGGCGCGCTGAAGCCCAGAGTGGCGGTGGCCATCTCGGCGGTGCTGAACCTGGTCGGCGCCTTCCTGAGCGTGGAGGTCGCCAAGACGATCTCCGGCGGCATTGTCGACGACGCCAAGGTCACCCCGGTGATCATCTTCGCCGGGCTGGTGGGGGCGATCGTCTGGAATCTCGTGACGTGGCTGGTCGGGTTGCCGTCGAGCTCGTCGCACGCGCTCTTCGGCGGGCTGATCGGCGCGACCTGGATCGCCTCCGGCGCCGACGCGGTGCACTTCGCGAAGGTCGTCGAGAAGGTCCTGATCCCCGCGCTGGCTTCGCCGCTCGTCGCCGGGCTCGTCGCGACCATCGGCACCTTCATGGTCTACCGGATCACCGCGAGGGCCAAGCAGGACGTCGTGGGCCGCACGTTCAAGGCCGGGCAGGTCATGTCCGCCTCGCTGGTCTCCCTGGCGCACGGCACGAACGACGCGCAGAAGACGATGGGTGTCATCACGCTGACGCTGATCGCCTCCGGTTCGCTCGCGCCGGGCTCGTCCCCGCCGATCTGGGTCATCCTCAGCGCCGGCACCGCGATCGCGCTCGGCACCTACCTCGGCGGCTGGCGGATCATCCAGACGATGGGCAAGAAGCTCACCGAAATCCAGACGCCGCAAGGGTTCGCGGCCGAGACGAGCGCCGCGGCGGTCATCCTGGCCTCCTCGCACCTCGGCTTCGCGCTGTCCACCACGCACGTCTGCTCGGGCGGCATCATCGGCTCCGGCCTCGGCCGCAAGCTCGCCGAGGTCCGCTGGGGCGTCGCGGGCAAGATGGTGATCGCGTGGGCGCTGACGCTGCCCGCCGCCGCCATCGTCGGCGCGCTCGCCTCCGAGGTCTCGACGCTCGGGACCTGGGGCACGGTTCTGGTCGGCGCGATCGGCGTGGTCGTCGCGCTGGGCATCTACCTCGCGTCCAAGCGCAACCCGGTCACCGCGAACACCGTCAACGAACCCGAGCCGGCCGTACCGGTCGCGGTCTGAGGAGCGCCATGAACATCGACTGGGGCGCCCTGGGCCTCGTTTCCGTCATCGCACTCGTGTCCGTGGTCGTGCTCGCCGGCCTGTTCTCGTTCGGGGTGGTCGGGCTCTCGCAGCGCGAAGCCGCCCGCGAGTCGGGCGCGAGCGGCGCCGGATCGCTCGTCGGCTCGGTCGTCTGCTTCGCGGTGTGTGCCGCGATCGTGGTCTACGGGGTCTATTTGATCGTCGCCTGAGCACGCTCACGCAGGCCCTCGGGAAGCGCGTCCAGCAGCGGTGACACCGTCGCCAGGCGGGCTTCGCTCAGGTGGCTGAGCAGGTCGAGCGCGGGTGCCCAGAGGTCCTCGTCGGCGCCCGCGGCCGTGATGATCCGGCCGAGCCTGCCCTCGGGCAACAGGCCGATGACGTGGTCGATGCGCCGTTTGTCGTCGAGCACGAACGCGATCCGGAGCAGCCCGGGGTCGTCGATGATTTCGAGGCTGCGGCGCACGGTCTCGTCCGGCAGGTGCCCGACGAACCGGCCGAGCGTGATCCAGTCCTCGCGCCGGGCCAGCTCGGTGGCCACCGCGACGACGGTGTCCAGGGGGATGCGGGCGATGATCGCGCTCGCGCGCCGTGGGTCGAGATCGGCCGCGACCTCGGCGAGGAACCTCGGGTGCAGGCGCTTGGCGACGTCCACGCCGCGGGAGACGTCCACCAGCCCGGCGATCCGCGCGCACAGCAGCGGCCCGAACACCTTCTCGGCGATCTTCGCCAGCACCGGTCCGGGGATCAGCCGCGCGGCCAGCGCCATCCGCTGCAGCACGGCGACGTGCGCGTCGAACAGCGTGTCGGTGACCTGCTCGCGGAAGGCCTGCAGGTCGTCGGCGTCGACGCGGGCGAGGTAGGCCAGCCGCGCCGGCTCGACGTCCAGCACGCGGGCGAGCTTGAGGATCTCGGCCTGGGCGGCGTAGTTCTCCGAGGTCACAGGCCCACCACCTTGCGGACCGCGCCGCGCAGCAGCGCCGGGACGTACTTGAGGCCTTCCTCGCCGGCCTCCGCGAGGGCCTTCGCCTGCCGTTTGCGCGCGCTGTGCAGCGCGTTGGCGAGGTCCTGACGCTCGGGCTCTTCGAGGGCCTCGATGCCTACCGGGAGATATCCGCCGAGCTGTTCGGCGAGTGTGCGCTCGGCCATGGTGGATCATCATGCAACATCGGGACCGCCGATGCGTGGATATTGACTTTCGGCAGTGGTCCGCGCCGGTCGGCGGCTTGTAGCGTCGGTGCCGTGCGGGAGGTGATCAGGCGCAGGTGGCGGGTGGCGCTCGACGTCGGGCTCGGCCTGGTCCTGGCCTTCATCGTGGTGAGCGACGCCGTGAGCAACCCGCTGCCGTGGGAGCTCATCGGCGGGCTCGTGGTCGTCGCCGTGTCGGTCGCGACCGCGCGCCGGTACCCGCTGGTCTCCCTGGGCGTCGCCATGGCCGGGTCGCTGGCCGTGCCGTTCCCGTACGGCCAGCGCGTGCCGGTGTGGGTGGTGTTCGTGCTGGCCGCGATGAGCTACCTGGCCGGGCTGCGGATGCCGCGGGCCCGTCCGGCGCTGCTGCTCGCCGGGATCGTCGCGCTGCTCGGGCTCCCGCTGGCGCTGCTGGTCGGGCCGGACGGGATCGGGGACTGGGCCGCGCTGTGCGCCATCCTGGTGTTCGGCTCGGTCTCGCCGTGGCTGCTCGGCCGGTACGTCCGGCTGCGCGGGGAGCTGGCGCGGACCGGCTGGCGGCGCGCGGAGGAGATGGAGAGCCGCCAGCGGCTGATCGCCGACCAGGCCCGGCTGCGCGAACGCGCCCGCATCGCCAGCGATATGCACGACTCACTCGGCCACGAACTGAGCCTCATCGCGGTGCGTGCGGCCGCCCTGGAACTCGACGCCGGGCTCGGAGAGAAGCAGCGGGTCGCGGCGGGGGAGCTGCGGTCCGGCGCCGCGGACGCCACCGAGCGGCTGCGCGAGATCATCGGCGTGCTGCGGGAGGACTCCGCGCCGACCGAGCCGGTGCAGGGCGACCTCGCCGAGCTGATCGGCCGGGCGCGGGACTCGGGGCTGCTCATCGAGTCCACTGTGGACACCGAGGACGTGCCGCCGATGATCGGGCTGGCCGTCTATCGGGTGGTCCAGGAGTCGCTGACCAACGTCGCCAAGCACGCGCCGGGCGCCGCGGTGACGGTCCGGGTGCGCACCGCCGACGGGCTCACCGAGGTCAGCGTCGTGAACCGGCCGCCGCCTGCCGGCCCGCTGCCCGGCGCGGCTTCGGGACGGCGAGGGCTGATCGGCCTGCGTGAGCGCGTCCGGCTGGTCGGCGGGACGCTGCGGGCGGGCGGTTATGACGGCGGATTCGCCGTCACCGCGACGCTTCCGCACCACGGCGTGCCGGTCGAGGAGACGCCGGAGAGCCGGGCCGCGGCGGAGGCGGAGGTCGGGCCGTCGACGTCGGCCCGTGAGCTGGAGCTCGCCCGCCGGGACGTGCGGCGCAGCCTGATCCAGGCGGTGGCGGTGCCGGTGGTGCTGTTCGCGATGGTCGTCGCGGTGAGCGGGGTGGTGTTCCTGAGTCAGTGGTACAGCTCGGTCCTGGAGCCGGACACCTACGCGCGGCTCCGGCTCGGGCAGTCGCGCGGTGAGATCGCGGCGCTGCTGCCGGCGCATCAGCGGCTGTCGCGGCCGGACCGCGGGGAGCCGTTCGTGCCGCTCGGCGCGCAGTGCGAGTACTACGGGACCGGACGGTCCTTCCTGAACACGAACTACGCGGCCTACCGGCTGTGTTTCGTGGCGGGCAAGCTGGTGGAGAAGACCGAATACGAAGAGGGGGCGCGGTGATCCGCGTTGTGCTGGCCGACGACGAGATGCTGCTGCGGGCGGGGGTGGCTTCGATCCTGCGCGCGGACGAGACGATCGAGGTGGTCGCCGAGGCGGGCGACGGCCGGGAGGCGGTCGAGAAGGTGCTGGCCACGCGCCCGGACGTCGTGTTGCTCGACATCCGGATGCCGGTGCTGGACGGCCTCGGCGCGGCCGCGGAGATCCGGCGGCTGCAGCCCTCGACCGGCGTGATCATGCTGACCACGTTCGGCGAGGACGACTACATCGAGCGAGCATTGAGCCTCGGCGCCGGGGGTTTCCTGCTGAAGTCGGGCGATCCTCGGGAGCTGCTGGCCGGGATCCACGCGGTCGCCGATGGTGCCGCGTTCCTCTCGCCGAAGGTCGCACAGCGCGTGATCGCGAGGCTGTCCGGCGGGCAGCTCGCGCGCGGTTCGGCGGCGCGGGAGAAGATCGCTCAGCTGACGCCGCGGGAGCGGGAAGTGTTGTCCCTGGTGGGTTCCGGACTGTCCAATGCGGACATCGCGGCCCGGATCTTCGTCGTCGAGGGCACGGTGAAGGCGCACGTGAGCACGATCCTGACCCGGCTCGGCGCGAAGAACCGGGTACAGGCCGCGATCACGGCGTACGAGGCCGGGCTGGCCGGGGGAGACTCGACGGCTGCCGGCCGTTGAGTCTCCCCGGCCTAGCCCCGAGCACCCGGCCTCAGGCGTCGCGGCGGCGAAGGACCGTGGTGCCCCCGAGGAGAGCGGCGGCGGCCCAGGCCGCGCAGATCAGGACGCCCACCCAGGGCGCGTAGGCCGTGGCCTGGCCGGTCACCGGGTTCTGCGCCCCCGAGACGAGCATGCCGTTGACCCCCGCGATGCCGGGGAAGTAGTCGACGGCCGCGGTCAGCCCGAACGACGCCAGCACCACCGGCAGCGGCAGGAGCAGCACGAGCACCGCGACCAACGCGCCGGCAGCGCTGCGCAGCGCCCAGCCGAAGCCGGTGCACAGCACCCCGAGCAACGCGTAGTACGCGCCCGTCCCGAGCGCCGCGGTCAGGCCCTCGGCCAACGAGGTCGGCAGGCCGTGGCCGTCCTTCAGCACGCTCGCCAGCGCCATCGCGGCCGGCGACAGCCCGGCGCCGAAGACGAACAGCACCGGCACCAGGATCGCCGCCTTCGCCAGTGCCACGTGCTCGCGCACCGGTGTCCACAGCAGCGTCGAGCGGATGCCGCCGCTGCTGTATTCGCTGGTCACGAACAGGGTCGACAACGCGATCACGGTGAACTGGGTCAGATAGAACCCGCCACCGAGCGCGATCGTGTGCGCGCCCGTCGGCCGGTCGCCGTCGTAGCGCTGGGCGATGCCGGATGCCGTGCTGTACAAGAACATCAGCGCGGTGCCGCTGATCAGGCACCACCAGGTCGCCCGGACCGACCAGAGTTTCGTCCACTCCGCCGCCACCGCGCCCGCGAAGCCGCCGGTGCGTTTCATCGTCGTCATGCCGACACCCCGTATTCCACCGACGAAGCGGTCAGTTCCATGTACGCCTGCTCCAGCGACGCCGTCCGCTCGCTGAGTCCGTGCAGCCGGATGCCCAGCTCGTGCGCGAGATCGCCGATGCGCGTGACGTCCAGGCCGTCGACGATCAGCTCATCCGCGTCGGAATGCGTGAGCGCGCCTTCGTCACGTAGCCGTCGTTCGAAGCGCGCGCGTTCGGCGGCACCAGGCACTCGCACCGCCACCGTGGCGCGGGAGTTGCCCGCGATGAACTCGTCGACCTGCGCGTCGGCCAGCAGCTGCCCTCGCCCGATGACGACGAGGTGGTCCGCGGTCAGCTGCATCTCGCTCATCAGATGGCTGGACACGAACACCGTGCGCCCCTCGGCGGCCAGCGACCGCATCAGCTGACGCACCCAGCGCACACCGTCCGGGTCGAGCCCGTTGACCGGCTCGTCGAACATCAGCACGCCGGGGTCGCCGAGCAGCGCGCCAGCGATGCCGAGCCGCTGCCCCATGCCGAGCGAGAACTGCCCGGCTCGCTTGCCCGCGACGTCGGACAGCCCGACGATCGCCAGGACCTCCTCGACGCGGCTCGTGGGGATGCCGTTGCTGCGTGCCATGGCCAAGAGGTGCTTTCCGGCGCCGCGGCCCGGATGCAGGGCCTTGGCTTCCAGCAGGGCGCCGACCTCCCGTAGCGGATGTCGCAGCTCGGAGTACCGCTTGCCGCCGATCAGGACCTCGCCCGCCTGCGGGGTGTCGAGGTCGAGCGTCATCCGCATGGTCGTCGACTTCCCGGCGCCGTTGGGGCCGAGGAAACCGGTCACCTGGCCCGCCTGGACGTCGAACGTGAGCGCGTCGACGACGGTCTTCTCCCCGTAGCGCTTCGTGAGTCCTCGAAGTGTGATCATGCGAGGAAGTCTGCGGCGCCGAGGGTGCCCGGGACATCGGACGACGGTCCCGCGTCACCCCCGACTTTCGGCAGGGAATACCCAATGTGGCATTGGGTGCGTCAGACGCACCGAATGCCACATTGGGCGCCTACCACCCAATGCCACATTGGGGTGCTTGGGCGCTCAGGGGCGGCGGCGGGTGGTGTGGCGGGTGGGGGCCGCGGCCGCGGGGTCGTCGGGCCAGGGGTGCTTGGGGTAGCGGCCGCGCAGGTCCGCGCGGACGGCCGGGTAGCCCGTGGTCCAGAACGTCGCGAGGTCCGCGGTGATCGCCGCCGGCCGCCCGGCGGGGGAGAGCAGGTGCAGCACCACCGGGACACCGGCCAGCGACGGCGTTTCCGTCCAGCCGAAGGTCTCCTGCAGCTTCACCGCCAGCACCGGCTGGTCACCGCGATAGTCGACGCGGATCTGCGACCCCGACGGCACCCGCAGCCGATCCGGCGCCAGCTCGTCCAGCCGGGACGCCTCCGGCCACGGCAGCAACGTCCGCAGCGCCGCACCGGCGTCCAGGGACGCCAGATCCGAACGCCGCCGGGCGTTCCCGAGCCAGGAGTCCACCGTGGACAGCAAAGCCGCGTCGTCCACCGCGGGCCACGGCGCCCCCAAGACGCGGTGCAGGAACGCCAATCGGTCACGCAGGCGCGAAGCATCCTCGCTCCACCGCAGCAGACCGAGCCCCTCCGCGCGCAGCCCGTCCACCAAAGCCGAGCGCACCAACGCAGGATCCGGGGAGGTCAGCGGCGACGACGAGAGCGTGATCGCCCCCAGCCGCCGGATCCGCCGCGCCACGACGTCGCCGCCGGACCACGCCACTTCGTCCACTTCGGACACCAGTGCCGGCGCCGCCCGGACGGCCAGCGAAGCGTCCGCCGCCGCGGCGAGCCGGATCGTGCCGTGCGCGCGGCCGGGGTCGCGGGTCGCCTCCGCCACGGCCAGCCACTCGGTGTCCAGGCCACTGCCCGCGGGGAGCTCCGCCGCCGTCCCGCCGGCCATCAGGTACACCGGGCCGCCGCCGGACCGGCGCCGCGCCAGCCGTTCCGGATGGGCCAGCGCGACCACAAGCGCCGGATCCGGCCGCCCCGAGCCGGAAACCAGCCGCGTCAGCCGCTGGACCTCCTTCTTCCACCGCCGTGCCCCGTCGTCGGAGGACGAACGCAGCCGCCGCAGTTCCGCCTCGACGTCGGTGAGCGTGCCGCCCGCGTCGAGCAGCGCCACGACCTCGGCCGCGCCGGCGGCGCCGACCGCCGCGGCGCCGTCCAGCAACGCCCTCGCCAGCCGTGGATGCAGGCCGAGCTCGGCCATCCGACGCCCACGCGGCGTCACAATCCCGTCCGTGCCAACGGCTCCGAGCGTGGCCAGCAAAGCGCGGCCGGCCGCCAGGGCGCCTTCGCCCGGCGGATCCCACCACGCGAGGCCGCTGCCGTCCGGCGTCGACCAGCACGCGAGTTCCAAGGCCAGCCGGGCCAGCTCCGCGGTCCGGATCTCCGGCTCGGGATAGGCCGCCAGCGTCGCCTGCTCATGCGAGGCCCAGCAGCGGTACGCCCGGCCCGGCGCCTCACGCCCGGCACGCCCGGATCGCTGCTCGGCCACCGCCGCCGACACCCGCACGGTCGCCAGCCCCGGCAGGCCACGCCGATGGTCGACCCGCGGCACCCGCGCGAGTCCGGAGTCCACGACCGCCCGCACTCCCGGCACGGTCAGGCTCGACTCCGCGACGGCGGTGGCGAGCACGACCCGTCGCCCCGGACGCGGCCGCAGCGCTTCGTCCTGCCGTGCCGCGGAAAGCCGACCATGCAGCGGAAAGACGTCCACATTGGACAGCAGCGACGTCGTCCGCGCGATCTCCCCGGCGCCGGGCAGGAAAGCCAGGACGTCACCGTCCCCTTCGGACAGTGCGGTCCGCACCGCCCGGGCGACCGCCGCCTCGGGACGTTCTCCGCGCGCGGGCGGCAGGTAGGACATCGTCACCGGATACGTCCGCGCAGTCGCCGTGATCACCGGCGCGTCGCCGAGCAACGTCGCGAGCCGGCCGGCCGCCACGGTCGCCGACGTCGCCAGCAGCCGCAGGTCCTCCCGCAGCCCGGCGCGGACGTCCAGCAGCAGCGCGAGCAGCAGGTCCGCGTCCAGATGCCGTTCGTGGCACTCGTCGAGCAGCACCGTCGACACCCCTGGCAGTTCCGGATCACCCTGCACCCGCCGCACCAGCAGCCCCGACGTGACGACCTCGATCCGCGTGCGCGCCGACGTCTTCCGGTCGCCGCGCACGGCGTATCCGACGGTCTCCCCGACCGGTTCGCCCAGGATCGACGCCATCCGCGCGGCCGCGGCGCGCGCGGCCAGCCGTCGCGGCTCGGCCACGACGACACGACCGCCGTCAGAGGCCAGCGCCAGCGGGACCAGCGTCGTCTTGCCGGTCCCCGGCGGCGCGACGAGCACGGCGGTGCCATGGGCATCGAGGGCGGCGACCACGTCGGGCAGCACGGAGCGGACGGGCAGGTCGGGCAGTTTCACCGCTCGGTGACCTCGGGTGGTGCGGGCAGCGGGTAGCCGGACGGGCCGATGTTCGCCTGCAGCGACCGCAGCCAGTCGCCGCCGGCGATCATCTTCTTGATCGCGTCGTTCACCGCGGTCTGGCCCTCCGTGTCGCCGTGACGCAGCCCGACGCCGTAGTTCTCCTTCGAGAACGGCTTGCCGACGACCTTGAGCAGCTCGGGATCCCGCGTGACGTACCCGGCGAGGATCACCGCGTCCGTGGTCATCGCGTCGATCTGCCCGGCGAGCAGCGCCGTCACACAATCGGGGTACCGCGGGTACTCGACCAGCTGAACGGCCTGGGCGAACCGGTCCTTCACCTGCTGGGCCGGGGTGGACCCGGTCACCGAGCAGAGCCGGCGGCCGTTGAGCGTCTCCGGCCCGGTGATGTCGGCCGACGTGCGGCGCACCAGCAGGTCCTGGCCGGTGGTGAAGTAAGGCCCGGCGAAGGTGACCGTCTGCTTGCGCTTGTCGGTGATCGAGTACGTCGCCACCACCAGGTCCACCGTGCCGGAGGTGAGGTCGGTTTCACGGGTGGCCGAGGTCGTCTCGCGCCAGGTGATGTCCCCGACGCCGAGCTGACCCGCGACGTACCGCGCGACGTCGACGTCGAAGCCGACGAACCGGCCGTCGATGGTCCGCTCGGAAAGGCCCGGCGCGTCGAATCTGATCCCGATCGTGAGGTGATTCGTCGCACTCGCGCGCTTGACCACCGAATCCGCGAGCGAAACCTTCGCCGGACCGCAGGCGGTGGCCATGACCAGCAGGAAAACGAGGGCGAGAAAGCCGCGAACCCGCATTTCGGCCCCCTCCCGCCCTCACAGTGTTCTCAGGTCAGGCCGTTAGCCTAAGCGCGTGGAGCGACGGTCCCAACCTGTGCTGAACACCATCGGCACGCTCGCCCGGCTCGGGCTGGCGGCCGTGTGGCTGGTTTCGGGTGCGCTGAAGCTGGTCGATCCGGGGCAGACCTACATCGCCGTGCAGGCCTACGACGTGCTGCCGCACGGCCTGGTCGGCGTGGTCGCCACCGCGCTGCCGCTGGTCGAGCTCCTGCTGGGGCTGGGCCTGCTGGCCGGCTTCGCGACGCGGTACGTTGCGGGCGCGGCGCTGGTGCTGCTGCTGATCCTGATCGCCGGGATCGCCCAGTCGTGGGCCCGCGGGCTCAGCATCGACTGCGGCTGCTTCGGCGGCGGCGGCCAGGTTTCGCAGGGCCAGACCGAGTACCCGCAGGAAATCCTGCGGGACAGCGGGTTCGCGCTGCTGGCGGTGTGGCTGCTGGCCCGGCCGCGGACCTGGTTCTCGGTCGACGGCTGGCTTTCCCGGGGCCGCGGGAACTCCACCGAACCCGGGCACGACTACTCGGGTATCGCGGAAGGGAACTGATACATCGTGGGTGGAACTGAGCGGACCGCTCGGAATCAGCGTCAGCAGGCACAGGCCAGCCGATCGGTCGTGCAGGCGCGGAACGCGGCGTCGGATCGCCGGAAGATCTACCTCGGGGTCGTCGTCGTGGTCGTGGTGGCCGCGTTGATCCTCGGCGGCGTGCTGTGGACGATCGCGAGCCGCGACAAGACCGAGGGGCAGTCGATCAACCCGGCCGCGGGGACGTCGCTCGCCGCGGGTGTCGTGCAGAAGCGCGACGGCGTCGTGGTGACCGTCGGCAAGCCGGGCGCGAAGGCGACCATCGACGTCTACGCCGACTTCCTCTGCCCGATCTGCGGCGAGTTCGAAAAGACCTATCGCACGCAGATCGAGCAGGCGATCAACAACGGCCAGCTGCAGGTCAAGTACCACATGGTGCCGCTGCTCAACAACCGTTCCAACCCGGCGGGCTACTCGCTCGACTCGGCGAACGCGGCACTGGCCGCGGCCGACGCCGGCAAGTTCGTCCAGTTCCACGACGCGCTGTTCAAGTCACAGCCCGAAGAAGGCAAGCGCGGGTACGACAAGCAGCAGCTGATCGACCTGGGCAAGGGGCTCGGGATCACCGACCCGAAGTTCGCCGCCACGGTCACCGCCGGCACCTACGACGACCAGGTGAACGCCGCCTTCCAGCAGATCGGGAACGACCCCGCCCTGCAGCAGGACTTCGGCAACGGCGAGAAGGGCTTCGGCACGCCGACCGTGGTGGCCAAGGGCCAGGTCGTCAACTGGCAGCAGAGCAGCTGGCTGGACCAGGCGCTGGCGGGCTGACTCCGGGCATTTCGCCCACCCGGGTACGCGTCCTGGTTTAGGCTGAGTCGCGCAGCAAGGGGAACCAGGGGCGGGCCGCGCACGTCGCATCCCTGGTGAGGCGGGAGGGCCAGTGGACGGTTCGCATTCGGGGTACCACGTCGACGAGGGCGCGTACTCGCGGTACGCGCGGGAGGTCGACCCGCTCGGTGGTGAGCTGAAGGGCGCCGCGGAGAAACACGTCGGCCCGCACGTCACACTTTCGGGTGATGGTTTCTCGGAGATGGGCGGGGAATCCGGCCTCTCGAACGCCTACAGCAGCCGGATGCGTTCGCTCCAGGAGCGGATGCACCGCGTCGGCGGCTCGTGGAGCGACGTCGGCGACGCCGCGCGGCGCACCGAAGCGAACTACGGCGCTGTCGAGGCGGAGCACGGCGACGTCCTGAAGCGGCTCGGGACGGAACTGACGTGACCGAGCACGTCCAGGAGATCGTCCGGAGTGGTCTCGAGCCCACGAACCAGTTCGCGCAGAAGCTGAAGCACAATCCCGCCGCCATCAACGGCGCGCGCGACGCGCACGTGTCGCTGCAGTCCTCGGTCGGCAAGACGCACGCGACAGCCGCGGCGAACCGTCAGACGTTGACCAGTTCCGCGTCCGGGAACACCGCCGACCGCGCGACCGCGACTTCGCAGAGCCTGGAGAAGGAAGTCCAGGACCTGCTCGACGAAAGCGCCGAGATCGAGAAGGCGGTCGCCGAAGCGGCCGAGACGCTGCACGTCGGCGAGATCAAGAACGACCAGGTCCGCGACCAGGTCATCAAGGAGATCTCGGCGTCGATGAAGGCGCTGGCCGCGGTGGAGAACATCCAGCCGCCGGAAAGTCGCGCCGCCGCCCGCCGAGACATCCTGATGAAGCTGCAGACCAAGATCAGCCAGCTGACCGGCCAGGCCGCGACGATCAGCGAGCAGGCCATCAACCAGCTGACCGAGATCGGCGTCCGGCTCGGCGGCGACGACTCGACGCACACCAGCAGCACCAAGGTCGACAAGTCGTTCAACACCAACAGTGGTTACACCGGCGGACATTCCGGCGGTGGCGACGGCGGTGGGGGAGGCGGCGGCGGGGGCGGCGGCTCGTTCAGCAAGCCGCGGCTGCCGGTCGCGATCCCGCCGCAGCCCGGCACCGGCGTCGGCATCAACCTGCCCGGCGGCAAGACGGTGATGGCGCCCAACGAGACCGCGGCCAAGGCAGTGCGGGCGGCGCTTTCCCAGCTCGGTGTGCCCTACGTCTGGGGCGGCACGGCGCGCGGGCAGGGGCTCGACTGCAGCGGGCTGACCATGACGTCGTACCAGGACGCCGGGTTGCAACTGCCGCGTACGGCCGCGCAGCAGACCGTCGGCGCCGAGGTGCCCTCGATCGACCAGCTGCTGCCGGGCGACTTGGTCGTCTGGTCGGGGCACGTCGCGATGGTGATCGGCGACGGGCAGATGGTCGAGGCCGGCGACCCGGTGCAGATCAGCAAGATCCGCACCACCAACGCGGGCCAGTCCTTCATCGGCTTCTACCGGCCGACGGGGTAATTTCGTACCGTGGCTGACTTCGACATGGACCTCGCGGCGGCGCGGGTCGCCGAACAGGCGGACCGGGCCGCGTCGGAAGCCGACGCGCGCTTCGCCCGATCGGGTCCGGTGACGGGCAAGGCGTCCTCGAGCGACGGCGCGATCGAGGTCGAGGTCGCCCCCGGCGGTCTGCTGACCGGGCTGCAGCTGCACCGTTCGGCGCTGCGGTACGGCTCCGCGGTGCTGGCCGAGCAGATTCTCGAACTGTCCCAGCGGGCCACGCGGCGCGCGGGCGACCGGATGTACCAGACGCTGGCGCCGGTGCTGGGCGCCGACGACTCGAACCTGCGCGCGCTGGGCTACGAACCGCTGCCCGACGACGACCCGGACGCCGAGCCGCACTCGGGCTACTCTGCCGAATTCGGAAGGTGAGCGCGATGGTCGACGAGGTCCCGGTCACCCTCACCACCCGCCAGCTCATCACCCAGGCCCGCGCGCGGGACGAGGCGATGGCCAAGGTCGAGGACCTGATGAAGCAGGCCCGCGGCACGGCGCACGACACCGACGGCCTGGTCGAGCTGACCGTCGACGCGCGCGGCAAGCTGCTGCGGCTGTGGCTCGCGCCGGGCGCGGTGAACGTCGACGCTTCGCGGCTGGGCTCGCTGATCGTGGAGGTCGCGCAGGCGGCGATGCGCGAGGCGATGCAGGACGGCTACAACAAGGTCGCGCTGCTGCTCGGCGAGGACATGACGTTCATGATCGAGCGGATGACGGGAATGCCCGCGCCGGCCCGGTCCGCGGAGGACGACCCGGGGATGACGGTGGCGGAGTTCCAGCGCCAGCGCGCGGAACGGCTGGGCGAAACCGCTTCCGCTTCCGCTTCCGCTGCTGCCCCGGCTACTTCGGCTTCGGTTGAGGACGAAGACGAGGACGCGTACTGGGATTCGTTCGACCCGGCCTCCCTCCGCTCGGACCGCTGATCCGCTCGGTTGCGAGCTTGCGGGTTCGTCCATAAAGGACTGTTGTGTCGGTGGCGGCCGAATGAACCTTGGTGAGCCGCCGAACGGCCTAGTCGCGGCGGTGCGGGCGGGAAAAGTGCTGGTAGAAGCGGCGAATCCCGTTCAGTGGTAACCGAGATGGTCCGGAGGTCTGGACCAACTACGGATATATATGCATTAATTTAAGACGTGAACTTTGGTCTCTCGATGATGAGGACCCGGCCGCGGCTCGCACGCCGGCTGGGCACCGGACTGCTGGCAGTGGGGCTGCTGTTCGCCTCCCACAACACCGCGCTCGCCGGAAACGGCCCGGCGTACAAGGATTCCTGGCGTCCGGTCAAGGTCCGGGTGGCCGACCTGATGGCGCGCATGAGCCTCGATGACAAGATCGGCCAGATGATGCAGGCCGAGCGGCTCGGCACGAAGTCGCCTGCCGACGTCGCGACCGCCAAGCTCGGCTCGCTGCTCTCGGGTGGCAGCTCCCAGCCGACCCCGAACAACGCCGTCACCTGGGCCGACATGTACGACGGCTTCCAGAAGGCGGCGCTGTCGACCCCGCTGGGGATCCCGCTCATCTACGGCGTCGACGCCGTCCACGGCCACAACGGCCTCTATGGCGCCACCGTCTTCCCGCACAACATCGGCCTCGGCGCGACGCGCGATCCGCAGCTGGTGCAGAAGATCGGCCGCGCCACCGCGGAAGAGGTCTCCGGAACCGGTATCGACTGGGACTTCGCGCCCTGCCTGTGCGTCGCGCGCAACGACCGCTGGGGCCGTACCTACGAGTCCTTCGGCGAAGTTCCGCAGCTGGCCACGGAAATGACGTCGATCATCACTGGGCTGCAGGGCCGCTCGCTCGACCAGCCGGGCTCGATCCTCGCCACCGCCAAGCACTACGTCGGTGACGGCGGCACGACCGGCGGCGTCAACGAGGGCAACACCGAGATCAGCGAGCAGGAGCTGCGCGCGATCCACCTGCCGCCGTTCAAGGCCGCGGTCCAGCGGGGCGTCGGCTCGGTGATGATCTCCTACAGCAGCTGGAACGGCGTGAAGATGCACGCCGGGTCGTATCTGATCAACGACGTCCTCAAGAAGGAGCTCGGCTTCAAGGGCTTCGTCATCTCGGACTACAACGGCGTCGACAAGATCGACGGCAAGTCCGGGTTCACCCCCGAAGAGGTCGAAGCCTCGATCAACTCCGGCATCGACATGGTGATGGTGCCCTTCGAATTCGTGAAGTTCGAGGACACGCTGAAGTCGCTGGTGCAGCAGGGCCGCGTCCCGATGTCCCGCATCGACGACGCGAACCGCCGCATCCTCACCAAGAAGTTCGAGCTCGGCCTGTTCGAGCACCCGCTGACCGACCGGCGGTTCATGAACACCATCGGCAGCAAGCAGCACCGCGACCTGGCTCGCCAGGCGGTGCGGGAATCCCAGGTGCTGCTGAAGAACGAGCACCAGGTGCTGCCGCTCGACAAGCGGCACAACAAGATCTTCGTCGCGGGCAAGAACGCGGACGACCTGGGCAACCAGGCCGGCGGCTGGACGGTCGGCTGGCAGGGCACGAGCGGCCCGGTCATCCCCGGCACGACCATCCTGCAGGGCATCAAGGACACCGTGCGCTCGTCGTCGACGGTCACCTACGGCAAGGACGGCACCGGGATCGACCCGAGCTACGACGTCGCCGTCGCGGTGGTGGGGGAGACGCCGTACGCCGAGGGCAAGGGCGACCGTCCACAAGGGATGGGACTGGACGCCACCGACCTGGCGACCCTGCAGAAGCTCAAGGACAGCGGCGTCCCGACCGTCGTGGTGCTGGTTTCCGGGCGGCCGCTGGACATCGCGCAGCAGCTGCCGGACTGGGCCGGGCTGATCGAGTCGTGGCTGCCGGGCAGTGAGGGCCAGGGCGTCGCCGACGTGCTCTTCGGTGACTACAACCCGACCGGGAAGCTGCCGGTGACCTGGATGCGCAGCGCCGACCAGCAGCCGATCAACGTCGGCGACGGCAAGCCCGCGCTGTTCCCGTACGGCTTCGGGCTGCGCTACCAGCACCGATGGTGATCGTCCACCCTCCCCTTCCCCGCACCGAAAGGCTCAGCTCATGCAGCCCAGATCCGCTCGGCCGCACGGGCCGGTGATGAAGGCGCTCGTCTTCTTCGCCGCCTGTCTCGGCCTCGTCCTCGGCAGCCCCGCCGTGGAAACCGCCCACGCGGCGGCGCCGTTCAAGGTTCTCGCGTTCTACAGCGGCACCTACGACCCGGCGCACATCAGCTTCGAGAAGGAAGCTAACGTCTGGTTCCCGCAGCAGGCAGCGGCCAACGGGTTCACCTACACCGCCACCACCAACTGGAACATGCTGACCTCGATCACACCGGACCAGTACCAGGTCGTCATGTTCTACGACGACCAGCCGCAGTCGGCCGCGCAGTTCCAGGGCTTCCAACGGTACATGCAGGCCGGCGGCGGGTTCTTCGGCTACCACGTCACCGCCTACAACGACAGCGGCACACCGTCGTACGCCAACTGGTTCCACAACGACTTCCTGGGCACCGGCCGGTTCGAGACCAACAGCTGGCCGCCCACCCCGGAGACGTTGCACATCGACAACCGCACGCACCCCTCGACGGTGAACCTGCCCGCGACGATCCAGTCGTCGACCAGCGAGTGGTACTCGTGGCAGTTCGACCTGCGCCAGAACCCGAACATCTCGGTGCTGGCCTCGCTCGACCCGTCGACGTTCCCGGTCGGCAGCCAGGCGGGCAACACCTGGACCGGCGGGTACTACCCGATCATGTGGACGAACAAGAACTACAAGATGCTGTACGCGAACTTCGGCCACAACGCGATGAACTACCAGACGAACACCGCGTTGTCGTCGACGTTCGAGAGCGCGCAGCAGAACCGGTTCATCCTCGACGGTCTCAAGTGGCTCGGTGGCGGGTCGACGACCCCGACGGACCCGGGCCCGATCGACCCGGCCGCGTGGTACCCGGTGGTCAACAAGGGCAACGGCAAGTGCGTCGACGCGCGCGCCGCGGCCTCGGCCAACGGCACGGTCATCCAGCAGTACAGCTGCAACGGGACCACCGCGCAGCAGTTCCAGTTCGCGCCGACCAGCGGCGGCTACGACCGGATCAACAACCGGAACAACGCCGCCCAGGTCATCGACGTCTCCGGAGTGTCCACTTCGGACGACGCGGGACTGCAGCTGTGGGCCTACGGCGGGGGCAACAACCAGCAGTGGCAACCGGTTTCGGAGGGTGGGAGCTACTACCACTTCGTCGCCCGCCACAGCGGGAAATGCCTGACGGTGCCGGGCGGTTCGACGGCCGACAGCGTCCAGCTGGTCCAGGCGACCTGTAACGGCAGCGCCGCTCAGTCGTTCAAGGTCGCCTAGGGGGGCGGTCGGCGTCGTGAGTGGTGAGTGTCGTTCTAACGACACTTACCACTCACGACCCGTTCGCCTCGGCCAGCTTCCGGAGGGCGAGCGAAGAGACGGCCAAGGCGGCGAGGCGGGCCAGGTTGCCCCGGTGCCAGGTCTTGGCGAGGCGTGCGGCATCCGCGTCGGCGTCACGCAGCAGGGGAAGATTCACCGTGCGCACGAGATACGCCGTCAGCGCGACGGCCGCGCCGGTACCGGCCGCCGCGGCGACGACCGCGCGCCGGTCGCCGCCGGAACGCCATGAGCGCACGAGCGTCACTCCCGTGGCGGCGAAGGTCAGCGGAGCCGTCGGCGCCCAGTAGCGGACCGGGCTGCCGGGGGAGAGCGGATTCGGCGATGGCGGCCGGGTCGCCAGCAGCCTCGGGACGTCCACGACGGCTTCGTAGACGTTGCCGAACAACCACTGTGCCTGACCGAGCTGTGCGGCTCGGGTCCAGAAATCCCGCATCAGCCGATCCTGGCACAGTGGCACCGCGTTCGGGGGATGTGGCGGCGCGCTCCGCTGGGCTGAGGCCTCGTGAGTGGTAAGTCGGGTTATTGAGGGGGTAGGTCAAAGGTGGCGTGGTGAAGCGAGGGGGACCTGCCGACGGGCTCGTGAGCGTTGCGGGCGGTTCTAACCGCCCGCAACGCTCACGAGTCCTCGAGCCCAGCGTTGCGTCAGTCGCGTTCGATGAGGTGGCCGACGACGTCGGGGCCTGGGTGGGCGTGGCCCGAGCCGTCGCGGCGGACGTCGATCTCGGGCAGTTCGACCGGGTCACCGTTGCGGGCCGCGCCCGCCGGGCGGGGGCCGATCCACGCCACCCGAAGCTCCGTTTCGCCCTTCAGGAACCGTTGCGCCCGGACGCCACCGGTCGCGCGGCCCTTGGCCGGGTATTCGCTGAACGGCGTCACCTTGACGCTCGCGCCGGTCGCCGTGATCACCATCGGCTCGCCGTGCTCGTCGTCGTCCGTGCGGATCGCGCCGAAGAACACCGCCGACCCGCTCGCGCCCAGGTTGATGCCCGCCATGCCGCCGCCCTTGAGACCCTGCGGCCGCACCAGCGACGCCGCGTACTTCAGCAGCGAAGCCTCCGAGGACACGAAAGCCAGCTCTTCCGAGCCGTCCGTCAGCCAGGTCGCGCCGACGACCTCGTCGCCGTCCTTGAGCGTGATGATCTCGAACTCGTCCGACCGCACCGGCCATTCGGGCGCGCACACCTTCACCACGCCCCCGCGCGTGCCCAGCGCCAGGCCCGGCGAACCGGCCGCCTGCTCACCGAGCGGCGCGATGCCGACCACCGTCTCGCCCTTCTCCAGCGGTACGAGCTCCTTGGCCGCCATGCCGCCGCGCAGCGAGACCGTGCCCGCCTGATCCGGTAGCACCGGCAACGGCAGCACGTCGGTCTTGAACGCCCGGCCGCGGCTGGTCACCAGCAGGATCTGCCCGCGTGCGGTGGTGTGGACCATCGCCGCCACCGCGTCGTGCTTGACCCGGCCGTTGCGCCGCCGCGTCTCCGTGGATTCTTCGGACTCCGCCGCGGTGCGCGCGACCAGGCCCGTCGCCGACAGGATCACCTGGCACGGATCGTCCTCGACCTCCAGCGGACCGGACGGCTTCGACGCGGCCAGGACCTCCTTGAGGTCGCCGTCGATCAGCGCGGTGCGCCGCTCGGTGGGGAAGTCCTTCGCGATCTTCGCCAGCTCGGACGAGACGAGCTTCTTCAGCACGGACTCGTCGTCGAGGATCTTCGTCAGCTCCGCGATCTCCTCGCGCAGCCTGTCCTGCTCCGCCTCCAGCTCGAGCCGGTCGTACTTGGTGAGCCGGCGCAGCGGGGTGTCCAGGATGTAGGTCGCCTGCGTCTCGGAGAGCTTGAACCGCGCCATCAAGCCGTCCTTCGCGGCCTGCGCGTTCTCGCTCTCGCGGATCAGCTTGATCACCTTGTCGATGTTCAGCAGCGCGATCAGCAGGCCGTCGACCAGGTGCAGCCGCTCTTCGCGCTTGCGGCGCCGGTACTTCGTGCGCCGCGTGACGACTTCGTAGCGGTGCCGGAGGAAGACCTCGAGGAGCTCCTTGAGCCCGAGCGTCTGCGGCTGGCCGTCGACGAGCACCAGGTTGTTGATGCCGAACGACTGCTCCAGCGGCGTCAGCCGGTACAGGTCCGCGAGCAGCGCCTGCGGGTTGACCCCGACCTTGCACTCGATCACCAGCCGCGTGCCGTTCTCGCGGTCGGTGAGGTCCTTGACGTCGGCGATGCCGGTGAGCCGCTTGGACTTGTTGACCTCATCGGTGATCTTCTCGATCACCTTCTCCGGCCCGACGCCGTAGGGCAGCTCGGTGACCGTGATCGCCTGCCGTCCGCGGCTGCCTTCCAGCAACCCGGTCTCGACGTTCGCGCGCATCCGGACGACGCCGCGGCCGGTCTCGTAGGCGCGGCGCACCTCGTCCAGCCCCAGCAGCTTGCCGCCGGTGGGCAGGTCGGGGCCGGGGACGAACTCCATCAGCTTGTCGAGCGTCGCGGTCGGGTGCGTGATCAGCCAGCGCGCCGCCGCGATGACCTCGCCGAGGTTGTGCGGGATCATGTTGGTCGCCATCCCGACCGCGATCCCGGACGTGCCGTTGACCAGCAGGTTCGGGAACGCCGCGGGCAGCACGGACGGCTCCTCGAGCGAGCCGTCGTAGTTCGGCCGGAAGTCGACGGTGTCCTCGCCCAGCTCGCCGACCAGCTGCATCGCCTCGGGCGACATCCGCGCTTCGGTGTATCGCGAAGCGGCCGGGCCGTCGTCGGGGGAGCCGAAGTTGCCGTGACCGTCGATCAGGGGGACGTTGAGCGAGAAGTCCTGCGCCAGCCGCACCATCGCGTCGTAGATCGCGGTGTCACCGTGCGGGTGGTACTTGCCCATGCAGTCGCCGACCACGCGCGACGACTTCACGTACGCGTGTGTTGGCCGGTAGCCGTTCTCGTGCATCGAAAACAGGATCCGGCGGTGCACCGGCTTCAACCCGTCACGCGCGTCGGGCAGCGCGCGCGAGTGGATGACCGAGTAGGCGTACTCAAGGTACGAGTCCTCGATCTCGGTCTTCAGCGGGTTGTCGATGACCTGTGCGCCCGCACGGTCGAACGCGCCGGGATCGACCTTGGTGCTGGGGCCCTTGCGGCGTGCCACTACGAGACTCCTTGGTATCTCAAGACTTAAGCGTCGATGGCGTCGCGGTCGACCCGGTCGGAGGAGGCGACGAGCCAGTTTCGCCGGGGCTCGACCTTCTCGCCCATCAGCAGTTCCAGCGCCGTTTCGGCGGCGTCGACGTCGTCGAGGGTGATCCGGCGCATCGAGCGAGTGGCCGGGTTCATCGTGGTTTCCCACAGTTCGTCGGCGTCCATCTCGCCGAGACCCTTGAACCGCGGCACCGGGGTGACGATCTGCTTGCCGGCCTTCTCCAGCTCGGCGTACTTGGTCTCCATCTCCCGCTGCGTGAAGGTGAAGTGCGTCTCCGGGTTGCGGCCCTTCGTGACGAGCTTGTGCAACGGCGGCATCGCCGCGTACAGCCGCCCGTCCTCGATCACCGGTCGCATGTACTTCGCGAACAGCGTGATCAGCAGGGTCCGGATGTGCGAACCGTCGACGTCCGCGTCGGCCATCAGGATCACGCGGCCGTAGCGCATGGTCGTCAGGTCGAAGGTGCGGCCGGTGCCCGCGCCGAGCACCTGCACGATCGACGCGATCTCGGCGTTCTTCAGCGTGTCACCCAGCGAAGCCTTCTGGACGTTCAAAATCTTGCCGCGCAAGGGAAGCAGCGCCTGATATTCCGACACTCGCGCCATTCGGGCCGAGCCGAGGGCGGAATCCCCTTCCACGAGAAAAAGTTCGCTACGCGAAACACCTGTGGTGCGGCAGTCGACCAGCTTCGGCGGCATCGCCGCGCCCTCCAGCGCGGTCTTGCGCCGCGCCGCGTCCTTCTGCTGCTTCTGTGTCAGCCGCACGCGCGAGGCGTCGACGACCTTCTGCAGCACGACCTTGGCCTCGGACTTGGTCCGCCGGTCCTCGGTCCACGCCTTGACGTGCCGGTCCACGATGCCCTGGAGCACCCGGGTGATGCCCGCGGTGGACAGCTCGTCCTTGGTCTGCGACGTGAATTGCGGCTCCGGCAGCCGGACGTGCACCACTGCTGTCATGCCCTCGAGGACGTCCTCGATCGTCGGCATGTCCTCCTTGGGCTTGAGAAGCCCGCGGGTCTTGGAGATGGCGTCCTGCAACGCTTTCGCCATCGCCCGGTCGAAGCCGCGCCGGTGCGTGCCGCCGTGCACGTTGCGGATCGTGTTGGTGAAGCACTCGACCGTGCGCTCGTAGCCGGTGCCCCAGCGCAGCGCCACCTCGATCTCGGCGTGACGCTCCACATTGGACTGCATGACGCCGGCCGCGTCGGCCGCGTTCTCCTTGTACGTGCCCTCGCCGGTGATCAGCAGTGTGCCGCAGACCGGCTTTTCCCCGTCTGGGCTGAGGAAGTCGACCATGTCGACGAGCCCGTGCGGGAAGTGGAAGGTCTCTTCGTTGATGGTGTCTTCGATGGCCGTGCGCAGCACGTAGGTGACGCCCGGCACGAGGAACGCGGTGTTGCGCAGCTTCGACCGCACGCCTTCGACGTCCAGCGCCGCGCCCGACTCGAAGTAGCGCGCGTCGTACCAGTAGCGGATCGAGGTGCCACTGCGCTCGCCGCGCTTCATCTTGCCGATGATGTTCAGCCCGGAGTGGCGGGTGAACTTCGCCTTCGGGCCCGGCCCGTCGAAGGTGCCAGGGACGCCGTGTTTGAACGACATCTGGTGCACCTTGCCCTCCTGCTTCACCGTGACGTCGAAGCGGTGCGACAGCGCGTTGACCGCCGAAGCGCCGACGCCGTGCAGGCCGCCGGAGGTCTTGTAGCCGGAGCCGCCGAACTTGCCGCCGGCGTGCAGGCGCGTCAGCACCAGCTCGACGCCGGACAAACCGGACTTGGCGTGCGTGCCGGTCGGGATGCCGCGGCCGTCGTCGTCCACCTGGACGCTGCCGTCGGCGTGCAGCGTGACCACGACGCGCGTGGCGTGCCCGGCCACCCCCTCGTCCGTGGAGTTGTCCACGACCTCGGCGAAGAGGTGGTTGATGCCGCGGCTGTCGGTGGAGCCGATGTACATCCCGGGGCGCTTGCGGACGGCTTCCAGGCCCTCGAGATGCGTCAGGTCGTCGGCCCCGTACAAGGTCTCTGCAGTCACAGGGTCGTTCTCCCGGATCGTGGCTCGCGAAAGTACTGGTGGAAGTGCGGACTTGGCCTGCACCGTACTGCAGGATATCCGCCCGCCCCGACAAGTTCCGCGCGCTCCGCCCCCGGTGTGGCGTGAACCGCCCCCTAGCGGGGGTCGTAGCCGAGGTCCGGCCACAGCCCCAGCAGCGCTTCTATCTTGCGCGGGATCTGGAAACTGTTCCGGAAGTTGGGCTTCTCGCCGATCGTCGCGAGGGCTTTCCGAAGATCTCCGAACGCGGGCGTGGCGGACGAGGTCCTAGTGAGCAAGTACGCGTAAGTCCGCCGCGGGTAGGCGTACTCGTCGGTGTAGGCGTGCAGGACGAGGCCGGGTGCCTCGATCTGCGATCCGACGAGCGCGCGGCCCTGCTTCTGGCTGTACACGCGGATGACGTGGACGCCGGGGCGCAGGGTGCGCGGCGGGTCCTGGCCCTGGCCGTCGTCGGCCCAGAACAGCTCGACCTTGAACGGCGATTCGCCGCCTTCGCCAGGGTGCGTGTGCTCGCGAGCCAGCTCCTCGAGCTTGTACTCCGCTTCGGCCGACGGCTCGCCGCCCTCGACCAGGCTCACCAGGTACAGCTCAGCCGGGCGAGGCCAGGACGGGCGCGGCGTGTCGCTCTCCGGGGCCTCGGGAGCCTCGGCGACTTCGGGCGCTTCGGAGGCTTCAGGCTCGGGCTCCGGCTCCGTGACTACCGCCGGTGTCGCAACCGGTTCCGGCTCGGGTTCGGGCGGCGGGGGCGGAGTGGGCTGCACCGATGCAGGCTGAGGGGCCGGCGTGACCGGGGCGGGCTTGGGCGGCGCGGCGGGCGCGACCGGGGCCGGCCGCGGTGCCGCGACGGGCGCGGGCCGTGCCGGGGGCGTGGGACGCGTGACCGTGGCGCGGTCGGCCGCGTACTGCTCCAGCAGCGGTTCCAGGTCCCCGGCGGTGAGCGCGGGGCCGGCCTGGTCGCACCACTCCAGCCAGGCTTCCTGCGCGTCTTCGACGGTGTGCTTCTCGTCGGTGAGGACGGCCGTCTCGAACAGCTGCGGGGCCGCCGCCGAGAGGTCGGCCGAGCCGACGACCACGAACGCCGGGTCGTCCTCGGCGATCACCAGCTTCGCGTGGAGCCCCGGCAGCGAGTGCACGGTCACGCCCGCCTTGACCCAGTGCAGCAGGGCGTGCGGGCTGGTGGCGCCGGAGCGGACCGCCTCACCGCTCGCGTCCGTGATGATCGTGTCGCCGGGCTCCAGCGGGAGCAGCGCCGCCGCGCCGGGCCCGACGTGTCCGAAGGCGGCGACCAGATTCCGCCTCGGGGTGAGCAATGGTGTGATCGAGGCCCAGATGTCGCGGCCCGAGAGAAGCCGCACCGGGCGTTCCGCAAGCCCCAGTCGAGCGCGTTCCGCGTCCATACCCCCGACCTTAGTCGGGCCGCGCCGCCGGCGACGAAGGGGAATATCTCTTGCTTGGAAGTAGTTGAGCGTGCATGTAAGGTGGTACGCGAAGGGAGCAGGTCATGCAGTTCGGAATCTTCACGGTGGGCGACGTCACGACCGATCCCACGAACGGCACCACCCCGAGCGAACACGAGCGGATCAAGGCGATGGTCCGGATCGCGCTCAAGGCCGAAGAAGTGGGCCTCGACGTCTTCGCGACCGGCGAGCACCACAACCCGCCCTTCGTGCCTTCGTCGCCTACGACGATGCTCGGGTACGTCGCGGCGCAGACGTCCAAGATCATCCTGTCCACGTCCACGACGCTGATCACCACGAACGACCCGGTGAAGATCGCCGAGGACTTCGCGATGCTCCAGCACCTCGCCGACGGCCGCGTCGACCTCATGATGGGCCGTGGCAACACCGGCCCGGTCTACCCGTGGTTCGGCCAGGACATCCGCCAGGGCATCCCGCTGGCCATCGAGAACTACGCGCTGCTGCGGCGGTTGTGGCGCGAAGACGTCGTCGACTGGTCCGGGAAGTTCCGTACGCCGCTTCAGGGCTTCACGTCGACTCCGCGTCCGCTGGACGACGTGCCGCCGTTCGTCTGGCACGGTTCGATCCGCAGCCCGGAGATCGCCGAGCAGGCCGCGTACTACGGCGACGGCTTCTTCGCCAACCACATCTTCTGGCCGACGTCGCACTTCCAGCAGCTGATCGAGTTCTACCGCCAGCGCTTCGAGCACTACGGGCACGGCCAGGCCGACCAGGCGATCGTCGGGCTGGGCGGGCAGGCCTTCATCCGGCCTCGCTCCCAGGACGCGTGGAACGAGTTCCGGCCGTACTTCGACAACGCGCCGGTGTACGGGCACGGCCCGTCGCTGGAGGAGTTCACCGACCAGACGCCGCTGACCGTGGGCAGCCCGCAGGAGGTCATCGACAAGACGCTGACGTTCCGTGAGCACTTCGGCGACTACCAGCGCCAGCTGTTCCTGATGGACCACGCCGGCCTGCCGCTGAAGACCGTGCTGGAGCAGCTCGACCTGCTCGGCGAGCACGTGATCCCGGTGCTGCGCAAGGAAATGGACTCGCTTCGCCCGGCGCACGTGCCCGAAGCGCCTACGCACGCTTCGCTTAAGGCTTTGGTTGGGAGTGAGGCATGAAGCTCGCAGTGGTGACGGCTGGGCTGTCCCAGCCGTCCTCGTCCCGGCTGCTGGCGGACCGGCTCGCCGCCGCCACGGTGTCCGACGGCGACACGGTCGAGGTGATCGAACTGCGGGACATCGCCCTGGACATCACGAAGAACCTGCTGACCGGGTTCCCGAGCCCGGGCCTGCGTTCGGCGATCTCGACGGTCACGTCGGCGGACGCGCTGATCGCGGTCACGCCGGTGTTCACCGCGGGCTACAGCGGGCTGTTCAAGTCGTTCTTCGACGTGCTGGAGGCGGATTCGCTGGTGGGCAAGCCGGTCCTGCTGGGCGCGACCGGCGGCACCGAGCGCCACTCGCTGGTGCTGGACTACCAGCTGCGGCCGCTCTTCGGCTACCTTCGCGCTGACCCGGTGGCGACGGCCGTGTACGCGGCTTCGTCGGACTGGGGAAGTGGGGAAGGTGCTTTGCAGGTGCGGATCTCGCGGGCGGGGGCTGAGCTGGCTTCGCTGGTCTCGGGTCGCTCCGCGGCTCCTGCGTCGCCCGCCTTCGTCCCCTTCGAGCAGCTCCTGGCGGGGGCCTCCGAATAAGGGTTCAAAGTCCGTGAAGGCCACATTGAGGGCCTAAGACGCCGTGAATGTGGCCTTCACGGACTTCCGGAGGTGACCTCGGCTAGGCGTTGGGTCAGGAAGCGGCGGTCGGCATCATTGCCCGCCAGGGCGAGCGCGTCGCGGTAAGCCGTGGCAGCGTCCGCGTAGCGGCCGAGACGGCGAAGCAGGTCCGCGCGCGTAGCGGGGAGCAGGTGGTAGCCGTCCAGACGGCCGCCCTCGGCGGCGCGGTCCACCAGGGCGAGGCCCGCGGACGGGCCGTCGGCCATGGCCACCGCCACCGCCTGGTTCAGCTCGACCACCGCCGACGGCACCCGCCGCGCCAGCTCGCCGTACAGCGCGGCGATCTGCGGCCAGTCCGTCTCGGCCGCCGACGCGGCCGAAGCGTGGCACGCGGCGATCGCGGCCTGCAGCTGGTACGGCCCCGGCGCGCCCCGGTGCAGGGCGACGTCCAGCAAGGCCAGGCCTTCGTCGATTTCCTTGTGGTCCCAGGAAGAACGGTCCTGATTCTCCAGCGTGACCAGCTCGCCGTGCGCGTCCAGCCGCGCTGACCGGCGCGAGTGCTGGAACAGCATCAGCGCCAGCAGACCCTCGGCCTCGGGCGTGCCCGGCATGAGCGCGCACAACGTCCGCGTCAGCCGGATCGCCTCCGCGCACAGCTCGTGCCGCGAAGGCGCGTCACCCGCCGTCGCCGCGTAGCCCTCGTTGAAGAGCAGGTACAGCACGCCGAGCACGCCCGTCGTCCGCTCCGGCAGCAGGTGCGCGGGCGGGACGCGGTAGGGGATGCCCGCGTCGCGGATCTTGCGCCGGGTGCGCACAATGCGTTGCGCCATCGCGGTTTCCGACACGAGGAACGCTCGCGCGATCTCCGGCGTAGTGAGCCCCGCGAGCGTACGCAGCGTCAGCGCGACGCGGCCTTCGAGCGGCAACGCGGGATGACAGCACGTGAAGATCAGCCGCAGCCGGTCGTCCTGAACGCCGCTCGGGTCTACGTCCTCCGCCGAAGGAGGTGTACCCAGCGTCGCGACTTCGCGCAGCTTCTCCGTTTCGAGAGCGCTTCGCCGCAGCCGCGTCAACGCATGGTTGCGCGCTGTCGTGGTGAGCCACGCCCCTGGCCGGTCGGGAACGCCGTCGCGCGGCCACGTCTCCAAGGCGCGCGCAAACGCTTCCTGCACGGCTTCCTCGGCCAGCTCCCAATCCCCGGTCAGCCGGATCAACGTCGCGACGACGCGGCCGCCCTCCTCGCGGAAGGCAGCCGCGACTGTGACATGCGGGGCTGCCCCCGGACCCCCGCCGGGGGCTCCGCCCCCGAACCCCCGGGGAATCAGATCGGCCACAGGGGACGAACCTCGATCGGCCCGAACCGCGCCCACGGGTGTTTCGCCGCGACCTCGACGGCCTCGTCCAGATCCGCGCATTCGAGCAGGTCGAAGCCCAGCACCTGCTCCTTCGTCTCGGCGAACGGCCCGTCCGAGAGCAGCACCTCCTCGCCCTGCACCCGCACGGTCGTCGCCGAGCTCGTCGGACGCAGGCGGTTGCCCGTCAGGCGGACGCCGCGCCGGCCGTGCTCCGCCACCCACGCCCGGGTGTCGGCCATCATCTTTTCCTGCTCCGCCGGATTCAGCTCGATATCCTCGCGGCCGCAGACGAGCATCATGTACTGCATGTGATCCTCCTAGTTCCTGTTTTCTACAACGACATCCGCCTCGGCGCGAGCCCTGCCCAGCACCGCCGCGGAAACCACCAGCCCGGTCGCGACCAGCGCCGCGGCCGTGAACAGCCCGGTCCGGTAGGCCGCGCCCGCGACCACCGCGACCCCGATCGCGCCGCCGATCTGGAACGCCGCGGTCGTGATCCCGGAGGCGACTCCGGCGTCGTCCGAGGCCACTCCGGACAGCGCCGCCGACGACCCGGCCACCCCGGCCGCGCCCAGCCCGAAACCGAACAGCGCGAGCCCGGGCAAGAGCGAACCGGGCCCGGCCAGCGTCAGCCCACCTGCGATGAGCAGCAGCAACGCGCCGAACGCGACCGGCCGGAAGCCGGACCGGGGGACCACCGCCTGTGCCACCGCGGACCCCGCGACGGCCATGACCGGCAGCGCGGCACCCAGCAGCCCGAACACCATCGGCGAGTAGCCGAGCACCCGTTGGGCGTGCTCCGAGACCAGCAGCGACGTACCGAACGCGCCGGCCGCGGCGGCCACCATCACCAGGTTCCCGCCGGTCAGCGTGCGGATACGGAACAGCCGCAGCGGTACGAGCGGCGCCGCGGCCCGTCGCTCCAGCACGGCGAACAGCGTCAGCAACGCCACCGACAGCACCAGCGCGACGAGCGAAAGCCGGGTCAACGCCCAGAGACCGCAGGCCAGCCCGGCCGTCACGGTGACCGCGCCCGGCAGGTCGAACGCCTGCCGCGCGACCCGCTCGCGGCTCTCGCGCAGCACCAGCGGCGTCACCAACAGCAGCGCCAGCGCGACGGGGACGTTCAGGAAGAAGATCCACGGCCAGCCCAGCGCGCGGGTGAGCGCGCCGCCGGCCAGCAGCGCCGCCGTCGCGCCGAAGCCGCCGGTGCCGCCCCACACGGCGAGTGCGCGGGTGCGCTCGGCGCCGTCGTCGAACGTCGTCATCAGCAGCGCCAGCGCGCTCGGCGCGAGCATCGCCGCCGACATCCCCTGCAGCACGCGCGCCGCGACCAGTGCCGCGGGGCTCCAGGCCAGGCCGCAGCCCAGCGACGAGACGCCGAACAGCACCAGCCCGGCGAGGAACAGGCGCCGCCGTCCGAGCAGGTCGGCGGCCCGCCCGCCGAGCAGCAGCAGGCCACCGAAGCCGAGCAGGTACGCGCTGAGCACCCACTGCGAGCCGCCGCTCGCGAAGCCGAGGTCGTCCTCGATGGACGGCAGCGCGAGCAACACGATCTGCGAGTCCAGGATGACCATGAAGTTGACGGTGCACAGCACCGCGAGTGCCGCCCGCCGCCGCGGGCCGAAGCCGGTCATGTCGCCTCCAGTCGGGGTTTACCCCACGACCATCGGGACCGGCCCGGATCGACACTCCGGCCGGAATTTTCTTTTCCGGCCACTACGCTGGGGATCTGTTTGCGCAGGTAGCGGGGCGATTACCGGCTGATGATGTGAATCTCGCCGGTTTGGGGGACCCGGTCTTCTCATCCCGGCGCCGAGGCGTCAGGATGCGAACATGCGTTCGACAGAAGGGCCGCCGGACGCGCGCGACGTCGACCCGCCCCAGCACGTCTGGGTCGACCTGCCGCGCCTGTTCCCCATGGCCCGCACCCACCTGTACCGGCACACGCCCGTGGGCCTGGACACCCGCTACGAAGCAGCCGGCCTGCTGATCGGCTGGGTCCGCGCCGAGGACGGCGCGTGGCTCGGCCTGGTCCGCTACCAGCTGCTCACCGCGGACGGGCAGTGGCAGACCACGGTCACCCACTTCGTCCCGCAGCACCTGTTCCGGATCCGGGCCAGACGGCGGGGCATGCGGTGATCAGGGATACGTCACGCGGTGGCGCAGGTGGGTGACGCCTTCGCCGGCAACGGCCTCGACGCGCTCGAAACGCGCCTTGGCCGGGTCGATGTTCTCGAAGTACCGGATGCCCTCGCCGAGCAGTACCGGCACGAGGTCGATGCGGACCTCGTCGAGCAGCCCGAGGTTCAGGCACTGCTGCGCGATGCTCGGGCCGGAGACGCCGACGTAGCCGTTGCCCGCGGCCTTCGCCAGCTTGATCGCGCTTGCGACGTCGTCGGTGAACGTGAACGGCGCGAGCCGCTCGGCGGGCCAGTCCGCGGGCGGCGGGCGGTGCGTCACGACGAACGCCGCCCCGCCGCCGGGCGGGTTGCCGCCCCAGCCGCCGGTGTAGTCGAAAACCCTGCGCCCGCAGACGAAAGCGCTGTCGCGGGCGGCGTCCAGCTGGCGCCGCAGGTAGCCCGCGCTGGCCTCGGCGACGGTGAACGTGATCGGATAGCCGACCATCGGGACCTCGACGTCGCCGGCGGTGTACCAGTCGAAAAGCGGGCCGACGCTGTCGTCCGGGCGGGCGACGAAGCCGTCGAGCGACATGCAGAAGCTCGCGACGACGGGCATCTCAGGCTTCCTTCGCCAGCAGGGTGTCGAGCCGCTCGTAGGACTCGGTGATGCCGCGGGACATCCCGCTGGCGATGGCCTTGTCACGTGCTTCGACGCTGGGGAAGACCGAGCGCGTGTACATCCGCGTACGGCCGCCGAGGTCGGTGAACATCGTCGAGTCGAGGCTCACCTCGCCGGGCGCGCCTTCGAATTCGAAGGTCTGGATCAGCTGCTCGTCCGCTGTGACGGTGTGGAATACGCCGCGGAAGCGGTACTCGCCGCGCTCGTCGCGATGGACGTAGCGGTAGGCGCCGCCGTCGCGGACGTCGTATTCGAGGATCTCCATCTCCATCCGGTGCGGGCCGAGCCACTGCGTGACGAGCTCCGGGTCGGTGTAGGCGCGGAAGACCTGGGCGGGGATGGCGTCGAACTCGCGGATCACCTCGATGAACGGGGTGCCGGGCGTGGAAGTGATCGTGGTGCCGGTCATTTCTCCTCCATCTTCTCCAGAAGGGCGTCGAGGCGCCGGTGGCTGCGTTCGGTGGCCAGCCGGTAGGTGTCGATCCAGCCGGTCAGTGCTTCGAGGGCGGCCGGGACGAGGTGACACGGCCGGCGCTGGCCGTCCCGGCTGCGGGTGATCAGGCCGGCCGTCTCGAGGACCTGGATGTGGCGCGAGACGGCCTGCTTCGTGATGTCGAACGGTTCGGCCAGCTCGTTGACCGTCGCCGGGCCGCGGGACAGCCGCGCGATCAGCGCCCGGCGCACCGGGTCGCCGAGCGCGGTGAACGCACGGTCCAAGGCTTCATCGTCAACTGGCATCTTTATCAACCGTTCTGTTTATCAACTGATATGTTGAATATAGGCTGATGCCGGCCTGGGTGTCAACGGTGTGCCGAAAGTAGGGGGCAGGAGCGGTCGTCCGGCAGATCCGCGCGGGTGTCCCGGTGGCTAATTTCCTTGGCGTGAAACGAATCCTGCTGCTGGTCACGGTGCTGTTCCTGCTGGTGACACCCTCGGCGTCGGCGCGGTCCGCGGACGACATCGACCGCTACGTCCGGGATTACCTCAAGCACACCGGGCTGCCGGGTGCGGTGGTCGCGGTCACCCACGGGGCCGACGTCGTGAAGGTGGCAGGCTACGGGCACGACTCGAGCGGCGCGGCGCTGACCGCGTCCACCCGGATGCCGATCGCGTCGATGAGCAAGTCGATGACCGCGTTCGCCGTGCTGAGCCTGGCCGACGCCGGGAAGGTGCGGCTGGACGATCCGGTGGTGCGCTACCTGCCGGAGTTCCGGCTGGCCGATCCGCGTGGCGTCCGGATCACCGTGCGGATGCTGCTGGAGCAGACCTCCGGCATGGCCGACTCGGCGTTCCCCGACCTGACGCTGGCGCAGCCGGCCACCCTCGCCGAAGCGGTGGCGCGGCTCGCGGACGCGCCGCTGGCCGCCGAGCCGGGTACGAAGTTCAACTACCACAACCCGAACTACGAGGTCGCCGCCCGGCTCGTCGAGGTTGTCGCCGGGCAGCCGTTCGCGGACTGCTTGAAAACACGCGTGTTCGGCCCGCTCGGGATGACGGCGAGCTCCACAGTGGACACTGTCGCCGACGCGCGTGACCTGACCCACGGCTATGTGCGGGCGTTCGGCTTCCCGGTCCCGGTGGACGAGCCGGACTGGTTCGCCAACGGCAGCCACGGCGTGCTCACCACGGCCGGTGACCTCGCGCGATGGCTGATCGCGCAACGCGGTTCGCTGGTGTTGTCCCCGGCTTCGCTGGTGCTCGCGCACACCCCGGCGCCGGGCCGCGACTACGCGCTGGGCTGGGCGGCCTGGACGCCGGGACAGCTGTCCCACGGCGGCCAGTGGTTCAGCTACACGGCCAAGCAGATCCTGCTGCCCGATGGCTACGGCGTCGCGGTGATCACCGACACCGGGCTGGCGCTGGAGAACGACGCCGACGTCCTCGCGAACGGCTTGGTGGAGCTGGTCGAGGGCGGACATCCGGAGCCCTCTTTGCCTGCCGGGGTCGTCGCGGACCGGGTGCTCGCGGTGCTGATCGCGCTGTCGCTGGCGCTCGGCGTGCTCGGGGTCGTCCGGTCCCGGCGGTGGGCCGTCCGTCCGGTGTGGCGGAAGGTGCTGGGGCTGGTGCCGTGCCTGGTGCCACTGGTCGCGCTGGTGTCGCTGCCCGAGTTGATGAGCGTGGTGTTCGCCGGGCGCCGGGGGACGTTCACGCAGGTGCTGTACGTCTGGCCCGGGGTGATCGTGTGGCTCGGGGTGGCGTCGGTGGCCGGGCTGGCGGTCGCGGTGGCGAGAGGGACTCGTGAGTGGCAAAGCCGGTTAGAACCGGCCGCGCCACTCACGAGCCAGGGGTGAGCTTCACCCCAGCGGGGAACCCGGACCTATCGGACGCAGTTGAGAGTCGTAAGTGGCCGCTGATGAACCGCAGCAGGAGAATCGGCGGCAGACGAGGGGAGACGACGTGGGACTCGGGAAGACGGCGAAGCGGGTGCTGGTCGGAACAGCGGGCGCGGTGCTGCTGCTGGTCGGGGTGGCCCTGCTCGTGCTGCCGGGCCCCGGCCTGCTGCTGGTGCTGGCCGGGCTGATCGTGCTCGCGTCCGAATTTCCGGCGCTGGAGCGGTACGTCGACCCGGTGCGCGACCGGGCGATGAAGGCCGCCGAGGACAGTGTGTCGTCTCCGCTGAGGATCGCCGGGTCGGTGGTGGCCGGCCTCGCGCTGCTGGCCGCCGGGATCGTCTGGGGCGTCGTCCCCGGCCTGCCGTTCGGCGGCTGGAGCACCGGCTCGTCCCTGATCCTGTCCTCGGTGATCCTCTTCGCGCTGCTGGGCTGGAGCTACCACCGGGTGCGCGTCAAGCGGGTGCGGACGTCCGCGTGATCAGGGTTCGACGAGCCTGCGCACGGCCTCGGTGATCGTCGCGCGCCGGTAGGCGTGGTCGTCGCGGGCCAGCGCGACGTTCTCGACCGCCTGCGTCCACCACATCGACGAAATGCTGAGCAGCAGGAGCAGCAGCTGCTGGGGCTCGAGGCGGTCGGAGATCGTGCCCGCTTCCTGCGCGGCGCGGATCGCGGCGACCTTGGCTTTGCCCGCGTCGCTGATCGCCTGGATCGTGCGGCCGCCGTCGGCGCGTTCGAGCTGGTGCCAGGTGACGAGCCGGCCCACCTCCGGGTACTTCTCCTGGCGGTCGAACAGCCGCCCGGCGTACTCCGGCAGGTCGTCGGTGGTGATCGGGATCTCGGTCAGCGTCCGCTCGACGATCGAGTCGAAGACGGCGTCGAACAGGTCGTCCTTGCTGCCGAAATAGGTGTAGACGAGGCCCGCGCTGCACTTCGCGCGGGTCGCGATCCGGTCCATCCGCGCGCCGGCGATGCCGTGCGCGGCGAACTCCGCCATCGCGGCTTCGAGCAGCTGGCGGCGTTTGGCGGCGGGGTCACGGGTGGCCATGCCGCCAGTTTAAGTGAATGAACGTTCACTTCGCGTGGGGAAGGACTCGTGAGCGTTCCGGGCGGTTCTAACCGCCCGCAACGCTCACGAGTTTATTCTCGCGGGATGAGCACCTTCCAGCGCGCCCGGCGGCCCGAGCAGATCGCGGCGCGCCGCACCGCGATCCTCGAAACCGCTCGGCTGATGCTGGCCGAGCGCCCGGTCGCGGACATCAGCCTCCGGGAGCTGGCCGACCGTGTCGGGCTGGCGAAGTCCAATGTGCTCCGCTACTTCGACAGCCGCGAGGCGATCTTCCTCGAGGTCCTCGACGCCAGCTGGATCGAGTGGCTCGACGACGTTGAGCGCGCGCTCGGCACTCCGCTCGACCCTGCGCCCGGCTTCGCCCGCGAAGAGCGCCTCGCCGGCGTCCTCGCCGAGTCGCTGCTCGCGCGCCGGCGGTTCTGCGAGCTCATCAGCGCGATGGCCTCGGTGCTGGAACGCAACATCTCGCTGGACTTCGCCCGCACGTTCAAGCGTCGCGCCGCGGCGAACACCCAGCGGCTCGCCGACCTGGTGAACGCCCAGATCCCCGAGCTCACGCCCGCCGGTGCCGCACACTTCGCGGGCGGGGTGTTCGTGATCGTCGCGGGGATGTGGCCCTACGCGAACCCGACCGAGGCTGTCGCGACCGTCGCCGTCGAGCTCGGCGCGTCCCCCGCGGACGCGATGGTCCGCGAGGGGCTCACCGAAGGCCTGGCGAATCTGCTGGCGGGGCTGGTCGCGCGGCGGCGTTAGTTCTCCTTCACCGGAAGCAGGCCTCGCTCCGCGAAGACCTTCTTCGCCACGAAGGTCGCGTTAAGCGCCTTCGGGAACCCGCAGTAGGCCGCGGACTGCAACAGCGCTTCGACGATCTCCGCCGCGGTCAGCCCGACGTTGAGCGAAGCGTTGACGTGCACCTCCAGCTGCGCCTCGCAGCCGCCGAGCGCGGTGAGCATGCCGAGGGTGACGAGCTGGCGGTCCCGCGGCTTCAGCTGCGGCCGCGAGTAGATCTCACCGAACCCCCAGGCCACGACGCTGTCGGCCAGCTTCGGCGAGATGTCGGCCAGCGAGTCCAGCACCTGCTGGCCCCGGTCGCCGTTGATCTCGTTCAGCAGCGCCATGCCGCGGTCGAAGCGCTCGTCACTCATCGTGTTCCTTCCCCTGGTGATCGTTCTCGATGCCCACGTTAGAGCCTGGAGCTCACTCCAGGTCAAACCCCATAAGCTGTGAAGGCCCCCTTACCGGCTCACAGCCGGTAAGGGGGCCTTCACGGCTTATGTCCCTACTTGCCGCTGGTGTAGAGGGTGTTGACTTCGGCATCGGTGAGCGCGCGGTCGTAGAGGTGGACCTGGTCGGCCGCGCCGTTCAGGTAGTCGACCGGGTTGCCGCCGTACTGGCCGCGGCCGATCACCGTGTGGCCGGTCGACGCCTCGCCGAGGCAGACCGCGCGCGTCGCCGCGGGCTGGCCGTCCACGTACAGCTTCAGCGTGCCCGCCGAAGCATCGCGGACACCCACGAGGTGGTACCAGCGATTCGGCTCCACTGTGGACGGTGCCAGCGCGCGCGTGCCGACGAAGCTGAACGCCAGTTTGTGGTCCGCGCCCGAGTACTGCAGGTAGAACGCGCTGTGGTCACCACCGTCCTGGCTCACCACGGTCTGGAAGCCATCGCCGACGGCGTTGAAGCGCACCCACGCCGCCGCGCTGTAGCTGCCCTCGGTGTTCAGCAGCGCCGCGCCGGTGTCCGCGAACTGGCCGGAACCGTTGGTGGCCAACGCTGATCCAGTGCGCCCCGCGGTCCAGGAGGCGCCACCGACGAGAGTGGCGTTGTGCCCGCCGACGATGTCCTTCGCCACCGTGCCGGCGTTCTCGTCGAACGGATACGCGGCTATCCCGTCGATTCCGGGTGTCCCCGCGAGCACCACGGGCCCGGCCACCGGAGCGCCGGTCGCGCCCTGAATCACCGCCAGGTTCGCCGCACGCACCGCGGCGAAGTCCATTTTGCGGACCTGCCGGTCATAGGTGTAGAAGCCGTTGACCTCCTTCTCGACGTCGGTGGTCTGCGTGTAGACCCCCGCCGAGACGCCGCAGCGCTGCGCCACCATGAGCAGCCGTTGTTGCAGCTCGCCGTAGCGCCGAGTCAGCGTCGCGCTGTCGGGCTCCATCTCGTAGGCGAAGCTGCCCGCCGGGTCGAACTGGTGACCGTCGACCTTCAGCCCGAGCCCGCCGTACTCGCCGTCCACCGCGGCCCGCGTGCCGGTCTGCATCGGCGTTCCCGGGCCGGTGTAGGTGTGGTCGTCGTACATGTCGCCGCGACCGCTGTCCGGTTCGGACCGGCAGCAGTTCACCCCGGACTCCGCGTTCACCAGCCGCGTCGGGTCCCACGCCTTGACCTGGTCGGCGATCCGGCCGACGTCGTAGTCGCCCCAGCCTTCGTTGAACGGCACCCAGCTGACGATCGACGGGAAGCTCGAGTGCTGGTCGATCATCCGGTGCAGCTCGGACTCGAAGGTCACGCGCGCCGCCGGCGAGGGCTCGATGTCGTCCTTCATCGCGGGCATGTCCTGCCACACCAGCAATCCGAGCTGATCCGCGTGGTAGTACCAGCGGTCCGGCTCCACCTTGATGTGCTTGCGGACCATGTTGAAACCGAGCGCCTTCTCCTGCTCGAGGTCGAACTTCAACGCCGCGTCGGTCGGCGCGGTGTAGATGCCGTCGGGCCAGAAACCCTGGTCCAGCGGGCCGATCTGCATCACGAACTTGCCGTTGAGCAGCATCCGCTGCTTGCCGTCCGGCGTCTGGCCGAGGCTGATCGTGCGCAGCCCGAAGTAAGACCCGGCCTCGTCCCCTGTGGACAGTCGCACCTTCAGGTCGTACAGGAACGGATCGTCCGGGGTCCACGGATGAGCGTGGGGGATATTCAGTTTCAGCGGCTTGTTCGGCTCACCGGTCACGCGCCCGACGACCGTGCCGTGGTCGGAGGCGACGACCTCGACGCGCTGCCGCAGCGGCCCGCCGACGACCACGTTCACGGTCGCGGAACCGAGATCCGTGGTGACGTCGAGCCGGTCGATGTGGGACGGGGACGCCACCGGCTCCAGCCACACCGTCTGCCAGATCCCCGACGTCGGCGTGTAGAAGATGCCGTCGCCCGGCTTGCGCTGCTTGCCCAGCGGCTGGCCGCCGCTGTCGTTCGGGTCCGCGACCCCGACGACGATTTCCTGGTTCGTCGCCGTGGTCAACGCGTCGGTGACGTCGACGGAGAACGAGTCGTAGCCGCCGGTGTGCCGCGTGACGGTCTTGCCGTTGACGATCACCGTCGCGTCGTAGTCGACGGCCTGGAAGTGCAGCAGGATCCGCTGCCCGTGCCAGTCCTGGGGCACCTGGAACGTCCGCCGGTACCACATCTGCGTCTCGTGGCGCATGATCCCGGACAGCGCGGACTCCACCGGGTAGGGCACGAGAATGCGCTCGGCCAAGGACTTTCCGACCGGTGGCGCCTCACCGGGGTTGGCGTGCGCGAACTCCCAGACCCCGTTGAGGTTCTGCCATTTCGCCCGGGTCAGCTGCGGGCGCGGATAGTCCGGAAGCGCGTTGGTGGGGGAGACCTGGTTCGTCCACGGTGTACTCAACGGGGGTGCGAGGCGTTGCCATTGCGGTGGTGACGCGGCATGCGCGGCGGGGACCGCGAACCCCGTCACGGCGAGGGCCAAAACGGCCGCGATGCGGGCAGAACGGAACATCGGTGAGACCTCCTCCAGTGGTGGAACGGACTCAACTGCGAGAGCGGGCGAGCAGGCGCTGGATGACCACGACGATCAGCAGGAACGCGCCGCTGACCACGGTCTGGTAGTTCGAATCGAGAGTGCCGACCTGGTTGATCACGTTCTGAATCAAGGTCCGTAACAAGACGCCGACCAGCGTGCCGACCACCGTCCCGGCGCCGCCGGTGAGCAGCGTGCCGCCGATGACGACCACCGAGATCGCGTCGAGCTCGGTGCCGACGCCGATCACCGTGACGCCGGACTGCAGGTACGCGGCGGTCAGGATGCCGGCGAACCCGGCGAGCGCGCCGCTGAGCGTGTACAGCGTGATCTTGGTGCGGGCCACGGGAAGTCCCATCAGCAACGCCGACTGCTCGGCGCCGCCGATGGCGAAGACGGACTGCCCGAACCGCGTCCGTCGCAACAGGACGCTACCGAGTCCGAAAAGGATCAGCGCGAGATACACCGGGACGCCGACGCCGAAGATCGTCCCTTGCCCCAGCCAGAGCAGTGCCGAGCCACTGTCCACTTTATACGTCGTCGCGCCCTCGCCGGTGAGGGCGAGTAGCAGGCCGCGGGCGAACAGCAGCGACGCCAGCGTCACGATGAACGGCGCCATCCCGGTGCGCGCGATGAGCAGGCCGTTGACCAGCCCGATCAGCGAACACACCGCCAGTGGCAGCAGAATCGCCACCAACAGCCCGTATTGCGCGCCGTAGGCGGCGAGGACGCCGCCCAGCGCGTAGTTCGAACCGACCGAGAGGTCGATCCCGCCGGAGATGATCACGAACGTCATGCCGAGCGCGATCACCGCCAGGAACGAGCTCTGCAGCGCGAGGTCGCGCAGGTTGTCCGCGGAACCGAAGCGGGGGAAGGAGATCCAGGCCAGCCCGATGCCGAGGACGAGCACGACCGCGGCGCCCTGGCGTTGCAGGACTCCGGCGAGCGCGGCGTTGCGGGCGGAGGTCGCGGTCGTCATCGGTGCCCTCCCAGGGGCCGGCCCTCGGACCCCCGCCGGGGGGCTCCGCCACCCCGGATCCCCCGAAAAACTCTGGTGCTCCGCTCTCTGGCGATGTAGACGGCCACCACGATGATGGCCGCCTGAGCCATCTGCGCGGCCGAGTCCGGCAGGTCGTGCTTGATCAGCGTGGCGCGCACGAGCTGCATGAGCAGCGCGCCGAAGACGGTGCCGAGCACGCGGACCCGGCCGCCGGTCAGCGGAGTCCCGCCGACGACGACCGCGGTGATCGCGGACAGCTCCATCAGCAGGCCGAGATCGCTCGGGTCGCCGGCGCCGAGCCTCGCGGTGGCGAGGATTCCGGCGACCGCGGCGAGCGCGCCGGAGATCACGTAGACGCCGACGAGCACGCGTTTCACCGGGAGCCCGGCCAGCGTGCTCGCCGCGCGGTTGCCGCCGATCGCGACCAGCTGGCGCCCGAACGTCGTGCGCTGCACCAGAAGCCCGGTCGCCGCGGCCAGCACGCCTGCCACCAGCACCATGACCGGAATGCCGAGGACGTCCCCGGTGCCGAGGGCGAGGAAGTCCTGGTTGTGCAGCTGGACGAGCTGGCCGTGCGCGATCACCAGTGCCAGCCCGCGCCCGCCGACCAGCAGCGCGAGCGTGGCGATGATCGGCTGGATCCCCAGGTGGGCCACCAGGAACCCGCTGAACAGGCCCGAAACGAGCCCGGCGACGATGGCGACGACGATCGCCATCAGCGACCCGGCGCCGAGGTAGAGCGGGATCAGGGCTGCGGATAGGGACATCACCGAGCCGACCGAGAGGTCGATGCCCTCGGTGCCGATCACCAGCGCCATGCCGAGCGCGACGACGCAGACCGGCGCGGCCTGCACCAGCTGGGTGCGGAAGTTGCCCACGGACAGGAAGTTCTCGGTGAACACGACGTTGAACAGCAGCAGCACGACCACGGCAAGGTAGACGCCGTACTGCTGGAGCCACGCGCGGTTGCGGGTCAGCGTCGCGCTAGACATCGTTGTCACCCTCCGCGGCGATGGCGGCCAGGACGTTCTCCTCGGTGATGGCGTCCCCGCTCAGCTCGTCGACGACGCCACCGTCGCGCAGCACGACGACCCGGTCGGCGCCGTCGATCAGCTCCTCCAGTTCGGAACTGATCAGCAGCACGCCGAGGCCTTCCCGCGCGAGTTCGTCGATCAGGGCCTGGACCTCGGCCTTGGCGCCGACGTCGATGCCGCGGGTCGGCTCGTCGAGCAGGAGGACCCGCGGCCCGGTGGCGAGCCAGCGGGCGAGCAGCACCTTCTGCTGGTTGCCGCCGGAGAGCTCGGAGACCTTCTGGTCCGGGCTCGCCGCCTTGATCCGCAGGCGCTCCATGAAGATCCGGACGATCTGGTCCTGATTGGACTTCGCGGATCAGGCCGAACGGCGAGAGCCGGGGGAGCGCGGCGAGCACGATGTTCTCGCGGACCGACAGGTTCGGGATGATGCCGTCGGTCTTGCGGTCCTCGGCCAGCAGCGCGATCCCGGCCCGGACGGCGGCGGCGATCCGCCCGCGTTTCAAGGGCTTGCCCGCGAGCAGCACGGTCCCGCCGTCGAGCGGGAACGCACCGACGATCGCTCGCGCAGTCTCGCTGCGGCCGGAGCCGAGCAGGCCCGCCAGGCCGACCACTTCGCCGGGCCGGATGGTCACCGAGACGTCGTGCAGCTTGCGTCCGCCGGATAAGTTTCCGGCTTTTAACAAGGCTTCTTTCTCGACTTCGTGCTCCTCGCCGAACGCCGTCACGCCCTCTTCGCGGATCTGGCGGATTTCCCGGCCGAGCATCAGCGAGACCAGCTCGATGCGCGGCAGGCCGGCCAACGGTCCACTGTGGACGACGCGGCCGTCGCGCAGCACCGTGACGCTGTCGCACACCCGGTAGAGCTCATCCATCCGGTGGCTGACGTAGAGGATCGCGATCCCGCTCTCGTGCAGCCGTTTCAGCACCTCGAACAGCGTCTCGACCTCGCGTGGCTCCAGCGAAGACGTCGGCTCGTCCATGATGACGACCTTCGCGTCGGTGGACACCGCCCGTGCGAGCGCGACCATCTGCTGCGCGCCGACGCCGAGGGTGTGCAGCGGTCGGCGGACATCCTCGTGGATCCCATAGCCCGCGAGGAGTTCTCGCGCTTGGGTGTTCATGGCGGACCAGTCGACGAGCCCGGCGCGGGTGCGCGGCTCGCGGCCGAGGAAGACGTTGCTCGCGATGCTCATCAGCGGGACGAGGTTGACCTCCTGGTAGATCGTGGAGATCCCGGCCCGCTGCGCCTCGATCGGCCGCTTGAATGTGACTGGCTCGCCGAGGTGGCGGACCTCGCCCTCGTCGGGCTGGTACACCCCGGTGAGGACCTTGATCAGCGTGGACTTCCCGGCGCCGTTCTCCCCGACCAGCGCGTGGACCTCGCCGGGCCGCAGGGTGAAGCCGACGTCGTCGAGGGCGACGGTGCCGGGGAAGCGTTTGCTCACCCCGGCCACCTCGAGCACCGGCGCGGTCGTCGTCACGACGGTCGTCATCAGTACGCGTTCCCGACCTTCTGAGCGGCGTTGCTTTCGTCGTAGGCGTCGTCGGTGATCACGATGCTCGCCGGGATCGGCTGCCCGTCGGCGAACTGCCGCAGCGTCTGGAAGACGAGCTTGCCGAAGCGCGGGTTGGATTCGATGACGGCGTTGTAGCTGCCGTCGGCGATGAGCTGCACGGCGTTGCGGGTGCCGTCGATCGAGACGACCTTGACGTCCTTGCCCGGCGTCTTGCCGGCGGTCTTGAGCGCGTTCACCGCGCCGACGCCCATCTCGTCGTTCTCGGCGTAGACCGCGGTGACGTCCGGGTGGCTCTGGATCAGCTGCTCCATCACGGCCTGGCCCTTCGACCGGTCGAACTCGCCGGTCTGCTCGGCGACCACGGTCAGACCGGGCGTCTTCGCGAGCTGGTCCTTGAAGCCCTGCGTGCGGTCGGTGGTCACGTTGTTGCCGGACGCGCCAAGGAGGATGGCGACCTTGCCGCTGCCGCCGGTCGCCTTGACCAGCGCGTCCGCCGCGCGTTTGCCCTGGTCGACGAAGTTGGAGCCGATGAAGGTCAGGTAGTCGGTGCACGGCTGCGACGTCACCTTGCGGTCGATGGTGACGACCGGGACCTTCTTGGCCTTCGCCGCGTCGAGCGCGGGCTGGAGGCCGTCGGAGTTGAGCGGCGCGACGACCAGCAGCTGCGCGCCGCGGTCGAGCAGGGACTTGATGTCGCCGATCTGCTTGTTGAGGTCGCTCTGGGCATTGGTGACCAGCAGGTGATCGGCGGGAACGCCCTGCTTGGCGGCCTCATCGCGGATGGACGCCGTCTCGGCGATCCGGAACGGGTTGGCCTCCTTCTCCGACTGGGAGAAGCCGATCACCGCGGTCTTCGGGTCGAGCTTGGGGTAGCCGGTCTTGGCCGGCGTGCAGCCGTCGGCGGCGGGCGCGGACGAGGTGGCCGAGGCGGCCGGGCCGCCATTGGACGGAGCCGCGGCGGTCTCCTCGCGGCTGGTGCAGCCGGTGACGGTGAGCGCGGCGGCCGCGGCGAGCAGGGTGAGCCTGGCGGGGACGTGCACGGCGACTCCTCTTCGGCGAAGAACCGCTCGCCAGGGTGATCGGGGTCACCCCAGGAGCCTTGAGGTACTTTTTACATCGTTGGAACAACGTTGTAAACCGGCAGTTGGTAGCTACAATCCGTGCTCACTGCTCAGGGGAAGGGACCCGCCCGTGACCGTCACGCTCAAGGACGTCGCCACACTCGCCGGAGTTTCGGTGAAGACGGTGTCGAACGTGGTGAACGGCTATGCGTTCGTGAAGCCGGAGAACCGGCGGCGCGTCGAGGAGGCGCTGGCGGCGACCGGGTACCGGCCGAACCTCGGCGCCCGCAACCTGCGCCGCGGCCGGACCGGGTTCCTCGCGCTGATGGTGCCCGAGCTGGCGATCCCGTACTTCGGCGAGCTGGCCGGGCTGGTGATCACGGCGGCGCGGAAGCGCGGCTGGAGCGTGTTGATCGAGCAGACGCAGGGGACACGCTCGCGCGAACGGGAGACGCTGGCGTCACTCGGCCCGCACCTGGTGGACGGCGCCCTGGTGCACCCGGAGGCGCTGCAGGCGTCCGATTTTCCCGACTTGGCCGGGGGAATCCCCTTGGTGCTGCTGGGCGAGCACGCGGTGGACGTCCCGGTCGACCGCGTGGCGATCGACAACGTCCTGGCGGCGCGGACGGCCGTCGCGCACCTGGTGTCGTTGGGACGGCGCCGGATCGCGGCGATCGGCCGGAATCCGTGGCGCGGGACGTCCGAGCAGCGGCTGGCGGGGTATCGGGTCGCCTTGGCGGACGCCGGTCTGTCCTATGAGGACTCGCTGGTGGCGCCGGCGGAGAAGTACCACCGCGCCCACGGGGCGGCGGCGATGAAGACGTTGCTGGAACTGCCTTCCCCGCCGGACGCGGTGTTCTGCTTCAACGACCTCCTGGCGATCGGCGCGCTGCGGGCGCTGGCCGAGGTGGGCCTGAGCGTGCCGGGCGATGTGGCGATCGTCGGGTTCGACAACAACGAGGAGAGTGCGTTCAGCCTGCCCGCGTTGACGACGATCGCGCCGGACAAGGCGGCGCTGGCGGAGGCGGCGATCGACCTGATCCACCGGCGGGTCACCGGCTCCTCGGCCGGGGCACCCGAGGACATCCAGACGCCGTTTTCGCTGGAGGTCCGGGAAAGCACGGCTGGGTACGGGAGCTGGCTGGCGATTGATCAGCGGTGAGCAGGGGTCGGGTCTCGTGAGTGGTAAGTAGGGTTATTGAGAGGTAGGTCAAAGGTGGCGTAGTCGTCCTCTGTGGACGGAGGTGAAGGACGACTTCGGTGCATTGAGCCTGAATCCACCGATGATCTTGAGCATTCCCGGGCGCCCGTCCGGCACTTGCGGCTCACTGATCCCAAGAGCACCACAAGTCTCACTGGTAGCACAGCAACAGTGTTATTGATGGAGCGAATGCGTCCTTTGGTGCGTCCAACGCACCAAAGGACGCATTCGCTCCATCACGTCCACAAAGGACACAAAGCCGCCCCGCAAAGGGAAATCTTGCAGGTCTCAGACTCGCAAAACCGGGCAAACGGGTATCAATCGGGTACACCGGCAAGGTCAAAGTGCCCTCCGGGCACCGATGCTCACCATGGTCGAGATCATCGGTGGATCCAGGTTGAGCGCGCTGAAGGCGTCCTTCGCTCCGTCTGGCGAGGGCGCAGGGGTGTGGTAGGTGGGGTTGCGGGTGCTGGTGGGGTTGGTGTGGTGAAGTGGAGGTCCGTGAATGCCACATTGAGGGTCTAAAACGCCGTGAATGTGGCATTCACGGACTTGGGCTTGGTGGTTCGGTGGAGCGAGGGGCACCTTCCTCGCGCCTGCCGCGAGGAAGGTGCCCCTCGTAAGGGGGCCTTACCGGCACGCAGCGGGCATGCGCGTCCTGCTGGCGAGACTCGTCAACTTTGCCTTACGGATCAATAGAACCCGACTTGCCACGCACGAGACCTCAGCCGATCTGCTGCACCAGCGCGGGAACGAACTTGGCCGCGTCCAGGGTTCCCCAGCCGGAGACGATGTCGAAGCCCTTCGCCGCCGAGTAGCCCGGGACGCCGTTGTAGCCGTTGCTGCCCGAGGTCACGTCGACGATGCCCTTCGCGGTCCCGCCGGTGCCGAGCGTGTAGAGCGCCGGGTTGATGAAGCCCAGGCCCTTGCCCGCCTTCTGCGATGCCAGGGCGACGACCGCGGCGAACAGTGGCGACGACTGGGACGTCCCCGAAGTGCCCAGCAGCGAGATGTCGGGCAGCGAGCGTCCGGTGGCGTGGGTCGTCTTGTCGACCTCGCTCTGCCAGGTGGGTGCGCCGTACTCGTGCGAGACGCCCCCGCCCGAGCGCGGCCAGACGGTGTCGGGCGAGGTCCTGGTGCCGTTGGAGTTCTGGTGCAGCACGGTGCCGCCGACGGCGGTCACGAAGGAGTTGGCGGCCGGGAAGCTGACGACCTTCTTGCCCCAGGGCGTGTCGTCCTTCTTAGTGCCGGTCGAGCCGTCGTCACCGCTGGACGCGGTGACCGTGATCCCCGCGTCGGTCGCCTTCTTGAAGTGCGCGTCGAGGGTGTGCAGTTGCGCGGAGGTGTCGAAGTCGTCCTCCGGCGTGCCGAGACTCATCGAGATGACCGTGGCGCTGTGGTGGTCGGCCAGGTAGTCGATGGCCTTCATCATGTCCGGGAAGCCGTCCATGCCCTGGGTTTCCGACGTCGGGGTGGCCACCACGAGGATCTTCGCCTTGGGCGCCAGCGTGTGGAACATCGCCACGTCCAGGTCGGTCTCGCCGCCCCAGCCCGAACAGTCGTCCGGCGTTCCAGGGTCGTTGCAGGAGGGAACCTTGCCCGCGGGCTCCAGGATCTGGACGTCGGCGGCGGGCAGGCCGTGCGACCGGGAATAGCTGTCGATGTAGGACTTGATGTTCTTGTCCCCGTAGGAGACCACCGTCGCCAGTACGGTTCCGGTGCCGTCGATTCCCTGGTCGAAAAGCGGCTTCGTGTTGTAGGCGACCTGCAGTTTGTTCACGGTCGCGGCCAAAGCCCGGTCGGTCAGCGCGGCGCGCTCTTCCGGCGACTTCGCTCCCGCGAGCAGCGACGCCGCGGCGCTGAATTCGTGATACTTGACGGTGGGGGCCGCGGTCGCCGAGGACCGGTTCCGCTCAGCGAAACAGCGGTGGCGACGCAGGCGGACAGCGCCAAGGCGCACGCGGGATCTTGCCGAACCCAGCAGACATTCTCATCCCTCCGCAGTCCGCACGCGGGACGCGTGCTGGCCGGATTAAAGCGTGGCCGTGCCGTGATGGGTACGGCCATTGGTCGCGTATCCGTCGATATCCTCCAAAACAGGAAAAGCGGACGAACAGGCATTCGTGTCGTCCGAATGGCCTCCCGGATGGATGAGGGAATCATGCCCGGCCGAATGAAGGAATCACGGCTTTCCAGGGGAATCGAAAGGCTTGTCCGGCTCGTCGCGGCAACCCGATGATCGGCCTGCGTGCGCTCGTGTCGCACGGACGAACCGGTCGTCGTACCGGTCCTGCTGGGGAGGATCGAACTCATGGGTGCTGGGCGCCTGCTGCGGTTTGGTGTGCTGGTCGGGCTGATGGGGGCGGCGGTGGTCGTGCCGGACACCGCGCTCGCCGCTGCCCCGGTGGCTCAGCCACGTGATGTGACGGCCGCGGCCGATCCGGCCACGGCCGCGGCGGTGGCGCGGACGTTCCACCACCGGGTCGAGGTCACCGGACTCGAGACGACGAGCGAGCAGGTCTACGCCGAACCCACCGGTGTCATGGGCTCGGTCTTCCACACCGGCGACTTCCAGGTCCGCCGTGGCGCGGGCTGGACGCCGGTCGACACGAAGCTCACGACGCGCCCGGACGGCAGTCTCGCGCCGGCCGCGACCGTGAACGCGATGACGTTCTCCGGCGGCGGCAGCGGGCCGCTCGTCACGCTGGCCAAGGACGGCAAGCGGCTCGAGCTGAGCTGGCCGTCGGCCCTGCCGAAGCCGGTGGTCGCCGGCGACACCGTCACCTACCCCGAGGTCCTGCCCGGGGTCGACCTGAAGCTGCGCGCTCAGGCCGACGACTTCGCCGAGAGCCTCGTCGTGAAGAACCGCGAGGCCGCCGCAAACCCCGCGCTCGCGCGTATCCGGCACCGCGTCACCACCACCGGGCTGAGCCTCAAAGCGAAGAACGACGGCTCGGTGGACGCCGTCGACGCCGCGGGCAAGGCCGTGTTCAGATCGCCGGTGACCCAGCTCCAGGACTCCGCGCCCGAGCCCGGCGACGCCCCCGCGGGCAAGCCGACGCGCAAGGCGGCGGCCGTGAAGTCCACTGTGGACGGCGATGCCGTCACCACGAGCACGGACCCGAAGCTGCTCGCCGGCCAGAACGTGCAGTTCCCGCTGGTCATGTCGCCGAACTGGACTACCGACGAGACCGGCTGGACGACGATCTTCAACGGTCCCGGCGGCCTTCCCGACAGCAAGCACTGGAACGGCGCCAACACCGACCCGGAGACGTCCAACGGTCTCAACGGCGCGCTGGTGGCGCGGGTCGGCTACTCGAACTGGAACTCGCCGACGGTCACCACGCGGTCGTTCTTCAAGTTCAACACCAGCAGCCTGGCCGGAAAGCCGCTGCTGACCGGCGCGTTCAACACGGCGGTGGTGTACAGCCCGAACTGCGACTCGAACACCCCGGGGTCCGACCAGCTGTGGGTGACCAACCACGAGGTCAATTCGGACGCGAACTGGAACAACTGGTCGGGCCCGGGAAACGGATCCCTCCTCGACACCGTGAACAGCGTGGAAAAAGAGAACTGGGACTACGGCTGCAGTGGCCACAAGGCGGTCGGGTTCAACCTCGGCAGCGCGCCCGCGGTCAACCCCAACGGCCCGTCGAGCTACTGGCTCCAGGCGAGCAACGAGGGCAAAGCCCTGGACTGGCGCAAGTTCATCACGAACCCGACGCTGTACATCACCTGGAACTTCCCGCCGGACTCGCCCTCGGCCACCAGTACCGACCCGACGTTGCCCGCGCCGTGCCGCTGGTGTGACGGCATTCCCTACCTCGCCGACAACTCCATCCGGTTGCAGGGCCAGATCCACGACGCCGACGGCGACCCGGTCCGCCCGGTCTGGGACATCTACCAGACCGCGCCCGGTGCCACCACCCGGTCCGACGACCACCGCGACACCGGCGTCTATCTGCCCTCGGATTCCTGGCACAGCACCACTTTGGACACATCCGGGCTGTTCACCGGCACGAAGGTCGAGTGGACGCTGCGCGGCTGTGACGGCAAGGCGAACGGCTGCCCCGGGTCGAACTGGTCCGGCGGCGCGCCGTTCATCATCGACCACACGACGCTGACCGCCGCTCCGCAGGTGGACAGCCCGGTCTACCCGGCGGACAACGCCTGGCACGGCGGGGTGAACACGCCCGGGCTGTTCACGTTCTCGCCGTCGGTCGCGCTCTGCCCCGGGCATTGCCTGGGCCAGGACATCGACCACTACCTCTACGGCTGGCAGAACCCACCGACGACCCCGATCGACGCGAACAGCTTCGGCGGCAGCGCCACGGTGAGCCTCACCCCGCCCGGCGACGGCCCGCACGACCTGTTCGTCCAGGCCGTGACCCGTGGCGGGCGGCCCGGCCCCACCAAGACCTACCACTTCTACGTCCGCGCCGGTTCCGGTCCGCTCGCGCAGTACGACTTCGAGGGCAACGGCAAGGACACCGCCTACCTCGGCAACCGCGACGCCACGCCGACCGGCAACGTCACCTACACCGCGGGCGCGGTCGGCTCCGCGGTTTCCCTCGCCGGTGACGGCGGGCACCTGACCGCGCCGTCGATCTTCAACACCCAGGCCGGATACACGGTGTCCGCGTGGGCGAAGGTCGATCCCGCCGGGAAGGACGGCGTACGGACCATCGTGTCCGAGGTGACGCCCGGCCTGGCCGAGATGTCGCTGATGTACCGGCCGGAAAACGGCGGGCACTGGCAGTTCGGCATGCAGAGCGGCGGCCCGGTCGTCGGAGGCTGGCTGACGTCGAAGGCGACCGCGCTACCGGGTTCCTGGACCCATCTGGACGGGGTGTACGACGCCGTCCTGCACGAGATCCGGTTGTACGTCAACGGAGAATACGACTCCGCCATGGACTGGACGCAGCAGGCCGAGCCGAGTGCGCCCATCCAGATCGGCTGCACGTACTGGGACAACAATGCCTGCGCCAGCCCGTTCAAGGGGCTGATCGATCAGGTCCGGCTCTACGACCGCGTGCTGAGCTTCGACGAGATCGGCGAGCAGGCCGGTCGCGACAACGTGATGAGCGGCTACTGGAAACTCGGCGACGGCAGCGGGAAGACCGCGCGCAACGAGATTTCCGGTGGTCCCGCCGGTGCACTCAACGCCGGTGCCGCGTTCGTCCCGGACGGCCCGATCAAGGGCGCGGCGCACTTCGACGGCACCAGCGGCGCGATCGACACCGGCGCACCCGCGGTCCGCACCGACAGCTCGTTCAGTGTCTCCGCCTGGGTCAAGCTGGATCAGGTGCCCGCCGAGGGGACCGACGCGGTCGCGGTGTCGCAGGACGGCACGAGCAGCGGTTTCGCGCTGGGTGTCCAGGATGGAGAGTGGGCCATGACGCTGCGGGCGCCGGGTTCGGGCTCGGCGGCGAAGGCGAAGGCCGTCCAGCCGCGGTGCGCCTGCGCCCACTACCCGGCCCAGGCCGGGGTGTGGACGCACGTGGTCGGTGCCCTGGACGTCACGGACGACGGGGCGTTCGCGAACATCTGGGTCGACGGCCAGCTCGGCTTCAACGTCCACACCGAGGAAGGCCCCGCGGGAAACCCGGGCGCGCTGGTGATCGGCCGGGGCCAGGCGAACGGGGCGCCCGCGGCGTTCTTCCCCGGCAGCGTGGCCGAGGTCCGGGTGTTCCCGTACAGCGTGTCCGGCAGCCAGGTGCAGAACATCCTCCAGCAGGACAACGTCAAGGCCGGATCCTGGCCGCTGGGTGGCGACGCGAAGGATGCTTCCGGGCACGTCCCCGCGCTCGACGGGACGGTCTCGGGTGGGGTCACCTGGGGTGGCGGACACGACGCAGTGCACAACGCCAAGGCGGCGGTGCTCGACGGCAGCACCGGCTCGATCACCACCCCGCGCGCCGTCGACACCACCGGCAGCTACACCGTGTCGGCCTGGGCGAACGCGACCAAGGTCGGCGGCAGCTACCGCGAAGTCCTCTCCGCCGACGGCGCCACGAACAGCGCGTTCATGCTGCGGCTCACCAGTGACGGCCACTGGGCCTTCTCGGTGACCGGCACCGACGCCGCGGGCAGCGACGCCGACCAGATCGTCGGCCCGGCGGCGACCGCGAACTCGTGGGTCCACCTGGTCGGCGTCGTCGACACCGCGACGTATCAGGCCTCGTTGTACGTCAACGGCGTCGCCGCGGGCAGCACGGCGCTCACCTACCTCGTGTGGTCCGCGTCGAACCTCGTGATCGGGCGCGGCAAGTGGAACGGCGCGCCGGTCGAGTTCTTCCCGGGCGCGATCGACAGCGTCACCGTCTACAACCGGGTGCTGTTCGCCGACGAGATCGCCGCGCTGTCGGGCCGCGACCTCAACTTGGTGCACGACTGGCCACTGACGGAGAAGAGCGGCACCACCGCGAACGACGCCGCGGGCACGCAGCCCGGCACGTTGAGCGGCGGCGCGTCGTTCGGCCCGGGTCCGTTCGGGAACGCCGTGCAGCTGGACGGGTCCAGCGGCGCGGTCTCCACCGCGCCGACCGACTTGCGCACCGACGAGAACTTCACGGTGAGTGCCTGGGTGAATCTCAAGCAGGCGGCCAGCCCGCCGGCCCAGCTGACCGCGGTGAGCCTCGACGGCGAGCACGGCAGCAAGTTCCGGCTCGGCTACGTAATCGACGACGACCAGTACGCCAACGGTGTCTGGGTGTTCGACATGCCGGAGTCCGACAGCAAGGGTGCCGTGGTCACCAAGGCGGCGGTGTCGGCGATCCCGTCCGACGTGGGCACCTGGACGCACCTGGTCGGCGTCTACGACGCGTCCTCGAAGTCGCTGTGGCTCTACGTAAACGGCACCCGCATCGGCCAGGGCACGCTCACCAACCCGTGGACCGCCGGTGGTGGCGTGCAGATCGGCCGCGCGAAGGTCGACGACGGCCCGGCGCAGTACTGGAACGGCGGTGTCGCCGACGCCCGGCTCTACACCGGCGCGCTGAGCAAGGACCGCGTCGCCGCGATCTACAAGTCGTACCCGCCGGTCGCCCACTAGCCCACGCCGATGCTCGGAGAGGGACCCATGTCGTACTCGCATGTCCGCGTGACCGGCCGCCGCGCGCTCGCCAGAGCCCTGGCCGTGGTGCTGACCGTGACCATGGTGCAGGCCGTCGCGCTGCCCGCCAACGCCGCCACCGGTGGCCCGAGTGTGCCGCTGCCGAACACGAGCTCGGTGCCGGTTTCGGGCGCCGGTACCGTCGCGACACCACCGGACGCTGCGGGTTCGGCGGCACTGCACGGCGACCAGCCGGCGGCGTCCGGCACGAAGTCGGGCGCGGGCAACACCGGCGCGACGCCGCTCTCACCGAGCGCGACCTGGCAGGTTTCCGGGCAGACCGGCGACTTCTCGTGGAACTACCCGATGCGGGTGCCGCCGGTGCCCGGCGGCCTCACGCCGAACCTGGCGCTGTCGTACACATCGTCCGCTGTGGACGGTCAGACCGAGGTGACCAACAACCAGCCGGGCTGGCTCGGTGACGGCTGGTCGATGTGGCCGGGCGCGGTCGACCGGACCTTCGCGTCCTGTTTGGACATCGACAACCCGACCCCCGAGACGACCGCGGACATGTGCTGGCGCAGCGACAACGCGACCGCCACGTACTCCGGTGGCGGCGGGCAGCTGATCCGTGACGACGCCTCGCAGGGCGACAAGTGGCGCCCGAAGTCCGACGACGGCTCGCGCATGGAACGGCTGTGGGGCGCGGCCAACGGCGCCTGGAACGGCGAGTACTGGAAGATCACCACGGTCGACGGTACGCAGTACTTCTTCGGCTCGGAGCCGTCGTCGAACTCGACGTGGACCGTGCCGGTGTTCTGCACGTGACGCGATCCGCTGTCATGGCGCGACTTTCGAGACGTCCTCGTGCAACCAGGCGTGGCGCTGGAACCTCGACAAGGTCATCGACCGGCACGGCAACGAGATCCGGTACTACTACAACGCCGAGACGAACAAGTACGCGCTGGACCGCAAGGCCACCGGGGTGCCCTACGTCCGCGGCGGCACGCTGGACCACATCGACTACGGCCTGCGCGCGGACAACCCGTCGGCGCCGGCGGTGGCGCGAGTGGAGTTCGGCCTGGCCGACCGGTGCGTGCCGGGCAGCGACTGCGTGCAGAGCAAGCCGGCGAACTGGCCGGACGTGCCGTGGGAGTCGTCCTGCACCACGGACACCTGTGACACCAAGAAACAGGACTCGCCCAGCTTCTTCTCCACGAAGCGGCTGACCACGGTCACGACGAAGATCTCCGACGGCGCGGGTGGATTCCGCGACGTCGACTCGTGGACGCTCGATCAGCAGTACCCGGACCCCGGCGACGGCGAGAAGGCCGCGCTGTGGCTCAAGGGCGTCACGCACACCGGTCTCGTCGGTGGCTCGGTGGCGGTGCCGGAGGTGACCTTCCAAGGCACCGCCTACCCGAACCGCGTCGTCAAGGTGGACGGCCTCGCCGTGCTCAACCGCTACCGCGTCACCGGCGTCGTGTCCGAGGCGGGCGGTGTCACCGCGGTGCAGTACGCGGATCCCGACTGCACCGCGGCGAACCTGCCCAAACCGGAGTCGAACTCGCAGCGCTGTTTCCCGGTGACGTGGGCACCGCGTGACTACGCGCCGCGCACCGACTGGTTCCAGAAGTACGTCGTCGCCAAAGTGTCCACAACGGACAGATACTCCTCGAGCCCGACCCAGGTCGTGAGCTATCAGTACCTCGACGGCGCGGCGTGGCACTACAACACCTCGGAGTTCGTCCGGGACAAGAAGAAGACCTGGGACGAGTGGCGCGGCTACGGCCGCGTCCGCGTCCGCACCGGCACACCGGACGACGTCACCGCACCGGTGACGATGAGCGAACAACGGTTCTACCGCGGCATGGACGGCGACAAGACCCCGACCGGCACCCGCCCCGTCCAGGTCGCCGACTCCGAAGGCGGCCTGCGCGACGACTCCGACTGGCTCGACGGCTTCGGCTACGAATCCGCGACGTTCAACGGCGAGAACGGCCCGGTGATCGCCAAGACGATCTCGACACCGGTGGTCCAGGGCCCGACAGCGGTCCGCGGATCGTACAAGGCATACCTGGTACGACCGGGCCACGTCGTCAACTACACAGCGCTCGACAACGGCTGGCGAACCACGCACACCGACACCAGCTACGACGACAAGGGCCTCCCGACCCAGGTCGACGACTACGCGGCCCCCGACGACGAAAAGTGCATCCGTGTCGACTACCACCGCGACACCGACGCCTGGCTGATCGACTTCCCCTCACGCACGGAGACGGTCTCGGTCGGTTGCGGCACGACGCCGAAGTACCCCGAAAACTCCGTGGCCGACGCGGTCACCGACTACAGCGGCGCGGGCGACCCCATCGACGAGAAGTCCCTCACCGGCTACGACGCGGACGGGAAGCCGCAGTACTTCACCAAGGGGAGCGCGACCTTTGACGCCTATGGCCGGGGAAGGACTTCGACCGACGCCCTCGGCAACACGACCAAGGCCGACTACGTCCCTGACACCGGCGGACTGGTCACCGGCACCGTCACCACCGACGCCGCCGGCTTCACCCGCAAGATGACGCTGGAACCGGCGTGGGGTGTGGCGGTCAAGGACATCGACGCCAACAACGGTGTCAGCGAGAATGCCTACGACCCGCTCGGCCGGCTCGTCGAAGCCTGGGGCCCGGATCGCGACCGCAGCAAGCAGAGCGGCAGCGTCCAGTACGGCTACGCCGTACACAACGACGCGCCCACGGTCGTGACCACGAACAAGATCGGTGCCAACGGCACCTACGTCATGATGAACACCCTGCTCGACGGGCTCTATCGGCAGCGGCAGATCCAGACCCCTGCGCCCGGCGGCGGGCGGCTGATCAGTGACGTCCGCTACAACACCCACGGCACGGCGTACGAAACCACGCAGCCGTACTACAACGACGGTGCGGTCGACACGAACCTGGTGCTGGCCACGCAATCCAGCATTCCGCTTGCCAGCGTGACGAACTTCGACGGTGCCGGTCGTCCGATCGCCGGGATCATCCAGGGCTTCGGCACGGAGAAGTGGCACAGCAGCACGACATATCACGGTGACCACGTCGACGTCACGCCACCGGCCGGGGCAACCCCGACCACCTCCTGGGCAGATGCCCGAGGCCGGAAAACCGCACTGTGGCAATACCACGGTACGACGCCGTCCGGCGACCACGACGTGACTTCCTACAGCTACAACGCCGTGGGCGAACCGAGCGCGGCGACCGACCCTGCCGGAAACAGATGGACCTGGGGCTACGACTTGCGTGGCCAGGCGATCACGAAGACCGACCCCGACACCGGCACATCGACCATGACCTACGACGACAACGGCCGTCCGGCCACCGTGACGGACTCCCGCGGCGTCACACTGGCGACGAAGTACGACGCGCTCGGCCGACGGACCGAGGAACGTCAGGACTCGCTGACCGGCCCACTGCTCGCGGAGTGGAAGTTCGACACGGTGACCAATGGCAAGGGCCTGCCCGCGTCGGAAACCCGCTATGACAATGGAAACGCCTACACGACGTCGATCGGGGCCTACACCAAGCAGGCTCAGGTCCTGTCATCGACGCTCACCATCCCCGCGGCGGAGAAGGGCTTGGCCGGCAGCTACACGAGCTATAGCCGGTACAACCCGGATGCCACCGTGGCGAGCACGTCGGAACCCGCGATCGGCTTGCTGCCCCAGGAACCGCTCCTGACGGTGTACGACGATTCGGGGCGGCCGCTGACGCTCAACGGCGGCTACAACGGCGACACCTTCGATTATGTCACCGACACGCAGTACACGCATTACGGCGAGGCCCAGCGGATCCAGTTCGGCGACCCGGGCAAGCGCACGTGGCTGTCGCTGTACTACGACGACACGACCCGGCGGCTCGACCGTCAAATCGTCGACGCCGAGGTGCCGGCCCCGATGCAGTCGGACGTCAACTACACCTACGACAACGCGGGCAACGTCACCAAGGTGGCCGACAGCCCGCTCGGCAAGTCAGCCGACACCCAATGCTTCGGCTACGACTACCTGCGGCGTCTGAAGGAGGCCTGGACGCCCGCGGACAACGCGTGCGGCACGCCTCAGCCCGCGAACATCGGTGGCCCAGCCCCGTACTGGCAGAGCTTCGGCTACGACCTGACCGGCAACCGCACCGATGAAACCGACCATGGTGTCAACGGCGCGAAGGACACGATCAAGAAGTACACCTACCCGGCGGGAGGGGCGCCGCAGCCGCACGCGCTGTCCAGTGTGGACACCACATTGCCCGACGGCAGCAAACAGCACGACGCATACAGCTACGACACCTCCGGCAACACGAAGACGCGTCTACAAGGGTCCACTGTGGACCAGACGATGACTTGGAACGCGGAGAACGAGCTGGCCTCGATCACCGACAACAAGAAGAAGATCGCCACCAGTTATCTGCGTGACGCTGGGGGCAACCAGCTGATCCGCCGTGATTCGACGGGCTCGACGCTGTACCTGGACGGCGAGGAGCTGCACGTCGACCTCGCGGGGAACAACCCCACCGCGACCCGCTACTACACGTTGGGCGGCCGCACGGTCGCCGTGCGCACCGACAGCGGGCTGCACTGGATCGCGGGGGACGGTCAGAACACCGAGCAGGTTTCCATCGACGCGGGCACGCTGGCGGTCTCACAGCGCCGCTTCCTCCCGTTCGGTGCTCAGCGCGGCACCGCACCGACGAACTGGCCCGACCAGAAGGGATTCGTGGGCGGCAACGTCGATGCCTCGTCCGGCCTGACCTTGATCGGTGCGCGTCCGTACGATCCGGACACCGGCCGCTTCCTGGCGGTGGATCCGCAGTTGAACATCTCGGATCCGCAGTCGATCAACGGCTACGCCTATGCGGACAACAGCCCGAAGACCTTCAGCGACCCCACCGGGATGTGGTGCGACGGCTGCAACGACGGCAACGGCTGGACCGGCGAGCACGGCGGCAACAACGACGGAACCGACTACGACCACGGGGGTGGCACGGGCGGCGGAACGTCCAGCGCCCCGCCGAAGCAACCGACGGTCAAGGTCACGAACATCAAGACCACGCGCAGCCAGTTCTTCAAGTCCTACCGTCCGAACGGCTCACAAGGCGTTGTCGAGACCTGGGAGACGACGAGCTACGAACTCGCCGTCGGCGGCGACTGCCCGGCCGGCTTCATCGGCCCCTGCGCTCCGCCGAAGACGATCACCATCTACGACCGGACCCTGGTCAGTACCACTTGCTACGTCTGCCAAGCTCGCGGCCAGAATGGCGACGTCTCCGGTTGTCCGAGCGACGTCCTCGGCACGGTGAAGCAGGCACCCAATACCTTTGGACAGGGGCTCGATGGCCTCGCCGAGCTCGCGAAAGTAGCGGTCTTCGACCCAGGCGCCTGCGTCGGCAGTGAAGCGAACGTCGGTAGCTGTCTGCTGGAGTTGGCATCTCTCGTACCGGTCGGCAAGGTCTTGAAAGGCTTGAAAGTCGGCGATGACCTCCTCAAGGGACTGCTGGACGCCTATCGGGGAGCCGGTGACGCGGACCGGTCTGGCGCTGGCGCGGCGTCATGCATGCTGCACAGCTTTGTATCGAGCACAGAAGTGATGCTGGCGGACGGTTCTACGAAGCCGATCGACCAGGTGAAGCCGGGCGATGTCGTCCAGGCGACCGACCCGGCGACCGGCAAGACGGCGCCGCACGAGGTGGTCGCCACGATCGTCCACGGCGATGAGGGCGACATGACCCACTTGACGATCGACGGTGGTGGTTCGCTGGACGCCACCTCATGGCACCCGGTCTGGGTCGATGAGCTGGGTCAGTTCGTCCCGGTCGGCCACCTGGTGGTCGGAGAGCACGTCAAGTCGACGGGCGGAGCGCACCCAGCCATCACGGCGGTCCGGCACTACACGCAGATCCGCCCGGTCTACGACCTGACGATCGAGGGCGTCCACACGTACTATGTGCGGGCAGGTGCTACCCCCGTCCTCGTTCACAACTGCGGGGATGGCGCCGTTTCGAAGCAGACGATGGACGATCACATCCTTCCGCAGCACGATCCGAATCATGCGGATGCCTGGAAATGGTTGGAGAAGTCTAAATTTGAGGACTGGGTTACGCCGGACATCATCCGAAACTGGGCTAGGCTCGCGATGAGGAAGCCGATAGAGGGGTTGAATATCGGTACCGGTCCCCGCCATCAGCATATCCTCGATATCGGAGGCCTCAATCCGGTCGGCTCTGACGCGGATGGGAATGATCTGTTCAGGATTTCGGTGTGGGTCCAAAATGGTGAGGTCACCAGCGTTTACCCTTCCTGATGAGGTGATGGTTCATGATTGACCTTCAGATACGTACGGAGATTGGTGAAATCGTGCTGCGTGGAGCCCGCAGACTGGATTGGATGGAAACGGTCCCGCGCCTGGACGAGGACAGGTTTCCTTTCTTGAGCAGTCTGCTGCCCGACTCGCATACGATGTTCAATTCGCAACAGGCCAAGCGGCTCCGGCGGGAAGTTGCGGATCGGTCCGTCCGCGAGATCATCGGGCAGGACGCAGCAGAGGAGATCGAAGGCCTCTGCAGGCAGGTGGAGAAGGGATTGCATCTCTATCTGTGGTTTCTGGGAGACTAGCGCGCGTGGTGCCGCGTCGTGGCTTCTGACTCGTGAGCGTTCCGGGCGGTTCTAACCGCCCGGAACGCTCACGAGTCCTTCAGCGTTTGGGCCAGTGCCAGGAGGGGCGGTCCAGGCGGCCCTGGCCCAGGAGTTTCGTTTCCCCGTACTCCTTTTCCAGCTCCAGGGCGGCCACATCGGCGACACCGGCGAGAGCGAGGATCAGGGGCTGGGCGTGGGAGACCACGATCAGCTGGGTCTGCGTGGCCGCGGTCGCGATCAGGCCGGCCAGCGCGGGCAGCAGGTCCGGGTGCAGGCTGGTTTCCGGTTCGTTCAGGACCAGCAGCTCGGGCGGGCGCGGGGTGAGCAGCGCGGCCACCCACAGCAGGTAGCGCAGGGTTCCGTCGGAGAGTTCGGCCGCGTCCAGCGGGCGCAGGAGGCCGTGCTGGCGGAAGCGGACCTCGAACCGGCCGTCGCTTTCGGTCACCGAAACCTCGGAGCCGGGGAAGGCGTGGTCGATCGCCGAGGCGAGGCCGTCGGCGTTGCCGATCTCGATGATCGTCTGCAGCGCCGCGGCGAGGTCGCCGCCGTCGTGGCCGAGGACCGGGGTGCGGGTGCCGATCCGCGCTTGTCGCGCGGGCGCGTCGGCGTCGGTGCGGAAGTGGTCGTAGAACCGCCATGAGCGGATGCGTTCGCGCAGGATCAGCAGCTCCGGGCACGCCCGGGGATCGGCGAACTCGCTCAGCATGCTGTCGGTCGGCCGGATTTCGTGGACGTCCTCGCCCCATCCGCCACTCTCGATCCGGGTCCGCACCGCCGGGCCGCCGCGGTCGGCCACCAGCGCCGACGGCCGCAGCACCGGGCCCGACCAGACACACTCGCGCTTGAACTCCGGGTCCAGGTTGAACATTGTCTTCATCGGCGAGGCACCGGCAGCCCGAGGTCCATCGCGTACCCGTACTCGTCGCCGGAGAACCCGAGCCGCAGCCCGACCGCCTTCGTTCGCACAGTGCCTTGGACCGGCGAACGTCCTTCGCGCACTGCTCGCCCGATCGTCTCCGGGCCCGCCCACAGCGTCGACGGCAACCCGCCTTCGCGCGCGAGAGCCGCGACGGCGCCGTTGCGGGAAGCGTCGGCGAGCAGGCGCAGTGCGCGGTACAGGCTCGACTTCCCGCTGCCGTTCGGGCCCGTGACCACGGTCAACGGGGACAGCGGCAGCACGAGGTCACGCAGCGATCGGTAGTTCTCGACAGCCAGGGTCCTCAGCACCTGGCCGACGGTAGCCGCGGGGTGGGGACTCGTGAGTGCCGCGGCCGGTTAGAACCGGCCGCGGCACTCACGAGCCCCGGGCTGACAACTTCTGTCCCCTTCAGACACACCAAGGACAGTCATCGGATCTTTATCCGTCACGGCGTTGACAGCGAGCAGGCGCAACGCCAGAATCCAATTCCAATATCCTATAGGATCCACGGTTGGAGTGACGTGACGACTGTCCGGCGGGCCGAGGCGTTCCAGGTCGATGTTCCCGTCGAGCGGGTGCGGACCGACGCCGTCCAGCAGTTCGTCGTCCAGGAGACCGTGTTTGTCGAGGTCACAACCGATGACGGCAACACCGGACTCGGCTACGCCTACACCATCGGCACCGGCGGCAGCTCGATCCTCGCCCTCCTCAAAGACCACCTCCTCCCGCGCCTGATCGGCTTGGACGCGCGCAACATCGAGGCCGTCTGGCACGAGCTTTTCGCCGCTACGCGCTCCACGACCGTCGGCGCGATCACCTCGCTGGCGCTCGCCGCCGTCGACACCGCGCTCTGGGACCTCCGATGTCTGCGAGCCGGGGAGCCGCTCTGGCGGGTCGCGGGTGGGTACCAGGAAAGCGTGCCGCTCTACGACACCGAGGGCGGCTGGCTCCAGCTCTCCACCGAGGAGCTCGTCGCCGGCGCGAAGGAAGCCGAGCAGGCCGGTTGGCAGGGGATGAAGCTCAAGATCGGCAAGCCCGACGACGTCGAGCGCCTGACCGCCGTCCGCGAAGCGGTGGGAGAGCGCTTCCCGCTGATGGTCGACGCCAACCAGTCCATGACCTGCGCCCAGGCGATCCAGCGTGCCGACTCCTTCAAGCACCTCGGGCTCACCTGGCTCGAGGAGCCGTTGCCCGCCGACGACGTCAGCGGGCACGTCCGGCTCAGCCGTGCCACCCCGATCCCGGTCGCGGTCGGCGAGTCGCTCTATTCGGCCGGGCAGTTCCGGGAGTACCTCGAGCGCGGCGCCGCTTCGATCGTGCAGGTCGACGCCGCCCGCGTCGGCGGGATCACGCCGTGGCTCAAGGTCGCCCACCTCGCGGAGGCGTTCAACGTCGACGTCTGCCCGCACTTCCTGATGGAGCTGCACGTCAGCCTCGCCGCGGCGGTGCCCAACGGCCGCTACGTCGAGCACATCCCCCAGCTGCGGGCGGTCACGACCCGCGAGATGACCGTCGAGAACGGGCACGCGCGGGCCCCGGAGGAGCCGGGCCTCGGGATCGCCTGGGATCGCGACGCGCTGGACGACCTCAGAGTTGCTTGAGCAATCGGACCTCAAAGGAGTGGTCATGACAGTCATCCTCAGACGGGCGCTGGGCGTCCTCGGCGGCCTCGCGGTGGCGTTGACGACGCTCACCGCGCCCGCCGCGCGGGCCGAACCGTCGCAAGTGGACAGTGCGCCGGTCGCGCAGAAGCCCTACCTGGGGTGGAGCAGCTGGAGCCTCGAGTCGACGAACTATCCCGGCGTCAACCCGACCGGCTCGGCCAGCTGGCTGACCGAAGCGCACGTGCTGCAGCAGGCCGATGTCCTGGCCGCGAAGTTCAAGCAGCACGGCTACAACTACGTCAACATCGACGCCGGCTGGGCCAAGGGGTTCGACCAGTACGCCCGGCCGATCGTCAACCCGGTGACCTTCCCGGACGGGATGGCCTACGTCGCGAATTATGTCCACAAAAAAGGCCTGAAGCTCGGCTCCTACCTCGCGGTCGGTCTCGAGATTCCCGCCTACAACAACGGTGACTCGCCGATCTTCGGCACTACGAACTGCCACACCAAGGATCTCGTCTACCCCGACCTGCGCAAGACCAACGGCTGGGACTCCGCCTACAAAATCGACTTCGCGAACCCCTGCGCCCAGTCCTATGTGGACTCGGTGGTCAAGCAGCTGGCGACCTGGGGTGTCGACTTCCTCAAGCTCGACGGCGTCGGCCCGGGTTCGTTCAAGGGCGGCGAGAACTACACCAACACGACCGATGTCGAGGCTTATTCCAAGGCGATCAAAAAGTCAGGCCGCCCGATGGAGTACGTCATCTCCTGGGCGCTGAGCCACCGGCAAGCCGGCATCTGGAAGGCCAACACCAACGGCTGGCGCGTCGACACCGACGTCGAGTGCTACTGCGACACGCTGGTGACCTGGAACAACTCGGTCAAGCAGCGCTGGAACGACGTCGTGCAGTGGATCCCCGACGCCGGGCCCGGGCATTGGAACAACCTCGACTCCCTCGACGTCGGCAGCGGCAAGATGGACGGCCTCACCGAGGCCGAGCGCCAGAGCTACACGACGCTCTGGGCGATCGAAGCCGCGCCGCTCTACATCGGCGACGACCTGACCCAGCTGGACAACTACGGCGTCTCGCTGCTGACCAACGACGAGGTCATCGCGATCAACCAGGCGGGCATCCCGGCCAAGCCGGTCAGCCAGGCCGGGGACCAGCAGGTCTGGTACAACCGCAACGCCGACGGCAGCTACACCGTGGCGCTGTTCAACCTCGGCGCCGCCCCGGCGACGGTGACCGCGGACTTCGCCCAGCTCGGCATCTCCGGCCAGACCCAGATCCGCGACCTCTGGAGCCACCGCGACGTCAACGGCGGCAACGGGAACTTCTCGGCGAACCTGCCCGCGCACGGCTCGCGGCTGCTCAAGGTGACCCCGCGCGAGGCCAACCAGCTGTCCGCGCCCGGCGTCGTCCGCGGCACCGCCGCCACCGGCACCGGCGTCTCGCTCACCTGGGACGCCTCCGCCGGGCGGAACGCGCAGGTCAGCGGCTACGACGTCTACGTGGGCGGGTTCAAGAAGGTGGCCAGCACGACCGGGACCAGCGTCACCGTGACCGGGCTCAAGCCCTCCACGGCGTACGACTTCACGGTGGTCGCGAACCAGCGGCACGGCAAGAGTTCCGCGCCGAGCCGCAAGCTTTCGCTGGTGACCTCACCGGGTCCGAAGGACTACGAGGCCGAGAACGGCACCCCGCAGGGCGGCGCGACCGTCTACGACTGCAGCTGCTCCAACGGCAAGAAGGTCGGCTACCTCGGCGGTAGTGGGTATGTCGTGATGCCGACGGTCACCGTCGCCAAGGCGGGCACCTACCTGATGCAGCTGTCCTATGTGGACGGGGACTCGAGCAGGACCGCCATCGTCACGGTGAACGGCAGCAGCTTCCAGCTGCCGGTCGCGGGGAGCAACGACAACGACTGGAACACCGCCCAGTCGGTCACCGTCCCGGTGTACCTGCAGGCGGGGGCCAACACCATCCAGTTCGGCAACCAGGCCGGCTACGTCTACGACGTCGACAAGATCACTGTCTAGGTAAGGAGACGCCGTGGTGGTGACCACGCACAACGTCCCCGCCGTGCGCACCGCCACGGCGTCCCCGCCCGAGAAAAAGCGCCAGGGTTCGGCGGCACATCGGCACGACGCGCCGATCGCCTGGCTGCTGATCCTCCCCGCCCTAGCCGGGTTCGCGGTCTTCTTCGCTTACCCGACGTTGCGCGGCCTGTACCTGAGCTTCACCGAATTCCACGTGCTCACCCCGCCGAAGTGGATCGGCTTCGGCAACATCGCCGAGCTGATCGGCGACGACACCTTCTGGAACGCGCTGGGCGTGACGATCTACTTCGTCCTGCTCAGCGTCGTGCTCGGAGTCGCGATCTCGCTGATCACCGCGGTGATCCTGCACCGGCTGGCGGTCAGCGCCACCGTCCGCGGTCTGATGATCCTGCCGTTCCTGATCTCCGGCGTGGTCACCGCGCTGGTCTGGTCGTGGATGCTCGACCCGCAGCTGGGCATCGTCAACGTGGTGCTGGAGAAACTGACCGGGCATCCGGTGATGTTCTTCGGCTCCGGCGGCTGGGCGGTGCCGACGCTGGCCTGGCTCAACGTCTGGAAGTCCATGGGCTACAACTCGGTGCTCATCTTCGCCGGGCTGCAAACCATTCCGTCCACAGTGTACGAAGCGGGCCGGATCGACGGCGCGAGCGAACTCCAGATGTTCCGTCGGCTCACCGTGCCACTGCTGCGCCCGATCCTGGTGATGGTGGTGATCCTGACCGTGATCAGCTCGTTCCAGATCTTCGACATCGTGCAGGTGACCACCAAGGGCGGCCCGGCCAACGCGTCGATGGTGCTGCAGATGTACATCTACGACAAGGCGTTCAGCCAGTTCGACTTCGGCTACGCCGCGACCATGTCGCTCGCGCTGTTCGTCCTGCTGGTCACCATCACCTTCGCCCAGATGCGCCTGGCGCGCGCGGGCGAATCCGACACGAACTGAGGAGGGACCATGCGCATCGGCCGCATCGTGGCCTGGACCTACCTGGTTCTGGTGCTGGTGATCACGATCTTCCCGTTCTACTGGATCATCCGCACCGCGCTGTCCAACAACTACGCGATGTCGACCGATCCGTCCTCGGTGCTGCCGGTGGATCTCACGTTCGGCGCGTTCAAGCGCGCGCTCGGGCTGGCCTCGCCGGAGGAAGCCGCCGCGCAGGGTGGCTCGGGCGCGTCGATCGACATGATGCTCGCGCTGCGGAACTCGGTGATCTACGCGTCGCTGCTGACCGCGTGCACGGTCTTCTTCTCCGCGATCGCCGCCTTCGCTTTCGCGCGGCTGCGATGGCGGGGCCGCAACGTCGTGTTCTCGCTCCTGCTCACCGCGTTGATGGTGCCGCAGGTGTTGACCCTGTTGCCGAACTTCGTGCTGGTGAAGGATCTCGGGCTGCTCGACACCTTCGCCGGAATGATCCTGCCGACAGCGTTCTTCTCCGCCTTCAACATCTTCTTCCTGCGCCAGTTCATGCTCGGGCTGAGCACGGAGATCGAGGAGGCGGCGATCATCGACGGCGCCGGGCCGCTGCGCGTGTGCTTCCGGATCGTGCTGCCGATGAGCGTCGCGCCGATCGTGACGCTCGCGCTGCTGACGTTCATCACCACCTGGAACGACTACTTCTGGCCGCTGCTGGTCACCAACGACGACACCGTGCGGCCGCTGACGCTCGCACTGGCGGTGTTCAAGCAGTCCTCGCCGCAGCAGGCGCTCGACTGGTCGGGCCTGATGGCGGCCACGCTGGTCGCCGCGCTGCCCATGCTGCTGCTCTTCGTCGGCTTCGGCCGGCGCATCGTCAACTCCATCGGATTCACGGGACTGAAATGACCGATCTGCAACTGAGCTGGCCGGACCCGGCCGCCGAGTGGACCGAGGCGATGCCCGTCGGCAACGGCAGGCTCGGCGCCATGGTCTTCGGCGGCACCGGCCGCACGCGCGTCCAGGTCAACGACGCGACCGTGTGGTCCGGGTACCCCGACGGGCCGGGTGACGCGCTGGCCGACGTCGTGGCCGCGGGCGCGGGGCCGGCGCGGCTCGACGACGTGCGCCGCGCGATCCGGGCGGAGGACTACCGGCGGGCCGAGTCGCTGCTGATGGCGTTCGAAGGGCCGTACAGCCAGGAATTCCTGCCGTACGTGGATCTTTGGCTCACGCTGGCCGAAGGTGTCCATCATGGACGGACGCTGAATCTCGACACCGGCGTCACCACCGAGACGCTGACCATCGGGGACAGCGAGGTCGTGCGGACGGTCTGGGTGAGCCGACCGGCGCAGGCCCTGTGTGTCTCGCTGACGTCCACCGGGCCGATCGATCTCGGGATCGAGCTGACGACGCCGCTGCGGGAGGTCGAGCGGAATGGTCTCGCCCTCGGCATCGAGATCCCGATCGACGGAGCGCCCCGGCACGAACCCGAGGTCCCGGAACCGCTTCGCTATGGCCTGCCGGACGGGTATGACCCGTTCGGTGCGGTCGCGGTCCGCGTCGACACCGACGGCGAGCTGGCGGACGGCCAGGTCACCGGGATGACCCGCGCGCTGATCACGCTGGCCAGCTCGACGAGCGCGGCCGACGCCTGGACCGGGAGCACGCCGAGCAGCCGTGAGGAACATCGTTCGCGCGCTGCGATTCTCGCGGGACGCGCGGTCGCGATCGGGGCCGAAGAGCTGGGCGCAGCCCACGAAGCGGACCTCCGTCGCCTGCTCGGGACGTGCGAGCTGCGCATCGGGAACCAGCGTGGGGGCACGCATGACGTCGCCGAGTTGCTGTCCGGCAAGGACGAGCACCTGATGGCGACCGTGTTGTTCCAGTACGGCCGTTACCTTCTCGCGAGCGCGTCGCGGCCCGGCGCGCCGCCGGCGAACCTGCAGGGCATCTGGAACGACGACCTCCGCCCGGCCTGGTCGTCCAATTACACGATCAATATCAACACCCAAATGAACTACTGGGCCGCGGAGACGACCGGGCTCGGCGAGTGCCACCTCCCGCTGTTCGACCTGCTCGGCAAGCTCGCCGTCACCGGGACCGACGTCGCCCGCGAGCTGTACGGCGCGCGCGGCTGGGTCACCCACCACAACACCGACCCGTGGGGCTGGGCGCTGCCGGTCGGGATGGGGCACGGCAATCCGTCGTGGGCGATCTGGCAGATGGGCGGCGCCTGGCTCGTCCAGCATGCCTGGGACCACTACGACTTCACCCGCGACCGGCGGTTCCTCGCGACGACGGCGTGGCCGTTGCTGCGTGGCTGCGCGGAGTTCTGCCTCGACTGGCTGGTCGACGGTGAGACGTGCCCGTCGACATCGCCGGAGAACCTGTTCGTCTCCCAGGCGGGGACGAAGGAATCCCTGACGTCGTCGACGGCGATGGACATCGCGCTGATCCGCGCGGTGTTCACCCGCACGCTCGCCGCGGCGGACGCACTCGGTGTCGACGATCCGCTGTGCGCGGAGATCGTGGACGCTCTGGTGAAGCTGCGCCCGCTACAGGTCAGCGAGGGTGGCTGGCTGCAGGAGTGGTCGTCGGACCTGCCGGAGGAGGACCCGCAGCACCGGCACATGTCGCAGATGGTCGCGGTGTATCCGTTGGGGCAGATCGATCTTTCCTCGCCGGGACGGCTCGCGGTCGCCGCCGAGAAACTCATGGACCGGCGTGGGCCGGGGGCGATGGGGTGGTCGTGGGCGTGGAAAATCGCGCTGCGCGCGCGGCTCGGCGACGGCGAGACCGCGCGGTCGCTGCTCAATGAAGCGAGCCAGCCGTTCACCGGTGACCGGCACCGCGACGCGCCGGTCGACGGCTCGGAGTGGGGCGGGCTGCTGCCGAACCTGTTCAGCACGCATCCGCCGTTCCAGATCGACGGCAACTACGGGTTCCCGGCCGGGCTCGCGGAAATGGTGGTGCAGAGCCATTCCGGGACGATCGTGCTGCTCCCCGCGCTGCCGGCGGAGTGGTCCGGAGGCGCGGTGCGCGGGCTGCGCTGCCGCGGCGGTCTCGTGGTCGACCTCGAATGGCGGGACGGCGAACCCGACCTGATCACGGTCCGGCGGATCGGTGGCGACGCGGCCGAACCGGTGCGGCTCCGTCACCGCTGCGCCGAGACGGAGCTGCGGCTTGCGGTCGGCGAGTCGACCGTCCTGAAAGGACTGTGATGCTGACCGACCTCGGGCGGGAAGCGCTGTGGGAGTACAGCAGCGACTACAAGGCGCCCGACGACTTCGATGACTTCTGGGTGTCGACCCTGGCCGAGGCCAAGAGCATACGACCTGGCAGTGCAGTTGACGCCGGTCGAGACGCCGCTGCGGACGTTGGACGTCTTCGACGTGACGTTCGCCGGGTTCGGCGGGCATCCGATCCGGGCCTGGCTGAAGCTGCCTAAGTGGTTGCCATCGGAAGTCCTTCGGGGGTATTCGGCGGATCCAGGTTTCTGCTGGGCGTGTGGCCGTGAGGTCCTCGTACCGGGGTTGTACTCGGACCTTGCGGCCGTGCGTCCAGCGGGAAGCTGGGCCGTCGAGACCCCCGGAGGACTTCCGATGGTGACCACTAAGCAGCGCGAGGGCAAACTGCCCGCGATCGTGCAGTTCCACGGCTACGGGAGCAGTCGCGGCAGTGAATTGGAGCAGCTGCACTGGGCGTCGGCGGGGTACGCCCATCTGCAGGTCGACGTGCGCGGGCAGGGTGGCGTGACGCCGGACCCGGTCGGCAGCGGGCCGTCCTACCCGGGGCAGCTCACCCGGGGGATCGAGGACCGGGAGTCCTATGTGTACCGCCGGATCTTCACCGACGCGGTGCGCGCGGTGGAGGCCGTCCGCACCTTGGACGTCGTCGATCCGGCGCGGGTCGCGGTGCTCGGCAACAGCCAGGGCGGCGGGATCGCGCTCGCCACGGCCGGCCTCGTGCCCGATGTCGTGGCGCTGCACGCACAGGCGCCGTTCCTCTGCGACTTCCGGCGAGCGAGCCTGATCGCGGGGGAGCGGCCGTACACCGAACTCAGCGGTTACCTGGCCACGCACCGGAATTCGGTGGAGCGGGTGTTCGACGTGCTGTCCTATTTCGACGGTGTCGGATTCGCGAGCCGCGCGCAGGCGCCCGCGTGGTTCTCGGCCGGGCTGATGGACGGAATCGTGCCGCCGTCGACCGTGTTCGGCGCGTACCAGGCCTATTCCGGGCCGAAGACGATCGATGTCTGGGAGTACAGCGGCCATGAGGCCGGCGGCGCCGACGACCTGAAGACCGTGCTCGACGGGTTCGAGCGGACCATCCACAACGGAGTGAGGAAGCCATGAAGATCCGCACATTCGCCGCCGCCGGGCTGGCGATGGTCCTCGGGGCCCTGGTGGCCGGCTGCGGCGGCTCGAACTCGGGCAGCGGCGGGAGCACGGTCAACTGGTGGACCTGGGACGACAAGCAGGCGGCCGCCTACCGGACGTGTGCCACGGCGTTCGAGAAGGCCAATCCCGGTACCACGGTGAAGATCACACAGTACGCGGTGGACGACTACTTCCCGAAGCTGACCGCCGGGTTTGTCGGGGGCACCGCGCCCGACGCGTTCCAGAACAGCGTCCAGTACTTCCAGGCCTACGCCTCGCAGCACCAGCTGCTGCCGCTGGACAACCTGATCGCCGAGAACTCCTTCGACCTCAAGCGGTTCTCGGTCGGCGTCGACTCGTGGAAGTTCACCGACGGCAAGCAGTACGGCCTGCCGCTGGACTGGTCCGCGACCGGGCTCTACTACAGCGTCGACGCCATCAAGAAGGCCGGCTACACCCTGGCCGACGTGGCGAAACTGACCTGGAACCCGGAAGACGGCGGCACTTTCGGCCAGATGGTCGCGCACTTGACCGTGGACAAGAAGGGCGTGCGCGGCGATCAGCCCGGGTTCGACAAGGACCAGGTCGCCACCTACGGCACCGGCAACCTCGCCTCGCGGGACTTCATCGGAGAGTCCACGTGGAGTTCGTTCGCCTTCACTACCGGCTGGCAGCTCGGCGACAAGCCGCAGTGGCCGACGCGGTTCTCCTATGACGATCCGCGGTTCATCAAGACCGTCCAGTGGGTGCGCGGGCTGACGGACAAGGGGTTCGCGCCGAAGTTCGGCACGTTCACCGGCGGCGGTGGCCAGGCGACGATCAGTGACGTCGACCTGCTCGGGTCGGGCAAGGTCGCGCTGGAGACGGCCGGTTCGTGGACCGCGGCGACGTTCGCGAAGCTGCCCGGGGTCAAGGTCGGCATCGCGCCGACGGTGCTCGGCCCGGACGGCAAGACCCGCGCGGTGCTGTCGAACTCCAACGGCAACAACATCTGGGCGGGTACGAAGAACCCTGACCTCACGTGGAAGTGGGTCTCGTACATGGGTTCGCCGGAGTGCCAGTCCGCGGCCGGCGCGAGCGGTTCGTTCTTCCCGTCGATCCCGGCGTCGATGGACGCGGCGGCTACCGCGGTCAAAGCGCAGGGTGTGGATCTTTCGGTGTTCACGGCGATGATGAAGGACGGGACGCTGCACCCGTCGGTCGCGTACGGGAATGGTGCGGCCATGGGCGACGCCGAGAAGCCTTTGTTCGAAGCTTATTTCGGGCACCAGCGCAATGATGATGTTTTCGCCGAGATGACTCGGAAGAGTGAGGAGATTCTGGCGAAGCAATGAGTCCGTCCGAAGTGGATCATGTCTGATGCACCGCGGGTATAGTCGGGGACGCGAAGGGGGTCGTGCGGTGAGGGAGTCATGGTGAGCGGCGGTGACGCGGTGAGGCGGCTCGAGGCCCTGCCGAACAGGCAGGTGCTGGCCGACGGCGTCTACGAGCAGATCCGGGCGCTGATCATGAACGACGGCATCGCCCCCGGCGCCCGGGTCAACATCGACGAGATCGCCCGTGAGCTCGGCGTTTCCGGTACTCCGGTGCGGGAGGCGCTGGCTCGGCTGGAGTCCGAGGAGCTGGTCAGCAGGCTGCCGTTGCGCGGCTACCGCGTAACGGAACTGCTGACGCGGCGCGAAGTCGACGACATGTACGCGTTACGTTTGCTGCTGGAGCCGCCGAGTGCGGCGCTGGCCGCGGCGGCGATGTCGGACGAGAACGTCGCGGCGCTCGAGGCCGAGCTGGCGACGTGCCCGTCGGCCCCGGTGGAGGACGCTTACAGCGACTACAAGGCGTTGACGGCGCACGATCAGCGGCTGCACGAGCTGATCCTGCACATGGCCGGCAACACCGCGGTCGAGCAGGCGTTCGCGCGGACGCACTGTCACCTGCACTTCTTCCGCCTCAACTACAACCAGCCCTTCGGCGAGCAGACAATTTCGGAGCACCGAGTGATCGTCGACGCGCTCGTGGCGGGGAAGCGGGAAGCCGCGGCGCGGGCGATGACCGCGCACCTCGAGGTGGCACGGGACCGGCTGCTTTCGCGGCTCTGAGTGTCATGAAGGGTCCCTCCCAGGCGGAAGGGACCCTTCATGACATCGCGTCAGCCGTAGATGCGGCTCGGCGTGCTGTTCGCCAAGGCGCTGAACCCGTTGGCCCACAGGGACTGCACGCGGCGCGACTCGGCCGCGTTCGGGTTGGAGTTGTGGCACGACGTGCCGGGGCCGCCACCGGACATCAGCTCGGAGCACGGGCCCGAGTAGTGGTCCGGCAGGCCCAGCGCATGGCCGGTCTCGTGCGCCGCGATCCGGGTCTGGTCGTACTGCCGCGCCTGGGTGTAGTCGATGAAGATCGTTCCACTGCCGTGGCCGTTGGTGTCGGCGTACGAGCCCTGCGGGTCGTTGCCCTCGGTGTAGCGCAGGGTCGCGCCGGAGGAACGCTCGCGGAGCTGCACGTTCGACACCGCGCGGTTCCAGTTGGCCGCACCCGCGTTGATCACGGCGCGGAAGGTCGGCGCACCGGAGGTGCTGTAGTAGACGATCTTGACTGCGGCTTCCTGAGCAGGGGCCGCGAACGCGGGAGCGGCGGTCAGCGGGACTGCGACCAGCGCGATGGCGGCGGCGCCGGACAGCAGAAACTTCCTGGACATCAGGGGCTACTCCTTGCCGTACAGGGAAATTTGCCGGATTTGCGCGCGCTTGGGGTGCCAATGTAGGGATTGTCCCGGCGGCTGTGACCCGACTTTCGTACGGCAACGAGTTGTGGTGATTTACCAACCGTTTCGTATGGTTGACATCAGTGAATGCGCATATGACAATGCCCGCGCCTCAGACCGGCGGGGCCACCGGGACCTCGCCGGGGCCGCGGAATGTGCCCTGCCAGACGAGTTCGTCGGCGTCGAGCGGCTTCCCGCAGCTGTCGCAGACCTCGCCCGGGCGGGTGAATTGCCCGCACGTCTCGTGGCGCAGCCGCGGTGGCACGCCCGGGGCGTTCGTCGACGTGTAGGTATTGCCCCAGGTGCCGAGCGCGTGAAGGACCGGCAGGGCGTCGAAGCCGGTCTGCGTCAGGCGGTATTCGTGCCGGGTCCGGCCGCCGTCGCGGTACGGGAGCTTCGTGAGCAGGCCGCGGTCGACGAGCTTGGTCAACCGGCTGGACAGGACGTTGTCCGCGATGCCGAGCTCGCTGCGGAAGTCCTCGAAGCGGGTGGTCCCGGCGAAGGCGTTGCGCAGGATCAGCAGCGTCCACGGCTCGCCCAGGATGTCGGCGGCGCGCGCGATCGGGCAAGCGGCGTCTTCCCAGCTGGTGCGCGTGCTCATGTGACCTCCTGCATGCTGACTTGCTTGAAGCAAGTCTACTCCGTACGGTAGGAGGCAGCTGGCTTGCGTGGTGCAAGTCAGGTGGAAAGGAGTCGGTCATGGAGATCAAGGGCTCGGTCGCACTGGTCACGGGGGCCAACCGGGGGCTCGGGCGGAAGTTCGCCGCCGAGTTGCTGGAGCGTGGCGCCGCGAAGGTGTACGCCGCGGCGCGGAACCCGGAGTCGGTCGACCTGCCGGGCGTGGTCCCGATCAAGCTCGATGTCACCGACCAGGAGTCGATCCGTGCCGCCGCGGAGATCGCCGCGGACGTCACGCTGCTGGTGAACAACGCGGGTTCCTCGACCGGCGCGTCGCTGCTGGAGGGGTCGCTGGAGGACATCAAGCTGGAGATGGACACGCACTTCTTCGGGACTCTGGCGGTGGCTCGCGCCTTCGCTCCGGTGCTGGAGCGCAACGGCGGGGGAGCGGTGCTGAACGTCCTTTCGGTGCTTTCGTGGGTGAGCTTGCCGACGTCGGGGGCGTACTCCTCGGCGAAGTCGGCGGAGTGGGCGTTGACGAACGCGCTGCGGCTGGAGCTGGCGCAGCAGAAGACCCAGGTGGTCGCGCTGCACGTCGGCTACATGGACACCGACATGGCCGCGCACGTGACGAGCGCGAAGAGTGACCCGGCGGTGGTGGCCGGGCTGGCGCTCGACGGCGTCGAGGCGGGCCGGTTCGAGGTGCTGGCCGACGAGCTCTCGCGCAACGTCCAGGCCGGGCTGGCCGGCGGTGCGGCGGCGTTGTACCCGCAGCTGGCCTAGTCCACTTCGGACGGTCGGGTTCCCGTTGACCGGGAAGTCCAGTGACGTCAGTGGTTCCGTATTGACGCTGGCGATATGGCGACATAGCGTTTTCCGATGGTAAGGAAACTTTCCTAACTGTCGGAGGTCCTCATGCACAGACCCCGGGCGATCGCCATGGCGATCGCGGTCGTCGGCGCCCTCGTGGTGACGCCGGCGGCCGCGAATGCCGCGACAGTCACCTACGAAGCGGAGAACGCCACCATCACCCAAGGCGCGGTCAACTCGGACCACGCGGGCTTCACCGGCTCTGGTTTCGTCAATTACGACAACGTGACCGGTTCGGCCGTCCAGTGGACGGTCTCGGTCGCGGCGGCGGGGAGCACGTCGCTGGCGTTCCGCTTCGCCAACGGCACGACCGTGGCGCGGCCGATGACGATCGCGGTCGACGGCGCAGGAGTGTCGACGCCGACGTTCGCCGGGACAGGCGCCTGGACGACGTGGAACACGACGACGGTGACCGCGACGCTCGCCGCGGGCTCGCACACCGTGCGTGCCACGGCGACGACGGCGAACGGCGGGCCGAACGTCGACTCGCTGGTCGTCACCGATCAAGGCGGCGGGGGTGGCGGCGGCGCGCCGACCGCGGCCGAGCTGCTGTCGAAACTGAACTCGTGCAGCCAGATCTCGAGCGGGACGTACAAGACCGACTCCGAGGCCGGCCGGACGATTCCGGTGTGCGGGCTGTCGGACGCGGTGTTCTGGAAGGCCGACATGGACATCGACTGCGACGGGCAGCGGACTTCGCAGTGCAACGAGAACACCGACTGCTGCTTCCAGGCGGACACCGCGTTCCACCAGTCCGACGGACGGCCGCTGAACGCGGCGGCACTGCCGTACGTGGTGGTGCCGAGCCCGAGTTCGACCTGGGACTACCGGAAGTTCGGGATCGCGGGGGCCGGCGTGGTCGCGGTGATCTACAACAACCAGATCACCTATGCCACGGTCGGCGACACCGGGCCGACGGACATCATCGGTGAGGCGTCGTACGCGACGGCGAACTCGCTCGGCATCAACCCGGACCCCTCGAACGGCGGTACCGATTCCGGGGTGACGTACCTGTTCTTCAAGAACTCCAAGGTCTCGCCGATCGAGAGTCACGCGAACGCGGTCAGCACCGGTCAGACGCTGGCGCGGCAGTTCGTGAACAACCACTGAGTAACGGGGGTGGCGCTTCGGCGTCACCCCCTTCACGGTAGAACTTACGGGTGAACGTCGGCCGGACCCGGAATCGTTGGGGTGAAGGCGATCGGCTGCGCGGAGAGATTCTCGCCGCGGCCAGCAGGCTGCTGTCCGATTTGGGCGGTGAGGACGGACTGACGATCCGCGGCGTGGCGCGCGCGGCGGGCATCGCGCCGGCGAGCATCTACCAGCATTTCGCGGACCGCGGTGAGCTGGTGCGCGGTCTGCTGGATCACGAATTCTCCCGTCTCCGGGAATCGATGCGGGCGGCGGACGTCGGGGATCCGGTCTCGCGTGTCCGCGCGCAGATCCGGGCCTACTGCGAGTTCGCCCTGGAAAACCCGGGTCACTACCGCCTGATGATGGGTGGCGCTTCCCGTCCCGAAGGCCCGCTGCTCGAGGTCATCGACCAGCTGGCCTTGGGGTTCTCCCGCTGTGTCTCGGAGGGACACGCTCTGCGCGTCTCGCCCGAGCGTGCCGCGGCTGTGGTTTTCGTGGGCGCTCATGGCCGGGTGGCCTTGTTCCACACTGTGCTCGAGCGGCGCGGGGTCGAGTTGATCGAGCCCTTCATGGACGAGCTGGTCTCGCTGGTCTTCGCCTGACCCGTCCAATCACGTGAGTTCCGGGTTCCGTCCGACCCTCCAGGTACGCGAGCCGACCCTCTGGGTACGCGAGTCGTCCGTCCAGGTACGCGTGTTCGCCGTTGCGTAGGAAATCGACGCGTCCTGTGAACCACCACCGTTCTGAGCTAGTCCTTGCCGAGGTACTCGCGAAGGTGGTGCGCCGTCAGGGTTTCGCCGGACTCGACCAGGGTGGCCGGGGTTCCGGTGAACACGATGCGACCACCGTCGTGGCCGGCGCCGGGGCCGAGGTCGATGAGCCAGTCGGCGTGCGCCATCACCGCCTGGTGGTGCTCGATGACGATCACCGTGTTGCCCGCGTCCACCAGGCGGTCGAGCATGGCCAGGAGCTGGTCGACGTCGGCGAGGTGCAAGCCGGACGTCGGCTCGTCCAGCACGTACGTGGATCCCTTGTCCGCCATGCGGATCGCCAGCTTCAGGCGTTGGCGCTCGCCGCCGGACAGCGTGGTCAGGGGCTGGCCGAGGGTGAGGTAGCCGAGGCCGACGTCGGCGAGGCGGTCGAGGATCGCGTGTGCGTTGCCGGTGGGGAAGAACTCGCGAGCCTCGGCGACCGGCATTGCCAGGACCTCGCTGATGTTCTTGCCGCGCAGCTGGTACGTCAGGACCTCGGGCGTGAAGCGCTTGCCGCGGCATTGTTCGCAGACCGTCGACACCGTGGCCATCATGGCCAGGTCGGTGTAGACGAGGCCGAGGCCCTTGCACTTGGGGCACGCGCCTTCGGAGTTCGCGCTGAACAGTGCCGCTTTGACGCCGTTGGCCTTGGCGAACGCCGTCCGGATCGGGTCGAGCAGGCCGGTGTAGGTGGCCGGGTTCGAGCGCCGCGAGCCGCGGATCGCCGACTGGTCGACCACGACGACGTCGTCGCGGGATGACAGCGAGCCGTGGATCAGCGAGCTCTTGCCCGAACCGGCCACGCCGGTCACCACGGTCAGCACGCCGAGCGGGATGTCGACGCTCACGTCCTGGAGGTTGTGCAACGTGGCACCCGTGATCGGCAGATACCCGGCAGGTGTCCGGACTTCCGGACGCAGCCGGGCGCGGTGGTCGAGGTGGCGTCCCGTCAAGGTCCCGGACGCGCGCAGGCCGTCGACGTCGCCGGTGTAGCAGAGCCGTCCGCCGCCCGTGCCGGCGCCGGGGCCGAGGTCGACGACGTGGTCGGCGATGCTGATCGTCTCCGGCTTGTGCTCGACGACGAGGATCGTGTTTCCCTTGTCGCGCAGGCACAACAGCAGGTTGTTCATCCGCTCGATGTCGTGCGGATGGAGGCCGACGGTGGGCTCGTCGAAGACGTAGGTGACGTCGGTGAGCGAGGAACCGAGGTGGCGCACCATCTTGACGCGCTGCGCCTCGCCGCCGGACAGCGTGCCGGACTCGCGGTCGAGCGAGAGGTAGCCGAGGCCGATCTCGACCAGCGACTCGAGGGTGTCCCGCAGGTTCGTCAGCAGCGGCGCCGCCTCCGGCGAGTCGATGGCGCGGACGAACTCGGCGAGGTCGCTGATCTGCATCGCCGCGCACTCGGCGATGTTCTTCCCGGCGATCTTCGACGACAGCGCGGCCTCGTTCAGCCGGGTGCCGCCGCACGCCTGGCACGCGGAGAACGTCGCCGCCCGCTCGACGAACGCGCGCATGTGGGACTGGAGCGAATCCGTGTCCTTGCTCAGGTACAGGCGCTTGACTTTCACCACGAGACCCTCGTAGGTGAGGTTGTTCTTGCCCACCTTCACCTTGCACGGGCCCTTGTAGAGCAGGTCGTCGAGTTGCTGCGGGGTGAAGTCCTTGATCGGGACGTCCGGGTCGAAGAAGCCGCACGTCTTGTAGATCTGGACGTACCAGTTGTCGGGCGTGAAGGTGGGCACGACGATCGCGCCCTCGTTGAGCGACCGGTCGAAGTCGAGCAGCGCCGAAACGTCCAGGTCGGACACCCGGCCGATGCCCTCGCACACCGGGCACATGCCCTCGGCGAGGTTGAAGCTGAACGCGCCCGACGTCCCCACCTGCGGATCACCGAGCCTGCTGAAGACGATCCGGAGCATGGCGTACGCGTCGGTCGCGGTGCCCACGGTCGAGCGCGCGTTGACGCCCATGCGCTCCTGGTCGACCACGATCGCCGCGCTCAGGTTTTCCAGCGAGTCGACCTCGGGCCGGGCGAGGCTCGGCATGAACGTCTGGAGGAACGCGCTGTAGGTCTCGTTGATCATCCGCTGTGACTCGGCCGCGATCGTGCCGAAGACCAGCGACGACTTGCCGGAGCCCGACACGCCGGTGAACACGGTCAGCCGCCGCTTCGGGATGTCCAGGTCGATGCCGGTGAGGTTGTTCTCCCTGGCCCCCCGGACCTCGATCACGTCGTGAGTGTCGGCGGCCCGCCTGGGTGAAGTCATGCCGTCCTTCTTGATGCTTTAGGGTGTAAAGAGATGCCGCGACGACGATACTTTAGGGTGTAAGGAGTTCGCAAGGTGGTGGTCTTCGCCGGTCAGGGCGATGCGCGCCGCTCGATGGAGCTGCTGTGGGGCGTAGCTGTCTCGCGGCGTCCTGGGCCGAAACAGGGCCTGAGCGTCGACGCGATCGTGACCGCCGCCATCGAGATCGCGGACGTCGAGGGCATGGCCGCGCTGTCGATGCGCGCCGTCGGGGAGCGCTTGGGCCGCACCGCGATGGCGCTCTACACCTACGTTCCCGGCAAGACCGAGCTCGTCGACCTCATGTACGACCGGGTGCTCGCCGCGCTGCCCGGCGACTACGACCTGAGCGAGGGCTGGCGCCCGGCGGCTACCGCGCTCGCCGACGAGCTGTGGGCGTTCCACCTGCGGCATCCGTGGCTCCTGCAGGTCTCCCCGGCGCGGCCGGTGCTGGGGCCGGGGGAGTTCCACGTGCAGGAGACCGTGCTGCGGGTGCTGCTCGCGACCGGCCTGCCGGTGGCGCGGGTCCGGTGGGTGATCTCGGCGCTGTTCAACGTCGTCCGCGGCTCCGTGCAACCCGCCGCGGAGTCGCGGCAGGCCTCACGCGAGACCGGGCTCTCCGAGGAGCAGTGGTGGTACGCGCGGGCGAAGCTCCTTGAAGAGCTCGCGCCCGACCTGAGGGAGAGGTTCCCCCTGGTGGCGCGGCTCGGCGAGGACGCGGAGGCCGTGCCGGCGCCGGACGAGCCCGAGCCGTACCTGGAGCGCGAAGCGCGGCTCGCGTTCGAAGCCGGGCTGGAGCTGCTGTTCGACGGGGTAGAGGCGGCCATCGCGCGGCACGCCCGATAATCGGTTGCCACCGGTGGCTACGGTCAGGATGTGGCATTACTTTCGGTGAATCTCGGCAAGACCGGCCCCACCGGCATCGACAAGCGCGCCGCGACCGGCCCGGTCGAGGTACGCGCGCCCGGCCCGAAGGGGACCGGCGGCAGCGGGCTGATCGGCGACCACGTCGCCGACCTCCGCAACCACGGCGGCGACGACCAGGCCGTCTACGCCTACGCCCGCGAGGACCTCGACACCTGGGCCGCGGAGCTCGGCAGGCCGCTGCACGACGGCGTCTTCGGCGAAAACCTGACCACCACGGGCCTCGACGTCACCGGCGCGCTGATCGGGGAACGCTGGCAGATCGGCGCTGACGTGATCCTCGAAGTCGCCGCGCCGCGGATCCCTTGCCGCACCTTCGCGGACTGGCTCGACGAGCGCCAGTGGGTCAAACGGTTCGCCGCCAAGGCGCTTCCGGGGGCGTACCTGCGGGTGTTGGCGCCCGGGTTCGTCGAGACCGGCGACCTGATCACCGTCGTCCACCGACCGGACCACGACGCCACCATCGCGCTCGCGTTCCGCGCGCTCACCACCGAAAAAGAGCTGCTGCCCCGGCTGGCCGTCGCGGACGCGCTGCCCGAGGAAGTCAAGGCGCTGGTCCGCAAACGCACGCCGTTCGTGCTGGACAGCTAGCGCTTGCGCGCCTCGATCAGGAATCGCGTGGTGTGGGCGAGGAACGGGCCGTCGCGTTCGATGCGCTCGTGCAGCGCCCGCAGCCGCGGCAGATACGCGTCGACGGTGAAGCCCGGCACCATCCAGATCACCTTGCGCAGGAAGTAGATCACCGCGCCGACGTCGAAGAACTCCGTCCGCAGCGACTCCGCGCGCAGGTCCGTCACCTCGAGCCCGGCGGCTTCGGCCGCGGCCACCGCGAGATCCGGGTGACGGCTGTTGCGCACGTCCGAAGCCTGCGGGCCGCGGAAGAACTCCACCAGCTCGAACACGCTCGCCGGGCCGACCTGCTGCGAGAAGTACACGCCGTCGGGACGCAGCACCCGCGCGATCTCAGGCCAGTCGGTCGTCACCGGGTGACGGCTGGACACCAGGTCGAACGTCCCGGCAGCGAATGGCAGCGGGAGTTCCCCGGCCACCACGGCGACACCGCGCGGCCCCAGGAGCGCCGACGCCTTCGCCAGATTCGGCGGCCACGACTCCGTCGCCACCATCACCGGCGGGAACGAACCTACCCCGGCGAGAACTTCGCCGCCGCCGGTCTCGAGGTCCACCGCGGCGGACGCCGACGCCAGCCGCGCACCGAGCATCCGTTGGTAACCCCACGAAGGACGTTCTTCGGTCGCGCGGCCGTCCAGCCACGAGAAGTCCCAGCCTGCCACGGAAACCGCGGCAGCCTCGGCGACCAGCTCCTCGAACGTCATGAGCGCCGGACCGGAGCGGGCGGGACGGGCTTCGCGGCCACGACCGCGTCCAGCGGGACCACCACCAGGCCGCGCTTCGTGTCGACCGTGCACGTCGTCGCGTCGCGGGCGACCAGCGGGCCGAGCGCGTCGGTGAAGCCGCCCTCGATCCGGTAGCGGACCACGACCCGGGTGCCCAGCGGCAGGTCGAGCAGGACGTTCATCGCGCGAGGTGCGCGGCGAGCTCGTCGTCGCTCGGCTCGACGAGGTGCGTGCCGTCGTCCCAGACCAGCGTCGGGATCCGGCGCGCGCCGTCCTGCAGCGCACGTACGCGCTGCTCCGCCGCCGCGTCCTCTTCGACGTCGAAGTAGTCGTACTCGATCGAGTGGCTGTCGAGCAGCGCGCGGCTGCGCTTCACGTCCGGGCACCAGCTCGCGCCGTACACGGTGAGCTTCACGAAGGGACCTCCGAGGGGAGTTTGCTGGATACGGGTTCGGGGTGGCCGAGGAAGGACAGCCAGCCGCGGAACACGCGGTGCAGCGCTTCCGCGCCCACGACGTCGTCAGGCGAAGGGAATTCGCGCGGGTACACGACGAAGCCGCGCTGCTGCGGTCCGCCGAGGCCGCCGTGCGAGCCGACGTGGATTTCGAACGGCGAGGCTTGGTCGGACTCGGCGTCGTAGTGGCTGTTGATCATGATGTCCGCGCAGTGCGGGAACGTGTCGACGCGGCGGATCAGGCCGGCCGCGTGCGGGCCGTACGGCGTCAGCGGGTCCTCGCCGATCACGACGCCGGTGGCCAGCCGGCGCAGGCCGTCGCGGCCCAGCACGACCGGGCCGAACTCGCGGCTGCGGACCAGCATGAACCCGACCCCGGGGTGATCGACCAGGGACGGCAGCAGGTCCGGGAACTCGCGCTCGATCGTCTCCAGTTCGACCCGGCCTTCGTGGTCGGTGAAGGAAACCATCGCGATGTGGCCCGACACGACCACCACGACCCCGGGTGCGACGCGGGTGACCGCGCCGGGCGCGCCGGACGTCGTGCGCGGCCGGTCGTCGGCGCATTCGGCCTGCTCGACCCGGGCGCGCAGCCGCCGGGAAATCAGGCCGCCGCTCTGAACCGCCTCCGCCAGCGCCGCGTTGATCTGCCAGCTTTCGGCCTGGCGCCGCTTGCCCGCCTCGGGCTGCGGAGCGCCGCCGCAGATCCGGCCGATGTACGCCTCGATCGTCTCGCCGAAGCGCTGCGCGAACGCCTGGCCCTGCGTCTGGCCGTGGTCGGACAGGGCGACCAGGTGGTACCGCCGCGACGCGAGCTTGCCGGCCCGGTGCAGCCGCGCGATCTGCTGGTCGATCGAGCGCAGCACGGCGAGGGTGTCGAACCGCTCGATGCCGGAGTGGTGCGCGACCTCGTCGTAGCCGAGGAAGTCGGCGTAGACCACGGGACGTCCGGCCAGCATGTCGCCGAGGATCGCGGACACGACGACGTCGCGCGCGATCACCGTCGTGCCCGGGCGGGCCAGGGGATACCAGCCGCCACGCGGCACCCGCGGCACGACACCGGCGCGGCGCTGCCGGACCGAAGCGCTGATCTCGCGGCCGACGTCGGCCAGCGCCACGACGAACGTCCGGAGCGCGTTGACCGGGTTCGCGAAGTAGGCGTAGTACCCGGCGCCGACGCGGTCGTGGCGACGGCGGAGCAGTTTCCGGGGCACCAGCACGGGAATCGAGCTCATCGTGAGGCTGACGTGCGCCGCGTCGCCGCTGAAGAGGTTGCCGCGGCTGGCGCCGTCGTCGGACAGCAGACCGCGGCCGTCGGAGTGGCGGCGCTCGATCTCGGCCGCGTCGGTGGGATGCGCGCACGCCATCACGTGATCGCGATCCTTTTCGTACCACCGGAAACCGAGGATGTCGTGGTTCGAGCCGTGCAAGATGCCGCACACGCTCGCGCCGGTCTGCGAGCTCCAGTCGGTGTGCCACGGCGTCAGCGCGTGACTGTCCTCGGCGAGCCACCGGGCGAACGTCGGCATGTCGCCGTCGCGGATCGCGCGGCGGACGGTGTCGTGGCCGAGGCCGTCGATCTGCAGGAACAGCACACCCGGCGGCAGGTCCGCGTGGTCGGCCGGGTTGCGGCGACGGCGTCGCACCGCGCGGCGGAAGAAGATCTCGTCGTCGTCGACGGCCAGCGCGCTCGAGATCAGCGCGCCGACCCCGGCCATCGCGATGGTGACGATCACCGCGGTGCGGAAGTCATGCACCTCGACGCCGGGGATCGTGCGGAACACCGCCAGCGTCGCCGCGCCGAGGAGCAGGAAGCTGCCGAGGCCGAAGGTGAAGAACGCCAGCGGGTACGCGATCCGCAGGATCAGCGGCCACACGATGGTGACCAGCAGACCGAGCACCAGCGCGCAGGCCGTCGGCTGCCACCCGCGGGCCATGGTGAACCCGGGGAGCAGGACGTCCAGCAGGTGCAGCGCGCCGGTCACCGCGATCCACACGCCGAGCACGCGCGCGATCGTGCGGCCGCCGCGCAGCAGACGTCCCTTCGGAGCCGTCGCCGTCACACGTGGCCTCCCGTCTTCTCGGGCTTGCGGCGCCACTTCGCGACGAGGTTGGCGGCCACGGTCACCAGCAGCACGAGGACGGTCGCCAGCAGCGTCGCGATGATCGGCGAGTCGAAGATGCCACCGCTGACGATGCCGAGCACGGCGTACGCCGAGGCCCAGAGCACGCACGCGATGAGCGAGGCGGGCAGCATCCGGCGCCACGGGTAGCTCAGTGCGGCGGCTGCCAGCAGCACCGGGATCCGGCCGGCGGGCACCAGCCGGCCGATGACGACGAGCTGCCAGCCGCGTTTCGCGAACTGGTCGCGGGCCTTTTCCAGGCGTTCGGCGGGCTGGCGGCGGCTGATCCAGCGGTAGGCGGCCTCGCTGCCGAGCCGCGGGATGCCGAACGTCACGACGTCGCCGACGTACGCGCCGAGCACGGCCAGGACGATCACCAGCGGGAGCGACATCTGGCCGGTCGACATGGCGACCGCCGCCGCGGCGCCGACGACCGCGCCGGTGGGCACGATCGGGATGATCGAGCCGAGCAGCACCCCACCGAACAGCGCGGGGTAGCCGATCGTCGACGGATCCGACCAGTTCACGCCGGATCCCCCGCGAAGACGACTTCGGCACCTGGCTCGGTGAAGAGCACTTCGGTGGCGACGCCGGTGCGCTCGACTTCGGCCGCGAAGATCCGTGGCGGGTCCGCGAGAAGCCTGCGCATGCGCGCGGTGCGACGGACACCCGGCAGCGCGAGGGTGCCCCAGTGGACCGGGACGGCGGCCTCGGCCCGCAGGAGCTTGGCGGCTCGAGCCGCGCGGGCCGGGTCGAGGTGGCCGGGGCCGAGGTTCGGGCCCCAGCCCCAGACCGGCAGCAGCGCGACGTCGACCGGGCCGAGCTCGGCCATGCCGTCGAAGAGGTCGGTGTCGCCCGCGTTGTAGACGGTGATCCCGTCCGCGGTCAGGAGGTGGCCGATCGCCGGGCTCTGCGGGCCGTGGGTCAGGCGCGGGCCCCAGCGGTGGCCGGAGTGGACGGCCTCGGTGGCCCGGATGGTGAGGGGGCCGTCGGTGAGCGTCTCGCCGGGCGCGATCTCGTCGACGGCGCGGAAGCCTTTCCCGCGCAGCCACGGACCGGCGCCGCGCGGGACGACGATCCGGACGTCCTCGCCGAGCATCCGCAGCGACGGTAAGTGCAGGTGGTCGCCGTGGAGGTGGGACAGGAGGACGACGTCGACGCCGGCGTAGGCGGCCGGATCGGGCGCCGGGACCACCCGGCGCAGCCCGCCGACCCGCGCGGTGAGCACGGGATCGGTGAGCACGACGCGGCCGCCGAGCTCGACCCTGACCGTCGAGTGGCCGAGGAAACGCAGGTGGAAGCCGGTCACGCCCCCGAGTATTGCGCGCGTGCCGCCGCGATGCCTCCCGGAGTGGCGCGGTCCACGTCGGCTTTAAGGGCCGGGTCAGCTTGCCGGGATCAGGGACGAGATGCGCAGCGACGACGTGCCGAGGCCGGTCGGGCCGCCGAACGAGCCCCCGGCCACCGGGTGGTAGCGCAGCTCCGTCTCCGTGTAGCGGCCGACGTTCTCGTGCCAGTGCAGGACTCCCGCCATCCAGTCACGGAACTCCTCGACGTAGGTGAGCAGCGCTTCCTGGACGTCGGGGTCGATCGCGTAGTCGCGGAACAGCGCGGGCAGCTCGATCGTCGCCGCGTGCTGGAACTCCTCGAGGCGCGCGTTGATCAGGTCGCCGACGATCTCGAACGCCCGCTCCTCGGTGCAGTCCAGGAAGTTCCGCACCACGAGGACGCCGTTGTTGAGCTCGCCCTCGTACTGGATCTCCTTGCGGTAGGAGAACACGTCGTTGACCAGGCAGCAGTAGTCGGTCGCGGCGTGCTCGATCGCCTGGACCGGCCGCGTCCGGTACAGCTCCGGCGGGACGGACCGGCCGTGCGAAAGCCGCGAAAGGCTCATCGTCAGGTCGGAGCCGAACGTCTTCCGCCGCATCTCGATGTAGTCGATCGGGTCCGGGATCCGGTTCTGGGCCTGGTTGACCATCTCCCAGAGCCAGCTCGCCATCATCGACTCGACCGCCGCGCGCAGCTCGCGCCGGGCGGGCGCGGTCATCGCGCGGGTCGTGCGTGGCCAGAGGTCGGCCAGCCCGGCTTCCATCGCGTTCACCGGCGATGGCGTCGGCTCGCCGTCCACCGGCATGAACAGCGAAAGCCGCTCGTTGCACGCCTTCGCCGCCGCGACGTCGCGGGTCGCGCCGAACACCATCGGGTAGTAGTCGTCGGCGTAGGTGCCCCAGGTCAGCCAGTCGCTGGTGACGTCCAGCTCGGCCGGGCTCGCGGCCGGGTGGATGCCGGCCGCGCACAGCGGCAGGTCGGTGGCGCGCAGCTTGCGTTCGTCCCACACCACGCCGTCGAGAAACCCGATCCGCCGCGACCACTCGACGTTACGGACGCGGCAAGCCGCCAGGTGTGGGCTGAGGCGCAGCGGGAACGGCATCTCGATGGGCGGACGTGGGATGTCGGGCACGTCGCGGAACGGCGTGTGCCGGTACGCGCGCAGGCGCTGGGGCGCGGTGTCCAGCAGCGAGCCGAAGATCCGCGCCGCGGACGTGCCGATCCCGGTCGCGGTACCGAGCTCCGGGCCGCCGCGGGACTCGAGCGCGCCCTCGTTCATGTACCGCGAGGACCGCAGGTGCCATTCGTGCCCGCCGGCCTGCCAGTCCTGCATGCCCTTGACGTAGGCGAACGTGTCGGCGCGCGCGGCCGGGTCGACGCCGTGCTCGTCGAACAGCGCCGGCACCTCGGTCAGCGCGGTGTGCTCGAACTGGTGCAGCCGCGAGGTGATCAGGTCGTTGACCGCGTCCGCGGCCTGCTGCGTGCCGATCCCGAGGAACTTCTCGAACACCAGCACGCCGTTGGACAGCTCGCCCTCGTCGGCGACTTCGCGCTGGTAGGAGAACAGGTCGTTGCGCAGGTGGACGCTGTCGGCGAAGCAGTCGCGCAGGACCTCGAGCGGGCGGCTGGTGGCGATCGCGTCCGGCACCTCGGCGTGCACCGAATGCTCGATCAGGTTCGCCGACCACGGCGCCCCGCCGACCTTCCGCCGCATTTCGACGTACTCGATCGGGTTGGAAATCCGGCCCTCGTTGATGTTCGCCAGTTCCCACAGCGATTCGTCGAGCAGCGCCCGGGTGCTGTCGACGAACCGGCGCCGCCAGCCCGCCGACCGCTGGGGGATCGTCCGGTTCCACAGGTCGGTGAGCCCGCGTTCGACCGGGTTCTCCGGCGTCTCGGTGATTTCGCCGGTCAGGGGCATGAACGCGGCGATGCGGTCCAGGTACTTGCGCGCGCTCTCGATGTCGCCCGTGCGCTTGAACAGCTCGAGGAAATGATCGTCGAAGTAGAAGACCCAGACGTACCAGTCGGTGACGAGATCCAGCTCGTCCGGCCCGGCGTCGGGGTGCGTGTACGCGCAGAGCAGGGCGTAGTCGTGGGAGTCGAGGTCGCGCTCCGACCAGATCACCGTGCCGTGCTGCGGGACGTCGATCATGTCCATCTCGTACGCCCACGCCTTGCTGTGCTCCCGCGCGCGTTCCAGATGCGGGTTCAGCCGGGCCGGGTAGGGCATGTAGAACTCGGGGAGGACGAACGGCTGCTGCTGCACGCGGCCCTGGCCTTTCCGTGGTTGACCCGTCGTGGTGAGGCAACCAAACCCCGGCCTGCCCGCCAAGAGGACCAGCCGGGTTGCACACGAACGGGCCGCCCGGGTCCCCCGTGCGGACCAGCCGTGCTCACCGGCGGTACGGGAAGCTGCGACGGCTTCCTGGTGTTTGATCCCAAGCAGCGGAAGGAGCAGTTCATGACCGATCAGCCCAGGGTGGTCCGCAACGACGAGGCCGGGCGCTACGAACTGTGGGCAGGCGAGCGCCTGGCCGGGTTCGCCGAGTACACCGAACGGGGCGGCAAGCTCACGGTGTTCACCCACACCGAGATCGACGACGCCTTCTCCGGCCAGGGGCTCGGGAAGGTGCTCGCGGCCGGCGCGCTCGACGACGCCGTCGAACGGGGCCGGGTGATCGTCCCCGAATGCCCGTTCATCGCGTCCTACCTGCGGCGGAACACCGGGTATGAGGACCACGTCCGCTGGCCGGCCTGATCGTCCACTGTGGACTCGGGAAAATTCCTGGTTGGCGAGGTCAACCTCTGAGCCCGCTCGGGCGTCAACCCCGCGTGGACTTCCGGATACTGGGGCCGGTCGAGGCGCGGGTCGGCGGCGTCCGGGTCGACCTCGGCCCGGCGAAACAGCGGTGCGTCCTGGCGGTCCTGCTCGAGCAGGCCGGCCGCACCGTGCCGACGGACGTGCTGGTCGCGCGCGTCTGGGGCGAGACGCCGCCCGCCGAAGCCCGCGGCACGCTCTACAGCTACCTGACCCGGCTGCGCCGGATCCTGGCCGGGACCGGGGCGGGGCCCGTCCGGACCGGCGGCGGGTACGTCCTTGCGGTGCCGGAGGACTGCGTCGACCTGCACCGCTTCATGACCGAAAGCGGCGCCGCGGCTTGCGCCGAGTGGCGTGGCGAGCCGCTCTACGGCCTGTCCGGGGACTGGGCCGAGCAGGTCAGGGCGGGTTTGCGGCGCCGTCACGTCGAGCTGCTGGCGGCCTGGGCCGAGGCGGCGCTCGCCGAGGGTGACACGGCCGTGGTCGTCGACAGGCTCGGGAGCGCGCTCGACGAATATCCGCACGCCGAGAGCCTGATCGCGGTCTTCCTGCGGGCACTGAACGCCGACGGCCGGACCGCCGAAGCGTTGGAGTTCTTCGAAGCCAAGCGTGCCCAGTTGCGAACCGACCTGGGCGTCCGGCCAGGGCTCGAGCTACGGGAGATCCACCGCGGACTGCTCGTCCCCGCGGTCTCGGCTGTTGCCGGTGCGCTGCCTGCCGCGCCCTGGGGTTTCGCCGGCCGGGCTGCTGCGTTCGCCCAGCTCGACGCCGCATTCCTTACGGCAGCGTCGGTAATCGTTATCTCGGGTCCTGGCGGGGTCGGCAAGACGGCGCTCGCGCTGACCTGGAGCCATCGCGTCGCCGACCGTTTCCCCGACGGCTGTCTCCATATCGACCTTCGCGGCTATGCGCGCGGCGAGCCCATGCGCACGAGCGAAGCGCTTTCCGCGTTGCTTCGCGCTCTCGGCGTCGCGCCCGAGGACGTGCCGCGTGACGACGCTTCGGCGGCCGCGCTCTACCGGTCGCTGCTGGCGGGGCGTCGGATGCTGGTGCTGCTGGACAACGCGGGCAGCGCCGAGCAGGTCCGCCCACTGCTGCCCGGCACCCCCGGCAGCTTCGCCGTGATCACCGGCCGGGACCGGCTCGGTGACTTGGTCGCTCACGTCGGCGCCCACCGGGTCTGTCTCGGGCCACTTGAACACGCCGAAGCCGTGGAGCTGCTTCGCGGCGCTCTCGGCGACGAGAGGGTGTCGGGCGACGAAGCGGCCGAGCTCGCCGCGTTGTGCGGCGGGTTCCCGCTCGCGCTTCGGATCGCCGCCCGGCACCTCGCAGAACGCCCTGACCTGAGCCTCGGCCGCTACGCGCGTCAGCAGACTCCGGCGGTCGCCGTCCAGGCCAGCTTCGCGCTGTCGTATCTGCGGTTGCCCGACGCGGAACGCCGGGTGTTCAGGCTGCTCGGCCCGCATCCCGGCCCGGACTTCACCGCCGAGACCGTCGCCGCGTTGAGCGGCCTTCCGACGACAAAGGCGAAGCGCGTGCTGCGTCTGCTCGCTTCGGCGAACCTCGTCGAGCAACGCACTTCGTCGCGCTTCGCGTTCCACGACCTGCTTCGCCACTACGCGGTGGCGCTCAACGAGCGAGGCCGAGCCCTTGCCGGGTGAAGCCCTTCGGTTCCGGCTGCTGGGGCCGGTCGAGGCCTGGACCGGCGAAGCCGCGCTGGACCTCGGCCCGGCCAAGCAGCGCTGCGTCCTGGCAGTGCTCCTGCTCGCAACGGAACCGCAGCTGGCGGCGGGCACGTTGGTCGATCGCGTGTGGGGAGATCAGCCGCCGGACGAAGCACGCAACGCGCTGTACAGCTACCTGACACGGCTTCGCGGTGTGTTGCGCAGCAGCGGCGTCGAGATCCAGCGGCGTTCGGGCGGGTACGTGATCGACGTCGGACAGGGGAGCGTCGACGTCCGGGAGCTGGGTGAACTGGTGCGGGCGGCGAAGGCCGAGCAGGGGCGGCGAGCCGAGTTGCTGGGCCGTGCGCTGGATCTTTGGCGCGGCGAACCGCTGTCCGGGCTGGCCGGCGACTGGGCCGAGCGCACCCGGGTCTGCCTGCGGCGGCAACGCTTGGGGCTGCTGACCGAATGGGCCGGCTTACGCCGTGCCGAGGGCGACGCGGCCGGCGTCGTCACGAGGCTGCGTCCCGCGCTTCAGGCGTACCCACTGGCTGAAGCGCTTGCGGGGCAACTCGTGCACGCGCTGCACGAAGCGGGACAGAGCACCGAAGCGCTGGAGTGTTACGAGACCACTGTGGAGCGACTCGCTGAGGAGCTCGGTGCGGAGCCGGGGCCGATGTTGCGGGAGGCGCACCGCGACGTCCGCGCGCGGACGTGCTCGGTGCCGGTGCCCGCTCAGCTGCCCGCCGCGCCCGCCGGGTTCGTCGGGCGGGAGGCCCAGCTGGCCCGGCTCGACGTGATGCCGGGGCTGGTCGTGATCACCGGGCAGGCCGGGGTCGGCAAGACCGCATTGGCTCTGACCTGGGGACATCGGATCGCCGACCGGTTCCCCGACGGCCTGCTGTACGCCGATCTGCGGGGCTACGCGAAGGGCGAGCCACTGCGAGCTGTGGACGTCCTATCCGCGTTCCTGCGGGCGCTCGGCGTTTCACCGGAGCGGATTCCGCTCGACGAGGAGAGTGCGGCGGCGTGGTACCGGACGTCGTTGTCGGGCCGGAAAGTGTTGGTACTGCTGGATAATGCGGCTTCGGCGGAGCAGGTTCGCCCGTTGCTTCCGGGGACGCCGGACAGCGTGGCCGTGGTGACGAGCCGGGACGGGCTTTCCGGGCTGCTCGTCGAGGAGGGCGCGCGGCGGTTGCGGCTGGAGAGCCTGCCGCATGCCGACGCGCTGGAAGTCCTGTCCCGGGGCCTCGGCGCCGGGCGGGTTTCCGGAGCCCCGGATGCCGCGGACGACCTGGTCGCGTTGTGCGGTCGGCTGCCGCTCGCGCTTCGGATCGCGGTCGCGAACCTGCTGGACGATCCCGGCTGCGACATCGGGGACTACGTCGCCGAGCTGCGCGCGGAAACGCCGTTGGCCGCACTGGAAACCGCGGACGCCGAAGCCGCGGTGCGTACCGCGTTCGAGCTGTCCTACGTCCGGCTCGACGCCGAGCAGCGGCGGCTGTTCCGGCTGCTTTCGACGCACCCCGGGCCGGACTTCGCGGTCGAGTCGGCGGCCGCGGTGGCGGGCATCGATCCGGGCACCGCTCGTCGGCTGCTGGACCGGCTGACCAGTGCGCACATGCTCGAAGCGCGCGGCCGCGGGCGCGCCGCTTTCCATGACCTGCTCAGGCAATTCGCGGCGGAACGACTCGCGACTGACGACCCGTCCGAAGCGGCTGCGGCTTTCGACCGGCTCGCCGAGTATTCCTTGCGGACGGCGTCGGAGGCAGCATCCGTGGGGGCGCCGGTACTCGCGCCGCTCGCCCGCGTTTCCGCGCGTGGCTTCAGCGACGACGTCTCGGCCATCGCGTGGCTGGACGCCGAGCGCGTCAACCTCCTGGCGCTGGCCGAGTCCGGGCCTTCGCGGGGACGGCCGGAGCTGGCCTGGCAGCTGTGCGACGTCCTGCGTGGCTATCTGCAGATCCGTTCGCACCACCAGGATTGGCGCGGGCTGGCCGAGCAGGCGCTCCGGGCGGCGTCCGACGATCGCACGGTCGCGGCCGCGTTGCTGTCGCAGGGATATCTCCAGCGCTTGCGGCTGGCCGACGAAGCGGCGGTGACGACGTTCACCCGCGCCGCGACGCATGCCGAACGCGCGGATTGGCTTGCGGGACAAGCGGTTGTGCTCATCCAGCTGGGCTGGGTGCTGCCCCGGCTGGGGCGTCCCGACGAAGGCGCCGAGAGCCTGCGCCGGGCGATCGAACTCGCGGCCGGTGAGCCCGCCATCGAAAGCACCGCGCACGGCAATCTCGGCGCGCTGTACGAACGGCTCGGGCGCCTGCTCCCGGCGGTGCCGCACCTGCGCGCCGAACTGCGTCACCTCCGGATCGAACCGGCGAAGTACCGGGAAGCGAACGGGCACACGGACTTCGGCAATGTCCTGGCGCAGCTGGGAGAACTGGGTCTCGCGGTGGTGCACCAGCAGACGGCGCTGCGGCTCACGCGCGAACTCGGCAACCGGCGGCTGGAGGCGTTCGTCCGGGCGAACCTGGCTTCGGCGTTCCTCGACGTCTCCGAATTCGCGGCAGCCGCGGCCTGGGCCAACTCGGCGCTGGACCTCGCGGGCCGGCTCGCCCTCGGCGACGTCGAGGCGGAGGCGTGCAGCGCGCTGGCCGTCGTGGCTTCGCGGGACGGCGACACCGCGCGCGCCACGGACCTGTTCCGCCGCGCGTGCTCGGCCGGGGCGCGGGATGTGCGGTCGCAGGTGCTGGCGGAGGTGCGGTACGCCGAGGAACTCGGCAGCCCCGAAGACGCTTCGCGGCTCGTCGAGCTGGCGCGGGAGCATCGGCTGGGAGTGCTCGAAGCGCGGGCGTTGCTGGCCGTGGCGCGGTCCGGCGGAGGCGCTGAAGCCGCGTACGCGTCGCGCGAGCTGTGTGTGTCGACCGGATACGCGCCGGGACTGCGGCGTGCGGAGGACTTGATCCGCCGTTCGTCGTAACGGGGATAGTCCAGGGGGTCCAGAATGTGAGGAATGTCCGGTTAGTTTGGTTATTAACCAACCTTAGTCGGTGGTGCGTTGGTTGCCGGGCAACGAAGGTGTGCCGCACAGGATCGAACCGGCACCCCAGGAGGAAGTTGATGACTCCCCGGAAGACTTTCGCCGTCTTCTCGGCCGCGGCTCTCGTCACCGGCGTCTGCGCGTCGGCGGCGTCGGCCGAGCCACTCGCCTTCGCTCAGCTGCAGCAAGCCGCCGTCGCCCAAGCCACCCAGGTCGCCGACACGCTCGGGCCTGCGTCCGGCGGCATCTACCTCGACAACGGCAAGGCCGTCGTGAACGTGCTCGACGACGCCGCCGCGCAGAAGGTGCAGGCCGCCGGCCTCACCGCGAAGAAGGTCAAGCACAGCTTCGCCGCGCTGACCGGCGTCAAGAACTCGCTCGACAGCGTCAAGAACGTCCCGCAGACCGCGTGGGGCATCGACACCCGCACCAACCAGGTCGTGGTGAAGGTCTACGACGCGGCCAGCAAGTCCACAGTGGACACTGTGGCCGCGGCCGCCGCGAAGTACGGCGACAGCGTCCGCGTCGAGCACCGGACCGGCAAGCTCTCGTTGTACATCAAGGACGGCGACGCCATCCAGAACAGCCAGGGGCGCTGCTCCCTCGGCTTCAACGTGACGCGCAACGGCTCGCCGTTCCTGCTCACCGCCGGGCACTGCACCAACCTCGGCGGCACCTGGTCCGGCGGCGACGTCTCCGGCGCGCAGGTCGTGGAAAGCGACTGCCCCGGCGCCGACTCCGGCCTGCTGACCCGTCCGAACGGCTCCGGCCCCGGCGAGATCAACACCGGCCAGGCGATCACCAGTGCGGCGACCCCGACGGTCGGCGAGCAGATGCAGAAGCAGGGTTCGACCACCGGTGGCGGCAGCGGTGAGGTCACCTCGGTCGACGAGTCGGTCAACTTCGACGTCGGCGTGCTCAACCACGAGTTCGGCACCACCGCCCACACCGACCACGGCGACTCCGGCGGCCCGGCCTACGACGGCTCCAAGGGCCTCGGCACGCTGTCCGGCGGCGACACCGTGACCAGCTACTTCTACCCGCTCACCCTCGAGCTGCAGGCGTACGGCCTCGAGCTCGCCTGAGCCGGAGACGGCCTCCTTGCCCGGCGTCGGGGCCGGGCAAGGAGGCCGTTTTCACGGGGTTTCGAACTCGAAGCCGTTCTCGTCGAGTGCGTTGTGGACGGTCACCGTCCCGCCGGTCAAGCTGAAGCGGACCGAGACCATGCCCCGCGCCATGTCGTTCCCGGTCCATTCGCTCAGCTCGACGGTCCGCAGGGTTTCTCCGTGCCGCGCCGTCAGTTCCGGGACCACGTCGTCGCGCCACGCGAGCCGGAACTTCGGCGTCCCCGGCCAGTCGAGCGGCCGGGCCGGGTCGGCGGAGTTCCAGGTCAGCGACAGTTCGTCGAACTTCTGGTGGTTGATTTCGACCTGCTCGCCCTCGAAGTCGAACAGGACGGGGCAGTCCGCCCACCACGCGTCGTCGTCGAGGTCCCAGACCACCCAAGCGCGCGTCAGTGAGCGGCCGACGAGCGCCTGGAGCCGGTCGTCGTGGGCAGCCGAGATCGCGGACAGGCCGGTCAGCCAGTCCGGCTGATAGCCCTCGATTCCGAAGTTCGACACTCGCGCATTGTCGCGCGTCAGCCGGGCAGTCGCCTAGCGCGATAGACGGCGTCGGTGTGGTGACCCTCGCCGCGCGTCTCGCAGGTCTCGACCACCCACTGCCACGGGTCGCCGAGGTAGCCGGTGATCTCCTCCGGCTCGAAGTACAGCTCCTCCGGCGGCTTCTGCCCGTCGAACTGCCGCATGGCCGCCGGCGAATGCCCGGCGATCAGCAGTGAGCCGCCGTCCCGGATCGCGGCCGCGGCCCTGGTGAACACCTCACGGCGGATCTCCGGCGGCAGGTGCATGTACTGTGCGGAGATCAGGTCGTAGGTCTCCTCCGGCTGCCAGCTCAGGATGTCGCGGTGCAGCCAGCGCACCTCGACGCCGGCTTCGGCCGCCGCGGCCTCGGCCCGGGCCAGCGCGGTGGTCGAAATGTCGGCGCCATCGACGGTCCAGCCCGCCCGGGCGAGCCAGATCGCGTCCCCGCCTTCACCGCAGCCGAGGTCGAGGGCGCGCCCGGGTTTCAGCTCCGTCACCTCGGCCTGCAGGTTGCGGTTCACCTGCCCGCTCCAGATGTGCTCGTCGCGCTGGTAGAGCTTTTCCCAGAACTCCTGCTTGAGCATGTTCTCGACGGTCATGGGCTGTTCGTGCGTGTGCGACATGGCTCCTCCTCGGGGACGTCCTCCCAGCATCACGAGAACGTCCCCGAGAAGGCAAAGTTTGTTGCCGGAATGGCAACTCAGGACGTCGTGCCGAACACCTGCAGCTCATAGAGCGAGTACCCGTACGACGTGCCGCGCGCGGTGCCGTTCATCCGCAGGTAGCGGCCGGTGCCGGACAGCCCGGTGAGGTCGTCCGAACCGCCGTTGCCACTGGTGGTGCTGTAGATCGTGGTCCAGGTGCTGCCGTCGGGCGAGGTCTGGATCGTGTACGCCTTGCCGTAGGCCGCTTCCCAGGCCAGCTTGACCTCGGAGACGTTCGCGGTCGCGCCGAGGTCGACGCGCAGCCACTGCGGGTCCGCGCCTTCCTTGGACGCCCACCGCGTGCCGGTCAGGTTCCCGTCGAAGGCCGCGCTCGCCGGGTAGGACGACGACTCGACCGAGGACGCCGTGGCCGTCTTGCCCTGCGACAGCAGCACCGGGTTCCCGCCGCCGGGTCCACCGGTGACCGTCACCCCGAGCGTCGCCGTCTTGGTCCCGCTGGGTGCGGCGCCGCTGACGGTGATGGTCGCCGAACCGGGCGACGCCGTGGCCGCGGCGGTGACGGTGACCGTCGACGTCCCGCCGGAGGTGACCGACGTGGGGGAGAAGGACACGGTCACGCCCGAAGGCGCGCCGCTTGCGGACAGTGCGATCGTTTCGGAACCGCCCGAAGTGGACACTGTCGCGGTCGCCGACGCGCCGGGTGCGACCGAAACCGACGAGGGCGCCACGCCGAGGGTGAAGCCGGTGTTGCCGGTCGCGGTGAACGTCCATTGCGCGGCCGTGCCGGAACAGCTCGCCGCGGTCACCGAGGTGCCGGAGGCGCGGAAGCACTTGTTGCCGGTCTGGATGTCCGAAATGGTCCCGCTCGGGTTGATCGACCACTGCTGGGCCGGGCCACCGGTGCAGGTCTGCAGCACGATCGAACTCCCGGACATCCCGGCGCACTTGTCGTTGATCACCAGGAACGCACCGTGGAAGGTGAACCGCTGTGCGTCACTTCCGCTGCAGGCGGCCACTTTCAGCGCCGTGCCGTTCGAGGAGGAGTTGTTCGGGTCCTCCAGGCAGGTGCCGGTGGAGTTGTTGCGGTACTGGCCGACCGTGGTGTTCGGCTGGGCGCCGCCGTAGCACGCACCGGTGCTGGTGTTGAAGATCGGCGTCGAGTCGTAGGGCTCGGTGGACGGCGGGTCGACGACCACCGGCTCCATCACCGGCGTGTTGTCGGGGTTGTAGTGGGTGAGCGCGTCCTCGCAGTCGATCGCGTCGAACGCGCTGCCGCCCTTGCCGCCCAGCCACAGGTCGATGTGGCGCAGGCCCGGCCCGCCGTTGGGGCCGTGGCCGTTCCAGTCGTCCGAGCACTCGTCGCAGCCGTCCTCCATGATGAAGTACTTCTTCACCCGGGGGACCCAGACCTTGGTGCCCGCCTTGAGCTCCGAGGTGCTGGTGGCGAACGTGATCGGGTCGGCGTAGGTGCCCTTGCCGCCCGCGGTGCTGTGGATCTGGGGATAGGCGATGTCCCCGCCGGGCGGGGTGTTGTCGTACCAGCCGTAGAAGGTGAGGAACGTCGGCTGGGTGGTGGCCGCCTGTGCCGCCTGGCCACCGGCCAGCCCCGCTATGGCCGCGAGCAGCAGGCTCGCGAGCAGGACGAGCGCACGCCGGATCATGGTGCCTCCGCAGAAGAAGTCCACTGGGGGATGACGAGCGGCGTTCGCCAGGGAACCAGCCTCGGCCGCGCGCGGGCGTCCGTCAAGAGTGGTTAGTAAAGTTGCCTAACAAATACGCCCGATGGCGGAGGGCGGGTTCCCGGTCGCCGGGACGGTCGTGGTCGGAAACCGCTTTCTCGGTGATGATGGCGCCATGACACAGGCAAGGGAGATCGTGGTCACCGGGGGCGGCACCGGCATCGGGCTGGCGGTGGCACGGCGGTTCGCGGCGGCGGGCGAGAACGTCACCATCACCGGACGGCGCAAGGACGTGCTGGCCGCCGCGGCGGAAGAGATCGGGGCGCGGGCGGTGGCGTTCGACGCCACGGACCCGGCGGCCCTCGCGGGAGTGCTGGCCGAGCTGCCGGAGCGGGTGGACGTGCTGGTCAACAACGCGGGCGGCAACACCGACCGGGTCCGCGAGGCGCCGGCGCCGGGTGACCTGGCCGGGCTCGCCGACGCGTGGCGGGCGAACTTCGACGCGAACGTCGTCTCGGCGGTGCTGGTGACGGCGGCCCTGCAGTCGCGTTTCGCGGATGACGTGCGTGTGGTGACGGTGGGGTCGATCGCGGCGAAGCAGGGGTCGGGGTCCTATGGCGCGGCGAAGGCCGCGATCGAGGCGTGGAACGTCAACCTGGCGCGGCAACTGGGCGCGGGCGGCAGCGCGAACGTCGTGGCTCCGGGCGTCACGCTCGACACGGAGTTCTTCCACGGCACGCTGACCGAGGAATGGCTGAACAGCCGTATCTCGGGGGCGTTCAACCGCCGCGCGGCGACGCCGGAGGAGATCGCGAACGCGGTGGTCTTCCTGGCCGCGCCCGACTCAGGCCACGTGACCGGCCAAGTCATCCATGTGAACGGCGGGGCGTTCGCGGCCCGGTAGCGTCGTGAGTGGTAAGGAGGGTTAGAACCCTTCTAAACACTCACGACCGTTACCGGTGTGGCCAATGGGGCTGCTGAGACCGTGATGGTCGGCACTAACGACACTTATTTGAGCGGTAAGGCAAAGGTGGCACTTCTGAGGTCTGAGCCCGGCAGGGCCTCGTGAGTGGTAAGTCGGGTTCTATTGAGGGGTAGGTCAAAGGTGGCGTGGTGAAGCGAGGGGGACCTGCCGACGGGCTCGTGAGCGTTGCGGGCGGTTAGAACCGCCCGCAACGCTCACGAGTCCTCGATGCCGCAGCACGCCACCTTTGCCCTACCCCTCAAATACCACTCACGAGTCCTTCAGTTGGTCGTGAGCGCGCTGAAGTCGAACGGGGTCGCGTCGTCCGCGTCCGTCTTGAGTGACAGGTGCTGCCAGGCGTCGATCTGCGCGATCTTGGCCTGGTCGGCGGCGCGGATGAGCTGGACCGCGTCGGAGCCGAGCGGAAGGCGCAGCGGCGGCTCGTCGAGGTCGGCGACCTCCAGGATCACCGAGGCGGCCTTGGCCGGGTCGCCGACCGACACCATGTTTCCCTTGCGCAGCAGGTCACGCAGCATGCCGACGGTCGGTTCGTAGGGCGCGCTCGGCTCCACGATCGCCATCGACGACCCGCTCCAGTCGGTGCGGAACCCGCCCGGCTCGACGATGGTCACGGCCACGCCCAGCGGCTTCAGCTCGTTGGCCAGTACGCCGGAGAAGCCCTCGACGCCGTGCTTCGCGGCCGAGTACGCGGCCAGGCCCGCGCCCGGCGCCAGCCGTCCGCCGACGGTCGAGATCTGGATGATGTGGCCCGAACCCTGCTTGCGCAGCACCGGGATCACCGCACGCGAAACCGTGATGACGCCGAACAGGTTGGTCTCGATCTGCGCGCGGAACTGTGGCGCCGGAGTGTCCTCGATGGACCCGAAGTCGGCGTAACCGGCGTTGTTCACCACGACGTCCAGGCGCCCGAAGCGCTCGACGCCGGCAGCTACGGCCCGCTCGGCGGCGGCTTCGTCGGTGACGTCCAGGGCCACGGCCAGCGCACGGTCTTCGTGGCCGGCGATCAGCTCGTCGAGCGCACGCGGGTCACGCGCGGTCGCGACCACCGCGTCGCCCCGCTCGAGCGCCGCCTTGACGATCTCCCGGCCGAGGCCGCGGGACGAACCGGTGACGAACCAGACCTTCATGACGTGCTCCTAATTGAATACTCATTCAGTAGCTGACGAGGTTCACGGTAGGCCCGGCTTGCGACAGCTGTCAACTGAACGTTCACTCAATAAGAGCGTGATCTGGCCCACGCCGGAAATTCGCGCGCGCTCACGGGCGGCCGTCCTTACCCTGGTCGCAACGAGGCCGCCGGTGGCGGTGAAAGTGCGGTGGCACCGCGAGTTCCCCTTCTCGCCCGCACTCCCAAGGGGGCCGCATAGTCCTTTGTGGAGTGTGATGATCACTCGTGTCCTGGCCGCCGACCTGCTCCGGCACGTCGGCCGCCCCGTCAAGGTCGCCGGCTGGATCCACCGCCGGCGCGAGCTCAAGTCCGTCACGTTCGTCCTGGTCCGGGACCGGTCCGGGCTGGCCCAGGTCGTGCTGCCCGAACCCGTCGGGCTGCCCGAGGAGACCGTCGTCGAGGTGCACGCCACGGTGACGGCCAACGCGCAGGCGCCCGGTGGCGTCGAGCTCACCGAAGCCGTGGTCACGGCGTTGTCCGAGCCCGCGAAGCCGCCGCCGTTCGACCTCTACCGCCCGGTCGTGCCCGCGTCCCTGCCGACGATCCTCGACCACGCGCCGGTCGCGCTGCGTCATCCGCTGCTGAAGGCGCCGTTCCTGGTCGCCGCCGCGAGCGTCGCCGGGTTCCGCGCGGCGCTCGGCGGCCTCGGTTTCGTCGAGACGCACACGCCGAAGATCGTCGGCTCCGCGACCGAGTCGGGCGCGAACGTCTTCGGCCTGGACTACTTCGGCCGGCCCGCCTACCTCGCCCAGTCGCCGCAGTTCTTCAAGCAGGCGCTGGTCGGGGTGTTCGAGCGCGTCTTCGAGACCGGCCCGGTGTTCCGCGCCGAGCCGAGCGACACCTCCCGCCATCTCGCGCAGTACACCAGCCTGGACGCCGAGCTCGGCTTCATCGCCGACCACCACGACGTCATGGCCGTGCTCCGCACCGCGATCGCGGGAATGGCCGACGCCGTTTCCGAGCTGGGCCAGGAAGTCCCGGAGGTTCCCGAGGAAATCCCGGCGATCCACTTCGCGGACGCTCAGGAACTCCTCGCACGGCACACGGCCGAGGACCCGCGCGGCGAGCCCGACCTGGCGCCCGCCCACGAGCGGTGGCTTTCGGACTGGGCCCGGCGCACGCACGGCTCGGAATTCCTCTTCGTCACCGGCTATCCGATGGCGAAGCGCCCGTTCTACACCCACCCGGACCCGGCGCGCCCGGCGTACTCGAACAGCTTCGACCTGCTCTTCCGGGGGCTGGAACTGGTCACCGGCGGCCAGCGGCTGCACCGGCACGAGGACTACGTCGCCGCGCTCACCGCGCGTGGCGAGAACCCGGCCGCGTACCAGGACTACCTCGACGTCTTCGCGCACGGCATGCCCCCGCACGGCGGGTTCGCGATCGGCCTGGAACGGTGGACGGCGCGGCTGCTCGACGTCGCGAACGTCCGGCAGGTCACGCTGTTCCCGCGAGACCTGCACCGGCTGACCCCCTAGGAGCGCCGATGAGCCCGAGGACACTGTGGACGGTCTTCGAGCCGCTGCACGCGGTCGTCTACTTCACGCCCGAGCCCGTCGCGGCGGCGAAGGCGGCCGGGCTCCGCGGCTGGTGGATGGGCTACTTCGCGGGACGGCTCGCGCCGCTCGGCCCGATCGGCGCGCCACCCGCGACGTCGATGCTGTTCGGCTTCGCACCCGCGATGGTGGCGCGCGCCCTGCCCGACGCCTGGACGTTCGCCCAGCCCGCGGACGTCGTCAGCACCCGGCTGACGGCGGCCGAAGCCGCGCTCACGCGGGTGCTGCCGCCGGGGGAGTACGCCGAACTCGCGGAGCTGCTCGAACTCGCCGTGTCAGGCTGCGGGTTCGACGGACGTCCGCTGGCGGCGGGCTGGGCCGCGGTCCCGCGACCGGACGGTATCCTCGCCCGGATCTGGCTGGCTGCGACGGTCTTACGCGAACATCGCGGCGATGGTCACGTCCTCGCCGCGGTGCACGCCGGATTGCGCGGACTTGAGGCGACGGTGACCCACGTCGCCGCCGGCGCGTTCGGGCGCGAGGACGTCCAGCCGCATCGGGGCTGGACCGATGCCGAGTGGGAGTCTGCGGAGGATCGCTTGCGGGACAAGGGACTGCTCGATCCGGCCGGGCTCACCTCGGCTGGCCTGGAGCTGCGCCGCTCGATCGAAGACGCCACCGATCGGCTGGCCGCGGGGCCGCTTGAGGCGCTCGGCCCGTCCGCCGTCGAGCGTCTCGTCGAGCTGGCGGAACCGCTGAGCCGGCACCTCTTCGACGCGGGTGCGGTACCGCCGTCCAACCCCATCGGCGTGCCGCGGCCGTAGCGTGGCGAGGGAAGCCTGACCCGCCTCCGCTGCGTGAAAGGCATCCCTCGCCTGCCCCTGGCGGCGCCCCGGGTCAGGCTCGGTCGGCGGCCAGGGATCACGGGACCAGCACGGACAACTGGGGGAATCCGCGCGAGTCCCGGGACAACTCGCTAGAACTCGCCCTTGGCGTCGTTCGCCGACGCGAGGGGCCATTCGTTGTTGTCCGGCACCGAGTACCGGCCGCGGTTGTCCGGCGCGGCGCACACGGCGCCGGACGGCCAGTCGCTGCAGGCGGGCGACACCGTCACCCGGGTGCCGTCCGCACTCGCGGCCCCGGCGCTCCCGACGAGCGCCGCGACGGCCAGCAACCCCCCGGCCACGAACCTCAAAACCCTCATGACTGCTCCCTCCGACGTCGTCCGCTCGCAGCCTCCCAGCCGAACCTTGAACGAACCTTGTGGGCCTTCTAGCGGGTCAGTTCGCGGTAAGTGCCGGCCAGCCAGGCGGGACCGTCGCGGAAGTCGTGGTCGACCCACCAGATGAGCAGGCCCAGCATGGCGCTGGTGTAGTACTCGGCCGCCACCTCGGCGTCGACGCCGCCGCGCTCCGGCCCGAGGTGGGCGCGGAGCAGGTCGCCGATCAGCCGATGCAGATGGCGGTGGACCAGGGGGCCGCCCGAGCGTCCGCACAACGCGCGGTAGATGCGCTGGTAGCGGTGGGCGTGGTCGAACAGAACCTCGGCCGGGCGCGCAGGGTCGGCGATGGCGCCCGGCGGGCCCAGCTCGGCTTCGAGCTGGGCGTGGAGGCCTTCGAAGCTGCTGAAGAGCAGGGCGTCCTTGTCGCGGTAGTGCGTGTAGAACGTCGAGCGGCCGATGTCGGCGCGGTCCAGGATGTCCTGGACGGTGATCTGCTCGTAGCCCTTCTCCAGCACCAGCGCCAGGAGCGCGTCGTGCAGTGTCCGGCGGGTGCGGCGGACGCGGCGGTCTTCCATGGGCTCGTTCCCGGACAGTTCGGCGCGGGTGTCCGGAACCGGACGGATCCCGCGATTTGCTTGTTGACCTGCGGATATACCCCCTCAGCATACTCGAACAGAGCGTTTGTAACCGAACAGAATGTTCGGGAAGGAGTGGGGCATGGAGTGGGTCTTGGTGCTCGCTGGGGTGATCGGTGTGCCGATCGCGACGGCGATGCTGTTCGGCCGGACGCGGGTCGCGGTGGCGGTCGCGGCGGTGTTGCTGGGCTGGGTCGGCGTCAGCGCGCTGCTCGCGGCGAACGACGTCTACCTGCAGGAGGCCGACGTGGTGCGGCCGTGGATCGCGGTCGCCGTGGTGGTGCCGTTCGTCGTCGCGGTCGCGGCCACGCGGATTCCGGCGGTGGCAAGGATTCTGGACGAACCGGGCATGGCCGCGCGGCTGGTGCGGCCGCAGCGGTTCCGGGTGGTCGGCGGGGTGTTCCTGATCGCCATGGTGCTCGGCGAGCTGCCGCCGGTCTTCGCGCTGCCCGCGGGGCTGGGGGACGTCGCGGTCGGCATCGCCGCGTTCTTCGTCGCCCGGCGCGAGACGCAGACGGCGTGGTTCCACGTCTTGGGGCTGCTCGACCTGGTCGTCGCGGTGAGCATCGGGTTCCTTGCCGGGCTCGGGCCGGCTCAGCTGCTCCCGGCCTCGCCGTCCACGCTGGCGGTTTCGGTGCTGCCGCTGGTGCTCATCCCGACCGCCGCCGTCCCGCTGGTCGCCGCGCTGCACGTGGCGGCGTTGACCAGGCTGCGGGTTCCGGTCGCGGTCTAGCCGAGGTCCGTGAATGGCACATCGAGGGTCGTAAAGGCCCTCGATGTGCCATTCACGGACTTACGCCCGGGAAGAGATCTGCTGTACGGCCCAGCCGTTGCCGTCCGGGTCTGTGAAGTGGACGAAGCCGACGTTGTCCAGGCCGCCGGGGCCGGTGCCCAGCGGGCCGAGGACCTGCACCTCGCTGACCTCGACCCCATTGTCCACCAGGAACTTCCGGGCTTCGTGGATGTCGGGCACCACCAGCTGCAGCCCCTTGACCGAGCCCGGCGGCATCGGCGGGACCAGGCCCTCGCCGATCACCACCGAGCAGCCGGAGCCGGGCGGGGTCAGCTGGACGATCCGGTTGACGGCGTCGATCTTCGTGTCGTGGTCGATGACGAAGCCGAGCTGCTCGGCGTAGAACGCCTTCGCCCGGTCCACATCGGACACCGGCAGGATCACGACTTCCAGGGTCCACTTCATCGTTCGGTCCTTTCCGAAAGCAGGGTGTCGAGGCGTGCGTACGATTCGCCGAGCCCGCGTTCCATCGGGCTGCGCAGCACGTGGTCGCGGATCTCGCGGGTCTCGAAGAGCAAGGTGGTCGTCAACGTGGTCGCGCCGGTCAGCTCCGCGGTTACGAGGCTGTCCCCGGCGTACCACTGGTCGTCGTACCGTTCGGTGTAGACCAGTCGCGACGGCGGGACGATCTCGCGGTAGACGCCGCCGGAGCCCATCGTGACGCCGCCCGGACCGGTCGAGACGAACCGCCACGCGCCGCCGACCCGCAGGTCGATCTCGGCGCCGGTGAGCCACCAACCCTTTGCTCCATACCAGTTTTTCACCAGCGCCGGCTCGGTCAGGGCGGCGAAGACCCGCTCCCGCGGTGCGGTGAATGCCCGGACCATCCGGATTTCCCGGGGTGACGGGGTGCTGATGGTGACGCTCACGGGTTGCCCTCCAAGAGTGCGTCGAGCCGCTGGTAGCTCTCCTCCCAGTACTCGCGGTAGGCCGCCAGCCAGTCCGTGGCGGCCCGCAGCGGCGCTGCTTCGAGTCGTACGGGCCGGCGTTGCGCGTCCCGCCCCCGGGACACCAGACCCGCTTTTTCCAGCACTTTCAGGTGTTTGGAGATCGCGGGCTGGCTCATCGAGAACGGCGCGGCGAGCTCGCCGACCGTGGCCTCGCCCGCCGCCAGCCGGGCCAGGATCGCCCGCCGGGTCGGATCGGCGAGCGCGGCGAAGGTGGCGTCCAGCACGACGGCTCCTTCCATAACCAGTAGGTTCTATAACCACTTGGCTTTGTAACGGCTCGAACGGCTCGAGTCAAGGGTTTTCGTCTCCGCGATAGGGTCCCGCCGGTAAAGTGGCCGCGGGCCTGAAGCGGCTTTTGGGGAGACGGCGGAGGCAGGCGGTACGCGTGGGCATCATGGACAAGATCCGCGGCGAGTTCATCGACATCATCGAGTGGACCGATGACAGCCGTGACACGATCGTGTGGCGTTTTCCGCGCCACGAAAACGAAATCAAGATGAACGCCAAGCTGACCGTGCGCGAGTCGCAGGCGGCGGTGTTCGTCAACGAGGGCCAGGTGGCCGACGCCTACGCGCCCGGCATGTACACGCTGGAAACGCAGAACATGCCGATCCTGTCCACCTTGAAGGGGTGGAAGTACGGTTTTAACTCACCGTTCAAGGCCGAGGTGTATTTCGTCAACACCCGCCAGTTCACCGATCTCAAATGGGGCACGCAGAACCCGGTGATCGTGCGGGACCCGGAGTTCGGCATGGTGCGGCTGCGCGCGTTCGGCGCGTTCGCCATCCGGGTCACCGACCCGCCGGCGCTGCTGCGCGAGCTCGCGGGCACCGACCCGCAGTTCCGCACCGAAGAGGTTTCCGAGTACCTGCGCCAGATCATCGTCGGCCGCCTGGGCCAGGCGCTGGCCACGGCCGGTGTGCCGATGCTCGACCTCGCCACCCAGCAGGGGCAGATCGGCGACAAGCTCGCCACCGTGCTGAGCCAGGAGCTCGCGCCGGTCGGTATCGCGATCCCGAAGTTCGTCATCGAGAACATCTCGCTGCCGCCCGAGGTCGAGGCCGCGATCGACAAGCGCAGCCAGATCGGCATCGTCGGCAACCTCGACCAGTACACGCAGTTCCAGTCCGCGCAGGCGATCGAGGCCGCGGCCAACAACCAGGGCGGCGCCGGCGAGGGCCTGGGCATCGGACTCGGGATGGCGCTCGGCCAGCGTGCCGCGGGCGCGGGCCAGCCGCAGCAGCAATACCGCAGCAGCCAGCAGCAGTACCGCAGCAGCAGGCCCCGGCCGGGCCGCCGCCGTTGCCGCAGGCGGAGCAGTGGTTCCTCGGCGCGAACGGGCAGCAGCTCGGCCCGTTCGACCGTAACCAGCTGGCCCAGCAGGTCGCCGGTGGCGCGCTGCGGCCGGACACGCTGGTGTGGAAGGCGGGCATGGCGCAGTGGACCCCGGCGGGCCAGGTGCCCGAGGTCGCGCCACTGCTCGCGGCCACCCCGCCGCCGCTGCCGCCACAGGCCTGAGCCGCGTAGATCGTTTGGGGGACCCATGACTGATCCACGCTTCACTCAGGCCGGCACGGCCGCGCAGACGTATCCGTGTGGTGGCTGCGGCGCCCGGCTGGAGTTCCGGCCGGGCACGACGGCCATGCAGTGCCCGTATTGCGGGTACCAGCAGCAGATCACCACCGGCGACCGGCAAATCCGCGAGATCGCGTTCGCGGAGCTGGCGACGCTGGCACGCAAGCCGGTGGGCAGCATCGGCGCGTATGTCTTTTCGTGCCAGCGATGTGCCGCGAAGACGGAGACCAACGAGACCGCGAGCGTGTGCCAGTTCTGCGGCGCGCCACTGGTGATCGACTCGGCGGCGTCCGGCCAGATCGTGCCGGAGGGCGTGCTGCCCTTCGAGTTCGACCGCGGCGCCGTCCGCGAGCACGTCCGCAAGTGGACGTCTTCGCGATGGTTCGCACCCAACGCGCTGAAGAAGGTCACCGAGACGGAGTCGACGAAGAGCACGTACGTTCCACATTGGACGTACGACTCGCAGACGGTTTCGCGATACTCCGGCGAGCGCGGCGAGTATTACTACGTCACCGAGTCCTACACCGACAGCGACGGCAACCGGCGGACCCGCCAGGTGCGGCACACCCGCTGGTACCCGGCGTACGGCACGGTCGGGCGCGCGTTCGACGACGTGCTCGTGCCGGGCAGCATGGTGCTGCCGGTCAAGAAGCTCGACGACCTCGCGCCGTGGCCGCTGGAGCAGGCGGCGCCGTACGCGCCGCAGTTCCTCGCGGGACACTTCGCGTTGCGCTACGACGTCGAACCGGAGAACGGCTTCCAGGAGGCCAAGAACCGGATGGCGCCGATCATCGCCGAGGACTGCCGCCACGACATCGGCGGCGACGAGCAGCGCGTCCACTCGGTCGACACCCGCCACAACGACGTCACGTTCAAGCTGATGCTGCTGCCGGTGTGGGTCGCGTCCTACCTCTACGCCGGCAAGACCTGGCAGATCCTGGTCAACGGCCGCAGCGGCGAGATCCACGGCGAGCGCCCGTGGAGCAAGGCGAAGATCGCGATCGCGGCGATCCTCGCGCTGATCGCGCTCGTGGTGCTGGCGTACTTCCTGTTCCGCAACGGCGGCAGCCACAGCAGCTCGCCCCAGCGCCACTAGGGCCTCGTGAGTGGTAAGTGTCGTTCTAACGACACTTACCACTCACGACGCTCACGGGGAGGGACACCATGGGGCAGCTGGTCGGACGGCAACGGGAGCTGGCGAAGCTGGCGGGACTGCTGAAGGGCGGCTCGCGCGTCGCCAGGGTCGGCGGGGAGCCGGGCATCGGGAAATCCCGGCTGCTGCAGGCTTTCGCCGACCACGCCCGCGCCGAAGGCTGGTCGGTGGCGTGGGGCCAGGCGGCGGAGTTCGAGCGCGAAGTGCCCTTCGGTGTCTTCGTGGACGCGCTCGCGGACCGGTTTCCGGACGTACGGCTCGGCGAGGACGTGATCGCGTTGCTGCGGCACGTCTTCCCGGACGCCGGGCCTGGCGCGGAACTGGTGGACGTCGAGCGCTACCGGCTGCACCGCGCGGTCCGGTCGCTGCTCGCGGCCGAGCGGAATCTGGTGCTCGTGCTGGACGACATCCACTGGGCCGACGACGGGTCGGTCGAGTTGCTGGACCATCTCCTGCGGCATCCGCTCGACACCGGGCTCGTCGTGGTCGTCGCCCATCGCGCGCGCCAGCTGCCGCCGCGGTTACAGCGGGCGCTGGCCGGTGCCGAACGCCAGGGAACGGCTGAGTCGCTCGTCCTCGGGCCGCTCAGTGCCGAGGAGGCCGGCGAGCTGCTCGGCGCTCCCGCGGCCGAGCAGTACCGGGTTTGCGGCGGTAATCCCTTCTACCTCAAGGCTTTCGCGCGTGGTGGCTGGAAGGCGGGAACGCCGGAGGCCGACGTGCTCGCGGCCGAGCTGGCGATGCTGTCGGAGGAGGAGCTGACCGTCGCCCGCGCGGCCGCGGTCGCCGGGGACGTCTTCGAGCCGGGCCTGGTCGCCGCGGTGGCGGGCTTGAACGACGTCTCCGACGTGCTGGACCGTTTGGCCGCAAGGGATTTGGTCCGTCCGGCGGGGGTACCCGGACGGCTCGCGTACCGGCATCCCCTGCTGCGTGGCGTGGTTTACCACGGCGCGGGCGAGGGCTGGCGCCGTGAGGCGCACGGCCGGGTCGCGGAGGCGCTGCGCGATCAGGGTGTTTCCGCGGCACTGCGGGCGCACCACGTCGAGCGGTCCGCGCGTCCCGGTGACGAGGCCGCGATCGGCGTGCTGATCGAAGCGGCCGTGGCCACCATGGGCACCACTCCGGCGGCCACCGCGCGCTGGGTCGGCGTCGCGCTCGGGCTGATGACCGAGGAGCCCGGGACCGAACGACGGCTCATGCTCCTGGGCCTGCGCGCGAAAGCCCTGGGTGTCACCGGACAATTCAGTGAGAGCCGGGACGTCCTGCACGAGGTTCTCCGGCTGATGCCCGCCGAACCCGCCGAACCGCGGGCGCAGGTGGCCGGGTTCTGCGCGATGATCGAGCGGCTGCTGGGTGAGCACGCCGAAGCGCGGGAGCTGCTGCAGCGTGAGCTCGCCGGGCTGGCTGACCCGGACGGCGCCGCCGCGGTGCTGCTCAAGCAGGAACTGACTTCGGGACGGCTGGTCGGCGGCGACTTCACCCAGGCTCGTGCCTGGTCGAAGGAAGCGCTGCGCGCGGCCCGCGGGGTCGCGGACCGGCCGCTGCTGGCCGCGGCGATCGGCCTGCGCGTCGCCGACAGCTACATCGAAGGCGCCATCGAGCCGGACACGTTCGCCCTGCTCGACGAGGGTGCCGAGCTGCTGGACGCGCTGGTGGACGGCGACCTCGCGCGGCATCTGCAGGCGGCGGTGTGGATCGGCTGGAGCGAGCTGTTCCTCGAGCGGTACGACGCCGCGCAGCGCCACCTCGAACGCGGCCTCGGCCTCGCCCGCGCGACCGGGCAGAACCACCTGGTCACCTACCTCCTGATCGCGCAGGGCACCACGTACAGCCTGCTCGGCAGGCTTTCCGAAGCGGCTGCCCGCTTCGACGACGCGCTGGAGACCGCGGTCCTGACCGGCAGCGACGAGCTGCGCACGATGGCCCTTTCCCAGCTGTGCTGGATCACGGCGTGGCAGGGCGATCTCGATCGGGCGCAACGGCTCGGCGAGGAGGCGGTCGAGTCCGCGGGCGCGATCACCGACTGGTTCTCCGCCACCGCGCACGGCATGCTCGCCCAAACCAGGCTCTACGCCGGGGATCCGGCCGGCTGCCTGGAGATCCTGCTGGCCGCGGGCGGCGGGCCCGAGCTCCCGGCGTTCGATCCGCTGTCGCGGGTGGCGTGGTTCGAGCTGCTCGCGGAGGCCGGCTGGGTGGCCGGGCGGCACGACGACGCAGCCGAATGGGCGGAGCGCGCCCGGGTTCAGGCGAGCGCGTTCGGCCTCGACCTGCGGACCGGCTTCGCGCAGCTGGCGCAGGCCGTCGCGCGGCAGGGTGAGTGCCCGATCGCCGAGGCGCGGGCGGCGGCGTTCTCGTTCGCCCGATCCGGTGATCGTGTCGACGCCGGGCGCGCGCACCTGCTGGCCGGGGTGCTGCTGGGGGAGCAGGGCCGGGTCGAGCAGGCCCGTGAGGAACTGGGGCGGGCCAAGGGATTGTTCGCCGCCTGCGGCGCGGATCTGTTCCACGCCAGGGCGTTGCGCGAGGAACGCCGGGTCAACGCCCGGGGCCGGCGCCGTCGCGACGCCGACCGCAACGAGCTCACCAACCGTGAGCTGGAAGTAGCGCGGCTGGTCGGCACCGGTATGACCAATCGGCAGATCGCGGAGCAGCTGTTCCTCAGCCCCCGCACGGTCGAGGTCCACCTCTCGCGGATCCTGGCCAAGCTGGACGTGCAGGCCCGGTCCGGGATCTCGGGCGCGTTGCCGGGTAGCGCCGCTCATCGGGATGGTTGACCGGTCGGATGTTTCGCTCGTAGTGTCTGCGTCAGATCGCCCTGTCCCAGGTCGGTCCCGGACCCCTGGATCCCCGCCGCCGACGTCAGGCATCCGCCTCTGCCTGCGCCGCCGGTCCGGTTCCGCTCAGGGTGGCCGGGCATGCGCGCAGCAGACCGGGGCCGGGCGGCCAACGACGGTGTGCAGCGGAGGCGATGAACATCCGGATCCCCCATTCCCGGTCATATGCCGGATCGCGCCGTGGAGCGCCGTCGCGCCTTTCGTTTGGGCCCCGACAGCGTGGGAGGACGGCATGAGGAAACGGTTCTGGACACTGGCGGCCGCGGCCGCGGTGGCCGCACTCGTGGCGAGTGTGGTGAGTACGGCGAGCCCGGCGCAGGCCGCGGACGTCCTGTTGTCCCAAGGAAAGCCGGTGACGGCGTCGTCGTCGGGCGGCTGCTGCCCGCCGGTGAACGCGGTGGACGGCAGCGCGTCGACGCGCTGGGCGTCCGCCTCGGCGTCGACCCGCAGTGGATCTACGTCGACCTCGGCGCGTCCGCGCACGTCTCGCGGGTGCGGCTGCAGTGGGACGCCTCGTGCGCCACCGCCTATGAGATCGACACCTCGGCCGACCACGTCAGCTGGACGAAGATCTACTCGACCGACGCGGGCAAGGGCGGCGTCGAGGACCTGACCACTCTCGACGGCGTCGGCCGCTACGTGCGGATGTACGGCACGAAACGGTGTCGCACGGATGCCTCGAAGGGCTATTCGCTGCAGGAGTTCGGCGTCTACGGCTCGACGAGCACCGACACCGTGGTGCCGACCCCGCCCGGGACGCCCACGCTGGTGAGCGCCACGCCGAACAGCGCGACCATCAAGTGGGCCGCGTCGACCGACAACGTCGGCGTCACCGGCTACGACATCTTCCGGGACGGCCAGCTCTGCGCGAGCGTCGACGGGAACGTGCTGACCGGCACCTGCGGCAACCTGAACCCGAACGTGAACTACGGCTTCTACGTCAACGCGCGGGACGCGGCCGGGAACATCTCCCAGCCGAGCGGCACGCTGCAGGTGAAGACACCGCCGTCGGACGATCACACGGCGCCGTCCGCGCCGACGAATGTGCACACGACGTCGGTGAACAGCACCTCGGCCGGGCTCGGCGTGGACCGCGTCGACCGACGAGGTCGGCGTCGTCGGCTACCGGGTCTACAACGTCACGGGCAGCACGCGCACGCAGATCGGCACGTCCGACGGCACGAGCACGACGCTCGGCGGGCTCACGCCGGACACGAACTACAACGTGGTGGTGACCGCGCTCGACGCCAACGCGAACGAGAGCGACGCGTCCTCGGTGGTGCCCTTCAAGACCTCGCCCGCGTCCAACTGCACGCCGTCGCAGGGTGTCTGCGGTGCCACTCAGATCGCGACCGACGACGACGTCGTGTGGGGCCTGGTGACCCTGCCCGACGGCACGATCCTCTACAACCAGCGTGACGCGCACACGATCGTGCACCTGAACCCGAAGACGGGCGCGAAGAAGACGATCGGCACCGTGCCGAACGTGCAGAGCACCGACGGTGAAGGCGGCCTGACCGGGCTGGAGATCAACCCGGCGTCGTTCGGCTCCGACCACTGGCTCTACATCATGCACACCTCACCGAACGACAACCGGATCGTGCGGATCAAGTACGACGCGGCGGCCGACTCGCTGACCACGAGCACCGAGCAGATCCTGCTGACCGGTATCGCGCGCAACAAGTTCCACAACGGCGGGCGGCTGCGCTTCAGCCCCGACGGCAAGTTCCTCTACGCCGGCACGGGCGATGCGCAGAACGGCTCGAACGCCTCGAACACCAGCAGCCCCAACGGAAAGGTGCTGCGGATCAACCCCGACGGCACGATCCCGCCGGACAACCCGTTCCACAACGCGGTGTGGAGCTACGGGCACCGCAACGTCCAGGGCCTGGCGTTCGACTCGCAGGGCAGGCTGTGGGAGCAGGAGTTCGGCAACAGCATCATGGACGAGACGAACCTGATCCAGAAGGGCGGCAATTACGGCTGGCCTTCGTGTGAGGGGACGTCGGGTTCGTGCGGCACCGCCGGGTTCATCGCCCCGAAGAAGACCTACCCGGTGGGTTCGGGTTCGTGCTCCGGCATCACGATCATCCGGGACGCGCTGTACGTCGCCTGCCAGAAGGGCCAGCGGCTGTACCGCGCGGTGATCAGCGGCAGCTCGCTGACCAACTTCCAGACGTTCTTCAACGGGACGTACGGCCGGCTGCGCACGGTGGAGCCGGCGCCGGACGGCGGGATGTGGATGGCGACCAGTGTGGACGGTGACAAGGACAGCACACCGCACAACAGCCACAACAAGATTCTCCACGTGACGGTGGCGTAGAAGGACTCGTGAGCGTTCCGGGCGGTTCTAACCGCCCGGAACGCTCACGAGCCTGGTGCACCTCCGCCGTGACCCCGCCGTGTTTCCCGGCGTTCAGCACCAGTACCCGGTCCGGCGTGCTCACCCGGACCTCCACCGCTTGCCCGGCGCGGCCCGCCACCCGGTCGGACAGCGATCGCCGCCGTTCGACCGAAACCATGCCCGCGGGCAAGGCGCTGCCGAGCGTGTCGGACAGAACCCGGTGACGCCTGCATCCGGGCACGGACATCAGCGCCGTCCGCGCGCTCGATGCGGTGAACCGGGCCGCTCTGGCCCGCGCGGACGGCGGTAACCCCCGGCTATCCCAGTCGGCCAGGTGCGCCTCTCCTCGCCTCACCCTCCACCATCGTGGCACGAAGCGGGCGAAGTTGGGCTGAGCTGCGGATTTGTCCGGTTTCAGGGGCTGGGCGGCAGCTTCGCCGCCAGCCCGGCGATCACTTGGTCCAGTCCCCACACGAACGCCCGCTCGTGCCGATCCGCGGCGTGCGGCATCGAGGCCTCGATCATCACCTGGCTCACCCGCGGATACCGGCCGCTGCCGATGATCGCCGGGCCGTACGGGCTCAGGTGCGCCATCCAGTCCTCGTGCGTCATCCCGGACCGCAGCACCGCCTCCGCCTCGGCCACCTCGCTCTGCACGTGCCCGAACACGAACGACGTCACCGTGCCGAGGCCGAGCATCAGCTCGTCGGGGGTGAAGCCGAGCCCGTCGAACAGCGCGAGGGCGCCCTCGGCCCAGCGCAGGCTGTTCGGGCCGAGTGTCGGCCGGGCCACCGCGATGGACCACCGGTGCCGCAGCCACAGCGCGCGCTGGCGGGTGGCCAGTTCGCGCACGTCCTCGCGCCAGTCGCCGGTCGGTTCCGGCGGGTCGGCCTCGGCCATCACCGCGTCGAGCATCAGCTCGAGCAGTTCGTCCTTCTTCCGGATATAGCGGTACAGCGACGCGACGCCGACGTCCAGTTCGGCGGCGACTCGCCGCATGGTGACCGCCTCGATGCCCTCCATGTGGGCGATCCAGATCCCGGTCTTGGCCACGTCGTCCCTGGTGTAGGTCGCTTTCGGGCCGCGGCTGCCCACTTCGGGACGTAGCCAGATCAGGTCGACGCGAGAGTCCATGCCCCCATTATTGCGAACATCGTTCCGGGTGGTGTACCGTCGGCTCCACTGCGAACGCTGTTCCGGGTTTCGAGGGGGAGACATGACGTACGACGTAGTGGTGGCGGGGGCGGGTCCGGTCGGGCTCTTCCTGGCCGCGGAGGTACGGCTGGCCGGGGCGAGCGTGCTGGTCCTGGAGCGGGACGAGGATCCGGCGCGGCCGGCGAAAGCCGGGTCGATGGGAGCACGCGGCCTGAACACGCCGACGGTCGCGGCGTTGCATCTGCGCGGCCTGCTGCCCGCGGTGCGAGCGTCCTCGCTGTTCTGGTTCCCCGCCGACGAACCCCCACCGGAACCCGGTTCGGAGGGTGAGCCGGCGCTGTTCACGCCGGCGTTCATCGGGCACTTCGCGGGCATCGACCTGCGGGCGGACCGGCTCGATCCCACGGACCCGGAGATCGTGCCGGACCCGTTGGGCGGCGGCGTGATCGCCCAGCAGGACCTGGAGGACATCCTCGCCGCGCACGCCACCGGGCTCGGGGTGGAGATCCGCCGTGGCGTCGCGGTCACCGGCTTAGAGGAGGGCGTAGTCCGGACCAGCGAGGGGCCGCTGGCCGCAGGCTGGCTCGTCGGGTGCGACGGCGGGCGCAGCACCGTGCGCAAGTTCGCCGGGTTCGGCTTCCCCGGCGTCGACCCGGTCTTCACCGGACGGCAGGCCATCGTGGAGATGACCGGCGCCGAAGGGCTCGTGCGCGGCGACTGGCAACGCGGCGAAGCCGGGTCGTACGTCGTCGGCGGCTGGGGAACGGAAGAGGCGCCGCGGATCCACACCGTCGAGTTCGTCCCTCCCGAGGACGGCCGGGCGGAGGTCACCGCCGAAGAGCTCCAGGCCAGCCTGCGCCGGGTCAGCGGGGTGGACGTGACGATCACGAAGGTCCACGCGGCGACGCGGTACGCCGACACCACGCGCCAGGCCGACACCTACCGGCGGGGCCGGGTGCTGCTGGCGGGCGACGCCGCGCACGTGCACTCGCCGGCGGGCGGGCAGGGGCTGAACCTCGGCATCGGTGACGCGCTGAACCTCGGTTGGAAGCTCGCCGCGGTCGCGCGCGGGCAGGCGCCGGAGAGCCTGCTGGACACCTACACCGCCGAGCGGCACCCGATCGGCGCCTGGGTGCAGAACTGGACACTCGCGCAAACCGCGGTCAGCCGCCCCGACGACCCGCGGGCCGAGGCGTTGCGCGCGGTGCTGACGGAGCTGCTGGACACCCCGCGACGCCACGACGTACGTAGTCAAGAAGATCGGCGGTGCTTGGCAGCACTACGACCTGCCGGGCGAGTCCCCGCTGATCGGCCGGCGCGCGCCCGACCTGCCGCTGACCGACGGCACCACGGTCGCCGAGCACGCGCGCAGCGGGCGGGCGATCCTGCTCGACGGTCTCGGTGGAGCGGCCGGGCGGGTCGCGGCGAAATGGGGCGACCGGATCGCGGTCGTCGAGGCCCGGGCGGTCCAGTTCGCCGAAACGCCGTTGGCCGTGTTCGTCCGCCCGGACGGCTACGTCGCGTGGGTGGGCGCGGCGGAGTCCGAAGTGGACGATCTCGCACCGGTGCTGGAGACCTGGCTCGGCCCGTAAAGGCAGCCTTCGGTGAGGAGCAAGGAAAAGCGGAATGCTCACCCGGCGGGCGAGGCCACCGCTCCGCACAGCACCGGGAGCCGGCACGGGCGCGTGGCAGACTGGGCCGGGTGCGAGTAGCGGTCCTGACCCGTGAGTACCCGCCGACCACCTACGGCGGCGCGGGCACCTACGTCGAGTTCCTGGTCAACGAGCTGCGCAAGACCACGACCGTCGACGTCCACTGCTTCGGCGAGCCTCGTGAGGGTGCCATCGCGCACGGGACATCGCGGAACCCCGACCGCGCCATGCGGAGCCTCGCGACCGGGATCGAGATGGCGGCGTCGATCGACGACGTCGACCTCGTGCACTCCCACACCTGGCACACCGGCCTGGCCGGGCACCTGGCGAGCCTGCGCGAGGCTGTGCCGCACGTGGTGACGGTCCATTCCCTCGAACCGGACCGGCCGTGGAAGGTCCGCCAGCTCGGCAAGGGTTACCGCGTCTCCGCGTGGTCCGAGCGGACCGCGCTGACGCACGCCGGCGCGATCGCCGCGGTGAGCGAGTACATGCGAACGCGCTTGCTGACGCTCCTCCCCGAGCTGGACGAACGACGGCTGCACGTCGTGTACGGAGGCGTCGACTCCCACGTCTGGCGCCCGTCCGAGGACAGCCCGGCTGAGCCTTACGTCCTGGCTGTGGCGAGGATGTCTCAGCAGAAGGGGATCGGCCACTTCCTGGAGGCCGCGCGCTTGCTGCCACCCGAGGTCCAGGTAGTCGTGGTGACGTCACCGTCGGACGACGTCACTACCACCGCCGAAGTCACCACAGCCATCGAGGAACTCGCCGCCGTCCGGCCCGGAGTCACCTGGATCAAGGGGCCGCTGCAACGGGAAGCGCTTGTAAAGCTGATGCACCAAGCCGCGCTCTTCTGCTGCCCCTCGGTCTACGAGCCGCTGGGGCTGCTGAACCTCGAGGCCATGAGCTGCGCCGTGCCGGTGGTCGCCGGGCACGTGGGCGGCATCCCGGAGGTCGTCGTCGACGGCGAGACCGGGCTCCTCGTGCCCTTCGACGCCGACGACCACGCGGCCTTCGCGCGCGATCTCGCGGAAGCCATGCGGACACTGCTGGACGAGCCGGGGCTCGCGGCCAAGTACGGGCACGCGGGCCGGGAGCGCGCGATCCACTCGTTTTCCTGGGCCCGGACGGCGGAAGCGACCTCGGCGGTCTACCGCTCAGTCTGAGCCCAGCACCGCCCGGACGTCCTCGGCGAGCTGGTGCACGATGTCGTCGATCGCGTCCTGCGCGGCGTCGATCACCGCGCACTGGGCCTGGCCGACCAGGTCCCACACCCGGCTCATCTGCGGGAACGCGGGCATCAGGATCCCCGACTCGAAGGCGTGCAGGAACGGCGTCGCGAGCGTGCCGTCCACCTGGTGCGCGGAGTCGTAGGCGTCGCGCTGGGCCGAGAGCCGGGGCGGCTGCAGCCGCGACCACTCGAGGCCGACGTCGAACCGGGACAGATAGTCGGCGATGAACGCCTGCGCGAGATGCTTGTTCCGCGCGTCCCGGCGCAGGAAGAACCCGTACACCGAACACAGCGAGCGTGCCTGGTGCTGCTCGTTCAACGACGGAAGCGGCTGGGTGCTGAAGGAAAGCTCAGGACGTTCGCGGCGGATCTTCATGATGGCGCTGGAGGACGCGATCACCTGATCCGTCCGCTCGGCCAGGAAACTCCGTACGGCCGCGTCGGTGTCCCGGCCCAGCAACAGTTTCCGGCTGCGGGCGAGCTGGTTCAGCTCGTGCCACGCGGTGAGGGAAGCGGCCGAGTCCAGCCTGACCTCGCGGCGCCACCCGCCGTCGGCGTCCTGGCCGAACAGCTCGCCCCCGCAGCCCGAATAGATCGGCCACAGCTGGAACGGATCACCGTGCCGGCCCACCTGCACGGCCACCTTGCCCCGGTGCCGGGAGGAGCCCTCCCGGCGGATCAAGGTCGCCGCATCGACGAAAAACGGGACGCCATAAGCGATTCCCTCGTACATCATGGCGTCGACAGTCTTGGCCAGGAACCGGTCACGGTGGCGGGACGCCAGCAGAAGCGGCTCGATCGTCTCGCTTTCCACGAGCTCGCCGAGCCAGTCGTGGGGCACGAGGATCAGGTCGGGCAACCGGTCCGCGTCGGCCTGCCGGAAGTCGCGGATGAGGTCGCCGGGGGTGCCGTCGCTGAACCGGAAGTCCGGCGCGATGTCGGCGAACTCCAGCCGGACCTGGTACATCTGCTCGAAGTCCGCCTTGATCGTCTGTTCCAGCGCGCCGCGCCGGCGGCTGTCGACCCAGACGACGAGTTTGCTGTCGAGCGCTTCGAGCGGGCCGTTGCGCCGCCGCAGCCAGTGCGTTCCGGACGAGTCCATGAAACTCAGCTCGACGCGCATGTCGGCCGAGTGTCCCGTCAGGACCTCCGCCGGGTTCAGCCCGGCCTTCGTGTTCGGTGGCAGCACCGACCAGACTTCCTTGACCTGCCACGGATACCGGAGATTGTCGATGACCGCGTTGACGTGGTAGATCGGCGTCTCCGAGCCGTTGAAGACCACCGCGCGCTCGTCCGCCGGATTGCCGTGGTCGTCGCCCCACCACGCGCAGACGTGCTGTGCTTGACGGCGTTTGTCCCGGTGGCGCTCGAGGTCGAGAGCCTGCTCGCTGACGCGCAATGCCTGGCGCGAGGTCCGCAGCGAAGCGAGACTGCGAATGGCCGCCGTCACGGAGAAGACCGCCGCGAGGGCCGACAAGGCACCCGAGACCGCGCTGACCGCGGTGGACCAGTCGCCGGCCGCCAGCACAGTCTGCATCCGGGAAATTTAGCGAACCCGCGCCCGGCGGGGTAGCCGTGCCGACAGGCGAGCGACAGGTGGTATTCAGGCCGCGCACAGGCAAAGCTCCTAATTTGCAGGGATGAGCGACGACCATCACGAAGGACAGCGGGTCAGCCGGCGGCGGATCCTCGCGGGCGTCAGCTCGGTCAGCCTCACCGGGCTGCTCGCGGCGTGCTCGGGCGGCGGAGGCACGGCGAGTACCGCCACGACCAGCACCGGCGAGACCGTGTCGCCCGAGGCGACCACGAACAACGACCTGACCTCGCTCTTCGAGAACTCCGGCAGCTGCACGCTGACCAAGTCCGCCACCCAGGGCCCGTACTACTTCGACGCCGACAAGATCCGCACCGACATCCGCGAAGACCGCCAGGGCAAACGCTTGCGCACCGCCTTCAAGCTGCAGGACAGCGAGACCTGCAAGCCGGTGCCGAACGCCGTGATCGAGATCTGGCACTGTGACGCGGGCGGGATCTACTCCGGCGCCGAAGCCCAATCCGGCGGCACTTCCGGAGGCGGCGGCCAGCCGCCCGGCGGTGGCGGCGGGGACCTGACTCCCACCGACGACAAGCGCTACCTGCGCGGCGCCCAGGTGACCAACGCGGCCGGGATCGTCGAGTTCACCACGATCTGGCCGGGCTGGTACCGCGGCCGGACCACGCACATCCACGTCATGGTGCACGTGAGCAACCAGCGCGTGCTGACTTCGCAGGTCATGTTCGACGAGAAGCTCAACTCCGCGGTGTACGCGGAGCAGCCCTACGCCGCCCACAGCGGGCGCGACACCTTCAACGACGACGACATGATCTACGACAGCAGCATGCTGATGACGGTCAAGCAGGACGGCGACGGCTACCTCGGCGCGCTCGTGCTCAACGCCGACTCGGACTCCGACGGAAGCTGAGGGCTCGAGTTTTCGAGGGGTCGGGTCTCGTGAGTGGTAAGGAGGGTTAATAGAACCCGACTTACCACTCACGAGACTCGACGCCAGTGCTCCTAAACGATCTTCGTCAGCAACTCGCGCGCGCCGCTGCGAAGGTCGTCCAACGCCGTTTCTGAGCCGGACAGGAACCGCAGCAGCGCCTGCTGGAACAGCCCGTCGAAGAACGCGTAGGCCATGGCGGAGGAGACGGACGGCGGCCGCTCGGCGAGCTCGGCGTAGCGGGTGACGATCCGCCAGATCATCCGTTCGAGGCTGTCGTCGATGTCGGCGACGTCGACGCGGAAGGACTCCTCGAACAGCGACTGCGAGCGCAGGTCGTACCAGAGGCGGTGCATCAGCGCGTCTTCGGCGAGGGTCGCGGCGAGACCGTCGGCGAAGTCGTGCGCCAGCCCGTCGACGGTCTCGGCGGTGGCCACGATCCCGTCGTAGCGGAGCACGCAGTCCGCCTTGTACTGGCGCACGCAGTAGGTGATCAGCTCGACCTTGTCGCGGAAGTAGTAGTGCAGCACGCCGTGCGAGAACTCGGTGTTCTGCGCGATCTCGCGCAGGCTCGTCCGGGCGTAGCCGAGCTCGGACGAGCGTCTGCAGCGCGCGCGTCGGCGAGCTAGCGGCGGCGCTCCTCGAACTTGTCGACCTGCCGGCGCGAAATCCGGTCGGTCCGCTCGGCTGGCTTGGTCACGGGCACCTTCTCCGAAATGCGGTGGACCCGACCGAGCGTAGCCCAGTCCCGATCTCTGGTCGACTGCCCAGCTTTTCTTTGACGACTGTCCAGGATTTTCTTGACAGTCGTCCAAACGGCCTCCTACGTTGGTCCGGCGGCACTGTCGCGCAGGACACATCGAGGTGTCACCGAGAGGAACGTGCGGATGGCTGGGTTGACTCTGACCGGACGAAGAGCGCTGGTCACCGGCGGCGCCCGGGGACTGGGCGCCGGGATGGCGCAGGCGCTGACCGCCGCCGGCGCGCGCGGTGATGATCGCCGACGTGCTCAAGGACGTCGGCGAGCAGACCGCGGCCGGGCTGGACGGCGGCCGGCTTCGTCGAGCTGGACGTCACCGACGACGCGGCAGTGGGAGAGCCGCGGTCGCGCACACCGTCGCGCGAGCTCGGCGGGCTCGACATCGTGGTCAACAACGCCGGCATCGAGGTCACCCAGCTGATCGTCGACACCGACCCGGACGACGTCCGCAGGATGCTCGAGGTCAACGTCCTGGGCACGATGCTGGGCATCAAGCACGGCCTGCGCGCCATGCGTCCCGGCGGCGCCGCCGGCAACGGCGGCGCGATCATCAACATCTCCTCGGTCGCCGCGACCATCGCGTTCCCGGCCATCGCCGGCTACTCGGCCACCAAGTCCGCGGTCGACCGGCTCACCCGGGTCGCGGCGATGGAGTCGGGCAAGCTCGGCTACGGCGTGCGCGTCAACTGCGTCTACCCCGGCCTGGTCCCCACCGAGATGGGCGTGAAGCTGGCCGTCGAAACGGCCGGCCTCGGCCTGTTCGAGAGCCCCGAAGCCGCCGTCGGCGCCGTCATCGAGCTGACCCCGTCGGCCGGCTGGGCGAGGTCGCCGACATGGCCGACGCCGTGGTCTTCCTGGCCTCCGACGCGTCCCGGTTCATCAACGGCGTCGGCCTGCCGGTCGACGGCGGGATGGGGATGTGATGAGCCCGCGCAAGCCCGTCGTCGTCTACGGCGTCTCCGGCTACACCGGCCGGCTGATCTGCGAGTACCTGCGCGAGTACCACGTCCCGTTCATCGCCGCCGGCCGCGACGGCAAGAAGGTGCAGGAGGTCGTCGACAGGATCCCGGGCATCGACACCGTCGACCACGAGGTCGTCGAGGTCGACCACGACGTCGAGTCGCTGACCGAAGCTGTTCGAGGGCGCTTCGGTCGTCTGCAACACCGTCGGGCCGTTCATCAAGTTCGGCCCGGAAGTCGTCGAGGCCAGCCTGGCCGCGGGCTGCCACTACCTCGACACCACCGGCGAGCAGGACTGGGCTGCTCGACGCGCAGTACGCGTTGGGGCAAGGCGTTTCGCCGACGCCGGCCTGCTGCTCTCGCCGTGCATCGCGCAGATGTACACGACCGGCGAGATCGCCGCGAACATCGCGCTGGAGACGCCGGGCCTCGACACCCTCGACATTCTGGTGCTGTGGAAGGGCTTCCCGACCTACGCCTCCACCCAGACGATCTTCACCATCCTCAAGGCCGACTGGTTCCACCTGCGTCAACAACGAGTACGTGGCCTGGGACCACACCGTCGACGCGCGAGTGCGTCGTGCCGGGCCAGCACGGCACGGCGCTGACCGTGCCTTGGGGCGGGACGGCGCATCCGGTGTGGTTCAAGAACGACCCGCGCGTGGCCACCGTGACCGCGTCCGGTGGCGTGCTCGACCGCGCGGTGATGGACGGCGTCGTCGCCACCACCGGGATGTTCGAGGAGCAGATCCGGCCGCTGGAACCCGCCGCGCAGGAGACGGCGCTGGCCGACATCGCCGCCGGGCTGCAGGCGGGCATGCCGCCACGGGAGAACCCGCGGGTGAACACCTCGATCGACTCGGTCTACGCGTCCGGTCCGCTCGGCCGCGCGCACGTCGCCATTCATGGCAACTCCAACTACAAGCAGACCGGGCTGTTGCAGGCCTACGCCGCGTACTCGCTGTTGCAGCAGCCGCCGAAGCGGGCCGGTTTCGCCTCGGCCTGCCAGGCGTTCGGTCATCGCGAGCTGCTCGGCGTGCTGCGCCAGTTCGGCCTGGTGCTCAAACCGGTCGTGACGGTGCACGACTGATGTCGCTCACCTTCTACCTGGACAAGGGCGCGTCGCTCGGACGCGACGCCCCTTGCCTGACCTTGGACGGGAAGTCGCTGTCCTACGGCGAGGTCGCCGACCTGTCCCACGCGGTCGCCCGGGCGCTGCGGCGCTCGGGCGTCCGCCCCGGGGACAAGGTCGGCATCCTCTCGGCGAACGACCCGACGGCGTTCTCGTGCGTGTTCGGCATCGCGCGCGCCGGGGCCGTGTGGTGTCCGATCAACCCGCGCAACGGCGCGATGGAGAACCAGGAACTGCTGGACCTCTTCGACTGCAAGGCATTGATCTACCAGGACGCCTTCAGTGCGCTCGTGGCCGAAATCGCGCCTCGGCTTTCCCGGCTGACAACGGTGGTCCGGCTCGAGGACGAGTTCGAGCCGTGGCTGGCCGCGGCTTCGGCCGATCCCGTGGCCGAGGCCGATCCGCCCGACGACGTCGTCGCGATCGTCGGCACCGGCGGCACGACCGGCCGGCCCAAGGGCGTCATGCTCACCGGCCGCAACCTCGAGACGATGTCCGCGATCACGCTGATGAGCTACCCGTTCGACGGACGCCCGGTGTATCTCGCGCTCGCCCCCCTCACCCACGCCGCGGGCGTGCTGTCGTTCCCGGTGATGGCCCGCGGCGGCGAAGTCGTCGTGATGGCGCGCCCGGACGTCGCCGAGTTCCTCGCGCTGATCGAGCGGCACCGCGTCACGCACACATTCCTGCCGCCCACGCTGATCTACCTGCTGCTGGGGAACCCGGCGCTGGACACCACGGACCTGACTTCGCTGCAGTGCTTCTGGTACGGCGCGGCGCCGATGTCCGCCGCCCGGCTCGAGGAGGCGATCACCCGGATCGGGCCGGTGATGGCGCAGCTGTTCGGGCAGTCCGAGGCGCCGATGATGATCTCGACCCTCGCGCCCGCCGATCACCTGCGGCCCGACGGTTCCGTTGCCACGGAACGGCTTTCGTCGGCCGGACGCCCGGCGCCGCTCGTCACGGTGGCGATCATGGGCGAGGGCGGGCGGCTGCTCGCGCCGGGGGAGCGCGGCGAGATCGTCGTCCGCGGTTCGCTGGTCATGGCCGGGTACTACAAGAATCCCGCCGCGACGGCCGGTGCTTCGGAGCACGGCTGGCACCACACCGGCGACATCGGCTATCTCGACGACGACGGCTTCCTCTTCATCGTCGACCGGGCCAAGGACATGGTGATCACCGGCGGCTTCAACGTCTACTCCGCGGAAGTCGAGCAGGCGCTGATGGCGCACGACGCGGTGCGTGACTGTGCCGTGATCGGCCTGCCCGACGAGAAGTGGGGCGAGCGGGTGACCGCGGTCGTCCAGCTGTGGCAGGACGCTTCGGTGGACGCCGCCGAGCTGATCGCGTTCGTCAAGGCGCGCATCGGCAGCGTGAAGACGCCCAAGCAGATCGAGTTCTGGCCCGAGCTGCCGCGCTCGACCGTCGGCAAGGTGCTCAAGGCGGACATCCGCGCCGCCCTGAGGAAATGACCGGGGCCTGGTGCTGTCCCCCGTGCAGCACCAGGCCCCACCTCCTAGACCGGCAGCTTCGTGAACTCGGCCTCGGCCCGGTCGCGCTCGACGTACATCCCCCACGCCGTTTCCGCGATGTCGTCCGGGTTCAGCAGGCCCGCCTCGAAGTCGAACGCACGCTGCTCGGCGACGAACCGGTGGATGTCGCCGCGCTCGATCACGCCGCCGATCGTCAGCGTCGCGGCGTAAATCCCCTTGTCCCGCAACGCTTCGCTGAGCGTCAGGACGTACATGCGCAACGCCGCGGAGGCCGGGCCGAAGCTGCCCAGCATCGGCATCGGGTACTTCCCGCTCAGCCCGCCCGCGAAGAACAGCGTGCCCGCTCCGCGCGCGAGCATCGGTGGCAACGCGGCCTGGACCACGCCCGCCGCCGGAACGGCGAGTGCTTCGAACGGCGTGCGCAGCGCTTGCGCGTTCGCTTCGGTCAGCGGCACGATCGCGGCTCCCGAGGAGAGATCCGCAGGTCCGAAGTAGACAGTGTCGACCTCGCCGACGTCGGTGGTGATGCGGCCGAGTACCGCGCTGACCTGGTCTTCGTCGGTCACGTCGGCGACGTAGGTATGGGCGGTGATGCCGGCATCGGCGAGGCCTTCGCGGTACGCCGCGTGGCGCGTGTCGCTGCGGGAAACCAGAGCCACCGCAAAGCCTTCACGGCCGAACCGGTGCGCCATCGACAGGCCGAGCCCGGGTCCGGCACCCAGGACGGCGATCACTTTCGGCAAGAGTTTCTCCTCTAACTTGAGACTGCTCTCAAGTTATCCCGAACTTGAGGGTGTCGTCAACTTAGTGCCGCGTGTGTCCACAATGGACAGGGACTTTCGGGCGGCCGATCGGGCGGAATGCCTGGTCCGGCCGGGTTGTCTCGGTCTTGGCGTCTTCCCGGTGCCGGGGCGGCCGCTCATCATCGGCGCCATGACGCCTGTGTATCCCGCCGAGAAGGACCATCCCGCCGTCCCGATGGGGGCGATCTACGCCGGGTTCCCGCCGGTCTCCCGGATCGGGTTCCCGAGCGGCCACGAAGGCTGGCTCGTGACGCGCTACGACGACGTTCGCACGGTCTTCTCGGATCAGCGGTTCAGTCGGCAGCTGATGTATCCGGGTGCGCCGTGCCTGATTCAGCCGGGCGACTTTTCGACCGGTGAACACAGCATTCTCAACATGGACCCGCCGGACCACACGCGGTTGCGGCGGCTGTCCGCGCAGGCGTTCACGGTGCGCCGGATCGCCGCGCTGCGGCCGCGGATCCAGGAGATCGCGGACGAACTCGTGGACGCGATGCTCGCCGCGGGGCCGCCCGCCGAGCTGATCGAGGCGTTCGCCTTCCCGCTGCCCACGGCGGTCATGTGCGAAATGCTCGGCGTCCCGTTCGAGGGGCGCGAGCGGTTCCGGCAGTGGTCCCGCGTGATCGTCACGCCGATGCAGCACACGCCGGAAGCGGTCGCCCAGGCGCGGCAGGACGGCTTCGACGACATGGCCGAACTCGTCGCGGCGAAACGGGAACGGCCCGCCGAGGACTTCCTGAGCGCGCTCGTGCATGCCCGCGACGAGGACGGCGACCGGCTCACCGAGGCCGAGCTGATCGACCTCGCCACCCAGCTGCTGCTGGCCGGGCACGAGACCACGGTCAGCCTGATCTCGACCGGGCTGGTGCTGCTCTCCAGTCATCCTGAGCAGCTCGCCGCGCTGCGCGAAGATCCCGAACTCGCGGTCGGCGCGGTCGAGGAGATCATGCGGTTCGACGGCCCGGCCGACGCGTCGCTGCTGCGCGTCGCGCTCGAGGACGTCGAGCTGAGCGGGGTCCGCATCCGGCGTGGCGAGGCGGTGCTCGCCTTCGTCGGAGCCGCGAACCGGGACGAGAACGCGTTCCCGGGCGCGGAGCGGTTCGACATCGGCCGCAAGGACGCGATCCAGCTCGGCTTCGGCCATGGCATCCACTTCTGCCTCGGCGCCGCGCTGGCCCGGATGGAGGGCGAGATCGCGCTGCGCTCGCTCGTCGGCCGGCTGCCCGGGCTGGACCTGGCGATTGCGCCGGAGGACGTCGTGTGGCGGCCGCCGTTGTCGGTCCGCGGGCCCGAGTCGGTTCCGGTGACCTGGCGGACCTGAACTCCGCCGAATGCCGTCCCCGGTTGGCGCCACCGGCGGATCGGCGCGCGCAGAGCTTGCTCCAAGCGGGTAGAACTTGTTCCAGTTTTGCGCTGACGCTTGGACCATTGCCTCGCTGTCCGAGTGCGAGGGAGCTGTCATGGATGCCAGCCTTTCCCGACGTCAGATCCTGCGAGGCACCGCCGCGGGGGCCGGGCTCGCCCTGACCTCAGGTCTCGTCGCGGGTGCCGCGACCGTGCCGGTGCTGGGGGAGTACGACGTCGTCGTGGTCGGCTCCGGCGCGTCCGGGATGACCGCGGCGCTGACGGCTGCCAAGCGCGGGCTCAGCGTGGTGGTCGTGGAGAAGGCGCCGACGTTCGGTGGCTCCGCGGCCCGGTCCGGCGCGGGGATCTGGATCCCGAACAACCCGGTGCTGCTCGCCGCGGGCGTCCCCGACACTCCCGCGAAGGCGGCGCAGTACCTCGCGGCGGTCGTCGGCCCGGACGTCCCGGCGGTGCGGCAGCAGGCGTTCCTGCTCAACGGGCCGCAGATGATCGCGTTCGTGATGGCCAACAGCCCGCTGCGGTTCCGCTGGATGGAGGGCTACAGCGACTACTACCCGGAGCTGCCCGGCGGCCTGCCCAACGGGCGTTCGATCGAGCCCGACCAGTTCGACGGCAACCTCCTCGGCGCCGAGCTGGCGAACCTGAACGCGCCCTACCTCGCGACACCGCCCGGGCTGGTCGTGTTCAGCGCCGACTACAAGTGGCTCAACCTGGCCGCGGTGAACCCGAAGGGTGCGGCGGTCGCGGCCACCTGCCTGGCCCGCGGCACGGCCGCCGCGCTGGCCGGGCAGAAGCCGCTCACCATGGGGCAGGCGCTCGCCGCAGGCCTGCGCGCCGGGCTGCTCGGCGCGAACGTCCCGGTCTGGCTCAACACCCCGCTCGTCGACCTGAACGTCGAAGGCGGCGCGGTCACCGGGATCGTGGTGTCCCGCAACGGAAGCCAGGGACTGGTGAAGGCGCGGCGAGGTGTGATCGTCGGGTCCGGCGGCTTCGAGCACAACGCCGCGATGCGCGCGCAATACCAGCGTCAGCCGATCGGCACGGACTGGACCGTCGGCGCGAAGGAGAACACCGGCGACGGGCATCGCGCCGGGCAGCGGGCGGGCGCGGCGCTCGACCTGATGGAAGACGCCTGGTGGGGCCCGGCGATCCCGGTGCCCGGCGACCCGTACTTCTGCCTGGCCGAGCGGACCCTGCCGGGCGGGCTGATCGTCAACCAGGCCGGGCAGCGGTTCGTCAACGAGGCCGCGCCCTACAGCGACGTCGTGCACACGATGTACGACAAGAACCCGTCCGCGCCCGACATCCCGGCGTGGCTCGTGGTCGACCAGAACTACCGCAACAAGTACCTGTTCCGCGACGTCCTGCCGCTCCTGCCGTTGCCGGACGCCTGGTACTCCTCGGGCGCGGTGGTCAAGGCGGGCAGCATCGAGGCCCTCGGCTCGGCGATGGGCGTGTCCCCGGCCGCGCTGAAGTCCACTGTGGACCGGTTCAACGGGTTCGCGTGGTCCGGGGTGGACCGCGACTTCCACCGCGGCGCCAGCGCCTACGACCACTACTACACCGATCCCTTCGTGCTGCCGAACTCGTGCCTGGCCCCGCTGTGGGCGGCGCCGTTCTACGCGTTCAAGCTCGTGCCAGGCGACCTCGGCACGAAGGGCGGCATGCGCACCGACGCCCGCGCCCGCGTGCTCCGGCCCGACGGCTCGGTCATCCCCGGGCTGTACGCGGCCGGGAACGCGAGCGCGGCGGTGATGGGACACAGCTACGCGGGCGCGGGGTCGACCATCGGGCCGGCGATGACGTTCGGCTACGTGGCCGCCAACGACATCGCCGACCACTGATCAGGCGAATTCCTTCTCGACCTGGGGGAGTACCTCGGTGCCGAGCAGCTCGATGGCGCGCATGACCTCGGCGTGCGGCACACCGGACCAGTCCATCTGCATCGCGTAGCGGGCGGCGCCGGTGAGCTTGCCGACGGCGATGAGCCGGTCCGCGATCTCGTCGGGGCTGCCGACGAAGAGAGCGTTGGCGTCGCGGGTGTACGAGTCGTACTCGGCGCGGGTGGGGATCGCCCAGCCGCGGGCCCGCGCGCCGTACTTCATCGTCTCCAGCCAGTACGGGTAGAAGGTCTCCTTGGCGTCCTGGGAATTCGGCGCGACCAGCCCGATGGCGCTCATGGTCACCTCGAGGTCGGCGGGTGCGTGCCCGCCCGCCTCGCCGGCCTGGCGGTAGAGGTCGACCAGCGGGCCGAACCGCTCCGGCTGGCCGCCGATGACGGCGTAGACGATCGGCAGGCCGAGCAGGCCCGCGCGGATCGAGGACTCGGGATGGCCGCCGGTACCGACCGAGATCTTCAGTCTGCGGTGATACGGCCGTGGCAGGATCCGCGCGTTCTCCAGCGGCGGGCGGAACTTGCCGGACCAGCTCAGCGGGTCCTCGCGGTCGATCCGCAGCAGGAGGGTGAGCTTCTCCTCGAAGAGCTCGTCGTAGTCGCCGAGGTCGTCGCCGAACAGCGGGAACGACTCGGTGAACGACCCGCGCCCCGCCAGGAGCTCGGCGCGGCCGTGGCTGAGCTGGTCCAGCGTGGTGAACTGCTGGTACACCCGGACCGGGTCCTCCGTGCTGAGCACGGTCACCGCGGAGCTCAGCGTGATCCGGCTGGTCAGGCTGGACGCGGCCGCGAGCACCGTGCCGGGGTTCGAGATCGCGTACTGGTCGAGGTGGTGCTCGCCGAGGCCGTAGAAGCCCAGGCCCAGCTCGTCGGCCAGCTTGATCCGCTCGAGCGTGTTGGCCAGCTGCTGGGCGACGGAGAGCTGCTCGCCGGTCTTCGGGTCAGGTGGCCGGTCGCCGAAGCTGTAGATGCCGAGTTCCATACAACGTTCAACTATCTTCGGGTCCGGTTCGTTCCCTCAGCCGTAGCGGGCGCCGATCTCCTTGAGGTTCTTCTCGGAAAGCTCGAGTGCGGCGGCCCGCAGGCTCAGCCCGTCGAGCATGGACAGCTCGAAGATCCGCGTCACCAGGTCACTCATCCGGTCCCGGACCTTGTCGAAGGCCTGCTCGGCGTCCGCGCCGACGTCGCCGAACAGCGTCCACCACCACCAGGAGTTGGTCGCCGAGTTGGCCACGAAGTCCGGCACCACGCGGACCCCGCGCTTGCCCAGGAGCTCTTCGGCCTCCGCGGTGACCGGCATGTTGGCCGCCTCGATGATCAGCTGCGCGCTGATCTGGGCCTGGTTGTCGCTGTCGACGCAGTAGGAGATCGCGGCCGGCACGAGCACCTCGGCCGGGACGCTCAGCCAGTCCTCCGGCGGCATCAGCTCGTCACCAGGGCGGAGGTTGTCGCGGTCGATCCCGCCGAAGCGGTCACGGTGACGCAGCAGGTTCTCGACGTCCAGCCCGTCCGGGTTGACCACCACGCCGCGCACGTCGGAGACGCCGACCACCCGGAGCCCGGCCTCGGCGAGGAACCGGGCGGTGGCCCCGCCCATCGAGCCGAAGCCCTGCACCATCACGCGGTTGCGCCCGCCGTCGAGGCCGAGCATCTTCAGCCCGGTCAGCGTGGCCTGCGCGACGCCGAGGCCGCCGACCAGCTCGTCGATCCCGAGCCCGCCGATCTCGATCCGGAACGCGTCGGCGAGCCGTTCGGTCGCCGCGGCCTGGTCCTCTAGCAGCGGGTAGACCGCCTGCACGGAGCTCAGCAGGCCGATCTCGGCGATCACCCCGTCGATGACGTCCTGGCGCAGCCCGAGGTCCTCGCCCATGGTCCAGTACCGCTCGATGAGCGGCTTCATGGCCTGCAGGAACCGGGCCACGACGTCGCGGGCCCGGTCGTCGTACGGGTCGAAGTCGATGCCGCCCTTGGCGCCGCCGAGGGGCACGTACCGGCCGTCCGGGTCGTAGTTCAGGCCCTCCTTGAGGGTCATTCCTCTGGCCAGCCCGCGGACCTCGAACAGGGTGCAGCCGCGGCGCATCCGCAGGCCGCCACTGGCCACGCCGCGGACCAGCCGATCGATCACCAGGTAACCCCGGCAACCGGTGACCGGATCGGTCCAGGCCACTTCGAGCAACGCGGCTTCGGTCATCCACCCCTCCGAGCAAACTGATTGGTCGGTCAGTATCGATCTTGGTTCCGGAGTTGGTCAACCGCCGATCAGGGGGGAGGCGACCCCGAGTTCGGTGTGCAGCGCCGTCTCGACCCAGTGGGCGCAGTCGGCCGCGGTGACCGGTCCGTCGCGGGTCACCAGCTGTACCGCGAGCCCGTCGAGCAGGGCCGTCAGCCGCCAGGCGGCGCCGTACGGGTCGGCGCACCGGAACTCCCCGGCGCCGACACCCTCCGCGATGAGCGCCACTACGGCGTCCCGCCACCGCAGGTCGAGCCGCTGCATCACGGCCCTGAGCTGGAGATCGCGCATCGCCGCGGCGCTGGCCTCGAGCCACAGCTTCCAGCCGTCCCCGGTCTTGGTCGGGCCGTAAAGCACCAGGACTGCGCGCAGCCGCCGGCTCACCGGGCCGCCGCGCGCAAGCTCGGCCTGCAGGCCCGCGAGGTCCTTCTCGGCCGCCTGCCGGAACGCCTCGACGATGAGGTTTTCCAGCGTGCCGAAGTGGTAGAAGACCAGCGCGGTGCTGACGTCCAGCGCCTTGGCGACGTCGGCCGCGCGCACACCGGCGATGCCGCGGACGCGCACCTGTTCGAGCGCGGCGAGGACGATCTCCTCCCGGCGCACGGCCACCGTCTTGCGGGTCATGGCGCCAACCGTAACCCAGGGACTTGACTCCGTGGGACCCTCGCAGGACAGTGTTTCAAACTGATTGGCCGGTCAGTACCGCGTCACACCGGTGTCTCATCCACCGTGCTCGGAGGTCGGACCATGGTTCAGCGCACCACCACCCTCGACCCGGAGCCCCTGCCCGGGCTGGGCGGGAACTGGGAGATCCAGCGTGGCCGGCTGCGCCGCGACTTCCACCGCTTCGACGTGCTCTTCTTCCTGATCTGCACGCTGGTCGGCCTGGACACGATCGGCTCGGTCGCCGCGCACGGGCCGGAGGGGCTGACCTGGATGGTCGTGCTCGCGGTCGTGTTCTTCCTGCCGTACGGGCTGATGGTCGCCGAGCTCGGTTCCGCGTTCCCGATGGAGGGTGGGCCGTACGTGTGGACGAAGCTCGCCTTCGGCCGCCTGGTGGCCGGGGTCAACCAGGTCCTGTACTGGTTCTCGAACCCGCTCTGGGTCGGCGGGACGTTGTGCATCATCGCGATCACGACCTTCGAAGCGTTCTTCGCGCCGCTGCCGGGCGTCTGGAAGTACGTCGCCGGTTTGGTGTTCATCTGGGCCGGGGTGCTCTCGGTGCTGCTCTCCTTCCGGGTCGGCAAGTGGGTTCCGACGATCGGCGCGCTGGCCCGTGTGGTGCTGCTGGGCTTCTTCGCGATCTCGGTGGTGGTCTACGCGATCCGCAACGGAGTCCAGGCGTTGTCGGCCGGGGACTTCAGTCCGACCTACGCCGGGTTCGTCGGCCTGGTGCCGCTGCTGATCTTCAACTACGTGGGCTTCGAACTGCCGAGCACGGCGTCGGAGGAGATGAGCAACGCCCGCCGGGACGTCCCGTTCGCGGTGCTGCGGTCGGGGCTGGCGTCGGTCCTCCTGTACGGCGGCCCGATCGTGGGCATCCTGCTGGTGTTGCCGGGCAAGGCGATCGGCAGCCTGAGCGGATTCATCGACGCGGTGAAGGCGGTCTTCACCGTCTACGGCGGCTCCGTCGCCGCTGACGGCACCGTGACGCTCACCGGCTGGGGCCAGGCGCTGGCCTCGGTCGCCGCGGCCGGCCTGATCCTCGGCGTCCTCACCAGCGGGATCACGTGGGCGATGGGCGGCGACCGCGCCCAGGCGGTGGCCTGCGCGGACGGCGCGGGCCCGGCGTGGTTCGGCCGGATCTCACCGCGATTCGGCACGCCGGTGCGGGTCAACGTCTTCTCCGGGATCCTGGCCTCGATCGTCATGGTGGTCGCGTTCGCCTTCAGTGACGGCTCCGCGGAGAAGTACTTCGCCGCCGGACTGGGCTTGGCGATCTCAACGAACTTCATCTCGTACGTCTTCACCTTCCCCTCCTTGGCGGTGCTGCGCCGGAAACTGCCGGACGTCCCGCGCCCGTACCGGGTGCCGGGCGGGCGCTTCGGGGTCTGGCTCGTCTCCGGCCTCACCACGCTGATGGTGCTGTACACCGTGATCGTGTTGATCTGGCCCGGATTCGGCGTCGGCTGGTTCGGCACCGAAGGCGATCCCGCGGACTCGCTGCCGCAGAGCTTCAGCGGCGAGCGCGGGGCGTACACCCTGAGCCAGCTGGTGCCGCTCGCGGTGATCCTGGTGTTCGGCTTCGCCGCGTACGCCCTAGGCACACCCACCCGCCGGGCGGAGCGCGACCGGTCCTAAGTGGACGATGTGATCCCGCCCGCTCCCGCTTGGACATCCGTCCACGCCTCCCTCCACACTCCGGGTCATGACTCTCCGGCTGGAACTTCTCACCCCTGCCAACGTCTCGGCCGCCTGCGGCCTGCGCGTCGAACCCGAACAGGAGGAGGTCGTCGCGCCGGTCGTGCGGTCGCTGGCCGAGGCCTACGTCCAGCCGGAAGTCGCGTGGCCCCGGCTGATCTACGACGACGAGCTTCTGGTCGGGTTCGTCATGGGAGGCTTCGACCCCGCCTGCCCGGTCGACTACTTCCGCTGCGGGATCTGGCGGCTCGCCATCGCGGCGGGCCAGCAGCGTTCCGGGTACGGGCGGTTCGCGGTGGAGGCCGTGTGCGCCGAAGCCCTGCGCCGTGGCCAGAACCGGGTCACCGTCCTGTGGGTCCCGCATCCCCATGGGCCTGAGGAGTTCTACCTGCGCCTGGGTTTCGGGCCGACCGGCCAGACCCACGATGGCCAGGTGGTCGCCGAGCGTTTCCTCGGCTGAGCAGGCCCCTCGTGAGTGGTAAATGTCGTTAGAACGACAATTACCACTCACGACAACCCAATCCCCGCCCAGCCCGCAGCTTCCCGCGCCTGCTCGGGGTCGTGAGCGTTTCGGGCGGTTAGAACCGCCCGGAACGCTCACGAGTCCTTTCACGCAGCCCATTCCGGGTCCCGGCCGAGGTAGCGCAGGAGCGTCGCCACCGCGTCGTCGTTCTGGACCTCCTCCAGGGCTGCGGCATACGCGCCGAAGGGGCGCAGCGGTTCCACGATTTCCCTGGCCACGGCCAGCAGTGCCGTCGCGAGCTCGGGGCCGATCGGGGACTTCCGGCCGGAAGCGACCGCGATGTCCCATGCGTGCACGGCCGCGTCGAGTGCCGCCGCACCGGCCGCGATCGCCGCGGGCAAAGCACCCGGCGGCAACGGGACCGGCACCTGCGCAGCCTCCGGCTCAACCGTCGCGAAGGCCGCGGCGGACGCGCTCAGTGTCGCCTCGAGGAACGCCATCGGGTCGCCGTCGAGCTGCCCGGACGGCGAGAACGGGTCGAAGTCGGGGCCGCCCTGGCCGGTGATCGCGGCCGCGAAGCCCAGCTGGTCCCCGGCCGCGTGCTGCAGTACCTGCGTGGCCGTCCAGAGGCTGCACGGCGTGGCCGCCGACCAGTCGGCCACGCCGAGCACCGCCGACCGCAGCGCGCGGTGGGCCGCGTCCAGCACCGGGAAGCCGGAAGTGCGGGTGAGACCTGCGAAGAACTCCCGGATGTCGCCGACCAGGACGCCGGTCGCCTCGTGCGCCGCGTAGTGTCCCGCCGCGTCCCGCGGCCCGCCTGTTTCGCTCCGGACGTCGTAGGAGTTCCAGCGGACGATGTTCGCGTGGTCCCGCTCGGCGAACGGCCGGATCGACTGGAAGTCACCCGCGAACATCGCCAGCGCGGTCGGCACCGTGGTCGGCCCCTCCGGCTTCTCGGTGGTGTGCGCGTCCTCGTAGTAGAACCGGATCGACGAGCCGCCGGTCCGCGTCAGCCAGTACAGCGCGACATTCGCCAGCACGAAGTCGGCGTCCAGGTGCTCGCCGAACAGCTGCGCGTTCCACGCCAGCAGCCCCAGCGGCGAGTCGGTCAAGGAGAACGCCAGGGTCTGCGGCTGCTGGCTCTGCACCTGGTTGAACGAGAACATCTCCTCGTAGAACCACTGCAGGTGCTTGAGCGCCGCGAAGTCCGTCTCGGTCAGGTTCGCCATCTCCGCCGGATCCCCCGACGGGAACGAGAACAGCTGCGTCACGTGCACGCCGGTCACCCGGTCCGGCGCGATCCGGCCCAGCTCCGGCGACACCATCGACCCGGCGTCGTTGCCGACCGCGCCGTAGGACTCGTAGCCCAGCCGCGACATCAGCTCGGCCCAGGCCCGCGCGGTGCGGTGCTGCCCCCAGCCCGCTTCCCGCGCCGGGCCGGAGAACCCGAACCCGGGCAGCGACGGGATGACCAGGTGAAAAGCCGGTTCCTCGGCCGAGGCCGGCTCGGTGAGCGGGCCGATCACGTCCAGGTACTCGACGATCGAGCCCGGCCAGCCGTGCGTCAGCACCAGCGGCGTCGCGTCCTCGCGCGAGGAACGGACGTGCAGGAAGTGGATCGGCTGGCCGTCGATCTCGGTGATGAACTGCGGGAACGCGTTCAGCCGCGCCTCGAAGCCGCGCCAGTCGAACTTCTCCAGCCAGTACTCCGCCAGCTCGCGGATGCGCCCGGTGGTGACGCCGTACTCGGCGGGCAGGTCGGCCGGCCAGAGCGCGCGGCGCAGGCGGTCGTTCAGGTCGTCCAGCGCGACCTGGGAGATCTCGGCGCGGAAGGGGCGGATCGCGGGGACCGTCATGGCTGCTCCTGAGGCTGGTCGGTGGAACGGAATGCTTTGTTCCCCTCTGACGATAGCAGAGCGGAACGATCCGTTCCAGTGCTAATCTGGACGCATGGACGAGACGACCGCTCTGCCCGGGCGCCGGGGCCAGGCCGCGCGCAACGACGTGGTCATCCTGGACGCCGCCCGCGCGGTGTTCCTGGCGGACCCGAAGGCCCCGATCGCCGCCGTCGCCGAGCGTGCCGGCGTCGGCATCAGCGCGCTTTACCGGCGGTACCCGGGCAAGGAAACGCTGCTGTGCAAGCTGTGTCACGACGGCCTGCGCACGTTCATCGCCGAGGCCGAGGAGGTTGCCGAAGAGCCCGACCCGTGGGCGGCGCTGACCGCGTTCCTCCGCCGGGTCGTGGAGGAGGACGTGCATTCGCTGACCGTGCACCTCGCGGGCAGGTTCACGCCCACGCCCGAGATGGGGCAGGACGCCCAGCGCGCCAACGCGCTCGCGGTAGGCCTTTTCGACCGCGCGCGGGCGAGCGGGCGCGTGCGACAGGACGCCGTTCCCGAGGACCTCGGCCTGATCCTGGAAGCCTGCGCGGCCATCCGGGTCGAGGACCCGGCACGCACGACCGAGCTGCGCCGCCGTTATCTCGCGATGCTGCTCGACGGCCTCGCGACCAAGGGCGCGCCCGATCTTCCGGGGCCGGCACCGCGTCCGGGCGAGCTGAACGGACGCTGGCGTCCCTCCTGACGGCGGTGTCGCGACGCGTCCGGATGGCGGTAACGAATTCCGCGGGAGCGACGACTGACCAGCGTCGGCACTGCCCAGCAGCGCCATCCGATCTGTCAAAGCGGCATTCCCCGGAATGAAACGGCGAGAACACGACTATGCAAAGAAGCTGGCGACGGACCACAATCCTGTCTTCGGTGGCCGCCTTGGCCACGGTTTTCTTCGCGATGGCACCGGCTGCGGAGGCAGCCCCGCCGTCCAGTGCGGTTGACGTGAGTCCCACCACCGTTTTGCCGGGACAGACATTCACCATCAAAGAAACCGTTTACAACGCCGACAGCACTTCAACGATGGCCAGCGCCAAGCCCGCCATCTACGGCACCCCCACCGCGATCACCGACGTCGCCGACCTCGTTTCGTGCGAGGGCAGCACGGTCCCGTGCTTCCAGGTGGGCAGCAGCTACCGCGGCGCGGTCGGCGACCTGGCTCCCGGCGGCACCGCGGAGGTGGTGTTCACGTTGCGGGTCAAGGACACCGCGGCGCCGGGGCAGTTCACGCTGCGGCACCAGCTCGTCGGCGACAACTACTCGTTCGACATCCTCGACGGACCGGTCATCACGATCGGCTCGCCCACCACGGTCGCGGACGTCGGGGTCGGGCTCGGCGCCACCGGCCACGGTGGGCTCGGCCCGCGGTTCGACTACACCGTCACGGTTTCCAACGCCGGGCCGTCCACCGCGACCGGTGTCCGGGTCGTCGCGACGTACCCGTCGGGCCTGCAGTTCGCGGGCGCGAACGGTTGCGCCCGCGTCGGCAGCACCCGGACGCTGAACTGTGACTTCGCTTCGGTGGCTCCCGGCACCTCTGCCACGGCGAGGTTCTCGGCCAGTGGAGGCCTTCTGTCGCTGGGTTCGTTCACCGCCACCGCGACCCGGACGGCGAGTTCGCCCGGTGACCCCAACGCCGCCAACGACAGTGCGGCCAAGACGTGCTCGGCGGTGACCGGGCTGATCGTCAACTGCTGACAGTCCTGAAGAGAACGGGCCCCGTCCACTGTGGACGGGGCTCGTTTCTCATCCGGTGACCGTGTCGTACAGCTTGCGGATGTCGTCGTCGAAATAGGCGCTGTAGGAGACGTCCGGCGTGTCGCCGCCGAGCTGATAGCCACCGATCACGCCGACGACCGTGCCGGACCCGGTCGCGGGATCCGCGTCGGTCACCCATGGTCCGCCGCTGGTCCCGTCCGGGAACCCGGCGCACGCGATCCGCTGCTGATAGGTGTCCGACTGCTCGGTCGTGCCCTCGCAGACGACCGGGGCGTCGGCGGTGTCGGGGTAGCCCGTGAGGGTGATCCGGTGCGTGAATCCGGTGTCCGTGCCGAGCATGTTGGCGCCGGTCAGGCTTTCCACCGTGGCGTCGTTCCCGGCCTGATGCACGGTCAGGAACGCGAAGTCGAGATCCGGGTCGGCCGAGTTCGTCCAGCCGTCCGCGACGAACGAGCCGGTGACCGTCCACGTGCCGTAGGGCGCGACGCCGTCGTGGTATCCGGGCGCGAAGGTGAGCGCGCCGCCGTTGAGGCAATGCGCCGCCGTCAGCACGACGTCGCCGGCGGTGCTGTGCACCACGCTCGCGCTGCAGAAATGCGTCCCGCCGGCGAACAACGCGCCCGCGGATGGGCTCGCCGCCGGCTTCGGCGCCGAGGTGCGCGCCGGAGCCGGTTTGTCCGCCGCGTAGGCGTTGTCCGAGGAAGAATCCGTCTGGACGGCGAAGCCGGTCGCGACGACCAGCAGCGCTGTCGCGACGGCCACCACCGCGGGTCGCAGAACCGTGATCGCCACCCGGTCAGATGACCACAGTCCGGCCGCGAAAGCATCTCGTGGAGCCGGATGCACAGTGTTCTCACAGCGGCTCACATCCGGTGCCCAGGTCCGGCTCGTCCTGCTCCCGGTCGATGAGCCGTTCGAGGCGCTCTCGCCATTCGCGCGCGACTTCGTATTCCTGCTCAAGCTGGGCCTTGCGTGCCCAGACGTGCTCGAAGAAGACCATGACCAGCACGGTCGGCGACCGATCCTGGGGAAACCTTCGGAGAACCTTGGACAGCGGCCGCCGGACCCGCTAGACACGGTCCAGGGAGGGCGATCGTGGTGGAGTTCCGGCTGCTGGGCGGGGTCGAAGTGCTGGCCGGGGGGCGGCACGTCGACGTCGGGCACGCTCGTCAACGCGACGTCCTGGTCGTGCTGCTGCTGGAGGCCGGGCGGACGGTCCCGCTCGAGCGGCTCGCCGACCGCGTCTGGGGCGAGCAGCTGCCTCGCAGCCCGAAGGACGCGCTGTACAGCTACCTCTCGCGGCTGAGGACGGCGCTTTCCGGCCTGGCCGAGATCCGGCGGCAGGACAGTGGGTACCGGCTGGACGTCGACCCGCTGACCGTGGATATCCACCGCTTCGCACGGCTGGTCGAGCAGGCCGAAGCGGCCGAGGACGTCGACGCGCTCGCCCTCTACGACGAAGCGCTGGCGCTGTGGCGCGGGCAGCCGCTGGAGGAGCTGGAGTCCCCGTGGCTGACGACGGTCCGGGCGGATCTGGAGCGACAGCGGCGTGCGGCGTTGCTCGGCCGCAACGACGTCCGGCTGCGGTGCGGCCGACACGCCGACGTGCTCGCGGAGCTGACCGGCGACGAGCTGGACGAACGCGCTGCCGCGCAGCTCGTGGAGGCGTTGTGGCTCGACGGGCGTCCGGCCGACGCGCTGCGGGAGTACGAACGCGTTCGCGTCCGCCTTGCCGACGAGCTGGGTGCGGATCCCGGGCCGCAGCTGCGTGAACTGCATCAGCGGATCCTGACCGCGGACAGCGGGGCTCCGGTGCCGCGGCACCTGCCGCCGTCGCCGGCCGCGTTCGCCGGACGGGCCGCGGAGCTTTCCGAACTGGATGCGCAGGCCTCGGCCGGGATCGTGGTGATCGCGGCGGCCGGCGGCTTCGGCAAGACGTGGCTGGCGCTGCGGTGGGCGGCCGCGAACAGCGCGCGGTTCCCCGACGGCCAGCTTTACGTGAACCTTCGTGGTTTCGATCCGGCGGGCGAGCCGGTCCCGCCGTCGGCCGCGGTCCGCGAGCTTCTGGGCGCCCTCGGTGTCCCGCCGGGTGCCGTTCCCGCTGGTCTGGACGCGCAGGCCGCGTTGTATCGGAGCTTGACCGCGGACCGGCGGATGTTGATCGTGCTGGACAACGCGCGGGACACCGAGCAGGTGGTGCCGCTGCTGCCCGGCGGTGCGTCGTGCCTGGCGCTGGTGACGAGCCGGAACCGGCTGGGCGGCCTGCTCACGACGTACGGGGCGCGCTCGCTGGCGTTGCGGACGCTGCCCGACGCCGAGGCGCGTGAGCTGCTCGAACGACGTCTCGGCGTGGCCCGGCTGCGGGCGGAACCCGAGGCTGTCGCGGAGATCTTGGCGCACTGTGGTGGCCTGTCGCTGGCGTTGGGCATCGTCGCGGCGCGGGCAGCCGCGGAGCCGGAGTTCGCACTCGCCGATCTGGTGGCTGAGCTGCGCGAGACCAGGCTGGACGCCCTCGACGCCGGCGAGCTGCCCGCGAGCCTGCGCGCGGTGTTTTCGGCGTCCTACCGGGCGTTGAACGCCGAGGCAGCGCGGGCGTTCCGGCTGCTCGGGGTCGTTCCGGGGCCGGACATCGGCCGGGCGGCGGCGGTCGCGATGCTCGGCGACGGCACTTTGCTGCGAGTCCTGACCACGGCGAATCTGCTGGCCGAGTCGCCGCCGGGACGGTTCCGGATGCACGACCTGGTCCGGCTGTACGCGGCGGAACTGGCGGGTGCTTCGGAATCCGAAGCAGCGCTTGAGCGGCTGTCCGAGCACTACCTGCACTGGGCCGGGGCGGCGATGAACCACTTCTCGCCCAACGAGCCCTACCGCCGTCCGCCGGTGGCTCCTTCGCCCACCTTCGAGGGGTGGGAACCGGCGCGGGTTTGGCTGGACACCGAGCTGACGGACCTGCTGGCGCTGGGAAAGTACGCGGCCGCGCACGGGCAGCGGGACGTCGTCGTGCGGCTGGCCCAGACTCTCGCGCGGTACCTGGAAGTCGCGGCGCAGTACCCGGCCTGGCTCACCACACAGCGAGCTGTCCTGGCCTGCACGCGGCCGGATGAGCTCGCGTACGCGATCGCCGAACAGCAGGTCGCGGGCGCGCTTCTGCGCCTGGGCGAGTTCGCCGAGGCGCGCGGGTATTACGAACGGGCGTTGTCGTCCGCGCTGGTCCATGGCTCGGCTCTCCTCGAGAGCATGTCCCGGTCCGGTATCGGCTCCCTGCACGAGATGCAGGGCCGGATGCGCGAGTCCCGCGAGGAGTTCGAACTCGCGCTCGAGGCGGCGCGGCGGACGGGATACACGTTCCTCGAAGGGATCGCGCTGTGCAATCTCGGCGATCATTTCTACCTGGCGGGGGAGTACGAGGAAGCGATCCGGTGCTTGGAGCTCAGCGGGCAGATCGCGCTGGACCTGTCTGACGGCGGCCTCGGCGGCTTCGTGCTTTCCGCGCTGGGACGAGCATACGCGGCGGTCGGCCGGTCCGACCTGGCCGCCGATCATCTCCGCCGGGCGCTCGAAATGGCCGGGAATGGGAAGAATCCCAATCTGGAAGTGATGGCGCTCAACGACTTCGGCGAGGTGGCCGCGGGCGACGAGGCGACCGGGCTGCACGAGCGGGCGCTGGTGCTGGCCCGGCGAACCGGCCACCGGTACGAACTGGCTCGGGCGCACCACGGGCTGGGACGGGTCTTTCTCAACGAGGGCAAGAAGAGTGAGGCCCGGTTTCATCTCGAAGCGGCGTTGGTCGAGTACCGGGAGCTCGAGGCGCACGAGGTGGCCGAAGTCCGTTCTCTGCTGGACGGGTTCGGGTTCTCGTGAGATGGTCCTTTGTGGACTTCTCGTAGATGTGCCTTGTGGGGCGCAGGTGGCTGAAGTTGCGCTGGGATGCTCACCCCGGCGCTCGCTCACCTCGATGAGGGGACTTTCCTCGCGCCAGGCGCAAGTAAAGTCTCCCTCGCTCCACCGAAACCACCCAGGGCAAGGTCGTGAATGACGCGTTCAGGACACTCACCGTCTTGAACGCGTCATTCACGACCTTCGAAACCATGCCATCTTTGCCTTGTCTGTCAAGGGAATCCTACTCACGAGAGCCGGGGGAGCGGCGGCACCGAAAGTCATTGCTGCATAAGGATTTTCGCGTCGACGTTCACGATCACACGTGTGGGTGACACCGTGGTGGCCGGGTTTTGTCGGTGGTGGGTCGTAACGTCGTGGGCATGGCGGACAACCAGGCATTCACAGAACAACTGCCCGAAGGAGCGAGCCAAAGTGCGAAACGGAGGCGAGAGGTGAGGATCGGGCTAGCATCGATTCCATGGGGAACTCAGTCGTTTCCGGCGATGGCACGATCCTCGGGTTCGAGACCCTCGGCGCCGGACCCCCGCTGGTCCTGGTGCACGGCGCGGGAGCCGACCGGCACCGCTGGGCGCCGGTCCGGGAGCGGCTGGCCGAGCGCTATCGCGTCCACGTGCTCGACCGGCGCGGGCGTGGGCTCAGTGCGGACGAGGCCCTCGAGTACTCCATCTGGCGCGAGGCCGAGGACATCGCGGCGGTCGCGGAGTCCCTCGGTGGCGGCGTCTATGTGGTGGCGCATTCCTACGGAGCGCTGTGCTCGCTGCACGCGGCCCAGATCACCGCCGCCATCGGCAGGCTGGTGGCCTACGAGCCGCCCAGGCCGAAGCCCGGCGAGTGGGTCGTCGCGCCGGATGCCGTGGCACGCATGCGTGCCGCCACCGATCCCGAGGAGATCCTGAGCATCTTCATGCGCGAGGCGCTCCGGCTACCGGAGTCCACTGTGGACGAAATGAAGGGGACGCCGGTTTGGGAAGCGAGGTTGGGCGCGGCGCACACCATCGCGCGTGAGCTGGAGTGCGTCGAGGCATTCGTAGTCGATGACAAGCTGGCGAAGATCTCGGTGCCGGTCCGGCTTTTCGTCGGCACGGAGAGCCCGGAGTATCTCCGGCTGGCGGCGGCAGCGGTGGCCGAACGGGTCCCGGGCGCGGACAGCGTGCCGATGGTCGGGCAGGCCCATCAGGCGATGGACTTCGATCCGGAACAGTTCGTCGCCGCAGTGTTCGCCTTCGGCGAGGCCTGAGCGGCCGCGGCGGTCAGAGCCCGCCGAGGTCCTTGGGCAGCAGGGTGGTGGCCGGGTCGGTGAGCGTCGGGGTGTCCCCGGCGGGGATGGCCTTGCGGTGGCGCTCCCGGAACAGCCAGCCGCCGGCGATGCCACCCACGAACCCGAACATGTGGCCCTGCCAGCTGACCCGTTCGTCCGTCGGCAGCAGAGAGGAGAACTGATAGGCGAAGCACAGGGCCATCACCAGGCCGATCACGATGTCGATCGGGTGCCGGTCGAACAGTCCGCGGACGATGATGTAGCCGAAGTAGCCGAACACCAGCCCGCTGGCGCCGGCGGTGACCCCGTCCGAGGGGCCGATGAACCACACACCCAGCCCGCTCGCGATGACGATCAGCACGGTGACCGCCAGCCACTTCTTCACCCCGCGATAGGCGGCGAGGAACCCGAAGACGAACAGCGGGCCTGAGTTGGCTTCGATGTGGTTCCAGCTGAAGTGCAGGAAGGGGGCGCTGAAGATCTCCGGCAGCGAAGCCGGCTCTCGCGCGTCGATCCCGAACTCGCCGCTGAGGCCGTAGTTGTCGAGTGAGTTGATGATCTGGATCGCCCACATCACGGCGAGCAGCCCGACCATCACCCACAGGGCTCGCTTGGCTTCGGCGATCATGGCCTCGGCCTGGCTGCGGCCCGGACCCTCGCTGGTCGTGCTCATGTTCCCCACCTCGCCTCAGGTTTGGCGCTGGACCGAGCTTAACGGGTGGAACCGGGCGGGCGTGGCGTTCCGGTCCGAGCCGTGACCTGGCAGGGTGTGGGCCATGACCTCACACCGGCCGGAGCTGAGCTTCCGCGGGCGGCGACGGGACCTCGGCCGGGCGCTGGTCATGGCCATCGTCAACCGGACGCCGGATTCGTTCTACGACAAGGGCGCGACCTTCGCCGACGACACCGCGCGGGCGGCCGTCGACCGGGCGGTGGCCGAGGGTGCCGACATCGTGGACATCGGTGGCGTGAAGGCGGGGGAGGGGCCCGAGGTCGACGTCGACGAGGAGATCCACCGGGTCGTCCCGTTCGTGGCGGCGATCCGGGAGCGGCACCCGGACCTGGTGATCAGCGTGGACACCTGGCGTCACGAGGTCGGTCGACGCGCCTGCGAGGCGGGAGCGGACCTGCTCAACGACACCTGGGCCGGCACCGATCCGAAGCTGGCGGAGGTCGCGGCCGAGTTCGGCGCGGGTTACGTGTGCTCGCACGTCGGCGGCATGCCGGTGCGAACCGACCCGTATCCCGAGCCAACCGAGGAACGCCCGTTCTGGCCGGTCTACGACGACGTCGTGGCCGCCGTCGTCGGCGAGCTCGTCGAGCGCGCCGAGGCCACGGTCGCGCTGGGCGTGCCGCGCGGCGGCGTGCTCATCGACCCGACCTTCGACTTCGGCAAGAGCACCCGGCACGGGCTGGAGCTGCTCCGGCACTTCGATCGGCTGACCGGCACCGGGTGGCCGGTGCTGGTCGCGCTGTCGAACAAGGACCTGATCGGCGAGACCCTCGACGTCGGGGCCAAGGACCGGCTCGCGGGCACCCTGGCCGCGACCGCCATCGCCGCCCGGGCCGGTGCGGCGGTGTTTCGCGCCCACAACGTGGCCGAGACGCGGGCAGCCGTCGAGACTGTCGCGGCCTTCGACCGGCCCGCCTCGGCTCCTCGCGGCGAGGAGTAACGCGGCTCAGGCCGGTGACCGGGAGGCTTCCGGATTCCGGGCCCGGCGCACCAGGTCGGCCGCGGCGTCGGGCCAGTCGGGGAAGGTGAAGGCGAAACCCGCCTCGAGCAGCTTTCCCGGCACCACCCGGCGGCTCTTGAGGAGCAGCTCGGTGTCGCTGCGGACCACGAACGCGCCGATCTCGGCCATCCACTTCGTCGCGGGCAGCCCGAACGGGACACCCCATGCCGCGCGGACCTCGCGCATGAAGTCGCGCTGGGACAACGGGTTCGGTGCGGCGAGGTTGACCGGCCCGCTCAGGTCGTCCCGGGAGATCAGCAGGTCGATCGCGCGGATCAGGTCTTCGTCATGGATCCACGACATGTACTGGGCGCCGCCGGCGATCGGGCCGCCCAGCCCGAGCCGCACCATCAGCAGCAGCATCGCGAACGCACCGCCGGGCTCCGGGCTCATCACCATCGACGTCCGCAGCGCGACCTTGCGGGTGTCTGGGGTGCGAGCCAGCTCCTGCTCGCGCTCCCAGTCCTTCGCGATGTCGACGCTGTCCGTCCAGTAGGCGGGCGCGCCCGGCTCGCCGCCGCCCAGCTGCCCGGTCGCTTCGTCGTTCGGCGCGTCGTAGCGGTGGGCGTAGATCGTGGCAGTGCTCATCTGCAGCCAGACCCGCGGTGGCCGGGCCGCCCGCTCGATGGCGCCGCCGACGACGTGGGCCGAGTCGATTCGCGAGTTGCGCATCTCCCGGAGGTTCGCCTCGGTGTAGCGGCAGTTCACGCTCCGCCCGGCCAGGTTGATCACGACGTCGCTGCCGTCGATCTCCCCGGTCCACGCCCCGGCGCTCCGACCGTCCCAAGCCACGCATCGCACGCCCGGCCCGAGGTCCCGCAGCTGCCTGCTGAGCACGACCACTTCGTGCCCGCCCGCGGTGAACGCCCGGCTGAGCAGCTGTCCCAGATGGCCGGTGCCACCCGGTATCACGATCTTCATGATTCCCCCTTCGGTTGTCACGCGACCGACCGTACCCGAAGAGTTGAACGTGTTCAAATATGACGCCGGTCTCGGTTTGGTGGCTGATCCGCACAGCTCGACGGCGTACAAAGGGACGGAGGACCCGAACGGTGGTGGTGCGGCCTTGCTGAAGCGGACCGTGGTGCGCGCGCAGTCGCGGCGCCGATGGGCCATCGTGACCGCGCTGGCCGCCGTCCTCGTCGCGGTGCCCGCGATCGCCGCCGCGCTCCCGTCCGCCGGCACGTCGATCGACCCCGCGCGGCTACGGTCCCTCGTACTGGGGTCCGCCGGGAAGCCCTATCAAGGGCTGGCCGAGAGCAGTGGCTCGCTGGCCCTGCCCGAGCTGCCGAACCTCGCCGACGTCTCCGCGCTCTTCACCCGCCGCACCACCATGCGTGCCTGGTACGCCGCGCCTGACCGCTACCGCGTCGACGTCGTCTCCCTCACCGGGGAGCACGACGTCTACCGTCTGCCGGACGGCGAGTACACCTGGGACTACGGCGCCAACATGCTCACGGAGCTGATCGGCGAACCCGCCGTGCGCCTGCCCCGCGCGGGCGACCTCCTTCCGCCCGAGCTGGCACGGCGGATCCTCGAAGCCGCCCCGGGAGACAAGGTCTCGATCCTCGGTGCGCGTTACGTGGCCGGGGTGGCAGCGTCCGGGATGCGGCTCGTCCCAGCCGATCCGGACACCACGCTGGGCGCCGTCGACATCTGGGCCGACCCGGTCACCGGGGTGGCGATCCGGGTCGAGGTGACCGCGCGCGGCCAGCAGGCGCCGGTGCTGGTCACCGAGTTCCAATCACTCGACCAGACGATGCCCGCGGTGAACGCGCCCACGCCGACTCTCGGCAGCGGATTCAGCGTCACCACCGCGCCGGACCTGGCGGGCGCGCTCGGCGCGCTGGGCCAGGTCAACCTGCCGCGCACGATCGCCGGGCGCACCGTCCGTTCGTCGGATTTCGGCGGGATCCAGGGCGCCGCGCTCTATGGCACCGGGCTCGCCGCCTTCGCGGTGGCCGCCATCCCTCGCGACGTCGCCAACGCGGCTGGTGACGCGGCTGAGAAGGCCGGCGCGGCGACGGCGAAGCTGGCGAACGGGACCGTCACCGTCCTGTCGATCACGCCCCTTTCACTCGCCATCGTCCGCTCGACGCTTTCGCGCCGCTCCTATCTGCTGGCCGGGACGGTGACCCCGGCGGTGCTGGAGTCCGCGGGCGACGAGCTGGCCCGGCTGCGACGGGGCTTCCGATGATCGTGACGCGCGCGCTGACCAAACGCTTCGGATCGACCCTCGCCGTCGACGCCGTGAACCTGGACGTCCGGGAGGGCGACCGCTACGGCTTCCTCGGCCCGAACGGCTCGGGCAAGACCACGCTGGTCCGGATGCTGCTCGGCCTCGTCTACGCCACCAGCGGCGAGATCGAGGTGCTCGGCCGTCCGGTGCCCAAGCGGGTCGCGGAGATCCTGCCGGAGGTCGGCGCCCTCGTGGAGGGCCCGGCCGCCTATCCGCACCTGTCCGGACGGCGCAACCTCGCCCTGCTCGACGCGGCCGGGACCGGCGGCACCCGACGGAGCCGCCGGGCCCGGATCGAGGAGGTGCTGGACCGCGTCGGCCTCGCGGGCGTCGACCAGCGGCCGGTCAAGGCGTACTCGCTGGGCATGCGGCAGCGCCTCGGGCTCGCGGGGGCGCTGCTCCGCCGTCCGCGGCTGCTGATCCTCGACGAGCCCACCAACGGCCTCGACCCGCAGGGCATCAAGGAGATCCGCGAGCTGCTCGTCGAGCTGAACGAGGCCGGGACCACGGTGTTCCTCTCCAGCCACCTGCTCGCCGAGGTCGAGCAGCTGTGCACGCGCGTCGGCGTCGTCGATCGCGGGCGGCTGGTGCTCGAGGAGGACCTGGCCACCCTGCGCGCGGCCACCGGCCGGATCCTGGTCGGCACGCCGGACGCCGCCGCGGCGACCGCGGTGCTGGACGGGCAGCTCGAATCCCGTGAGGGCGATCGCCTGGTCATCCGGCACGCCGACCCCGCCGCACTCAACGCGCTGCTCGTCGAGGCGGGCGTGCGGGTGAGCTCGATCCACGCCGAGCACCGAAGCCTGGAGGACGTCGTCCTCGAGGTGACCGGGCCCGGCTCCGACCGGTTCGGGGAGCCCGCGTGATCGGCGTCGAACTGCGCAAACTCGTCCTGCGGCCCCGGGTCTGGGCCAGTGTGCTGCTGTTGTGCCTGCTGCCCGCGATCGTCGGCGTCTTCCTGGCGACGGCCGATTTCGCGCCGCCGCCGGGCCAGGGCGGCGCGTTCCTGTCCGCGGTGGTGAACGATGGATCGCTGTTCCCCGCGGCCGCGCTCGCCCTGGTCCTGCCGTTGTTCCTGCCGATCGCGGTCGCCGTGGTCGCAGGCGACTCCATCGCCGGGGAGGCCGCCGGCGGGACCCTGCGCTACCTGCTGGTCCGCCCGGTCGGCCGGACCCGGCTGCTCGGCGCGAAGCTCGTCGCGCTCGCCGTCTACGTCACCGCCGCGATCGTCATCGTGGTGCTGACCTCGCTGGTGCTCGGCGTGTTCCTGTTCGGCACGGGCGGTCAGCCCGGCGTCGCAGGGCCGGGCGGCCAGGCCGCCGGGGTGACGTCGCTGTCCGGGGCGTCGCTGAGCTCGTCCGGACTGGGCCTGCGGCTGCTCGGCGCGGTGAGCTACATCGTGGTGTCGATGCTCGGGTTCGCCGCGATCGCGGTGTTCCTGTCCACGGCCACCGACTCCGGGCTCGGCGCCGCGCTCGGCGGCCTGGCCGTGCTGATCACCAGCTCGGTTCTGGAGACGCTCGACGCGGCGGCCCCGGTGAAGCCGTACCTGCCGACGCACTACTGGCTGTCGTGGATCGACTTCTTCCGAGATCCGGTGCTGTGGCGCAACATCGACCACGGCCTGCTGCTGCAGGCGGGCTACATCGCGGTGTTCTTCGGCGCGGCCTGGGCGAACTTCGCCACCAAGGACATCACGAGCTGAGCACCGCGCAGTCCGCCGGACCGGGCGCGGCCAGCGGCGCCGTGCCCAGCGCCCGCAGCACCAGCCCGGTGACGGCGGGATCGGTCGGCAGGTCGCCGTGCGCGGCCCGGTTGGCGGCGCAGACCTGCTGGATGGGCACGTTCACCGCGCCCTCGAGCCGCGCGGACTCCGGCGGCGTCACGGTTTCGTCGTTTTTCGTCCACACCGAGAGCCACGGCAGACCGGCCGGCAGCGGCTGCGCCTCGAGGTCTCGCAGCAGCGCGCTCCCCGGCGCCAGCTGCTGGCACGCGACCGGGCAGGCGCCCGGCACGAGCACGTTCCCCGTCGTCGCCAGGGTGGTGCCGTGCAGTGGCGCGCCGAGGGTGACGACGCGGCGGGCCTTGTGCTCACCGCCGTCGCGCGCGACCCACAGCCGCGCCACGACGCCGCCCGCCGAATACCCGATCACGTCGACCGACACAGCGCCGCTCCGGTACGCGCGTTCGACGGCCTCGGCCAGGACGTTCACCTGGGTCAGCAGGTCGCCGGTGCCGTCACCGGCCAGGGTCAGCACCTCGGCCTCCCGGCCGGTCTTGGCGCGGATCCGCTCGGCGAGCTGATTCAGCGCGCCCTGCCCGCCGCCGTAGCCGGGGACCAGCAGCACCGTCCCGGGCTGGTCCTGCGCGGGCAGGCCTTCGCGCGGCGCCGCGTCGGTTCCGGAAACGGCCACGACGACGACAGCCGCGAGAGCCGCCACCAGCACGGCGACACCGCTCATCAGCAGACGTCGTCGCGGGCTGATCCCGCGCCACCAGGTACGCACCACTCCATGATGACCTGCCCGGGCAGGGAAACGGGCCGCGACGACGGAATGTCGTCGCGGCCCGGACCGGGGAGCTGCCCCTCACCCGTGTTTCCCGGCAGCTCCCCAGGTCTGGACGCGGCCTAGAAGAGCTGGCCGCGGACCGCGCCGCCCGGGAATTCGGCGGTGTGCAGGTTCGTGTAGAAACCGCGCGGGTTCTCGCGGATCTGGTCGACCAGAGCCGGGTCGACCTTCGCCACCGAGCCCGAGATGGCGAAGATGTTCGCCGGCACGGCCGAGCCGAACAACGGCACCTTCACCTCACCGTTCTGGCCGGCGTTCCCCTGGTGGATGTGACCCAGGGTCGGCGCCGCGATGTTCACCCACGCGAGCGAGTAACCCACCGTGCTGCCGCGGGCGTCCAGGAACGCCGCCCCGACGCCGTCCGGGTCGCCCACCTTCGGGCCACCCGCCACCGGGACCTCCTGGCCGCCGGTGTCCACCGAGCGCAGTTTGCCGCCGTGGATGAACGACAGCACGTTGCCGCGCGACTTCGACATCTTGAGCTGGCCGCGCACCGCGCCGCCGGGGAACTCGGCCGTGTGCAGGTTGACGTAGAACCCGGCCGGGTTGGTGCGCAGGTTCTGGGCGAGCGCCGCGTCGGTCACCGTGACCTGGCCGGCCGCCGCCGAAACCGTCGCCGGCATCGCGGTCCCGAACAGCCCGACCTTCACCGCGCCGTTGACGCCCGCCTTGCCTTCGTGGATGTGGCCCAGCGTCGGCGCGGAAATGCCCTGCCAGGTAAGGCCGAATGTGACGCGGTCGCCCTTCACGACCACGAGCGCGCTCGCCTTGCCCTTCGGCGCGCCCACCGCCGGGCCGCCCGGCACCGGAACCTCCTGTGCGCCAGTAAGTTCGGCGGTCAGGAAGGTCGACGGGCCTTTGGCCGGGTTGGTCGCGGGCTGTGCCGCCGGCGTTCCGGTCATCGGCATGCTCCCGTGGTCCATCCCGGGCATCGGGACGGAATCCGGACCGTGCGCGATGGCGATGTTCGCCGCCGCGGCCGGTGTCGCGGCACCCGCGGCGAGCACGCCCGCCGTGCCGAGCGCCAGGGCCGCGACCAGTCGTCGACCGTCCACAACAGACTTCAACTTGGACATGAACTTCCCTCCATGGCGTGAATCATGAGATTCGCCAGGCACCCACCTGGCTGCCGGGGCGGCCGCATCCGATCCCCGCCGCACCCCGACACACCTCACACGGCCGCCGCGTCGCGACGGTTCAGAGGAACTTCGGGAAAGGGCTTACCGTGCCCGGGACCACAGTGCTGAACCGGGTCGCCGCAGTTTCCGTGTGGTCGGTGGGAATGGTGGAAAAACAACGGGGTGAGATGATCATGCGTATTCGTGGAATGCTCTTCGCTGCGCCGCTTCTGGTGCTGAGCCTCGCCGCGTGCGGCGGCGCTCCGGCAGGCCAGGCCGCCGACGCCTCGGCGCCGTCGGTGAAGGTCACCCAGACGGACCTGGGCCCGGTGCTCACGGATCAGGCCGGACGCGCGCTGTACGGATTCACGAAGGACAAGGAAAAGCCCGCCGCGTGTGACGCGGACTGTATCGCCGTGTGGCCCGCGTTCGCCGGGAAAGCCGTTGCGGGGCAAGGCACACAGGGCTCATTGCTGGGCGAGGCGCAGGGTGAGGACACGGCACAGGTGACCTACAACGGCTGGCCGCTGTACTACTACGTGGGCGACGCGGCGCCGGGTGACGTCACCGGCGCGGGCGTGGTGAAGAAGCAGGCGTAGGGGCTCGTGAGTGTTGCGGCCGGTTAGAACCGGCCGCAACACTCACGAGTCTGTCAGTTGAACGGGTCGAGGGTCAGGTAGGCCGTCTGCGGGTTGCCGTCGTGGACCAGCGACTCGAAGTGGCCGACGTCGTCGAAAGCGAAGCCGTAGGCTTTGCCGTCGACCATCTGCGCGTGGATCTTCCGCGCGTAGTGGTTGGTGACGACATCCTGGTAGAACCCGGCGGAGCTGGTGTCGGGCTGGTTGGCGTTGGTCAGCAGCGTCGAGCGGTTGAAGCCCGCGCAGAGCGTGCGCGAGATCATTCCGCGGACGTCGTTCGGCGCGTCCAGCATCTTGTAGCAGCCGAAAACGCTGTCGGTGTCCGGTTTCTGGAACGCCGTGACGAATCCGCCTGAGGTGTTCGTGAAGTTCATGACGTTGCCCGAGACGCGCCCGAAGTACTTCTCGTTCGGTTTCGCCGCGTCGGGTGTCACGGTCAGCGTGGTGCCCGAGTACTTCGACCAGACGCGGTTGATGTAGTCGTTCATCACGCCCGAGGGCAGGACGCCGAGCTCGATCCCGTGGCTGGGCGCGAGCGCGCGCAGGACGGTGCCGTCCGATCGGGTGCGGATCAGGTTGGCCCAGCCGCCCGGCTGGCCGCGCAGCGCGTTCAGGAAGTTGTTGTAGCCACCCGGTTTCAGGTGCCCGGTGTTCTTCGTCGCGCCACCGACCGGCTGCACGCCCACGGCGTAGGGCGCGGAGAACATGTCCACCTGGGTGCTGTTGATGAACAGCCCGCCGTCGTCGAGCGTGTACTCCGACCAGTTGAACAGGATGTTCACGTTGGGGTCACTCGGGTTTTGAATCGCGGGCTGCACCAGGCCGCCGGTGGTGAGCTTGAAGATGAGCTTCTGCCCGTAGGAGAAGTAGACCCGGCCGGAGAATCTCGGGATCCGGATGGTGATCGAACCGCCGTTGGCGGGGCCGGGAATGGACGCGTCCGGCGCCGGGGTCGGCGGGTTCCCGCCCCCGGGCCAGGGGTGGAACGTGCCGTTCGCGTCGGCCCAGCCCTGCTGCCCGGTGGGCAGGTAGGTGCCCAGATCGTAGATGTAGATCGGGTCACCGCGGCCGGAGTTGTTGGTGATCTTCAAGGGGATGGTCGCCGGCACCGCACCCGCGGTGGGCGCCGCGGCGACCATCCCGGCGGTGACGGCCGCCGCCACGGCCAAAGCCGCCGTTTTCGGAAACCTGATACGCACGCGCGCCTCCTCGTCGAGGCAAGATCGTAAGTTGTTCAGACCACCTCAGGCTCGGTGAGCGGGACCGGCGTTGTCAAAGACTGATAAGTATTAGCCGCCATTCGGCCCAGTTCTTTGTTCGGGGCAAAAATCAAGGCGTCCGTTGCGCCGGCGCGGGGCTGCCGAGCCTGCCGTCCAGGTCGATCGGCCCACCCGCCGCGCGCAGCATGGCGTGGATCGCGCTGTCCTCGTCGAGCGCGCCGCCGTGCTGGTCGGAGTAGGCGCGCATGAGGTTCCCGACGTGCCGCTCCGGCGTGCGCCACTCCGGCCAGCGGCGGACGGCGGCGGTGGCGAGCGCGGAGAAGTCCGCCGCCGCGCGGGCGGTCTCGTCCAGCAGCCAATTCAGGTAGCAGCGCAGCGCCGCGACGGTGCCGCGCGCCGGGTTCCCGATCGGCCCGTGGCCGGGGACCAGGACCCGGGTGTCGGGGAAGGTGTCCTCGAGCCAGTCGAGTGCTTTCAGCCAGCCCGGGATGGAACCGTGCAGCGCCATCGGCGTGTCGCCGGCGAAGAGCAGGTCACCGGTGAACAGGACGCCCGAGCGTGGTTCGTACACGACGAGGTCGCCTGCCGTGTGCGCGACGCCGGGCACCGGCACGACCTCGACAACGCTGTCACCGAGGTCCAGCCGCCGCGTCTCGGTGACGGTGCGTATCGCCATCGGGTCCGGCGCCTCCATGCGTCCCCATTGGGTATAGGAGAAAACGCCACCGTAGGTCTGCGGACCGGCCTTGACCGTTTCGGCGCTGACCGGCGCTGCGAGCGCGAGCCCGCCGTCACGCAGGGCGACGCCGACGCCGTTGTGGTGCTCGCCGTGGGCGTGGGTGACAACGACGGTCAACGGCAGATCGGCGGAAGGGGAGTACTTCCGGACGTCACGGACGAGTTCGAGGGTCGCCTGCTCGGTGCCGCACGTGTCGACGAGGACCACGCCCTCGGTGCCCTGGACCCAGCCGCTGTTCGACACGAACCATTCGATCGGGCTCTTCACGTAGGCGACCACGGCGGGCCGGGCGTGGCGCAGCGGCACGATGTTCGATCGGACGACCGGCATGGATCCCTCCCTGGGGCCGGTACTGAGCTGGCAGTGCAGCGTACCGTCCTTCCGCTTCCGGGGCACGGACCTGCGAAAATCCACCGACCCGCGCAGTCTAGTGGATCACCTGGGCTGCAATGGTATAGACCAAACGAGTGCCCTTCGACGAACTTCGAAGAGCTTGCCGTGATCGACCGCTGCGGCGCACGATGCGCGAGCGTCCGGGACACGCGAAGGGGGCGTGTCCCGGGCGCATTTCGTCTCGGCGCGCGTGAATTCGTTACCGGCCGCGATGTCCTGTTTGGACGGCGCGGGAGACAGGATCACCGACGGAAGTCGGTCGTTTCGCGTCACCTCTCGACGTGCCTGAGTCGTCAGACTTATCGTATGGTCCATACCACTCTGCCCGGCTCGGATATGAGGACGGACCATGCGGATCTCACGTCGGCGGCGCCCCGGAAGAGCCGCGGTCGCCGCGGCAGCCCTCGTCACGCTCACCGGGGCACTGATGCCCTCGGGCACGGCGGCTGCGGCGCCGTCGTGGTCGTCGGAAGCGTTCAACAGCATGACCACGGAAAGTCACCCCGACTGGATGAGCGGGGTGTCCTCGGGTGCGAGCCTGGCCGCCCTTTCGCTGCCGGGCACACACGACACCCTCGCGATCCACGGCGGGGTGTTCGGCGCGGCCTACTACGAGGCGCAGGAGAACCGCGGCGACAGCGGCGCGACCCTGGACGCCCAGCTGAACGCCGGCATCCGTGCCCTCGACATCCGGGTACGGGTGATCGGCGGCGCGTTCGCCATCCACCACACCGACGTCTATCAAAACGCGAACTTCGACGACGTCCTCACCCGCTCCCGGAACTTCCTCGGCGCGCATCCCACCGAGACGATTTTGCTTAAGCTGCACGGTGAATGCGATGCCGACACCACCGAGGGCGGCAGCGGCAGCACGTCGATCGGGCACTGCGCCGACGATCCGTCGAACATCACCCAGGCCGACCGCACGCGGATCTTCAACGGCTACGTTTCCCGCTACCCGAACCTGTTCTACGCGCCGACCGTGACCGGCAGCGGCACCGCGGCGATGCCGACGGTCGGGCAAGTGCGCGGCCGCGTCGTGCTGACCGACTTCACCGGCCCGCGCGGGCAGGTCTACGGCGGCTACGGGCTGACCCAGCTGACCACCGGCAACTACGGCCAGTACGTCGAAAACGACTGGACCCAGTGCAACGTCGACACGAAGTGGGGCGAAGCGCAGGGCAACATGGCCAACGCCAACGGGAATCCCAGCGCGTTGTACACGACCTACCTCTCGGCCAACTGCGGCCCGTTCGGCTCGACGCCGGCCGACGTCGCGGGCAGCATCAACCAGCGCGCGCTGGACTACCTCAACGGCGGCGCGACGCAGCACGTCGGCATGGTCTTCACCGACTTCCCCGGCCACTCGCTGATCGGCGCCCTGATCCGCCAGCAGTCCGGGCAGCTGGCGGGCGCGGTGCCGTCGGGCGTGGCGGGCAAGTGCCTCGACGACTTCGGCGGCTCGTCGAGCCCCGGGGCCAAGGTGGACAGCTGGAGCTGCAACGGCTCGGCGCCGCAGCACTGGACCGTGATGCCGGACCGCACACTGCGGGTCGCCGGGCTGTGCCTGGACGTCACCGCGGGCAACACCGCCAACGGCACCACGGCCGGGCTGTGGACCTGCACCGGCGGCACGAACCAGAAGTGGACATCCGGAGCGAATGGTTCGCTGATCGGCGTCCAGTCCGGCAAGTGCCTCGACGTGCCCGGCGCGTCCACCACCGACGGGGTGCAGGTCATCATCTGGGACTGCTCGGGCGCCGCGAACCAGCGCTGGACGCTGCCGTAACCGCGCCCTGCCGTTTCACGGTGCGGATCAGCGGGGCCGTCTCGACGGTGTGGACATCGTCGAGGCGGCCCACGCGTTCGGTCAGGTAGCGGTAGAGGTCGCGCGAATCCCGGCAGACGACCGCGGCGACGAGGTTGGTGCGCCCGGTGGTCACGGCTACGAACGACGTCTCGGGATGCGCGGCCAGTTCGCTCGCCGTCGTGAGCAGCCCGGAGGGGCGCACGGTCAGCCAGAGGCGCGCTTCGGCGCGATACCCGAGCGCGCGCGGCGGCACGTCGACGTCGAAGACGAGCACTCCGTCGTGACGCAGCTGGGCCATCCGGCGTTTGACGGTCGAGTCCGACCACCCGGTGCGCGCCGCCAGGTCGGCGTACGACGTGCGGCCATCCTGGGCGAGCGCGTCCAAAAGGGTCTGATCGCCGTCGTCCAGGGTGACGACCTCGTCGCCGGGCTCGGGCGGGTCGGGCCTCAGCCGGGTGGTCTGGTCCTGGGTGAGCCAGTCCAGCCCAGCCCATTCGCCCGGCACGACGCCACTGCCGAGCAGGGCGTGCGCGCTGACGTCGAGGACCTGGGTGGTGCGGGGCAGCTTGTCCATCAGCAGCGCGTCGCGCTCGTCGTCGCTGGGGGACTGGACGTTGCAGGAGATCTCGGTGCCGCCGGAGAGGATGTGCACCCAGTAGGTGTCGGGCCGCTTGGCCAGCGCGGCGGCGATCAGCGCGCCCGCGTCGGGCGTGCACCGGACGCGGATGGTCCAGGACGTGCGGCCGAGCCGCGGCCCGTTGACCGACCCCGTGACCCGCACGACGCCGGCCTCCCGCAGCCGCCGGTACCTGCGCGCGACCGTGTTCTCGGAGACATCGAGGACCTCGGCGACCTTGGCGAACGGCGCGCGGCCGTCGATCCGCAGCGCGTGGAGGAGGCCGCGGTCGACGTCGTCCAGGATGACAGAATCCATCTGCCAAGATTACTTTCCCGACGGAAACCGGCTTGGAGGCGGCAAGATGGAAATCTGGGTCAACCCGGCGTGCTCGAAGTGCCGTTCGGCGGTCTCGATGCTGGACGCGGCGGGCGCGGAGTACACCGTCCGCCGCTACCTGGACGACCCGCCGACGGCTGAGGAACTGGACGCGGTCCTCACACGGCTGGGGTTGGAGCCCTGGGACGTCGCGCGCACGGCGGAGCGAGTGGCCGGGGAGCTGGGGTTGAAGACGTGGGGGCGTACGGCTGCTGATCGGGGCCGGTGGATCGAGGCGATGGTGGCGAATCCGATCTTGATTCAGCGGCCGATCATTACCGCGGATGACGGGACGACCGTTGTCGGGCGCACTCCCGAGGCGGTTCAGTCGGTGTTGCCCGAAGACTGAATCTTATTGCCTTGGCCGCATGTTGATCTCAATCAGTTCGCGCTGTTTGCTAGCCCGAATGGAGCAGTGTAGTGACTTTCCGCTGTTGCTGATCACTGGCCCGATGAATTGTGGTTAATTCCCCCGCACTCCTACGCTCGGTGTTGTCACGTTTTCCGCTGCTGAGGAGTAACCATGAAAAGGAAAACGGCGGGGTTGGCCATCACGATTCTCTGCATGCTCGGCCTGGTCGCCGCGCCCGCGTCCGCTTCGGCAGCCGCCGCGGACGTGTCGCCGCCCGGTTGTCTCGGGCAGTTGTACAACGTCTTCCTCGGTCAGGGAATCGCGCTGACCTGCGTCGTTCCCGGTGAAGGCAAGTCGGGGTACGCCGTGGTGGCCCATTGTTCGAACGGCGGGGCATTCTGGTTCGTGCTGGGCTCTTACACGCCTTACGGTTTCGCGCCGTCCGTCGCCGAATGCGCCGGCGGACTGCTGGCGCCGGCCTGGGTCGGGGGATATCACGTCGTCGAGATCTGAAATTCGCGGTGATTAGCGGTCGAAAGGAGTCATCCGGGACGACGGCATGAAGGACGCCTTCGGTCTGTTCAATGGACTGAAGGCGTCCCTCGCTCCGCCCAACGGGCTGAAGCTGTCCTTCAGGCAGCAGCAGCGTCCAGGCGGGCGGGGGCGTTGGCTTCGACGAATTCCGTGATCTCGTCGACCGTCCACGTCGGAAGCGGCGCGACCACCAGGCGGTCCACACCCAACTCGGCGTACGCCTCGACAGTCGAAGCGTCGAGACGTCGTGACGGGGTCACCGAGACGTGGGGGCGGGCGGCCGAACCGCGGGTCTCGTCCAGGGCGGTCATGATCTCCGCGGTCGCCCGCAGGCCCAGCATGAAGCCGTACCAGTCCGCGCCGAAGGACACCGTCCGCCGCAACGCCGCCGCGCTGTGCCCGCCGATGACCAGCGGCACCGGGCGCTGCACCGGCCGCGGATGCGCGTCGACGTCGGCGAAGTTCACGAAATCGCCTTCGAACGCCGGTTTCTCGTCGTACCAAAGACTTTGGATCGCCCGCAGGTACTCGTCGGTCCGCGCGCCCCGCCGTTCCATCGGGACATCCAGGGCGCGCAGCTCCGGCTCCAGATAGCCCACGGCCGCGCCGAAGATCAGCCGTCCGCCGCTGAGGACGTCCACCGACGCCAGTTGCTTGGCCAGCACCAACGGGTTCCGCTGCGGCAGCACGACGCATCCGGTCGCCAGCTTGATCCGCGACGTCCGCGCGGCCAGGTAGCTCAGGGAGACCAGCGGGTCCAGCAGGGGCTCGTCCGGTTCCATCGGAGACGCCGGGACCCGCGGGCTCGGCACCACGACGTGGTCGGCCACCCAGAGCGAGTCGTAGCCCAGATCTTCGGCGAGCCGCGCGATCCGGTCCGCCGCGCCGGGGTCGGTGAGCGCCCGCATGTTGGCCGCGAAAAGGCCGATGGTGGGGGTCATGGGTGCCACCTTATGGCCGCCCCGGGGTGCCGGCGGCCCTGTTCACGGTCAAGGAGAAGCAGCTGTTCGCCTACTTCAAGAACCGGTGAACCCGGTGCACGGGGAGTGATCGGGGTTCGCTATAGTTCTCCCGCAACGCGCGTTTAGCTCAGCGGGAGAGCGCTTCCCTGACACGGAAGAGGTCACTGGTTCAATCCCAGTATCGCGCACCAGCGTTTCAGCAGGTCAGAAGCCCTGCTCCTCCTCGGAGGGGCGGGGCTTCCGCCGTACCCGGCTTGGATGCACCGCGGGTCCCCCGCGCCGGTATTAGGGTGGCCCCGATGGTGGAGATCGACTTCCTGACCGAATCCGATCGCGCCGCCTGGGAGGTGCTGGCCCGGGGTAAGGACACCTACTTCGAGGTCGAACGCGGCGAGGACGACTACGAACGGACCTGGCGGCGCCTGCTCGACGACGACCGGCTCCGCGGGATCGCCGCCCGGCTGGACGGCAGGATGGTCGGCATCGCGCACTACCTGTTCCACGCCAGTATCTGGTACTCCGGGCGGTGCTACCTCGCGGACCTGTTCGTGGATCCGGAACTCCGGCGGCAAGGCATCGCGACGGCCGTGATCGAGTGGGTGGCGCGGGACGCCGGGGAACACGGCTATCCCAGCCTCTACTGGAACACGCTCGAGGACGCTCCGGCTCGCGCGCTCTACGACAAGGTCGGCAAGTACCACCAGGGATTCATCTTCTACACCTACCGGCGCTAGATGTTCGTGCTGTTCGGGATCAGCGACGGCCGCAAGTACTCGTACGGCTGAGGCCGGCGCCGGTTGCGCTGGACGATCTCGTCCTCGGCCCCGGCCAGCTCGCTGCGGAAGTCGTGCAGCGCGCCGGCGACCGGGGTCGCCTTGAAGTCGTCCTCGTAGTCGCCGAGCGTCGTGTGGTGCACCGAGCCGAGGAAGTTCATCACGCAGAACTGCTGGACGGCGACGTCGAGCGGCGGCAGGTGGGCGAGCCATTCGGCTTCGGTGTGGCCGTGCCCGCGCGGCTCCTCGGTGTAGCCGGCGAGCGGGTTGGCCGGGAGGTAGGACAGGTGGTCCTTCTGCGCGAAGTTGACCACGGCGTGCTGCGGCCCGGCGATCCAGATGACCATCGTCAGGATCTCGGCGAGGTCGGTGCGGTCGGCGATCCGGCCGGGCGTGGCGCCGAAGTCGCGGATGGCCCCGGCCTCCGGCGCGGCCACCTCCGCGGCCCAGGCCTGCAGCTCGTGGTCCTCGCGGACGTCGGCGTCGGAACCGTAGTAGGCCGTGACGAACTCGCCCGCCCAGCGCTGCACCGCCGCCCACAGGAGCAGGCCGTCGTCGCGATACGGGTAGTACGGCAGCGTCGCCAGCCCGTCCGTGCCGGCGCGCGCGAGCTTCGTGGGCAGGTAGTTGCCGGTGAAGGAGAAGTTCTTCCGCTGCTCGGCGAGCCACGGGTAGGTGCTCTTGAGGTCCGCGCCGATCAGGTACTCGACCGCCTTGCCGGGCTGGATCAGCAGCTCGACGGCGAGTTTGTTGATCGACATGGTGCCCTCGAAGTGCCGCCGCAGCAGCACCGCGACCGGGTGCACGGAGGCCAGGTTGCGGACCGCCGCGAGCAGCACGGCCTCGCTGATCAGGTGCGTGAACCCGAGGTGGGTCAGCACCTCGTGATAGGTGTTGTGCGCAGCCAGCGCGCAGTTCTTCGCGAGCTTCCAGGAGTAGCCGTCGGCCGGGGTGTAGATCTCGCGGCCCGCCGGATCCTGGCCGCACTGGATCGCGAACGGCCGTAGCGCGCCGCCGTCACGCGGGACGGCGAAGGCGGCCATCGGCGCGTACATGTACTTCGGCGCTTGGGGATGCCTGCCGTTGTCCAAAGCGGACATGGCCTCGTAGTCGACCCAGTACACGCGCCCGGCGGCGATGGCGGACTCGAGCGTCTCGTGGGCCAGCTCGGGGACACTCGCCAGGTGCGCCGAGGTCAACGGGAACTTGCCCGGCACGGCGTGCAGGCGGGTCAGCCGGGTCGGGTCCGGCCCGGCGACCATCATCTCGGCGAAGTAGTCGTCGGTGTCGGCGCGATTCACCACTTCGGGTGGCTTGGCAAGCGCGAAGACGTCCTGGAATTCCTGCAGGGTCCGGGCCGGATCGAGTCTCTTACGGCCGCCGGGGACCGGCATGAAGTAGTCGACCAGCCCGGCGACGTCGTTCTCGTGGACCATCGTGGCTAGCCGGCGGGGGGCCAGCGGCTGCAGGTCGTTGACGAAGTCCCAGCTGCCGCGCCGCCGCAGCGCGAGCAGGTTGAGCCGGATCCGCTCCTGCTCTTCGAGGGCCTTGAGCTGCCAGGACAGGGTCGGGCTGTTGTCGTCGGGCCCGGCGGACACCGGGAAACCGAGCTCGAGGTTGTAGGTGTGCCCCGCCCGGACGGCGGCCAGCTGCTCGGCGCGGTCTTCGCGCGGATCGTGCTGGGAAATGCGGTACTCGGGCATGGGTGCGCCTCCACAGTGGATGATCGAGAGTCTAGCTACAGATTCCCGGCGCGCCATGAGGGAGTTGTCGCATCTGCCCGGTCGTACCTGGTCAGGGGAGTCGGCGGGCAAGGACTCGTGAGTGGCGCGGCCGGTTCTAACCGGCCGCGCCACTCACGAGCCCTGGCCGCCGTCCGCTTACCCACAGTCGCCCCCCGTCATTCCACCGGGAAAATAACGGCCGGAAAGCAGCGCCGGACAGGCGCGCGTATTACCGGGGGCAGGTGCCGATAGGCCGAACCGGCAATGGAGCCCGCTCTGCCCGAGTGAACCGGTCCCGATCTCCTTGTCGGCCCAGAGGGCGGCCGTTAGCGTTGCGAACACGGATTTCCCTTGTCCGGCAAAAGGTCCTGAGGTCGCCAGTGTCCCCGAAGAAGGAGCCACCCCGTATGACGTCCATCGACCAGCCCGTGTTGCGCACCGCTTACCAGCGTTCGGTCGCCGAATACTGGAACGCGGAAAAGGATCCGGTCAACCTGCGCCTCGGTGACGTCGACGGGCTCTATCACCACCACTACGGGATCGGCGACTACGACCCCGCGGTCCTCGAAGCGCCCGAGGAAGTCCGCGACCACGCGATCATCGCCGAGCTCCACCGCCTCGAGACCGCGCAGGCCGAGGTCCTGCTCGACCATCTTGGGCCCATCGAGCCCGGTGACCGGCTGCTCGACGCCGGCTGCGGCCGTGGCGGCACCAGCATCATGGCGAACCGGCGCTTCGGCTGCGAGGTCGACGGCGTGTCCATCTCCGAGCAGCAGGTCGAGTTCGCCAACGGCCAGGCGGAGCGCCGCGGCGTCGCCGGCCGGGTCCGCTACCACCTGCGCAACATGCTGGACACCGGGTTCGACACGGGCGCGTTCAAGGGCGCCTGGAACAACGAGAGCACCATGTACGTCGACCTCTACGACCTGTTCGCCGAACACGCGCGCCAGCTCGCGCCCGGCGGCCGGTACGTGACGATCACCGGGTGCTCCAACGACGTGACCGGCGGGCGGTCGCGCGCGGTGAGCCAGATCGACCAGCACTACATCTGCAACATCCACGCCCGCGGCGACTACTTCAAAGCCTTGGCGGCCAACGGTTTCGTGCCGATCAACGTGGTGGACCTGACCGCCGCGACCATCCCGTACTGGGAGCTGCGCGCGAAGTCCTCGGTCGCCACCGGCATCGAGGACCCGTTCCTCACCGCGTACCGCGAAGGCAGCTTCCACTACCTGCTCATCGCCGCCGACCGCGTCTGAGGAGGAGTCCGGCATGGACACCGCACCCACCGTCGTCCCGGGTTGTCCACAGTGGACGAACGGGCTCGCGCTCCCGGTGCCCGCCGCGCTGGGCATGTCCGCCACCCGGATCGCGGCCCAGTTCGCGAACCCGGTCGGGCATGACCCGGCGTACGCGGAAATGCCGTGGGGCGACGGGAGTGCGTCGCCGCTGTACTGCCCGGTGGTGGAGCGCGTCGACGAGCCGCTGGGGGAGGAGGTCGACCGGCGGCTCGTCGCGTGGGCGGAGGACTGCGGGTTCACCGGCGAAGGTCTGGAGGCGATCCGGCACGCCGGGTTCGGCAGGCTGGTCATGCTCGCCCACGCCGATTGCGCCGACCCCGACCTGCTGCTGATCGCGGCCCAGCTGAACGCGGTGTGGTGGGCGGCGGACGACTACTACGCCGACGACAGCACGCTCGGCGCGGCGCCGACCGAGCTCCCGCCGCGGCTCGCGCTGGTGATGGCGGCGATGGACCCGGTCGCGCCCGCCGGCGAGTTCTCCGTGCCGCTGGCGGCGGCGCTGCGGTCCGACCCCATCCTCGTCGGGCTGAACTCCGCGGTCGCGCACCTGGGCCGGCACGGCACGCCCACGCAGGTCCAGCGGGTCTGCTACGCGACCTTCTCGATGTTCGTCAGCTGGGACGCCTACGCGGCCTGGCGCTACACGGGCGCGTACCCGCCCGCCTGGGAGTATCTCGCCGCGCGCCAGCACGACAGCTTCTACACGTCGATGACGCTGGTGGACCCGGTCGGCGGCTACGAGCTCCCGGCCGCGCTGTACTACGACCCCCGAGTCCGACGGCTGATGATGCAGGCCGGGACCGCGTCGGTGCTGGTCAACGACCTGTTCTCGGTGGCGAAGGACGCGGCCGACGAGCAGCCGGTGTGCAACATGGTCCTGCAGGTCGCCGCCGATCGCGGGTGTTCGCCGGAGGAGGCGACCGAGGTGACGGTCGGTCTCCACAACGACATCGTCCGCGAGTTCGAGGCGGGACACCGCGAGCTGCAGGTCATCCCGTCACCCGAACTGCAGCGGTTCCTGAAGCAGGTCCGGGCGTGGATGGGCGGTGGCTTCGAGTGGCACGCCACCAACCCCCGCTACCGCTGAACTGCGAGCTCCACGAGGCCCCCTCGCCGCCGTGGTCACTCCATTCCAGCTGATGAACTCGCGCCGAGCATAAACTGACCTGGAGACAGCGTCAACTCGGGTGTCACTTCGGGTGTTCGTCGACTCCATGCCAGCTGACGCGCCGGGTAAACTGCCGGCCATGCCGGAGACGCTCGCCGCCAAGGTGGATCACCTGTTCCGCACCGTGCGGCCGCGCGCGGGGGACGAGTACTCCTTCGAGGAGGTCGCCGAGGCGATCCGGGCCAAGGGCGGCCCCACCATTTCGGCCACCTACGTCTGGCAGTTGCGCAAGGGGCTGCGGGACAACCCGACCAAGCGGCACCTTGAGGCGCTGGCCGGGTTCTTCGGCGTCCCGGCCGCCTACTTCTTCGACGACGCCGAGGCCGAGCGCATCAACGCCGAACTCGCGTTGCTCAGCGTGTTGCGTGACGCGCCGGTCCGGCAGATCGCCATGCGCGCCAACGGGTTGTCGTCGAAGAGCCTCGAGGCCATCGCGGAGATGGTCGACCGGGTCCGCGAGCTGGAGGGACTGCCCGAACCGGACGTCCGGCCATGAGCGACCGGCGGCTGCGCAAGCGGTGCGAAGCCCGCGTGCGCGACCTGCCGATGCCGGTCCCGTTCGACGCCCGGACGTTGTGCGAGCAGGTCGCCCGGCAGCGTGGGCGGCCGATCCGGCTGGTCCCGATGGCCGGGCTGACCGGCGTGTGCGGGCTGTGGGTGGCCACCGACACCACGGACCTGATCTTCTACGAAGAGGTGACCACGCCGCCGCACCAGGAGCACATCATCCTGCACGAGCTGAGCCACGTGCTGTGCGACCACTACCCGACGTCGCTGCGCAGCCGAGACCCTGCTCCCCAACCTGGACCCCGACATGGTGCGCCGGGTGCTCGGCCGGTCCGGGTACTCGACCGAGGAGGAGCGCGAGGCCGAGATGCTCGCGTCGCTGATCCGGCAGCGGGCGCGCGGTGGTACGGGCCTGCGCGACCGGTTGCGTGACGCGCTGGGCAACGTCGATGGCTGACTGGCTGACCCGGTACGGGCCGCCGATCCTGGCCTGGGTCCTGTTCGTCTTCCGGCGGGGGAGCACGGACCGCGACCGCCGGTCGGTGCGCTGGATCTTCGGCGGCCTTGCCGTCTCGCTGACGGCGTTGACCCCGGCCGGGCACACGGTGATCCGGGCGGCGACCGGAGTCCAGGAGCTGCCCCGGCTGATCGGGAACACGGCGATGCTGTTCGCGGTGTGGGCGGCGCTGCGGTTCCTGGTGCACCTGAACGGGACGCCGGCGGGCTACCGGTGGCAGGCCCGGTGGATGGCCGGGATGGCCGTGCTGATGGGCGTGTTCTTCGTGCTCGCGCCGGACCTGATGTTCGAGTCGCCGTGGGCGATGGAGTACTACCTCGCCTACGCCCTCGCGCAGATCCCCGCGCTCGTGGAGCTGATCATGCTCTCCGGGGCCTACGCCCGGATCGTCGGCGATCCCGCCATCCGGATCGGGCTGTGGCTGGCCGCCGCGGGCACGACCGGAGCGCTCCTGTACCTGGTGAGCAAGACGGTCCTGGCGATGTCGCCGCGGCTGGGCTTCGACTATCCGCCCGGCCGGGATCCCCTGGTCGCCACGGTTTTCCCGGCGGTGTCACAGGCGCTGGTGCTGCTCGGCGTGGCCCTGCCCGCCGTCGCGGGCTGGGTGTCGCGCTACCGCCGCTACCGCCGCCTGCGTCCACTGTGGACGGATCTGTACCGGGCCGACCCGGAGATCGCCCTCCATCCGCCCCGGGTGGCGGCGCTCGGGAACCTCAAGCTGAGCCTGTACCGCCGGGTGATCGAGATCCGCGACGGCCTGCTCGCGCTCCAGCCGTACCGGGACCCCGAATTCGCCGTCGCGGCAAGGGAAAGCGCGCAGCGGGCCGGGTTGCGGGGCCGCCGGCTGGAAGCCGAGGTCGAGGCCGCGGTGGTCGCCGCCGCCCTGAGCGCGCGTGCCCGGGGAGCGGCGCCGGCCGAGCCCGAGGGCCTCGTGTCCGGCGGGGGCGACCTGGCCAGCGACACGGCGTTCCTCAGCGACGTCGCGGACGCCTATCGCCGGAAGGCGCCGGCCGTCAGCACTTCTGCCACGACAGCTGGACCGTCGCGTTGACCTTTCCGTCGGTGGAGTCCATCGCCAGGTAGCTCGCCGCGGATTTCCCGGTGACCTTGAGCTCGGTCTTGATGGTGAGCGGACGGCGCTCGTGGCACGGTCCGTGCACGACCGAGACCGGGTGGTCGATGGCCTCCCAGGTGTCGGTCATCGGGCCGCTGAAGGTGTGCGGGCTGTGCACGGTGGGTGCCTGGTTCGCGAAGAAGTAGCTCGCCCGCTCCGTGCCCTTCGAGCCGTCCTCCAGCTGGGCGAAGCCGCGGAAGCTCGTCTCGGCGACGCCGTAGGTGTAGTCGTCGGGATGGTTGACCCGGATGGTCAGCTCGCAGGTCTTGTGCGCGTCCGATCCGTGCGCCAGCACCACGAAGTCACTGTAAGCCACGGTGAAGGCGACCCCGTCGCCGGAGATCGCCACACTGGTGGTCCCGGGGCCGCAGCCTTCCCCGGCGACGCCGAGCACGTCGACGGTGACCGGGTGCGGCGGCGGAACCACCAGGGACAGGACGGCCGTGGCAATGGTTCCCAGGTGCAGCATGGCGCTCCCTCGATTCTCGCGAGCGCGGACGCTATCGCGGCCGCGCGCTCCGGGTGTACCGCCAAGCGGCAGATCCGCGGGCGGATGGGCCATGATGGGGAGTTGTGGAGTCGACTCGAGTGGACCGCTGGCTGTGGGCGGTCCGGCTGACCAAGACCCGGCCGGACGCCGCCGCGGCCTGCCGGGGCGGGCACGTCCGGGTCAACGACAAGCCCGCCAAGCCCGCGACCACGGTTTCGCCCGGTGACGAGGTGCGTGCCCGGGTCGGCGACACGACCCGGATCGTCGAGGTCGTCCGGGTGATCCAGAAGCGGGTCGGTGCCGCCGACGCGGCCACCTGCTTCCTGGACCGCACCCCCAAGCCGACGCCGGAGACGGCGATCCCGGTGGCCAAGCGTGACCGCGGTGCCGGCCGGCCCACCAAGCGTGAGCGGCGCGTGCTCGACAAGTTCCGCACCGGCGAGGTCTGAGGGCCTCCCCCGCCCGCCGGTGGCCGCATGCGGACATTGGCCGGAAAGACGCAAGCGGACCGGCTCGTTCCCGTTTTAGGCTCTGCCCATCGTCGAAACAAGAACGGTTTCGGCACCTGGTCCCAGCCTGAATCCTGCTGAGGGGAACTCTCATGTCCAAGCGCTCTTCCCTGCCCGGAAAGCCCGCCAAGACGAACCGTTTCAGAGCCGCGGTGCTCGCCTTTTCCGTGGTCGCCGCCGGCCTGGGAGGCGTTGCGGCACAAGCGACTCCGGCCGTGGCCGATGCGTCGTGCACCGGTGGTGCGTCGGTTTACGGCGTCCTTTCCGATGGCCGTCTCACCTATACCGTCATCAATCCCGCGAATGGCAACATCACGCACGTCATCACTTCGAGCAAGTCGCTGGGCTTCACCCCGAAGACCCTCGTGACGCTGAACTTCAACACGCTGCTGGTCACCTCGCCCGCCGGGGTGCTGTACCGGGTGGACATCGTCACCAACGACGGCAGCCTGACCTTCAACGACCCGATCGACATCCAGCACGGCTGGACCCACAACCTGCTGACCTATGACGGCCACGGCCACCTGTACGGCACCACCTCGGGCGGCTCGCTGCTGCAGTACCTGGTCTCCAGCGCCAAGCCGGGCGAGGCCCAGGTCGGGCAGCGCAAGGAGATCGGCAGCGGCGGCTTCTATCTCAAGACGCTCTCGGGTGCCGGCGACGACCGGCTGATCGCGACGGCCTCGGACGGCCAGCTGATCAGCTACGCGGTCAACGCCTCGGGCGGCTACACCCGCGCCCAGCTCGACGACTCGGGCTGGCAGAGCTTCGAAAACCTCGTTTCGCCGGGTGGCGGCCTGTACTACGGCAAGAACCCCGACGGCGCGATGTACTGGTACGAGGACGCCAACCCGGCCGACGGGTCCGGCGCGGACATCTCCTACCACCTCGACGACCCGGTCGCGTCGCGCGGCTGGACGCAGAACCTGCTCTCGGCCGACCCCAGCACGTGCACGTCGACCACCCCGGCCAACCCGATCCGCGGCAAGATCGCGTCACTCGCGCTCGGTGAGGTCGGCACGGGTGAGGCGAGCTGCGACAAGTACAACGACGGCTGCAACCACGGCGCCAACGACTGGTGCGCCATGTTCGCGACCTGGACCTGGTCCACAGCAGGGGTTTCCGGTGTTCCGCGCGGCACCTGGGTCGCGCGCGGCCTCGGCAAGTGGGGCGTCGACCACGGCCTGTTCAAGTCCCGTTCCGGCAGCGCGCACGGCAGCCCGAAGCCGGGTGACTGGGCCATCTACGGCGCGCCGGACGGCACCACCGGCGGTCACGTCGACGTCGTCACCGCCGTGCACCCCGACGGCACGCTGACCGTGGTCGGCGGCAACGTGAGCAACAAGGTCACCAAGCGCACGATCGACCCGGACACTGCCCGTTCCGGTGCGGACAACGTGCTCATTTCCGGCTACGTCACGCCCCCCGGCGCCTGATCTCCCTCCCCGTTCCGGGTGCCGCGGCGAGAGCCGCGGCACCCCCTTTCTTCCTGGAGCAACCATGCGTTTCCGTCACCAGATCCTCGCCACCGCACTGGCCGCGCTGACCACCCTGGGCGTCGCCGGCACCGCGAACGCCCAGACCGACGCGGCGGCCGAAGCCGCCCGCGCACAGGCCATGACCACCTACCCGTCCGACCCGTGTGTCGCGGGCGGACCGACCGCGGCCGACTCCGCCACGGCAAGCAGGTTGAACAGCGTCCTCACCGGATCGTTGAAGAACACCATGACGGCCTATCGCGTTTCCTGCGCCCGCGCTGTCATCGACGCGGTGCAGAAGCGCGGGCTCGACGAGCGGGCCGCGGTCATCGCGATCACCACCACGATCGTCGAGTCCACCATCGAGAACGTCAACCAGAAGCTGGACCACAGCAGCCTCGGCCTGTTCCAGCAGATCGATTCCTGGGGCACGGAGGCCAACCGGCTCAACCCGTCCTGGGCCACCAACGCGTTCCTCAACGTGATGGAAGACTTCTATCCCAACGGAAGCTGGCGGACGAAGCCGATCGGGGACGTCTGCCAGGGGGTGCAGAGATCGGCCTTCCCCGATCGCTACGCCGCCCAGGCGGCGGACGCGCAGCGCATCGTCGACGAGCTGGGCAGCCCCGCCGCGGTCCCGGTGTCGATCTACGGTGCCCTGTCCGACGGCCGGCTGACCTACTCGACGATCAACTCGCAGACCGGCGACCGCACCAAGACCGTGGTCTCGACCGACAACCTCGGCTTCGTGCCGAAGGCCCTGGCGACGCTGAACTTCAACACCCTGCTGGTCACCTCGCCGGCCGGCGTGCTCTACCGGGTCGACGTCCTCACCAACAACGCGTCGCTGCAGTTCGCCACGCCGGTTTCGCTCGGCGGCGGCTGGACCCACGACATGCTGACCTACGACGGCCACGGCCACCTGTACGGGATCGCGGGCAGCACGCTCATGTCCTACGTGGTTTCGCGGCCGAAGCCGGCCGCCAGCCAGGTCGGCCAGCGCGTGGTGATCGGCACCGGCTTCACGCTGAAGAACCTGACCGCGACCGGTGACGACTGGCTCGTCGGCGTCAGCAACACCGGCCTGCTGCGCTCGTACCACGTCAACGCGGACTACAGCTGGACCGGCGTGACGCTGGCCGAGCGGTGGACCGGCTTCGACCAGCTCGTGTCCCCGGGCTACGGCCTCTACTACGGCCAGACCGGCGACGGCGGGGTGTACCGCTACCTCGACCACAACCCGTTCGACCTCGACGGTGCCGACCTCCAGTACTTCGGCAACGACCCGGTCGACACCCACGGCTGGACGCAGACCCTGCTCTCCGCCCTGCCGTTCGTCGGCTGAGGCTCAGCGGGTGCACCGTGTGAGCTGAAGGGGACTTTCCTCGCGTCGGACGCGAGGAAAGTCCCCTTCGCCGCATGCAGTCCACAAAGGACGGCACCCGGCCAGCCGTTAGACGCTGCGCAGCACCGACACCACTGTCCCCAGCACCACGGCCTCGTCGCCGTCGATGACGTCGTAGGCCGGGTTGCGGGGCTCGAGGTAGACGTGGCCGTTGCGGCGGCGGTACACCTTGACCGTCGCCTCGCCGTCGATCATCGCCGCGACGATCTGGCCCGAGTGGGCCTCGGACTGCTGGCGGATCACGACGATGTCGCCGTCGCAGATCGCCGCGTCGATCATCGAGTCACCGCGCACCCGCAGGCCGAACACCGTGCCGCGGCCGGTCAGGCCGCGCGGCAGGGTCAGCATGTCGTCGATGTGCTCCTCGGCCGAGATCGGCGTGCCGGCGGCGATGTCGCCGACCACGGGCACCGACACCGAGTCCTCGGCGGGCTCGCGCGCCGCCGTCTCCTGCAGGAACACGCGCGTGTCGATCGGGCGGGACATCGCGGCGCTGCGCCGGAGGTAGCCGCGCTCCTCCAGGCTCGCCAGGTGCCTCGAAACCGTCGACGACGACCGCAGGCCGACCGCGTCGCCGATCTCCCGCGTGCTCGGCGAGTACCCGTACCGGACCACCCAGTCCCGGATCATGGCCAGGATCCGCTGCTGGCGCTCCGGCAGGGCGGAGGTGTCCAGGTGCTCGTAGAGATCGTCGTAGGTGGTCACTCCGGCATGGTAGAGGTACCACCGGGCGCCCGATGGAGACGCCCACGCGGAACTGCGGGCCATTACGGCCGGATAGTCCCGAACAATTGCCACATCGTATTCTCCGAAGCGCTCATCGGAGCGCTGTATTTGTCTTTCCCGGACAAGCGGGACATCTGGTTTTTCGGACACCGGACCGCGCGCTGCGGACGGTAATGTCCAGAACCGGCAGCGGCGTGGACATTACTGGGACGGAAGCTCGGCGAGAGCGTCATCCCGTGTCCTGTGCGGCGACAACAGTGGACGTCGAGCAGGGGATTCCCGGTGGTGGAACCACTTCGACGGCCGAACACGGCCACATGGCGTGGCGGACACAAATGGCAATCGCCACCGTCGATAGGGGCGGGTTCGATCATGTGGCGCAGCGTATGCATCCGAAAGGGTGGAATCGATTCTCCTGGCAATACCGGAAGTCGGTGATGGCGAGTACTCTCCGATGGTCCCCGGTAATTCCCGGGACGAAACGATCATGTGATTCTCCCTTCAGAAACGGTCACCGGAGGTTAAGCGCGCATGGCGACCTCGACATCGGCACGGCCAGGGTTCCGGCACCAGTGCTGCGTCTACGGCACGGACGCGGAGTTCCTGGCCATGGCCGTCCCGTTCGCGCAAGAGGGTCTCCGCCGGGCGCAGCCGGTGCTCGTCACCACCACCTCGGCCAACCTCGACCTGCTCCACGAGGCGATGGGCAGGGACGCCGGCAAGCTCGTCTACGCCGAGTCGGCCTACTTCGGCCGCCGGCCGCCGCAGCTGGCCCACGCGCTGCACCGCTACTGGAGCCGGCACCAGCCGGCCGGGTCGACGGGCGTCGTGCGCGTGCTCACCGAGCCGGCCCGGGCCGGGGGATCGCGGCGCGAAGTGGCCGAGCTCAAGCGCATGGAGGCCGGCTTCAACGTGGTGCTCGCCGACACCGGGATCTGGATGATCTGCCCGTACGACACCAGGTCCGTCGAGGCGGAGGTGATCGAGGACGCCCGCCGCACGCACCCCGAGTCGCTGGTGGGGCGCAAGGCCGAACCGTCCGGGCAGTTCATGGCGCCCGAGGAGTTCGAGACGCCCCGGACGTCGCCACGGTCCGCGGGCGGGGACGACGTCTTCCGCTTCGAGGGCGACCTGGTGGCCGTCCGGCGGCACGTCCTGGACAAGGCGGGCCCGCTGTTGCGGTCCGAGAAGACCCTGGCGATGTTCGGAGTCGCCGTCGGCGAGGCGATCGCCTACCTGCTCAAGCACGGCATCGATCGGGCGGCGGTGTGGGTGCGCCCGGTGGCCGGCCGGGTGGTGTGCACACTGCACAGCGACCAGCCGCTCGACGGCCGCCCGTTCTTCGGTTTCCGCCCGCCGAACCTGCGCCTGCCCGACGACAGCCTGGGGATGGCCAACCGGGTCTGCGAGTGGCTCGATATCAGCTCGGACGCCTTCGGCTGCACCATCGAGCTGGCCATGGCGGCGCAGCCGGTCGACGCGACGAGCCAGGTCGAAAGCGAGGGGTCGGGGTTCGGCTGCTGAGGGACACTTCTGTCCCGCGGCTCAGCTGAGCCGCACGTCGCCGAACTGCTCCTGGATGCGGCGCAGCTCGCGCAGCCGCGGCTCGGTCTGCCCGCCGACCCAGCGACTCACCGTCTTCACCGAGACACCGAGTTGCTCGGCGGCGGCTTCCCTGGTGATTCCCTTGCTGCGTAACGTCTCCGTCATCCATTCGCCGAAGCTCGGCGCGGCGGGCGCCGGGATCCGCGGCTCCGGTTCGGCGGTGGCCGGATAGAGGACCGCGGGCAGGACGTCGAACTCGACGCGGTGGGGATAGCGCCGGCAGGAGATCTGAATCATCCCGTCCGGGCCGGCCGCGGTCAGCAGGGCGCGGAAGACGGCTTTCCCGACCTCCCGGTCGTCCACTTCCGCCAGCGGCGCGTCGGCCAGGCAACGGCGCAGGAAAATCCGGATTTCCGGAACAGAGGACGGCCGCGCCGGAAATACCCGCGTCGTGATCACGACAGGGAGTACCTCGATCGACTCCCCATGCGTCCGGCCGGCCGACTCAATCACGCGCACTGCCCCTTCCGATATCCGGCAGTGTACCTGCCAGGACAGTTTTCACTCGGCGCCGGAAATGGATCACCGGGTCGGGCAGTTCTGTCCGGTCCGCCTTGCCGCGGCTGCTCTTGCGGACTACGGTGACCACCTTCGAGCCCGGAGTTCCCATGCCCCCAGGGCAATCCGCTCCGGCCTGCGGCAGGGAAGGTGTTCGTCGATGACCAGGGCGCAACCTGATCGGCCCGTGGTGCACATTCTGTGGATGAATGGCGGTCTGAGCTGCGACGGAGAGTCGGTGGCATTGACCGCGGCGACCCAGCCGAGCATCGACGAGATCATTCTCGGTGGCCTTCCCGGGTTACCCAAGATCGAAATGCACTGGCCGTTCTTCGATTTCCAATCCGGTCCCGAAGGCAGCCCGGACAGCTTCATCGAGTGGTGGCACATGGCCGACCGCGGTGAACTGGACTCGTTCATCCTGGTCGTCGAGGGATCCATTCCCGACGAGACGAACAAGCCCGAAGGCTACTGGTCCGGGTTCGGCAACGATCCGGCCACCGGCCAGCCCGTGACCTCCAGCGAGTGGCTGGACCGGTTGGCGCCCAAGGCAATGGCGGTCCTGGCCGTCGGCACCTGTGCCAGCTACGGCGGCGTGCACGCGATGGCGGGCAACCCCACCGGCGCCATGGGCGTGCCCGACTACCTCGGCTGGGACTGGAAGTCCAAGGCGGGCCTGCCGATCGTGTGCGTGCCCGGATGTCCCGTCCAGCCGGACAACCTCTCCGAGACCATCCTGCACCTGCTCTTCCAGGCCGGCGGCGGGGCGGCCGCGATCGACGTCGACGAGGCGCTGCGCCCGAAGTGGCTGTTCCAGAACACCGTCCACGAAGGCTGCGACCGGGCGGGTTATTACGAGCAGGACGAATTCGCCGAGCAGCACGGCTCGCCGAAGTGCCTGGTCAAGCTGGGCTGCTGGGGCCAGGTCGTGAAGTGCAACGTGCCCAAGCGCGGCTGGATCAACGGCGTCGGCGGCTGCCCGAACGTCGGCGGCATCTGCATCGGCTGCACCATGCCGGGCTTCCCGGACAAGTTCATGCCCTTCATGGAGGAACCCGGCGGCGCCGTCGCGGCACCCGCGACGAGCACGGTGTCCGGCTCGGTCATCCGGGTCCTGCGCGAGATCAGGACGAAGGGCAGCGACCCCGCCCCGACGCGGACCAGCCACTGGTGATGACGCGAGCAGTCGGCGAACGCATCGAGGAACTCCTGGGCGGCCTGCGCTCCGGCGCGAGCCGGGACATCGCCGAGGAGCTCGTCCGGCTGCTGCTGGACCTCTACGGCGAAGGGCTCACCCGGGTCGTCGCGATCCTGCGCGGGCACGATCCTGCGCTGGTCGACGAGATCGCGCGGGACGAACTCCTGGCGGGCCTGCTGATCCTCCACGACCTGCACCCGCTCGACGCTGACGCCCGGATCCGGCAGGCGGTGGCGCGCGTGGGCGACGTCGACTACCTCGGCACCGACGTCGACGGGGTGGTGCGGCTCCGGGTCGAGACCGCAGGCTGTCCGTCCTCGGTCAGGGGCGCGCTGGAGGCCGCCGTCCGGGACGCGGCGCCGGAGGTCGCGAAGGTCGAAATCACTGCTTCGGCGACGCCTAAGCTGTTCCAGATCGGGATGGGTCCGCCGCGCAGGTGAGGACGACCTGACCCAGCGGCGTCGTGCGGACGTCGGTGACGGCGAGACCCACTCCGGCCGCGAGCGCGGTGTAGTCCTCGACGGTGCGTTCGCGCCCGCCGCACAGCACGAGCATCCGCAGGTCCATCTCCGCGAACTCGGCCCGGTCGCCGCCCTCGTTGTGCTGCTCGATGATCACGACGCGGCCGCCCGCCTCGGCGCACCGCCGCAGGATCGTGGCCGCGTCGGAATCCGGCCAGTCGTGCAGCACACTGCTGAGCACGTACACGTCACCGCCGGTAGGAAGCGGGTCGAAGAAGCTCTGGCCCGCGAAGTCGCTACGCCCATCGAGGCCCTTTGAGGCCAGGTAATCCCGGCCGCGGTGGACGGTGTCGGGCAGGTCGACCAAGGTGCCGCGCAGCTGCGGGTGGGCCTCCAGCACCGCGGCCAGCAGCGCGCCACTGCCGCCGCCGACATCGATGACGTGGCGCGCTTGCGACCAGTCGTAACCGGCCACCGCGTCGGCCACATACTCGCCTCCGGCCGCCATGGTCGCGTCGAACGAGGCGCTCATCGCCGGGTTGGCGGCGAGGTATTCCCAGAGCGGGGCGCCGAAGACCTTCTCCCACGCGGGTTCGCCGGTGCGCAGCGTGTGCAGCAGGCCGGTGAAGGCGAGGTCCACCTGCCCGCCGAACCCTTCCAGGTCAAGGGAAACGCGGACGCCGGAGGGATGATCCGAACGCAGCAGCGCCGCGGTTTCGTTCAACCCGAACGTCCCCGGGCTCGGCTCGGTGAACAACCCGTGGCCGACCAGATGGCGCAGCAGCCGCGTCAAGGCGTCGGGCGTGGCACCGGATCCGCGGGCCAGCTCGTCGACGGGGACCGGGCCGTCGGTCATCAGGTCGGCCAACCGCAACGCGGCGGCCGCGCGGACCGCCAGCGGCGTGACCAGATCGGTCACCGGTGCCAGTATCTGCCACGCCGACTTGTCCTGCATGCACGCCGACGTTACGCGGACGACGTGATCGTGGCGAGCGCTCGGCGTAGCGCGGTTTCGTCGGGCCGGACGTCCCAGCGGGCGCCGATGTGGCCGTCCGGCCGGACGAGCAGCGTCGGTCCCTCGGGAACGGATTCGACCCGCACCGGAACGGATGTTTCTTCCCAGGAACCAGGATCCGGCGTGAACAGGGTGAACCACTCACCGACGGCGTCGAGGGTGGAACGGTCTTCGCCGAGCCAGTGGTGCGGCATGCGGTGGCCCGGCTCGGTGGACGGGATGTAGTCCGTGCCAGCCGGTTGGGGGTTGTCGCCGTAAGCGACCCCGAGGACGAGACCGAGCTGCGCGAAGTAGCGCTCCGACCAAGGCACTTCGACCGGAGCCTCGGCTCCCTGGCCGTCGCGCAGCTGCTCGAGCCGCTGGTTCTGGACCTGGTGCATGAGGCGGGAGTTGGCCACGGCCTGCTCGAGCGTCCGGTGGGCGACCGGCATGCGCTCGGTCTCGTAGGTCTCCATCAGGCCCGGCCCGGCCCACCCGCGGAGCACGCCCGCGAGTTTCCAGCACAGGTTGTGCACGTCGGCGAGGCCTGCGTTCATCCCGAGGCCGCCCGCCGGCGGGAGCGCGTGGGCGGCGTCGCCGGCCAGCAGGATCCGGCCGTGGCGGAAGCGTTGCGCGATGAACGCGTTCACCACCCAGTGCTGGACGCGCTCGACGGTGACCTCGATGTCGCCGAGGGCGTCCCGGACGAGCTTCGGCCAGTCGGCGTGCTCGGCGTCGTCGGGCGTGGTGACGAACCAGGCCCAGCCGCGTTCGGGGTAGAGCGGGCCGAAGGAGCCGTTCGCGGTGAAGTAGACCCCGGCGGGCTGCTCGGCGCTCCAGCGCCGGAGGTCCGCGTCGAAGACGACGGTGGTGATGCGCCCGAGCGCGCCGGGGCCGGTGGTGCCGATGTCCAGCAGCTGGCGGACGGTGGAGTTGGCGCCGTCGGCGGCGAGAACGTACCGCGCTCGGACGCGGGTTTCGTCGGAGAGTTCGGCCACGACGTGGTCGGCTTCCTCGGCGAGGCCGACGAGCTCGACGCCGTAGCGGATCGGCGTGTCCGCGGCGCCGAGCAGCGTGGGTTCCAGCCGGTCCTGCGAGGTGAGCACGCCGATCACCGGGCTCTCCGGAATCGGCGCGTTGATCCCGATCATCGCCGCGCTGGCGAAGTCGGCGCCCAGCAGCGTGTCGCGGAACCGGACGCGGCCGAATTCCGGCGGGAACGCGGCGCCCGCGATCTTCCCCGCGATGCCGAGCTGGCGGAAGATCTCCATCGAGCGCGTGTTGACCAGCCGGGACCGGGGGAACGGCGACAGGTCGGGATACTTCTCGACCAGCAGTGTCCGCACGCCCCAGCGTTCCAGCAGCGCCCGGGCGCTCAGCCCGACCGGGCCGCCCCCGACGATCAGCACTTCGACGTCCATCAGATCAACTTCCCGCACCCGGACGTTCGCGGCAACGTCCGGGCGGGCAGTCCATCGGGCCGGCCTTCAGCGTCGCAGGGCGGTTTCCCGGCCCATGTGCGACAGCTTCGCGGGATTGCGCACGGCGTAGAGCCCGGTGACGAGGCCGTCGTCGACGCGCACCGCCAGGACGGTGTCGATCTCGTCGCCGAACCGCAGCACCAGCGCCGGGTAGCCGTTGACCTGGGCCGGCTCCAGCGTCGCCGCGGCCAGCCGCGGCAGCCCGGCGGCCAGCACCCGGCCCACCTTCGCCGCCCCGACGACGGGCTTGAGCACGGCCTGCACGACGCCGCCGCCGTCACCCAGGAGGACGACGTCCGGCGCGAGAATGTCGAGCAGATGCTGCAGATCGCCCGTCTCGACCGCCTGCCGGAACGCCTCGAGCGCGCCCTTGGTCTCGTCCCGGGACACGACCCCGCGCGGCCGGCGCGCCGAGACATGGGTACGCGCGCGGTGCGCGATCTGGCGGACCGCGGCCGGGGTCTTGCCGACGGCCTCGGCGATCTCGTCGTAGTCGAGGTCGAACACCTCACGCAGCACGAACACCGCCCGCTCGGTCGGCGCGAGCGTCTCCAGGACCAGCATCATCGCCATCGAGACGCTGTCGGCCAGCTCGACGTCCTCGGCCACGTCCGGCGTGGTGAGCAGCGGCTCGGGCAGCCACGGACCGACGTAGGACTCCTTGCGGCGGCCGAGCGTCCGCAGCCGGTTCAGCGCCTGGCGGGTGGTGATCCGGACCAGGTAGGCGCGCTGGGCCTGCACGGTGTCCAGGTCGACGCCCGACCACTTCAGCCAGGTCTCCTGGAGGACGTCCTCCGCGTCGGCGGCCGAGCCGAGCATCTCGTAGGCGACGGTGAAGAGCAGGTTGCGGTGGGCGAGGAACGCCTCGGTGGCCGTGTCCATGGGGGCTCCTCTGCGGTCTCGGCGATGTACCCACCAGACACCAGGACCCTTGGTCTTGTGACAACCTTCGCTGTGGTGTGCGTCACGCCCTCGCGCTGTCACAAGATTCCGTGCGGCGGCATCTGGTGTTCATCTACTGCCGATCCACCAGTGAGGACGAGGTCATGGAACCCCGAATCAACATGCTCGAAAACGAGGTCGCCGGCAAGTTCGGCAAGCGGTTCGCCAACACCGCCATGGTGCTCGCTCCAGTCGTCGCTGCCGAAGTCCACCCAGGAGCTGGTGTCGCTGCGCGCCAGCCAGATCAACGGCTGCGGCTTCTGCACCGACATGCACACCAAGGACGCCGCGGCCGCGGGGGAAACCCCGGTGCGGCTCAACCTGGTCGCCGCCTGGCGCGAGGCCACCGTGTTCACCGAGGCCGAGCGGGCGGCGCTGGCGCTGGCCGAGGAGGGTACCCGGCTCGCCGACACCCACCAGGGCGTGTCCGACGAGACCTGGGCCCAGGCGCGCAAGCACTACGACGACGAGCAGCTCGCCGCGCTGGTGTGCCTGGTGGCGCCTGATCAACGCGGCCAACCGGATGAACGTGATCGCGCGGACTCCGGCGGGTTCGTACGAGCCCGGGATGTTCGCGAACTTCACGAACGACTGAGAGTTCCGGACGGTTCTCTTGAGGGGCAGGGCAAAGGTGGCACTTCTGAGGTCTGAGCCCGGCAGGGCCTCGTGAGTGGTAAGTCGGGTTCTAACCCTACTTACCACTCACGAGAACCCGACCCGAGCGCAACCGGAGCCGCCACCTTCGACCTACCCCTCAATAACCGCCGGAATGCTCACGAGTCCTTCACCCGACCCCTTTGATCCGGTGCACCAGCGCTGCTCCCAGCAACGCCATTGCCGCGCTGAACGCGAACAGCGCCGGATACCCGCCCACGCTCGTCACCAGGACCGCGGCCACCGTGGGCCCGAGGACGTGGGCCAGTGCGTTCGCGATGTTGATGACGCCGAGGTCCTTGCCGCGCGCGGTCGCGTCCGGGAGGACCTGGGTGATCAGGGCCTGGTCCACCGAGACGTACGCGCCGTAGCCCAGGCCGAGCAGGCACGCCGAGACGATGGTCAGCTGCCACGTCGGCCAGAGGATCAGCAGGACCGAGCCGGATGCGATGACCAGCCCGGCCACGCTCACCAGGGCCTTGCGCTTGCCGAGCCGGTCGGACACCCAGCCGCCGATGAACGCGGACAGCACGATCCCGGCGCTGTAGATCAGCACGAGCAGCAGCAGGCCCTGCTCCGCGCGGCGTCCGGGGAAGAGCTGGTCGTAGTGGATCTTGTCGCGGAGGAAGTACAGCAGGAACACCGTGCTGGTCGCGTTGCCGAGCTGGAACAGCAGCCGCGTGAGCCAGGCGTAGCCGAAATCCGGGTGACGGCGGGGGTTGACCAGCAGCGACCGCAGGAAACCCGCCCAGCGGAAGCGATCCGACGCGGAAACGGAGGACCGCGCACCGAGCAGGAACGGCACGGTCATCAGCAGCAGAAGTACTGCCAGCGCCGCATAACCGGCGTTTCCGTGGAGCAGTACGGTGACCAGCGCGGTCCCAAGCAGCGTCGCGATCGGCTGGGTCGCGCCGAGCCACGCGCTGACTACGCCGCGCTGTTCCACCGGTACGCGGTCGGGGACCTCCGCGACCAAGCCCGCCAGCATCGCGGCCAGCGCACCCTGGACGACAGCCCAGCCCAAGGCGACACCGGCCACTGTGGACTGTCCAAAGAGGAACGCGAGACCCGCCGCCGCGACGACGGCACCCCCGGCGACCCAAGGGCGACGGGGGCCGAAGCGGGAGCGGGTGTGGTCCGACAGCGCCCCGGCGACCGGGCTCACCACCAGCGCGACCAGCGCGCCGAGCCCGGTGACCAGGCCCAGCGCGGATTCCTTACCTGCCGGGTCGATCGTGGCCAGCTGCTGGGCGAGCAGCACCTGGACCGGCGTGTACAGCGCCATCCACATCCCGAGGCCGGACACCGCCAGCCCGGAGATGTAGCGCGCGCCGACCCGCGTGGGCCGTTCGACCGTCGTCATTCGAGGCAGCCCATGAACGACGCCGCCTGCTCCCCGACGAGCACGGCCGGGGCGTGCGTGTTGCCGGAGGTGACGCTGGGGAAGACGGACGCGTCGGCGACCCGCAGGCCGTCGAACCCGTGGACCTTGAGGCGGGGATCGACCACGGCACCGGCGTCGATGCCCATCTTGCAGGTGCCCGCTTGATGGTGATAGGTCGACACGTTCGCGCGCACGTACTCGGTGACGTCGCCCTTGCCCGGGTACAGCTCCCGTGAACCCCAGTCCTCGCGCAGGCCCTTCGCCGCACCCAGCTCGCGGCACAGTTCGACGGCGGCGAGCAGCGCGTTCAGGTCGGCGTCGGTGCCCAGGGTGTTCGGGTCGATGTGCAGCTCGTCGTAGACGCTCGCGCCGGTGAGCCGGATCGAGCCGCGGCTGCTCGGCCGGACCAGCCCGGCCTGCAGGGTGAAGCCGTCCATCGGGCCGGATTCGCCCGGCGGGTACATCGGGACCGGGAAGTGCAGCGGCTGGACGTCGGGGACCGGAAGGCCCGGCCTGCTGTGCCAGAACAGGTGTGTCTGGGCCGGACCCAGCCCGGCCGAGGGGCGACCTGGCGAGCGTTCCGTGCCGAAAACGACCGGGACCAACACGTGGTCGTGCAGGTTCTGCCCGACGCCGGGCAAGTGCGCGGCGACCTCGACACCGACCGAACGCAGGTGCTCGGCATCGCCGATTCCGGACAGCATCAGCAGTTTCGGCGACTCGATAGCGCCCGCGCTGACCACGACCTCGCCGGCGTAAGCCGTGTGGACCTGCCCGTCCTCGGTGATCCACTCGACGCCGGTGCAGCGGCCTTCCTTGAGCAGGAGCCGCCGCGCGCGGGCGCCGGTTTCGATGGTCAGCTCGGGCCGGTCGAGCACCGGGCCGAGGTACGAGACGGCGGCGCTCGCGCGGCGCCCGCCCGCGATCGTGAACTGCACGCGGGACACGCCGTCGGGGACCCCGGAGTTGTAGTCGGGGTTGAACCCGATGCCGATCTCCACCGCCGCGTCGATCAGCGAGTCGTGGATCGGGTCGGTCGCGTACTTGCTCAGCACCGGCAGCGGGCCGCCGGTCCCGTGCAGCTCGCTCGCCCCGGCGTCGAAGTCCTCGATGGCCCGGAACACCGGCAGCACGTCGTCCCAGGACCAGCCGTCGTTGCCGAGGTAGGCCCAGTGGTCGTAGTCGGCGGCCGCGCCCCGGGTGTAGATCATCGCGTTCAGCGAGCTGGACCCGCCGAGCACCCGCCCGCGCGGCCAGTGCAGGCGGCGCCCGTCCGCGTGCTCCTGCGGCGCGGTCCGGTAAGCCCAGTCGTTCTCCCCGAACCACAGCTCGCCGAAGCGGCGCGGGTCGTGGATGGCGTCGTCGGTGTCCCGCCCGCCCGCCTCCAGCAGCAGCACGCGCGCGCCGCGGTCGACGAGCCGGCGGGCCACCACACAGCCCGTGGACCCGGCCCCGACGACGATCACGTCGTGGCTGATCTTTCCGGTCACGAATGCTCCGTTGCGTAGAAGTGAAGATCAGGCGGTGAAGACGAGCACGGCGTTCTGCCCGCCGAACCCGAAGGAGTTGGACACGGCGACCTCGGTGCGCTGCCCGCGGGCCTGGCCCGAGACGATGTCGATCTCGACCTTGGGGTCCTGCGCGCGCAGGTTGGCCGTCGGCGGCACGGTCGAGGTCTCGATCGCGAGCACCGTCAGTGCCGCTTCGATCGCGCCGGCCGAGCCCAGCGTGTGGCCGAGCACGCCCTTGGTGGACGTCACCGCGGCCCGAGCGCCGAGCAGGTCGTGCAGCACCTTCGACTCGGCCGCGTCGTTCAGCGGGGTGGATGTGCCGTGCGCGTTGACGTGGTCGACCTCGTCCGGGCCGACCCCGGCCTGCGCCAGCGCCTGGGTCAGCGCGCGGCGCACCGCGACGCCCTCGGGGTCGGGCGAGGTCATGTGGTGCGCGTCGGCGGTGGCGCCGTACCCGGCGACCTTCGCGCGAACCCGCGCGCCGCGAGCCCGTGCGTCGGCTTCCCGTTCCAGCACCAGGATTCCGCTGCCTTCGCCGATGACGAAGCCGTCGCGGTCGACGTCGAAGGGCCGCGACGCCGCGGCCGGGTCGTCCAGCCGCTTCGACAGCGCGCCCATCTGCGCGAACCCGGTGACGATCAGCGGGCTCACCCCGGCTTCGCTGCCGCCGGTGATCACGATGTCGCAGGCGCCGTCGCGCAGGAGCGCCATCGCGCAGCCGATCGCGGTGGCGCCGGACGCGCACGCGGTGGCCGTGACGAAGTTCGGGCCGGTCGCCTTGAGGTCCATCGCGACGTTGCCCGCCACCATGTTCGGCACCAGCATCGGGATGAGCAGCGGCGACACCGCGGTGGCGCCGACGTCCCGCATCCGGTGGTGCTGGGCTTCCCAGGTGGCGACGCCGCCGAGGCCGCAGCCGAGCACGACCGCGACCCGGGTGCCGTCCCAGGTCTTCGGGTCCAGCCCGGCGTCGGCCACGGCCTCGCGGGCCGCGACCAGCGCCAGCTGCACGAACCGGTCGTACTTCAGCCTGCTGCGCTTGCCGACCAGCTTGTCCGGCTCGAAATCCGGGACGGTGCAGGAGAAGTCGACCGGCAGCCCGGCCAGCTGGGGGTCGCGCGCGGCCTTCGACTCGCCCGCGCAGGCCCCCGACCAGGTGGCCGCCGTCCCGATCCCGGCCGCGGTGACGAGGCCGAGGCCGGTGACGGCGACCGGGACCGTGCTCACGCCGGCTCACCTGCCGTGACCAGCTGCTCGTCGATCAGCTCGGCGACGTGGCCGATGGTGTCGCGCGGGGACGCCATGTCCTCGTCGATCTTGACGCCCAGCTCGGTCTGCACCACGACGAGCAGCTCGACCAGGAACAGCGAGTCCATCTCGAGGTCCTCGAAGGTGACCTCGGGGCGGATCTCGTCGGCCTCCACGTCGAAGCGGGTGACCAGCAGCTCGGACAGCTTGTCGTACATCGTTGCCATGGTGGTTCTCCTTGGTAGCTCGGGAAGCCCGGCCGTGGTCACGGACGGGAGATCTGGGGCCAGGTCAGGACGGTCGAGCCCCACGTGAAGCCGCCGCCGAACGCGGTCAGCAGCACGCGCTCGCCGGGGTTCAACAGGCCCGCGCCGTGTGCCTGGTCCAGCGCCAGCGGGATGGAGGCGGCCGAGGTGTTGCCGACGTGCTCGATGTTGGTGACGCTGCGCTCGCGCGGAATGCGCAGGTCGTCGGCCAGCCGGTTGAGGATCCGGATGTTCGCCTGGTGCCCGACGAGCCGGTCGACGTCGCCGGCCGCCCAGCCCTTGCGGGCCAGCACCGCCTTCGCCGACGCGGACATCCGCTCCACCGCGTGGCGGAAGACTTCCTTGCCCGCCATGGTGAAGTACCGGTCGCCGGGATCGGCGTCCTTTCCGGACAGTCGCTCCTCGGCGCCGCCGCCGCGCACGGTGATGAGGTCCACGCCCTCGCCGTCGCTCCCGAGGTCGAACGGCCCGAGCGCGCCGGGCTCGCCGGGTTCGCCGGCCCGCAGGACGACCGCGCCCGCGGCGTCGCCGAAGATCACCGATGTGGTGCGATCCTCGGGGTTGAGGATCGTGGAGTAGGTCTCGGCGCCGATCACCAGCGCCCGGCGCGACGCGCCCGCGGCGATGAGCCCGGTCGCGGTGGCCAGCGCGTAGACGAACCCGGTGCAGACGGCGGCGACGTCGAACGCCGCGGCGCCGGTGAGGCCGAGCCGGGTCGCGACCAGCGGCGCGGTGGCCGGGCAGGGCCGGTCCGGGGTCGTGGTCGCGACGATGACGGTGTCCACTTCGGACGATCCGGCGGACTTGAGCGCGTGTGCCGCGGCGGAGACGGCGAGGTCGGAGGTCGTGGTGCCGGACTCGGCGAAGTACCGCTGGCCGATCCCGGTCCGGGTGCGGATCCATTCGTCGGAGCTGTCCAGGCGCGCCGCCAGCTCGGCGTTGGGCACCGGCCGCGGCGGGAGGCAGCTGCCGAGCCCGCACAGCACGGCGGCGCTCGGATGCGCGGATGTACTCACGTCACCCAGCCTGACGAGTGCCGCTGACGGCTGCGTGACCCCGGCCTGACCGTCAGCGTGCCGTCAGCGCCCGATCAGCCGGGCGCGCGAGACTGGCTCGCACCGCACCGGCACAGTCCACAAGGGACATTCATTGGGGAGCACATGAGAGTCTTCGCGGACGTCGAGGAGCTGGCCGCGGCGCAGGGCCAGCATCTCGGCCACAGCCCGTGGTACCCGGTCTCGCAGGAGACGATCACGCTGTTCGCCGAGGCGACCGGGGACCGGCAGTGGATCCACGTCGATCCCGAGCGCGCGGCGACCGGCCCGTTCGGCAAGACGGTCGCGCACGGGTACTACCTGCTGGCGGTGCTGCCGGCGCTGCTGGCGGACGTCTTCACGATCGAACGCGTCGGATCGGTGGTCAACACCGGCGTCGACACCCTGCGGTTCCACCGTCCGGTGCCGGTGGACGCGTGGATCCGCGTGGGCGCGCAACTGGCCGAGGTGACGGTCTCGCGCCGCGGCGTCGCCGAACTCGCGGTCGAGACGGCGATCCACGTCCAAGGCATGGACACCCCGGCGTCCACAGCGGTCGTCAGGAGCATGATCCGGCCGGTGCGCTCACTGGTCCGGGCTAGGGTCTCGTGAGTGGTAAGTGTCGTTCTAACGACACTTACCACTCACGAGACCCTACCCACGCGAACTTCAGCCGGCGGCGCTCAGGCGGGCCCGCTGGTGCGACCACGCGGCCGACGGGAGGGTCAGTTCCGGTGCCTGGGCCAGGATTTCCGCGTGGCGGCGCTTCAGGGGGAGGCCTGGTTCGATGCCGAGGTCGCGGTCGAGCCGCTGCCGGGTGAGCTGGAACAACTCCAGGGCTTCGGACTGACGTCCGCTGCGGTAGAGCGCGAGCATCAGCTGTTCACAGAACCGCTCGCGGCGGGGATGCTGCGCGACCAGCCGGGTCAGCTCGGCGATCGCGTTGCGCTCGTCGTTCAGCGCGAGGCGGGCGGTGGCGAGGTCCTCCCACGCGGTCAGCCGTCGTTCCTCGAACAACGCGGCCGCGGCGCGACAGCGCAGGCCGTCGCCGGCGTCGAGCAGGGCCGGACCGCGCCAAAGCCGCAGCGCCGAACGCAGCAGCTCGACCGCGCGGGCCGGGTCGGTGTGCAGGGCGGCCGCCCCGTCCGCCGCCAGCTCGAGAAAGCGGTTCGCGTCCACGCTTTCGCGGGGGACGTCCAGGATGTACCCGTTGCGCATCGCCCGGAGCCGGGACTCGCCGGGCTCGCCGTCGAGGACCTTGCGCAGCCGGGTCGCGTGGGCCTGCAGCGCGTTGCGGGAATTACGCGGTGGCCGGCCGGACCACAGTTCGTCGGCCAGTTCGTCGAGGGAAATCGCGTGACCGGCCTCCACCGCCAGCGTCGCCAGCACGGCTCTCGTCTTGTTGGAGCCGATCGTGCGCTCTTCACCGTGCGTGGTGACGGTGATACTGCCCAGGATGTCGATGTGCACGGCACTCCTCGTCTTCGAATGTGTGGTCGCCCCCAATTCGACGACACGGCGCCTATCGTCATTATGCATTTCCTCCCTGTCAAGCGGGCTTCCGGCTGGTAACGAATGGCCGTGATCGCTTATTTACTATCCGCAGCCGAACGGGCGGGTACTGCGACGATTGCCGGTCACCATTGCGCCGAACGTCGCAGGGGCGGGTGCCGTTCCCGGCGCCACCCCGGGGCGACCCAGGGGAAAGGCCGGGTGGATGCAGGGATTCCCCCAGTACCACCGGCGCCCCGCGGTGATGTGACAATTCGGTGCGCGGAGCGAGCCTTCGCGTCTACTGGGGCTACTGGGGTGCGTCGAATTCGGCTGACTGGGGAAAGTATCGCCGATTTCGACTGCCATCGATTTGTTCGTAATTGTTCTCGAATTCCCGACTCGATCGGAGTTTCCGTGATCCGTGCCGGAAGAACGGCTGGTCCACGCCTGGACCACGTGATGGTGCTGCTGGACGCCGGCACGCACGCGGAGATCGCCCAATCGGCGTTCGTCGCCGACCGCTTCGGCAGGCTGAAGCAGAAGAAGGCCGACAGCTCGGTGGCCGGCAGCTACCGCACGCTCGGCATCGCGGGCCGGAACACGCTGGTCGAGCTGTTCGGCGGCGAGCTCGGCGGGGGAGGGCTGCGCGGCGGACTGGTCTTCTCCTTCGAGGAGCCGGGATCGTCGAAGGCCGCGCGCGACCTGCTCGACGAGAACGACGTCATCTACCACGCCGACCTCGTCCGCCGCAGCGTCCCCGGCGTCGAGGAGCAGCAGCCCTGGTACCACCTGATCGCGGTGAACCTCGGTGAGGCCAGCCCGTTCCTGCTGCTGCTCAACGAGGTCACGCAGGAGTACTTCACCTCGCTCGGCGCGGTCCCGGCCGCCGACGGCTCGCTGCGCCGCCAGGCCTACCTCGACGCCGTGCTCGGCGGGCCCGCCCCGCGCCTGCTCGAGGACATCGTCGGCGTCACCCTGCAGACCACGCCCGAACGGGCGAGCAGCATCGCCGCCGCGCTCACGCCCTTCGGCTACGACAAGCGCGAGGACGGCGACGCCCTCGAGGTGTCGAGCCCCGAGCTCACCCTGCGCCTCGAACACAGCGACATCGAGCGGGTCACCGAGCTGACCTTGCAGCTCAACCCCGAGGTTCCCCGGCCAGCCGTGCGTGAGTACCGCTTCGGTGCCTCGGAACTCGTCTTCGAAACCACCACCGCCCGCTGGACCTTCAGCTAGGAGCGCCGAGCCAAAATGGACACCGCTTTGTTCCCGGACGTGTTCACCCGCCAGGCCGCGCGCACCCCGGACGCCGTCGCGGCCGAGTACGGCGGCGAGAAGCTGACCTACACCGAGCTGGCCGAAGCCGCCCGTCGCCTCGCGGGCGACCTGATCGCCCGCGGCGTCAAGCCCGGTGAGCTGGTCGGCATCACCGCCCGGCCGTCGCTCGAGCTGGTCATCGCCATCCTGGGCATCGTCGGCGCCCGCGCCGCGTGGCTGCCGCTCGACCCCGCCTATCCGGCCGACCGCCTCCGCTACATGCTCGAGGACTCCGGCGTGACGCGGCTGGTCGCGGACGAGCAGACCGGCCGCGCGATCGGGGGCGACACCGTCGAGATCGTCGGCCCGCGCGCGACCGCCGAGCCCGCGCCCGCCGCGGAGCACGAGCCCGACGATCTTGCTTATGTCATTTACACCTCCGGCTCGACCGGACGGCCCAAGGGTGTGCAGCTGACCCACCGCGGCCTGGCGAACCTGACCGCCGCCGAGGCCGGGCTGTTCGGCGCCGGGCCGGGCAAGCGGGTCCTGCAGTTCGCGCCGATCAGCTTCGACGCCTCGGTGTTCGAGATCGCGATGGCGCTGGGCACCGGCGCGACGCTGGTGCTCGCCCCGCGCGAAGACATCGGCCCCGGCCCCGCCCTCGGCGACTTCCTGCGCGACCAGCGCGTCACGCACGTGACGCTGCCGCCGTCGGTGCTCGCCACCGTCCCCGAAGCCGACCTGCCGGAGCTGGAAGTCCTGATCTGCGCCGGGGAAGCGCTCCCCGAGCACCTGGTCGCGCGCTGGCAGCCGGGACGCCGGATGTTCAACGCCTACGGCCCCACCGAAACCACGGTCTGGGCGACGGTCGCCGAGCTGGCCGGTCCCGGCAAGCCGTCGATCGGTTCCGCCATCTCCGGCGCCACCACGGTCGTGCTCGACGAGAACCTGCGGCCGGTCGCACCCGGCGTGCCGGGTGAGCTCGCCATCGGTGGCGCCGGCCTCGCGCGCGGCTACCTCGGCCGTCACGAGCTGACCGCGGAGCGGTTCGTCGAGATCGAGGGCGAGCGCGTCTACCGCACCGGTGACCGGGTCGTCGAGAAGAACAACGGGCTGGAGTTCCTCGGCCGGATCGACGACCAGGTCAAGTTCCGCGGGTTCCGCATCGAGCCCGGGGAGATCACCGCCCAGCTGCGCGCGCACGACGACGTCACCGACGCGACCGTCGTGGTCCGCGGCGAGGAGCTGGTCGCCTACGTCACCGGCGACGCCGAGCCGGACGCGCTGACCGCATTCCTCGGTGAGGTGCTGCCGAAGCACATGGTGCCCTCGGCGATCGTCGTGCTCGACGAGATGCCGTTGTCCCCCAGCGGCAAGATCGACCGCGCCGCGCTGCCCGCGCCGGTCCGCGGCGGCGACCAGGTCAAGCCGAGCACCCCGACCGAACAGGCCCTCGCGGACATCCTCGCCGAGCTGCTGGGCGTGCCCGAGATCGGCGTCACCGACGACTTCTTCGCCCTGGGCGGGCATTCCCTGCTCGCCGGCCGGTTCGCCGCGCGCGTGCGTTCGGTGCTCGGCCAGGAGCTGCCGCTGGTCGAGTTCTACGACCGCCGGACCGTCGCCGCGACCGCGGAGTTCCTCGACGCCACGACGTCCGAGGTCGTCTTCCCGCCGATCGTGCCGCGGGACGAGGACGGCCCGGTGCCGTTGTCGTTCCCGCAGGAGCGGATCTGGTTCCTCGAGCGCCTGGCGCCGGGCAACCTCGCCTACAACGCACAGGCGACCATTCGGCTGCAGGGCCCGCTCGACGCCGGAGTCCTGCGCGACACCCTGACCGAAATCGTCCGGCGCCACGAGGTGTTCCGCACCGCGTTCGTGCCGATCGACGGCCAGCCGGTGCAGCTCGTCCGCGAGCCGATGGCCGTCGACCTCCCGCTCGTCGATCTCAGCGACGAGCCGGAGCGCGCCGAAGACATCGTCCGCGAGACCGTCGCCGACCCGTTCGACCTCTCGGCGCCGCCGCTGGTGCGCTGGGTGCTCATCCGGCTGGCCGAGCAGGACCACATGCTCGTGCACGTCGAGCACCACCTCGTGCACGACGGCTGGTCGTACGCGCTGTTCCTGCATGAACTCCAGGCGCTCTATCCCGCGCTGGCCGCGGGGGAGCCGTCGCCGCTGCAGCCGGTTCCCGTGCAGTACAAGGACTTCGCGCGCTGGCAGCGTGACTGGCTGCAGGGTGAGGTCCTCGAGACGTGTCTGCAGCACTGGCGCACCGAGCTGGCAGGCGCCCCGGCCGCGCTGGAGCTGCCGACCGACCGGCCGCGCCCGGCGTCGCAGAGTTTCGCCGGTGCCGCGGTGCGGCTGGACCTGCCCGGCGACCTCTGCGGCCGCCTGCGCGCGTACAGCCACGAGCGCGGCACGACGCTCTACACCACGATGCTCGCCGGGTTCGCCGCGCTGCTCTCCCGCTACAGCGGGCAGGACGACGTCGTCGTCGGCAGTGGCGTGGCCAACCGGCGGCAGGTCGAGATCGAGCCGATGATCGGCATGGTCGTCAACACGCTGCCGCTGCGCGTGCGGCTCGACGGCTCGCCGTCGTTCGCCGACCTGGTCGGCCGGGCGCACCAGACGATCGGGCGCGCGCACCAGTGGCAGGACGTGCCGATCGACCGGCTCGTCGGCACCACGGCGATCCCGCACGACCCGTCGCGCAACCCGGTGTTCCAGGCGATGTTCAGCTTCCACGACTCGCTGGTCCCGGACCTTCGGTTCGCCGGGCTGAGTGGCAGCGTTCGCGAGCGGCACAACGGTTCCGCCAAGACCGACCTCAACGTCGTCGTCATCCCGCGGGCCGAGCAGCAGGCCGGGCACGGCGTCGGGGACGACGAAGCGCCGATCACGCTGATCTGGGAGTACGCCACCGACCTGTTCGACGAGCGCACGATGCGCGCCATGGTCGAGCACTTCCAGGCGCTGCTCTCGGCCGCCCTCGACGCTCCCGAACTGCCGTTCACGCGGCTCCCGCTGCTCACGGAAAACCAATCACACCAACGCATCGAGGCTACTGCCGGGTTCACACCGGACTTCCCGGACACCGGCATCGCGGCGCTGTTCGCCGAGCAGGTCGCCGCGCGCCCGGACGCCGTCGCGCTGGTTTCGGACGACGAGACGCTCACCTACGCCGAACTTGACGACCGCAGTGGTCGCCTGGCGGCGGTGTTGCGTGAAGCCGGTGTCCGCCCGGAGGTCCCGGTCGGCGTGCTGCTGGAGCGGGGCACCGAACTGCTGACCGTGTTGCTCGCGGTGGTGAAGGCAGGCGGTGCGTACGTCCCGCTTGACCCGGCGTACCCGGCGGACCGGATCGGCTGGATGCTCGCCGACGCCGACGTCCCGCTGGTGGTGACGCGGTCGGGCCTGCGTGACCTCGCCGGGGACACGCCGGTGATCGCGCTCGACGAGACCGTGCTGCCGGACGCCGAGGCTGACACCGAGGTGACCGGCGGGAACCTCGCGTACGTCATGTTCACCTCGGGCTCCACCGGACGTCCGAAGGGCGTGCAGGTGCCGCAGCGCGCGGTGGTCCGGCTGATCCGAGGTGCCGAGTATGTCCACTTTGGACCGGAGAGCCGCTTCGCGCAGGTCGCCGACCCGTCGTTCGACGCGCTGACCTTCGAGTTGTGGGGTGCGCTGCTCAACGGTGGTTCGGTCGCGGTGATCCCGCCGGACGCGCTGCTCACCCCGGGTGAGCTGGGGCGGCGGCTGAAGAAGCACGGCGTGACCACGATGTTCCTGACCTCGGCGCTGTTCACCGAGGTGATGGCCGAATACCCGGAGAGTTTCGCCGGGATGACCGACCTGATGGTGGGCGGGGACGCGCTCAACGTCGCCCGCGTGCGGAAACTCCTTGAGCAGCAGGAGAAACCTCAGCGGCTGGTCAACGGCTACGGCCCGACCGAGGTCACGACGTTCGCCGTGTGTCACCACATCGAGCACGTCCCGGACCGTGCGACGTCCATCCCGATCGGCACCGCGATCGCGAACACCACGGCGTACGTCCTCGACGAGTTCCTGCGGCCGACGCCCGAAGGCGTGCCCGGCGAGCTGTACCTCGGCGGCCCCGGCGTCGCCCGCGGTTACGCGAACCGGCCCGCGCTGACCGCGGAACGCTTCCTGCCCGACCCCTACGCGGGCGACGGCTCGCGGATGTACCGCACCGGCGACCGCGTCCGCACCCTGCCCGACGGCACGATCGAGTTCCTCGGCCGGTTCGACGACCAGGTCAAGATCCGCGGCTTCCGGATCGAGCCCGGCGAGGTCGAGGCCGCCCTCGCCGCGCACCCGGCGCTGGCGCAGGTCGCCGTCGTCGCCCGCGGCGAAAGCTCGGACAAGCGGCTCGTCGCCTACGTCGTCGCCAAGCCGGGTCAAAGCGCCAGTGGCCTGAGGGACTTCCTCGCCGCGACGCTCCCGCCGCATCTCGTCCCGGCGGTGTTCGTCGAGCTGGCCGAGATGCCGATGACCACCAGCGGCAAGGTCGACCGCAAGCGTTTGCCTGACGTCGGCGAGACCCGGCCCGACGCCGGTGAGTACGTCGCGCCGAGTGGCGAGATCGAGACCGCCGTAGCCGAGATGGTCGCCCAGACCCTAGGCCTGGACCAGGTCGGCGTCACCGACGACTTCTTCGCCCTCGGCGGGCATTCGCTGCTCGCCATGCGGCTGGTCGCGCGGGTCAACGAGCGCTGGGAGTGCGACGTCGCACTGCGCGAATTCCTGCGCACGCCGACCGTCGCACGGCTGGCCGCCGACGTCGAGGCCGGACGCGGGAGCGCGCAGGCCATCACCGCGGCACACGAAGAGGAACTGCTGTTGGAGCGGCTCGACGAGCTGTCCGACGACGAAGTGGAGGCGCTGTTGCGCACGACGGAGAACGAGGTCGACCGATGAGCCAGACCGACGAACGCCGCGCGCTGCTCGCCGAGCGCCTGCGCCAACGCGCCGCCGAACGCCACTTCGCCCTGTCCTATCCGCAGCAGCGGCTGTGGTTCCTCGAGCAGCTCGACCCGGGCAGCGCGGTCTATCTCGTGCCGCTGCAGTACCGCATCGATGGCCCGGTCGACGTCGCCGCGCTGGAGCACGCGGTCACCGAGGTCGTGCGCCGCCACCACGTGCTGCGCACGGTCTTCCGGGACGTCGACGGCGGCCCGCGCCAGTCCGTGGTGCCCGCCGAACCGGTGCGGGTCGAGGTCCGCGAGGTCTCAGGCACCGAACGAAGCCGAGCGCGTCGCCGAGGAGCAGGCCCGGGCGCCGATCTCGCTCGAGTCCGGGCTGAACCTGCGTCCGCTGCTGATCCGCCTCGGCGCCGAGGAGCACTGGTTCTGCCTGACGCTGCACCACATCGCCTGCGACGGCTGGTCGCTGGCGTTGCTGGAGCACGAGATTTCCGCCTTCTACCAGGCCTTCCAGAACGGTGAGACCGCGGACGTGCCGGAGCTGACCGCCCAGTACACCGACTTCGCCGCTTGGCAGACGTCCCAGGAGATCGACGAGCCGCTGGCGTACTGGCGCGAGAAGCTGGCGGGTATCCCGGCGCTGTCCGGCCTGCCGACCGACTTCCCGCGTCCCCCGGCGCAGACGTACGCGGGCGCGCACCTCGACTTCGTGCTGCCCGCGCACGTCGCCGAGGAGGTCGCCGAGCTGGCCCGGACGACCACGGCCACGCCGTTCGCGGTGCTGCTGGCGGCGTTCTCCGCCTTCGTGCACGCCTACACCGGCACCGACGAGGTGGTCACCGGATCTCCGGCGGCCGGACGTTCACGCCCTGAGGTCCAGCACCTGGTCGGGTTCTTCGCCAACACCGTCGTGCACCGACTGGACGTCTCGGGGCAGCCGACCTTCCGCGAGCTGGTCGAGCGCACCCGGGCCGAGTCACGCGCCGCGATGGTGCACCAGGATCTGCCGTTCGAGAAGCTCGTCGAAGAGCTGCACCCGGTCCGCGACCCGTCGCACAACCCGTTGTTCCAGTTGATGTTCAGCTACCAGGACACCGATGGAGAGCCCGGGCTGAAGCTGCCCGGCTGCGAGGTCGCGATGGCGCCGGGCGACACCGCCACCGCGAAGTTCGACCTCACGCTGAGCATGACGAACGCGCCGGAGCGGCTTTCGTTCCGGCTGGAGTACGCCACCGACCTGTTCACCGAGGCCACCGCGCACCAGATCGGCGAGCAGTTCCAGACGCTGCTGGCCGGCGCGCTCGCCGACCCGGACCGCTCGATCGGCGCCCTGCCGGTCTTGACCGAGGTCGACCTCGACCGCGTGCTGATCGACTGGAACCCGGCGTCGGCGCCGATCGGGGCCGACCTCGTCCACGAGCTGATCGCCGCGCAGGCCGCCCGCACGCCGGACGCGCCCGCGTTGCTCGGCGCCGACCAGGACCCCGCCGACGCGCTCAGCTACCGCGAGGTCGACGAGCGCGCCGACGCCCTCGCAGCCCGGCTGCGCGGCCACGGCGTCGGCCCCGGCGTCCCGGTCGGGGTGTATCTGGACCGCTCGCCCGAGCTGGTCATCACGTTGCTGGCGATCCTCAAGGCGGGCGGCGGCTACCTGCCGCTGGACCCCGGCTACCCACAGGACCGGCTCGCGTTCATGGTCGCCGACTCGGCCACTCCGGTGCTCGTCAGCCGCGCCGGGCTCGCGCGGCGGCTGGACAGCCTGTCGGTCACCGTCGTCCGGATCGACGAACCCGGCGAGGCCGTCGTCACCGAGGTGACCTGGCCCGCGCAGGAGGATCTGGCCTACCTGATCTACACCTCCGGCTCCACCGGGAAGCCGAAGGGCGTGATGCTCTCGCACCGGAACGTCCTCAACTTCTTCACCGGCATGGACCGCGTGCTCGGCGGTGACGACCCGGGCACCTGGCTCGCGGTCACCAGCATGTCGTTCGACATCTCCGTGCTGGAGCTGCTGTGGACGCTCGCCCGCGGCTACCGCGTGGTCGTGCGCGGCGACGAGCCGACCGCGGCCCGGCAGGAGGGCGGCGCCGTCGTCCCCGCGTCGGCGCAGGCGAAGACCATGGACTTCAGCCTGTTCTACTTCGGCGGCGACAAGGGCGGCGACCCGGCCGACCGCTACCGCCTGCTGATGGAGGGCGCGAAGTTCGCCGACCGCAACGGGTTCTCCGCGGTGTGGACGCCCGAGCGGCACTTCCATGAATTCGGCGGGCTCTACCCGAACCCGTCGGTGACGGCGTCGGCGATCGCCGCGGTGACCGAAAACATCGCCGTCCGCGCAGGCAGCGTCGTCCTGCCGCTGCACGACCCGCTCCGCGTGGCCGAGGAATGGTCCATTGTGGACAATCTCTCGCACGGCCGGGTCGGCATCTCCATCGCGTCCGGGCTGGCAGCCCAACGACTTCGTGCTCGCGCCGGAGAACTACGCCGACCGCAAGAAGCTGATGATGGCCCAGCTGGAGGAGCTGCGCGGGCTGTGGCGCGGCGGCAGCGTCCGGCGCCGCAACGGCGTGGACACCGAGGTCGACGTCCGGGTGTTCCCGCCGCCGGTCCAGGCCGACCTGCCGGTGTGGGTCACCAGCGCGCGCAGCCCCGAGACGTTCCAGATGGCCGGGGAGGCGGGCGCGAACCTGCTCACCCACCTGCTCGGGCATTCGGTCGAGCAGCTGTCGCACAAGATCGCGCTGTACCGCCAGGCTTGGCGCGAGAGCGGCCACTCCGGCGACGGCCACGTGACCGTGATGCTGCACTCCTTCGCGGGCCAGGACGTCGACGAGGTCCGCGAGATCGTCCGCGAGCCGCTGACCGCCTACATCAAGTCCTCTTTGGACCTGCTGTCCGGCCTCAGCCAGGCGATGGGCCGCGAGGTGAACCTCAAGGCCCTGCCCGAGGCCGAGCTGGACGCGCTGGTGGCGCAGGCCTTCGACCGGTTCTTCGAGACGTCGGCCTTGCTCGGCACGCCCGAGCACTGCGCGGACATCGTGGACCGGCTCAAGCTCGCCGGGGTCGACGAGGTGGCTTGCCTGGTCGACTTCGGCGTTTCCCACGACCAGGTGCTCGGCTCGCTGGACCAGCTCGCGCTGGCCCGCGACGTCAGCGAGGACCGCCGCCGCGCGGCCGCCGCCGACGAGCCGGTGGTCGCGCAGCTGCGCCGCCACGGCGTCACGCACCTGCAGTGCACCCCGTCGCTGGCCGAGATGATCAGCGAGGACGACGACTCCCGCGCCGCGCTGGCGGGCCTGCAGCGGCTGCTCGTCGGCGGCGAGGCTTTGCCGACGCCGCTGGCCGCGCGGCTGGCGACGCTGCCGAAGTCGGGGCTGCACAACATGTACGGCCCGACGGAGGCCACGGTCTGGGCCACGACGCAGCAGATCCGGCCCGGCGAAGACGTCCTCATCGGCATCCCGCTGGCCGGTGTCCGCGCGTACGTCGTGGACCGGTACCTGCGTCCCGCGCCGGTGAACGTGCCGGGTGAGCTGCTGCTTGGTGGCGAGAGCGTCGCCCGCGGCTACCACGACCGGCCCGCGCTGACCGCCGAGCGGTTCGTCCCGGACCCGTTCTCCGGCGTCCCCGGCGCGCGGCTCTACCGCACCGGCGACCTCGTGCGCCGCCTGCGCCGACGGCTCGCTCGAGTTCCTCGGCCGGCTCGACCACCAGGTCAAGCTGCACGGCCACCGCATCGAACTCGGCGAGATCGAGGAGGCGCTGCGCGCGCATCCGGATGTCCGCTCGGCCGTCGTCGCGGTCCGCGGCGAGGAGGCTCTGCGTCACCTCGTGGCCTACGCCGTGCCGGTGCCCGGTGCGGAGAGCCGGCTGGACCTTCGAGCGCGAAGGCGTTCCTGGCCCGGTCGCTGCCGGACTACATGGTGCCGACCGCGCTGCGTCACGCTGGACGAGTTCCCGCTCACCCCCAACGGCAAGATCGACCGGAAGCGGCTGCCCGATCCCGAGCAGACGCCGGGTGGCCGACTACCGCGAGCCCGAGGGCGAGCAGGAGCGGCAGGTCGCCGCGATCTTCGCCGACGTCCTGCGGGCCGAGAAGATCGGCGTCGACGACAACTTCTTCGAGATCGGCGGCAACTCGCTGCTCGCCGTCCAGGCCCGCACCCGGCTGGTGGCGGTGTTCGGCGAGCGGATCTCGCTGGTCGACCTGTTCCGCTTCCCGACCGTGCGCGGGCTGGTCGGCGCGCTCGACGACGGCGGCAAGGACGTCGACCTCACCGAGACCAAGCAGGCCGCGAACCGGCGCGTCGCGGCGTTGCGGGCACGGGCGAACCGGGGGAGTACCCGATGAGTGAGCTGGACGGCCTCGAGCCGATCGCGATCGTCGGCATGGCCTGCCGCGTCCCCGGGGCGAGTACGCCCGAGGACTTCTGGACGCGGATGCGGGACGGCGTCGAGTCGATCACTCGCTTCGGCGCCGAGGAACTGCTGGCCGCCGGAACCGACCCGGAGGTCCTGGAGGATCCCGACTTCGTGCCCGCCGCCGGCTACATCGAGGACGGGGACCGCTTCGACGCCGGGTTCTTCGGCTTCACCCCGGCCGAGGCCGAGACGATGGACCCGCAGCACCGGCTGCTCTGCGAGTCCGCGTGGGCCGCGGTCGAGGACAGCGGGCACGACCCGGCCGGGCTCGGCGAGTCGGTCGGCGTGTTCGCGGGCGCGTTCATGAACAAGTACCTGCTGGCGAACCTCGCCACCAACCCGCGGTTCCAGCGCTCGCCGATGGCGCCGCTGTCGAGGATGTTCAACGACAAGGACTTCCTCGCCACCCGCATCGCGCACCTGCTGGACCTCAAGGGCCCGGCGCTGACCGTGCAGACGGCGTGTTCGACGTCGCTGGTCGCCACCCACCTGGCGTGCCAGTCGCTGCTGAGCTACGAGTGCGACGCCGCGATCGTCGGCGGCGTCTCGCTCAACGTGCCGCTGAAGGCCGGATATCCGGTGGCGGACAGCGGGTTGTTCAGCGCCGAGGGCCACTGCCGCGCCGTTCGACGCCGCTGCCGCCGGAACCGTGCCGGGCAACGGCGTGGTGACCGTCGTGCTGCGGCGGCTGTCCGACGCGGTCGCCGACCGGGACCACATCTACGCCGTGATCCGCGGGTCCGCGATGAACAACGACGGCTCCGGCAAGGCGGGCTTCGCCGCGCCCAGCGTCTCCGGGCAGGCCAAGGTCATCAGCGCCGCGCACGCGGTGGCGGGCATCGACCCGGCCAGCGTCGGCTACGTCGAGGCGCACGGCACCGCCACCCGCGTCGGCGACCCGATCGAGGTGACCGCGCTGGCCCAGGCCTTCGGCACCGACGAGACCGGGATCTGCGCGCTGGGCTCGGTCAAGGCCAACATCGGCCACCTCGACGCTGCCGCCGGGCTCGCCGGGCTGATGCGGGCCGCCCTGGCCGTGCACCACGCGACCATCCCGCCGAACGCGAACTTCACCGCGCCCAACCCCACGCTGGAGCTGGAGAAGACGCCGTTCTACGTGCCCACGGCCTCGCAGGACTGGCTCGGCGTGCGGCGGGCGGCGGTGAGTTCCTTCGGCGTCGGTGGGACGAACGCCCACGTGGTCCTCGAACAGGCGCCCGCGCGTTCCGGAGCCGGGCTGAGGCGCGGCCGTGGCAGCTGCTGCCGATCTCGGCCCGCGACCGGAGCGCGCTGGATCGCGCCACCGCCGGGCTCGCCGAGCACCTGGGCGACTTCGTCGGCTCACTCGCCGACGCCGCCTACACCCTGCAGACCGGGCGGCGTGCGTTCGCCGCCCGCCGGTTCGCTCGTCTGCGCCGACCCCGCCGACGCCGTCGAGGCGTTGTCCGGTACGGACTCGACCCGGCTGGTCACGCGCACCGCGTCGGGAGACCCGGGCCGCGCCGTCTTCGCCTTCCCCGGCGGCGGGGCCCAGCATCCCGACATGGGACTCGACATCTACCGCAGCGAACCGGTGTTCCGGTCCGAAGTGGACAGATGTGCCGAGATCCTGGAGCCCCGCCTGGGTTTCGACCTGCGGCGGCTGCTGTTTCCCTCGGCGTTCACGCCGCTGGAGGGCAAGGGGCTCGCCGGCGGGCAGGCGACGTTCGGCCGTGACCAGGGCGCCGGAGTGGTGTCCTCGCTGTTCGTCATCGAGTACGCGCTCGCGCGCCAGCTGATGGCGTGGGGCATCGAGCCCGCCGCGATGGTCGGGCACAGCCTCGGCGAGTACGTCGCCGCGTGCCTGGCCGGGGTGTTCAGCCTCGAGGACGCGCTGGACATCACGCTGGCCCGTGGCGAGTTGTTCGCGCGGATGGACCCGGGCAAGATGCTCGTCGTCCAGCTGCCCGAGGGCGAGGTCGCGGCGATGCTGCCGGAGCGGCTGTCGATCTCCGCGGTCAACGCCCCCGACATGACCGTGGTGGCCGGGCCGGACGAGGACATCGCGCTGTGGCTCAAGGAACTGCGGGCCAAGGACGTCGACTGCCGCAAGGTGAGCGTCCCGGTGGCCAGCCACTCGTGGATGGTCGAGCCGTTCCTCGACGACTTCCGGCTGCGCGTCAAAGCACTGAAGCTGAACGAACCTTCGATGCCGTACGTCTCCTGCGTCACCGGCACCTGGGCCGGCGCCGAGGTCACCGATCCCGAGCACTGGGTCCGGCACCTGCGCCAGGAGGTGCGGTTCTCCGACGGCGTCCGCGAGGCGCTGTCCGCGCCGGGCCGGGTGCTGCTGGAGGTCGGGCCGGGACGGTCGCTGTCCGCTTTGGCCGCGGCGCAGCAGATCGCGCCCGCGCCGGTCACCGTGCCGACCATGGGCCTGGCCCGCGACGCCCACCCCGACCTGGTGCACCTGCTGACCGCGGTCGGCAGGCTGTGGCAGGCGAACGTCCCGGTCGACTGGGACGCCTTCCACGGCGAGGCTCAGCCGCGCCGCGTGCCGCTGCCGACGTACCCCTTCGAGCGCACCCGGTTCTGGGTCGAACCCGGCCGCCGCGCGAGCTTCGAGCCCGTCGAGGTGCCGGTGGAAACCGTTGCGGTGCAGCAGGAATCCGCGCCGCGCACCGAGCGGGAGCGCAAGATCGCGCAGATCTGGTGCGACCTGCTCGGCGTGGACGAGGTCGGCATCGAGGACGATTTCTTCGACCTCGGCGCGCATTCGCTGATGGTCACCCAGGTCACCAAGGAACTCCGGCGGATGGGCGCGACCAACCTCGCCGCACGGGACGTCCTGCAGGCGCCGACGGTCGCGGCCATGGCCGCGCTGGTCGATCGTGCGCTGGGCGGCGAGGCCGTGCAGGCCCCGGTCGGGCCGGACCTCGCGGCCGAGGTCGTGCTCGACGAGACCATCACGGCTTCCGGATTGCCGGCGGCGGGTGCGGGGAAGTCGGTGCTGCTCACCGGTGCGACCGGATTCGTGGGCGCGTTCCTCGCGGCCGAGCTCCTGGCCGGCGGGGCGACCGTGCACTGCCTGGTCCGGGCGGCCGACGAGGAGGCGGGCCGCGAGCGCGTGCTGGCGAAGCTCGACTCGTACGGCCTGAGTGGGGCCGTCAAGCCCAGCCGGTTGAAGATCGTCGTCGGCGACCTCGCGAAACCGTTGCTGGGCCTGGGTTCTTCGCGCTTCGAGGAGCTGGCGGAGACCGTCGACACGATCTATCACTGCGGCGCGTGGGTCAACTTCGTGCGGCCGTACCGGGCACTCAAGGCGTCGAACGTGCTGGGCACGCAGGAGGTCCTGCGGCTGGCCACCACGGCGACGCTCAAGCCGGTGCACCACGTGTCCACCCTCGCCGTGCTGGCCGGGGCGTTCCTCTCGAACCCGGACGTGATCCGCGAGGACGACCCGCTGCCGCCGCCGATCGGTCACGACACCGCCTACAGCCAGAGCAAGTGGGTGGCCGAGGGGCTGGTGGAGATCGCGCGCTCGCGCGGGATCCCGGTGTCGGTGTACCGCGCGGGCGGCGTGCTTTCGGACAGCCGCAGCGGTGCGACCAACGCCGACGACTACGTCACGCACGTGATCCAGGGCTGTGTGCAGCTCGGCGCGGCGCCGTCGCGGCGGTACAAGCTCGCGGTCGGCACGGTCGACCATTTCGCCCGCGTTGTCGTGGCTCTGGCTGGAAAGCCGGAGGCGCTGGGGCGGACGTACCACGCGATCGACCCGCAGCCGTTGGAGTGGAACGAGATCTTCGAGCGGATCCGCGATTTCGGCTTCCCGCTGCGGATCGTGCCGTTCGACCAGTGGCGGACCGAGCTGGTCGAGCACGTCGACGCCGACGGCGAGGACAACGCCATGGCGCCGCTGATGGCGATGCTCGGCGACACGCCCGACCGGGACATGCCCGAGATGTCCTGTGCCAACGTGCTTTCGTCGTTGCCCGGCGACGTCGCGCCGGAGCTGGACGCGGCCTACTTCGAGCGGATGCTCGGCTTCTTCGTCCGCGGGCGCTTGCTGCCCGCCCCGATCACCTCTGGAGTCTGAGAATGTCGTTGCTGCTGACCGGCGCCACCCTCATCGACGGACTCGGTGGTGACCCGGTATCCGATGCCGCGGTGACCGTCACCGACGACCGGATCACCGCCGTGGGCAAGGCCACCTCGGTGCCCGCCGACGCGGACCTGGTCGACCTCAGCGGGCTCACCCTGCTGCCCGGCCTGATCGACGCGCACGTCCACATCGGACACTCCAGCGAGATGCGCGCGGTGCTGAACAACGAGCTGTCGGTGGCCGAGCGCGCTGCGGACATCTTCCGCACCCTGCGCGAGACGCTCGATGCCGGCTTCACCGCGGTCCGCGACTGCGGCGGCATCGACCACGGCGTGCTGCGCACGGTCGGCCGCGGCCTGGTGCCCGGCCCGCGGATCTGGGGCTCGGCGTCGCCGCTGGTCCAGTGCGGCGGGCACGGTCACCTCGGCTCGCCGTTCCAGGCGCCGGACGAGTCGTTCGCCTTCCGGGTGCGCGGCCTGACCGCCGTCGGCCGGATCTCCGACGGCCGCGACGAGGTCCGCAAGGCCGCCCGCGAATGCTTCCGCCAGGGCGCGACCTTCCTCAAGATGGCCGTCACGGGTGGCGTCGTGTCCATCGCGGACTCGCTGGACGACACCCAGTTCAGCATCGAGGAGATCGCCGTCGCGGTGGAGGAGGCGAACGCGCGCCACACCTACGTCACCGTGCACGCGCACAACGTCGCCGGGATCCACAACGCCGTCAAGGCCGGGGTGAAGTGCGTCGAGCATGGCACCGGCATCGACGAGGAGACCGCCGCGATGATGGCCGAAGGTGGCGTCTCGCTCGTGCCGACGCTGTCGATCGCCAAGATCCTCGAAGAGAACTTCGACCAGCACGGCCTGCCGCCGCAGATCCGCGAGCGCGTCGGCGACACCATGCAGGGCATGACCGACGGCCTGCTGGCCGCGCGCGCCGCCGGGGTCCCGGTCGGCTCCGGCTCCGACCTGATCGGGCCGAAGCAGAACCGCCGCGGCCTGGAAATCGCGCTGAAAGCGAAGATCCTCGGCGCGATGGAGGCCATCGTGTCGGCCACCTCGGTCAACGCCTCGATCATGCGGGTGGCGGACAAGATCGGCTCGGTCGAAACCGGGAAGCTCGCCGACCTGGTCGCGGTCGACTTCGACCCGCTGGCCGAACCCGAGCTGTTCGACCGGCCCGAGCGCGTCGTGCTGGTGGTCAAGAACGGCCGGATCGTCAAGGACACCCGCAAATGAGCACGGGAGGAACCATGGACACCTACTGCGTGGTGGTCAACACCGAAGGGCAGTACTCGATCTGGGACACGCGGCTCCCGGTGCCGGGCGGCTGGACCGAGTCCGGGTTCCGCGGCGAGCGGCAGGCCTGCCTCGATCACGTCGAGTCCGTCTGGACCGACCTGCGCCCGCTGAGCCTGCGATGAGCCGGCCGCTGGTGGTGGGGATCGGCGGCACGGGACGGCCCGGGTCGTCGACCGAACGCGCGCTGGAGACGGCGCTGAGCGCGGCCGAGCTCGCGGGCACCGAGACCCGGCTGTTCGGCGGGCAGTTCCTCTCCGAGCTGCCGATGTTCGTGCCGGGGCAAGGGATCCAGGGCCCGTTGGCCGAGGACTTGGTGGAGACGGTCGGGCGTGCCAACGGCGTCCTGCTGGCCACCCCGAGCTACCACGGCGGCGTGTCCGCGCTGGTGAAGAACGCTCTGGATCACCTGGAGCACCTCGCGGACCGGGAACGGCCGTACCTGGACGGGCGCGCGGTCGGCAGCATCGTCACCGCGCGCGGCTGGCAGACCGGCGGCAGCACGCTGTCGGCGTTGCGCTCGGTCGTGCACGCGCTGCGCGGCTGGCCGACGCCGCTGGGCATCACGGTCAACACCTCACCGCCCGAGCCGGGCGACGGCAGCGCCGAAGCGCGTGAACGCTGTGACACGCAGCTGCGCACGATCGGCTGGCAGGTGGCGGAGTTCGCGGTGCGGGCCGCGGCGTCGCGGGTCACCGCGGGGGCGCCGCGGTGACCTCCGTGCAGGCCAGGACCGGCACTGCCGCGCTGTTGGAGGAATTTCGGCAGCGACGGGAACTCGCGCGGCAGCCGGGCTCGGCGCGGGCGGCGAAACGCCAGCACGTACTGGGCAAGTTCACCGCGCGGGAACGCATCGAGCTGCTTCTGGACGACGGGTCGTTCGTGGAGATCGACGCGTTCGCCCGGCACCGCTCGACGAACTTCGGCGTGGACGGCAAGCGCCCGTTCGGCGACGGCGTCGTCACCGGCTACGGCACCGTGGAGGGGCGCCCGGTGCACGTCTACGCCCAGGACGTCACCTCCTTCACCGGCAGCGTGGGGGAGGTGTTCGGGGTCAAGGTCGGCAAGCTGCTCGACCTGGCGATGGCCGCGGGCACGCCGGTGATCGGCATCTGCGACTCCAGCGGCGCACGGCTGCAGGAGGGCGTACTGGCGTTGTCGGCGTACGGCCAGGTCGCCCGGCGGGTGGTCACCGCATCCGGCGTGATCCCGCAGATTTCGGTGATCATGGGCGTGTGCGCGGGTGGCGCGGTGTACACCCCGGCCGCGACGGACTTCGTGGTGATGGTGGACAAGACTTCGCACATGTTCGTCACCGGCCCGGACGTCATCCGCACGGTGACCGGCGAGGTGATCGGCCTGGAGGACCTCGGCGGCGGCCGCGTCCACACGTCGAAGACCGGCAACGCGCACTACCTGGCCTCGGACGAGACCGATGCGCTGGAGTACGTGCGGGAGCTGCTTTCGTTCCTGCCCTCGAACAACCTCGACAGCGCGCCCGACTACCCTTTCGGCGAGCCTGACGGGTCCACTTTGGACACTCTGGTGCCGGACGTGCCCGAGCACGGCTACGACATGCGCTCGGTGATCGAGAGCGTGGTCGACGACGGCGAGTTCCTGGAGGTCCACGGCGGTTTCGCGCCGAACATCCTGTGCGGCTTCGCGCGGGTGGAGGGCGCGTCGGTGGGCGTGGTGGCGAACCAGCCCCTGCACCTGGCGGGCGCCCTGGACATCGACGCGGCCGAAAAGGCGGCGCGGTTCGTGCGGTTCTGCGACGCGTTCGGGATCCCGATCCTGACTCTCGTGGATGTGCCCGGGTTTCTGCCGGGCACGGTCCAGGAGCACGCCGGGATCATCCGCCGGGGTGCGAAACTGGGGTTCGCGTACATCGAGGCTACGGTCCCCAAGGTCACCGTGATCACGCGTAAGGCGTTCGGCGGCGGCTACGCGGTGATGGGCTCGAAGGAACTCGGCGCGGACCTGTGCTTCGCGTGGCCGGTGGCGCAGATCGGCGTGATGGGCTCACGCGGCGGCGTCGAAATGCTGTTCCGGCGGGACATCGTCGCCTCTCCCGATCCGGAGGCTTCGCGGGCCGCTTTGACGGCGGAGTACGAAGAGACGTTGCTGAGCCCGTACATCGCAGCCGAGCGCGGCTGTATCGACGACATCATCCTGCCCTCGGAAACCCGCGACGCGGTGTCCCGCGCGCTGCGGGCGTTGCGCACCAAGCGCGTCCACACTCCGCCTAAGAAGCACAGCAACATCCCCCTGTGACCCCGCCCCGGCCGGGCGCGGTTTCCCCAGCGGCACCCGGCTGCGGCATCGAGGACTCGTGAGCGTTGCGGGCGGTTAGAACCGCCCGCAACGCTCACGAGCCCGGAGACCCGCCCCTCGCCAGCGCAAAGTCGCCCCAACTCCCGGCGCGAGCGTCCTCTGTGGATGATCCCCCATTAGCCGTGAAGGCCCCCTTACCGGCTCTCGCAGCTGGTAAGGGGGCCTTCACGGCACAACAAGCGGACCCTCAGTTGTCGGATTCGGCGCGGGTGACGTAGGTGGCCACGCCCGCTCGGCTCGAGACGCCGATCTTCGCGAAGATGTTCGACAGGTGCATTTCCACCGTCTTCTCCGCGATGTGCAGCCGCCGCGCGATCAGCCGGTTCGTCATGCCTTCGCCGACGAGATCCGCGACTTCCTGCTCGCGCCCCGTCAGCCCCCACGCCCGGCCCTCGGCCCGGCCACGCAGGTTCGACGACTTCGCAGCCAGGCGACGCCGCTCCGTTCGAGCCTGTCTGCTCAGCGTCATCGCACCCAGCCGCGAGAACGCCAGCTCGACGCTCTTCAGCTCGCGCACGCCCTCGTCGTGCGAGCCCTGGTGCCACAACGCCGTGCCCAGCACCGTCCTGGCCCGCAGCGCGTCCAGTGCCATCCCGGACTTTTCCAAGCCCTGCACCGCTTCCCGGGCCGCCGTCAGCGCCGAACCCGGCGCCTCCGCCAACGCCACCTGGGCGATCGCCAGCTTCGCCAGCGCGGTCCGTCCGGGCTGGTTCAGGATCGAGGCCGCCGCTTCCGCGGACTGGGCCCACTTCGCCGCGGCGTCCGGCCGCCCGGCCATGAGCTCGGCGCGGGTGAGCAGTTCGTACCAGGCCACCCGCGAGCAGACGTCCGCGTCGGCGAGGTCCGGCCCGCCCGCCGCGGCTACCAGCGTGATGGCCTCGTCGTGGTCACGGCTCATCAGCCGGACGTCGGCGAGCATCCGCAGCGCCAGCGTCTCGCACCAGCCGCTCGCCGAATCCCGGTTCTGGTCGGTGGCGATCAGCCCGCTCTCCAGCGCCCGGTCGAGGTCGCCGAGGGTGGCGTCGATCCAGGACAATGTCGAGTACGCGCTGGTCATCTGCTCCGGGCTGCGCGACTTCTCCGCGAGGTGCACCGCGTGCTCGGCCGCGGCCCGTGCCTCGCCCAGCCGGCCCCGGTTGCGCTGCGCGAACACCACGCCGACCAGCAGGTGCGGCAGCACCAGCCAGCGCTCGGTGCGGTTCGCCACCTCGACCGCCTTCTCGAAGTGCCGCAACGCCTCGTCCCAGCGCTCGAGCAGCACCTCGCTCCAGCCGATCCAGACGACGGCGTCGAGGCTGTGCGCGAAGTCGCTGTCCAGCATCGCGTCCAGCAGCTGGGCAGCCCGGCGCGCGTACTCCTCGGCCGCGGCGATCCCGCCCGAGGTCACCTCGGCCATCGCCAGCAACCCGAGACAGGCCACCTGCAGCGGGATCTGGTCGTGCCGCTTCGCCACGGCCAGCGCGCGCAACGCCGCTTCACGGCACTGCGTGGACTCGCCGTTGCTGAGCTGGCAGCACGCGAACTCGTACGTCAGCCGCGCGCACGCCATCGACTCCGGCCGCCCCAGCACGTCGATCTCGGCGCGCAGCATCGCCTCGGTCTCCGCGTGCGCGCCCAGCAGCCGCTGCACGAGCGCGGTGAACGCGACCGCGTTCGCGTGCTCGATCGGCGGCTCGGTGGGCAGGATCCGCAGTGCCTCGTGCATCGTGTCGCGGCATTCGCGCAAGTAGCCCATCGCGCCACGGGCCTTGGCGAGCCGGATCAGCATGCGCGCCCGGCGCGCGTCACCGTCCGTCCCGCCCGGCAGGACCCGCAGCGCGGTCGCCAGCCAGGTCGCCGCCGTCGCCGGGTCGGACGCGCTCACCGTGGCCGCCGCGGCCTCGAGGACGTCCGCCGCTTCGAGGTCGCCGTACCGCGCCCAGCGCTCGACGTGCGGTGCGCGCTCCACCGGCGTCGCCCCGCGCGCCTGCAGCACCCGGTCGGTGCTGACGTGCATCTGGATCCGGCGGCTCAGCTCGGTGCCGGTCCGGATCGCCCGCGACACCACCGGATGGCGGAACGTGAAGTACTGCCCGGACACGACCTGGCGGAGCAGGTCGTGGCGGATCAGCTCGCCGACCGCGGCCAGCACCTCGGGCTCGGACATGTCGAGCACCCTGGCCACCAGCCCGGGGTCGAACTCGGTGCCGATCACCGCGGCCGCCTCGGCCACCGACCTCGTCACCGGCGGCAGGCTGTCCAGCTCACGCAGCAGGACCGCGCTTTCCCCGGTCTGGTCGTGCGCGGTCAGCGCGCCGCTGCCGGGGAACGGGACGCTCTCGGCGGCGAGCGCCTTGAGGTACGCCGGGTTGCCGCCGCTGTCCTGGTGCAGCTTGCGCCGCCAGCTCGCGGTGCCTCGCCCGGCCAGCACCTCCTCGGTGTCCCGCTCGCTCAGCGGGGCCAGCCGCAGCCGGTGCCAGGCCACGTGCTGGGACCGCCCTGAGACGGCCTCGCGCAGCGTGATGCAGGCCTGGCGGTCGCGGAAGCCGAGCACGAACAGCACCGACGCGTTCGGCGGACGGCGCAGCAGCCCGCCGAGGAGCTCCAGCGACGCCGCGTCGGCGTCGTGCAGGTCGTCGAGCACGAGCACCAGCCGCGGGTCCGCGAGCTCTTCCAGCAGCTCGCGGACCGGCCGTGGGTCCACCGTCCCGGACGGCGGCTCCGACCTGGTCCGCGACACGGGGTCCGCGGACAGCGCGGGGAAGGTGTGGGCCAGTTCGGCGTGGCTGAAGGCCGAGGTCCGCCCGGCCGCCTGCCGGACCAGCTCGTACTGGTCGTCGAACGCGTCCGCCCAGACGCTGTGCGGCCGCCGCCGCTGCGGGCTGCCGGCGAGCACGACGGCCTTGCGGTCGCGTGCCATGCCGACCAGTTCGCGCAGCACCGTCGTCTTGCCTATTCCGGCGTCGCCGGTCACTTCGAGCACGCGCACGGACGGCGCGCCGCGCACGAAGTCGTCCAATGTCTGCGCGAACGAAGTCAGTTCCAACCGGCGCCCCACCGGTCGTACTGTCCAGTTCGTCCCATTCGGTCTCAGGTGCTCGAGCGGTGATTGCTCGAGAACGGAGAGGTCGAACGGGTCTAGGGTCGTCACTCAGTTCCCCCTGTGTGCCGGACGGTGGCCCCTCGCCGTTGAAGCGCCGACCTATTTCCCAGTCGTCAGTGCACGAATACGCCGACGGTCAAGCGCCCGATCGGGTGTTGGCCCGAAACGCCCGCGTCGTCTCCCCGAAAGGGAGTCTAGTGGACAAATTCATCCCGTCAGGTGGTTTGCACTGATGATTTCGAAGTGGGATCGCCCGCGCGTGAGATACCAAGCGGCCGCTCACTGTGATCCGGTCGTCGGACGATCGGGCCCCCGGGGCCTCTCCCAGGGATATCCCCACTGCTTCCCAGGGGCCCGGGACCACAGACTGGACGCCGAGACTCCTCCCGCCCGCGCGGCCCGGTCGTCACGACCGGACCTTGGGGTGCCGCGAAGCCGGCGCGGGGGAGCCGCCATGAACTTCTGGAGGGCGTTGGTGAGCACCCGTGTCTATGCGCTGCCGATCGAACAGACCCGCTGGGAGGTGCCCGGGGGTGGCACCACCGTGTTCGACTGGAACTACGACGAAGGCCGTGACCGGCTTCTAGGCCTGTACGAAAAGGGCAAGAAGAAGCAGTGGGACGCCGCCGAGCGGCTCGACTGGTCCATCGAGGTCGACAAGAACGACCCGATGGGGGTACCGGAGCAGACCATCGCCATCTACGGCTCGCGGGTCTGGGACTCGCTGGGGCCGAAGGAACGCGGCATGGTGCGGCACCACCTGGCGTCGTGGCAGTTCTCCCAGTTCCTGCACGGTGAGCAGGGCGCGCTGATCTGCTCGGCGAAGATCGTGCACACCGTGCCGGAGATCGACGCGAAGTTCTACGCCGCCACCCAGGTGATGGACGAGGCCCGCCACGTCGAGGTCTATTCCCGTTACCTGCACGAGAAGCTGGAGCTCGCCTACCCGATCAATCCCGGGCTCAAGGCGCTGCTCAACGACGTCATCTCGGATTCGCGCTGGGACATGACCTACCTCGGCATGCAGGTGCTGATCGAAGGCCTGGCGCTGGCCGCGTTCGGCCTGATCCGGGACAACGCGGCCGAGCCGCTGGCGCAGGCGCTCAACACCTACGTCATGCAGGACGAGGCCCGGCACGTCGCCTTCGGCAGGCTGGCGCTGCGCGAGTACTACCCGCAGCTGACCCAGGCCGAGCGCGACGAGCGTGAGGAGTTCTGCATCGAAGCCTGCTACATGATGCAGGAGCGGTTCGTCGGCGAGGAGGTCTGGCGCAACCTGGACATCGACGCCGACGAATGCATCGAGTTCATGAAGAACTCGGAGCACTTCCGCGCGTTCCGCAGTCACCTGTTCTCCCGGATCGTCCCGACGCTGAACGACATCGGCCTCTTCGGCGACAAGATGAAGCGGGCTTTCGGGGAGATGGGGATCATCGGCTACGAGGAATACGACGTCGAGTCGATGATGGAAGCGGACGAGAAGATCGCGGGTGACCTCGACCGGGCCCGCATCGAGCAGGTCGAGCAGGCCATCGAAATGGGCGCCGGGGACTGACCGGCGGTTCGGTTTCTCGAGAAAGAAGTGGTCAGGAACAACGATGACTGAGCCAGCCCGAACTCCGCGGGGATACCTCGCGGTCACGGTCACCGCAGCGGGGGGCGCGTTCCTCTCGATGCTCGACTCCACCGTCACCAACCTGGCGGTTCCCGCCATGCACCGGGACTTCACCTCGGCCACGGTCGCGGGCCTGTCCTGGGTGGTCAGCGGGTACGCCGTGCTCTTCGCGGCCCTGCTGGCACCCGCCGGGCGCCTGGCCGACGTCCTCGGCAGACGCCGGCTGTTCGTGCTCGGCATCGGGCTCTTCACGCTCGCGTCGCTGCTGTGCGCGGTGGCGCCGAACCTGCCGGTGCTGATCGCCGCCCGGATGATCCAGGGTGCCGGCGCGGCGGCGATGATCCCGGCGTCGCTGGCGATCCTGCTGCTCGACGGCCCCGCGGAGAAGCGGGCCAGCTCGATCGGCCTGTGGAGCGCGGCGTCCGCACTGGCCGCCGCCGTCGGCCCCGCGCTGGGCGGCGTGCTGGTCGACCTGTTCGGCTGGCGCTCGGTGTTCCTGATCAACCTGCCCTTCGGTGCGCTGCTGATCTTCTCCTCGCTGCGGCTGCTGGCCAAGCAGGAGCGCTCGGCGACGGCGAAGGTGCCCGACCCGCTCGGCACCGTGCTGCTCGCCCTCGGCATCGGCGGGCTGACCCTCGGCGTCACCGAGGGCGGCAGCTGGGGCTGGGGCGACGTCAAGACGCTCGGCTCGCTGGCGCTCGGCCTGATCCTGCTGGTGTACGTGATCGTGCGTTCGCGCAGCCACCCGGTGCCGGCGCTGGACACCACGCTGTGGGGCAACCGGACGTTCATGGCCGCCAACGTCGTGTCGCTGTTCTACGGCATGGCGCAGTACCCGTGGCTGCTCGTCGGCGTCCTCTACATCACCGACACGTGGCACTACTCGGCGCTGCAGGCGGGCCTGGCGATGTCGCCGGGCGCGATCGCGGCCTCGATCGCGGCGCTGCAGATGGGCAAGATCGCGGCGAAGTTCGGCGGCCCGCGGTTCGCGACGCTGTTCGGCCTGGTCGCGTTCCTGGCCTGCGGGGTCTGGTTCATGTTCGGCATGACGGAGGAACCGGCGTTCCTCACGCTGTGGCTGCCCGGCGGTTTCCTGGTCGGCATCGGCATGGGCGCGGCGACCTACGGCACGTCCGCGTCGGCGGCGATGTCCGCGCCGCCGATCAAGTTCGCCAGCTCCAGCGGGCTCAACACCACCGCGCGGCAGTTCGGCGGCGCGCTCGGCGTGGCGATCCTCGCGGTGATGCTGCAGCTGCAGGCCGGTCTCGACGGCAAGCTCAGCATGGCGGCCTACACCTCGGTGTACACGGTCTGCACCGGCCTGGTCGTGGTGGCGCTCGTGGTCGCGTTCGTGTGGCTGCGGTTCACCCCGGCCCCTTCACCGGCGGCGCCCACACCGGCGCCGGTGAAGGTGGCCGAACCGGAACCGGCGACGGACTGACCCCTGTTGTGATATGCACGGCGCGCCCGGTGAATCCGGGCGCGCCGTGTCATTGTGTGGAAAGGAAACGGGATGACTGATCGGGTGGCCCTGGTGACCGGGGCCGGCAAGGGAATCGGCCGGGAGGTCGCCCGGCAGCTCGCGGCGGAGGGCTTCACCGTGCTCGCCACCGGGCGCGACGCTTCGCGTGGCGAGGCTGCGGCACAGGAGCTCGAAGGCGACGTGCGGTTCGTCCGCCTCGACGTCACGGATCAGGAAACCGTGCGCGCGGCGGCAGCCTACGTCGAAGAGACGTTCGGGCGCCTGGACCTGCTGGTGAACAACGCGGGCATCACGGGCATCGCCCGCGGCGAGCGCAAGGAGCTCGACGACCTGACCGTCGACGACCTGCGCGAGGTGCTGGAGACGAACTTCGTCGGCGTGTTCGCGGTGACACAGGCGATGCTTCCCTTGCTGCGCAAGGCATCGGGCCGAGTGGTCAATCTGACGAGCGCGCTGGCGACGTTCGGCCGGGTGGTCGAGGCCGGTGTCCAGCGGCCGGACCTGCTGCCGTACGTCACGGCGAAGTCGGCGATGAACATGGCTTCGGTGGTGTACGCGGCGGCGTTGAAGGATGCGGGCGTGAGTGTGTACTCGGTTTCGCCGGGTTATGTCGCGACGGACATGAACAACTTCGCCGGGACGAAGACGGTGGAGGAAGGCGCTCGGGTGATCGTGCGGGCGGCTACCATCAGTGAGCTGCCTGAGCGGGCGCTGATCGTCGAGGCCGGCACTCTGCCCTGGTGAAGGCCGCCTTCAGCAGTCTGTCCTTTAAGGACTTGTTGAGGCGAAAGGGACTTTCATCGCGCCCGACGTGGTGAAGGGCCCTTTCGTCCGTGCGGCCTTCACCGCGGGTTGCCGGAGCCGGAACGCTCAGTCCTGCTTGAGCAGGGTTTCCAGGATCGCCCGCGCCGCTGGGGTCCACGACGTCGGCCGCAGCGTCTCCTGGTCGAGCCGGATGTGCACGCGCCTGCCCTCCGCGTGCACCACCGACTGGTCGGCCGAAAGCACGCGGAAGCCGTACGCGGCGCTGGACTCGCCGAGCTTGTCCACCCAGAGGTGCACGCCGATCGGGGTCGTACCGCGGATCGGCACGCGGTAGCTGATCTGGAATTCGGCGACCACGAGAAACGCGTCCGGCTGGCTGTACACGCCGTTTCGGAAATGGAAACCCTGGCGCGCCCAGAAACCGTTCAGCGCCCGTTCGACGAGCACCGGATAACGCGTGTTGTGGACCATGCCCATGAGGTCGAGATCGTCGAAGTGGGTGGGCAGCGGCTCGACGTGGCCGAACGCCACGGCAGCCTGAACCTCAGCGGTCACGGCATTCCTTCCCCAGGTCGTGTCCCCGTCAGCCTACCACGCACCAGCGTTTCACCAGGTCACCGGAAACTGCTTGAACCCACCGAGGGCGGCCCGGTCGCGCCACTGCAGCTCATCCGGTTCGACGGCCAGCCGCAGTCCCGGAAACCGTTCGAAGAGCGCGCGCAGCCCGATTTCCAGTTCGGCTTTCGCCAGGCTCGCGCCGATGCAGAAATGCGGCCCGTGGCCGAGCGAGAGCAGCGACCCGGTGTCCCGGGTGACGTCGAAGGTGTCCGGTGCGTCGACCACCGTCTCGTCCCGCGACGCCGCCCCGACGTGCGCGAGCACCGCGGCGCCCTTCGGGATCACGACGTCGCCGAGCGGGATGTCGCAGGTGGCGATCCGCGGGTTGATCACGACGCCGGGGTTGTCCAGCCGGATGAGTTCCTCCACCGCGGCAGGCCACCGCGATGGCTCGCGGCGCAGCAGTTCCACCTGGTCCGGGTTGCGCATCAGGGTCAGCGTGGCGCTGGCGATCACCGTGACGCTGGTGTCGTGTCCTGCCACCAGAATCGCGGTGCCCAGGTGCATGACCTCGGACTCGGTGAGCGTGCCCTCGCTGTCGGCCACCGAGGTCAGCACGCTCAGCAAGTCGTCGCCGGGGTCGGTGCGCTTGGCCGCGACCAGGTCCTTGAAGTAGCCCTTCATCTCGGCGAAGGCGGTGGCGATCTCCTCGCCGGTGAACTCGCCCAGCGACATGATCCGCTCGGTCCAGTCCACGAACTTCTGCTGGTCGGCAAAGGGAACGCCGAGCATTTCGCAGATCACGCGCAGCGGCAGCGGCCGGCCGAAGGCGAGGTTGAGGTCGACCGGCCCGCCCGCCGCGGCCATGTCGTCCAGCAGTTCGGCGGTGATCTCGGCGATCCGCGGCCGCAGCAGTTCGACGCGGCGGGCGCTGAACGCCTGGTTGGCGAGCCCGCGGACCCGGGTGTGCCGCGGCGGGTCCATGTTCTGCACGCTGTCCGGGTTGGGCAGCGTCGCCTGGTAGCGCGGGGCGCCGTCGGCGAACACCGCCTCGCGGCTGAACCGCCGGTCGGACAGCACCGTGCGGGCGTGCTCGTAGCTGGTCACCAGCCAGCCGGGGTCGCCGGTGGCGAGGTGGATCGGGCACACCGGCTGCTCCTTGCGCAGCCGGGCGTACTCGTCGACGGGCGGGGTGCTCGGGTCGGTGCGCAGGATCGGGTAGTCGAGGGTCATGCCGGTACCGCCTCCACAATGGACAGTGTGCCCGCCGTCGGGACGATCCGGGCGACTTTCAGGTCCGCCTCGGCGAGCAGCCGGGTGAACTCCTCTTCGGTGCGTTCCTTGCCGTCGAAGATCGTCATCATCGCGACGTCGTAGAGCTTGCTGGCGTGCGGTTCGTTGCCCGGCGGGATGACGGCGTCGACCACCAGCACCCGGCCGTGCTCGGGCATCGCGGCCCGGCAGCTGCGCAGGATCTTGAGGCTGTCTTCGTCGTTCCAGTCGTGCAGCACGCGCTTGAGGACGTAGAAGTCGCCGCCCTCGGGCACGGCGGTGAAGAAGTCGCCCGCGGCGGTGCGCCAGCGGCCCGCCAGCGCGGGCTCGTCCAGAATGTGCTTTGCCAGCACGGATTCCTGCTCGAACAGCACGCCATGAAGGCTCGGATCACGCCGCAGCGCGGTGGCCAGGAAGCCGCCGGGGCCGCCGCCGACGTCGATCACGGTGGCACCGTCGGTGAACTCGTATGCGGCCGCGATGGCCTCCTGCTCGATCACCGAAATCGCGGCGATCCCGCTGTCGAACAGCGCCGCCTTCTCGGGGTCGCGGCCCAGCAGCTCGAACAGCGGCGCGCCGAACTGGTCGTCGAACACGGTCTTGCCGCCGCGCACGATCTCCTCGAGCGCGCCGGTGGAGCGCCAGTAGATCTCGTCGGTCAGCAGCAGGACGGTCTGGCGCACGGACGGCGTCGCGTCGGCGCGCAGCGGCTCGGACAGCCCGGTGGCGTGGAACGCGCCGGTCTCGTCCTCCTGGAACACCCCGCGGGACGACAGATAGCGCAGGATCCGCTGCAGGTGCGAGGCGTCGGCGCCGGTCGTCTCGGCGAGCTCGGCGGCGGTTCTCGGGCGTTCCGCCAGCAGTTCCGGGATTTCGAGCCGGATGGCGACCCGCAGCGACGCGGGATAGAGGTAGGCGAGCGCGTCGCCCAGCAGCTGCCGGATCATCGCGCCGGTGTCGGTGGGCTGGGTCGTGGTCACGGAGCTCTCCTTCGGTACCGGGCGTGTCACTCTGAGTGTCCCGGCCCCGGCTGATCGGCCGCTGACGTCTCGCTGACGGCGTCAGCGATCGGTCAACGAGACTGGGCAGGATGGCGGTTGCCCGCCGTCCTGCCCGGAGGTCTCGCGATGTCCACGGAAACCCCTGCCCGCACCGAAGGAATCCTGCAGTGGCAGGACTTCCGGACGTGGTACCGCGTCACCGAGGGGGACGGCGTGCCGCTGGTGGTGTGCCACGGCGGCCCCGGCATGACTCACGACTACCTGACCTCGCTCGCCTCGCTGGGGCGGCCCTGCGTCTTCTACGACCAGCTCGGGAACGGCCGCTCCGGCCGGTATCCGGACGCGCCCGCGTCGTTCTGGACGCCGGATCTGTTCGTGAGTGAACTCGAAGCTTTGGTGGCCGCGCTGGGTTTCTCGGATGGCTACCACGTTCTGGGCCACTCCTGGGGCGGGATGCTGGCGCTGGAACACGCTGTTCGCCGTCCGCGCGGGCTTCGCTCGGTGATCGCCGTGAGCGCGTACGGCTCCTCGGCGTTGTTCCGTCAGGAAGTGGCCGCGGTCGTTGCCGCACTTCCCGCTGCGACACAGGAAGCGATCGCGCGGCACGAGGCGGCTGGGACCGTGGAGTCCACCGAGTATCAGCAGGCGGTGCGGGAGTTCTACCGCGCGCACGTCTGCCGCGCGAAGCCGGTGCCGGAGGAGCTGATGCGGACGCTGGGGGCGATGGGTGAGGACCCGACGGTCTACACGGCGATGGTGGGGCCGAGTGAGTTCACCATGACCGGGTCGCTACGGGACTGGGACATCACGGATCGTCTGTCCACAGTGGAGATTCCGGTGCTGCTGGTGTCGGGGCGTTACGACGAGGTGACCCCGGCTGTCGTGGCACAGCTGCGGGACGCTCTGCCAGGGGCGGAGTGGGCGCTCTTCGAGGACTCGAGTCACATGGCGCACCTCGAAGAGCCGGACCGCTTCCGCCGCACTGTGGAAGGGTTTCTGGGCGAGTAGTCCTCAACTTCACCGGGGGTCCGGCACCGCCCGGATCGCGAGGAATCCCCTCGGCTCGCGCGACATGCGTTCGTAGCGGCCGCGGTCGAGGGTGGACGCCTCCGCCGTCGGCCGCGGCTCGAGCAGCCGCTCGATGAGAAAGCCCGCCTCGCGCAGTTCCTCGCACGTCCGCTCCAGCGGCGCGAGCCAGTACCGCACCTGCCAGCCCTTGTCCCACACCTCCTCGACCACCCGCACGTCGAAGTAGTTCCCGCCGTGCCGCAGCCAGTCCCCGGTCGGATGCATCCGCGACAGCACGAGCGCTCCGTCCGGCCGCAGCACCCGCCGCAGCTCCCGCAGCGCCGCCGTCCGGTCGTCGACGTACTCCAGCGCGAGCGCGAACAACACGAGGTCCACCGAGCCGTCCGGCAGCCAGCCGATCGGGTCGGCGAGGTCGTGCACGTGGAACTCGCCGGCGGGGACGCGCTGCCGGCTCAGCTCGACCATGCGCGGGCTCTGGTCCAGCCCGATCACCCGGGCGCCGCGAGCCACCAGCTCCTCGGCGTAGAGACCGGGACCGCAGGCCACGTCCAGGACACCGCGCCCGGCGACGTCACCGAGCAGGTCCAAACAGGCCGGACGGTCGTAGTGCGCGTTGTAGAAGCCGTCGCGCGCGTGATCGAGGAATTCGTCGGCGAACACCTCGTATTGCGGCTCCGAACCCACCTGATCAGTCATGATCCCAGTTTGCGGGCAACCTCGCGGCGGCCAAGAGCGTGTTCGAGGCGAGGGATCACTGCGAGGGGAGATTCGACATGCGGTTTTTTCAGGGGTTCGTGCTGGTAGGGGCCATGGGACTGGCGGTCGCCGGGTGCACCGGAGGCGGTGGTAGCGGACCTGCCACGACCGTCACCGTGCCCGCTTCGACGTCCAATGTGGCCACGGCACCGGCGATCGATCCGGCCGCCGTGGCGTGGATGGACGGGCTCTGCGGGGCCGTGAACGGGTATCACCACACGGTCAGTGAGGACGCGAAGAAGCCTCAGCCCGGCGGGACGTCAGGGGCCGCCGCGCAGAAGATGGTCAGCGAGTCGCTGGCGCGCCAGGCGGAACTCGCCGGGAAGGCCGTGACCGAGCTCGCCGCCCTGCCCGCCTCGCCGGCGCCGGCGGGGGAGACCGCCAAGAAGTCCTTCTTGGACAAGTTCACCGCGTCCCGTGACGCCGCGGCGAACGGGAAGACGAAGCTCGACGCTGCCAAGCGGGGCAGCCAGAGCTCGATCGACGCGGCCATCGAGGCGATGAACACCGCGCAGAACGCCGTGACGGACGCCTACGATCCGGTCGCGCCGATCATGAGCTCACCCGAGCTGTCCGTGGCCTCGGCGAGCGCGCCGAAGTGCAAGCCCGCTTCCTAGATCAGCAGGAAGAACGTGCGGGCGACGCTGCCTTCCGGGACGCGCGGCCAGTCGAGCTCGAGCAGCGCCCGCGACGCGAGTTCGTGTACCTGGCCGTTGATCCGGACCTCGGTGATCGCGTTGTGGGCGCTGCCGGCGATGAACAGCTTCACGCCGTTGATCCGGTCGCGGTCGAGCGCGCCGTCCATGGCCGGCGCGAGCGCGATCCACGGCTTGGCTTCGGCTATCCAGCGCTGGACCGCGCCGACGTCCGGGCCGGCGCCCCAGCCGGCGATCCCGCCCCCGATCATGTGCCAGCCGGGGAACGCGCCGGGCTCGCCGTCGTCGTAGTGGTTGGCGAACCGGGACTCCTGGGTCATCAGTTCCAGCGCGGTGGCCCCGGTCGTCTCGGCCCACATCCGGATCCCCTGGGTGACGGCTTCCTCGATGGTCTCGCCCGGCGCGCTGAAGCAGTCCGCGATGGTCGTCCGCTCCGGGTCGCCGGGGTCGAGTACCAGGTCGAGGTCGACGTGCCGCGGGTCGTCGAAGTGCTCGCGGCCGAACCGGACCACGGCGGTGAAGGGGCCGTGGACCTCGTCCCCGGCCACCTTCCAGCCGGGGACGAGCTGATTCAGCTGGGCCGCGACGAGCTGGAGTTTGCGGTGCGGGCTCAAGGGCTTGGCGGCCCGCCCGGGTCTGCCGAAGATCACCCGGTCAGCCTAGCGAGCGGACGCGGCCGGTGGGGTGCACCGGCCGCGTCACGCCCTCAGCCAGCGGCGCCGAACCAGCGGGACAGCCGGCTCTCCAGCTCCTGCTGATCGTCACCGGCCCAGGCCACGTGCCCGTCCGGCCGCAGCAGCACGGCCGGAACGTCGAGCTCCTCGCTGACGTCGACGACGTGGTCGACCCGGTCCGCCCAGCCCGCCACCGAAAGCCCGCCGGTCTGGTCGAGCAGCAGCCCGCGGCCCTGGTGCATCAGCTCGTAGAGGCGCCCCTGCTTCAGCTTCACGTCCCGCAGCCGCCTGCCGAGCAGCTCGGGCCCCTCGCCGAAGTCGTAGCGGACGCCGGTCGCGATGATCGTCTCGATCAGGAACCGGTTCACCTCCTCGAACTCCATCAGCTCCGCCATCAGCCGCCGCACCGCCTGCGGCCCCGGCTCCGAGGACATCAGCAAGGTCTGCGCGCGGGTGTTGTCCAGCACGGCGGCGGCCACCGGATGCCGTTCGGCGTGGTAGCTGTCCAGCAACCCCTCGGGCGCCCAGCCGTCGATCTCGGCGGCCAGTTTCCAGCCCAGGTTGAACGCGTCCTGGATGCCGAGGTTGAGCCCCTGGCCGCCGACCGGCGGGTGGACGTGCGCCGCGTCGCCGGCCAGCAGCACCCGGCCGACCCGGTACCGCTCGGCCTGCCGCGTGCCGTCACCGAACCGGGACAGCCACCGCGGCGAATGCACGCCGAAGTCGGTGCCGGCGAACGCCCGCAGCTGCTCCTTGACCTCGTCCAGCGTCGGCGGCGTGCGGTCGTTGCTCACCTTCGCGGCGGGTACCACGACGCGATACATCCCCGGCTCGCCGTAGGGCCCGACGCCGAACCACTTCTCGGTCTCGCGGACCTTGGCGACTATGGCGGCCATCTCCTCCAGTGGCATGGTCGCTTCCATCTCGCCCAGCAGCGACTCCCTCCGGCTGGGTTCGCCGGGGAAGCCGACGCCGAGCAGCTTGCGCACCGCGCTGCGGCCGCCGTCGCAGCCGACGAGGTAGCGCGAACGCAGCTCGGTGCCATCCGCCAGCTCGACGGTCACCCCGTCGTCGTCCTGGCTCAGCCCGGTCACTTCGCAGCCGCGCCGGATCTCGGCCCCGAGCTCGAGAGCGTGCTCGGTGAGCAGGCGCGCGGTGACGGGCTGCGGGATGCCGAGGGTGTAGGGATGCGTCGTGTCCAGCCGCTCCGGCGCGGGCTTGGTGATGGCGGCGAAGAACCCGCCGAGCGGATAGGTCTTGCCCAGCTCGAGGAACTGCCCGACCAGGCCGCGCTGGTCCATCACCTCGATACTGCGCACGTGCAGGCCGAGCGAGCGGACCACCTTGGTCGGCTCCTCGTCCCTTTCCAGCACGAGCACCTGCACGCCGTGCAGCCGTAGTTCACTGGCCAGCATCACGCCGGTCGGTCCGCCGCCGGCGATGATGACGTCGATCATGAAACCCCCGATTCAACCTTCGTTGCCTTTCTCGGCCAGCACCTATTTCCGCAGGTTCTGGCTTCGGCCGCACATTCTGCGGCACGACCGGGGCCTTGCCGCAAGCCCCGGGGTGCGCTATAAGTTGAAGGGGAGGGAGACATTCCCTCTTTTTTTGTGCCTGGGGGACGGGCTAGCCGGCCTGGAGCCAGGCGAGAACGGCGAGCACCCGGCGGTTGTCGTCCGCGGCCGGGGCCAGGCCGAGCTTGGTGAAGATCGCGTTGACGTGGGTTTCGACCGTCTTGCGGCCCAGGTGGAGATGGTCGGCGATGGCGGTGTTCGTGCGGCCTTCGGCCATCAGCGCGAGGACGTCGCGTTCGCGCTGGGTGAGCTGGTTCAGCGGACCGTCGCCGGCGGGCGGAGCAGCGCGGCGACGACGTCCGGATCGAGGACGGAGCCGCCCCGGGCGACCCGGCGCAGCGCGTCGGTGAATCCGTCGACGTCGGTGACCCGGTCCTTGAGCAGGTAGCCGAGCCCGGCGCCGCCGCCGCGAACAGCTCGAGCGCGCGTCCGGCGTGAACCCATTGCGACAGCAGGAGAATCCCGACGGCCGGATGCGACGCGCGCAGGGTGGCCGCGGCGCCGGAGGCCTTCGTCGGTGTGGGTGGGTGGCATGCGGATGTCGATGACGGCGACGTCCGGTTCCTGCGTGGCAACCGCCTCCAGCAGAGCTTCGGCCGAATCGACCGTGGCGGTCACGGTGAACCCTTCGGTACGCAGGAGATGCGCGACGCCTTCGCGCAGGAGCAGGTGGTCGTCGGCGATCACGATCCGCATGGCAGCTCCGCGGCCAGGTGGGTGCCGTCGCCCGGGGTGCTGGTCAGGGTGAGGTGCCCGCCGATGGCCGCGACCCGGTCGGCGAGTCCCTGGATGCCGCCGCCGGGCGTCATCCGGGCACCTCCGGGGCCGTCGTCGCTGACGCGCAGGCTGGCGGTTTCGCCGTCGCGGCGCAGCGTGATCGACAGGTGGGCGGCGTCGGCGTGCTTGGCCGCGTTGGCCATGCCCTCGCAGGCGACGTACCAGGCGGCGGCCTCGACGGCGGGCGGGAAGCGGTCGGGGCGCGAGGTCGAGGGTGACCGGGATCGGCAGGCGCGCGGTCGCCGCCCGCAGCGCGACGGCGAGGCCTTCGTCGGTGAGCACCGGGGGAAGGATGCCACGGGTGAGTTCCCGCAGCTCGGTGACGGTTTCGCGGAGTTCGGTGACGGCGTCGGAGAGGACGGCCGCGGCGCGCGGGGACTGCCGTCCGAGGTCGCGTTCGGCCATCCGCAGCCGCAGCGCGAGCGCGACGAGCCGCTGCTGGGCGCCGTCGTGCAGGTCGCGTTCGATGCGGCGCCGGTTGGCGTCCTCGGCCGCGACGATGCGGCTGCGCGAAGCCTGGACCTCGGCCAGGTTCACCGCCGCCCGCGCATGGAGTGCGGCGTTCTCCAGGGGCAGCGCGGCTGCGGACAGGGCCGCCTCCAGGAGCCGTGGTTCGTGCTCGAGCCGTTCGGCGAGATCGACGACGGCGACGGGGGCGCCACCAGCGGTGACCTGCCTGCGAAGCCGCCCCGTACCGGGCTCGCCCCAGGTCGTCGCGGTGCCGTCCAGCGCGATCGTGTGGTCGCCGTCGAGGTAGACGACCTCGGCGGTGGGATCGTCGAGGGCGAGCCGGAGTGCGCTCCCGAGGTCCGCGGGGGTCGCGGCGCCGTCGCGGAGCCGGCCGGCGAACTCGTCGAGAACCCGGACGGCCAGCCAGGTCCGGCGGTCGAACCGGCGGTCCACGATCGTCCGGATGAACCGCAGCAACGGCCGGAACGCGGCGGCGACGGCCAGCGTCGCGGCGGCGACCTCGACCGAAGACCCGAAGCTCAGCCGGGACAGCAGCGCGCCGAGCCCGACCGAGATGCCGGCGTAGAGCCCGATCAGCACGGCGGTGGTCGCGACATAGGTGATGGTCCGCCCGACCAGGCGGTCCACGTCGAACAGGCGGTGCCGGCGCATGGCGAGGGTGACAGCAATGAAGAACGGCGCCGGCGCGACCAGGGACGTGACGTTTTCCAGCCAGAACGCGCCGAGCTGGTGGCTCAGCGCCGTGCCCGCGATCAGCAGCGCGGTCAGGCCGACGCCCCAGATCGCCAGCAGGATCTGGGCCCGGAGGTGGCCGTCCGCGCCGCGCAGGCGGACCGCCACCGCGGCGACACCGGTCAGCAGGAACACGGCGGCGACCATTTCGGACACCGCGATCGCGCGCAGCGCGGCCTCCGGCACCACCGCGCCGGGCAGGGGCACCGGCCCGAGATCGGCGAGAAGGGCGATGTCCGGGTGCGGTAACACGGCGGCGGCGACCATGGCCGCACTGCCGAGCCACGCCACCAGGTACAGCGCGAAAACCGGCCGCCAGCGGCGTGTGGGCAGCCGGCCGTCCGGGAAGAAGAACTGGAACAACGGCAGCGAGCCGCCCGCCAGCGCACCGATCACCTCGGCGATCGCGGCCGCCTGCGCGACGGCCGGGCCGGTGTTTCCCGCGCGGACCTGCCCCGACGCCCAGCTGTAGGGCAGGCTGAGCGCGACCAGCAGCAGCCCGCCGGCGAGAAATCCCCAGGCCGCCCGGTTGGCCGGCCGCCGGTCGACGATCACCGCGCCGAGCGCGCAGGCGCCGGATCCACTCAGGACGCCGACCAGCGACGTCGGATCCGGCCCGCCCGCCAGGATCGGGCCCAGAAGCCCGGACAGCGCGCCGAGGCCGCCGGCGGCCCACCCGGCCGTCCGCAGCAGATCCGCCCGACCGAAGCCCGCGCCCACCCGAGGATTCTCGCACCGCGGGTGCGGCGGCGACAGCGTGCGAACCCGGGGCTCCGGCTCCGGGAAAACCCGGACGGAACCGGCGGGTGCGCACTCAGGACTTCGGGCGGGCCGCGGCGCAGGATCGTCATCCATGACGACCTCAACCCTCACCTCGGCACCCGCCATCCGCCGCCCGTTCGGCGCGCTGACCGGCGCCGCGAGTCTCATCCTCGGCCCGGCTCTCATCGCTCTGGCCCTTGCCACGCTGCACGAACCCTGGCGCGGCGACCTGCCGGACTACGACATCGTCAACGGCGAGCACGGGCTCCTGATGCTCTCGTTCAACCTCGCCGCGGCCGCGTTCCCGTTCCTGTTCGGGTCCGTCGTGGCGCTGGCCGTGGCGGCTCGCGAACGGCCACGGCTCGCCGGCGCCGGCCTGGCGTGCTCGATGCTCGGGCTGTCCGCGATGTTCGCCAACGCCTTGCTGAGCCTGCCGGTGGTGCTGATGAACGGAATCGCCGACCACGCCACCCTCGACCAGCTCGCCGCTCGTCTGGCACAGCCGCCGCTGGTCTTCCTCTACCTGTTCCCGCTGTTCATCGTCGGGTCGGTCCTGCAGGCGATCGCGCTGCGCAAGTCCGGCGCGGTGTCCGGCTGGGCGGCGCTGTGCGTCGGCCTCGGTGGGCTGTTCCCGGTGGCGATGATCCTCGGCATCGGCGTGCTCGCCCTGCCGATCGCCGCGCTGCGGATCGCCGGCTCGATCCCGGTGCTCACCACGATGCTGCGCGCCAGGCGAAGCTAATCGCCGAGTGGTAGTTGCCATTCCATAATGGAGCAATATTCGCCGCGACGAAAAAATCGCCCGACCTGCGTTTGTGGGCAGGTCGGGCGATCTTGCTGTACTGAAATCGGGGGAGTCGATGGCAATTTGAACGATCAGGGGCCGGACAGGCGGATACGGCAAACGGCCTATCGCTTGACGCACATTCGTGTCGATGTATGTGTGCGCAGGTTGCTTTCGGCGCATGGTGTCTGCAAAAGTCGTCGGGCAGATCAGCGAGCGAATTCGATCAAGTTCGTCGGCGTCGTCGGGCACGAGACCACCGGGGAGAAGCGTATGCGGGTCGTGGCGGTCATGAACTACAAGGGCGGGGTCGGAAAGACTACACTTACCGCGAATCTCGGTGCGGTGGCCGCCAGCCGCGGCCTGCGTGTGCTCCTGGTCGACCTTGATCCGCAGACCAATTTGACGTTCTCGTTTTTCTCGATCGACGATTGGCACGATCGACTCAAGGACAGCCGCACGATCAGGCAGTGGTACGACGCCGAAATGCCCGGTAGGGACATTTCGCTTGCAGATCTGGTCGTCACGCCGGAGCGGGTCAACAGGGCTCTCGAGAGTACTGGACAGCTCGACCTGATCTCTTCCCACCTCGGTCTTATCGACATAGATCTTGAACTCGCCGCGCGGCTGGGCGGGACCACCACGCTCGACGGATCGAAGCGAAGGTTTCTCGACCTGCACGGCTGCTTGCGGCGTGCGCTGGAGGACAGCCACTTCCACGACTACGACCTGGTGCTCATCGACTGTGCACCGAACTTCGGCCTCGTCACCAAAACGGCGATCGTCGCCAGCGAGCAGATCCTCGTGCCGGCCAAGGCGGACTATCTGTCCACGTTGGGGTTGGACTACCTGGTGGGCAATTGTGCTGGGCTGGTGCAGCAGTTCAACGACTACGTCAACCATAAACGTGGTAGCGACGGTCATCGTCCGATCGACCCCAGTTTCCTGGGGGTGGTCTTCACCATGGTGCAGATCTACTCGCAACAGGTGACTCTTGCCCAGCACGGCTACATCGAGGAGGTGCGCCTCAACTCGCGGGTACCCGTGTTGGAGAGCAAGATCCGCAACAGCCCCCGCCACTTCGGCGACTCCGGCGAGGGCGGTGTACCTGCGATGCTGCGCGCTCCTGGAAGGGACGAGGTCGTCCAGGAGTTCGACCAGCTGGCCGACGAGGTGCTGGGCGCGCTCGAGCTGGTCTCGGGTGATCACCGGTGAGCGATTTGAAGAGTTTCGTCCTCCTGCAGGCCCGGCTGTACGAGTTCCTGGCCCAACAGGACGAATCGACACTGCAGGCGCTTGTCAGCGGGGAGGCGCGCCTGGCCGTTCTCGGCGCAGACAAAGTCCCACGTCAGGCGACAGTCGACCGGCCCATCACGCCCGCCGATGATCCATTGCAAGTAGCGCAAGATCTTTCGAAGCTTTCGTCGAATGAAGAACGACGGCACTACTTGAACGCAGCAGGCCTGACTGTCAAGGATATGAGGCGGGTCGCGAAAACGCTCGGTTTGAGCGGCTACGGCAGCCTAGTTCGCGCAAAAATCATCGACCTGCTGGCAGGCCACGGCCTGGGCCGGACCGCCGCGCTCGCGGACCAGCCGAGGACGCCCGCGACCCCACCCCACTCGCTGGTGGACAACGACCTTAAGACAGAGTCCCGAGCTCCTGAAGTGCGGCCGTCGACCGAAGCCGGGAAGCCGGATGTCGATGTGGTGGCCATCGCCTCGCACTTGCGCGAAACCGAGACTGAGCAGGACGGCGCTGCATACCTCCACGAGCAGCAGCTCGACCGGGAGCGTCTGCTCGCTGTCGCTGCTGAGCTCAAGTTGACCCGGGTGAACCGTCTGAGCCAGTCAGAACTTGAGAAAAGAGTGCTTAAGCAGGCGATCGGTGCCCGGCGAAAGTTCGCCGGATTGCGGGAGTGGTGAGCGCCGGTGACAAGCGAGACGATGATGGAGTCGGACAACGCTGCCGGCGGTCGCTCGATGTATCTGATCGGCGGTCGCCGCGTAATGGTTTCGGACCTGCTGGAAGCTGGCTTGATCCGGGCCGGTACGAAGCTCAGGTTCAAGCGCAACCGCATCGGTGTTGCCTATGACGCGACCGTAACCGACAAGGGGCGGATCCGGCTCGAGCCCGACGGCGAAGAATTCCGCTCGCCCTCGCGGGCGGCAATGGTGGCGGCCGGCATGCGCGCCGTCGACGGCTGGCGCGCGTGGCTGGTCGTCGACCAGGACCGGTTGCTGGACGCGGTGCGCCAGGAGCTGCTCGACCAGGCGATCTCCCGAGTGGCAGCCGCAGCTCACCGGCAGACCGAGGACAAGGATCGTCAACGCATCCACGAGCGTCTTGCGCCAGGCGCGCAGTCATGCGGACGAGCATTCGCCCGAACGTATCTCGGTTCGGGACCTTTTGGCGCTTTGGGGAGCGAAGGACCGCGGCGACCAGGTCAGCCAGATAGAAGCGGACCTGGCCAACCACGGACTGGTGACTTCGCCCAGTTTCCGGGCGGTGACTCTCGATACGGTGGTTTCGCTGAAGACCCCACGCGATGACGCCGAGGAGACCGCAGCGGCGGGACCGCCCGAGATCGAAGACCTTCCGGTCGCTGGGGACGACGAGGGGGGTGAGCGACCTGAATGTCCGCCTGATGGTGGGAAACCTGACTCCTCTCGCCGGTGTGGAGCACGTTGTCCCCAACAGCACACTCGATGAAGCGATCACCAAGATGCTTCTCAACGACTTCTCCCAGCTCGCCGTCCTCAACGGTCCTCGTAACCTGCGTGGTGCCGTGACGTGGCGTTCGATCGCACAGGCGATGCACCAGAAGCCCGATGCGGGCGTCGCCGACGCGATCGACGCGCATGTGGAGGTCGTCGCGTACGACCGAGATCTCTTCGAGGTCCTTCCGACGCTGCAACAGCGCGAGTTCGTGTTCGTGTTGAACGAAAGCAAGGAAATCGCGGGCATCGTCACGACGGCAGATGTGGCGCACCGTTACGGCGAAATGGCTACGCCCTTCTTCCAACTTGGCGAACTGGATCAGACGCTCCGGTGGATATTGAGCCACGCCTTTGACGTGGAAGATATTCAACGGTTCTGCAGCAGGACGATCAAGACCTTCGACCAGCTGACTTTCGGTGACTATCAAAGTATTTTGGCGAAGAAGGATGCCTGGGAAAAGTTGGGCTGGCCGTTGGACCGCGCCGTCTTCATCTCCCGGTTGGACAAGATTCGGGAAATTCGTAACAAGGTCATGCATTTCCATTCCGACCCGGTCCCCGAGGACGCGGTCGCCAAGCTGCTGATGTTCACCAGGTTGTTGCACCGGTACCGTGATCCGGCCTAGGGGACGATGATTCGAGATTCGAGGTCGAGCCGCTCGGGTGAATAAGTCGCGGTCCGGAAGAAGATCATCGGGTTGGTCCGGCCGGGATGCACCGGCTCGGCCAGCCCGAGCCGGACCCGCAGTCGCATGATCCGCTCGTAGTCCTCCGGAGCTGCCGGGCGCGCCGTGGTGAAGGGGGAGATTCTCCTTTCACCAAGCCATTTCAGCACCACCGCACCCTCGGACAGCGGCACCGGCCGGGCATGGTGGAACACGTCGTGCACGCTGACCGCCGTGCCGGGACGCAGCCCGGCGACGACCGCGTCCAGGTACCAGCGGGCGAAGCGGGCGGTGTGCGCGGCGTCGACGAACAGGTAGTCGATCTCGGCAGGAAGCGCGCTGACGGTGTTCCGCACGTCGCCGTGCACGAACGTCCAGCGGTTCTCGGCCAGGCGCGCCGGCACGTGGCGGCGCGCGTGGTCCACGAGGTCGAACGAGTACAGGTGCCCGGAACCGTTGTCCCGCAACGCCCGCAGCAGCCACGTGGTGGACCAGCCGGCCAGCGCGCCCAGCTCCACCACGGATTCGGGACGCAGCTCGCGCAGGCGCAGGTAGGTCAGCTCGGCCTCGATGTCGTCCAGCTGGGCCCGCATCCCGCCGGCGTGCAGGATGCGCTGCTCGGCGCGGACTACGCGCAGCGCGTCGAGATGCTTGCGGTACCACCGAATCACGGTCTCGACGGTGAGGTCCTGGGTTTCCACGGGGGACACGAGCTGCTCCTGATGATCGGCTGCGGGAGACCGGTCCACCGTCCCGCCGCGGACCCCACACCCACCAGCCGGATCGCCCCCGCCCGCGCGGGGGAGAACCCGAACCCGGACACGCCGGTCAGCCAGATGGTCATGGGCTAGGCTGCCGGTGATGACTACCGGGACGGCCTTGCGCCACACACGGTTTGGTGACCCGGTGCTCTTCTGAGCGCCGCGCGGGCTCCGCCTCCGTCGTGTTGATCACAAGCTCGAAAGATCAGCCACGACAGGAGGATTCATGCCCACCAAGACGCTTCAGATTCCCACCGCCGACGGCCACGCCGACGCTTTCGCGGCCTTTCCCGACGGCGGTGAGCACCCGGGAGTGCTGCTGTACTCGGACGCCTTCGGTGTGCGGCCCGAGCTGGAGGAACGGGCCCGGGAACTGGCCGGACACGGCTACTACGTGCTCGTCCCCAACCTCTACTACCGGAACGGCCCGGCGCCGGTGATCGAACTTCCCGAGCACATCGGCACGGAAATCCGGCCCGCGGTCATCGCCCGGCTGATGCCCCTGCTCGAGGTCCACACCACCGAGCGGATCCTGCGCGACGCCGACGCGTACCTCGGGTTCCTGTCCGCTCAGCCCGAGGTCGGCGCCGGGCCGGCCGCCGTGATCGGCTACTGCATCGGCGGCGCGCTGGCGATGCGCACCGCGGCGGCCTACCCCGGCCGGGTGGCCGCCGTCGCCGGATTCCATCCCGGTTTCCTGGTCACCGACGAGCCCGACAGCCCGCACCGGCTCCTGGCCGGGCTCACCGCCCAGGTCCACCTCGGCCTCTCCGGGAACGACATGTCGGCGGAGGCCGTGAGCGAGCTCAACCGGGCGCTGGATGCCGCTGGGGTCAGCTATACCACCGAGATCTACCCCGGCACCGTGCATGGCTTCACGATGTCCGACACGGACGCGTTCAATCCGTCCGGGATGCGGCTTCACTGGGATCGGCTGCTCGCCCTGCTCGAGAGCGCTCTGGTCAACGCCTGAGGCCGTGACGCCCGGCCGCACACAGCGGCCGGGCGTCGCCGGGAATCAGCCCTTGGCCGTCAGGTCCAGCAGGCGGCCGGTGAGGTCGATGTGCTCGTCCACGCTGCTGGTCAGGTAAGTGAGGTCGACGAAGGCCTCGTCCGGCTCGAGCGCCGCGGTGATCTTCGCGACGGACTCGGCGATGAGCTCCGGCTTGGTGTCAGGGGCGGGGTTCACCCGCAGTGCGACGCCCAGCGCCTGCGGATCACGGCCGGCCTGCTCGGCGTCGGCCCGGATCTTGGCCAGGGTCCCGGTCAGCATGTCCACGGGGAACTGCTCGGGGACCGTCCAGACCGGCAGCCAGCCGTCGGCTCGCTCGGCGACCCGGCGCAGCGATTTCTCGCTGAACCCGGCCAGGTGCACCGGCGGCTTGCGCACCGGCTTGAGCGCGACGTTGGTCTCGGAGATCGTGTAGCCGATGCCGGTGTGCGACACGGTGTCCTTGGTCCACCAGGTCTCCAGCAGGTCGAGCAGGTCGTCCAGCCGCTTGCCGCGCTCGGCCATCGGAATACCGACGGCGGCGTACTCGTCGGGGGACCAGCCGATACCGAGGCCGGGGAGCAGCCGTCCGTTGCTGGCCACGTCGATGCTGGTGAGCAGCCGGGCGAAGTTGGCGGGCTGGTACTGGGTCGCGTTGATGGTGCTGGAGCCGAGAGTCACGTGCTCGGTCACCGCCGCGGCGACGGCCAGCGCGGTGAACGGGTCCTGAGCGGTCCAGAACTCCTCGGGCATGGACTCGTAGCCCGGGTAGGGCACCACCGGGTCGACCGGCGACAGCAGCCGGTCGCCGACCCAGAGGCTGCCCGCACCGGCCTGTTCGGCCGCCCGCGCGTATCGCGCGATCCCGCCCGGCGCGGCGGCCGCCTTGCCGAACACCGGAAGGCTGAAACCAATACGCATCAAAGACTCCCCTGAAGTGTGGACGTTCCTCCTGCCACTACTACCCGCATATTGTTGTGCGTTCAAGTATCTTGGCCGGATCGACCTTGACCCTGACCCGAGGTCAACCCGGATGCTGCCTTCATGACCACTTCAATCACGTCACCGTGGACCGGCATGGTGCCCGTCGACGACACCGCCCTTTCGGTCACCGATACCCGCGGCCCCGGTCGCCCGGTTCTCTATCTCAACGGCGCCTATGCCAGTAAACGGTCTTGGCGGGGCGTGATCGCCGACCTCGGCACCGGGTGGAGGCACATCACCTACGACGAGCGGGCTCGTGGCGCGTCGAAGCGTTCGGCGGACTACTCCTTCGAGGGATGCCTTCGCGACGTCGACGCGGTTCTCGCGGCCACCGGAGCGGAGCGGCCGCTGGTGGTCGGCTGGTCCTACGGTGCGGCGCTCGCGGTGCACTGGGCCGACCGCAACCCCGGCCGCGTCGCAGGTGTGGTCTTGGTCGACGGCGGGGTTCCCTGGGGGCATACCGGCGAGGAGAACCGGGAGCGGATCCGGCGCGCGTTCCACCGGATGCGCCCTTTCCTGCCGCTCGCCCGTCCGTGGGGCCTGGCCGCGAGCATGACCGCGGACCAGCATGCCGAGGTCGGCATCGAGATCAACGAGGTCTGTGCGGCCATCGAGCCGGTCCTGGACCGCCTGACCTGCCCGGTGCGCTACGTCCTGGCCACCGGTGCGAACCTCGGCGGAGGCCGGGAGGAGATGGAGGAGATGCGCGCCTCGATCGATCCGCTGCTCCGCCGCAAGCCGAACCTGCGGGTCAGCGCGAAGGTCGCGAGCAACCACACGCAGATCCTGCGCAAGGACTTCCGGAGCGTCGCCGCCGCCGTCCGTCAGGTCGCCGCCTAGCGCGTCGGTCAGGCAGGCTTGGCCCATGAAGGGAGTCACGATCGGACAGGCGGCGGCCTTTGTCGGCGTCACGGTCAAGGCGGTCCGGCACTATCACAAGCTCGGCCTGGTGGAAGAGCCCGAGCGTGACAGCTCGGGCTACCGGCGGTACGGATCGGCCGATCTCTCGCGGCTGGTGCAGGTCCGGACCCTGGCCGCCGCCGGCGTGCCGCTGGCCGAGATCGGTGCGCTGCTCGATTCCGACGCCGCGTCGCTCGCGGCCTCGCTCGCCGATGTCGAACGGCAGCTCACCGAACGGATCGACGAGCTGATCGCGCGACGCGCCACGCTGCGCCGGCTCGCCCAAGGTGACCGGGACCTGGTGCCCGACCGTGCCGCGGCACTGCTGGAGGGGATGCCCAGCCTCGGCTTCTCCCCGGACGACGTGACGACCGCGCGGGAATCCTTCGTGCTGGCCAAGGCTTTGGTCCCGGAAGGCTTCGACGACTACCTCACCGACATCGAGAATGCCTTGCAGGACCCCAGGTTCGTCGCCCTGACCCGGCGCACCGCCGAACTGGCGCGCTGGGAACCGGACGACCCCCGCGTCGCCGCATTGGCCACCGACATGGCCGAGCACTATCTCGCCCATCCCGCGCAGCTGAAGATCGTGACCGGCCTGCAGGCGCGCACCGAGACGGCGACCCGGTACCGGATGATCGCCCATCACGGCGAAGAACACGACTCTGCCGGGGCACGCCTGGCCGCGCTCGTCGAAGCGAAGCTCCGTGCCGCCGGCGTCGAGGTTCCCGAACACGACTCACGCTGAGCTGGGACCGGACGGGCGGATTTTCGTGTCGGTGTTCTTGCGGGCGACCCCGTCGACCTCGACGCAAAGCCCGAAGACCCGCTCCTGGCCGGTCCAGCCGTTGATCCGGCCCCGGTTGTTGCCGATCTGCACCCGGCCGCCGGCGATCGCCGTAACGAGGTGCAGGTAAACCGAACCCGCGACCCTGGCCAGCACGATGTCTCCCACGTCCAGCCGGGCCGGATCGACCGGAACGACCGTCACCAGCTGACGGCTGCGGATCAGCGGCACCATCGAAGAGCCGGAAGGCCGGAACCGCACGGTTTCCCCGTTGGCGACTCTCGCCGCGACCGCGTCCAATGCGCCCATTGACGCAGTCTCCTCATCGAAGTCGCTACGCGGCAACTCTTTTACCGCGCAGAGGACGCCTTCGCGCGGCCGGGGTTCGGCGCGAGGCCGTGCTCGATCAGGCTCTCCGCCGTGTCGAGGATGCTTTCCCGCGCCGGCCGCATCGTCCATCCCAGTTCGCGTTGCGCCTTCGCCGCGCTCACCAGCTCCCGCCGTCCCACGAACTGCAGTGCCTGCCGCACCGACGGGTCGAACCGCGCGACCAGCCACAGCAGCCACGTCGGCATCGCCCCGGTCGGCACCCGGTAGCCACGCGGGTTGTACGTCGCCGCGAGCACGTCGGCGATCTCCCGCATCCACATGTGGTCCCCGGCCAGGATGTACCGATTGCCGGCCGCCATGGTCGAGGGACACATGGAGCAGCACACCCCGCTGTTCGGCGTCCGCCCAGCGGAACTCATCGAAGTTCTCGGGGAGCACCAGCGTCCATTGCCCGCTCATACCGGTCAGTTTCCCGGCGTCGTCAACCGTTGTTCGGATCCTTCCGGGGCTTCCCGCGCACCTACCTTCCGCTGGGCCAGTACGACCTCGTGCTCGACGACACATGACGGGTGGTGGCGCGGATGCGCGCCGACGACGTCGCGACACGACAGCGATATTTCGCGGATGGCGCCCGGACATGGAGCGGCGACAGCTATTTGAGGGGCAAGGCAAAGGTGGCAAGCGTCCTATGTGGACGGCGCCGTCTCGCCGGGATCTGAGGGAAACTTGGCGTCGGCAAAGATGCCGGAATTCGGTTTCCGGCTCGTCTTCGAAATGCTGCATTGACGGCGAGATCGGGGGGTGCCTATGCGTGCCGAGACGTTCCCTGCGCAGTTTAGGCGCCGAAGGGCGCTTTGGTCCTGGTCAGTTCGGTCGGGAGGTCGAACAGGCGGAACAGTCGTGGTTCGATGTGCATGTCGATGGCGGCGATGCGGTCGTCTCGGATGGTGATGATCTGGATGGCGAAGGCACGCAGGATCTGGTGTCGCTCATCGGCGTGGTAGATCGCGAACGCCGGTGAGCCGTTGGCCTTGACCGGTATGGCCTCGGCGTCGTGGCACGGGTTCGGTTCGCGCAGGAACCACCGTTGGATCTGGGTGCGGCCGGAGAGCCAGAGTCCGTATGGCGGCATGGACAGCGTCGCGTCGTCGTGGAGCAGCGCGGTCAGGGCTGGGACGTCGTGCCGTTCGAAAGCGTCGACGAAGCGCTTGAGCAGGGCGCGTTGCTCGTCCGTGAGGTCGGCTGACGGCGTCGGTCGGGTCGGCCCGTCCGCGAGGCGGTGGCGAGCACGTCGCAACAGCCCGTTCGCCGAGGCGACGGTGATCCGGAGGAGCGTGGCGGTCTCGTCCGCGCTGAGCTTGAGCACATCACGCAGGATGAGCGTGGCGCGCTGCATGGGCGTGAGGCAGAGCAGGGCGGCGACGAAGGCGAGGCGGACCGATTCGTGCCGGACGGCGGTTTCGGCCGGGTCGGTTTCGTGCGGGAGGAGCCAGCGGTCGGGTGCCGGGCCGACCCATCTGCTGTCGTCTGGCCGGCCGAGCGGCGATGTCGCGTCTGCGGCGGCGGTGACGTCGATCGGGCGTTCTCGCCGGGGCCGCTGCCTGAGCAGGTCCAGGCACACGTTGGTCGCGATCCGGAACAGCCACACTCGCAGCGACGAGTTGCCGGCGAACCCGTCGCGGCCGCGCCAGGCGCGCAGCATCGTCTCCTGCACGGCTTCCTCGGCGTCGAATGGGGACCCGAGCATCCGGTAGCAGTAACCCAGTAGTTCCTGCCGGTGCCGTGCGTGGATCTCGTTCCAGCCGTCAGTGGCCGAGGTGGTCGTGGTCGACGTCACGTCACGTGGCAACGCCCGGCTACCCGAAGGGATTCCGGCGCGCGGTCAATTCTCTCGGCGCGCTTCGTCTGCATGGATGAGGGCCGATGCGATGGCCCCATCGTCGACGAAGGAGTAATCGGTGATCCTCATTACCGGCGCGACCGGGCTGACCGGGTCTGCTGTAGTTCGCGAGTTCGTCCGCCAGGGCCGACCGGCGCGTGCCATGGTCCGCGACCCGGCCAAGGGCTGTGCCCTCGCCTCCGCTCCCGGCATCGAAACCGTCCAAGCCGATCTGCTGGTGCCGGGCACTCTCACCGCGGCGCTGGACGGGATCGACACGGTCGTCCTGATTTCCGGTGCCGATGACCGGATGGTCGAGGCGCAGTGCAATCTGATCGACGCCGCCGTCGTACTCGGTGTCGACCACATCGTGAAGGTGTCCGGGATGGGTGCGGATCCGGACTCTCCGTTCCGGTTCGGGCGGTACCACGCGCGGATCGAGCAACGTCTACGGGCAGCCGGTGTCGACTGGACGGTGCTTCGCCCCAGCCAGTTCATGCAGGTCTACTACCGGGAGGTCCCGACGATGCTGGAGGACGGGACGTTCGCCCAGCCACTCGGCTGCACCCGGCTGGCGCCGATCGATGTCGAGGACATCGCCAAGGTCGCCTACGCGACCGCGACGGGGGCCGGCCACGAATCGACGGTCTACGAGATGACCGGGCCGGACGCGCTGACCATGACCGAGGTCTGCGCGGTTCTGACGTCGGTCATCGGCCATCCGGTCCGGTACGTCGATATCGCTCCCGAGGAGAAGATCCAGCGGCTCGTCGAGGCCGGGATCACGCCCCGCTTCGCCGGCGACCTCGACGACCTGTTCCGCCTCCGCCGGGACGGTGGGCCGGAGTCCCAGGTCCATACCGAGGTGTTCGGCCAGCTCAACATCCGGCCCACCTCCTTCGCCGAGTTCGCGCAGCGCTCCGCGATGGTCTTCCGGGGAACTTCGACACCCGAGATGTTGTGGGCATCCGGCTGGCACAACGCGGACTGAACTCAGAGCGTTGACCGTCGTGGGGCGCTCGCCGGAGGCTCTCTTGGCGCAGGCGCGATGAGAAGACGCGGCTCATCGGGAGGCTCACCAGAAGCCGATCTCCGCTGACACGAACCATGATCCGATCGTGCCGTGGCTTTGAACGGCCGTTCCTGACTCGGAGGAACGTCATTCGGTCTCGTCGGCAGACGACAGCGCCGGGACGAACTTCCCGAGACCGGGGAGCTCACGCTCCTCGCGTGTCGAAGGGCCAGACCGGGTTGATCGGTACTTCGGTGATCAGCCGCTCGTGCCGAACACACCGAGGCGGCCGGCGTCGATCTCCGGCCGGGTGCCGAGGTAGTCGAGCGCGTCGCGATAGGACTGCTGCTGTGTCGCGAGATCGATGTGCTGGCGGGGGCTCGCCGGGGCTGGTGCCGAACCCGGCGTGGCTCAGCGCCGTCGCCTACGTGGGGAGCAGCATTTCCTTGACGCCACCGAAGCTGTTGTTGCGCCTGCTGTCGTGCTCCAGGTTTGCTCCAGGGAAATCGGTGTGAGACCGGGCAGTGAGCTATGTCCGATCAGATTTGATCCCCTGCGTCTGACCAGGCGGGCGTACCGCGAGTGATGCTTGAAGACAATGCGCCGTTGCCGCAGCCTTCACACGCGGACGTAGGCTTCCGCGACCTTGGTCAGCCACCTGAGTTCATCGGGGAAGTCTTCACCGAGATGGGGGTCGGCACCGGTGGATGAACTGGGGCTGGACGCCTGGCCCGAACGGTGCGCGGCAAGCTCCGCCTTGAGGAGTTTTGCGTCGACGTAGGCCTTCAGTTCGAGCCCGTTCCATCCTTCCGCTATCCCTTGGTCCGTTGCCAGGCGGACGGTGTCCGGATCCCGGTTGTGCCCGACCGCGCGCCAGCCGTCCCGGATCTCGATCACCGTGCGGTAGAGGTGATAGCGAAGGTTGAGCAGCTGGTGGCCTGGCGCTTCGAGGGCGATCTCGGGCAACACATCGTAAAAAGCGAGCCACAGCGGGCGGATCTTGCGATAGGTACGGTAGTTGCCCACCCACCGGGACAGTGCGGAAAGGTGTTTGGCCCACAACGGGAGCATCAGGCCGGAGACGAGCAGTACCGTGCCGGCACCGATCGCGGCCAGGGAAACCTGCTCCCACCGCAGTGGATCGAGCCCGAAGGGCTCGGCGACGATCGAAACGGCCCGGTTCAGCGGGTGCGCGAGGTAGATGGCCGAGCCGACGGCGGCCAGCCGGAGACCGAGCCTGAGCCAGATGCTCCTGGCGGCCCTGGCGCAACGACGGCACAGCCGGACGGTTTCGACGAGGCCGAGGCCGATCATGACGGCGTAGACAAGCACGTAGGTCGCTCCGAGGGGCTGGTCGGCGTTCGTGACCAGATAATTGGGGGAATGGCCTGCCAATTCGGTCGAGTTGAGCGCCCAGAGCAGTACCAGCACGATGGACGCGATCCCGCACGTCATCGCCCAGCTTCGCGCCATCCGACGTGCCTCGTCCGGCGGGTACGACCAATGTGCGAGAACCGCCAGCACGGCGGCGGTGAACGCCAGCCCGCCCATCAGGTGTTGGAGGAGGATGCCGAGGTTCGGTAAACCGGTCCTGCGGTCGACGCCCTTCAGCACCGCGGAGTTCGCCAGCACCATCGCGACTGCCTTGCAGACCAGGGCGATGAGCAGCATCCGGAACGCGGGGTCACCCGACTTCTTGCGCCAGCCCGGCAGCAGGAAAGCGACGGCTACCCACCACAGCAAGGCACACAAGGCGAACAGGGTGTCTTTCTGCATGCTGTTCTTCCCCCCAGAAGATTACGTATCGGCGACGTCGAACTAGCCCAGTGAATCCTTGATACGACGGACCTCGGCCGTGTGCTCGACCGGTCCACCCTGCACTGGTCCGATTCGCTGCAACATGAGCGTGGCGAGCATTTCGGCTTCCTGTTCCGACTCGTCGGCATAGCCGGTCCGGCTCAGCATGTCGCGAACCAGGCCGGGATCGAGCTTCGGGAACAGCAGGCGGGCGCTCACGTCGTTCAGCTCGGCATTGCGATGACCGAGGATGATGTGCGCGAGCTCGTGGGCGATGATGTGCTCCTGGTGAGGCGCGCTCGTGTTCGCCTCGAACACGATGAAATCCATCCCGTCCATGGCGATCCAGAGCCCGGACGGGCGCGCGGAGTCGAGTTCGATGGCGAGCAGGTGGATGGGTTGCCCACGCTTCTGCCCGAGCTGGACGCAGAGTTCGCGCACATTCGAGGCTCGTTCGAGATCGAGCATCTCCAGACGTGCGCGACACATCTGGTACGTCCGCTTGAGGTTACGGCGTGCGCGAAGGCCTGTACGGCTCACGATGAGCGGTTCTCGTCGTCGTCTTGCGCGGGCGGCAGGCCCTGCTGTTTCCGGACTTGGTCGAGCACCGCCATGATCATGCCAAGGTTGTCCTGTGACAGCCCGATCGCCCGAAGTGCGACACCCCGGACACCGGCCTGGCTCAGCTCGTCCAGCGCGGCTAGCTCCGCGTTCGCCTGTTTGGCATAGTCCGCGTCGAAGAAATAGGCGGGTGAAACGCCGAAGAAGTCCGCCAGCGCGACCTGCAGCTCTGGCGAGGGGCGGGTCCGTTTCCCGGTACGGATGGCCGACAGGTACGCCCCGCTCACCCTGATCCCGGGGTTGGCCTTCTTGATCGCCTCGGCGACCTCATCATTGGCCCAGCGGCGGTTGCCCGGCCTGCTGGTGCGGAAGAGCGCGTTCAGCCGCGCGGCGAGCACCGCACCGCCGACCTCGTTTTCGTGCTCTGGCATGCCCCACCTCCAACCCCAGAGGCGAAGGCTACCAAGCATGAACTCACAGTTGAAGTCTGACACTGTGTCTTGCCTTACAGTTGACAGGTGACACGACCACGGCTACGTTTTCAACCGTGAATCAACTACTAGTTGATTTTACAACGTCGGCGGTTGGCGCTGAGGGCAGCAGCCGACAACTGGGGCACATTGGTTTCAGCCTGCCCGAAAGCGCAGGAAGAGGTCGCTCGCAGCAGTAATCCTCCTGGCAAGCCTGCCCCGCCTCAACGCGGAGGAGTGGCGCGAACCGGGAGCCCTGGGGGTCAGGGCGGACATACCGGTGACGGCCGGTAGCGGACAACGACGTCGAGCGCCATACCGGTCAGTCGCTTTCCATGCGACGACGACATCGAGTGGCCGATCCTGCCGGCCTCGAAGGTCTTCTCCGCACGGATTTCTTTTTCCATTCGATCAGGGGGATCGACAACAATGGCACTCGCCTATCCCGACGACGACGGTTCCACCGGTTTTCGCGTACTGGTGGTCGATCCATTTCCGCTGGTCCGGTCCACGATCAGCACATTGCTGCTGGAAAACCGGCTGGCCAACCGGGTGCACTTCGCCGAAAACGGCAACGAAGCCATGCGACAGCACTTGAAGTACCGGCCCGAAATCGTCATCACCGATGTCGACCTGATGACGAAGCGCGAGGGCATCCGGCTGGTCCGCAAGGTCAAGCAGGGGCCGACTCCAACACTGGTCCTGATCCTGTCGAGCTGCAACGCCCCGGAGACGCTGGCCGACTGCATCGCCAGCGGTGCGGACAGCTACGTGCACCGCACGGCGGACCCGGAACTACTGGTCACCGCGATTCACAAGATGGCGACCGCGCAGCCCATCTGGTTCCTCGGCAACAACACCGAAAGCATGCAGCCGGATCAACCGGACCACATCTCGGAAACGGTCGCGAACCTGACTCCACGCGAGCGGGACATCCTCGCACTGATGCTGATGCGCTTTTCGAACAACGAGATCGCGAGCCGCCTGCACCTGGCAAGGCAGACGGTCAAGAACTATGCCAGCTCGGTCCTCCAGAAGCTGGAGTTCACCAACCGGGCCGAACTGTTCAGCAGCCCGTTCGGAGCCAAGTACATCGAGGTCGCCGGCCGGCTGATCGCCGCTTCGCCGGCTACGTCGTACAGCAGGCTTACCGCCGTGTGACCGCTCGGACCCCGCGCCGGGGCCCGATCCCGGAGGACCAGGGCCCCGGTGTCGCCGCGCTAGCGACCGCGACCGGCGTGACTACTTCTTCGCGGCGTCGGCGGTGAGCTTGCCGGCGATGCCCCAGCTGTCCGTGGGCACGTCGTGGATCCACACCTGCACGGCCTCGGCCGGGCAGTCGTAGGCGTCGACGAACGCATCAGTGATCTTCTTGACCAGCTCGCGCTTCTGTCCAACCTCGCGAGGCCCCTGCAGGACCGTGACAACAGGCACGATGTCTCCCGACCAATTCGTACTTCCGCCCCGGCCATCGGGGCTGTCCCGATCATGGAACAGCCTTGCGCGGAGCGGAAGACAGCACTCTCAAGTGGTCAAGGAACCCCGAGGTGACCAACTCTCCCCGGAGAGCGGCCGTCGCCCTCAGCCCGCGTTGCGGGAGTCGATCACCGACACCGGCGGCTCCACCTCGACACCGGCGGCATAGTCCCGGCGCGCCGTCTCGATGTCGGCCATGTGGCCGTACGCCCAGCGCCGGAGCACGTCCACCGTGTCGGACAGGCTCCGCCCGAGCGCGGTCAAGGAGTACTCGACGGTGACCGGCATCGTGGGGTAGACGGTCCGCAGGACCAGGCCGTCGGACTCCATCCCACGCAGGGTCTGGGTGAGCATCTTCTGCGACACGCCCTCGATCCGGGTGCGCAGCTGGGAGAACCGCAGCGTCTCGTCCGACAGGGACATGATGACCAGCATGGTCCACTTGTTGGCCAGCCGGTCGAGCACCTGCCGGGTCGGACACGCGGACTTCATCATGTTCCAGCGTGAAGACCGATCGGTTGACATGACCTTCATGGTAACGGCCGACGGTCCGGTCGCCGAATCGGTGAACAGGTGACCGTCGCCACGGTGAGCCCCGTCATTCCCGGTCCCCGCGTCACGCGGCCGACCGGGCGGGTTTCCTCAAGGTGCCCTGACCACCGCAAAGTGCCGTGTTCCACCTGGGCCGCGCCGTTCCTAGAGTTTCGCGGAAAGCCGGAACTCCCTAGGAGATCTTTCGTGAAAGCTCTGCGCGCCACGGGAAACCAGCACGACCTCGTGCGCTTCGACGACGTCGACGAACCGGTTCCGAGCCAGGGACAAGCGGTGATCGCGGTCGAGGCGTTCTCACTCAACCGGGGTGAGCTGTTCCTGCTCCAGCGGCCCCGCAAGGACCTGAAACCCGGCAAGGACATCGCGGGCACGGTGATCGCCGCGGCCGCCGACGGGTCCGGGCCTGCCGTCGGCACCAGGGTCGTCGCCCACCCGCCGTTCGCAGGATGGGCCGAACGGGTGGCAGTCGATACGGCGAGCATCGCGGTCCTGCCCGGCGAACTCGATGTGGTCACCGCCGCGGCGCTGCCACTCGCCGGCCTGACCGCCTTGCGGCTGCTGCGCGTGGCGGGAGGCGTGCTGGGTCAGCGGGTACTCATCACCGGTGCGTCGGGCGGGGTGGGGCACTACTTCGTGGAACTGGCGGCCGCGGCCGGCGCCGAGGTCACCGCGATCAGCGCGTCGGCCGAGCGCGGCGCACGGCTGGCCGAGCTGGGTGCCACCGCGGTGGAGACGGACATCGACGCCGCCGAAGGGCCGTTCGACCTCGTACTGGACTCGGTAGGTGGCACGACAGGGCCGCGAGCGCTGGCCAAGGTGGCCAAGCGCGGCAGATTCGTCTGGTTCGGCCAGGCCAGCCGCGAACCGGTCACCTGGAACTTCTTCGACTTCTTCGCCGGCCCCGAGTCGGCGACCGTGCGGCACTTCCACTACGCCGACAGCGACGTCCCCGACGGCGTGGACCTGGCCACCCTCGTGCGTCTCGTCACGCGCGAGCGGCTGCATCCGGAGATCGGCCGGGTCGCTGACTGGGCGGGCACTTCGGCGGTGCTCGCGGACCTGCGCGATCGCCGCATCCGCGGCAAGGCCGTGCTGCACATCGACCGCTGAGCCTGCGGTACCGCGGGTACCGGGCCGCCGATTTTCGAGTACCCGTCGTCCCTGTGTCCCCGGCCGGGATCCGCATACGGTGCCGGTGAACCGGTTTTGGAGGACCACCGATGGATTTCGCCTACGACGCCAGAACCGAGGACCTGCGCGAGCGGCTGCTCGGTTTCATGGCAGGCCACGTCTACCCCGCGGAAGAGATCTTCGCCGCACAAGCAGACCGGTCGGCCCCTTGGAACCGGCCGCCGGTGCTCGACGAGCTCAAGGCGCGGGCGCGCGCTCAGGGTCTGTGGAACCTGTTCCTGCCGCACCATGAGGCGGGAGCCGGCCTGACGAACCTGCAGTACGCGCCACTGGCCGAGATCACCGGCCGCAGCCCTGGTATCGCGCCGGAAGCGCTCAACTGCTCGGCGCCGGACACCGGGAACATGGAGCTTCTCGCGCTCGTCGGGACCGAGGCGCAACGGAAACAGTGGCTGCGGCCGCTGCTGGACGGAGAGATCCGCTCCGCCTTCTGCATGACCGAACCGGACGTCGCGTCGTCGGACGCGACGAACATTTCCACCGCCATCGTGCGCGACGGCGACGAGTACGTGGTCACCGGCCGCAAGTGGTGGTCGTCCGGCGCGCTGAGCCCGCACTGCGAGCTGCTGGTCGTGATGGGCAAGACCGATCCCGCCGCCCAGCGGCACCGGCAGCAGAGCATGATCCTGGTGCCGAAGGACACGCCCGGCGTCACGATCAAGCGCGGGATGACGCTTTTCGGCTACGACCACGGTCCGCACGGCGGGCACGCCGAGATCGAGTTCGCCGGGGCCCGGGTCCCGGCGGAGAACCTGCTCGGCGCCGAAGGTGACGGCTTCGCCAACGCACAGGCCCGGCTCGGCCCCGGCCGTATCCACCACGCGATGCGGTTGATCGGGATGGCCGAGCGCGCGTTCGAGCTGATGTGCGCCAGGGCGTCCAGCCGGGTCGCCTTCGGCACCCGGCTCGCCGAGCAAGGCGTGGTGCAGGAGTGGATCGCCGAGGCAAGGATGCGCATCGAGCAGGCGCGGCTGCTGGTGCTCAAGACCGCGTGGCTGATGGACACCGCCGGGAACCGGAGTGCGCACACCGAGATCCAGTCCATCAAGATCGCCACGCCCGCCATGGCCGAATGGGTGATCGACCGGGCGATCCAGGTGCACGGCGCGGCCGGGGTGAGCCAGGACTTCCCGCTCGCCGAGCTGTGGGCACACGCTCGGACGCTGCGGTTCGCGGACGGACCCGACGAAGTGCACCGCCGATCACTGGCCCGCCGAGAGCTCCGGCGGCTGCGTGATCTCCATGACCTTCGTGACCACAGTGGACAGACGGCCGGGGTTACCGAAGGACCGCTGGTCACCTCGAGGTAACCAGACCACTGTCAAGTGCCGTCTTCCGCCCGGCCGCGTCGCGGGCGAAGGTGGAGACGGCCACGGAAACGATCTACCGCGCGCGGTCGACGACGACCCACGACGGCCACTCCCGCAGGTCTGCACCGCCTGTGGGTATTCCAACCGAGATCACTGAGGGGTTTCCCGTGTCCACACCAAGTCCGACCACCGCACCGGCCGGCAGGCCGGGACCGGCACTGGCCACGATCGCGCTGGCGAGCATCCTGTTCCCGGTGTCCATCGCGGGCGCCGCCGTTGCCCTGCCCAACATCTCGGCAGGCCTGCACGCCGACCTGACCTCCGTGCAGTGGGTCGTCAACGGCTACAACATCACCTTCGCCGCCTTCATGCTCGCGATGGGCAGTCTCGCCGACGTCATCGGCCGCCGCAAGGTCTTCGTCGGTGGTACCGCACTGTTCGGCGGCGCGTCGCTCGCGTGCGCTCTCGCCGGCGACATCGTCGTGCTCGACCTGGCCCGCGCGGCCGCCGGGATCGGCGCCGCCGCCGCCCTGACCAGCGGCAGCGCCTCACTGGCGCACATGTTCGACGGCCCGGCGCGGGCGAAGGCGTTCGGTGTGTTCGGCACCGCGGTCGGCAGCGGCCTTGCGTTCGGGCCGTTCCTGTGCGGCGTGCTGAACAGCAACTTCGGCTGGCGCAGCGTGTTCCTGGTGCCGGCTGTGATCGGCCTGGTGGTCGCTGTTTCCGCGCTGGCAGTCCTCCCGGAATCGCGCAACCCGGACAGCGGCAAGGTCGACATCCCGGGCACGGTGACCTTCACCGGCGCACTGTTCGCGATCATCTTCGCGCTGGTACAGGGCCCGCAGCGCGGCTGGGGCGACGGTGTGGTGCTGGGTTGTTTCGTCGTCGCGGCGGCACTGCTGGTGGCGTTCGTCGTGGTGGAGAAGCGGCAGGCGAAGCCGATGTTCGATCTCTCGCTGCTGGCACAGCGGAGGTTCGCCAGCCTGTGTCTGGCGGTCGTAGCGCTGGTGTTCGCGTTTTCGCCGCTGCTGGTCTCGCTGCCGTCGTACCTCACCGCGGTCGACGGGCTCACCTCGCAGCAGGTCGGCGTCAAGCTGATGATGCTGACCGTGCCGACGCTGATCATGCCGGTGATCACCGGATACCTGGCCCGCTGGGTGTCGACGCGGCTGCTGGTCCTGTCCACCGTCGTCTTCAGCGGAGCCGGGGTCGCCTGGCTGACCGTGATCGGTCCCGGCGTCGGCAACTGGCAAGTGTTCCCGGGTTTCCTGTTGCTCGGCATCGGAATCGGCGTCTGCTTCGGAGTGATGGACGGCGCCGCGGTGAGCAGCGTCCCGGCCGGGCGCGCCGGCATGGCCGCTGGGATGTACAACACCATGCGGCTCGGCGGGGAAACCATCGGCATCGCCATCGTCGGCACCATGCTGACCGGGATCACCGGTGCGAAGCTGGCCGGGCAGATCGGTGGCTTCGACACTCCGTACGCACACGATCCACAGGCCGTGGCGAACATGGTCAACCAGGGCGACCTCACCACGTCCGCCCGTTCGGTGTCGCCGGTCGCGGCACAGGAGCAGTTCAGGGCCATCGTCGGCGACGCCTACACCAGCGCCCTGCACGCGGCGATGTGGTTCCTGGTCGTGCTCTGCGCTGTCGCCGCGGTGGGCCTCATCGTGCTGGACCGCCCCGAAAAGCCCAAGCCCGCCGAGTCCTCTCCGGACTCTTCTCCGGCGGAGGCGACGGCCGAGGCATTGCCCGCGTCCTGACTCACTGATCCGAGCGAAGGCCGTCACTCTACGCTCCACCCAGGTAATGAACGGTCCTTTCATTTCATATTTTGAAATGAAAGGACCGTTCATTGCGTTGGGCGGGCCGTGGCAGCGGGCCGCAGGGGTACCGGGAGTACCCGGGCGGGACCGAGGCGGGTACCAGGTGGCCTAACCCGTGCCACAGGCGCGTACTTAGGCTCGTGGTGACTCTTACACGGCCGACGATGACGCGGCTTTCCCGCGGCCAAAAAGAAACGGACCGAACCATGGCAACGCTGGACAATCCCGTGCACACGGTCGATGTGCGCAAGAGCCGGCTCCCATCGCTGACCGGAATGCGCTTTCTGGCCGCACTGCTGGTATTCATTTGCCACAGCTCGGTCCAGGGCTTCTTCACCGACACCGGCCTGCAGACGACGTTGCAAACCCTGTTCATTCGCGCGGGCTGGGCCGGCGTGCAGTTCTTCTTCATTCTCAGCGGGTTCGTGCTGACGTGGTCGGCGAGGCCGGCGGACACGGTGACGGCGTTCTGGCGCCGCCGGGTCACCAAGCTCTATCCGAACAACCTCGTCACCTGCCTCGCCGCGATCGTGCTGATGCTCGCCACCGGCACCGCGCTGACCACGCAGCGGGCCATCCCCAACCTGTTCCTGGTGCAGAGCTGGCTGCCGAACTTCGAGGTGTTCGACGGCCTCAACCCGCCGAGCTGGTCTCTGGCCTGCGAACTGCTGTTCTACGCGGCCTTCCCGCTACTTCTGCGAGCGGTCAACGCCATCCCGCGCAACGCGCTTTGGTGGGCGGCGGGCGCGCTGTTCGCGTTCATCCTGCTGATGCCGCTGATCGCGACCGCGCTGCCCTCAACTCCCCTGCTCGGCATCAAGCCGGCCACATCATTCCCGCAGTTCTGGCTGGTATACGCGTTCCCGGTGACCCGGGTTGCCGACTTCACCATCGGCATCGTCGCCGCGCGCATTGTGACGACCGGCCAGTGGCCGCGGATCGGGATGGTGACCGCGACGATCGTCGCCCTCGTCTGCTACGCGATCACCGTGGTCGCGCCGGTCTTGTACTCGACTGTGGCGACCATGACCATCGGCCTGGTGCTGGTCATCGGTACCAGCGCCGCCCGCGACATCGCCGGCCGCCCATCGCTGCTGAGCGGCCGGAAGATGCTATGGCTCGGCGAGGTTTCCTTCGCGCTATACATGGTGCATGTGCTCGTGCTGAGCTACGGCCACAAATTCATCGGCGGCGGCGCGTACAGCACACCGGTGGCGATCCTCGTCATCGTCGCGTTCTTCCTCGTCTCCCTCGGGATCGCCGCACTGCTGTTCAAGTTCGTCGAGAACCCCGCGATGAAACGCTTCAGCCGCAGGCGAAAGCCCGCCGTCGCCGCCGCGACGGCCTGACCGGACCAGCCGGACGAGGAGCAAGCACATGGATCAGGTTCTGATCGTCGGCGGTGGCCCGGTCGGTCTCGCGATCGGCGGCGAGTTGCTGCGGCGAGGGGTACCCGTCCGCGTCGTCGACCGAACCCGCCCGGAGGGCATGGCTTCCAAGGCCATCCTGGTGTGGCCACGGACGCTGGAACTGCTCAGCGGGCTGGGCGTCGCCGACCGGATGACCGAGGCGGGCCACCTGCTCGACGGGGTGAAGTTCTATTCCAAGGGCAGTGGTCTCGGCACGGTCTATCTGACGAAGCTGCCCGACTCCCGCTTCAACCACCTGCTCATGCTGCCGCAGTGGCAGACCGAGCGGATTCTGCTGGAGCGGTTCACCGAACTGGGCGGGACTGTCGACTGGGACGTCGAACTGACCGAGATGACCGAGATGACCGAACGGGGCAAGGGCTACGCCGTCGTGCTCACCCATGCCGACGGCACTCGCGAGGACGTGCACGCGCCATGGCTCGTCGCCGCGGACGGCGCGCACAGCACGGTCCGCAAGCGGCTCGGGGTGGGCTGGGACGTCTACAGCCCCAACATGATGTTCGCCATCGGGGACGCCCCTGTCGATGGCGATCTGGATCCGCGGCTGCTGCACTACTTCTACTCGCAGCACGGCTCGGTCGGCGTCGGCCCGCTCGGCGACGGCGTCTTCCGGTTCGCGGTGAGCATCCGCGAGGACCAGCAGCCCACCCAGGAGGTGTTCCAGGAGGCGCTGGACCGGGGCAACGGCCCGGCCGTCCGAGTCGGCAAGCCTGTCTGGGCCACGCGCTTCACCGTGCGCTGCGCGACCGCGGACCGGTTCCGCGTCGGCAGGGCGTTCCTGGCCGGTGACGCCGCGCACGTGATCAGCCCGGCGTCGGGGCAGGGCCTCAACACCGGCTTCCACGACGCGGTCAACCTGTCGTGGAAGCTGGCGGGCGTCATCCTCGGCACGCTCGACGAGAGTGTGCTCGACAGCTACGACACCGAACGCCGCATGGCGGTCGAACGGGTCGCGGAGATGACCGCCAAGCAAACCCGCTGGGCGTTGCTGAGCGGTCGCTGGCCGGTCGCGACCCGCGACGCCGTGGTCCGGATGGCTTCGGCCACCGGCGCGTTCCAGCGGTTCCTGGCACCGCTGTTCAGCCAGACCGACGTCAGCTATCAGCCTTCCGTGTCGTGGTGGCGGTCACTGGCGGAGCGCTACCCTGGCGTCCGCGCCGGGCATCGCCTGCCTTATCTGGGCGATGCGGTCGGCGGCACCGGTACGACGCTGCCGCTGCTGGTCGTGTCGCCGGGGAGTGGCCGCTCGGCCGCGCTCCAGCACCTCATCGCGTCGGCCCCGGTGCCGCTGGAAGTGATCGAACTGTCGGCGGATCCGCGAACCGCCGGCGGCAGGCTGGCCAGGCTGCTCGGCCCGCGTCCGGCCGCGCTGCTGGTCCGGCCGGACGGGCACCTGCTTGCCGGCCCGGAGCCGATGGACGACCCCGCGAAGGTCTTCGCCCCGCTCCTGACCCTCGTTCCCGCATAGGCGCTCGCACAAAACGGGCCCGCACCTTTGGTGCGGGCCCGTTTTCGTCGATGCCTGCTCAGATCTCCGTGGAACGCGTGCCGTCCGCATCGACCGGTGAGAACCACAAGGCCGAGGTGGCGACACCGTCGCCCATGATCACCCAACGGCCTTCGACGACCCTGCCGTCGCGCCATCGCAGCAGGTGCAGCGCGTCGAGTTCGAGGTCACGGTACGGCGACGGCGACCCGGACGGCAGCCCGGCTCGGCGCGCGGTATTCCGGTTGATGTCGACCGAGTAGCCCGCCCGCGCGTTGACCAGCGAGGTGACCCGCTCGGCCTGGATGGTGCCGCCGGAGAGCCTGCCGAACGTCTCGAGGAAGCCGAGGAACGCGTCCAGGCCCTCGTACCAGCCGGAATACGCGTGGTTGCCGGGTATCTGGAACCGGACGTCCTCTGCCCAGTATTCGAGGATCTTGCCGCGGTCACCCGAGGCGATGGCCTGCCACGCGAGGTCGATCCGGTCGGTGGTCAGTTCTGTCATTTCTTTTCCTTTCACGGAAGGGAACCGGCGTCCGTGGCGACGGACACCGGAAGGCGCCGCGACGGCCTCCAGCCACCGCGGCGCCCAGGGACGCTCAGGACCGCTCAGATGGCGGTGTAGCCGCCGTCGACAGGCAGCGCGACCCCGGTGACATACGAACCGGCGGGACTGGCGAGGAACAGGAACGCGCCGTCCAGCTCGTGCGGCTCGCCCGGCCTGCCAAGCGGAGTGCGCCGGTTGATCCAGTTCAGGCCTTTCTCCTGATCGAGCATCGACGCGGTCATCTCGGACCGGAACCAGCCGGGACACAGCGCGTTCACGGTGATGCCGTGTCCGGCCCACTGCGCGGCGAGCTCGCGGGTCAGGCTCACCACCGCGCCCTTGCTGGCCGCGTAACCGGCTTGCGGCAGGCTTCCACTGGCGACCAGGCCGTAGACGGACGCGATGTTGACGATCGCGCCGCCGCCCGAACGCATCATCGTGCGCGCGGCGTCCTGGCACAGGGAGAACGTGGCGGTCAGATTGAGCTCGACCGCCGCCGCGAAGTCGTCCACCGGTTCGTCCTGTGCCGGGACCACGGTGGACATTCCCGCGTTGTTGACCAGAATGTCCAGACCACCGAACTCGGCGACCGCGATGCCGACCAGCCCCGCCCTGCCCTCCCTCGACATGAGGTCGCATGGCGCGATCACGCTGCCGGGGCAGCGCTGCGAAACCTCCTTCAGCTTGTCCTCACGACGCGCGGCAAGCACGACCTTGGCGCCGCCCGCCGCGAGCACCTCCGCGAACCGGGCGCCGATACCACTGGAGGCACCGGTGACCAGCGCGACCTTGTCCCGCACCGAGAACAGCTCGCCCGGCGCGGGAACCGTGGACACTTCGGTCACGAGACAGCCAGGGTGCTCGCCATGATGGCGGTCATCCGCGCGACCGGCTCGCCGCCCTGGACGAAGTGCACGGTGATCGGGTCGCCCAGCGCTTCACCCGCGGTCGCGACAACGGTGATCTCGCTGTCCAGCTCGGCGAACCGGTCGTACGTGGCGGAAAGGCTCGCCAGGACGAGCTTGCTCGACGCGTGCGCGTACAGCTCACCGGCCAGCAGCGTGCCCGCCTGGCGCGCGGCCTCCATCAGTACCGGCCCCGGCACGTGATCGTGCGCGTGGTCGAACATGCCGAGGTTGGACACCGGCACGCGCAGCGTCGCGGTCAGCTCCCGCCCGGTGACCACCGGGGCCAGCAGCACGACGTTCTCGCTGCGCTGCCTGCCGACCAGATAAGGTGCCACGCGAGAAACCGGCTCGGCCGCGAGCAGTTCGTCCGACATCGGCGGTGCGGTGTCACGGTAGGTCATCCGCAAAGCCTGGTACCGCTCGGGATCCTTCTGCGCGGTGTCGACCGTGATGGTGCCAAGCAGGCGGTCGCCGCGACGAACGTCGACCTCGTGCACAACCCGCGTGGTGACACCCTCGCGTTCCTTGTGCATGGCGACGCGGCCGGCGAGATCGAGGTCGTAGCCGTCGATGACGAGCGCTTCCGGGCCGGTGATCACCAGGCTGCAGGTGGCGGTGATCGACTTCATCTCCGGCGGCGCGTCGTGGTGCAAGTGCAGTGCACACAGCAACATCTGCCGGGCACACTCGAACACGGCAAGCGGGTCGTGGATCGCCGGGTGGGCGGTGTGCTCGTTGTAGTAGTGGTGCGTACGCGGAAGCCGCGCGGCGGCGGCGAAACCGCCGTCCGGTTCGGACCGGAAGTCGGTGAGGAACACCTCTTCCAGCGCAGCCCGGTGCACCAGGTGCTTGTCGATCGTGCGGTCGGTGCGCAACGGCTGTTCCGAGCGGGTCGCGATGGCAGTCACGTGCGGGTCCTTTCCGTGTCAGTGTGCGGAGATCAGAGCGTCGAGCCGACGGGACACCTCGGCCGCGCCGGTGAACAGCACCGCTTGCCAGCCGGCGGCGTACGCGCCGGCGACGTTCTTCTCGAGGTCGTCGATCAGCACGCACCGGCTCGCCGGGCGCCCCGCGGCCTTCGCCGCGGCGGCGAAGATCTCCGGTTCCGGCTTGCGGCTGCCTTCCCGGTGAGAGACGACAACAGCGTCGAACAGGTCTTCCGACACCATCCGGCGCCATTGCGGCTCCCAGGCGGGCGGCATGTTCGACAGCATCCCGACGAACACCCCACGCTCGCGCAGCCCGCGCAGGTAGCCGACCCACTCGCGGTTGGGCGGACGCCCGTCGAACCAGTGCTCACCGAAGTCGCTGAGATCGGTGGCGATGCCGTACTGCTCGGCCAGCACCAGTTCGACTTCCTTGGCCCAGGTCCCCTCGTCGATCAACGGGATGTCCAGCGGGCCCATCGAGTCCGTGCCGTACATCCGCCCGACTTCGGCCATCGCCTCCTTGAGCGCGTGGCTCGGGCACGCCGAACCGGTCCTCGAAACTGCGGAAGGTCTCCTGCACCGGCGGCGTGAGCACCCCGCCGAAGTCGGTCCATACCGCGATGTCGTGGTCAATACTCATCTTCTGGAGTCCTTTCCGGACCGTGGTGGCTCAGAGCCGGTAGACGAGGCCGCCGAAGTACCAGCCGGAGCCGACCGCGGTGGACAGCACCAGGTCACCCGCCCCGAGCAGTCCGCTTTCGGTGTACTCCGAGAGGGCGATCGGAATGGAGGCGCAGCCGGTGTTCCCCCGCTCGGCGAAGTTCGTCACGAACTTTTCCACCGGCAGGTCGAGCGCGTCACGCACGCCCTTGTGGATGGCGTTGTTGCCGGGATGCGGAACCAGCCAGTCCACATCGGACACCTTGATGCGGTTTCGCTCCAGCAGCCGCTCCGCCACCGATACGCTCGACCGAACGGCGAGGTCGATGAGCTCGGGTTTGGGCCGCAGCCAGCCGTCACGCGCGGCCACGGTGTCCGCTTCGTCCGCGTCGCAGCCGAGGATGGAGTCCTGCAGGCCTGCGAATTCGGCAGGCTCGCCCCGCTCCAGCACCACGGCACCGGCGGCGTCCCCGAAGACCAGCTGACCGCGGGTGCCGACGCGGGCGCGGCGGGTGAACCGATCCGCCGCCACCACGACCGCGCGACGCCAGCCGGGATGGGCGACCAGCATCGAGGCGGCCACCTGCACCCCGTGCACGAACCCGGTGCAGGCACCGCAGACGTCGAACGACAACGCCTGCCGGGCGCCCATCCGCGCCGCGACCGCCGGACCGAGCTCGGGGATCCATTGGCGGTCGGTCCAGTTGGCCACCACCACCAGATCGAGCTCGCCCGCTTCACGCCCGGCCTTGGCCAGCGCGGACTCCACGGCCTTCGCGGCCATGAACTCCAGCGTCTCGTCTTCGTCGGCCCGGTGCAGGCTGCGAACACCGAGCGCGTCGACGTCATCCGGCGAGTACGTGCGCCCGCCTACCGACACCTCGCCCTCGTGCTTCACGAGCGTGCGGGGGTAGTAGTGCCCGATGCCGCTGAAACGCAGCCCGGAGCCGGCCCAGGTCATACCTTGCCCGGTGTTCATCGTTGTCCTCTCCTGATCACGATGGTGACGGCTCAGCGGTAGCGGCCGTCGGGGTCGAGGGCACGCAGCGTCGCGAGTTCCTCCGCGGTGATGAGCTTTTCGACGGTCACGCCTGCCGTGGCGGCCTGCCAGGCGGTATGGCGGGCGACGCGTTCCGCGGCCGCCTTCGCGAGCACGCCGGAGTCGTCGGGCACGTTTTCGGCGTCTTCGGGCAACCAGGTTGCCAGGCGGAAGGCCTCCTCCGCCGACGACCGCACGAATCGCCCGAACTGGCTCGCCACCTCGATCACGCGGTCACCGGGGCTGGTCCGGTAGTGCACCTTCGGCACGAACCGGCGCGGCGAAGCCGAGGCGATCACGACACAGTCCGTTGTCGACGCGATGTCATTGGCACCACCGGAACCGGTCAGCCAGCGGCCGTTCGAGGACAGGCTGGTGTTGATGGTGCCGGTCTCGTCGATCTCGGCGGCGCCAAGCACACCGAGTGCCCGAGGATTGGCCGAGACCATCCCGCCGAGGATCTCGGTGACCCCGGACAGTGCCTCGGCCTTCGCCGCGTGGCGGAGGCTGAACAAGAAGACGTCGCCTGGCTCCGGCGCGAAGCCGTACGCGCCGAGCTCGGCCGTGACATGTACGGCGTGGCCGTCGCGTTCGAGCAGCTCCGCCGCCAGCCAGGCGGCCATGTGCGAGGACCCGATTCCGGCGAGCAAGGTGTCGTAGCCGCCGGAACGGACGCGGTCGGCGACCATCCTTGCGCCCAGTACGATCAGCCGTTCCTGCGTGGTGGCCGGTTCGGCGGACGCGATCCGCACGGACGGCCGGGGGCTCGGCCGGCTCAGGGAACTCTGCTCGGCTTCGTCCCAGTGCAGCGCGGACCGTCGTGCCTCACCGAGCTTTTCGAGATAGCCCGCGTGCGAACCCGGCTCGACGACCCACTCGCGGTACCAGTCGCGGCCACGCTCCTCGGCGGCACAGCGATCCACGATCTCCTCGATGAAGTCGTAGTCCTCCAGGTAGCCGCCGCCACCGCCGTCACGCAGTGACTGCGGATGCGCGCCGAGTTCGGCCACGCACAAGCCGAGTACGCGTTGACCGGGGATGACCACCCGATCGGCCAGGTCGCCAAGCTCCCCGGCAGGCACGATGCGCTCGACCGACGCGATGACGCCACGTTTCGCCGCGTACGCCGCGTGCACGCCCTCCCCGAGCGGCGGGTAGAGCACCACATTGCCCGACTCGTCCGCGCAGGCGCCGTGCACCAGCGTCAAGTCCGGGCGCAACGCGCGGACCAGCGTGATCGAACGCTCGGGATCCGCCGGGTCAGGAATGCGGTGCAAGTCGGCTCCCTTGCCCTCGGCGAGATCCGAGCCCGCCAGGGAGGCGGTGACCGCGTACGGCGCTCCCGTCGCACCCGCGGCCAACCGCTGCACGTAGCTCAGCAACGACCACGCCTCGAACGTGAACGGCTCGCCATGTGCCAGCCGTGCGTATAGCGGGTTCGGGCGAGGCGACGGGTAGGTGTCGCCGACGAATCCGGCGATCACCCGGTCCACCGAACCCGAGAGGGTCAGCGCGTGCGCGCTGGTATGGATCGCGGTGGTGCTCACGGTGAACCGGCCGGTGTCGCCGAACACCCGGCACAGCGCGTAGGTCAGTGCGTTCGGCCGGGACTGCGTGGCGGCCAGGTGCAGGTGGTCGCCCGCGCGGACGAACCGGCGGACCAGGTCGTCGACGTCGTTGGCGACAAGCGGCTTCACGACGCCGCCCCGACCGCCACGACAGACGTCTGGCTGCCGAAGGCGAACGACAGCGAGACGGCGAGATCGAAGTCCGTGCTCCGGGAGCCTTCGGCCACGTGGTCGTGGTCGCATTCGGGATCGGGCCGGACGAGGTTGATGGTCGGCGCGAGCCGCTGGTGATGCAGCATCAGGCTGGTGGCGGCCACGTTGATGATGCCCGCGATGCCGAATGTGTGGCCGTAGATCGGCTTGTTCGAGCTGATCGGCGGTAGCTGTGCGTCGGTGCGGTTGTCGTAGAGCGCGCGCAGCGCCCGGGACTCGGCGATGTCGTTGTACCGGGTCGCCGTGCCGTGCGAACAGAAGTAACCGACCTCGCCGGGGGTTCGGCCGGCGTCTTCGAGCAGGCGGGCGATCGCTCCGGCGGTGACCTTCCCCGTGAGGTCCATCGTGGTCGCGTGGCCTGCCTCGTTGATCGAGTTGTGCGCGAGCACTTCGGCGTAGATCCGTGCCCCGCGGGCGATCGCGTGCGATCGGCGTTCCAGGCACAGCACGACGGAACCCTCACCGAGCGCGAAGCCGTCCCGGTCGTCGTTGTAGGGGCGGACGGCGTTGGCGACGTCGTCGCGCTCGCTCGAAAGCGTGCCCTTGCCAAGGGCGAGGTAGCACTTGGCGACCTCGGGGATGATCGGGAACTCGTGCCCGCCGACCAGCACCGCGTCGCTGGCACCCGCGCGGAGTTCCCGCAGCGCCAGACCGATCGCCTGATGCCCGCCGACGCAGGCGTTGCTGATGGTGGTCACCAGGCCCTGCGCTCCGGTGTGGATGGCGGACAGGCTCGCCACGCAGCCGGGCAGCCCGCGGAACATCGCGCCCTTGTCGGTGAACGCGCTCGCGTCATCCCCCGAAATCGCCCCGCGCCACCAGGAAAGCGGACCACGAGAGGAAGACATCACCACGCTGAGCCGCTGCGGGTCGACGTCGACCTGGTCGAGGCCCGCGTCCCGGCGCGCCTCGGCGACCGCGGACATCGCGACGAGCACCTCGCGGGAGTACTTCGCGGCGTGCGCGGGCGGCAGAGCCGGCAAGAAGGTGCTGTGGTCGAAGCCGGTGATCTCGGCCGCCGCGTACACCGGCAGGCCCTCCGCTTCGCCGTCGAACCGGGTAAGGGTGCCGACCTGCGATCGGCCACCGGAAATGTTGTCCCAAAACCTCTCGACGGTCGTCGTGTTCGGCAACATCACGCCGATCCCCGTCACGACAGCGGGTTCGTTTTCCAGCATGACCGAAACGCTAATCGCGATACCCGCTCGGGCCATAGGACGACAGGTACTGGACCGCGTACCCGGCCGGTATCGTTGGTACGGCCCGGATTACGTCCGTCAAGGGGACAGCCGATCCGACGTGTGTCAGGATCACACGCGACTAGTTCTCGCGCAATGCCGACAGTCCACGGTGGACAATCATCGGCACCGCCGCACCGACCGCGCCGAACCCGTCGCCGACGGTCAGGCCCCGCTCGTGCCGCCGGTACACGCCTTCGAGGATCACGGCGATCCGGTAATAGCCGAAGGCCACATACCAGCCGAGACCGGCGACCGGGATGCCCCGGCGTGCGCAGTATCTGGCGACCAATTCGTCCCGGCCGGGCCAGCCGGGTAACGCTCCGGGTGAGCAGGGCACGTCGAGTCCGAGGCCGGCGAAACCGTCCCAGTACATGCAGAACGTGCCGAGGTCGGCCATCGGATCTCCGAGCGTCGCCAGTTCCCAGTCCAGTACCGAGACGACCGCCGGTTCGGCCAGGCTGACCAGCACGTTGTCCAGCCGGTAGTCCCCGTGCACGAGCGTCGCCTTGCCGGAGCCGGGACGCAGCCGTGCCAGGTCCGCGGCAAGTTCGGCCAGGCCAGGCAACGGCCGGGTGCGGACCTCGGCTGACTGCGCGGCCCATCGACGGAGCTGCCGTTCCAGGTAGCCCGCCGGCTTGCCGAAGTCGGCGAGCCCGACCGTGTCGTACCGCAACTCGTGCAGGTCGGCCAATACGTCGACAAGGTCATACGCGATGCGGCGGCCGGCGGGGACGTCAAGCCCGGCCAGGTCGTCGTTCGTGCGATAGACCAGGCCTGGGACCTTCGCCATGACGTAGAACGGCGCGCCCAGCACGGTTTCGTCGTCGCAATAGCCGAGCAACTCCGGCACCGGGACGGTGGATCCTGCCAGTGCGGCGAGCACGCGGCACTCGCGGCCCATGTCGTGCGCCGTCGCCTGGGTCATCCCGAGCGGCGGGCGGCGCAGCACCAACGACCGTTGCCCGCACACGATCTCGAAGGTGAGATTCGACCGGCCGCCCGAGATCTGCCGTACCACCGGGGCGGCGAGGTCCAAGCCCGGCACGTGCTCGGCCAGCCACGGCCACAGCCTGCCGACGTTGAGTCCGGAAAGGACAGTATCCGAAAGGGCAGTGTCCGACAGAACAGTGCCGGTCGCGTCGACGTTCCCGGACTGCGTCACGCGGGCTCGCTCAGGGTCAGGCCACCGTCGAGCACGAGCGTCTGGCCGGTCATCCAAGAGGCATCGTCAGAGGCGAGATAGGCCACTGCGGCTGCGATGTCGCCGGGCTCGCCGAGCCTGCGCAACGGGTACGCCTCCGCGATTTTCGCTTCCTTGCCCTCATAGAGCGCGGCGGCGAAGCGCGTCTTCACGACCGCCGGCGCGACCGCGTTCACCCGGACCGCGGGCGCGAGTTCCACCGAGAGCTGTTCGGTCAGCCGGACCAGCGCGGCTTTGCTCGCGCCGTAAGCGCCGATGCCACCGATGGGCCGGAGACCGGCGACGGCGGCCACGTTGACGACTGCTCCGCCGTTGGCCGTCAGCCACGCCTCGCAGGCGTGGCGAAGCCAGCCGATCGGCGCGAGCAGGTTGACCTCGAGGATCTTGCGCACCACCGCGTCGTCGAGGCCGAGCACCGGCCCCCACACCGGGTTCACCGCGGAGTTGTTGACCAGCACGTCCAGCCTGCCGAAGCGCTCCAGTACGGTGTCCACCGCTTCTTGCTGGTGTGCGGCATCGGCGGCGTTCCCGGCCACGGCGAGGGTCCGCTCCGGGCGGCCCAGCCGCGCCACCGCTTCCGCGAGCGGCTCCGGCTTGCGCGCGGTGATGCACACACTCGCACCCTCGGCGAGCAACCGCTCCGCGATCGCCAGCCCGATCCCCCGGCTCGCGCCGGTCACCAGCGCGACACGTCCCCTGAACCTGTTCATCGGCTCCCCTGAGCTGTGCTGTGTTGTCACGCCGGAGGCGCGGCTGCCCCCGTATTCGACGGCCCACCCTGGAGGGGCGGCCCGCCCCCGCGACGACCATAGGGCCGGTGCAGCGACAGCGACAGGGACCGGCGGTACCCAATGGCTACGGCAGCAGAGGATCTGCTTGACGCGGGGTTCCAGTCGGGCGCAACCGCGCACCCGATGCCACTGACGCCCTAGGTCCGTAAAGGACGTTCAACGTCGCACGATCGCCCGTGTTACGGGGCGATCGCCCAGGCGCTGAGGGGCCGGTCGTCCAGCCTCTGCTGAACGCAGGTACCGACCATGGCCACGTGGATGACCACTGCGTGGTTGCCGGTGAACGTGGCCGTGGCGGTGCGTTCCATGCTGTGCGATTCCCCCGGCAACAGGTCATCGCCAGACTGCTGGGCAGCCTGGACGCTCAACAGGGTTTCCGCCAGCTTGTACCGTGCCAAAGTCGCCCCCGAGGACTTTTCGGCGTGTGATCACCGCGCAGGAGTCCGCAACGACTTCAGTTGCGGTGGCCGGTGCTCGGTGCTGGTCGCGGCGCAAGCGGTAGAGCTTGTGCTGTGTCACCTTCAGCACCCACGCCAGGGGCTGGCCCATGACCGACGGTCGACCGCGCCGCGGTGGTGGGAATCCGGGGCTCGCCGGCTATGCGGGTGCAGAAGTCTCTGCCGCTGCCCGGATTGAGTTTGAGGAGCGGGCCGCTGGAGTGCCAGGTGCCGATCACTGCCCGACCGAACGGCAAGATCGATCCTCCAGAAATCCTCCACCGGAGCGTTCGGAATCGATCCGCGGCCGATCTTCAAACGATCACCGTAGATCGGCAGACGCAACAAGAAACCCTCCCGGACCTGCGGAACACCGCTGATCTGGGAGGGTTTGTGAGCTGTGGAGCTAAGGGGACTCGAACCCCTGACCCCCTCACTGCCAGTGAGGTGCGCTACCAGCTGCGCCATAGCCCCGAGGCGAAGGTGAACTCCGCATCTCGTATGGCTATACGTTACACCCCGCGCCGAAGCACTCCGCGCGGGGGTGGTGCATGAGCGTCTGACTCCGCAAACATGCCCGCGACCTGCATCTTTAGAACTTATTTTTAGACGTGTATTGACTCGCTGTGTGTCCGCCGTTACATTTTGCGCGGTTGTGACGCCGAGGTCCCCGCCCGTTGCCGCGCCCCGAGGGCACGCCTCTGCCGTTTCCTGCTCGAAGAACGCCGCGGCACGCGGCAGAGGAGGTTTCGCATGAAGACGAGACGGCGGGTGGTGACGTTGCTCGTGGCAGCGTCCGCGCTGGTCACGGGCTATCTCGCCGCGGCTGCGCCGGTGGCGCAGGCCGCCATCACCCCGGACGGCTGGTACACCGTCAGTGCGCTGAACAGCGGGAAGTGCGTCGACGCGCGCTCCGCCGGCACTGCGAACGGGACCGTCGTCCAGCAGTATGCCTGCAACCAGTCCGCGTCCCAGGAGTGGCAGTTCCAGTCGACCGGCGACGGCTACTACCGGGTCAACACCCGCAACGCCCCGGCCGAGGTCTGGGACGTCGAAGGGGTCTCGACCGCCGACGGCGGCCTGATCCACCTCTGGGCCTACGGCGGTGGCGCCAACCAGCAGTGGCAGGCCGTGCAGGAAGCCGGGGGTACGTATCACTTCGTCAGCCGCAACAGCGGGAAATGCCTCGACGTGCCCGGCGCTTCGGCCGCGGACAGCGTCCAGCTGCAGCAGTACGCCTGCAACGGCACCGGCGCCCAGTCGTTCGCGCTGAACCCCGTGGGCACGACGCAGCCGGGCAACCCGGACCTCGGGCCGAACGTGGTCATCTTCGACCCCTCGATGTCGAGCTCGGCCATCCAGAGCAGGCTGAACAGCATTTTCAGCCAGCAGGAACGCAACCAGTTCGGCACCCAGCGCTACGCCGTGATGTTCAAGCCCGGCACCTACTCCAACGACGTCAACGTCGGGTTCTACACGCAGGTCCTCGGCCTCGGGCTCAGCCCGGACGCCGTCACGATCAACGGCGCGGTGCACGTCGAAGCCGACTGGTTCCCGCCGCAGAACGCGACCCAGAACTTCTGGCGTGGCGCCGAGAACCTCTCGGTGAACCCGAACGGCGGCGCCGACCGCTGGGCGGTTTCGCAGGCCGCGCCCTACCGCCGCATGCACGTCCGCGGCGACCTGCAGCTCGACGACGGCGGCTGGGCCAGCGGTGGCTGGATCTCCGACACGAAGATCGACGGCCAGGTCCGCTCCGGCTCGCAGCAGCAGTGGATCTCGCGCAACTCGCAGTTCGGCAGCTGGGCCGGGTCCAACTGGAACATGGTCTTCGCCGGCGTCCAGGGCGCCCCGGGCAACACCTTCCCGAGCCCGCCCTACACCACGGTCGGCTCGACGCCGGTCGTGCGCGAGAAGCCGTTCCTCTACATCGACAGCGCCGGCAAGTACCAGGTCTTCGTCCCCGGCGTGAAGACCAACGCCTCCGGCACGACCTGGGCGAACGGCAACGCGCCGGGCAGCTCGCTCTCGATCGACTCCTTCTACATCGCCAAGCCGGGCGCCACCGCCGGTGACATGAACGCGGCGCTCGCCGCGGGCAAGAACCTGCTGATCACGCCCGGGGTCTACCACCTCAACGACACGCTGCGGGTCACCCGGCCCGACACCGTCGTACTCGGCCTCGGCATCGCCACGCTGATGCCGGACAACGGCGTCACCGCGATGACCGTCGGCGACGTCGACGGCGTGAAGGTCGCAGGCCTGCTGTTCGACGCCGGTACGACGAACTCGAACATGCTCATGCAGGTCGGCCCGACGGGGTCGGGCGCCGACCACTCGGCCAACCCGACGTCGCTGCACGACGTGTTCTTCCGGATCGGCGGCGCCGTGGTCGGCAAGGCCACGAACAGCCTGATCGTCAACAGCAGCAACGTGATCGGCGACCACATGTGGATCTGGCGCGCCGACCACGCGAACGACGGGGTGCCGACCGGCTGGAACGCCAACACCGCCGACAACGGCCTGACGGTGAACGGCAACAACGTGACCATGTACGGCCTTTTCGTCGAGCACTACCAGAAGACCCAGGTCGTCTGGAACGGCAACGGCGGGCGGACGTACTTCTTCCAGAACGAAATGCCTTACGACGTCCCGGATCAGGCCAGCTGGATGAACGGGTCGACGCAGGGTTACTCGGCCTACAAGGTGAGCCCGAACGTCACCAGTCACGAAGCGTGGGGGCTGGGCAGCTACTGCTTCTTCAATTCCAACCCCTCGGTCGCGAGTGCCCACGCCTACGAGGCGCCGAACACCGCGGGTGTCCGGTTCCACGACATGGTGACGGTTTCGCTGGGCAACAAGGGAACGATCACCCACGTCATCAACAACACCGGGGCGACGACACCGGCCGACACCAGGCCGGTCAACCTGGTGAGTTACCCGTAGCCCACCCCTGACAACCGGCGTGCACCGTGGTGGCGGCCACGGTGCACGCCGGTCCTTTCTCCGGCCGATCGGGTGAACCTGGTTCCCGTACCGGTGTCCTATGTGGAAATTTGGTCACCAGTCACGTGACAGTCTTCGTGGTCAAAGTGTGATTACGGAGCGTGCATGTGGACGGTAGTACATATTTACCCCGAATTCACCTGCTGTTCACGTCCCTCCGGGAGCGTTCGCTCCGCATCCCACCCTCGGGTATCGGAGGACAAGCAAGTGAACAAACGTTTCGCGGCGATCACCGCGGCCATGGCCGCGAGTGCGCTGGTGCTGACCGCCTGCGGTGGATCTTCCAGTGACAGCAAGGACTCCGGTGCCGCGGGTACCGCCAAGTCGGCCGCCGATCTCGGCGGCATGGACAAGCTCGTCGAAGCCGCGAAGAAGGAGGGCACGCTCAACGTCATCGCCCTCCCGCACGACTGGGCGAACTACGGCGAGATCCTCGACGCCTTCAAGAAGAAGTACGGCATCAAGGTCACCGAGGCCAACCCCGAGGGGTCGAGCCAGGACGAGGTCAACGCCGTCAAGCAGCTCAAGGGCCAGGACCGCGCGCCCGACGTGCTCGACCTCGGCGGCGCGTTCGCGCTGACCGCGGCCAAGGACGGCCTCCTCGCGCCCTACAAGGTCGCGACCTTCGGCGACATCCCGGACAACCAGAAGGACGCCGACGGCCAGTGGGTCAACGACTACGGCGGCTACATCTCCATCGGTTACGACGCCAAGAAGGTGCCGAACCCGCCGAAGTCCTTCGCGGACCTCAAGAAGCCGGAGTACTCGGGCAAGATCGCCCTCAACGGTGACCCGACCAAGGCGGGCGCGGCCTTCGCCGGCGTCTACGCCGCGGCGCTGGCCAACGGCGGTTCCTTCGCCGACATCAAGCCGGGCATCACCTTCTTCGGCGATCTGAAGAAGTCCGGCAACTTCATCCCCGTGCAGTCGAGCGCGGCCACGGTGGAGAGTGGGCAGACCCCGATCACCCTGGACTGGGACTACCTCCAGGCCGGCTACGCCAAGAAGCTCCAGGGCAAGATCGACTGGCAGGTCGCGGTTCCGAGCGACGGCGTCTACTCGAACTTCTACTGCCAGGCGGTCTCCAAGACCGCCCCGCACCCGGCCGCCGCGCGGCTGTGGCAGGAGTTCCTGTTCTCCGACGAGGGCCAGAACCTGTTCCTGAAGGGGCTTTCCCGCCCCGCGCGGCTGGACAAGATGAAGGCCGCGGGCACCGCCGACAAGACGGCGCTGGCCGCCTTGCCCGAGATCCCGGGTGAGACGAAATTCCCGACCAACGACCAGATCGACGCGGCCAAGAAGGTCGTGGCGGACGAGTGGGCGAAGGCAGTCGGCTGAGGAATGAGCGTTGATGTCACCACGGCGGGCGGGGCGCAAGCCTCGCCCGCCGTGCCCGTACGCCCCGGGACCGCGCGGCGCTTTCTCAAGTGGCTGGCAGGCCATGTCGGCCTGCTGCCGTTCCTCGCTTACACCGGCGTCTTCCTCGGCGCCCCGGTGGTGATGGTCGCCGTAGGTGCCTTCCAGGACAACGACGGCGCCTTCACCACTGACAACATCGGCGCCGCTTTCAAGGACCAGTTCGGCCGGTCGTTCGTGACCAGCATCGAACTGTCGGCGCTGACCGCCGTGGTCGGCGCGCTCCTCGGGGCGCTGCTCGCGCACGCCGTGCTCGGGTCCAAAAAGGACGGTCTGCTGCGCAAGATCGTCTCCAGCGCGGCCGGCGTGCTCGCGAACTTCGGCGGCGTGCCGCTCGCGTTCGCCTTCATCGCCACGCTCGGCAGCATCGGCATCGTGACCAAGACGCTGGCCGGACTGGGCCTCGACATCTACGCCGGCGGGTTCAGCCTGTTCAGCTTCACCGGCATCGCGATCGTCTACGTCTACTTCCAGATCCCGCTGATGGTGATCGTCTTCACCCCGGCGCTGGAGGGCATGCGCGAGCAGTGGCGTGAGGCGGCGGAAAACCTCGGAGCGACGAAGTGGCAGTACTTCCGGCTCATCGCCGGGCCGGTGCTGCTGCCGCCGTTCCTGGCCTCGACGCTTCTGCTGTTCGCCAACGCGTTCTCCGCGTACGCCACCGCGTACGCGCTCACGACCGGCATCATCCCGCTGGTGCCGATCCAGATCGGCTCGCTGGTCTCCGGCAACGTCGTGGCCGATCAGCAGAACCTCGGCAAGGCACTCGGGCTGGGCATGATCGTGGTGGTCGCGATCGTGATGGCGTTCTACGGCTGGATGCAGCGGCGCGCTTCGAGGTGGCTCGGATGACGAACAAATGGGGCCGCTGGACGGTTCTGGTCCTTTTCGGACTCTACTTCCTGGTGCCGATGGCGGCGTCGGTGGAGTTCAGCCTCCGCGACGTCAACGACACGCACAGCTTCGTCTCCTGGTCGAAGCTGCTCGACGAGCCCGGCCTGTTCGAGACGCTGGGCACGTCGCTCTGGGTCGCCGCGGGCACCGTCGTGCTGACGTTGCTGATCATGGTGCCCACGGTCAGCTGGGTGCACCTGCGCAAGCCGAAGCTGCGCCGCGTGATGGAGGGAATCAGCCTGCTGCCGCTGGTCATTCCGCCGATCGTGCTGGTCAACGGGGTGCTCGTGGTGTTCGCGGACGCGCCGGAGGTGATCAACGGGACGCCGGTCATCCTCGTGCTCGAGTACGTGATCCTGGCGCTGCCGTTCACCTACCGCACGCTCGACGCCGGGCTGCAGGCGATCGCGCTGCCGACGCTGGTGGAGGCCGCGCGCAGCCTCGGCGCCGGCTGGGGCACCGTGCTGCTGCGGGTGATCGTGCCCAACATCCGCAGCGCGGTGTTCGGCGCGGCGTTCCTCAACCTCGCGCTGGTGCTCGGCGAGTACACCCTGGCCAGCATCCTGCTGATGGACACCTTCCCGGTGTGGACGGTCCAAACCGGACAGTCCGAGGCCGGCGTTTCGGTCGCGGTGTCGCTGTTCAGCCTGTTCGTCGCGTTCATGCTGCTGTTCGTCCTGTCGCTGGTGGCCGGGCGACGCAAGCGCGAGCGCAACCCCATCGCCCCGATCGCCCCCGCTTCGCAAGGAACCGCGTGATGACTGTCGTAGAGAACAAGCCGGAGACCCGCACCGGCGCTTCGGTCGAGTTCCGCGGGCTGCTCAGGGAATTCGGTGACGTCAAGGCGCTCGACGGGTTCGATCTGCTGATCCAGCCGGGCGAGCTGGTGGCGCTGCTCGGCCCGTCGGGCTGCGGCAAGACGACCGCGCTGCGCGTGTTGGCCGGCCTGGAGCAGGTCGACTCCGGTGAGGTGCTGGTCGACGGCACCGACGTGGTCGGCGTGCCGGCGAACAAGCGCGACATGGGTATGGTGTTCCAGGCCTACAGCCTGTTCCCGAACCTGACCGTGCAGGACAACGTCGCGTTCGGCCTGCGGCTGCGCGGGATCGGCACGGCACAGCGGCACAAGCGGGCACAGGACCTGCTGGAGCTGGTCGGCCTGGCCACGCACGGCAAGCGGTACCCACACCAGCTCTCCGGCGGCCAGCAGCAGCGCGTCGCGCTGGCGCGGGCACTGGCCATCGAGCCGCGCGTGCTGCTGCTCGACGAGCCACTGTCCGCTTTGGACGCCCAGGTCCGCAACCAGCTACGCGACGAGATCCGGCGGCTGCAGCTGCGAGTCGGCATCACCACGCTGTTCGTCACGCACGACCAGGAGGAGGCGCTGTCCATCGCGGACCGCGTCGGCGTGATGCGCTCGGGGCGTCTGGAGCAGTGCGACACCCCGGCGGCGCTCTACGCGCGTCCGGCGACGGCGTTCGTGGCGGAGTTCGTCGGCACGATGAACCACCTGCCGGGCACCATCGTCGGCGGCACCGAGGTCGACGTCGCCGGGCACCGGCTCAAGCTGGCCGACCCGGGGGAGCGGGCCGACGGCGCCGCGGTGCGCGTGCTGGTCCGCCCCGAAGCCGTCACGCTCGAGGCGTCGTCCGACGGGCCGGTCCGGATCACCGACGCCAGCTTCCGCGGCGCGGTCACCCGGCTCACCGCGGCGCTACCCGATGGCACCACGGTGCTCGCCGACCTGCCGAGCGTGAACGCGGCCGAGCTGCAGCCGGGCGCGTCGGCGACGGTCGGCTTCGGCACCCGCCCGGTGCTGCTCGCCACCGAAGAGTCCTGAATGGACGCGCTCGACCGGGGTGTCCCGGACGAAAAGGGTTACCAGCGGCTGGTTTCCGCGCCGCGAGCTCCGCACGTCGTACGTGAGGACCTCGCGGCCGCCTCGCCCACGCGGGCGGGGCGGCTCCTCGCGCGGTTCGCGCACCTGTCCGACCTGCACGTGATGGACGCGCAGTCGCCGAGCCGGGTCGAGTACCTGGAGCGCCACGCCGATCCGGACTCGCCGTACCGCCCGTACCTGCCGCTGATCGGCACCTACCGGCCGCACGAGATGTTCACCGCCCAGGTCGTCGAGGCGATGGTGCGGACGGTGAACGGCCTCGGCGCGGAGTTCGCGGTGTCCACCGGGGACGCCACGGACGCCTGCCAGGCCAACGAGCTGCGCACCTACCTCACCGTGCTCGACGGCGGCGAAGTCGACCCGGATTCGGGCTCGCGGGGGCGCTGGGAGGGCATCCACGCGAGCGATCCGGCGACCTACGACGTCCGCTACTGGCATCCCGACGGCACGCCGGAGGGGTGCGAGGACGACGACGCGCGGGCGAAGTACGGGTTCCCCTCGGCGCCCGGGGTTCTGGACGCGGCGGCACGGCCTTTTGCGGCGACGGGGCTGTCGACGCCGTGGTACGCGGTGTACGGCAACCACGACAACATGCTCCAGGGCGTCGTCCCGCCGTGGCCGGAGCTGGCGGCGGTGACGGTCGGCGGCGGAGAAGCTGACCGCGCTGCCCGAGGGCGACGTCATCGAGCTGCTGCACGGCTTCGACCAGGCCGACCGGCCGACGATCGGGCGGCTGCTCGACGGCACGTCGGTCCCGGTGACACCCGATCCGGAGCGACGGCACGTCTCGCGCACGGAGTGGGTGGACGCGCACGTTTCCTGCCACGGCCACGGTTTCAGCGCCGCGAACGTCTCGTCGGACACCGCGTACTACGCGTTCGACCACGGCGTGCTGCGATGCCTGGTGCTGGACACGGTGAATCCGCACGGCTACTGGCAGGGCTCGCTCGACGTCGAGCAGTTCGAGTGGCTTCGCGAGGAGCTGGCGGCTTCGGCGGACCGGCTCATCGTGCTGTTCAGCCACCACCCGCTGCACACGCTGGTCAACGACCACGGCCCCGACCGGCGGATCCTCGCCGACGAGCTGGCGGCGCTGCTGCACGCGTCGCCGAACGTCGTGCTGTGGGTGAACGGGCACACGCACCGGAACACGGTGACCCCGCAGGGCACGTTCTGGGAGGTCACCGCGGCGTCGCACATCGACTGGCCGCAGCAGGCCCGGCTGATCGAGGTGCGCGACAACACCGACGGCACACTGTCCATTGTGGCCTCCGTGATCGACCACAGTGGACCCGCGGAGTGGGACGGCGGCGAGGACCCGGTGTCGCTGGCAGCGCTTTCCCGCGAGCTGTCGGCCAACTACTGGCAGCACCGCGACGACGTGCCGCGGGACGAACGCGGGGCGGGCGGCGCGCTCGACCGCGACGTCGAACTGCTGATCCGGAACCCCCTGAACGGGTGACAATGGCCGCCGCCCGGCGCATTTTCCCGGCCGGGCGGCGCGGCGGCTCCGATACTGGTGGCTCGTCACCTCAGGCAAAGGAGCCGGGAGCATGACCCCCATCGGAACCGTTGTCGTCGAGCCCCGCCGTGCCTGGCCGCTGGTCGCCACCCGGGGCGCGTTCGCCGTGCTGTTCGGGTTGTTCGCGCTGATCTGGCCGGCCGCCACGGTGCTGGTCCTCGCGATCCTCTACGGCGTCTACGCGCTGATCGACGGCGTCGGCGGCGTGATGCAGGCGTTCCGCGGCGGGGACACCGCCATGCGTGTCGCGTACGGGCTGCTGGGCCTGCTCGGCATCGCCGCGGGCATCCTGGTGCTGGTCTGGCCCGGGATCACGGTGCTCCTGCTGGCGACCCTGGTCGGCATCTGGGCGATCGTCACGGGCGTCGCCGAGATCGCCGCCGCGATCCGGCTGCGCAAGCAGATCGAGGGCGAGGCGTTCCTGATCCTGGCCGGTGCGCTGTCGGTGATCGCGGGCATCCTGATCGTGATCAACCCGATCGCCGGCGCGTTCGGCGTCGCATTGCTGGTCGGCATCTACGCCCTGATCTACGGCATCATGCTGCTGGTACTGGCTTTCCGGCTCCGCAAGGTGACCTGAGTCTCACGAAGATCCGTGAAAACACCGATGCTGAGGAGAGCACCGGTACGGCATGCTGCCCGCTGTTCATGACTGCCCGAGGCCACCCCTCGGGCGAACAGAGGGGCAAGAATGAGACGTGTTTCAGCGGCACTGTGCCTGGCGGTGCTGGTGCCCGGCGGCATCGCGCACGCGGCCGAGGCGAACGCCACGACCTTGGTGAGCGCCGCCCTTGACGGCAGCCCGGTCACCGGGCGGAGCGGCCCGCCGTCGGTCTCGGCGGACGGCCGGTTCGTGGCCTTCGGGTCGCCGGGGCGGAACCTGGTGGCCGGCGACACCAACCGCGCCGACGACGTGTTCGTGCGCGACGTGCGGACCGGGGTCACCACGAGGGTGAGCGTCGGCACGGGCGGCGTCCAGGCCAACGGCCCCAGCGGCTCACCGTCGATCTCGGCCGACGGCCGCTTCGTCGCGTTCTCGTCCGGTGCGACGAACCTGGTCGCCGACGACACCAACCGTGGCCAGGACGTGTTCGTGCACGACCGGGAGACCGGCGTGACGACTCGGGTGAGCGTCGGCGCTGGCGGCAGCCAGGGCAACGACGAAAGCTTCCACCCGGTGATCTCGGCCGACGGGCGGTTCGTCGCGTACGACTCCTACGCGAGCAACCTCGTCGGCAACGACACGAACGGCGGCTACGACGTCTTCGAGTACGACCGGCAGAGCGGCGCGACGATCCGGGTCAGCCTCGACTCGAACGGCCGCGAGGGCAACGGCTGGAGCATGCGGCCGTCGATCTCGGCCGACGGCCGGATCGTTTCGTTCGAATCCGAGGCCAGCAACCTCGCGCTGTTCCCCGACACCAACCACGCGACCGATGTCTTCGTCCGCGACACGGCGAGCGGCCGCACGGACCGGATCAGCGTCAACGCGGACGGCGCCCAGGGCAACAGCGCCAGCCGCTTCGCGACGATGTCGGCCGACGGTCGCTACCTCGCGTACCAGTCGTACGCGTCGAACCTCGTCCCCGGAGACACCAACGCCCGCGGCGACCTGTTCCTCTTCGACCGGCAGGCTTTCACGGTCACGCGGCTGAATCTTCTCCCGACGGGCGAGCAGGACCCTGGCGGCGGCACCGACGGCGTCCTGCCGTCGATCTCGGCCGACGGCCGCTACATCGCGTTCGAATCCGGCGCGGACGGATTGGTACCGCCCGATTTCAACGGGAGGTGGGACATCTACGTGCGTGACCGCGACACCGCCACGACCGCGCGCGTCAGCGTCGCCAGCGACGGTACGCAGGCGAACAGCGATTCGATGATGCCGTCGATCTCGGCCGACGGGCGACACGTCGCCTTCGCGTCGTTCGCCACCAACCTCGGGGTGGACAGCTCCGAGTGGAGTTCCAACGTGTACCTGCGCGACCTGGGGAACTGACTCGTGAGCGTTCCGGGCGGTTCTAACCGCCCGGAACGCTCACGAGCCCTGAACCCCGGTTGAGCCCCGCCGGTACGGTCTGGGCATGTCCGTCCGTGAGCTGGTCGTGCTGGGGACCGCCAGCCAGGTGCCCACCCGCCACCGCAGCCAGAACGGGTACCTCCTGCGCTGGGACGGCGAGGGCATCCTGTTCGACCCCGGCGAGGGCGCGCAGCGGCAGATGCTGCACGCCGGCGTCGCGGCCACCGACATCACGCGGATCTGCGTCACGCACTTCCACGGTGATCACTGCCTCGGCCTGCCGGGCATCATCCAGCGGCTGTCGCTGGACGCCGTCAAGCACCCCGTGCACGCCCATTTCCCGGAGTCGGGCGGGCATTTCTTCGAGCGGCTCAGGCACGCGACGGCGTTCTACGAGACCGCCGATCTGCGGGAACAACCTGTGAGCCAGGACGGTGTCATCGCCGAAGGCAAGTTCGGCACCCTCGAAGCGAGGAAGCTCAGCCATCCCGTCGAGTCGTTCGGCTACCGCCTCGTCGAGCCGGACGGCCGCCAGATGCTGCCCGATCGGCTTCGCGAGTTCGGCATCCAGGGCCCGGACGTCGGCGCGATCCAGAAGCGCGGGCAGCCTCGGCGATATCAAGCTGGAGGACGTCAGCGTCGAACGTCGAGGGCAGCGCTTCGCGTTCGTCATGGACACCCGGCTGTGCGACGGTGTTTACGCGCTCGCGGAGGGCGCCGACATGCTCGTCATCGAGTCGACCTTCCTCAAAGAGAACACCGGGATCGCCGGGGACTTCGGGCACCTCACCGCGCAGCAGGCCGCGCGGGTCGCGCGGGAAAGCGGTGTCCGGACCCTCGTCCTCACGCACTTCTCCCAGCGCTATCCCGAGCCCGAGCGGTTCGCCGAGGAAGCGAAAGCCGAGTTCGACGGCGAGATCGTGGTCGCCGAGGATCTCGCTCGTGTCCCCATGCCCAGACGTCGTACCCAGTAGAAGGCTCAGATGCGAAGACTCCTGCTCGTCGTGGCCGTGTTGATCGCCGTCAGCGCATGCGGTGGTGAACAGACCGGGGCGGGTGCGGTGCTCACCACGCCGCGGCAGATACCCGAAACTCCATCGGAACTCCCGAGCGCCGACAGTACCGACAGTGCCGTGCCCGGTGAGGTGCCGAACTACACCCACGCGCCGCCCTCGCCCGCCGACCAGCATCGCCTCGGGCTGCTGCTGATCAGCGTGGGGGAGGCTGCCGAGGTCGGGTATCGCCCGGTCGGGCAAGCCGATCCGCTTCCGCGGTCCTGGGACGAGAAGTTCTCGCTGACCCCGATCTGCGGTACGCGCCAGCCCTCGGACGACCGCAGCCCGGCGGCGATGGAACTGCTGCTCGCCTCGGCCAAGGGGCCGCGTGGAGGCATGCTCCAGGCGATCGCCCGCTACGAGGGGATTTCGGGCGCCGAGGTCGTCCAGGCGGACCGGAAGGAGCTCACGTGTGCGCCTTACCGGGTCGGCAAACGGCAGGCCGTGCGGGTGCGTGAGCTGTCGCTGCCGCCCCAAGCGGGGATCGACGCGGAGCTCGCCTACTGCGCTACCTACGACACACCCGCGATCGAGGACTGCTTCGCTCTGCTCGCGAAGGGTGACGTCGTCACCCGGCTCCTGGCCTCAGGCATCGGCTTGGCGGGGGAAGAGACGGAACAGCGGCTCCGTACCGTCGTCCCGGCGGCGGTGCACGGCCTCGTCTCCGGGTGACCGCGGCGTCCTTCGCTCCCTCCGGAGCCGAGGACCTGGGGAGCGCGCTGACCTGGAGTTGGTCCAGCTCCGCGGTCCCTGACACCCGGGCGATCCGGGCCGTAGGCTGCAAGGGTGAGCCAGCCGATCCTGATGACCGTCGACGACGATCCCGCCGTCTCCCGCTCCGTCGCCCGCGACCTGCGGCGGCGCTACGGCAAGGACTACCGCGTGATCCGTGCCGACTCCGGCATGGACGCCCTCGAAGCCCTGCGCGAGATCAAGCTGCGCGGCGACGCCGTGGCCGCGATCCTCGCCGACTACCGGATGCCGCAGATGGACGGGATCGCCTTCCTCGAGCAGGCGATGGACCTCTTCCCGCACGCCCGCCGCGCCCTCCTCACCGCCTACGCCGACACCGACGCCGCCATCCAGGCGATCAACGTCGTCGACGTCGACCACTACCTGCTCAAGCCGTGGGACCCGCCGGAGGAGAAGCTCTACCCGGTGATCGACGCCCTGGTCGAGACGTGGAAGGCGGTCGGGGACAAGGCGGTCGAGGACGTCAAGCTGATCGGCCACCGCTACAACTCGCCGAGCTTCCACCTGCGGGACTTCCTCGCGCGCAACGCCGTGCCGTACCGCTGGTACTCGGTCGAGGACGACGAGGGCAGGCGCATTCTCGCCGCCGCCGGCGCCGCCGAGGCCGACATCCCGGTGGTCGTCACCCCGGCCGGCACCGTGCTCAAGCAGCCCACCGGCAGCGAGATCGCGGACGCCGTCGGGCTCTCCACCCGGCCCGCGCAGGAGTTCTACGACCTGGTCGTGATCGGCGGCGGACCCGCCGGGCTCGGCGCCGCCGTCTACGGCGCTTCCGAAGGCCTGCGGACCGTGCTCGTCGAGAAGAAGGCCACCGGCGGCCAGGCCGGGACCAGTTCGCGGATCGAGAACTACCTCGGCTTCCCCGACGGCGTCTCCGGCGCGCAGCTCACCGACCGCGCGCGCCGCCAGGCCCAGAAGTTCGGTGCCGAGGTGCTGACCGCCCGGGACGTCGTCGGGCTCGAAGCCCGCGGCTCCAGCCGGGTGGTCAAGTTCGGCGACGGCAGCGAGATCGCCGCGCACTCGGTCATCCTCGCCAGCGGCGTCACCTACCGGGCGCTGGACGCCGAGGGCATCGGCGAGTTCAGCGGTCGCGGTGTCTTCTACGGCTCCGCCGCCACCGAGGCCCCGGAGTGCAAGGGCGAGCACGTCTACATCGTCGGCGGCGCCAACTCCGCGGGCCAGGCCGCGGTGTTCTTCAGCAAGCACGCCAGCGACGTCACGATCCTCGTGCGCGGCGAGTCCCTCGAATCCTCGATGTCGCACTACCTGATCGAGCAGATCGCGCAGATCGAGAACATCCGAGTCCGCACGCACACCACCGTCGTCCAGGCGCACGGCGACGACCACCTCGAGCGCCTGACGCTGTGCGAGAAGGGCGTGACCGAGACCGTCGACACCAGTCACCTCTTCATCTTCATCGGCGCCGTCCCGCGCACCGAGTGGCTCGGCGAGGAGATCCACCGCGACGCCAACGGCTTCGTCCGCACCGGTCCCGACGTGCTCGTCGAGGGCCGCCGGCCCGCGGGCTGGTCGCTCGACCGTGATCCGCACTACCTCGAGTCGTCGATCCCCGGGGTGTTCGTGGCCGGTGACGTGCGGGCGCAGTCCGTCAAGCGAGTGGCCTCCGCCGTCGGCGAAGGCGCCATGGCCGTGACCCTGGTACACCGGTACCTGGAGGAACAATGAGCGCATTGCCGCGGGAAGAGCTTCGCGGGCTCTTCCTGTTCGAACATCTCAACTCCGAACAGCTGGACTGGATCGACGCCCACGCCGTCCGCGGCGACTACGAGGGCGGTACGAAGGTCCTGGGTGAGGGCGACCCGGCCACCTGCTTCTTCGTCCTGCTGTCCGGGGCCATCCGGATGACCAGGATGGTCAGCGGCACCGAGGTCGAGGTCACGCGGTCCGACCAGCGCGGCGCCTACTTCGGCGCGACGCAGTTCTTCGTGCACCAAGAGGCGGAGCACACGTACGGCGCTTCGGTGCACGCGCTGAGCGACCTGAGCTTCCTCGAACTGCCCGCGGCCGAGTTCTCCGTCGAGTTCCGCAAGTGGTTCCCGATGGCGACCCACCTGCTCGAGGGCATGTACCTGGGCTGGCGCAACAGCGACACCGTGATCGGCTCGCGCCGCCGTCTGCTCGCCCTCGGCGAACTCTCGGCGGGGCTCACGCACGAGCTCAACAACCCCGCCGCGGCGGCCGTCCGCGCGACGGCGGCGCTGCGCGAGCGCGTCGCCGGGATGCGGCACAAGCTCGCGTACCTCGGCCAAGAAGGACATCGACCCCACGCTGCTGGAAATGCTGATCGACGTCCAGGAGGCGCTGGTCAAGCAGGTCGCGGCGGCGCCGAAGCTGACCGCGATGCAGCAGTCCGACCGCGAGGACGAGGTCGGCGACTGGTTCGAAGACCACGGTATCGACCAGGGCTGGGACCTCGCCGACATCTACGTCCGCGCCGGGCTCACCGCGCCCGACCTGGACAACGTCCTCGAGTCGGTCGGCGACACCTTCATCGACGGCGCCGTCCGCTGGCTCGCCTACGCCCTCGAGACCGAGATGCTGATGGGCGAGATCGAGGACTCCACGACGCGGATCTCCGCGCTGGTCGGCAAGGCCAAGCAGTACTCGCAGATGGACCGCGCGCCGCACCAGTGGGTCGACGTCCACGAGGGCCTCGACTCCACGCTGGTCATGCTCGCCGGCAAGATCGGCCCGGGTATCCAGGTGGTCAAGGAGTACGACCGGACGCCTGCCGCAGATCCCGGCGTACGCGGGCGAGCTCAACCAGGTCTGGACGAACGTCATCGACAACGCGCTGCGGCGCGATGAACGGCGAAGGCACGCTGACGCTGCGCACCTGGCGCGTCGACGACCAGGTGCCGGGTCGAGATCGGCGACACCGGGCCCGGCATCCCGGCCGACATCAAGCAGCGCATCTTCGAACCGTTCTTCACGACCAAGCCGGTCGGCGAGGGCACCGGGCTCGGCCTGGACATCTCGTGGAAGATCGTGGTCGAACGCCACCAGCGGCGACCTGCGGGTCGAGTCCGAGCCGGGGAACACGCGGTTCGAGGTGTGCCTTCCGCTGGTCGAGCAGGCCTCGCTCTGATGGTTTCCGTCCCGGCGGTCACGACCGAGCTCGGGGCGCTGGTGGGGGTGGCGGGCGACGGCGTCCGCCGCTGGCGCGGGATCCCATACGCCCGGCCGCCGGTCGGTGAGCTGCGGTGGAAGGCGCCGCAGCCGCTGGTGCCCGCGCAGGGCATCCACGTCGTCACCGAGTTCGGCCCGCACGCGCTCCAGCCCCCGGACCCGGCGAAGCCGGACGCGGTCTGCGACGAGGATTGCCTGTACCTCAACGTCTGCGCGCCCGAAGGCCCGGCGCCCGAGGGTGGCTGGCCGGTGCTGTTCTGGCTGCACGGCGGCGGATACCGCGTCGGGCACGGCGAGCAGGTCGGCGAGGGCGAGGAGTTCGCGCGCGCCGGGATCGTCGTGGTGACGGTCAACTACCGGCTCGGCTCGCTGGGTTTCCTTTATCTGGCAGAGCTTTTCGACGAGCCCGACAGCGGGGTCTGTGGCCTGCTGGACCAGATCGCGGCGTTGCGCTGGGTACGCCGGAATATCGGCGCGTTCGGCGGGGATCCCCGGCGTGTCACCGTGTACGGCGTTTCGGCCGGTGCGAAGAGCGTCGGAAACCTCATGGCCAGCCCGGAAAGCAGCGGGCTGTTCGCGCAGGTGATCAGCAGCAGCGGCGGCGCCGACCACGTCGCGACGCCGGAAGAGGGCACCGCACTGGCGCGGCGGTTGCTCGACGAGGTGGGCTGCCACGACATCGACGCGCTGAGGGCGTTGCCGGGCAAGGAGTTCATCGAGGCACAGGAGCGGATCCTCGACGGCTTCCGCGCGTTCTGGCTCTGGCGCCCGACACTGCATCCGCGCGTGCTGCCGGAGGTTCCGCTCGCCTCGATCCGGCGGGGGAGCGCCGCCGGGGTCCGGATGCTGATCGGCTGCAACAGCAACGAAGGAAGCACGTACGCGATGATGCTCGGCGAGGACGTCGCCACCGTGCCCGCGGACGAAATCCTCGAAGGCATCCTCGGTCGCGAAGGCGCTTCGAGTCTCCTTGAGACGTACATGAAGCGCGTCCCGGACCCGACCGCGGCCAAGATCGCCGCGATGGGCGACGAGCGCTACGGCATGCCGACGCAGAAGCTGGCCGACGCCCAGTCCGAGCACGCCGCGGTGTACCGCTACCGCATCGACATCGCCGCGCCCGGCGTCCCGGTCCAGCTCGACGGCGGGCACGGCACCGAGACCACGATGGCGTGGAAGACTCCGCTGCCGTTGTATGCCCAAGCGGCCGACGTGAATCCCGCCCGCGAGCGCGCCGCGTTGGTCATTCACCGATGCTGGGCGAAGTTCGTCCGGGACGGTGTCGCGGACGCCGATGGCCCGGAATGGCCGCGCTACGAACCGGAAACCCGGCCGGTGCTGATTTTCAGCGAGGACACCGATCTGGTGCTCGACCCACGTGCTGAAGAGCGAAAAGCCTGGGGCGATACGGAATGGGCGTCCGGAACCTGGTTCCGCCCCCTCTGACACTGTTCGTCCGCCCAGCATTCGCTTCGACAAGGGCGCCGGCGACTACCAAGTGCTGGACGTCGCCAAATACCTCGACCTGGCCAAGGCGGGCATGCGCTGGGACCAGCTGCCCGTGGCGAACGGGAACAGCGTGGTCATCACACCGGACGCGGAGGCGAAGGTGCTGCCGCAGCTGTCGAAGCTGTTGCTCGACCAGGGCTGCCCGCAGCACAGCACCGAGGGCAGTTCGAGGACTACCTGTCGGCCGGGATGGGCAAGACGCCGCTCGCGCTGATCTGCGAGTCGCAGTTCGTCGACCGGGTGGCGCGCGGCGACGGCTCCATCCGCGCGGACATGCGGATGCTCTACGCAGCGCCGACGGTGTGTCGCCGAATCTTGCTCGCGGTGCGGTTTTCGAGTTGTCCTTTGTGGGCATCACGCCAGATCGAGCTTGGTCCGAATTGTGGTGTTTGTTCGAGTCGGCGGCTGACGAGGTGACCTTTCGCCAGGGCGCGGCGCTTTGCCGGAGTTCTGGGATCTCCTCCACAGACGTCGAGAACTCTCACCCGGGGTCCGTAGGTCACCAAAGCCGAGCTGGCTAGAACGACACTTACCACTCACGACAACCCGCCCCGTGCCTACTTTCCCTTGGCGCGCAACAGTTTCAGCCGCTTTTCGAGTTCACACTTGCGAGTGATGTGTTCGAACGGGCGTTCGAGTACCGTCGAAGGCGTGGGCTCGTCCGGAGTCCACACCGGAGAGGGAGCTATGGACGCGTACCGAGTTTCGGCAGGGTCAGGGTCATGGCCACCGTGGTCATCCAGCTCAGCAGGTCGGCCAGTGGAATCCGGGAGAGGCGCTCAGGCCACTCCTCTGCGACCGTGTGCAACTCGAGCTAGCAAGACCAACCGTACCAAGGCGGCCAC
>CAVXMR010000004.1:0-72170 GCA_963762765.1 uncultured Actinomycetota bacterium
CGGTTAGAACCGCCCGCAACGCTCACGAGTCCTTCGGACGCCTCACGGTAGGCTCGCCTCGACGACGAGGTGAACCATGGCACGCAGAGGGCGAGTACCCGGGGCGACCGGACCAGTGCTCAGCCGCGCCCTGCTCGTGCTGGGCGCGTTCACGCCGGACCGTCCTGCGATGTCGCTGAGCGAGCTCACCCGCCAGACCGGGCTGCCGGCGCCGACCGTGCATCGGATGCTCGGCGAGCTCGCCGCGTGGGGCGCGCTCGAGCGTGGCGACGACGCCCGCTACCGGATCGGCCTGCGGCTGTGGGAACTCGGCGCGTTGGCGCCACGCGGGCAGGGGCTGCGTGAACGAGCCCTGCCGTTTCTCGAAGACCTCTCGCAGATCACGCACGAGAACGTCCAGCTGGCGGTGCGGGAGGGCGGCGAGCTCGTCTTCGTCGAGCGGATCGCCGGGTCCGGCGCGGTCCCGGTGCTCACCCGGGTCGGCGGCCGATTCGGGCTGACCGCCACCGGAGTCGGGCTGGTCCTGCTCGCGCACGCTCCGACCGAGGTGCAACAGGAGGTGCTGGCCAGGCCGGTCGAGCGCTACACCGAGCGGACGGTCACCGATCCGGACGTGCTGCGGCACATGCTCGCCGACGTCCGGACCCGCGGTTTCTCCGTCAGCGATCGCCAGGTCACCCTCGACGCGTTGTCCGTGGGTGCCCCGATCCACGACGGGCGCGGCCAGGTGATCGCCGCGGTCTCCCTGGTGGTCCGGCATGGCAGTGCCACGCCGCATGCGCTGGCCCCGCTCGTGCGCACCAGCGCGCGAGCGATCTCGCGGGCGCTCGGCTGACCCGGTTTCCATCTTATGGAAACGCTCTTGGCCCGCCCGTGGGTCGCCCGCAGGCTGGGCAGCGCCGCACCGCCTTCTCGTCAGGAGTGACCCATGACGACCTTCCCGCGTGACCAGTGGTACGTCGCCGCCTACGGCCGCGAAATCGGCACCGAGCTGTTCGCCCGCACGATCTGTGGTGAGTCGATCCTGTTCTGGCGCACCGAAAGCGGCGAGGTCACCGCGCTCGCCGAGCGGTGCGTGCACCGGCGCTTCCCGCTGTCCCAGGCGCCGACGCGGCTGGTCGACGACCAGGTGATCTGTGGCTACCACGGCTTCACCTACGGCGCCGACGGCCGCTGCGTCGCCGTCCCCGGCCAGACCCGCGTCCCGCGCACCGCCCGGCTCAAGGCCTACCCGGTGGCCGAGCTGGACTCGTTCGTCTGGGTCTGGATCGGCGACCCGGACCGTGCCGACGTCACCCGGATCCCGCGTGCGTCCTATTTGGACTCCCCGGGCTACACGACCGTCAGCGGGATGGAGCCGCTCGCCGCGCGCTACGAGCTGCTGGTCGACAACCTGCTCGACCTCTCGCACGAGACCTACCTGCACGGCGGCTACATCGGCACGCCCGAGGTGGCGGACACCCCGATCACCACCGAGGTCGACGAGGACGCCGGGATCATCTATGTCAGCAGGCACATGGACGACGCCGCGTGCCCGCCCTTCTACGCCCGCTCGACCGGGCTGATCGGCCGGATCACGCGCTGGCAGGACATCGAATACACTCCGCCATGCCTGTACAAGCTGCACAGCCGGGTCGCGCCCGTCGGCTGCGTCCCGAACCCCGACGGCACCGATCCTGACGCGTTCCATGTCGAGGTCGTTTACGCGATCACCCCGGAGACCGAGCACAGCACGCACGACTTCTGGGCCGTGGCCAGGGACTTCGCGTTGGATGACCAGGAGGTCTCGGACTTCCTCGCCGAGAGCAACCGCACCGTCGTGCTCCAGGACGTCACCGCGCTCGACGTCCTGGAACGCGTGATCGCCGCCGAACCCGAGGGGTATCAGGAGCTGTCGATCAACATCGACACCGGCGGGCTGGCCGCCCGCCGCCTGCTGAAGCGACTGCTCAGCCAGGACGAGTCCCCGGCAGCGACACGATGAAAGCCCCGATGCTGCCGGGCGAGCGGGTCAACCGCGTGTACTGGCTCCCCGGTACCGACCTCCTGCTCGCCGTCTGCCACTGCACCGCCGAACGCGACTTCGACGACCCGGTACGGCTGTGGGACTGGCTGCTGGCTCACCCCCTCGACCATCGGCCGACGGAATCTCCGCGATGACAACGGAATTCACGGTGCTGCTCGACCGCAAGGAGCCGATCGCCGCCGGGGTCGTCCGGCTGAGCCTGCGGGACCCCGGTGGCGCGCCGCTCCCCGCCTGGACCCCGGGCGCGCACCTCGACCTCGTGCTCGGCAACGGGCTGGTCCGGCAGTACTCGCTGTGCGGCGACCCGCAAGACACTTCCGTGCTTCAGGTGGCAGTACTGCGCGAGGACGCCGGCCGTGGCGGGTCCCGCTATGTCCACGACGAACTCGCCGAAGGCCATAGCCTCCGAGTTCGTGGCCCACGCAATCACTTTCCGCTCCGGGAAGCCCGGCGTTACCTGTTCGTCGCCGGGGGCATCGGGATCACGCCCTTGCTGCCGATGATCGAACAGGTCGCGGCGCGAGGCGACGAATGGCGCCTGGTCTACGGTGGCCGCACCCGCGCGTCGATGGCCTTCCGCGACCACCTGGAAACGCGCTACCCCGCCCGCGTCGAGATCCTCCCGCAGGACGAAACCGGCCTGCTCGACCTGCCCCGCCTGCTCGCCTGCCCCGGCGACACCGCGATCTACTGCTGCGGGCCCGAACCCCTCGTGCTCGCCATGGAGCAGCTCTGCGCGGGCAGACCTCTGTATGTCGAGCGGTTTTCCCCGAAGACCGCCGGTGAACTCAGCGGGAGCTTCGAAGTCGAACTCGCCCAAAGCGGGCAGACCCTCGCGGTGGCCGCGGGCGAATCGATCCTCGAGGTCCTCGAAAAGGCGGGGGTGGCCGTGTTGTCCTCCTGCCGCCAAGGCACCTGCGGGACCTGCGAAACGGCCGTGCTGGCCGGAACCCCCGACCATCGCGACTCCGTGCTGACCGGCGAAGACCGCGCTGCCGCCGACGCGATGATGATCTGCGTTTCCCGCGCTCACTCGGACCGGCTCGTCCTCGATCTCTGAAGGACTCGTGAGTGGCGATGCCGGTTCTATTGAGGGGTAGGGCAAAGGTGGCGTGTCGTTTCCTCGCGGCCGCGCTGGCCTGATGCAGCGAATGTGGCATTGGGTGCGTCCAACGCACCCAATGCCACATTGGGTGCATGTCCGTCTGCCACAGCGACCACGGGAACCTCAAGAGTCACAGCTGTGGAGGCGGGAGAGGGATGGGCACGCTGGGATCGGGTCTCGTGAGTGGCACCGCCGGTGAGAACCGGCATTGCCACTCACGACCACCAGCCCCCCGTGCCCATGGCACGGGGGGCGGGGTCGCGAACGACACATTCAGGACACCCAACGACGCTGTAGGCCAATTCGGACCTCCGACATCTGCCCACTCAGGACACAAAGCCTCCGCTGCGCCGCCCCAGGCGTCCCGTCGACCACACCCGCAACGGTCGTGAGCGGCAAGTAGGGTTCTAACCCTCCTAAACACTCACAACCCCCAGCCGTAACACCCTACACACCTCAGCAACCACAAGAACCCCAGCAGCCACAACCGGCCACCCTCGCATTCGCCAACAGCATCGCCCAACGTCCCCAACGCGTCATTCACAACCTTCGAACCAACGCGCCACCTTTGCCTTACCCCTCAATAACCGGCCGCAACACTCACGAGCCCGTCGGCGGGCCAGGGCGTCACCAGGGATGTCGCTCCACATAGGACTCGATGCGCGCGCGGTCCCACGCGCCGTCGGCCACGACGATCCGGTACTGCAGCCGCAATGTGTCCCCCGGCGCGAGGCCGACCTCGTCGAAGAACGCGAACGACGGGTTCACCGCGGGGATCGGGGTGTTGCGCACGAACCAGCGCGTGTTCTCGTTGCGGGGGTGGTCGATGAAGACCAGGGTGGACGAGCGATCCACTTCGTCGTGGTGCCCGACGTAGGCGAGCCATGAAGCTTCCTTGCCCATCATCTCCGGACCGCCCTGCCCGTCCGCGGCGATGATCTCCCCGCCGGTGAAGGCCCGCGGCCCGCGCCAGAACAGCCCGGTGTAGCCCGCCAGGTCCCGTCCGCTGGTCGTCGGGCTGCCGAAGACCAGCGGCTCACCCCGCACGTTCGTCAGCTCGGTGACGAACCCCAGCGCCCACGACCCGCCGTCGATGTCGTGGACCGTGACGTGCCGGACCTCGTCCACCCAGTGCTCCCCCGCTTGGGTGAGCCAGGCCAGCTTTTCCGTGAAGCCGGCCCGATCGGGCGGGGTGCCGGCCACGGCGAGTCCCTCGTGCCGCATGGTCCCGACGTTCGGCAGATCCACGTAGCCACGGTCGCGCACGTAGGTCACGCCACCCCAGAAGTTCTGCCCGGACACGTCCGTGGCGGTCATCTGGATTCCCTTGTGCCACCGGTGATCATGCGGCCGGTAGCCGGTCACGACGTCGCCGGCCAACGTCCGCAACGGGTGCAGGTACGGCTTCGGTCCCTCGAAGGCCGATACCGCCGGCCGGCAAACGTACCGGAAAAGCTCCACGCCTCCGGAGTGCGCCGCCACGACGTCGCCCGCCTTGACGATTTCCGCGATCACGGGGTCACCTCCGCCACGTCCGCCCACGGCGCGCCGGTACCGTCCATCCGGCGGTAGAACGGGTCTTCCGGAGTTATCTGTCCACAGGAGATCGGCCGGCCGGTGAAGGCGGACGCGTAGAGCGCGGCGATGAACTCCATGGTGTTCCGCGTGTCCGCACACGTCACCGGGGGCGGGGCGCCGTCGTCGAGTGCGTCGAGAATCGCCGCGAGCTGCCATTCGTGACTGCTGGGCGAGCCCGGGCTCACCCTCGCCCCACCGCGACAGGACGTCCTCGTGGCCCCGCGCCGGGGTCACCGTCCAATCCGCGTCCGTGTACCCGTACAGATGCTCCACCTCCACCGTGGCACGCTCGTAGTCGAATCTCAGTGACGACGTTTCTCTCGGCGAGATCACGGAATTCACGACCGTGGCCACCGCTCCGCTCGCGAAGGTGACGAGCGCCATCGACACGTCCTCGGTCCGCACCGCACGGGCTCGCCGCGCCGCCAGCGCGCGAACCTCCTGCCACGGGCCGAGCACCGAGAGCAGCAGGTCGAACTGGTGGATGCCGTGGCCCATCGTCGGCCCGCCACCCTCGTCGTCCCACGACCCCCGCCACGGCACCGCGTAGTAGTCGTCGTCCCGGTACCAGAGGGTGGCGCAGGTGGCCAGCAGCGGCCTGCCCAGCCGTCCCGCCGTGGTCAACCCGCGCAGCCGGATGGCGGCGGGCCCGAAGCGGTGCTGGAAGACCGTGGCGACATGGGCACTCGACCGGCGCTCGGCCGCCACCAGCTCGTCCATCTCCGCCAGCGACCGCGCCGCCGGCTTCTCCACCAGCACGGTGACACCGGCGTCCAGGCACTCGATCGCCAGTGGCGCGTGCTGCCGCGGCGGGGTGCACAGGTGCACGAGGTCCACGGTTTCCTCCGCCAGCAGTGCGGCCAGGCTCGAGTAGACGCCGGGAACGCCCCACTCGCGGGCGAACGCGCGAGCACGGCCTGAGTCGACATCGACCACCGCGACCAGGCGTGCCCGGTCGCCGGCCGCGCGCATCGCCGACGCGTGGGCGCTCGCGATCATCCCGGTTCCGACGATGGCGGTGCGGTGGGTCCGCGCCGTCATAAGGTTCCTTTCTTCCGATGGGTGTAAGGCCGTGAATGCCACATTGAGGGCCCAAGACGGAAGTGAATATGGCATTCACGGCCAACGCCACCAACCCTCAAAGAAAGATGGTTACCTGGCGGCGTCGACGTCGGCTTGCAGCTCGGTGATCAACGCCTTGGCGGCCTGGTCCGGCGCGGCCCGGTTGAACAACACATCCTCGGTGTGCCGCTTGAGAATCGTCTCGACGGTGCTCGCGCCGTTGGGGGTGACCCGGGGAGGGTCACTGACCTTGATCTGGTTCATGAAGTCGGCTGCCGCCTTGTCGGTCGCCTTCAGGGCGCTGTCGATGACCGTGCGGATCTTCGAGTTGGCCGGGACGCCGCGGTCGGTCGCCAAGATCTTCGCCGCGTCCGCGTCGTTGGCCAGGAAGTCCACCAGCAGTGCGGCTTCCGCCGGGTGCTGGGACCGCGCTGAGACCGACCAGAACATCGACGGCTTGTAGTACTCGGCGGGCGTCTTGGCTTCACCGGGCAGCTTGAGCAGCTTCAGCTTCTGGCCGCTCGCCGCGCTGAGGGTGGTCAGCTGGGTGTTCCAGCAGAAGCCGAACGCCGTGGCGTTGGTGGCCACGGCCGTCTGGGCGAGCGTGCCACTGGCCTTCTCGATGGTCACCGACGGCGGCGGCGCGGCCCCGCCGTGGGCCAGGTCGAGCAGGAAGGCGAAGTAGCGGGTGAGGACCTCGGGTGGGATGGCGACCTTGCCCTTGTCGTCGAACAGCGACCCGCCGGCCTGACGGGCCCAGATCTGCAGGCCGCCGGCGTCGCTGAAGCCCGGGGACTGCACGCCCCACACCGAGCCGCCGGCGGCCTTCGACACCTGCTCCCCGACCTTCTTCAAGTCGTCCCACGACCAGGTGCTGTCGTCGGGAAGCGGGATGTGGTACTTCGCCAGCAGGTCGGTGTTGGCGACCATCGCGTACGAGCCCAGCCCGACGGGCAGCCCGTACTGCTGGCCGTCGATGGCACCGGTGGCCAGCGCCTTGGCGTCGAAATCGCCGGTGTTCAGCTGCTTCTTCACGGTGTTCAGGTCGAGCAGCGCGCCGCGTTGGGCGTAGGAGGCGAGGTAGAGCTCGTCCATCTGGATGGTGTCCGGCGCGTCGTTCGCCGCGACGGTGGTGGCCAGGCTGTCCCAGTAGCTGTTCCAGTCCTTGAATTCCCCCCGCACGGTGATGTTCGGGTGCTTCTTCTGGAACAAGTCGATCACCTGCTGGGTCCGCTTGTGCCGGTCGTCGGCACCCCACCAGGTGAAGCGCAGCGTCACCGGCCCGGCGGACAGCTCGTCGCTCCCGCCGGAACCGGACGAGCAGGCGACCGGCAGGGACGCGGTCAGCGTCAGCAGAACCGCCCACACGAAGCGGCGGACGTATCTCGAGCGCATGGCCAGGTTTCCTTTCCGGGGCTACTTGCCCCCGGTCGTGGCGATTCCCCTGACGAGATAACGCTGTCCGAAGAGGAACGCCAGGAAGATCGGGAGCAGTGAGAGGACACTCATCGCGAACAGGGAGCCCCACGAGGTCGTCGACGTGGCGTCGACGAACGAGCGCAGGGCGACGGGAACGGTGTACATCTCGGGATCGGTCAGGTAGATCAGCTGGCTGAAGAAGTCGTTCCAGGTCCAGATGAACGTGAAGATCGTCGTGGTGGCCAGCGCCGGCTTCATCAGCGGCAGGATGATCCGCAGGAAGATCCTGGGATGGCCGCAGCCGTCGATGCGCGCCGCCTCGTCCAGCTCCCGCGGCAGCCCACGGATGAACTGCACCATCAGGAAGACGAAGAACGCGTCCGTGGCCAATACCTTCGGGACGATCAGCGGCAGGAACGTGTTCACCCAGCCCAGCTGCGAGAAAAGGATGTACTGGGGCACGATGATCACGTGGATCGGCAGCATGATGGTGCCGAGCATGATGGCGAACCACCAGCGCTTGCCCGTGAACTCCAGCCGCGCGAAGGCGTAGGCCGCCATGGAGCACGACACGAGGTTGCCGATGATGCAGCCCACCACGACGATCGCCGAGTTGACCAGGTAGTGCCCGAACGGTGACGCCAGCGCGGTCCAGCCGTCGGCGTAGTTCTGGACCCGCAGGTGATCCAGCACCAGACCGGGGCTGCGGAAGATCTCGTCGTTCGGCCGCAGTGAGCTGACGACCATCCACAGCACCGGGTACAGCATGACCACCGCGAGCAGCACCAGGCCGACATGCCTGGTGACGGTCCGCAGGACGCTTCGGGCGGTCGGGCGGTGAGCGGGCTCCTGCTTCGTCGGCGGGACGGCGGTGGCCGGCGGGGTGGCGGTCTCAGTCGTCATAGAACACCCAGAACCTCGACGCCCAGAAGTTGATCCCGGTGAACCCGGCGATGATCAGCAGCAGGGACCACGCGAGCGCGGAGGCGTAACCCATGTCGAAGCGCGCGAAGCCCTGCTGGTACAGGTAAAGCGTGTAGACCATGGTGGAGTCCGCGGGGCCGCCGGTGCCGCCGGACACCACGAACGCCTGGGTGAACGACTGGAACGCGTGGATCACCTGCAGCACCAGGTTGAAGAAGATGATCGGGGACAGCAGCGGCAGGGTGATCCGCCGGAACCGGGTCCACTTTCCGGCGCCGTCGATGGCCGCGGCTTCGTAGTAGACCGTGGGGATCTGCCGCAGCCCGGCCAGGAAGATGATCATCGGCGCGCCGAACGTCCACACGTTGAGCACGATCAGGGTGGACAGCGCGGAGCTCGGGTCGGAGATCCACCCTGCCCGGTGATACCCACCAGGGCGAGCAGCCGGTTGACCAGTCCCTCGGTGCCGAAGATCTGCCGCCACAGCACCGCGATCGCCACGCTCGACCCGAGCAGCGACGGCAGGTAGAACGCCGACCGATAGAACGCCAGCCCGCGCATGCCCCGGTCCAGCAGCATGGCGACGCCGAGCGCGCACGCCAGCTGCAGCGGCACGGACACCAGGACGTAGGTGAAGGTCACCCGCAGCGCGTTGTGCAGCCGCTCGTCGGTGAAGATCCGGGTGAAGTTGCCCAGCCCGATGAATTTCGGCGGCTGGATCAGGTTGTACTCGGTGAAGCCGAGGCCGAGCGACGCCGCGATCGGCCCGGCGGTGATGAACAGCAGCCCGGCGAACCACGGCAGCAGGAACCAGAACGCGGCTTTGTTGTCGCGCTTCGAGGGCTGCGCGCCGCGTCGGCGCAGCCCCCTGAGTTCGTTGAGGGTGCTCACGCCGCTGTCTCTTCAGGCGCTGTCTCTCCGGCGAGACTCGGAAAACGCATTCCAGGAGTGTGGCCCGCGGCACACACCCCGTCAAGAGGGGATCAACCGGCCGCCGCGGTCCGCTCCCGCGTGCTGTCCCGGACGACAAGCCGGCCTTCGACGGTCACGTGCGTGACCGCGCCGGGTTCGCCGAGCGCGAGCCGGATCGCCTCGGCTCCGGCATAGGCGAGCGGCAGCGCCACGGTGGTGAGCCTCGGGGTGACGTTGACCGCGAGCCCGACGTCGTCGAACCCGGTCAGCGACACGTCGTCCGGCACGGCGACCCCTGCCTCGCGGAAGGCGCGCAGCGCGCCGATGGCGATCAGGTCGTTGGCCGCCATGACGACGTCGATACTCCTCAGTCCCCCGGCGACAAGCCGTTGCGCCGCCTCGGCTCCGCCCTCCCTGCTCACCGGGCAGTGCACGATCCGCACGGCGGACGCGGCGATGCCGCCCGCCCGGAGGCCTTCGACGAACCCGGCGGTCCTGGCCTCCGGCGCGGCTTCGCCCCGTGCGCCCGCGATGATCACGACTCGCCGGTGTCCCGACTCGGCCACGTAACGGCCGAGCCGGGACGCCGCGCGGTGATTGTCGAACCCCACCGTATGGAACGGCAGGTCCGTGTCGCCGACGATCACCACCCGCCCCCCGTCGTGCTCGTAGGCACGCAGCTCCGCGAGCAACCGGCCGGACAGGGCGCCGGCGTCGACGCGGCCGGAGGTGAGCACCAGCGCCCGCGGCCGCAGCGTCCGAACTCGACGGATCGTCTCCAGCTGACGCTGGGGATCGCCGTGGGTCGCCGAGACGGTGACGAACGCGCCGGTGGTGCTGGCCTCGCGCTCCATCGCGGACACGACGATGGCCATCGACGGCGTGGTGAGGTCGTCGGCGACGAGCGCCAGCGAGTCACTCGTCGTCCGCATCGCCCGCGCGGCCGCGTCCGCCGTGTAGCGCAACCGCTCGGCCGCAACCAGGACACGATCCCGGAACTCCGGCGCGACAGTCCGTGAGCTGGCACCCAGCACGCGCGACGCCGTGGCGAGCGACACCCCGGCGGCCGCCGCGACGTCGTGCAGGGTCACGGTGTCCCGTGCCGGATGCGGCATCACTACCCCACTTCGAACGCGCCGATGTCCGGCTTCCCGATGTACAGCGGCGTCCCCGCGTAGTCACGGCCGCCGTTGCCGCTGATCACGACGCCCCGGTTGAGGGCGGGCGAGCCGGAACGGACCCGAAGACCGTACGCCGCGGTGAGCCGCGGCCCGGACTCCGGTGTGCCCACCGTCCAGTCCGGCGAGCCGGTGAACTGCGGATCCGCGACGACGGCGTGCGCGTCGCCGGACGGCACCGGCAGTGAGGCTCCGCCGTAGAGGTTGCTGTCGTATCGGATGGTCGAACTGGTGGTGAGGGACGCTCCGGCCACCTTGGAGTACAGGATGTTGTCGCTGATGTCGTACGACGACGCCAGGGAGGTGCCATAGCCGTAGACCAGGTACTTGCCGTGGTCGTTGTAGATCGTGTTGCCGTACACCTTGGCCTTCGAGGCCTTGTCGGAGTGCAGGTAGACCGGATACCGGGTGTTGCCGCCGATCACGTTGTAGCGCAGCACGACGTCGCCGAACACGAACTGGCACAGCAGGATGCCGTCACCGTTGCCGTGGGACCAGTTGTACTGGACGACCACCTTGGTCGTGCCCTTGTCGGGGTCGATCCCGTTGGAGTCGGCGCCGCCCGCCTTCTGCTTGGTCTCGGCGACCTCGTTGGACTGGATGGTCACATCGTCGGCGAGGTAGGTCTCGATGCCGGACGTGCCGGCCCGGTAGACGACATTGTGCTCGACCACCGCGTGCCGGACGTTCGTGAGGTACACGCCGTTGCACCCGTAGGCGGTGCCCGCCTGGCTGATGTAGTTGCCGCGGATGACCACGTTGGTGTGCGGGGTGAACCTGGTGTCGCCCGCGCTGGTCCGGCTTCCCCAGCCGGTCGCCACGGCGCCGGGGGCGTCACCGGTGTACTGCTTGACCACGATGCCCGCGAACGAGGTGTTCGCGATGACCGAGTTCTGGACGGTGATGCCGTCGAGCACCGTCGGCGTCGCCGGGGGTGCGCCGACGTTCGCCACCGTGGTGTCGAAGACGATGCCGCCGGTCTTCTTCGAACGGTCCCAGCCCGTCTTGAAGTGGATGCCGGGCGCGTTGTCCGCCGTGTCGCCGCCGATCCAGTTCACCTCGCCGGTGACGTCGTGGACGTTGACCCCGTCGACGACGAAGCCGTGGAGCTGCCGGCCGCCGTTGCCGGTGACGTGGATGCCCCGCAGGTCCTTGAGGTTCGCGCCGGGTGTGCTCGTCGCGGGCGCCTGGTTGGTCACCTCGAGATGCCGGACCGTCCAGAACTCCTGGTCGGAGAGGCGCACAGTGTCGTTGACCGCGCCGCCGCCGTCGATCCGGGGGTTCGCGCCGTCGCCGTACCGGTCGACGGTGATGGGCGCGCCCGAAGCGCCGGAGCCCTTCGGCCACAGCTGCCCGCTCCACCGCCCGCCCGCCCGCAGCAGGATCTGGTCCCCGGGGTGGAAGGTCGCCTGGCCGACCCGCGCGAGGCTGCGCCACGCGTGTGCGCTGTCCAGGCCAGAGGCGGCGTCGTTCCCCTGGGCGGCGTCGACGTAGTAACTCACTCCCGCCGCGACGACCGCTGGCGAAGCGAGAGCTACCTGTGCCGGGCCGATGAGCAAGGCTGCCGCGAGCAATCCGGGAGCGGCTTGCCTGGAGATACTGAACATGTGGGCACTCCTCACACCATTGTGAAGCCACACTGTCGAGTCAAGCTATCGGAAAACGTATTCCACCACCTATCGTCCGGATCCACAAGAACCCGCAACCCAGGGAAAGAGCTCGTCACGTCATGACCGAGGAACGCATCGGCTCCTTCCCCACCCTGCGGGACGTCGCCGCGGAGGCGGGCGTATCCCCGGCTACCGCGTCGCGGGCGCTCAACGGCAGTACCCGCAACGTCAGCGCGGAAAAGCTGGCTCTCGTGCTGCGGGCGGCCGAGAAACTCGGCTATGCGCCGAACCTGTCCGCGCAGGCCACCGCCCGCGGATCGACCAAGACGGTCGCGCTGATCGTGCACGACATCGCCGACCCCTACTTCGCCTCCATCGCCGCGGGAGCCGTCGAGGGCGCCGAGGCGGCCGGACTGACCGTGACCATGGCGGTCACCGACCGGTCACCCGAACGGGAACTGGAGATCGTCTCGACCCTGCGCGGCCATCGGCCACACGCCATTGTCCTGGCCGGCAGCCGGATCGGTGACGACCAGGACGCGCTGGCCGGGGAACTGCGCGCCTACGAAGCCGCGGGCGGACGCGTGGCCGTCGTGAGCCAGCCAGGCCTGCCGTACGGAACCGTCACGGTGGACAACCGCCGGGCCGCCGGGGACCTGGCGGCCGCCCTGGTCGCGCACGGGTACCGGCACTTCGCCGTGTTGCGCGGCCCCGACGCCATCCGCACCTCCAGGGATCGGTCGGAAGGCTTCCTCGCCGGTCTCCCCCGGCCGGGGCACGAGAACGTGATCGAAGCCGACTTCACCGAGGACGGCGGCCACGCGGCCATGACCGAGTTGCTCAGCCGTGGTCTGGACCGCATCGAGCTGGTGTTCGCCGTCAACGACGTCATGGCGATCGGCGCCATGCGGGCACTCCGCGACGCGGGCCTCGTCCCCGGCCGCGACCTCGCCGTGGCGGGCTTCGACGACATCAGCGCCGCCACCGACGTGGATCCCGCCCTGACCACCGTCCGGGTGCCCATGCGGGACATGGGTTTCCGCGCGATCGACCTCGCGCTGGCCGACGCGGAGGAAAACGAGGTCGTGTGGCTGCCGACGACCGTCGTCCTCCGGGACAGCTCCCCTCGCCGAATCAGGCCATGATCTTGCCGGGTCGCCAAGTCCGTGAATGCCACTGTGAGGGTCGTAAAGGCCCTCAATGTGGCATTCACGGACTACAACGCATCCCGGCAGAGGACTTGAATGAACTGCGTCGAAACTGAATCGAATCGACTCATTCGTCGAGAGATCCGCCAGCCGAGCGGAGTATCCATAGTCTGACGGTCGCGCTGCTGACGGAATCGCCGGTGGCGCCAAGGTTCTCCGGCCGCGCCGTGCCGGCCGCGCGGCCCGCGAAGGTGCCGGAGACCGCGCAGGCCGACCTTCACCACAGCCTGGGGCTCGCGACTGTGTACGTTCACAGAAATTCTGCGTCAAGCCTTGCGGCAATCTCTGACTTGCGGTTCCATCGTCACCAGAACCGCACGTAGTCGGTTGTGTACGTTCCCAGCCGGCTCCGCGGCTTTCGTCGTCGATCAAGGGAGATCGGATGACCTCGCACGGAATGGCTTCATGGCGGGGACATGTCCGTGTTCTCCTCCTACGGCAGCGCGAGCCTGGCCCCCAGCATCGTCGGGAACATGAAGAAGATCTCCGACGCCTACCACAAACCATTCATGCAGACCGAATTCGGCGGCCCGCGCACCCGGCGTCTCTCTCGGCAGGTCGCCACTATCCGCTCGGCATCCACAATGGAGCGTCCCGATGAACCGACGATACGCCTCCCTCATCATCTCGGCCGGCCTGGTCGCCGGGATGGCGACGAGCACCGCGCATGCCGTCGACGGACCCGAAGTGCAGGCCCTGACCGTGGAGAACCAAGCCGCGCCGATCGGCATCGACAATCCGCACCCGTCGCTGAGCTGGCAGTTGTCCCGAGGCGCGCAAACCGCGTACGAACTCCGTGTCGGCACATGGGACTCAGGCCGAATCGCCACTGGCCAGTCCACCCACATCACCTACGCCGGCCCGGCACTGCGCTCCCGGGAACGGGTCGACTGGCAGGTCCGGGTATGGGACGCCCACGGTGAGGTCTCGCCGTGGAGCGCTCCGAGCACCTGGGAAATGGGCCTGCTCAACCCTTCCGACTGGTCCGCGAGCTGGATCGGCAACCCGGCCTGGCAAGCGCACCAGTCCACCCCGGCGGCGCTTCCGGTGTTCGCCAAGCAGTTCACGCTGACCAAGCCGATCCGCTCCGCGCGGCTCTACGCGACCGGCCTCGGCGTCTACGCCGCGTCCGTCAACGGCCAGCAGCTCGGTCCGGCTGTGCTGGAACCCGGCAACACCGACTACCGGAAGGACGTGCAGTACCGGACCTACGACGTGACCGGCCTGCTGCGCGGTGGCGGGAACAGCGTGGCGATGCGGCTCGGCAACGGCATCTACAACGTGCAGCCCACCCCGGGCCGCTACGCGAAGTTCACCGGCAGCCAGGGCACCCCGCGGCTGCTGGCCCAGCTGGAGATCACCTATGCCGACGGTACCGGCACCACGGTCACCTCGGATCCGAACTGGCGCACCGCGCTCGGCCGGACCACCACGGCGACCTGGTACGGCGGCGAGGACTACGACGCGCGCCGGCTGCAGCCCGGCTGGGACCAGCCTGGCGCAGACCTGACCGGATCCGCCTGGACCGCTGCCGCGCCAACGGGTGCTCCCGCCTCGACCACTCGGCTCGTGGCGCACGCCGGCCCGCCGATCCAGGAGGTCGGCCGGTTCCAGCCGCGCTCGATCAGCCAGCCCAAGCCGGGCGTGTACGTGGTCGATCTCGGCGTCAACTTCGCCGGCTGGGAGCAACTCCGGGTGAGCGGCCCGGCCGGCACCAAAGTCACCATGCGGCCAGGTGAACTACTGAATTCGAACGGCACCGTCTCCCAGTCCAATTCGGGCACCGGAACGCCGATCTACGACAGCTACACCCTGTCCGGCAACGGAACCGAGACCTGGCACCCGGAGTTCGCGTACCACGGCTTCCGCTACCTGGAGGTGACCGGCCTTCCCCGGCCGCCGGCCCAGGACACCGTCACCGGGATCGTGCTGCGCGCGGCCAACCCGTCCGCCGGCTCGTTCACCAGCTCCAACACCCTGGTGAACAACATCCACACGATCATCGACCGCGCCGTGCAGAGCAACATGCAGTCCATCGTCACCGACTGCCCCAGCCGGGAGAAGCTGGGCTGGCTGGAAGACGGCATGACGTCGTTCGACGCGATCGCGGACAACTACGACGTGTCCGCCTACGCGCCGGTCCTGGTGCGGAACATGGCCGAGGCACAGACCTCCAGCGGCCTGGTACCGGACATCGCGCCCGAGTACACCGTGTTCGGCGGAGCGTTCCGGGACGACCCGAACTGGGGCGACGCGATGATCCTGCTCCCGTGGGCGCTGTACCAGCGCTATGGCGACACCGACACCATGCGCACGTACTACCCGAACATGGTGCGCTATCTGAACTACCTGACCGGCAAGGCGACCGGCGACCTGCTCGCCTACGGTCTCGGCGACTGGGGCGCGGTGGACACCAGTACCCCGACCGGCATGACCGCCGGCTACGCCTACTACCAGTCCGCCTCGACGATGAAGCAGGTCGCCGCCGCACTCGGCATGCCGGCCGACGCCGCCCGGTTCGGCACGCTGGCAGGCCGCATCGCGGCCGCGATCAACGCGAAGTACCTCAACACCCGGACGCACACCTACGCGAACGGCACCCAGGCCGACGACGCATTGGCCCTGGACATGGGCATCGTGCCGGCCGAGCAACGACAGGCTGTGCTGAGCCACCTGGTGAACGCCATCGCGGCGGCCGGAAACCATGTCAACGTCGGCGAAGTCGCGCTCACCCCGCTGTTCCACGCCCTCCAGGCCGGCGGCCGGGACGACATGCTGTACACCATCGCCACGCAGACCACGTTCCCCAGCTACGGCTTCCTGATCGCGCACGGCGCGACCGCACTCACCGAGTTCTGGGCCGGACCGACCGGCGCGAACTCGCAGAACCACGAGATGCTCGGCGGGATCGACGCCTGGTTCACCAGCGGCCTGGCCGGAATCCAGCAGGCACCCGGCACGGCAGGCTACGGCACGCTGGTGATCCGGCCGGCCATGATCGCCGGCCTCGGCCACGTGGCGGGCAGCTATCAGTCGCCGCACGGCGAGGTGGACAGCGCCTGGACCCGGCAGCCGGACGGCGGGCTGCGGATGGACGTGACGATTCCGGGCAACAGCACCGCCACCGTCTACGTCCCGGCGGCCAGAGCGGACCAGGTCACCGTCACCGGCGACACATCCGCGGTGATCTATCAGGGACAGGGTGACGGCTACGTCGCCTACCGCGCCGAAGCCGGCCGGTTCGGGTTCATCGTGGGCGGTAGCCGAACAGGGGCAGGGTCTTAAGCGCCGCCGCTAGCAGAGCCACGTCCGCCGTCCGGGCGGTCCAGCACCTCCTCGCCGATGACGCACCCGGGAGTCACGTATGACGATCCACCTGAACCGCCGCCAGCTGCTCAAAGCGGGCGCCCTGGGCGCGGCCGCCGTCGCCCTGCCGTTCACCTTGCCCGCGACGTCAGCGTTCGCGTACACCGTCCCGGCGAAGATGAACTGGTGGTACGCCGCCCGGTTCGGCATGTTCATCCACTTCGGGTCGTACTCGTACCTCGGGCATGGCGAGTGGGCCTTCCCCAACGAGAAGTGGTCGAAAGCCGACTACCAGACCCAGGTCTCGGCCAGGTTCAACCCGTCCGGCTTCACCGCGGCCAGCATCGTCGGACAGGCGAAGAAAGCCGGAATGAAATACCTCGTCATCACCGCGAAGCACCACGAGGGGTTCGCGATGTGGGACTCCAAGGTGGCCGGCTTCACCGACACCACGGGCACGAGGCTCTACACACTGCCGTCCTACACCGCCTTCAAGCGTGATCTGCTCGCCGAGCTGAAGGCCGAATGTGACCGTCAGGGCATCGTTTTCGGGCTCTACTACTCGATCCTCGACTGGAACCACCCCTCCCAGAACATCCGCAGCGGCGGCCTGACCACGATGACGTCGACAACCGCGCGCACCAACTACATCAAAGACATGAAGGCGCAGCTACGGGAGCTGCTGACCCGCTACGACCCGGCGCTGCTGTGGTTCGACGGAGATTGGTTCCCCGACGTGTCCCAGCCCACCCTCGCCGACTGGTGGACCGCCGCCGACGGCCGCGACCTGTACAACTTCCTCACCGGCATCAAGCCCAGCCTGGTGGTCAACGAGCGCGTCAAGCGCAACGCGGGACTGGGTGACTACCTCTGCCCGGAGCAGACCGTTCCGGCCAGACCGCTCCCCCGGCCCTGGGAGACCTGCCAGACGATGAACGGTGCGTGGGGCTACGACTCCCGTAAAGAGAACCAGTACAAGCCGGTCCGGACGTTGGTGCGAGAACTGGTGACAGGTTGTCTCCCGGGACGGCAACTACCTGCTCAACATCGGCCCGCGCGGCGACGGAGTGGTGACCTCGGGTCGGCCAACGCGCTGACCGGCATAGGCGCCTGGATGAGCACCTACAGCGACAGCGTCTACGGCACCACCGGCAGCCCGTTCACGTCCGAGCCGTCCTGGGGTTACTACACCAAGAAGCCCGGCAAGCTGTTCGCCCACGTCTTCACCTGGCCTGCCGGCCGTCAGCTGGTGATCGGTTCGCTGACCAACACCGTCAACCGGGTCTACCTGCTCGACAACTCCGGAACCTCGCTCCCCTACACCAGAACCAGCAGTGGTATCACCGTCACGCTGCCCGCGGCGGCGCCCAACGCGGACGTGTCCGTGGTCGTGGTGGAGGTCCTCGGCGATCCCACGGCCGGCACCCCGTCAGGCGGCACCACGTATCAGGCCGAGCAAGCCGTGCTGGGTGGCGGCGCGAGCGTCGACTCGAACAACCCGGGGTTCACCGGGACGGGGTTCGTGAATTTCCCGGCCAGTGGTGGGTCGTTGCAGTTCGACAACGTCGAAGGTGGTGCGGGGGTAGCACGACGTTGACAGTCCGGTTCGCCAACGGCAGTGGAAGCAGCCGCACCGGCCGGCTGGTGGTCAACGGTACCGGTCAGAACTTCACGACTCCGGCCACCGCTTCGTGGTCCACCTGGCAGACGGTGGCGGTGACGGTTCCGTTGAACGCCGGTGCCGGTAACACGATCCGCTTCGAGACCACCGGTCAGGATCTGGGCAACATCGACCACATCGTCGTCGGCACATAGTCCGGGTCGGACGCACTCGCACAACCAGTGATTCTCTCCCCGGAGACATTGAAACGATTCGACGGTTGGAGTGGCGCCAGTGAGATCTCCCCATCGCGCGAGCACGTTCGCGGCAACCGCACTACTCGTCGCCCTGGTCACCATGACGGCGGTGCCGTCGGGCGCGGCTCCCCGTCCCGACCCCGGATCGTCGCTCGTGGCCGTCCGGGGCACCACCCAGGGTCTGAACGCCCCGCTCGCGGTCGACAACCCCAGGCCCGAGTTCGCGTGGAGTGTGACCTCCAGTCTGCCTGGCGCTGCCGTCACGGCGGCCGAGGTCGAGGTGCGTGACGCGGAACGGACCGCCGAGCCGATCTGGACCCACCGTGCCGAGGCCAGTGGTGTCGCCGCCATGACCTACGGCGGGCCGTCGTTGGCCGCGAAGCACCGCTACACCTGGCGCGTGCAGGTAAGGGACACCGCCGGTGGGTGGAGCAGCTGGAGCCCGGACTTCCGATTCGGCACCGGGATGCTGGGCGACCAGGACTGGAACGGGGCGGCCTGGATCTCCCAAAAGGACTGGGTGGCGGGTCGAGGGCGTACCCGCACCCGGCGGCGTGTTGCTCGGCCTTCCCCTTCTGCGCACGAACTTCTCGGTCACCAAGCCGATCGCCAACGCCTCCCTCTACATCTCGGGTCTCGGCGCGTACGCGGCGTCCGTCAACGGCAAACCGGCCGGCACCATCGTGCTCGGCTCCGGAATGAGCAAGTACGACAAGGTCAGCTTCTACGACGGCATCGACGTCACCTCCGCGGTCCAGGCAAGGCCAGAACGCCGTCGGCATCGCGCTCGGCCAGGGAACACTCAACGGCCTGCACACCTGGTCCAAGCCCGAGAACCGCGGCGCTTGGGACGGCATCCTTCGGACAAAGGCGCTGCTCCAGGTGAGCTACGTGGACGGCACAACGCAGTCCGTCCCCACCAGCACCAGTTGGACCGCCGCCCAGGGACCGTCCCTGCCCTTCCCACCAGCGACCGACTTCCGGAAATGGAGGGCTACGACGCCCGAAAGGAGCAGCCCGGCTGGAACACTCCTTCGTTCGACGCCGAGCCGATGGGCGCCGGCCGTGACCGTCAGCAACGGCACAGCACGCCTGCAGGCCAGCCCGATGGAGCCCTCACGCGTCGTCGGCGAAATCAGTCTCGGGAGCCCCGCCACGCCGGCCGCGGGGGTGTTCGTCTACAACGTCCGCCAGAACATCTCCGGCAACGCACGCATCACCCTCGACGTGCCGGCCGGCACCGCGGTCAGAATCCGGTACGCAGAGTCGCTCAGCAACGGACGAGCTGTGGTCGCGGGCAAACGCCCGCAAGACGACACCTTCATCAGCAAGGGCTCGGGGCCGGCGACCTGGGCCGCGTCGTTCACCTACAAGGGCTTCCAGTACATCGAAGTCAGCGGCTTGCCCAGCGGTGCCCCGGCACCCCGGGTCACAGCCTTGCGCATCCACAACGACATCCAGAGCGTGGGAACCTTCGAGTCGTCCAATGACGTGCTGAACTTCGTCCACAATGCCGGCCGGGAAACGGTCCTGAACAACCTCGTGCTCGCAGCACCCACCGACGGGTCCTACCTCGAGAAGCTGCCCTGGCTCGGCGACGGCGCACTCATGGCCGACGCGGCGATGCGCAACTTCGACGCCAAGACCACTCTACATCAAGTGGTACAACGACATCGCCGACAGCCTGCGCGGCAACGGCGACCTGCCCGCCGAGGCCCCAGTCCCGACCACGGGGGCCGATCTGTCCAGCGCCGCATGGGGTAACGCCTTCACCGAAGTGGCGACACTGCTCCTGCGCGAGCTACGACGCCAAGCAGGCCGTCTCCGCCCGTTACGGGCAACTCAAGGCATATGCCGACTTCGTGTCGGCCCAAACCACCAACCCCACCGAACTCTGGGGCGACTGGGTATGCCCCGGCGGAGACAGCGTGTGCAACACCGCAGCCGACAAGAAGCTGGTGGCGCGCGCCTACGTGTACCGCACACTCGACCAATTCGCCGGCATTGCCCAGCAGCTCGGCCATACCGACGACGCCGCGACGTTCACCCGCCGCGCCGCCGCCGCACGGACGGCGTTCAACACCGACTACTTCAGGTCAGGCACCTACCGGACCACGAGCGGCGCCAAGTTCCTGCAGACGAACAACGTGCTCCCGGTCGCGTTCGGGATCACGCCCGAGGCGAACCGCCAAGCCGTGGTCGACGCCGTGGCCGCCGACGTCGCGGCCCGCGGTGACCACCTCGGTACCGGCGTGCTGGGCACCAAGTGGCTGTTCCGCGTGCTCACCCAGTACGGACACCTCGAGACCGCCTACAAAGCCGCCACGCAACGGACCTCTCCGGGCTACGGCGCATGGATGGCCGCCGGTGCGACCACCCTGTGGGAGAAATGGACGAGCACCCGATCGAAGGGACATCCCTTCCTCGGCACGGCCGAAGACTGGCTGCTCGCCGACATCGCCGGACTCGCGCAAACCGGAAGCGCTTCAACCAAGGTTGTCGTGAAGCCGCACATCCCGGCGACTCTGCAACGAGCGTCCACCTCGTTGCAGACCAACGGCGGGACAGCCTCATCCAGCTGGAGGCTCGAGAACGGCCAACTCACGCTCACCGTCGAGGTGCCGGTCAACCGGACGGGCACCATCTCCGTGCCCGTCACGGGTAGCCAGAAGGTGATCGCGCCGCCCGGAGCCGTCCCAGCAGGGTCGGACGGCGCCTACCGGCTCTACACGGTGCCGAGCGGCCGCTACGTCTTCACGACGGCAAACGCGTGACCGGACACTCGTCGCTGCCGCGAAGCCGTTGGCACCGCCGACAACCCGCCGGTCGTCGTGAACACCTACGAAGGAGCGAAGCATGTCAATGCATCTGAACCGCCGCCAGTTGCTCAAAGCGGGCGCGGTGGGCGCGGCCGCCGTCGCCCTGCCGTTCACCTTGCCCGCGACGTCAGCGTTCGCCTACACCGTCCCGGCGAAGATGCAATGGTGGTACGCAGCCCGGTTCGGCATGTTCATCCACTTCGGGTCGTACTCGTACCACGCTCGTGGCGAGTGGGCCCTGCACAACGAGAAGTGGTCGAAGGCCGACTACCAGACCCAGATCTCGGCCAAGTTCAACCCCTCCGGCTTCAACGCGGCCGACATCGTCGGACTGGCGAAGAAGGCCGGGATGAAGTACCTGGTGATCACCGCGAAGCATTGCGAGGGGTTCGCGATGTGGGACTCCAAAGTGGCCGGCTTCACCGACACCACGGGGAAGAAGCTCTACACCTTGCCGTCCTACACCGGCTTCAAGCGTGACCTGCTCGCCGAGCTGAAGGCCGAATGTGACCGTCAGGGCATCGTTTTCGGGCTGTACTACTCGATCCTCGACTGGTGCCACCCGTCCCAGAACGTCCGCAGCGGCGGCCTGACCACGATGACGTCGATGACCGCGCGCGCCAATTACATCAGGGACATGAAGGCGCAGCTGCGGGAGCTGGTGACTCGTTACGACCCGGCGCTGCTGTGGTTCGACGGAGAATGGTTCCCCGAGCACAACCCGCAGACCCTGACCGACTGGTGGAACACCGCCGACGGCCGCGACCTGTACAACTTCTGCATCGGCCTCAAGCCCAACCTGGTGGTCAACGAACGTGTCAAGCGCGACACCGGACTGGGCGACTATCTCTGCCCGGAGCGGAAGATGCCGGCCAGGCCGCTCTCGCGGCCGTGGGAGCTCTGCCAGACGACGAACGGTGCGTGGGGCTACGACTCCCGTCATGAGGGCTCATACCGGCCGGTCCCCTCCTTGGTGCGGGAAATGGTGCAGGCGGTTTCCCGGGACGGCAACTACCTGCTCAACATCGGCCCGCGCGGCGACGGCGTGGTGAGCTCCGGCGCGGTCAACGCCCTGACCGGCATCGGCGCCTGGATGAGCACCTACAGCGACAGCATCTACAGCACCACCGGCAGTCCGTACGCGAACGAGCCGTCCTGGGGTTACTACACCAAGAAGCCCGGCAAGCTGTTCGCCCACGTCTTCACCTGGCCGTCCGATCACAAGCTCACGATCCCTTCCCTGAAGAACACCATCAGCCGGGTCTACCTGCTCAACAACCCCGGAACTTCGCTCAACCACACCACCGGCAGCAGCGGTATCACCGTCTCCCTGCCCACGTCCGCGCCCAACGCGAATGTGTCCGTGGTCGTGGTGGAGGTCTCCGGCGTGCCCACGGCCGGCACCTCCGGTCGGTGACAGGTTCGCGGGTCGTGGCGGCAGTCCGGCCGGACGTGGCCGCCTCCGGTGGCGCGAGCCTGGCTCCCAGCATCGTCGGGGACGTGGAAACGATCTCCGACGCCTTGGCACAACGACTTCCACACTCACCCAAGGATGTGCGAAGTGACCCAGCACCCTACGGAGACGCCGATGGGCAAGCCTCGGCCAACGACCGCGTACCCCCGCCTTCGCACACGGTTCACAGCGCGAGTGGCGGTGCTGCTCATGGCCGGGCTCGTCGTGACCGAGGGCGGAGCCGATGCCGGCACACCTGACATGGCGGACGCGGTCAACTACTCCTTCACCGTCCCGCCCGGTGACTACGAGGTCACGGTGACCTTGGGGAGCGCGACTCAGGCCGCGCAGACCGGTGTCCAGGTGGAGGCGCGCCGCACGATGCTCGCGCCGGTGAGCACTCGCGCCGGCGAGCTGCGCCGGGAGGTGCTGGCGGTCAACGTACGCAGCCCGGAAAGCATGCCCACCGGCGAGGAAGGGACCGGAACCGCCGGCCTGCAGATCCACCTCACCGGGAGCCACCCGGCCGCGGTGAACGTCTCCGTGGTACCCGCACCCCGCACGCCCCGGTTGTTCGTGGTGAGCGACTCGACCGCGTCGGACTGGCTGAAGGGGCCGAAGCGGGGCTGGGCGCAGGAACTGCCCCAGCTGCTGCGACCAGGGATCGTAGTCGCCAACTACGCCGACTCGGGCGAGAGCAGCGTGAGCTGGCTGAGCAATCCCCAGCTGTTCGCCACCGTGAAACCGCTGATCCAGCCCGGCGACGAAGTACTGATCCAGCTGGCGCACAACGACAAGACCACACCGGAAACCACGTTCCGGGCCAATCTGGGCAAACTCGTCGACGGCGTCCGGCAGCGGGGCGGACTGCCGGTCCTTCTCACCCCGCCGGTGCGGCACCAGTTCGGCCCGAACGGCAAGCTCACGCCGACCGGCCTGATCGTCAAGAACCTCGGCGTCGACCTGCCCGCGGTGATCCGCGACCTCGCAGTCAAGCTGCGGGCGCCGCTGATCGACCTCACCGCCCGCAGCCAGGCATTGCTGGAGAAACTCGGCGAAACCGCGTCCTGGCCGCTGTACCTCACGGTCCAGCACGACGGCGTGCAGGACTACTCGCACTTCTCCGAATACGGAGGAACGGTCATGGCCGGCCTCGCCACCAGGGGCATGGCCGACGCCCACCTGCCCGCCGCCGCGTTCATCCGCTGACCACAGGCATCACCGACGTCCTCGATGGAGGTACCATGCACCGCTTGACCGCAGTCCGAGAACACGTCATCGGGCTTTACCGCATCGTCGTGGGATTCCTGTTCGCCTGTCACGGATTGAAGACCGTGTTCGGGCTGTTCGGTGCCAAGGCCCCGATGCCGGTCGGCAGCTGGCCCGGCTGGTGGGCCGCGGTGATCCAGCTGGTCTGCGGAATACTGATCTGCCTGGGCATCTTCACCCTGCCAGCCGCCGTCCTCGGGTCAGGCTCGATGGCCTACGCGTATTTCACCGTGCACCAGCCCTCGGCGCTCTGGCCTATCCAGAACGGCGGCGAAGCGGCGGCGATGTTCTGCTGGGCGCTGCTCGTCATCGCGGTCATCGGGCCTGGCCGGTTCGCGCTTGTCCGGGCCACGGTGCGGCGCCGGAACGCCGCACATGTGCCTTCCTCGGCCTGACGCCCTTCACGGCCTGCCAGCAGTTGAGGATGGCGTTTGGTGGATTCTCGGATGTTCCGAATGACGCGTTCGGGACGCTGGGCGCCCCGAACGCGTCATTCCGGACATCCGGGGCGCCTGTCCGAAGGGGTGTGACACCGGGCGGGTCGTGAGTGTTCGGGCCGGTTCTAACCGGCCTGAACACTCACGACCACCCGGCCCAGCACTCACCACATGCCCTGGCGGCGAAGCGCAAGGTCGCTCAGCCGCCGAACGTGAGTTCGGCGATCTGCATGAAACCGTTCTTGCCACCGGGCGAGGAACTGTTCAGATCCAGCCTGATCCGGCTCGTGGCGACCGGATCGAACGTGATCCTGGTCGGCTGGTTCGTCGCGGTTGCCCAGGCGATGCCCAGACTACGTACCGGTTCGAAGCGGGTTCCGGTCCAGTAGGACACGGCAATCGAAGCAGGCAACGCGTACGAGCCCCCGATGGTGAAATACGCATCGACGCTACGGGTTTGCTGCCGGTTCAGCCCCGACACCGAGACCCATTCAGTCGCATGAGCGCGGCTCACGGCGGGCAGCAGCGCGGTCGCTGCCTTGTTGTAGTAGTTCGACCAGCCGCCACTGCCGGTGACTCCGTCGAGCATCGCGGACGGGACCGTTCCCGGGGAGCCGGAGTACCCGGCGTCCGCGACCGGTGCACTCCGCGGTCCGGCGACGACTGCCTGATCCGGGACTGCGAGCTGCGGTGTTCCAGCAGACGGGGATCGCGCACCGGTAGCGAGAACGGTGGCCGTCGCGGCGCTGAGCCCGCTCGAGCCGGCGGTGACCGTGATCTGCCCCGCCGACTGTCCCGACCGGATGATCGCGAGCGCCTTGCCGTTGAACGCGGTCCGGGAGCTCGCTTGGTAGTTCTCGGCGTTCTCCTGCTGCCCGTTGTCCAGCCCGGCGAGCGTTCCACCGTCGACCTTGAACGAGATCAGGTTGTCCGCGCCGGGCACCACCACGCCACCGGCGTCGACGACCTCCGCCGTGACGAAGGACAACGACCGGCCATCGGCGCTGATCGCCTTTCTGTCCGGCGTGAGCCGGATGGCCGCCGGTGCCCCCGCGGTGTCCACCTCGTCCCTCGCCACCTCCACGCCGCTTCGCTTCGCCACCGCGACCAGGCGGCCGGGTGCGAACGGGACGTTCCAGGTCAGATGCAGTTTGCCCGCGCTGCCGTTGGGGCTGGTGTAACTCCCTGGATAAGGTCCCGACTGCACCGTCTTGTCGTCGCCGGTGGGCTCGGTCGTTTCCAGGTATTGCTTCCCGTACGACGTCGTCTTCCGGTCGAAGGTGCGCACGCCGAGTGATTTGCCGTCCAGGAACAGCTCCACCGAATCGGCGTTGCTGTACGCCCACACGGAAATCGGTTCACCCGGCCGGTGGTCGGTCCAGTTCATCGGCAGCAGGTGCACCATCGGCGCACTCGACCACTGACTGCGGAACAGGTAGTAGAAGTCCTTCGGGAACCCCGCGGTGTCCACAGCGCCGAAGAAGGATGCCTTCACCGGGAAGATGTTGTCGTACGGGGTCGGCTCGCCCAGGTAGTCGATACCCGACCAGAGGAACTGACCGGCGAAGTACTTGCGGTCGCGGTCCTTCTTCAAGCCGTACTCGCCGCTCATCGTCCACGACGCGAGGTTGTTGTCGTATGAGGAGGCCCCGCGCTTGCCCGGCGTATAGTTCTCGCCGGTGTTGAGCTGGCCGGGGTCCTGGTACACCCCGCGGGTCGAGGTGGCCGAGGACGACTCGCTCTCGAAGAAGAACTTCGTGGGATACCTGGCATGCAGCGCGTCGACCGAGGCCGCCGTGTTGTAGTTCAGGCCCATGCCGTCGAGCAGGGCGAGGATCTGGTCCTGCGCCGAGCCCGGCGCGGGGACGCTCCGGTACTTGTCGGAGCCCATCACGATCGGACGCGTGGAGTCCGACCGCCCGCACATCGGCGATCAGCCGCTTCGCGATCGGCACGCCGACCGAAACCGAGGTCGAGTCGGGAATCTCGTTGCCGATCGACCACAACACGACCGCGGGAGAGTTCTTCGCCGCCTGCACCATCTCCGTGACATCGGCGTCGCTGTTCGCGTCGAAGAACCGGCCGTAGTCGTACTTGACCTTCGGCGTCCGCCAGGTGTCGAACGCCTCGACCATCATGACGATGCCCAGTTCCTCGCAGACCTCGACCATCTCCGGCGAGGGCGGATTGTGCGAGGTCCGCAGTGCGTTGACGCCCATGCTCTTCATGATGCTCAGCTGCCGGTAGGTCGCGTCGCGGCTCACTGCCGCGCCCAGCGCACCGAGGTCGTGGTGGAGGTCGACGCCCTGCAGCTTCATCGGCTTGCCGTCGAGGGTGAAGCCGTTGTTCGCGTCGAAGGTGGCCCACCGGACACCGGCTCTGGTGGTGACGGTGTCCACGACCTGTCCGGCCACCTTGACCTGCGTGTCCACCGTGTACAGATACGGCCGGTCGGTCGACCAGAGTTCGGGACGGTCGACGCGGAGGTCGGCACCGGCCGTGCTCGGCGCCGCCCCCAGGGAAATCGAGGCGGACTTCGAGGCGACGACACGACCGCCGGCGTCCTTGACCGCCGAGACGACCTCCGCCCGGACGCGCGCCCGCGTTCGTTCACCACGGCGGTCGTCGACGTGCACCTTGGCGTAGCCCGCCTTGAGGGTGCTCGCCAGGTCCGGTGTCGTCACGGAGACGCCGTGCCGGGTCACGTGGACCGGATCGGTGACGACCAGGTGCACGTCCCGGTAGATCCCGCTGCCGGAGTACCAGCGGCTGCTGGGCACCTGGTTGCGCACCTTGACCGCGAGCACGTCCGGCGTACCGTCAGTGTGCGCGAACTTCGTCAGGTCCACGGTGAACCCGGTGTAGCCATAGGGATGGGTGCCCAGCAACCGCCCGTTGAGGTAGATCTCGGAGTCCATGTAGACGCCGTCGAACTCGATCGACACCTTCTTACCCGCCATCGACCGCGGCAGCTGGAAGGTCTTGCGGTACCAGCCGAGCCCACCCGGCAGGAACGCCGTCCCCGCGGTGGTGTGCGGCCCCGCCACCGGGTCGAGCCCGATGCTCCAGTCGTGTGGCAAGCGGACCTGACGCCACGACGGGGAGGCCTCCGCCGGCTGCGGCGCGTCGGCGCCGGTGGTGTTGACCAAGGCGAAATTCCAGCCCTGGTCGAAATCCAGGCTGCGGCCGGCTCCGGCCTCCCGTTCCGGCGCGGCGCCCGCGTATCCGCTCAGCGCGGTCGCCGGCGTCACCATCAGCCCAACCGCCAGCACCGCCGTGACGAGCACGGCCAAGATACGTGTCTTCCGATACTCGAACAACACCGAACCACCCAATGCGTAGTGGGGACACACAACCGAACAGAAACGAAGTCGAGGCTCTACGCCGACCCAGCCATGATGCGTCGACGATTCCTGGTGGATCACCGGTCAGTCGCAGCTGCCGGAGCAGGGCACGAACGGCGCCGTGGTGCCGGTCAGCGTGGTCGTGCCGAGCCGCAGCCCGCCGGCACTCGCGGTCACCGTGACGGTGCCCGCTCCGGTCGCCCGGACCAGCGCGTACGCGATCCCCTGGTACGCCTTCCGCACGTGTGCCGCGGAACGTCTCCTGCGCCGGGCTCCCGCTGTCGACGGCCACGAGCACGCCCGGCCCGCTGATGCTGAACGTGACAGGGGCCGCCGAGCTCGTCACCACCCGGCCGGACGCATCGGCGATGGTCGCCTTCACGTACGAGACGTCGTCGACGTCCGTCGACACCGTGCCGTGGTCGGGCCTGAGCACGACCTGGCTCGCGGTGGTGCCGGCCGACGGGGGCGACGTCGGCGGCGCACCCCACGCACGCTGCCAGGAATACCCGATCGGGCGGACCGTGCCGACCGCGTCCATCAGGCCGAAGTCGCTCTCACCGTGGGGCCACAGCCCGTCGGCCTCCCCCAGGTACGCCGCGCCGGTCCAGACGAACAGGCCGGTGACGCCGGGGTTGTTCTTCACCGTCGTCCACGCCGACGTGTCGGTGCCCATCTCCGTGAACAGCCCCGGTCGCGCCGGGGCCATCTTCATGGCCTGGATGACCTCGTCGGGCCGGTAGTTGCCACCGAAGACGTCCACTGTGGTCCTGGTGGCGCCGGTGACGTCGCCGCTGTCGCCGGGTCGGAACAGGGCCTGGGTGACCGGTCGGCCCGGGTCCAGGGTGTGCGCGATCGAAACCATCCTGGCCAGCAGGGGCGCCCGGGTCGTGAGCGGGTCGCGGATCTCGTTGCCGGTACTCCACATCGCCACGCTGGGGTGATTGCGGTCGCGCAGGACGACGCTGGTCGCGTCGACCTGGTACCAGGGCACCGAGCCGCTCGCACCGGGCACGGCGGGTGTGCCGGTCGGCGAGGACGCGGTGCGGTTGAAGTACGTCGCGTAGTCCCCGACGTCGGAGTACTTGTGCTGCGTCCAGACGTCGAAGAACTCGTCCAGGACCAAGAACCCCATCCGATCGGTGAGTTCGAGGAAAGCCGGGCTCGGCGGATCGTGCGCGGTGCGGATGGCGTTCACCCCGAGCGCCTTCAGCTGGGCGAGCCGCCGCTGCACGGCACGCTGCGGGGCGGCCATCCCCAGCCCGTGGAGATCCTGGTGCATCGCGACGCCCTGGAACTTCACGTTCTTGCCGTTGAGGCTCATCCCCGTCGAGGCGTTGAATGCCAGGGTGCGGATCCCCACCGGGGTGATGTCGTCGTCGACCGCGGTGCCGCCGACGAGGACGTCGGTCGCCAGCGAATACAGGTTCGGGTTCGTCAGGTCCCAGAGCTTCGGGTTGCTCACCGCCACGTCGTAGCTGAACGTGGCCGAAGCGCCGGCCGCGACGGTCTTGGCCGCGGTCGTGATCGCGGGCAGCGCGGCCCCGCCCGGATCGCTGAGCACGCCCTGGACGCTGACACTCGCCGCAGCCCCACCGTTGTTGACGACCGTGGTCTGCGCGTGGACGGTGGCGGCGGAACCGGTGACGTCCGGCGTGGTGACATGCGTGGCCCACTGGTCGACGTGCACCGGGCCGGTCGCGATGAGCCGGACGTCACGGTAGATCCCGGCTCCGGTGTAGTAGCGCGACGCAGGCTGTGCACTGGTATCGGTCTTGACGGCGACCACGTTGTCGGCGCCGCCGAACTTCGCCGCCGCCGTGATGTCGTAGCGGAAACTGGTGTACCCGTAGGGATGGGTGCCGACGAGCGTTCCGTTCACATACACGCTCGCGTTGGCCATCACGCCGTCGAACTCCAGGTACACCTTGCGGGTGGCGGGCACGGCCAGCGAGAAGTGCTTGCGGTACCAGCCCACGCCCGAGGGCAGGTAGCCGCCGCGACCGGTGCTCGGCGCCGACTGCGAGAACGGGTCGGCCGGCGGATTCCTGCCCTCGATGCTCCAGTCATGGGGAACACTGAGCTTGCGCCACGCACTGTCGGGGTAGGACGCCGAACCGGCGCCGCTCGCGTCGCCGTAGTTGAACAGCCAGCCGGGATCGAAGTCCGTCACCGACCGGAATCGGTTGCCGGGTGCCGCGCCCCCCTCGGGCGCGGCACCCGCGACGGCGGTCCCGGTGACGTAGGTGGCGGTCAGCGGCGCGATCACCACGAGCGCCAGCGCACCGGCCCAGGTCTTCCAGAACCAGCCGCGGCGGGACGTGATACGAGTTCGCCGGGGTCCGGACATGGCGCTTCCTCTCACTGGACGAACTCACTTCACCCCATCCCGGCTTACCTCCACCGAGACCTTTCAGCGGGTTCGACAGAATCGGGAAAGCGCTTTCTCGATCAGCTGCCCAAGAACCGGCTACCTCGACTGCCGCGATCGACGAAGATCTTCAGCCAGGAGCGGGGAGTGCGACGGCAGCGGGAAACAAGGCGACCTTCGCGATGCGACCGGTGAGGGACACGGTCATTCGATCTCCTTTGATCAACGACGTGACAAGCCAGGGAGCGGGAGTGGGAACGTACCCAACCAACCCACGGACGGTTCCGGTACGATGGAACCGCATCTCGAACTCCATGACAAGAGGTTGTGCGCAAGTTTCTGTGAACGTGCACAGTCATCCGTCGAACGCCCGTCGAACCGGGGGCTAGGCCGACTCGCGTGCCACGAGCTCGGTCGGCAGGATCACCGTGGCCGGGCCTTCACCCTCGATCTGGGCCAGCAGCCGGCGCACCATCGTCTCGCAGATGCGATCCCACGGCTGGCGGATCGTGGTCAGCGGAGGATGTGCGGAGGACGCGGCCGGTGAGTCGTCGAACCCGCCGACGGCCACGTCGCCGGGCACGCGCCGACCGGCCCGCTCGAGCGCCGCCAAGGCGCCGCCTGCGATCAGGTCCGAGGCGACGAACACCGCGTCGAGGTTGGGGACCCGGGTGAGCAGCTGCTCCATGCCCGACTCGCCGCCGGCCCAGCTGCAGTCGCCGATCGTCACCAGCCGGTCGCCGCGGGCGACGTCGCACCCGGCGAGCACCTCGCGGTACCCGGCCAGCCGCTCCACTCCGCCCGGCGAGTCCTGCGGGCCCGCGATCGTCGCGATGCGCTTGCGACCGGACTCGACCAGGTAGCGCACCATGTCCTTGGCGCCATCGCGGTCGTCAGCCGTCACGTAGGACACCTTGCCGCGCTGGCCGCGGTGCGACGAGATCAGCAACACACCGTCGACGTGGTGCGCCGAGAGAAAGGGGGCGACGCGGCGACGTTCGGCCTCTGTGCCCACTGTGATGAGGATGAGCGGGATGTCGTGCTCCGCCAGAGCCTGGGTGCAACCGCGCAGCAGCGTGGTGAAGTTGGGGTCCTCGAAGAAGTGATCCTGCGTTTCCGACAGCAGGAAAGCGATACCGGCGACGAACTACCGGAGAACTCAAACGGGAACGGCACGTGTTACATGCCTTCTCCCCGGGCATCCCGGTGACCACAACCGCGGCGCGTCGGGCCGGTCTGCGGGATCACCGACGTGTCGTGGCTGAACGGCCTGAGCCGCCGGGTACGCACCTGGCCGCTCTCGCGTGGGCCACCGAGGTGAATCCACCGGAATGACTTCATTTTTCACCAATGCTGAGGCCGTGTTCGTAAGGAAATCCGCGAACGGTGCGGACGCGACGGAAACCCGCCTCACCAAGCCATCTTTCGTAGTCCATCGCCGGATACGCCATCCCGGTACCGCTGGCGAGAACGTTGAAATACAGACCCAGCCGAGCACCGAACACCCCGGCGGTCTCGTCATCGGAAACGTTGTAGCCATAGATCAAGACCTGGCCACCACGAGGCAGGGCTTCATAAGCTTTGCGGAGCTGGGCCAGGATATCCTCCATCGAGAAGATTTCCAGCACATGACTGAAGAGAATCGCATCCACCCCAGCCGGAAACGGATCGGTGAAGAAATCCCCCGCGTGCAGCTGAACCCGGTCCCCACCCAAGCCGGCGACCTCCGCCTTTCCGCAGGCGAGCTTGGCCACGCTGGGGATGTCGAAGACGATCGCCCTCAGCCCGGCGTGACGTGCGGCCAGCCGGCGCGACGTCGTGCCGTCCCCGCCCCCGACGTCGAGCAGGCGGGAGACCGAGGCGAACTCTTCCCTCTCGACGAGCGCGTCGACGGAGCGCAGGGTGAACGCGCTCATCGCGCGGTGGAAGACCGCTTCGACAGCGGGGACGTGCGCCAGGCGCTGATAGAGGGTCGGTTCGTCTCCGGGATAGGCTGCCAGGGCGGTATTGCTGCCGCTCCGCAAGGCAGCGGTCATCTGTCCGAAAGCCGGGTAGTACACCTCCTTCCAGCCGAGGATGATGTGCGCCCAACTGTCCTCGGCGTCGGAGGCCAGCAACTCCTGCGCGACCGGCGAGTTTTCGTATCGGCCGGCGTGCCTGCGCAGCAACCCGGTCGCGCACACCGCCTGAAGGAGGACCCGGAGCTGGTGCGGGGGAATGCCGGTCACCGCCCGCAGCTGGTCGAGGTCCGACCCCGGATGGCCCGACAGATGGCTGAAGATCCCGAGCTCCACGGCGGTCGCCACCGCGTTGAACAATGCGGGAGCGTTGACCAGGAACTCGAAGCGCTCCCGGCTCGGATCACAAGCGGCTGACTGAGGCACTGCTTCACTCCTAGGTGATCGGCCGGAACGGCAGTGGCGTGATTTCCCGGACGCGTCACCAGCTGACCGGCAGCTGGTGCACGCCGTACACACTCATGTCGGTGCACAACGGGACGTCTTCCGGTGCGACGGCGAGCCGGAGCCGGGGAAATCGCCGGAAGATCGCCGGCAGCGCGGTCCGCATCTCCATCCGCACCAGGTTCTGCCCCAGGCACTGGTGGATGCCGTAGCCGAAGGCCAAGTGTCCCGACGTCCGCCTGCCGAGGTCCAGCCGGTCCGGGTCGTCGATCCAGCCCGGATCGCGGTTGGCCGCCGAAACGGAGATCGTGACGGACTCGCCTTGGCGCAGGAGCCGCCCGCCGAACTCCACGTCCTCCAGCGGGGTCCGGGGGACCCCGAACTGGAAGATGCTCAGGTACCTGAGCAGCTCCTCGACCGCGTTGTCCACAATGGACGGTTCGGCGGCGAACCTCTCTCGCTGCCTCGGGTGCGACAGCAACGCGAAAACCGCCAGGCTCAACGCGCCTGCCGTGGATTCGTGTCCCGCCGTCAGCAGCAGAACGCCGACACCCGCGATCTCTTCGGCGTCCAGCGTTCCCTCTTCGGCGAGCGACCTGAGCAAGCCGTCACGCCAGGCGCCGGGCGGCCCCTCTGCCGACCGGCGCAACAACGCGTAGAGCCGGTCCATGGCTTCCCGGCCGTCGTCGGCGGACGCCTCCAGACTGAAGAGTGTCGCGCTATGGCGTTGGAAGACTTCCCGGTCTTCGTAGGGAACCCCGAGCAGCTCGCAGATCGTCAGGGACGGCACCGGCAGCGCGAAGGCCGAAACCAGGTCGACCGGTCCTGGACCGGCGGCTCCCATCGCGGTGAGGTGGTCGTCGACGATCTTCTCGACGAGCGGGGCCATGTCCTTCAGCCGCCGTGCGGTGAACTTGCCTGCCAGGCGCATCCGCACCGCAGTGTGCTCGGGCGGGTCCATGTCGACCAGCCAGCCGGGCAGGGCGGGCGCGCCGAAGAAGGGATCCGCGCCGGGCCGGGACACCGGCGCCCGCTTGAATTCCGAGCGTGCGCTGAACCGCTGGTCGGCGAGCATGCTCCGGGCCAGCTGATGGCTGGTCACGAGCCAGCCGACGTGCCCGTCGGGATAACGCAGCCGGCGGATCGGTTCCCGCTCGATCAACGAGGTGAGCTCGCCCGGCGGGTCGAACGGCGTCTGCCGCCGCGTCGGCAGCCCGATCGCCTCGTCCAGTGTCATGCCACCCTGCCCTTCCACGATGCGCACGTGTGTGGTCTCAAGCACCGGGTGGTGCGATCCGCCGGCTGCCGGGCGAACGCTCCAGCTGCTCGCGCAGCCTGCGGCGCAGGATCTTGCCCGTGCGGCCGCGAGGCAGACTCGGCAGCACGGCGACCGCGACCGGGATCTTGTAGGCGGCCAGCCGCTCGGCGGCGAACTCGATGAGCTCCCCGTCCGTGGCGCAAGCGCCCTCGCGCAGGACGACCGCGGCCGCGGCCTCTTCGCCGAGTGTCGGGTGGCTGCGCCCGAAGACGACCGCTTCACGGACCGCGGGATGTTCCGCCAGCACGGCCTCGACCTCGGTGGGGGCGAACTTCTCCGCACCCCGGCTGATGACGTCGACGACCCGCCCCCCGAGCACGAGATACCCGTCGTCGTCGAGGGCCGCCTGATCACCCGTGCGCAACCAGCCGTCGAGGAACGGTTGCCGCTCGGCCGGTACCCCGAGGTACCCCGCCATCACGTTCGGGCCGCGCACCAGCACTTCCCCGGTGACGCCGGGTTCGTCGGTGAACCGTCCGGACGGCGTCAGCAGCACGATACGGGTCCCCTGGGCGATCCCGACGGAGCCGGCCTTGCGCGGCCCGTCCAGCGGGTTGCTGGCGATCTGGCCGGGAGCCTCGCTCAGCGCGAAGGCCTCGATCACCGGGGCGGACAGCGTCTCTTCCAGCTGCGCGAGCAGGGAAACGGGCAGCGCGGACGAGGTGGAGCGGATGGCGCGAAGCCTCAGAGCGGTACCGATGGCCGGGTCGGCACGGACCATCGCGAGGATGCTGTGGTGGACGACCGGCGCCGCGGAGTACCAGCTCGGCCGGAGATCCGCGGCGATCGCGAGCACCTCGTCGCCGTCGCCGAGCGGGCAGCAGATCGCACTCCCCCCGGCGGTGAGCGGGGCGAGTAGCCCCGGGAAGATCCCGTGCCCGTGGTGCAGGGTCATCACGTTCAAGGCCCGGTCGTCCGCACCGAGCCGGAGCGTGTGGCCGATGCTGTCCGCCGCGGCCGCCAGGGTGCGTTGGGTGAGCGGGACGGTCTTCGGGGCCGCTGTGGTGCCGGACGTGAACAGCAGCAGGGCCGGGTCGTCCGGCTCCGCCACCTCGCCGTCGGGTGCCCCGTCGAGCCGATCGGGCGACCAGACCAGGACACGAGTGTCCTGGTCCGCCAGCGCGCGCGCCCGCGGCGCGGTCGCGTCGTCGGTCAGGAGCACCCGAGGACCCAGCAGATCGAGGAGGGCGCTCAGCTCGCGGTCGGTGAGCCCGGGGTCGAGCTGGACGACGGGGCTCGCCGACGACGCCGCGAGCACGACCAGGGCCAGCCGCCACCCGGTCGGCATCAGGGTCGCGATGTGGTCGGTCCGGCCGGCCCCGGCCTCCCGCAGCCGCTGCCGCCCACCGTCCCGGATCCGGCGCAGGTCGCCGTGCGTGGCCCTGACGCCGGTGGCGTCCAGGACCGCCGGCCGCTCCGCGCCCGCGCCCTCGGCGGCGGCGCGCAGGCGAGCCTCCAGCGTCTGCGGAAGCCGTGTCACGAAACGACCTCCACGGTCGCCGTGCTTTCCGGCCGGGTTCGCTCGGCCCAACGGACGGCGAAGGGAACCATCAGCCCGACCACGGCGAAGACCGCGCCCATCACCCACCACCCCGGCGCGCCCCAGGTGAGGCAGAGCAGTCCCAGCACGGACGGCGCCACGACGCCGGCCACGCTGCTGCCCATCAGGAAGACACCCGTGTACTGCCCCTGTGCGTGCGCGGGCGCCAGGTTGTAGCGCAGTTCGAAGGAACCCGCCGTCTGCCAGAGCTCGCCGACCGTGTACACGACCACCCCGGCGATGATCAGCAGCGTGGCGGCCCATGCCGGGATGCCCCCGGTGAGCCCGATCAGACCGAGGCCGATCAGGAAGGCGAAACCCGAGCGCCGCCACGCCGCGACGGCGCCCGCGTTGGTTTCGACCCCGCGACTCGACCGGACTTGCAGCGTCACCACCATGACGGTATTGACCAGCACGCTGACGCCGACGAACCAGCGCGGTACCTGGGTCTGGCCGACGATCCACAGTGGCAGCGCGAAACTCAGCACCTTCCCCTGGATCGACATGATGCCGTTCAGCACCGTCAGCACCACGAACGGGTAGTCGCTGAGGACGGCTCGCCGCTTCGCGCCGGCGGGCGCGGCGAGCGGCTCCATCCGGGGCAGCCTGCTGACGACCGCCGCGCTCACCAGGAAGCTCGCCGCGTTGCCGACGATGAGGATCACGTAGACGGAGTGGGTGTTCAGCTGGATCACCAGGCCCGCGCACAGCGCGCCGACGCTGCCCGCGAGGTTGGCCGCCGAGCGCAGGTACGCGCGGAACCTGGTGGGCTTCTCGCCGGCGAAGCGGCGCACGATCGGCGCCCGCGCCGCCTGGCTGGCCGACTGGGCCAGCGCACTCAAGCTGACCAGGACCACGAACAGCCAGAACGACCGGACGAGGACCAGCGCCGCCATCGCGGCCGCCTGCACCGACAGCGTCAGCAGGTAGACCTCCCGTGGGCCCCGCCGATCGGCGAGCCGTCCGACCGGGACGCCGGCGAGCATGCCGACCAGGGCACCGACTCCCATGCCGAGCCCGACCTGCGCCACGGACAGCCCGACGACCTGGGTGTAGAAGATCGCGGCGCTCACGCTGAACATCGACGTGCCGAGCATGTTGACGAAGCTCGCGATCGCGATGATCCGTCTCGGGCCCGGCTCGAGCAGCAGACCGCGCGCGACCAGCCAGGACTCCTTGCCTGTCGTGTCCGCCGTGTCCGTCGTGTCCGCCATGGGAGCAACCACCGTCCTTGTCAGATTGGATGAGCCGCGGCGGGCACGGCGGCTTCGCGGGTTCATGGGAGCGTCCTGCCGAGGTGTTCGCCGACGATCCGGCCGATCAGGGCCAGCGGTTCGGGCTGGGTCATCGTGCCGTGCGCGGTGGCGATCTCGTGGACGTCGACGGTCCCGGTCACGTGCGGGTCCCACGCCGCCGGGTTCGGCGGGGTCGCGCGATCGGCAGTGGCGACGAAGAACACCATGTCCCCGTCCAACACCTCCGAGCGGAACCGGCGGCGGAGGTTGCGGTGCTCGGTGAACACGCGCACGAGCGTGTCCAGGCCGTCCGGTCCGATGCCCGCCAGCGGGCTGTCCGATGACTTCGGGTCGTGCCCCATCGACGCGACGATCGCGGGCCAGAGCCCGGCGTCTTCGGGGTCCAGTACCGGCAGGCTCGCGTCCGCAGTGGCGGGATAGCCGTCGAGGCTGGCCAGGAACGAGACGCGTTCCCCTTCCCGCTGGAGCCGGACGGCGATCGCGTGTGCGGCCGTACCGCCGAAGGACCACCCGAGCAGGGCGTAGGGGCCGTGCGGCTGAACACCGCGGATCCGCGCGACGTAGTCGTCCACCAAGGCCTCGAAGTCCGCCGGACCGGCATCGGGTTCGGTGTACCGGCGCGCCTGGAGCGCGTGCACCGGCACGTCGCGGCCGACGTGGGCGAGCAGGCCCGCGTAGCACCAGCTAAGCCCGAAAGCCGGGTTGACACAGAACAGCGGGGTGCGGCTTCCGTTGGCACGCAACGTGAGCATCGGCCCGAGCGCGTCCTGGGCCACGCCACGCTCGAGGTACCGGCTCAGCGCCGCGGCGGTCGGGGCCTCGAACACGGTCCGGACGGCGAGATCGGCACCGAACACCGTGCGGACCCGGTCGACCAGCCTGGTCGCCGACAGCGAATGGCCGCCCAGGTCGAAGAAACCTTCGTCGACCCCGACCTTCGGCAGCCCGAGCACCTCGGCGAACAACCCGCACAGCAGCTCCTCACGCGGCCCCGACGGCGCCCTGCCGGACTCCGCGGCCGCGAAGCTGGGGACGGGCAGCCGCTCGCGATCGAGTTTCCCGTTGACGGTCAACGGGAACCGGTCCACCACGACGACGGCCGCGGGCACCAGGTGCGCGGGCAGCCGCCCCGCGACGAACTCCCGCAGCTCGGTGGCATCGGCCGGCGGCTCGCCGGCCGGGACCACGTAAGCCACCAGGCTCGCCCCGCCTGTGACGTCCGTCCGCGCGACGACCACCGCCTGCGCCACCCCGGGATGCTCCAGCAGACAGGCCCGCACCTCCCCAGGCTCGACGCGGGAGCCACGCACCTTCACCTGGTCGTCGCCGCGGCCACGGAAGACCAGTTCGCCCGCGGCGTTCCAGGCCACCCGGTCACCGGTGCGGTACATCCGCTCGCCCACTCCGCCGAAGGGGCACGCGACGAAGCGCTCGGCGGTCAGGCCGAGTTGCCCGATGTAGCCCCGGCCCACCCCGGCACCCGCCACGTACAGTTCGCCGGCGACGCCCACCGGTACCGGAGCCAGCCGCTCGTCCAGCACGAAGATCCGCGCGTTCGCGATCGGCCGCCCGATCGACGCGGCGTCGGCGTCCGGTGCCACCGGCTGGATCGTCGACCAGACCGTCGTCTCGGTCGGGCCGTAGATGTTCGACACTCCCCCGGTCGTCGCGAGCATCGCCTTCGCCAGTTCGCCCGGCAACGCCTCACCGCCGACCAGCGCACGTACCCCGCGCAGCCAGTCACCGGACCCGGCGGCGGACAGCCAAGCGTCCCACCGGCTCGGTGTCGCCTGCACGACGGTCGCCCCGGCGTCGAGAGCGCTCGCCCGGAGCAACCGGGGATCGCGCGCCGTCTCGCGGGTGACCGGGACCACCGCGGCCCCGTTCACCAGTGGGAGCAGGAAATCCATGATCACCGGGTCGAACCCGATCGCGGTCACGGCCAGCCATCGGTCGGCGGGCCCCAGCGGGAAGCGGTCCCCGATGCCCACCAGGAAATTCGCGACCGATCCGTGGGACACCACGACGCCCTTGGGCCGGCCCGTCGAACCCGACGTGTAGAAGATCTGCGCGGGGTGCGCCGCCCTCGGCACCCCGTCGCGCTCGACGTCGTGCAGTGCGGAATCGTTCAGCCGGGCCAGCTTCCCGACCACGTCCGGGCGGTTGAGGACGATGCGGGACGCCGCGGCCGGCAGGACGCCCGCCAGGAGGCGATCGGTGAGGGTGACGATCGCGCCGCCCTCGTCGAGGAGAAAGGCGATCCGGGCGGCCGGGTACTCCGGGTCGACCGGCAGCACCGCGGCGCCCGCCTTGTGGATCGCCAGGAGGCAGGCGGCGAAGTCCGCGGAACGGTCCAGGCACAGCGCGACGACCCGCTCCGGCCCCGCTCCATGCTCGATCAGCAGCCGGGCCAGCCGGTTGGCACGCGCGTCCAGCTCGCGGTAGGTCAGGTCCCCCTCGTGCCCGGCCACGGCCACCGCCTCCGGCGCGCGGGCCACCTGCGCCTCGAACATCGCCGTGACGGTCTCGCGGCCCGGCGGGAGCCGCAGACCGGTGCCGCTCCACACGTCCAGGATCCGCCGTCGCTCGTCGTCGTCCATCAGCTGGACCGCGCTGAGCCGGTCCCGGGGCCGGCTCGTCATGGCTTCGAAGACCCTGGCCACGTTGCCGAGCAGCCGGGTCATCGTCGCGGCGTCGAACAGGTCGAGCGAGTAGACCACCTGCATGCGCAGCGCGGCGGGCCGGCCCGCCGCGTCGGATCGCGGTTGCAGGCTCAGCGTGAAGTCGAATTTCTCCAGGCGCCGGAACTCGGAGTACGCCGCCACTTCGAGACCGGGCACCGTGAGGGCGGGACCATCGTCGACGGCTACCTGGAGCATGATCTGGAACAGGGGGTTCCGCCCCGCCGAGCGCGGCGGGTTGACCGCCTCGACCACGCGCTCGAAGGGGACGTCCTGGTTCTCGTAGGCAGCGAGGCTGGTTTCCCTCACCCGGCGCAGGAGTTCGCCGAACTCCGGGTCCCCGGCCGTGTCGATCCGCAGCACCAGGCTGTTGACGAAGAACCCGATCACCCCGTCGAGGGCCTCGGCCGATCGCCCGGCGATCGGGGTCCCGATCGGGATGTCGGTACCGGCGCCCAGCCGGGTGAGCACCGCTGCCAGCGCCGCGTTGGCGACCATCGGCAGGGTGGTGCCTGACGCGCGCGCCAGCTGGACGAGCCGCGCGTGCAGGTCCGCGGGGAGCTCGATCCCCGCCGATTCGGCACGATGCGAGGCGACCGCCGGCCGCGGGCGATCCGTCGGCAGGCCCAGCTCGTCCGGCAGGTCCGCCAGGGTCTCCCGCCAGAAGGCGAGCTGAGCGTTCAGCGCCGAGCCCGGGTCGTCCTCCGTGCCCAGCACTTTTCGCTGCCACAACGCGTAATCCGCGTACTGCACGGGCAGTGGCTCCCACCCGGGTTCCCGGCCGGCGAGCCGGGCGCGGTAGGCGGCCGCGAGGTCTCGGCCGAGCACGGCCCGGGACCGGCCGTCGGTGGCGCTGTGGTGGATCAGCACCACGAGCACGTGCTCCCGTGCGCCCAGCGAGAGCAGCCCGGCGCGGATCGGGGCTTCGGCCGACAGGTCGAAGACGTGACCGGTCGTGCGGCGCATCAGCTCGGGCAGCTCCGCCTCCGTGCACGCCATCCGGTGCAGGGGAACGGGTCCGGGCGGGAGGACGATCTGCACCGGGCGGCCATCGACCTCGCGAAGCAGGGTGCGCAGCGTCTCGTGGCGTCGCACGACGTCGGCCAGCGCCTGTTCGAGGGCGCCCGTGTCGAGCGGCCCGGTCATCCGGAACCCGGCGGGCAGGTTGTACAGCGCGCTCGGCCCTTCGAGACGGTTGAGCAGCCACAACCTGGCCTGCGCGAACGACATCGGCAGTTCTTCGGGCCGCGGCCCCGCCACCAGTGGCACCGATTTGACCGCCGCGCCGTCGAGACGCCGCGCCAGCTCGCGCGGAGTCGTGGCTTCGAAGACCGACCGCACGGTCAGGTGGGCACCGAACACGACGCGGACCCGGCTCACCAGCCGCATCACGAGCAGCGAATGACCACCCAGATCGAAGAAGTCGCTGTCCGCGCCGACCTGATCCCGCCCGAGCACCTCGGCGAACAGGCCGCACAGGATTTCCTCGCGCGGAGTACCGGCCTCGTCATGCCCGGACGCACCCGCGTCAGCCGGCGGTGCGGGCAGCGCCGCGTGGTCCAGCTTTCCGTTCGAGGTCAGCGGAAGACGGTCCAGCACCACGACCGCCGCCGGCACCAGGTGCCCCGGTACCCGCCCGCGCACGAACTCCCGCACCACCGCGGGCAGTTCGGCCGCTTCGGCACCCGGGCCCTCGCCGACCGGCACGACGTAGGCGACCAGCCGCGGTCCTCCGGGCAGGTCCGCACGAGCCACGACCGCCGCCCGCGCAACCCTGGGATGCTCCCTCAGGTGGGCGAGTACCTCGCCGGGCTCGATCCGGAAGCCGCGGATCTTCACCTGGTCGTCGGTCCGGCCGCGGAAGACGATCTGCCCGTCCGCGGTCCAGCAGACCCGGTCTCCGGTCCGGTACATTCGTTCCCCGGCCGCGCCGAAGGGACAGGCGACGAACCGGTCCGCGGTCAGCTCGGGGCGGCCGACGTACCCGCGGGCCAACGCCGCACCCGCGACGTACAGTTCGCCGAGGGCCCCCACCGGCATCGGCCGCAGCCGTTCGTCCAGCACGAAGACGCGCACGTTGGGGATGGGCCGTCCGATCGGTGCCGCGGGACCGCCGAGCGAGCCGGGGGTCAGCCTCGTGGTGAGGACGCCGACGGTGGTCTCGGTGGGCCCGTAGTGGTTGAACACCGCGCGATCGCCCGCGACCGCCAGCACTTCGCGCACCCAGTCCGTGGGAGCCGCTTCACCACCCAGCACCACGGACGTCGCGGGCAGGACCCGGCCGATGCCGGCGCTGCCGAGCGCGGCCAGCTGCGACGGCACGGCCTTGAAGTACTCGATGCCGTGCCCGGCGAGGTAGTCCGCCACCGCGACCGGATCGCCTGCCGTGTCCGAGTCCAGCATGTGCAGCTCGCCACCGGTCGTCAGGGCGGCGAACAGCGTCGTATTGCCCAGATCGGTGACCTGCGGCTGCAGCAGGGCATAGCGAGCACCCGCGGTGCCGAGGCCCAGCCGGGGCGGCACGCAGAGCACGTAGTTGACGAGCGCGCCGTGGGTGACCGCGACGCCCTTGGGACGCCCGGTCGACCCCGACGTGTAGATGACGTAGGCCAGTTCGTCCCCCGCCGTCGCCACTGTGGGCGGGCCGTCCGGGCAGGTCCGAAGCTCGGCGCGGAACGCGGGATCGTCCACCGCCACGATCCGCACGCCGCCGGTGTCGAGGCCGGTCAGTTCGTCTCGCGCGGCGGCCAGCAAACAGGCGCCGCTGTCGGCGATCATGAAGGAGATCCGCTCCGCCGGGAACGCGGGGTCGATCGGCAGGTACGCCGCACCGGCCTGCCACACGCCCAGGATCGCGGTGATCATCTCCGGTCCCGGAGGCAAGCACAACGCCACCACGGCACCGGTCCCGCGCCGCGGGCGACGAGGCAGTGCGCCCACCTCGCGGCGTCGGAGAGCAGCCCGGCATAGGAAACCCGCGTTTCGCGGTGAACGAGCGCGGTCGCCTGCGGTGTCCGTGCGGCCTGCGCCTCGACCAGCCGGGCCACCGTCGGGGCCGCGCCCGGGAGATCGGCGGCGGTGCGGTTCCATTCGACGAGTACCTGACGGCGTTCCCCGGCGCTCAGCACATCCACACTGCCCACGCGGGCCTGGGGGTCCGCCACCATCGCCGCCATGACCCGCTCGAACCGGCCGATCAGCGCCCGCACCGTCGACACGTCGAACAGGTCGTGGGAGAAGCGCACGTACAGGCGCAGCGGCCCTGGCCGTCCGTCCGCGGTGTGCCGCGGCCCGAGGTTCAGCGCGAGGTCGAACTTCACCCGGTCGCGGAACACAGGCATGGGCTCGATCCGCGCGCCGGGCAAGGAAAGGCCGGATCCTTGGTCGTCCCCGACCTGGAGCATGATCTGAAACAGCGGGCTGACCCCGGCCGAACGGGGCGGGTTGACCGCCTCCACCACCCGCTCGAAGGGCACGTCCTGGTTGCCGTACGCGGCGAGGCTCACCGCCCGCACCCGGCCCAGCAGCTCCCGGAACGTCGGGTCCCCGCCGACATCGACCCGCAGCACCACGGTGTTGAGGAAGCATCCGACGAGATCCCGCAGCGCTTCGTCGGTACGGCCGGCGACCGGCGTGCCGATCGGGATGTCCGTTCCCGCACCGAGCGCGCTCAAGGTGGCCGCCAGCGCGGCGTTGCCGACCATGGCCAGCGTCGTGCCGGTCGTCCTGGCCAGCTCGGTCACCGCCGCGTGCAGGTCGGCGGCGAACTCGACGGTGAACGCGCCACCCCGCTGCGAGGAGACCGCGGGCCGAGGGCGATCGGTCGGGTAATCCAGCTGGACCGGCAGCTCGGCCAGCTGTTCGGTCCAGTACCCCAGCTGCTCGTTCACCATGGCGCCGGGGTCCTCTTCGGAGCCCAGGATTTCCCGCTGCCACAAGGCGTAGTCCGCGTACTGCACCGGCAGCGGCGCCCATTCCGGTGCGTGTCCGGACAACCGGGCCGCATACGCCCGCGAGAGGTCGGCGGCGAAGGGCCGCAAGGAAAGGCCGTCGCTGCCGCTGTGGTGGAACAGGACCACCAGCACGTGCCGGTCGGCGGCCGATTCGAGCACGCTGACCCGCATCGGTGCTTCGGTCTCGAGATCGAAGGTGTGGTCGGCGACCTCCCGCACCAGCCCGAGCAGCTCCGCTTCCGTGCAGCGCAACCGGTGTACCGGGACCGGGGCGGGTGGCCGGACCACCTGGACTGGTCCGCCATCGGCCTCGCGCAGGACCGTGCGCAGGATCTCGTGCCGCTCGGCCACGTCACCGAGCGCGAGCCGCAGGGCTTCGTGGTCGAGCGGACCGGTGATCCGGCTGACGAACGGCAGGTTGTAGGTGACCGAGCCCGCGTCGTCCAGCTTGCCGAGGAACCACAGCCGCTGCTGGGCGTAGGACGTCGGCACGTGGTCCGGACGCGGCCGCGGCGTCAGTGCCGCCCGCGCCTCTTCGGCGGTGTCCAGGAACCTCAGCAGGGCGCGGGGTGCCGGTGCCTCGAATACCGCGCGCACCGGCACTTCGCGGCCGAAAGCGCCGCGGATCGCCGCGACGAGCTGCGTCGCGAGCAGCGAATGACCGCCCCGGTCGAAGAAATCGTCCTCGACGTCGACGTGCTCGACGCCCAGTACCGCGGCGAACAGTGCGCAGAGCCGCCGCTCGCGGGCCGTGACCGGCTCCTGGTCGGCAGGCTCTTCCGGTACCGGAAGAGCCTGGCGATCGACGTCCCCGTCCGCGGTCGACGGCAGTGCGTCGAGCACGACGACCTCCGGCACGAGGTGTTCGGGCAGCACCCGCCGCATCCGCGCGTCGAGGCCGGGACGAGCCGCGTCGTCGACGACCAGATACGCGACGAGACACCGGTCGCCCCGATGATCTTCTCGCACCACGACCGCGGCCCGGCGTACCCCGGCGCAACCGGCCAGTACCGCCTCGACGTCGGCCGGGTCCACCAGCCTGCCGCGGATCTTGACCGGGCCGGTGCCGTTCCCCAGGAATTCGAGCATTCCGTCGCCGGTCCACCGGGCCAGGTCACCGGTGGCGTACATGCGCTCCCCCGCCACGGCGAAGGGATCGGCGACGAACCGGCGCGCGGTCGGCCCCGGCCGGTGCAGGTAGCCTCGCGCCAACCCGGGACCCGCGACGTACAGCTCGCCGACGACGCCGGCGGGAACCCGGCGCAGGGCGTTGTCGAGCACGTAGGCCCGCACCCCGTCCAGGGGCCGCCCGATCGGGATCGTGGCGGGTACCTCACCGGCCGTGTGCCACAGAAGCGACATCGCGGGCGAGGTCGTCCCGGCCGGGCCGTAGGCCGTGCGAACCCGCGTATCCGGGCTGTACTCGAGGACCCGGCGGATCGGCTCGGCGCAGATCACTCCGCCGCGAACGAGCACCTCGCGCACCTCGGACAGGCAGTCCGGGTACTCCTGCGCGAGCACCGCGAACACACCTGGTGGCAGCGCGAGACCGGTGATTCCCCCGTCCTCGACGAGCTCGGCGATCTCGTCGACGGACAGATCGGTTTCCTCGGCGATGACCGCGGTCCCGCCGTGCACCAGCGGGTACCACGGGAAGTACGGCGACGGATCGTCCTCGTACGGGGTCAGGGAAAGCACCCGCTCGTGGACGCCAGGGTCGAGGTTCGAGTCGCCGAGCAGGTCCAGCAGATTCCCGTGGGTCAGCGCCACGCCCACCGCCGCGGGGGTGTACCAGGCACAGGCGAGCCGGTCACGGCTCACCTCCACCGACGGGTCGTCCGGCGCTCCGCCTTCCGCGGCTTCACGGACGTGCACGACGACGTGCCGGCCGGTCTCGTCGACCGGCTGGTCGGTCAGCAGGATCCGGGCCCCGCACCGCTCGAGGACCTCGCGACGGGACTCGAGCGAACCGTTACGGCGCAACGGAACGAAGAACGATCCGGTCTTCATCACCGCGACCAGCGCAGTGACGAGGTCGGTGCTGTGCCCGAGCAGCGTGGCGACTGGACGTTCCGGGCCGGCACCCAGTTCGAGCAGCCGGTTCGCCAGGCGGTTCGCGCGCTCGTCCAGTTCGCGGTGGGTCAGGCTCTGCCCGCCACAGCGCACCGCTTCCACGTCCGGCCGCTTCAGCGCCTGCCGTCGCAGCATCGCCGGCACCGATGGCTCCTCGGGCTGCCCCACCGGGTCCGCGCCGGTGCCCCAGCGGGCGAGTTCGAGCCGTTCGCCCGCCCCCAGCACGTCGATGTCGTCGAGGGACCGCGCGGGCTCGGCGGCCGCGGCTTCCAGCACCCGGACGACCCGCTCGAACAGGCGCCCCACCGAGGCCGCGTCGAACCGGTCACGCGCGAACCCGATTTCGGCGCGCAGCGAACCCGGGCGGCCGCTGCTGTCGGTCAAGGCCAGCAGGAACACCGAGAGGTCGAATCTCGCCCGGTCCCGTGGCGGGGCGAATGGCTCCACCGCGGCGCCCTCGATGGCGAGGTCGTCCGGGCGGGCGGAGAGGACCTGCAGGGTGATCTGGAAGAGCGGGTTCCGCCCGGCCGCGCGCGGCGGGTTGATCTCCTCGACGACGCGCTCGAACGGGACGTCCTGGTTCGCATACGCGGCGAGACTGGTCTCCCGCACGCGATCGAGCAGCTCCGCGAAGCTCGGGTTGCCCGAGGTGTCGATCCGCAGTACCAGGGTGTTGACGAAAAACCCGATGAGCCACTCCAACGCTTCGTCCGAGCGGCCGGCGACCGGTGTGCCGATCGGGATGTCGGTGCCGGCGCCCAGCCGGGTCAGCACGACCGCCAGTGCGGCGTGCGCGATCATCGCGATCGTCGTGCCGGTGGTCCTGGCCAGCGCGACGAGATCGGCGTGCAGCCGCGTGCCGAGGTCGACGACCAGTTCCCCGCCGCGCTGGGAATCGGTCGCCGGGCGCGGCCGGTCGGCCGGGTAGTCCAGCTCGACGGGGAGCCCGGCCAGCGCTTCACGCCAGAACGCCAGTTGCTGGCCGGCCAGAGAACCGGGATCCTCCTCGCTGCCGAGAGTTTCCCGTTGCCACAACGCGTAGTCCGCGTACTGCACCGGCAATGCCGTCCATTCCGGCGCCCGCCCGGCCGTCCGCGCCCGGTAGGCCTCGGAAAGGTCGCGGAACAGCGCGCGACGCGACCCTCCGTCGATGACGACGTGGTGGAACAGCATGACGAGCACGTGATCGTGCGGGCCGACCGCGATCAGGCTCACCCGCACCTGTGCTTCGGCCGCCATGTCGAAGACGTGGCCGGCCGCCGTCCGCACCGCGGCCTCGAGCTCCTCTTCCTGACACGCCGAACGGTGCAACGTCACCCGCTCCGGCGGCCGCACCACCTGGACCGGCAGCCCGTCCGCTTCGGTCAGCACGGTACGGAGGATCTCGTGGCGGCCGACGACGTCGGTCAGCGCGAGCTCGAGGGCTCCTGCGTCGAGCGGCCCGGTGATCCGCCTGGTGATCGGGAGGTTATAACGCACGCTGGCGCCTTCGAGGCGGTCGATGAACCACAGCCGCTGCTGGGCATGGGACATCGGCACGCGTTCCGGGCGCGGGCGCGCGGTCAGTGCGGCTCGGGCCCGCTCCGCGGTGCCGAGCCGCTCGGCCAGACCCGCCGGAGTCGACGCCTCGAAGACCGCGCGGACCGACAGCTCACGGTCGAACGCCGACCGGACCAGCGACACCAGCTTGCTGGCGAGCAGGGAATGGCCGCCGAGGACGAAGAAGTCGTCGTCGGGGTCCACGTGGCCGACACCGAGCACCCCGGCGAACAGTCCGCAGAGGATCTCCTCCCGCAGGCCCGCGGGGGCCCGGCCACCACCACCGGTGTGTTCCGGCGCAGGCAGCGCCGACCGGTCCAGTTTCCCGTTGGGGGTCAGCGGAAGCGTGTCCAGCGCGACGAACGCGCCCGGGACCAGTGCCTGCGGCACGGCGAGGGCGACGTGCCGGCGCAGCGCTTCGGCTGTCGGAGCCCGACACCCGGCGGTGGGCACGAAATAGGCGACCAGCCGCTTGTCTCCGGGGCGGTCCTCCCGCACGACGGTCGCGGCGATGGCCACGTCCGGATGCGCGGCGAGCACCGCGTTCAGCTCGCCGGGCTCGACCCGGTTACCGCGGATCTTCAGCTGGTCGTCGGCCCGGCCCAGGAAAACGAGCCCACCGTCGGTGCTCCAGCGGGCCAGGTCGCCGGTCCGGTACATCCGCGCGCCGCGCGCGCCCCAGGGCCCGGCGACGAACCGCTGCGCGGTCAGCCCGGGCAGATTCAGGTAGCCCAGGCCCATCGAGCGGCCGCCGAGGTAAAGCTCACCCGGCACCCCGATCGGCACCGGCCGCAGCCGCTCGTCGAGCAGATAGGTCTCGGCGTTCCACATCGGATCACCGAGCAGCGGCGGCACGCCCGACGGCCACGCCGCGACGTCGGACGGCAGGGTCAGCCGGGTCACCGCCGCGGTCTCGCACGGGCCGTAGGTGCTGTGCAGCACCAGTTCGGGGCGGGCCGCATGAATGTCGCGTTTCTGCGCCACCAGCTGCAGCGGCTCACCGCTCTGCGACACGTACCGCAGGGCCGTCAGCGGCAGCCCGAGCTCGGCGGCGGCCTCGTAGACCGCGGTGATCACCAGGTCGGGTGCGAAGAACTCGGTGACGCCCGTGCGATCGAGCCACCGGGCGAGCCGGTGCGGGTCCGCGCAGGTGTCCTCGTCGGGCACGCACGGGTCTGTCCGAGCAGGAGGGCACGCAGGATTTCACGCACCGAGACGTCGAATCCGAGCGCGCTGAACTGCGCGACCCGTCCGGCCGGCAGCGCGGGCTGGGCCGTGGCGAGAAAGGTGGAAATGGTGGCGAGGACGTGCATCGGCAGCACCACGCCTTTGGGCTTGCCGGTGGTTCCCGAGGTGTAAACCACGTACGCGGGCGAGCCGAGGGTGACCGGCGCCCCACGGTCAGCGCCGGTCGGATTGCGCACCGGCTGACGCGCGAGCTCGTCCCGGATCTCCGGCGCGTCGAGCCGGACCACACTCCCGCCCACCGCGGTACCGCTGGTGACCACCACCACCGGGCGTGCGTCCTCGATCATGTACAGGATCCGGTCCGGCGGGAAGGCGGTGTCCAGCGGCAGATAAGCGGCTCCGGTCTTGAGGACCGCCAGGAAGGCGATCACGTGGGCGGTTCCGCGCGGCAGGGCCACCCCGACCCGGCCCCCCGGCCCGGCTCCCCGGGACAGCAGCAGATGTGCCAGCCGGTTGGCTCGCTCGTTGAGCTCGGCATAACCGAGCCTGCCGTCGTGCGCGAGAACCGCGACCGCCGCGGGCGCACGCTCCACGAGTTCCTCGAACTGTGCGGGGAGCGGTGCCGCGGGAACTTCGGCCTTCCGCCCGTTCGCGGCGGCCAGCACCCGGTCGCGCTCGCCTGGCAGGAAGACGTCCAACCCGGAAAGCCGCTCCTCCGGTGCGGCCACGCCGCTGCCGAGCAGGCGGTGGAACCGCTGGGCGATCAGCTTGCCGGTCTCGGAGCGGAAGAGGTCGGTGGCGAACTCCATCCGTCCGGTGATCCCGTCCGGCGTGCCGTCGGGCCGGTAGAACTCGTTGAGGCTGAACAGGAGGTCGAACTTGGCGTTGCCGTGGCGGAGCGCGTCCGTTTCGGCGACCAGGTCCGGCAGGGTGAATCCTTCCGGCACGGTTTCGACACTGACCTGGAGCATGACCTGGAAGACCGGGTGCCTGGCCAGCGAGCGTTCCGGGTTCAGCGCCTCCACGACCTGCTCGAACGGGACGTCCTGGTGCTCGAAGGCGGGCAGAGTCGACTGCCGCACCCGCTCCAGCAGCTCCCGGAAGGTGGGGTCACCAGAGGTGTCGACACGCAGCACGAGCGTGTTCACGAAGAACCCGACGAGTTCGTCCAGCGCGGTGTCCGTCCGGCCCGCGATCGGCGTGCCGAGCACGATGTCGCTGCCCGCACCCAGTCGCGTCAGCAGGCCCGCCACCACCGCGTGCAGCGCCATGAACACCGTCGTGTTGGTCGCCCGCGCCAGCTCGGCGAGCGCGGAGTGCAGCTCCGGCCCGACCGAGAGCGGGACGATCTCGCCCTGGTAGCTCGCGACCGCGGGTCGTGGCGAGTCCAGCGGCAGGCCCAGCTCGTCCGGCGCACCCGCGAGCGCGTGCCGCCAGAAGGCCAGCTGCCGGGCCACGAGACTGTTCGGATCCTGATCCGCACCCAGCAGTTCCCGTTGCCAGAGCGCGTAGTCCGCGTACTGCACGGGCAGCGGGCGCCAGTCCGGTGCCCGCCCCGCGGTCCTCGCCGCGTAAGCCTCGTGGAGATCCCGCATGAGCGGGCGCATCGACTGGCCGTCGCTGCCGATGTGGTTGAGCATCAGGTGCATCACGTGGACGTCGTCGGCCACCACGAACAGCCGCACCCGGAGCGGCGTCTCGGTGGCGAGGTCGAAGGGGACCGCGCTGGACTGCCGCAGTGCCTCGCCGATGTCCTCGACCGGTTCCGGGTCGAGGGGCGGGCGGACCTGTTCGGTCGGCAGCACCCGCTGGTAGGGCACCCCGTCCTCATCCGGGAAGACGGTGCGCAGGCTCTCGTGCCGTTCGAACACGTCCCCCAGTGCCGCGCGCAGCGCGTCGCGGTCCAGTGCGCCGCGCAGCCAGACCGCCACCGGGAGGGTGTAGGTCACCGACGGGCCTTCGAGCCGGTGGAGGAACCACAGCCGGAACTGAGCCGGGGACAACGGGATCTTCTCCGGCCGGACCGCGGGCAGCAAGGCCGGCCTCGCCGCCCTGACCGCCGCCGACACCCGCTCGGCCAGCCCGGCCGGTGTGGGCGCTTCGAACACGTCCCGCACCGTCAGATCGCTCCCGAGGACCGTGCGGATCCGGCTGACCAGCCGGGTGGCCACCAGCGAATGACCGCCCAGCTCGAAGAAGTTCTCCTCGGCGCCGACGACATCGGCCCCGAGCAGAGCCGCGAACAGCTCGCACAGCACGGTTTCGGTCACCCCGCGAGGGGCCCGCCCCTCGCGGGGTCCGGCGTCGGGGGCGGGCAGCGCCTTTTCGTCGATCTTGTTGTTGGGAGTCAGGGGAAGCTCGGGGAGAACGACCATCGCGTCGGGGATCATGTAGTCGGGCAGCCGCCGTCGCGCGTGGGCGTCGAGCGCCACCAGGTCCAGACCGGCGTCGGCCACGAGGTAACCGACGAGCCGCTTTTCGCCCGCTTGTTCCTGGCGGGCGACGACGGCGACCTGGCGGACCCCGCCGACTTCGCCGAGCACCGCCTCGATCTCGGGAAGCTCGATCCGGAATCCGCGGATCTTGACCTGGCTGTCGGCCCGGCCCACGAAGTCCAGCAGCCCGGCCGAGGTCCACCGCACCAGATCGCCGGTCCGGTACATCCGGGCGCCACCGGCGTCGAAGGGATTGGCCACGAACCGTTCCGCGGTCAGGTCCGGCCGGTTGAGATAGCCGCGGGCCAGGCCCTGTCCGGCCAGGTACAGCTCACCGACCACACCGGCCGGGACGAGTCCCAGCCCGCTGTCGAGGACAAAGGCGTTCATCCCGTCCAGCGGCCGCCCGATGGGCACCGGCGCCGGCACGGTGCCGGCGTGGCGCCACGGCACCGACGTCGCGAACAACGTCGTCTCGGTCGGGCCGTAGTTGCTGCGGACCACCAGGCCCGGGCAGGACTGCAGGGCCCGGCGCACCGCGGCGGGCGACACGATGTCGCCTCCGGTGATGACGACGCGCACGTCGCTGAAGCACCGGGGGTCCTCCTCCGCCATGACCCGGAACAGTCCCGCCGTGATGTCGACGCCGGTTATCCGCTCCTCGCGCATCAGCCGGGCGAGCCGGGCGACGGTCAGGTCCGCCTCGGGGGCGATCACGACCGTGCCGCCGTGCAGCAGGGGATACCAGAAGGAGTAGGTGGACGGGTCGAATTCGTACGGTGTGAGCAGGAGGACGCGGTCGTGGTCGCCCGGGGCGAAGATCGAGTCCGACACGAGCTCGAAGACGTCCCGGTGGGTCACGGCCACGCCCTTGGGCACCCCGGTCGAGCCCGAGGTGTACATGACGTAGGCGAGCTGGTCGCGATGCCCGGCGACCCGGGGATCGGTTTCGGGAACCCGGCCGCGCCGTCGTCGGCGAACACCACGGTCTCGGCGCGCGGCAGGCCGCGTTCCCGCATGGTCTCGTCGGTCAGCAGGACGCGCGCGCCGCACTGGTCGTGGACCCACTGTTGCCGGTCGAGCGGGGCCGCGTGGTGCAGCGGGACGTAGTAGGCGCCCGCCTTCAGGATCGCCAGCAGGCCGACCAGCAGATCGGTCGTCCGGTCGAGCAGAGTGGTCACCGGGCACTCCGGCCCGGCTCCGGCGGCGATCATCCGGTGCGCGAGCCGGTTCGCCCGCGCGTCGAGCTCGCGGTAGCTCAGGCTGTGCCCGCCGCTGCGCACGGCGACCGCCTCGGGCGTGCGCGTCGCCTGGCAGGACACGGCTTCCTGCAACGACGGCTGGGCGAAGAGACCGACCGCGGGTGCCGGACCGGCACCCAGCCCGACCAGCTCGTTCCGCTCGTGCTCGCCGAGGAAGTCGAGCGCGCTCAACCGCCGCCCGGGTTCGGCCACAGCCGACTCGATCACCCGCACCACGCGCCGGAACAGCCGCTCGACGGTGCCGGCCTCGAACATGTCCCGCGCGAAGCCGACCCGGGCCAGCATCGGACCCGGCTGCCCTCCTTCGGTGAAGTGGGCGTGGATCATCACCGACAGGTCGAACTTGGCGACGTCGAGGTCCGGCCGGAGCACGCTCGACTCGGTGTCCGCCAGACGCAGCCCGGCGCCGTCCTCGGTGACGACCTCGAGCATGATCTGAAACAGCGGATTGCGGCCGGCTCGCCGGGACGGGTTCACCTCCTCCACGACCCGGTCGAAGGGCACGTCCTGGTTGGCGTAGGCCGCGAGACTGCACTCGCGGACGCGGGCGAGCAACTTCCGGAATTCCGGGTCACCCGACGTGTCGATCCGCAGCACCACGGTGTTCACGAAGAACCCGATCAGCCCGTTCAGCCCTTCGTCGCCGCGCCCGGCCACCGGTGTGCCGAGGGGGATGTCGGTGCCCGCGCCCAGCCGCGTCAGCACCGTCGCCAGTGCCGCGTGGGCGATCATCGAGACCGTCGTGCCGGTCGAGCGGGCCAGTGCGAGGAGCCGCGCGTGCAGCGGGGCGTCCAGCTCGACCAGCAGCTCACCGCCGCGCCGGGTCGCGACTGCCGGACGCGGCCGGTCGGTCGGGTAGGCCAGCTCGGCCGGCAGGCCGGACAACGTCTTCCGCCAGTGCTCCACCTGAGAGTGCAGCGGCGAGCCGGGATCGTCCTCCGCGCCGAGGAGTTCCTGTTGCCACAAGGCGTAGTCCGCGTACTGCACCGGCAGCGGGGCCCAGCTCGGCGCCGTTCCCGCCAGCCGCGCCCGGTAGGCCGTGGCGAGGTCCCGGTACAGCGGGCCGATCGACCAGCCGTCGGTGCCGACGTGGTGGAACACCATGGCGAGCACGTGGTCCTCCGGCCCGAGCGCGATCAGGCCGACCCGCAACGGGAACTCGGCCGCGAGATCGAATCGGTGGCCGGTGACCTCCGACAGGACGGCGTCCAGTTCGCCGTCGGCGCAGTCGATCCGGCTCACCAGCACCGGAGCGGGCGAGGACACCACCTGGTGCAGCACGCCGTCGGTCTCACGCAGGATCGTGCGGAGGCTTTCATGGCGCGTCACCAGGTCACCGAAGGCGAGTTCCAGGGCGTCCGCGTCGAGCGGGCCGTGGACGCGGTGGAGGATCGGCAGGTTATAGGTGGTACCAGGCCCTTCCAGCCGGTCGAGGAACCAGAGCCGCTGCTGGGCGTAGGACGCGGGCAGCGGCCCGGAACGCGGCATGCGGGTCAGCGGCGCGCGGGCCGGTGCCCCGGTCTCGAGCCACGGGACGAGTTCGCCGGGGGTCGGCGCGTCGAACACCGCGCGCACTGGCAGGTCGCGCGCGAGGGTGGTGCGGATACGCCCGACCAGCCGGGCCACCAGCAGCGAATGCCCGCCCAGCTCGAAGAAGTTGTCTTCGGGCCGGACGTGCCCCACGCCCAGCACCGCGGCGAACAGACCGCACAGGATCTCTTCGGCCGGGTTGGCGGGCAGCCGCCTGTCGGTGTTTGCCGCGTGGACCGGCGCAGGCAGGGCGCCGCGGTCGAGTTTGCCGTTCGGGTTCAGCGGGAGCGCATCCAGGAGCACGAACGCGGCGGGCACCAGATGGTCGGGCACGAAGGCCGCCATGTGCCGGCGCAGCGCGGGAACGGCGACAGCATCGCTGCCGGGGACCACGTAGGCGACGAGCCGTCGATCGCCACCCTCTTCGCGCAGGGCCACCGCACATCGTGCGACGCCTTCGCATGCGGCCAGCACGGCCTCGAGCTCGCCCAGTTCGACGCGGACACCGCGCACCTTGACCTGCTCGTCGGCCCGGCCCACGTAACGGAGGGCTCCGTCACCGCCCCGCCGGACCAGGTCGCCCGTACGGTAGAGGCGGCCACCGGCGCGCCCGTACGGGTCCGCGACGAACCGCTGCGCGGTGAGACCCGTGCGCCCGAGATAGCCGCGAGCCAGCTGGACACCGCCCAGGTAGAGCTCCCCGACGACGTCGGACGGGACCGGCCGCAGCCGGCCATCGAGCACGTACGCCGTGGTGTTCCACACCGGAAGCCCGATCGGCACCCCGGGGTCGACGCCGGGCCCCGACGCCGGCCAGTACGTGACATCCACCGCTGTTTCCGCAGGGCCGTAGACGTTGTCCAGTTCGGCGTCGAGGACTTCGGCGAACTGCCGTGCCAGTGACGCGGGCAGCTGCTCGCCGCCGCAGAGCACGCGCCTGAGACTGGTGCAGCGCGCCGCCGCAGGCTCGGCCAGGAAAGCTTGCAGCACCGACGGGACGAAGTGGGCGAAGGTGACCTGCTCGCGCTCGATCACGCGGGCCAGCCGCGCCGGGTCCCGGTGCCCGTCCGGGCCCGCGACGACCAGGCGGGCACCGGCGGTGAGCGGCCCCAGCAGCTCCCACAGGGAGACGTCGAACGAAGTCGGTGTCTTCTGCAGCACCCGGTCGCCTGCCCCCAGCCGGTACTCCTGCCGCATCCACAGCAGCCGGTTGACGATCGCCCGGTGCGACACGACAACACCCTTCGGGCGCCCGGTCGAGCCGGACGTGTAAACGACGTAGGCCGGATTGTCCGCGCTCAATCCCGCGACGCCCGGATCCGCCGCCGGAAGCTCGGAGACGTCCGGCAGCGTGTCGAGAGTCAGCACCGGACGGGCGTCGGAGAGCATGTGCTCGATCCGGCGGACCGGGTAGCCGGGTTCGATCGGCAGGTACGCGGCCCCCACCTTGAGCACGCCGATCAGCGCGACCACGAGATCGGCCGAGTGCGCGAGACGGACGGCGACCACGGTTTCCGGGCCGGCGCCGCGGGCACGCAGCCAGTGCGCGAGACGGTTGGCCTCGGCGTCCAGCCGCGCGTAGGTCAGCGAAACTCCGTCGTGCACCACGGCGACCGCGTCCGGCGCACGAACGACCTGTTCGGCGAACAACTCCGGGAGCGTGACGCCGGGGACCGGGTGCGTGGTGCCCGCTCCCCCGTCGACGATCCGGCGGAGCTCACCGGGGTCGAGCATCTCGGCGTCTCCCACGCAGCGGTCGGGCTCGGCGGTCAACACTGCCAGCAGCCGCGAAAAGCGCTCGGCGAGCCGGCGGACCGTCTCTTCGTCGAAGACGTCGGCCGAGTACCGCACATCGGCCCGCAGCGGCCCCGGCCGTCCCTGCGGGGTGACACCGGCATGCAGATCGAACGACAGGTCGAACCCGCCCATCTGGGAGGGGGGCAGAAACTCCGCGACCACCGCGCCCGGCAGCTCGATCTCGGTGCCGTTGTCCGGGTTCACCTGGAGCATGACCTGGAACAGCGGGTTGCGCCCGGCCGAGCGCGGCGGGTTCACGACCTCGACCACGTGCTCGAACGGGATCTCCTGGCGGCCATACGCGGCGAGGCTGGTGTCGCGCACCCGCGACAGCAGTTCGCGGAAGGTTGGCGACCCCGACGTGTCGATCCGGAGGACGAGCGTGTTGACGAAGAAGCCGATCAGGCCTTCCAGTGCCTCGTCCGTACGTCCCGCCACCGGCGTGCCGATCGGGATGTCCGTGCCCGCGCCCAGGCGCGTGAGCAGTGTCGCCAGCGCGGCGTGGGCGATCATCGGCACCGTGGTGCCGGTGGCCATGGCGAGCTCGGACATCCTCGCGTGCACCGTGGTGCCCAGGTCGAGCTCGAACGAGCCCCGCGCGCCCGTCGGCACCGGCGGGCGTGGCCGGTCGGCCGGGTAGCCCAGCTCGGCAGGCAGCCCGCGCAGGGCCTGCCCCCAGAACCCGGCCTGCTCGTGCATCGGCGACCCGGGCTCGTCCGAGGTGCCGAGGGTCCGGCGCTGCCACAGCGCGTAGTCCGCGTACTGCACCGGCAGCGGCGCCCACTCCGGCCGCACGCCGGCGAGCCGTGCCCGGTACGCCGCCGAGAGTTCCCGCTCGAACACCCGGATCGACCAGCCGTCGCCCGCGCTGTGGTGGAACAGCACCGACAGCACGTGGTCGTCCGGCCCGAGGAAGAGCAGGTGTACCCGGATCGGCGGCTCGGCCGACAGGTCGAAGAGGTGCTCGCCCAGGCTCGCCAGCGTCTCGGGCAGGTCCGCCTCGGCGCAGCTGACCGGGGACATCTGCGACGGCGCCGGGGGAAGCACGACCTGCACGAGGCGGCCGTCCCTCTCGCGCAGCACGGTCCGCAGGCTCTCGTGCCGCTCGACGACGTCGGCGAAGGCACCCTCCAGCGCCCCGATGTCCAACGTCCCGCTGAGCCGGTAGGCGACCGGCAGGTTGTAGGTCGAGGCTGGGCCGTCGAGCTGCCCGAGAAACCACAGCCGTTGCTGCGCATAGGACATCGGGACCTCGGCCGGCCGGGGTGCCGGGGCGAGCGGCGCTCGCGCCCGGTCGGCCGTGCCCAGCCGGACCGCCAGCTCCGCGACGGTGGGTGCCTCGAACACCGCCCCCACGGGCAGTTCGGCGCCCAGCGCCCCGCGGATCCGCGCCAGCAGCCGGATCGCCTGCAGGGAATCACCGCCCAGCGCGAAGAAGTTGTCGTCGACACCCACGCCGGGCAAGCCGAACAGATCCGCGAAAAGTCCGCACAGCACGGTTTCCCGCTCGTCCTGAGGCGCTCGCGCGATGGCGTGGCGGGTTCGGGGAGCAGGCAGGGCCCGGTAGTCGACCTTGTGGTTGGCCGTCAACGGCAGGTCGTCGATCGGCACGACGGCCGCCGGCACCATGTACGCGGGCAGCTTGCGCCCGGCGAGGGTGAACACCGCGTCGACGTCGACGGAATGTCCCGGTTCGGGGACGACGTAGGCGACGATCCGCTTGTCACCGGGCAGGTCCTCGCGAACGGTGACGACGACCTGGCGCAGGCCGGGGTGACCGGCGACGACAGCTTCGATCTCGCCCAGCTCCACCCGGAAGCCGCGGATCTTGACCTGGCCGTCCTCACGGCCCCTGAATTCGAGCAGACCGGCGGTGGTCCAGCCCGCGAGATCGCCGGTGCGGTACATCCGGGCGCCCGGCGGACCGGAGGGATCGGCGACGAACCGCTCCGCCGTGAGGCCGGGCCGGTCCAGGTAGCCGCGCGCCAAGCCGGCGCCGGCCAAGTACAACTCACCCGTCCCGCCGGGCGCGACCGGCGACAGCGTGGCGTCCAGGACGTAGGCGCGCATGCCGTCCAGCGGGCGCCCGATCGGGACCGTGTCGGGGATTCCGCCGGGTGAGGTCCACGAGGCTTGTGAGGCGTAGAGCGTGGTCTCGGTGGGCCCGTAGGTGGACCGGACGACGACGTCCGGGCACGCCTCGAGGACCCGCCGGACGGCCACGGCCGAGACCACGTCCCCACCGGTGCAGATCTCGCGGAAGCCCGCGAAACACTCCGGCCGTTCCTCCGCGAGCAACCGGAACAGCCCGGACGGGATCTCGGCGGCGGTCACCCGTTCCGCGGCGGCGAGGCGCGCGAGGCCGTCCACGGTCAGCTCGTCCTCCGTGGCCAGGACGACGGTGCCACCGTGGGACAGCGGGTACCAAAAGGCGTAGGTCGACGGGTCGAAGGCGTAGGACGTGGCCAGCAGCACCCGGTCATGGGCACCGGGTGCGGTGAACATCGCGTCGCCGACGAGGTCGCCGACGTTCCGGTGCGTGATCGCGACGCATTTCGGCGTACCGCTCGACCCCGAGGTGTACATCGCGTAGGCGAGCTGATCGGGAAGGGCCCGGACGATGGGTGCCGGCAAGCCCAGCCGCTCGTCCGCGGCGTCGACCGGCACGACCGCCGGGCCCCGCGGCAGGTCGTGTTCGAGGGTCGTGCGATCGACCAGGAGCGCTTTCGCCCCGGTCTCGTCGGCGATCCACTGTCGGCGATCGCCAGGGAAAGCCGGATGGAGCGGGAGGTAGAAGGACCCCGCCTTGAGCACCGCGAGCAGCGCCACCAGCAGGTCGGGCGAGCGGCCGGTCCACACCAGCACCGGGCGGTCCGGCCCCGCGCCGAGACGGACGAGTTCGTGCGCCAGCACGCTGGAACGCTCGTCGAGCTCGCGGTAGGTCAGGCCCTGCCCGCCGCACCGGACGGCGACGGCGTCGGGCGTTCGCGCGGCCCACGTGCCGAAGGACTCGTGAATGGTAATGACGGCCACCCGTTCCCTCCCTGACCTACCGGTGGACTGCCTGGCGGTGCACTCCGCACCTCAAGCGGTGCCTTGGCTCGCCTTCTCCATCTGCTCGGCGAGGCTGCGCGGGCGCATGTCGGTCCAGTGCGTGGTGACGTAGTCGAGGCACGCTTCCCGGTCGGTCACGCCGAACACCTTCGTCCAGCCCGCCGGGACCTCCGCGAACTCGGGCCAGAGCGAATGCTGTCCCTCGTCGTTGACCAGTACGAGGAATCGACCATCGGGATCGTCGAACGGATTGAGCATCAGGCATCTCCCCTCGTCGGCCACGCCGGGCTTCGTCCCGGCGACGGCGGATCAGCTGCGTTGCAGCACAGCGAAAATCTCGGCCCAGTTCTCGGCCAGTAGATCGAGATAGGTGGTGAAGCCGCGTTCGAGGTGAACGAGATCGACTTCCGTACGACAGGCCCGGGCGGCGGTCGACAGCGAATGAATCTTGTGCTGCTTCTCGGTCGCACCGATGTGCAGGTAGAAGTACTCACAGTTCTCGTGGAACTCTTCCAGGCCGAAGTATCCGCGATAGTTGCGCACACCCTCGTAGAGGCACACGAGCTGCGGATACGCGTGCCACTCCTGCGCGAGCAGGGCACCGCAAACCTCCTGCGGATGCGGACTGCTGAACACTTTTTCGCCCTCTTCGATCAGCCGGACGGTCGACGCGAGAAGGGGAGCTTCGACTTCGTCGAAGTCCACCGGCCGTTCCCGGAGCCGGGACAGCAACGTCTCGAAGAACTCCCGGAGGATGACGGCGTGGACCTTGGCCGGGTCGCCGGCACCCATTTCGTCGTTCAGGTTCTCCACTGTCTCGGCCCGCGCGGCCAGGTCCTGCATGTGGATGAACGCCAGGGCGATCCTGACCGGCGTACGGCGGACCCGTTCGTAAAAGTTCTTGGCGACGAGCTCGACCTGCTCGGCGGGCAGCTCGCGGGACATCCAGAGGTCGTAGAAGGAGTTCTTGACCGCGGGATGCTCGGCCACGCCGCGGGCGAGCGACTCGATGCGCCGGAGGGCATCAGCCGCCACGATCGGCGTCGAGTCGATCAGCTCAGTGGACATGTCCGGTCCTCTCGAAAGGCGATGGGACGTGAGCGGTTTCTCCCCGCGCACGCAAGCCCGCTGTTTTCATCGCGTTGCGACGGCGAAACTCACCGGCAGCCGGAACCCTTGTCTGACAGCGTTTTCCGGATAAATCACCCCGGCCAAGTCGATGGTGTCCCGGATGAGCGCACAGCGAAGATCGCGAGCATTATCGGATTCCGCGGCAAGCCGGGATGAATCCCCCACCCAGCCGGCCACACAACGGAAGGTAACAGATACCGAGACGAGAAAGACAAGAGTCACGAGTGTGATACAGATCACATTTAGCTCTGGCTAAATAGCCTTGCGGACCCCTTCGACACAATGCTTCTCTCATGGGGAGATCGCCACTGAAGACAACCCCGTTTCGTCCAAATTTCAGCATTTCCGCTTCAGAACTAACTGTGATACCTGGGGGCAGTTAATTGTGCGGTTGAACAGCTATGACGAGTGGTCGCCACTCAAGGAAGTAATCTTGGGTTCCGCGGAGAACTACCTGGCACACGACCGTGAACTGTCGTTCGACCTATTTTTCCACGACAACATCGTGAACGACAATGTTCACCGCACCGAGTGGTACTACCCCCGGCTCGCCCCCCGGACCGGCACGGACGCCGGGCGGCGCTCGCCCATCAAGCGCCGTTACGTCGACGAACTCGCCGAAGACCTCGACGGAATGGCGAAAACGCTCGAATCCCTCTCGGTGACCGTCCACCGGCCGATCGAGGTCGACCGGCACACCGCCGAGATCCGCACGCCCGCGTGGTCCGCCTCGGTGGTCCCGGCGCTGAACGTCCGGGACATCGCGCTGGTCCTCGGCGACGAGATCGTCGAAACCGCGCCGATGATCCGGTCCCGCTACTTCGAGACCCAGTTGCTCAAGCCGGTCTTCCAGCGGTATTTCCGCGAAGGCGCGCGATGGACGCTGATGCCGCGGCCGCTGATGACCGACGGTTCGTTCGACCGGTCCGGTGCCGGCTCACCGGGAATGGGCGGGCCGACCGAGCCGATCGCCCGGGATCCCCAGCCCTCGCCCTACGACGTCGGCAGGGAGATCATGTTCGACGGGGCGCAGTGCCTGCGGCTGGGCCGGGACATCGTGGCCAACGTGGCGACGGCGGGCCACGCGCTGGCCGTCGACTGGCTGGAGCGTCATCTCGAGGGCAGGTTCCGGATCCACCGAGTTCACCGCCTCAGCGACAGCCACATCGACAGCATGGTGCTCGCCCTGCGGCCGGGGACCCTCCTGGTCCGGTCCGCCGCGGTCGCGGACAAGCTGCCGGCCCCGCTACGCAAGTGGGACCTGATCGTCGCGCCGGTCCCGGAAACCGACGACTTCCCGCGGTATGACGACGACGATCTGATCCTGACCAGCCCGTTCATCGACCTGAACGTGCTGTCTGCCGGCCCGGACGTGGTGCTCGTCAACGACGCCTGCCCCGAGCTCATGCGGACCCTCGAACGGCACGGCTTCACCGTCGTTCCGGTGCGGCACCGCCACCGGCGCCTGTTCGGCGGCGGGTTCCACTGCTTCACGCTCGACACGGTTCGCGAAGGCACCGCAGAGGACTACCTCACATGAGGGCGCGCGATTCAGCGGCCCCGCCACACCGGTGCCCGCTTTTCGGCGAACGCCTGGGGCCCTTCGACCGCGTCGACGCTGCGCATGCGCCGGTCCTCCCAGTGGTAGGAGCCGGCGAACGCGGCCTCCACCGACACCGCCGCCGACTGCGTGGCCGCTTCCTTGATCGCCCGTACCGCCAGCGGAGCGCACCGCAGGACGTCCGCCACCCAGGTCTCGACGCACGCCTCGAGCTGTTCCGGCGGCACGACCTCGTTGACCAGTCCCAGCTCGTACGCGCGCCGCGCGTCCATCGGCCGTCCGGTCAGCAGATGTCCCATCGCGGTCTTCCACGGCACCTGCCTCGTCAGCCGGAACACGCCGCCGGCACCGGCCATGAGTCCGAGCTTCGCCTCCGGCAGCGCGAACGTCGCGTCGGTGGCCGCGACGACGATGTCGCACGCCAGCGCGAGCTCGAACCCGCCGCCGAGGGCGTACCCGCGCACCGCGGCGATCACCGGCTTGGCCAGCTCGAACCGCTCGGTCAGCCGCGGCCAGCCCGCCTTGCCCCGGCTCCCGAACGTCGACGGCTCGGCCGTTCCCGCGCGCTGCCGGGCGGCCAGCTCGGTCAGGTCCTGCCCTACCGAGAAAGCGCGTTCGCCGGCACCGGAAAGCACCGCGACCCACAGCTCGTCGTCGGCTTCGTAGTCGTCCCAGATCTCACCGAGTTCCTCGTGGGTACGCAGATCCATCGCGTTGAGCACTTCGGGCCGGTCGAGCACGACCCGCGCGACGTGCCCGGCTTTCTCGTAGCGCACCCTCGTCCGGTTCGTCATGGCCGCAACCCTAACCGCATTCCCATGGCGGCCCCCGCGTTTCCGGATCGACGGCACCGGGAGGAAAACGATGACCGGTGAACCGGCTCCGCGGATAACCGGCGTGGGCACCGCCGTGCCGAGTACCTCCTACACCCAGCAGGAGATCCTCGACGAGTTCGGCATCGACGACCCGCGCATCCGATCGCTGTTCCTGAACAGCAGGATCGAACGCCGCGGTCTCTCCCTGCCCCCGCAGCTCCCGGACGGCTCCCGGAACGTCGAGACACAGGGCGAGCTCCTGCGCAAACACGTCTCGAACGGGCTGGCCATGGGACGCGACGCGGTGGAGGCGTGCCTCAAGAACGCCGCCGCCACGATCGACGACGTGCGCTACTTGTGCTGTGTGAGCTCGACCGGGTTCATCTCCCCCGGGTTCTCCGCGTTGCTCATCGACGAGCTCGGCATCGCCCGGCACTGCGGGCGGCTGGACATCGTGGGCATGGGCTGCAACGCCGGGCTGAACGCACTGATCGCGGTCGCGGGCTGGGCAAGTACACACCCGGGGAAGCTGGCGCTGATGGTCTGCGTCGAAGCGTGTTCCGCGGCTTACGTCTTCGACGGCAGCATGCGCTCCTCGGTCGTCAACAGCCTCTTCGGGGACGGGTCGGCCGCGGTCGCCGTCCGGGTGCCGCCGGCCGGCGAGCGTGCCGACGGCCCGGCACTGCTGAAGTTCTCCAGCCGCCTGATCCCCGAGGCGATCGGGGCAATGCGCTACGACTGGGACGACCACCAAGGGAAGTTCAGCTTCTACCTCGACCCGGACATCCCCTACGTCGTGGGGGCTCACGCGGAACCGGCACTCGAGCGCCTGCTCGAGGGAACCGGCCTGCGCCGGTCCGACATCGCGCACTGGACAGTGCATTCCGGTGGCAAGAAAGTGATCGACGCGGTCCGCGCGAACCTCGGGTTGAGCAGGCACGACCTCCGGCACACGACCGGCATCCTGCGCGACCACGGGAACATGTCGAGCGGCTCGTTCCTCTTCTCCTACGAGCGGCTGTGCGCCGAGAAACGCGCCCAGCCCGGCGAATTCGGCGTCTTCATGACCATGGGGCCCGGCTCGACCATTGAATTGGCCCTGATCCGCTGGTGAGGAAAGGAAACCGCGGCATGAGCACCGAGCTCGATCCCGCCCGGCTGGAGAACGGGCTGGGACTCACGATCACCATCGACGGCTCGCAGGACCTCGCCGAGACGACCAGGACACTGGCCGCGCTCTGCCGGCAGGTCGAGCAGCGGCGGGAGAAGTCCGTCGTCGTCCTCGAACTCGGCGAGCTCCCCCAGGGACGGCGCGAGTGGCCCGGGCCGGTCGGCGTCGGGGACGTGAACCGCTGGGAACGAACCGTCCATCAGCTGGAACAGCTGAACGCCGTGACGATCGCCGCGGCGAGGGGCACCTGTGGCGGTCCTGCCCTGGATCTGCTGCTCGCCGCGGACTTCCGGATCGCGGGGCCCGACCTGCGCATCATGCTGCCGATCAACGACGGGCAGTTCTGGCCGGGCATGTCGGTCTTCCGCCTGGTGCGCAACGTCGGGCTCGCCCGCGCCAAGCAGGTCGTGCTGTGGGGTACGGATCTCTCGCTGGACAAGGCTACCGAGCTCGGCCTCGTCGATCGGGTCGGGGAAGACCTCTCCGACGCCGTCCGCACGGCCACAGTGCTCCTCGGCCGCGTGTCCGACAAGGAAACCGCGCTACGACGGCAGTTGCTGATGGAGGCCGGGGCGGCCGACTACGACGACGCTCTCGGTGTCCACCTGGCCGCGTGCGACCGGGAGCTGCGGAGGCTCCGTGCCGCGACCCGGGGACCCGACGCCGTCAGGGAGGACCCGCGGTCATGACCACCACACGAGCCGCCGCTTCGCCACCGGAGCACCACACCCGGCCGGTCTGGACCGGCGACTTCGACCGGGACCTCACGATCCTCGCCGACGTCGTGGGTGACGGCGATCGCGCGCTGACGGCATTGCCGCCCAAACCCCACCGGGACGGCGACCGGCGGCACCGCGCGGAACTCACCTTGTCCGCGATCCGGGCGGCCCGCCGGGACTTCCTGGCTCGCCATGCCGCGACCGCGTACGACCGGCTCACCGACCGCCGGACACGGCACCTGCGGTTGCCGGATCTCGTCGCCGCCGCGGCGGCGCGGCTGCCGGGGCTGGTGCCGACCGAGGCGCAGCTGGCCGCCGACAACTCCCGGATCCAGGCCGAAAAGGAAGGATTCGAGATCGATCTCGGCATCTTCTGCGGGGCCGTCCTCCGCTCGCCCGCCGCAGGACGTCACCTCATCGATGCCATGCTGGCGCCCACCCCGGCGGCGCTGGACCGGCTGGACGAGTTCCGCGCGACCGGCCGCGTGGAACTGCGTACGGTGTTCCTGCATCGGGAAGCCGAAACCGCGCACGTGACCTTCCAGAACACCGGATGCCTCAACGCGGAGGATCAGCACCTGATCGCCGACCTGGAGACGGCCGTCGACCTGGTGCTGCTGGACGAGCAGGTGCGGGTCGGCGTCCTGCGCGGCGGATTCGCCGAGCATCCGAAGTACCGAGGGCGCCGGGTGTTCAGTGCCGGCATCAACCTCAGCGAGCTGCGCGACGGGCGGATCTCCCTGGTCGGCTTCCTGCTCGGCCGGGAACTCGGCTACGTGCACAAGATGCGCCGGGGCCTGCTGGTCGAACCGGGGGCCGGCGCCTGGACCGACCGCGCGGCGGGGAAACCGTGGGTCGCGGTGGTGGACGCGTTCGCGATCGGCGGCGGGATGCAGCTGCTGCTGGTCGCCGACCGGGTGATCGCCGAGCGGGACGCCTTCTTCAGCCTTCCGGCGGCCGACGAAGGCATCGTCCCGGGGCTGGCCAACCTCCGCCTCACGCGGCTGGCCGGTGGCAGGCTCGCCCGGCGCATGATCTTCGGCGGCGACCGGATCGCGGCGACCGACCCGGAGGCCGCGCTGCTGTGTGATGAAGTCGTCCCCCCGGACGCGATCGACGACGCCGTCGCGCGCGCGGTGGCTCGGTTGAGCGCCCCGGCCGTCCCCGCCAATCGCGTCATGCTCAACCTCGCCGAAGAACCGCTCGACCACTACCGCGAATACCTGGCCGAGTTCGCCGAAGTCCAGGCCGTCCGGTCGCACAGCGCGGACGTGCTCGCCAAGGTCGAACGCCGCCGGGCGGACGGGCGGGGCCGCTGACATGGTGCTGCTCGATCAGGCGACGCTGCACGCCAGCCTGGAAGATCCGGTGCTGGGGTCCATCGGCTTTCTCAACGAGGTCATGAGCCGCTACCCGGACGCGATCTCCTTCGCGCCGGGCGCACCGCATCCGGCCTTCCTCGACGATCTCGACGTCCGCGAGTACGTCGACCGGTTTCTCGCCCATCTCGTTGACGACCTCGGGTACTCCCCGGTGCGGGCCCGCCGCCTGCTGCTCGAATACGGCCCGAGCCGCGGCCTGATCAACCACCTCATCGGCGAGTCGCTGCCGCGGGACGTGGGGTTCACCGCCGCGGACGACGCGATCGTGGTGACGGTCGGCGCGCAGGAGGCGATGCTGCTGACACTGCGGGCACTGTTCCGGTCACCGGCCGAGGACGTCCTCGCGGTCGCCAATCCCTGTTTCGTCGGCATCGTCGGCGCGGCCAGGCTGCTCGACATCCCGGTCACGGCGGTCGGCGAGACCGCGGACGGTATCGACCTCAGCCACCTCGAGACACGCTGCCGGGAGGCTCGCGGCGAAGGTCGCCGGATCCGCGCGTGCTACGTCGCCGCCGACTTCGCCAACCCGGGTGGAGGCCGGATGTCGCCGGAACAGCGGCATGCGCTCCTCGAACTCGCCGCGCGCGAAGACTTCCTGGTGATCGAGGACAACGCCTACGGCTTCACAGCCGCGGCCGGAACCGCGTTGCCCTGCTTGAAAGCCCTCGACCGGGACCAGCGGGTGGTGCACATCGGCACCTTCGCGAAGGTTTGCATGCCCGGCGCCCGCGTCGGGTACGTGGTCGCCGATCAGCGCGTGCGGACCGCCGGGGGCGGGGAACGGCTGCTGGCCGATGAGCTCGCGGCGATCAAGTCGATGGTCTCGGTGAACACCTCGCCGCTCAGCCAGGCCGTCATCGGCGGGATGCTGCTGGCCAACGGCGGTTCGTTCGCCGAGCTGATCGGCCGCAAAGCCGTGCTGTACCAACGCAATCTGACGCTGCTCCTGGCCGCCATGGCCGAGCACCTCGCCGGGCTCCCGGCGAGCGTGCGGTGGAACCGGCCTGCGGGCGGGTTCTTCGTCCGCGTCCGTCTCCCGGTTCCCGCGGACCTCGACCTGCTCGAGCTTTCGGCGGCGAAGTACGGCGTGATCTGGACCCCCATGGCGCAATTCCACCTCGACGGCGGCGGGGACTGCCTGCTCCGGCTTTCGTGCAGCTATCTCGATCCGGACCGGATCGAAGAAGGCGTCCGCCGGCTCGCCGCCCTGCTCAGAAAGGAGACGACGGAGTGAGCGTCGACGAGATCCGCCCGCACCCGACGGAGCGAACCTGCCCGTTCAGCCCGCCCGCCGAACTCGGCGCCGCGCGCGAACACGAACCGATGCGCCGGATGCGATATCCGGACGGCCATGTCGGCTGGCTGGTCACCAGCCACGTGCTCGCCCGCCAGGTGCTCGCCGACCCCCGCTTCAGCGCGCGCTCCGACCTCAAGCGGGTACCGGTACTCCGGCCGGGCGCGGATCCCTTCTTCGGCGCTCCCGCGCTACCTGGCTGGATCCTGGACCTGGACGCTCCGGAACACACCCGGATCCGGCGTGAGCTGACCGGCAAGTTCACCGCGCGGCGGATGCGGGAGATGCGGCCGTTCATCGACCGGACCGTCCACCGGCTGCTCGACGAGATGGCCGTGGCCGGGCCGCCGGCCGACCTCATCGAAGATTTCACCCTGCCCCTGTCGACGCAGACGATCTGTGAACTCCTCGGCATCCCGTACGCCGAACGCGCGTTCTTCCAGCGGGAAAGCAAGGTCCTGTTCAGCCTCGGCTCCTCGGCCGAGGACGCGACGGCGGCGATGGACCGGCTCTACGCGCTGGTCCGCGAGGTGATCAAGACGACAGGCGAACGCGGCGGCCTCCTGCGCGCGCTGACCGACGGCGGCGTTCTCGACTTCGAGGAAATCGCCGGGATCGGCGTCATGATGCTGACGGGCGGCCACGGATCCACCTCGAGCGCGATGACTCTGGGCGCCTACGCCCTGCTCAGCCATCCCGAGCAGCTGGCCAAGTTCACGGCGAACCCCGCACTCGTGGACAACGCGGTCGACGAACTGCTCAGGTACGCGACGATCTTCCACTTCGGCGTGCCGAGGGCCGCGCTCGAGGACTTCGAGTTCGCCGGCCGGTCGGTGAAGGCGGGCGAAGCGGTCACGGTTTCGCTGTCCGCGGCCAACCGGGACCCGAGCTGGTTCGCCGACGAGCCGGACGAGTTGGACATCGAGCGGCGGACGTCCGGGCATCTCGCGTTCGGTCACGGCATCCACCAATGCACCGGGCAGAGCCTGGTCCGCATCGAGATGCGAGCCGCACTGTCCGCTTTGTTTTCCCGGTTCGCCGAGCTGAGACTGGCCGCACCGAGCGAAATCACGGCAAGACCAACCGTAAACCAGTAGGTCTGGAAAAACTGGAACGACGCATCGGCCGTGATTTCGCTCGGTGCGGCCAGTCTCAGCTCGGCGAACCGGGAGAACAAAGCGGACAGTGCGGCTCGCATCTCGATGCGGACCAGGCTCTGCCCGGTGCACTGGTGGATGCCGTGACCGAACGCGAGATGCCCGGACGTCCGCCGCTCGATGTCCAACTCGTCCGGCTCGTCGGCGAACCAGCTCGGGTCCCGGTTGGCCGCGGACAGCGAAACCGTGACCGCTTCGCCCGCCTTCACCGACCGGCCGGCGAACTCGAAGTCCTCGAGCGCGGCCCTCGGCACGCCGAAGTGGAAGATCGTCGCGTACCTGAGCAGTTCGTCGACCGCGTTGTCCACGAGTGCGGGGTTCGCCGTGAACTTGGCCAGCTGCTCGGGATGGCTGAGCAGGGCGTAGGCGCCCAGAGTCATCGCGCTCGAGGTGGATCCGTGGCCGCCCGTCAGCATCATGACGCCGATCCCGGCGATTTCCTCGAAGTCGAGAACGCCGCCGTCGGTCAGCGCGCGCAGGAGGCCGCCGCGTTCGCCGGTCGTCTTGATCACCTCGCGGACCAGCGCGTAGAGCCGGTCCATCGCCGCCGTCGCGTCCTCGGCCGAGGAGCCGAGGCTGAACAGGACCTTGCTTTCCCGCTGGAAGAACGCGCGTTCGGCGTACGGGATGCCGAGGAGTTCACAGATCGTCTGCGTCGACAGGGGCAGGGTGAAATCTTCGATGAGGTCGGCCGGCGGCCCGGCCACGGCCATCTCGTCGAGCAGCCGGTGGACGGTCCGGTCGATGAACGGCCGCATCTCCCGCATCCGCCGCGCGGTGAACTTGCCGGTCAGCTCACGCCGGATCCGGGTGTGTTCCGGAGCGTCCAGGTCCAGGATCCAGCCAGGTAGCGCGGGAGCGCCGAAGAAGGGATCCGCGCCCGGCCGGGGTACCGGTACCCGCTTGAGGTCGGAGCGCGCGCTGAAGCGGGGGTCGGCGAGCACCTGGCGGGCGAGCACGTGGCTGGTGACCAGCCAGCCGACATGGCCGTCCGGATATCGCATCCGGCGCATCGGTTCGTGTTCGCGCGCGGCGCCGAGTTCGGCGGGCGGGCTGAACGGGCAGGTCCGCTCCGTCGGGTGCGGGCGGATCTCGTCGACGCTCACTCCGTCGTCTCCTTTCTGAGCAGGGCGGCGAGCCGGCGGACGCCGTCTCGATCCGGTCGGGGTCGAGGTAGCTGCACGAAAGCCGGAGCTGGCAGTCCCCGCCGCCGTCGAGGTAGAACTGCGCCATCGGGGTCCAGAGCACGCCGTAGTTGGCCGCCGAGAGCTCGAGCAGGTCGAGGTCCGCGGGACCGGCAGGCGGACGCGGACGAAGAAGCCGCCGGCCGGGCGGTTCCACCGCACGCTCGCCGGGAGCGCGGCGAGGTGCCGGTCCAGTGCGTCCAGCAGCAGGGCGAGGTTGCGCCGGTAGAGCGCGGCCTTGCGGCCGATCGCGCGGCGAGGGACCCGCCGTTTCCAGCAGCATGCCGCCGATGACCGCCTGGCACAGCGGTGGGGTGTTCACGGTGACCATGCGTCTTGAGCGCGGCGAGTTCGTCGGCGAGCGGCCGTTCCCCGCCGCCGGTGGCCGCACCCGCTGGTCGGCGACGACGTATCCGACCCGGGCGCCGGGGAAGCAGACCTTGGCGAAGGTGCCGATGTGGATGACCCGCCGCGGGTCCGTCGAGGGCTTTAAGCGGGGCAGTGCGTGTCCGGCGGCGGCGGTGAAGCCGTAGGCGTTGTCCTCGAGGAGGAAGAAGTCCTCGCGCGTCGGCGAGCTCGAGCAGGGCCGCCGGGCGGCGAGCGGCATCGGGCTGCCGCCGGGGTTGGAGAAGTCCGGCGGCGACGTAGCAGCGCGCGGATCCGGCGGCCTTCGGCCGCGGGCCTGCCGGCAGCGTCTCGAGGCGGTCGAGGTCGAGTCCGTCCGGGGTCTCGCCGACGCGGGGACGCGGGATGTCGAGCAGCCGGGCGGCGCCGACGATGCCGACGTAGCACGGGTTGGCGACGGCGAGCAGGTCGCTCGGCCGGTACGAACAGCGCCCGCAGGGTCAGCAGCATGGCCTCCTGCGCCCCCACGGTGATCACGAGCGTCGTCCGGGCGGTGTCGATGCCGTGGTCGGCGCGCAGTGCCTCGGCGACCAGGTCGTTGATGATGCCGCGGCTGGGGCCGTACTCGAGAGCGTCGGCTCGGCCCGGGCCGGGGCGTAGGCCGCGGTCGTCGCGCAGGTGGGTGAGGAAGCGTCGAGGTAGGGCATGGAGGTCGAGCGCGGTGAGGAAGGCGCGGGTGCGGCGCGCCGGGCGCGAAGGAGATGGCGTCGGGGTGGCGGCTCCATCACCTCGTTGAGGAAGCTCGATGGAGCCGAGCACCGGATCCCGGAGGCGAGCCGTGCAGGTCGTCGCCTGATCGAGCCGGTCGGCGGCTCCTCGGGCCGCGCCCCGCCGCGTCCGGCCAGCGCCGTTCGACCTTGTCGAGGACGTCGGCGCTGTGCGCCGTACCGCCTGGGCGTAGGCGAACTCGGCGAGGTAGGCGCGGAACTGGTCCAGGGGCTCCTCGGCGAGGGCGAGCATGCCGCCGGTTGGCGGCGACGGCCGGGGTGCGGCGAGTGCCGCCACGGCGCGCTCGACGGCTTCGTCCATGCGCGTCGGCGGGCACGACTTCGTCGCAGACAGCCGCGGCCTCGGGGTCGGTGGCGGCGATCCGGCGCCGCCGAGGATGACCTGGCGGGCGAGCCGGGCTCCGGTCAGGCGGGTGAGGCGGAGGTTGCCGGCCCCGGGCACGATGCCCTCCTCCGCGGCGGGGAGGCTGAAGTAGGCGTCCTCCTCGGCGACCACGCGGTCGAGGACGAGCAGCAGTTGCATGCCGCCGCCGATCGCGAAGGAGTCGACGGCGCCGATCCACGGCTTTCTGCCGCCGCGTTCGGCCCGGCGCCGGGAGCCGGGTCGATCAGCAGGCCGCGGAGAGCTTGTTGACGTAGCCGAGTTCGCGGCCGAGCAGGAAGCCGACCAACGAGATCCGGCCGTCGCGCAGGTCCTTGAGGTTGATGCCCGCGCTGAAGACCCGTCGGCCGCGGTAGCGCGGGTGGTCGGCACTCCGCCGCGCAGCACGCCGACGCGGAGCTGGTCGTCGAGCAGGACCAGGTCGACGGCGGTTTCGAGGTCGGCGATCAGCTGGCTGTCCTCGGCGTTGAGGCAGCCGGGTTGCGGAAGGTCACGTGGGCGGCTGCGCCGCGGCGTTCGACAGGACAGCGTGCCAGTCCGACCCGGCCGTCCGCGCGGAAGCGTCCAGCAGTTCCATGGCCGCGGTGTGGGCCGCAGCATGGCGTCCAGAGGTGCCGGCCGGCGGCGGGCGAGCGCAGCACGGCGCCGCAGAAGATGCCCTGGTCGATCTCGCGGCCCTCCTTGTCGCGCCTGGACGTGGCGCAGTTCGGCGGCCATCTGCGCCCGGTCGGCACCAGCCCGGGCAGCCGTCGCCGCGGCGTCGACGAGTTCCGGCAGGCGCGGGCGGCGGGTCCGGCCGTCGGTGAGCAGGTCGTAGACGGTCGTCGGTGTGCCGGGCGAGGAAGGCCCTGCGGGCCGCCGGAGCGGCGGTGACGTCGCGCGCGGAGCCGCCGTCTCCTCCCGGTCGGGTACGGGCGGCAGGGCCGTCAGCGCGCGTTCGCGCCGCGCGGCGTCCGCGAGATCGGCTGCGTCCTGGTCGAAGCGCCGGGCAGACCGGCCGGGGCGGGGCGCCGGTGGTCCGGAGCGGCGGCTCGTGTGGTCGGTCAGGGCCGCCGGTCCTCCCTGCCGGCCCTGGTCTCCGGGCCGCGGCGGCGGCGTCGCAGCTCGCGGTCGCAGGCGGCCAGATGGACACCGAGCGCGTCGTCGTACTCGGCCGACGCGGCCTCCAGCAGGGGCCGCCGGCGGAGCGCGGTCTCCCGGTCGGACAGCCGGCCGCGCAGCACGGCCGCGGTGTGGACGGCCTCGGTGAGGTCCTCGCTGACCTGTCGACGATGCCGAGGTCCGTGGCGTCGTCGAGCGACGGCCGTGCCCCACAGCACGAACGGCGGGCGCGGGCGAGCCCGATGTGCTGCACCAGCCGGTACAGGGTCATGCCGGGCCAGAAGTGCCCGTCGTTGATGGGCAGCATCAGGCGCAGGTCGGGGGCCGCGATGCGGTAGTCGGCGGCCAGCAGCAGGTCGAGCGCCGGTCCGCCGCAGGTGCCCTCGCCGCGGCGAGGTACGTCGGCGAGCCGTTCCAGCCGGCGGAGGGCCCGCTCCCAGCGGTTGACGTCCCGGATGGCGACCGGCCCGGGCCACTCCGCCGCCCTGGGGGAGCCGCCGGTGAACCGCAGCACCACGCCGCCCGTCCGCGCCGTCCTCGACCTCTTCGCAGACCGCGTCAGCGCCGCGGTCGTTCGGCGAGCGTCCTGCAGCCGTCGAGTCGACATGATGCCCAGCCCGTCGTGCCTCCGGTCGGGATCGACTCGGTCCTCATCATCGGTTTCCCTTCCTCACCAGCGCACCAGGGCCGTCTCGATGGTCGAGCCCGGCCCATCGTCATCAGGACTCCGTGGTCGCCGGGCCACGGCGGACTTCTCGTCGCACAGCCGCTCGTAGGAGAACAGGAAGGAGCCGCTGGAGAGGTTGCCGTGGTCGCGCAGCACACCGGTGGTGTGCCGCACGTCGTGCCGGGACAGGCCGAGGTTGACCGGACCGCGTCGATGACCTTCTTGCCGCCGGAGTGCACCACCCAGTGGGTGATGTCGACCGGCGCAGGCCGGTGCCGTCGAGCAGCCGCCCGAGCGGTCTCGGCGTGGGCGCCGACGACGTAGGGCACGTCGGGGTCGAGGTAGAAGCTGAATTGCCGTGGTCGTCGTCCCAGTCGTAGCGCATCGCGTCGACGGCCTCGGGGATGATGTGGCTGGTGAACTTCAGCAGCTGCCGGGCCGGCGGCGCGCTCGCCGGCCGGCGGCGCTCGGACGGCGACGGCGGCCGAACCGTCGCCGAAGAGGCTGTTGACCACCGAGGTGCGCATGGTGCCGTCGAAGACGTAGGCGGCGGAGCAGGCCTCGACG
>CAVXMR010000005.1:0-55854 GCA_963762765.1 uncultured Actinomycetota bacterium
CGTGGCGGTGTCGATCGCCCGCCCCGAGTCCTGGTTCTTGCCGGTGACGAGGGTACGGATGTAGACGATCCGCTCGCCCTTCTTGCCGGAGATCCGGGCCCAGTCGTCCGGGTTGGTGGTGTTGGGCAGGTCCTCGTTCTCCGCGAACTCGTCGACGATCGCGTCCAGCAGGTGCTGCACGCGCAGGCCGGGCTGCTGGGTCTCCAGCACCGACTTGATGGCCGACTTCTTCGCCCGGTCCACGATGTTCTGGATCATCGCGCCCGAGTTGAAGTCACGGAAGTACAGGACTTCCTTGTCCCCGTTGGCGTAGGTCACCTCGAGGAACCGGTTCTCGTCGCTCTCCTCGTACATGCGCTCGACGGTGTGCTGGATCATCGCGTCGAACGTCGCCTTGGCGTCGCCGCCGAACTCGGCGAGGTCGTCCGCGTGGATCGGCAGCCCTTCGGCCAGGTACTTGGAGAAGATGTCCTTCGCGCCTTCGGCGTCCGGACGCTCGATCTTGATCTTGACGTCGAGCCGGCCCGGCCGCAGGATCGCCGGGTCGATCATGTCCTCACGGTTGGAGGCGCCGATGACGATGACGTTCTCCAGGCCTTCGACACCGTCGATCTCCGACAGCAGCTGGGGCACGATCGTGGTTTCCACATCGGACGACACGCCCGACCCACGGGTCCGGAAGATCGAGTCCATCTCATCGAAGAACACGATCACCGGGGTGCCCTCGGAGGCCTTCTCCCGTGCCCGCTGGAAGATCAGGCGGATGTGCCGCTCGGTCTCCCCGACGAACTTGTTGAGCAGCTCGGGGCCCTTGATGTTCAGGAAGTAGGACTTCCCGTCCTCGTTGTCGCCCCTCGCCGCGGCCACCTTCTTGGCCAGCGAGTTCGCGACCGCCTTGGCGATGAGCGTCTTGCCACAGCCCGGCGGGCCGTAGAGCAGGACGCCCTTCGGCGGCCGCAGCTGGTACTCCTGGTACAGGTCGGCGTGCAGGAACGGCAGCTCGACCGCGTCCCTGATCTGCTCGATCTGCCGGGTGAGGCCACCGATGTCCTCGTAGCGGACGTCGGGCACCTCCTCCAGCACCAGGTCCTCGACCTCGGCCTTGGGCACCCGTTCGTAGGCGTACCCCGCCTTGGAGTCCACCAGCAGCGAATCGCCTGGTTTCAGCGGCTGCTCGGACAGCGGGTCGGAGAGCAGGACTACCCGCTCCTCGTCCGCGTGCCCGACCACGAGCGCACGAGGGCTGCCGCCCACGACGTCCGGGGCGAGCACCTCTCGCAGTGCGCACACCTCGCCGACACGTTCGAAATCGCCGCCCTCGACCACGGTGAGCGCCTCGTTGAGCCGCAGCGCCTGGCCACGACGCAGGGACGAGATCTCCACCGCGGGCGAAACGGACACCCGCATCTTGCGGCCGGCCGTGTAGACGTCCACCGTGCTGTCCTCGTAGGCGTGCACGAACACGCCGTACCCGGACGGTGGCTGGGCCAGCCTGTCGACCTCCTCGCGGAGGGCGAGGAGCTGTCCTCGCGCTTCGCGCAGGGTTTCGACCAGTTTGGTGTTGCGCTCGGTGAGCTGGCTCACCCTTTCCGAGGCCTCGGCGAGTCGTTGTTCGAGAACTCGGTTCTGCCGTGGCGAGTCGGTCAGTTTCCGGCGCAGCAGCGCCACTTCCTCCTCGAGAAAACGGATCTGCCGAGCCTGCTCGTCCGCCGTCGTCCCAGCTCCGGATGTTGCTGAAGGGTCGGCCTCCTCGCGCCGACCTCCGGGAAGGTCATGATGCATCGGGCACCTCCTCGGAGTGCTTTTCATTCCACGGTACCGGCGATCACCGACAATAAAAGGCCTTTCCGCATCACAAGATCGGCGCGTCGCGGTTTCTTCGGTCACCCAGCATGGACATTCCCCCAGCGCAAGCGGCCATTTCGGTGCCCAGCCGCCGGTTCGCGCCGTGAGTGTCCGACACGGAGTGAAGGAGCACGGTCGGAGTACCCCGTGGGGGCATCGCTCAACCGCGGTTTCGCCGCGAGTCAAGCCCTAGCCGCGCGGCGGGCCCCCGCGATGGCTAGCATCTGGCCGATGTCGGCCACGAAGACGGCCTGGTCTTACGCGATGTGACGCATAGGGGGAACCTCAGATGACCTACCCGCCGCAGCAGCCGGGCGGCTACGGCCAGCAGCCCGGGGGTTACGGGCAGCAGCCCGATCCGTACGGTCAGCCTTACGGCCAGCCTCAGCAGGGTGGTTACCCCCAGAGTGGCCCGCAGCAGCAGCCGGGTTACGGCGGCACGCAGCAGTTCGGCCAGCCAGGGCCCTACCAGCAGCAGCCCGGCGGATACCCGCAGACCGGCCCACAGCCGCAGCAGGGCGGCTACGACTACGGCCAGCAGGATCCCTACGCGCAGCAGGGCTACGGCCAGTACGACCAGCAGCAGGGCTACGGCGGGGGCTACCAGTCCTTCGGCGGCTACGACGAGAACCCGCCGCCCAAGAAGAAGACCGGGCTCATCATCGGCATCGCGGCCGGCGCCGTGGTGCTGATCGGCGCCGGGGTCGGGCTGGCCATCGGCCTGTCCGGCGGCGACGACACCCCGGCCGCCGCGCCGCCCGCGTCGAGCAGCGCCGCGACGACGGCACCGCCGAAGACGTCGCCGACCAAGTCCTCCAGCCCGTCCTCGAAGAGCAGCGCGCCGAAGACCTCGAGCTCAGGCTCGGCGAGCGGGCCCGCGCCCGGCGGCAAGCAGGACTCGAAGGCACTGTTCGACGCCGTCGCCACGGCGTACAACGAAAAGGACGCCAAGGGTCTCGAGGACCTCGTCTGCCGGAGCCTCTACAAGCCGGGCATCGTCGGAGAAATCCCCGACGACAACCAGGTGACGGTCGACAGCGCGCCGGAGGACAAGGCGAACACCTCCTCCGCGCACTGGACCAACAAGCTCGGCGACAAGACCGTGACCGGGACCTTCGAGGCCAAGAAGGAGTCCAGCCTCTGGTGCTACACCGGGTCGAAGAAGGACGGCGCGTGACGGGACCGGCCCTGCGGTGAGCCGCCGGCTCACCCTCGGGCTGGTCCTGCTCGCCGCGGTCGTCGCCGGAACGGTGCTCGGGCTGCTGCTGATTTCGCCGTCCGGGCCCGATCCGGCGCCTTCGCCGACCCCGCCGGCCATCCCAGCCTCGACATCAGAGCCACCCGACGCGGCCGACGTCGCCGCCGTCTCGGTGCTCGCGAACACCCTCGTCGACGTGATCACCCGCCACGACTCCGCGGCGTTCGGCAAGCTCACCTGCCGCCCGCAGACCGCCGAAGCCCTCACGCGGCTGCAGAAGACGTGGGACGCCGCCGGCGCGGTCACCGCGAGCCTGCAGGGCAAGCCGGAGATCCGTGGCGAGTCCGCCACGGTCACCGTGCACGTCAAAGGCGCGAAGGGGATGAAGGACACGCCGTTCCCGCTGCGCAAGCAGGACGACCGCTGGTGTGTCCCCGGCTAGGGTCTCAGCCCTTGCCCTTGCTGGGACGCCGGGAAACCCGCGGTGAGACGGTGCCGTCGGCCAGCCGCCGCGCGGTCAGCAGGAACGCCGTGTGCGCGACCATCCGGTGGTCGGGACGGACCGCCAGGCCGACCACGTGCCACGGCCGCATCAGCGTCTCCCAGGACTCCGGCTCGGTCCAGCACTGCTGCTCACGCAAGGCTTCGGTGACGCGCGAAAGCTGCGTGACGGTGGCTACGTAGACGGTCAGCACGCCGCCGGGCACCAGGTGCGCGGCGACGTTGGGCAGCTGGTCCCACGGCGCCAGCATGTCCAGCACCACGCGGTCGACCTCGCCCTCGTGGGTGGCCAGGTCGGCGACCGTCAGCGACCAGTTCTCCGGCTTCTCGCCGAAGAACTTCACGACGTTGCGCTCGGCGTGCTCGGCGTGGTCGTCGCGGATCTCGTAGGAGTGCACCTGCCCCGCCGGGCCGACCGCGCGCAGCAGCGAGCAGGTCAGCGCGCCCGAACCGGCGCCGGCCTCGAGCACCCGCGCGCCCGGGAAGATGTCGCCCCACATGACGATCTGCGCGGCGTCCTTGGGGTAGATGACCTGCGCGCCGCGCGGCATCGACAGGACGTAGTCCGGGAGCAGCGGGCGCAGCGCGAGGTAGGTCGAACCGCCGGCCGAGGTGACGACCGAGCCCTCGGGACGGCCGATCAGGTCGTCGTGGGCGAGTGCGCCGCGGTGGGTGTGGTACTCCCCGCCGTCGGCGAGCGTCAGGGTGTAGTGCCGCCCCTTCGAGTCGGTCAACTGCACCCGGTCACCCACACGAAACGGTCCGCTGACCGACAACTTTCCTCCACCCGCACTGCTGAGCCGACGACAGATCTTCGCAGGCCGCCCCGGCCGCGGGATCAGCGGGTACGGTGGCTCAGCGCGGCACGCAGGTCTTCCCGGCGGAGCACACCCGCGGGCCTGCCCTCGTCGTCGACGACCAGGAACTGCCAGGCCGGGGTCTCGCGGACGCGCTCGACGATGTCCTCCCCCGGCTCCGAGGCCAGCAGCACGGTCTCGGCGCGGATCGGCTCCGCGGCCAGCTCGGCGGGCGCCTGCGGCGACGTGCCGACGAGCCGCTCGGCCGCGTTCTCGTCCAGCAGCCCGGCCGCGACGCCGTCGGCGCGCACCAGCACCACACCGCGGCCCGCCGAAGCGGCCAAAGCGTCCGAAACCGGGCTTTCCGCAGGCAACTGCAGGACCGGGCGGACCAGCTCGCTCAGCATCAGGCCCTCTGGCCAGGTGCGGCGGGTCTCCGCGGCCAGCTCCGAACGGGCGCCGAGGATCACGAACCACGCCGTCACGACGCAGACGCCGAGCCGCAGCCAGCGGTCCGGGCTGTCGGTGGCCAGTCCCCAGAGCGCCCACACCAGCAGCCCGGTGGCGACGACCGCGCCGCCGGCGACGGCGGCGCGAGTGCCCTTGGCCCGGATCCCGGTGGCCGCCCAGACCCCGGCGCGGACCAGCCGCCCGCCGTCCAGCGGCAGGCCGGGGAGCAGGTTGAACAGCCCGACCGCGAGGTTGGCGACCGCGCACTCGGCGACGAGCAGCCAGACCGCGCCGTCGGGCGGGACGGCGAACATCAGCAGCGCGCAGAAGCCGCCCAGCACCAGCGACACGGCCGGGCCGGCAGCCGCGACCAGGCCCTCCTGGCCGGGCTTGCGGGGGGTACGGGCCACTTCGGACAGTCCACCGAGCAGGAACAGCCGCAGCCGACGGACCGGGATGCCGAGGCGCAGCGCGACCAGGCAGTGCCCGAGTTCGTGGGCCAGCACGGACATCCCGAGCAGCAGCGCGAACGCGGCCGACAGCAGCCAGGACGTCGGCCCGGAGGCGTCCGGGAGCAGCCTGCCGACCAGCGGCGCGTACAGCACGACGACGATCAGCGAGCCGATCCACCAGGACGGCGCCAGCAGCACCGGCACGCCGGCGACCCGGAACAGCAGCAGCCCGCCGTCGCCGGGCGCGGCTGTCGCCCGCCGGGGCCCGGTGCCCTGTTCGCTCGTCGCGGCCATGCCGGAGAGCCTAGAGCCCCCGGCGTAGGGCACAGGTGATCCCAGCCGGGTGAAATCGGCACGAACCGGGCCGTGCGTGTACTCCGGACAACCCTCGCGAACCCTCCACCTATACTCCGCGCCCATGATCACTGGTGGGGTCCGCGTGGGCACTATGGGCCACGACGAGTTCCTGGCGCAGCGGCGGTTTCCGGCGCTGGACGGCCTGCGCGCGCTCGCCGCCACCATGGTCATTTTCTTCCACTACGGCGGGCCCGGCTGGACCTGGGTTTCGGGCTGGGCCGGCGTCTACATCTTCTTCGTGCTCTCCGGGTTCCTGATCACCACGCTGCTGCTGCGTGAGCAGGATCGCACCGGCCGGATCTCGCTCCCGGACTTCTATCTCCGGCGCGTGTTCCGCATCCTGCCGCCGTACCTGGTGATCCTCGCCGGGATCGTGATGTACGTCTTCCTGCGCGGTGAGTTCCTCGAGCGTGAGTTCCCGCACGCGCTGAGGTATTACCTGACCTTCCTCAACGAGTTCATGCCCGCCGCGAGCGGCCGGGGCACCGACAACTTCTTCAGCGGGTCGTGGACCCTCGGCATCGAGGAGAAGTTCTACCTGGTCTGGCCGTTCCTGCTGGTCGCGGTCGGGATCGGCGCCGCGAAGCGGAAGTTCGTGCTGGTCATCGTGGCGATGGTCGTACTGCTCGCGCTGGTGCCGCTCGACCACCGGCGGCTGGGTGCTGGACTACTCGAAGACGGCGATCTACCGCTCCAGCATCCACTACTTCATCCTGGCGTCGGGCTGCCTGCTCGCGATCCTGCTGCACTACCGGCGGGGTTACTTGCTGCTCCGGCCGCTCACCCATCCCCTCTTCGGGCTTCCGATCGTCGCGGTGTTCTGCTGGTTCCACACGAATCTCGAGCCGTTCTGGACCGCCAGCCGCAACGCCCTCCTGATCCTGGTGGCATACGCCGCGGCCACGATGGCGCTGCTGGTCGTGCTCGTGGCGCCGGGGCCGGTCGGCTGGCTGCTCTCGACCAGGCCGCTGAGGTTTGTCGGGGAACGGTCGTACTCGCTGTACCTGCTGCAGACGCCGGTGCACTTCGTCGTCGTCCAGGCGGTCCCTGGACTGGCTCAGAGCCGCACGACCACCGGCGTCACGGTGTTCGTCGTGGCGCTGGCGATCGCGGACCTGATCCACCGCTGGGTCGAACAGCCGATGATCGATTTCGGCAAGCGCCTGATCGCCCGGCGCGACCTCCGGATCGAGCTCGGACGCACGGCGGCCCCCGCTGTGGCCTGAGGGCCGGACCCGCCTGTGGGCGTTGCGGTCGCCGGAACTGTCGTACCCCGGCGTTACGCTCTGCCCATGCCCGACACGGACACTGTCACCGCCGAAGCGCCACCCGCCGCCGAACCACGGCGGCGTCCGGCGCTGTCGCCGTCGCGGGCGAGCGACTTCAAGCAGTGCCCGCTGCTGTATCGCTTCCGCGCGGTGGACCGGCTGCCCGAGGTGCCGACGAAGGCCCAGCTGCGCGGCACGCTCGTGCACTCGGTGCTGGAGCGGCTGTTCGGCCTTCCGGCGGCCGAGCGCGTCCCGGAGCGGGCGCGCGAAATCCTCGAGCCGGCTTGGGCGGAGCTGTCCGCCGACCGTCCGGAGTGGACGGAGCTGTTCGACGGCGAGAAGCCCGACGACGTCGCGGAATGGTTGCGCTCAGCGGAAAAACTGCTCGACGCCTACTTCGGCCTGGAGGATCCACGGCGGCTCGAACCGGAAGCGTGCGAGCTGCACGTGGAGATCGAGCTCGGCTCGGGCGTGCTGCTGCGTGGCTACATCGACCGCCTGGACGTCGCGCCGACCGGCGAAATCCGGGTGGTGGACTACAAGACCGGGGCCGCGCCGCGCGAAATCGGCGAGGCCAAAGCGATGTTCCAGATGAAGTTCTACGCCGTGGTGCTGTGGCGGCTGCGCGGGATCGTGCCGCGGCAGCTGAAGCTGATGTATCTGACCGACGGGCAGTCGCTGGCCTATACGCCGGACGAGGCCGAGCTGCTTCGTTTCGAGCGCACCCTGGAAGCGATCTGGCAGGCGATCCTCAAGGCGGGCAAGACCGGCGACTTCCGGCCGAACAAGAGCAAGCTGTGCGGCTGGTGCGACCACCAGGCGCACTGCCCCGAGTACGGTGGCACGCCTCCCGAGTATCCGGGCTGGCCGGAGCCGGACGCGGGCGAGGAGACCCCACTGGACCGGGCGGACTGATGGCTGACGCGTTCTATGTCCCGCTGGGCGGCGACCGATTCTCCGCGACCGCGCACACGGCCGGGCCGTGGTCGTCGGACTCGCAGCACTTCGGCCCGCCCTCTGCGTTGCTCGTGCGCGGCCTGGAAGGGCTCGAAGCGGCGCATCCGGCCCAGTTGGCGCGGGTCACGATCGAGATCCTCGGCCCGGCGCCGGTGGCCGAGCTGGCCCTGCGCGCGTGGGTGGAGCGCCCGGGCCGGTCGGTGGAGCTGGTGCAGTCCGAGATCTCGGCCGCGGGCCGGGTGGTCGCGCGGGCGACAGCCTGGCGGATCGCGACGTCCGACACGGCCGAGGTCAGCACGGACGGCGGCCCGCTGCTCCCGCCGGCGGACAGCGTCGCGGAGTCGGCGTGGCCGGAGGGCTGGCAGGCCGGCTATCTCGACGCGATGGAATGGCGGGCGGTGCGGGGCGGCATGGACGTGCCCGGCCCGGCCGCGGTGTGGGCGCGGCAGCGGATCCCGCTCGTCGACGGCGAAGAGCCGACCGGGCTGCAGCGGCTGTTCACGGTGGCCGACACCGGCAACGGCGTCTCGAATTTCCTCTCGCCGCGGGAGTGGTGGTTCATCAACTCGGAGCTGACCGTGCACCTGCGGCGGCCGCCCACGGGAGAGTGGATCGGGCTGGACGCGGTCACCCTGGTCGGGCGGCACGGCATCGGCACGGCGTCCAGCATCCTGCACGACAGTGAGGGGCCGGTGGGCACCGGTGCGCAGGCGCTGCTGGTCCGCCCGCGACAGGCCGAGGGCGGATAGCCGACGAGAACCGGCCCGCATCCAATAACCTTCGCGGAACGATCGACTTGAGGAGCGCTCCGGCATGCAGATCACCTCGGTGGTCAACCAGAAGGGTGGGGTCGGCAAGACCTCTCTGAGCGTCGGCACCGCGGCCGCACTGGCCGAACGTGGCCGCCGGGTGCTGCTCATCGACCTCGACCCGCAAGGCCACGCCACGACCGAGATGCTCGGCCTCGGCGAGGCGCCCACCGAGGCCCCGAGCCTGGCCAAGGCGCTGTCCAAGGCGTGGAAGGGCCCGATCGAGGAGCTGGTCGTCCCGCACCCGCGCAGCAACCTGGGCCGCGGCGGGGCGTTCGACGTCATCCCGACCTCGCCGGGGATGTTCGACCTGATCCGGCGGCTCGACCAGTTCCGGGTGCCGGGCTGGCAGCTGGCGCGGGTCATCCAGTTCGCCAACTACGACCACTGCGTCATCGACTGCCCGCCCGCGCTGGACGTCCTGACGAACAACGCGCTGGCGGCCTCGCACGGCATCCTGGTGCCGGTCCAGCCGGACAAGACCTCGATCCGCGCGCTGCGGCTGCTGGCGGATCAAGTCCGGTACGTCGAGCAGACGGTCGGGCGGCCGCCGTTGTCGTGGTACGGCCTGGTGCCGAGCCTCTACCGGCGCCCGATCTCGCACTACGCGGCCGCGGCGCTGCAGGAGATGTACGAGTTCGGCATCCCGATGCTCTCGCACCTGCCGCTGGGCGTGGTGATGAACGAGGCGGCGGCGAACGGCGTCCCGGTGACGACCTACGCCCCGGAGACGCTGCAGGCGCTGTCGTTCCGCGAGATCGCGGAGACGCTCGACGGGTACCTGGTGAACAACCCGGCCCCGGCCGTGGTGCCGGCGGACGAGGAGTTCGTCTTCGAGGACTTCATCACCGAGGTCGCGATCGCCCGCAACACCAACGACAACGGCATCCGCAAGGGCCTCTACGACCTGCTCCCCAAGAAACCCCAGCGCCCCCGCTGAGCAAAGCCAGACTCGTGAGCGTTCCGGGCGGCTATTGAGCGGTAAGGCAAACGTGGCATTTCTGAGGTCTGAGCCCGGCAGGGCCTCGTGAGTGGTAAGTCGGGTTCTAACCCTACTTACCACTCACGAGTCCTAGAGGCGGCAGGCTCGGATGTCGGAGGCCAGCACGGCCTTCGCGCCGGCCTCGGCGAGCTTGTCCATGATGTGGTTGACCTCCTTGCGCGGCACCATCGCGCGCACGGCCACCCAGTCGTCGTCGGCCAGCGGCGCCACCGTCGGCGACTCCAGGCCCGGCGTGATCGCGATCGCCTCGTCGAGCAGTGACCGCGGGCAGTCGTAGTCCAGCATCATGTAGTGCTGAGCGAACACCACGCCCTGCAGCCGCGCCGCCAGCTGCGCCTTGGCTCGGCTCTCGCCGCTGCCCTTGCGCTGCAGCAACACCGCTTCCGACACACAGATCGGATCGCCGAAGGCCACCAGGTTGTGCTGGCGCAGCGACCGGCCGGACTCGACGACGTCGGCGATCGCGTCGGCCACGCCGAGCTGGATCGAGATCTCCACCGCGCCGTCGAGGCGGATGACCTCCGCCTCCACGCCCTGGCGGCGCAGGTCGTCGCGCACCAGGCGCGGGTAGGACGTCGCCAGCCGCTTGCCCTGCAGGTCCGACGGTTTCCAGTCCTGGCCGGCCGGGGCCGCGTAGCGGAACGTCGAGCCGCCGAAGCCCAGGCCGAGGAGTTCCTCGACCGGAGCGCCGGAGTCCAACGCCAGGTCGCGGCCGGTGATGCCGAGGTCGAGCTCGCCCGAGCCGACGTAGATCGCGATGTCCTTGGGCCGCAGGAAGAAGAACTCGACCTCGTTGACGTGGTCGAGCACGGTCAGGTCGCGCGGCTCATGTCGCTTGCGGTAACCGGCCTCGGCGAGCATATCCCCCGCCGCGGCGGCGAGGGCTCCCTTGTTCGGCACGGCGACACGCAGCATTTCGCTCTCCTCGTTCTTGCGCGAACCCGTCACAGGTAGCGGTAGACGTCCTCGATGCCCAGGCCGCGGCCCAGCATCAGCACCTGCACCCGGTACAGCAGTTGCGAGATCTCTTCGGCGAGCCGATCGTCGGACTCGTGCTCGGCGGCGATCCACACCTCGCCTGCCTCTTCCAGGACCTTCTTGCCCTGGGCGTGCACTCCGGCGTCAAGGGCGACGACGGTGCCGGACCCGTCGGGACGGGTGCGCGCGCGCTCGGCAAGCTCGGCGAACAGCTCATCGAAGGTCTTCACGATCTGCAGATCCTTCCATCCCCGGTGCGTCGGCGCCGCCCCGGGCCGACGACGTCACAATCGACGTACCGGCGACACGGAAGGGGACACGATGGCCAAGGTCATGGCGGGCGCCTGCATGTCGCTCGACGGCTACATCTCGGGCCCGGGCGAAACCGGCTTCGAGCACCTGTTCCGCTGGCTGGACGAGGGCGACGTCGAGGTGCCCACCGCCCAGCCCGAGCGGACCCTGCGCATGTCGGCGGCCAGCGCCGGGCACATGCGGGAGCAGATCGCCGACACCGCCGCGCTGGTCGTCGGCAGGCGACTGTTCGACCTGACCCGTGGTTGGGGTGGCACCCATCCCTTCGGCATCCCGGTGTTCGTGGTCACGCACCGAGCGCCCGAAGGTTGGGGCGGGACGCCGTTCACTTTCGTCACCGACGGCCTCGAAAGCGCCGTCGAGCAGGCCAAGGCCGCCGCCGGAGACCGGTGGGTCGGGGTCAACGGCGGCAGCATGGCCCAGCAGTGCCTGCGGGCCGGGTTGCTCGACGAGCTGCGGATCGACCTGATCCCGGTGCTGCTCGGCGGCGGTGTGCCGTTCTTCGGCGAGCTGCCCGAGGCGATCGGGCTGAGTGGCCCGCGGACCGTCACGGGCGAGGGCGTCACGCACCTGTACTACGAGGTGACCCGCTAGAACAGCGCACCCTCCTGCTCGAAGTCGAGCAGGTAGCGCTTGCGTTCGAGGCCACCGCCGTAGCCGGTGAGCGAACCGCTCGCGCCGACCACCCGGTGGCACGGCACGATGATGCTGACCGGGTTCTTGCCGTTCGCGAGACCGACCGCGCGTGACGCCGTGGGGTTGCCGAGGCGATCGGCCAGCTCGCCGTAGGAAATCGTTTCGCCGTAGGGAATTCCTCGCAGCGCCGTCCAGACCGTCTGCTGGAACGGGGTGCCCCGGAAGGCGATCGGCACGGTGAACTCGCGGCGCTGCCCGGCGAAGTACTCCTTCAACTCGGCCGCGGCTCGCATGAAGATCTCGGCGTCCGGGTCGGGATCGCCGAAGGTCGAGAAATCGGGCAGGTGCCGCTGCTCGGTCATGTAGAGCCCGCAGAGCGCGCCGCCCTCGGCGACGAGCGTCAGCGGGCCGCACGGGCTGTCCACCACGGTGTGGGAACGGTCGGACATGGTTCTCCTTGTCGTGCGAGGTCAGGCGGCGGGCATCCGGTTGATCGCGTGGTCACCGGTGGCCCACAGGTGCTGGGTGGCGTAGGCGCGCCAAGGGCGCCACGCCGCGGAGCGGGCGACGACCGCGGCCTGGCCGCCGAGGCCGAGTGTCTCCGCGGCGACCTTGATGCCGAGGTCGGTGGGCAGGAACGCGTCCGGGTCGCCGAGCGCGCGCATCGCGATGCTCTCCACCGTCCACGGCCCGAAACCGGGCAATGCGGACAACCGATCGCGGGCGCTCCCCCAGTCGCTCCCCGCGCCGAGGTCGAGGTCGCCCTCGGTCAGCGCGCTCACCAGACCGAGCAGCGTACGACGTCGGCTGCGCGGCATCGCGAGGGTCTCGGGGTCGAGCTCTGCCAACGCTGAAGCATCCGGGAACAGGTGAGTCAGGCCGCCCTCAGGGTCTTCGATCGGCGTGCCGTGCGCGACTACGAGCCGGGACGCGTGCGTCCGCGCCGCGGCGGTCGAGACCTGCTGGCCGAGGACCGCGCGGACGGCGAACTCGGCGCCGTCGACGGTCCTGGGGACACGTCGGCCGGGCGCCGCGACGACCAGGGGTGCCAGCAGCGAGTCGCCCGCCAGCTGGTCGTCGACCGCGGCCGGATCGGCGTCGAGGTCGAGCAGGCGGCGGCAGCGGCTGGTCGCGGTCGGCAGGTCCCGCAGGTCGGTCAGGGTCAGGCGGCACGCGATGTACCCGTCCTCGGGCCGCAGTGCGACGACGCCGTGGCCGTGCGGGAGCCGCAGCGTCCGGCGATACGCGCCGTCACGCCACTCCTCGACACCGGGCACACCGGTGGCGACGAGATGGCCGAAGAGATTGTCCGGGCACAGCGGCTTGCGGTACGGCAGCCGCAGCAGGATCGCCCCGGCGGCGCTGGCCCGAGTGCCCTTCGCGCGATCGCGCAGCTCCGTCGGCGACAGCGCGAAGACCTCGCGGACGGTGTCGTTGAACGTCCGGATGCTGCCGAAGCCGGAGGCGAGCGCCAGCTCGGTCATCGGCAGCGAGGTCGTCTCGATCAACGTCCGCGCGGTCTGCGCGCGCTGAGCTCTGGCCAGGGCGAGCGGACCCGCGCCGAGCTCGGCGAGCACCTGGCGCTCGACCTGCCGGACGCTGTAGCCGAGCCGGGCGGCGAGGCCGCGCACACCTTCGGTGTCGACCACGCCGTCGGCGATCAGCCGCATCGCGCGGGCGACCAGGTCGGCGCGCTCGTTCCACAGTGGAGAGCCGGGGCTCGCGTCCGGGCGGCAGCGTTTGCACGCCCGGAACCCGGCCTGCTGTGCCGCCGCCGCGCTCGGGTAGAAGCGCATGTTCTTCGGCTTCGGCGGCACGACAGGGCAGCTCGGCCGGCAGTAGATCCGCGTCGTCACGACCGCGGTGTAGAACCACCCGTCGAAGCGCGCGTCCTTGCCTTGGACCGCCCGTACGCACCGCTCGAAATCCTCATGCACCCCACCAGCATTGCCGAGGCAGCACGCCGGTGCTAGCGGAAATGCGACATGGTGGTGGAGCTACTTCAGCAGCGCCGCCAGCGCGGCGACGTCCATGCCGGCGAGCGAGTCGCGGAAGACGCGCCGCTCCCCCGGCTCGACGTCGACGTCGTTCGGGATCACCAGGACGGCGCAGCCGGCCGCGGCCGCGGAAGCCGTGCCCGGCGGCGAATCCTCCACCGCCACACAGCGTTCCGGCGCCACGCCGAGGAGCTCGGCCGCCTTGAGATACGGCCGCGGGTGGGGCTTGTTGAGACCCTCGACCTCGTCCCCGCACACCGAGACGTCGAAGAACTCACGCCCGATCGTGTTCAGCGCGAGCTCGGTCAGTGACCGCTCGGTCGACGTCACCAGTGCCATCGGCACGCCCGCGGCGCGCATGGCCGACAGGAGCTCCCGCGCGCCGGGCCGCCACGGCAGCTCGTCGTCGAAGAGCCCAGCGGTGCGGCGGCGGATCTCGTCTCCGGTCGAGGCGACCGTCTCGGGCGTCACCTCGCGGCCGACGACCTCGAGCAGGTAGCTCGCGGTGTCGTCCATATTGGACCCGACGAGGGTCATCCGCTGCTCTTCGGAGAGCTTGCCGCCCAGCCATTCCGCGGTCTCGTAGAGGGCGACGTCCCACAGCTTCTCGGAATCGACGAGCGTGCCGTCCATGTCCCACAACACGGCGGCGAGTCCGTCCACCGCCGACGTGCTCTTTTCCGCGGAGGCGGCATTAGGCACAGCGGACGTCAAGGTCCCCTCCAGGGTCAGGTGTTGAAGTACTTCGCTTCGGGGTGGTGGCAGACGATCGCGTCCGTCGACTGCTCCGGGTGCAACTGGTACTCCTCGGACAGCTTGACCCCGATCCGGTCGGGCTCGAGCAACTCGACGATCTTCGCCCGGTCCTCCAGATCGGGACAGGCGCCGTAGCCCAGGGAGAACCTCGCTCCACGGTAGCCCAGCTTGAAGAAGTCCTCGATGTCCGCCGGGTCCTCTGAGGCCAGCGCCACACCGCCGGGCAGGGTCAGCTCGGTCCGGATCCGGCAGTGCCAGTACTCGGCGAGCGCCTCGGTCAGCTGGACGCCGAGGCCGTGCACCTCCAGGTAGTCCCGGTAGGCGTTCGCGGTGAACAGCTCGTTGGCGTAGTCGGCGATGGGCTGGCCCATGGTCACGATGGTGAACGGGGCGACGTCGACCTCGCCGGCCTCGCGCGGCCGGTAGAAGTCGGCCAGGCATAACCGCCGGTCGCGGCGCTGGCGCGGAAAGGTGAACCGCAGCCGCTCGGGCGCGTCGGGCCGCGGTTCGGTGAGCACGACCAGGTCGTCGCCCTCGGCCACGCACGGGAAGTAGCCGTAGACGACGGCGGCGTTGGCGAGGATTCCGTCCGCGGTGAGCCGGTCCAGCCAGTAGCGCAGCCGCGGCCGACCCTCCGATTCGACGAGCTCCTCGTACGTCGGCCCGGCGCCGCCGCGGGCGCCCTTGAGCCCCCACTGGCCCATGAACGTGGCCCGCTCGTCGAGCATCGCCGCGTAGTCGGCCAGCGGCACGCCCTTGACCACCCGTGAACCCCAGAACGGCGGCTCCGGCAGCGGGACGTCGGTGGCGACGTCCGACCGCGCCGCCGGCGGGCCCTCGTCTTCGACCTGCCGGGCCTTACGTGCCTCCGCGATCCGCAGCGAGCGCTCCCGACGTTCCTTTCGCTCCAGGCGTTTCCGCTCGGTCTCGGCGTCCACCAGTGGCGATTCCCCGCGCTTCGAGGCCATGATCGCGTCCATCAGCCGCAGCCCTTCGAACGCGTCGCGGGCGTAGCGGACGTCGCCGAGGTAGAGCTCGCTCAGGTCGTTCTCCACGTAGGACCGCGTGAGCGCGGCGCCGCCGAGCAGCACCGGCCAGCGCGCGGAGACGCCCCGGGAGTTCATCTCCTCGAGGTTCTCCTTCATGATCACCGTGGACTTCACCAGCAGCCCGGACATCCCGATCGCGTCCGCGCCCGCCTCCCGCGCGGCGTCCAGGATGGTGGTGATCGGCTGCTTGATGCCGAGGTTCACGACCTCGTAGCCGTTGTTGGACAGGATGATGTCGACCAGGTTCTTGCCGATGTCGTGCACGTCGCCGCGGACGGTGGCCAGCACGATCCGGCCCTTGCCGGCGTCGTCGCCGGTCTCCATGTGCGGCTCGAGATGCGCGACCGCGGCCTTCATCACCTCGGCGGACTGGAGCACGAACGGCAACTGCATCTGCCCGGAGCCGAACAGCTCGCCGACCGTCTTCATCCCGGCCAGCAGCGTGTCGTTGATGATCTGCAACGCCGGGCGCTGCTCGAGCGCCTCGTCGAGGTCCTCGGCCAGGCCGTTGCGCTCGCCGTCGACGATCCGGCGTTCCAGCCGTTCGAACAGCGGCAACGCGGCCAGCTCCTCCGCGCGCGACGCCTTCGACGAAGCCGCGCTGACGCCCTCGAACAGCGCCATCAGCTCCTGCAGCGGGTCGTAGCCCTCGCGCCTGCGGTCGTACACGAGGTCGAGCGCGACCGCGCGTTGCTCGTCCGGGATCCGCGCCATCGGCAGGATCTTCGAGGCGTGCACGATCGCGGTGTCCAGCCCGGCCTGGACGCACTCGTGCAGGAACACCGAGTTCAGCACCTGCCGCGCGGCCGGGTTGAGGCCGAACGAGATGTTCGACAGCCCGAGCGTGGTTTGGACCTCGGGATAGCGCCGCTTGATCTCGCGGATCGCCTCGATCGTCTCGATGCCGTCGCGGCGCGACTCCTCCTGGCCGGTGGCGATGGTGAACGTCAGCGCGTCGATGATGATGTCGCAGGTGCGCACGCCCCAGTTGCCGGTGATGTCGTCGATCAGCCGGGCCGCGATTTCGGTCTTCTTGGCGGCCGTGCGCGCCTGGCCCTCCTCGTCGATGGTCAACGCGACCACGGCCGCGCCGAACTCGCGGACCATCTCCATCACCTTGACGAACCGGGATTCCGGGCCGTCGCCGTCCTCGTAGTTCACCGAGTTGATCGCGCAGCGGCCGCCGAGGCGTTCCAGTCCCGCTCGCAGCACCGGGACCTCGGTGGAGTCGAGCATGATCGGCAGCGTGGACGCCGTCGCCAGCCGGCCGGCCAGCTCGGCCATGTCGGCCGCGCCGTCCCGGCCGACGTAGTCCACGCACAGGTCGAGCATGTGCGCGCCGTCGCGGGTCTGGTCGCGCGCGATCTCCACGCAGTCGTCGAGCCGCCCTTCGAGCATCGCGTTCCGGAACGCCTTGGAGCCGTTGGCGTTGGTCCGCTCGCCGATCATCAGCACGCTGGCGTCCTGTTTGAACGGCACCGCCTGGTACAGCGACGACACGCCCGGCTCGGGACGCGGGCGCCGCGCCACGGGCGTCAGGTCGCGCGCGGCCGCCGCGAGCTGCCGGATGTGCTCGTCGGTCGTGCCACAGCAGCCGCCGACCAGGCCGACGCCGAACTCGCGCACGAACCCGACCAGCGCGTCGACCAGGGCTTCCGGGCCGAGCGGGTAGACCGCGCCGTTCGGACCGAGCTCGGGCAGGCCCGCGTTCGGCATGACCGACAGCGGGACGCGCGCGTGCTTGGACAGCTGGCGCAGGTGCTCGCTCATCTCGGCCGGGCCGGTGGCGCAGTTGAGGCCGATGACGTCGATGCCCATCGGTTCCAGCGCCTGCAGCGCGGCGCCGACCTCGGTGCCGAGCAGCATGGTCCCGGTGGTCTCGACGGTGATCGAGGCGATGATCGGCACCCGGCGGCCCACGGCGTCCATGGCACGTTGCGCGCCGATGATCGAGGACTTGGTCTGCAGGATGTCCTGGGTGGTCTCGACGATGACCGCGTCGACGCCGCCTTCGAGCAGGCCGCGGACCTCCTCGGCGTAGGCGTCACGCAGGGTGGTGAAGGGCGCGTGCCCGAGCGTCGGCAGCTTGGTGCCGGGGCCGACCGAGCCGAGCACGAAGCGGGGGCGGTCTGGCGTGGCGAACTCGTCGGCGGTCTCGCGGGCCAGCCGGGCGCCCGTCTCGGCCAGTTCGAAGATCCGCTCGGTGATGTCGTATTCGGCGAAATTCGCGAAGTTCGCCCCGAACGTGTTGGTTTCGACGGCGTCCGCGCCGGCTTCCAGATAGCCGCGATGCACCGAGCGGACGACGTCCGGGCGCGTCACGTTGAGGATCTCGTTGCAGCCCTCGAGCCCGGCGAAGTCGTCCAAGCCCAGGTCGTGCGCCTGAAGTGCGGTTCCCATCGCCCCGTCGGCCACCAGGACTCGCGAGCGGAGGGCTTCGAGCAGCGGATCGGACATGCTGAACAGCGTAAGGCCGCAGGGTCGTAGGCTGGTCAGGTGAGTGAGCCCGTCGACGAGACCCCGCGGCCCGGTGACCCGGACCGCGACCGCCCGCAGACCACCCGGCCACTGATGGTGGTGGCCTTCGAAGGCTGGAACGACGCAGGTGACGCGTCGAGCCGGGCGGTCGAGCATCTGCAGCTCAACTGGGATGCCACCCCCCTGGCTGAGCTGGAGCCCGACGACTACTACGATTTCCAGGTCAGCAGGCCCACGGTCCGCATGGTGGACGGCGTCACTCGACGGGTCGACTGGCCGACGACGCGGCTGTCGGTGTGCCGCCCCGACGGCTTCGACCGCGATGTGGTGCTGGTGCAGGGCCCCGAGCCGAACATGCGCTGGCGGGCGTTCTGCGCCGAGCTGCTCGAGCACATCCAGCAGCTGGAGGTGGCGACCGTGGTGACGCTGGGCGCGCTGCTCGCGGACACCGCGCACACCAGGCCGGTCCCGGTCACCGGTACGGCGTACGACAAGGACACCGCGTCCCAGTTCGGGCTGGACCTGAACAACTACCAGGGCCCGACCGGGATCGTCGGCGTCCTGCAGGACTACTGCGTGCAGGCGGGCATCCCGGCCGTGTCGATCTGGGCGGCGGTGCCGCACTACGTGTCGCACCCGCCGTCCCCGAAGGCGACGTTGGCCCTGCTGCACAAGCTCGAGGACATCCTCGACGTCGAGATTCCGCTGGGTGCACTGCCTGAGCAGGCCGAGGAGTGGCAGCGCACGGTCAGCGAGATGGCCGACGAGGACGAGGAGATCACCGAGTACGTCCGCGGGCTCGAGGAGCGCGGCGACGCGCAGTCCGATATCACCATCGAGGACGTCAGCGGGGACAAGATCGCCGCGGAGTTCGAGCGGTACCTGCGGCGGCGCCGTCCCGGGCAGGACGGCCCCGGCCTCAACCGCTGAGTGCCGTCAAGGCCACCTTCGCGGGTGGCCTTGACGGTGCGGCATCCTTCCCGGGTGCCGATCACCTCGGATTTCTGGGCGACCACCGCTCAGGTCATTCCCGCCCTGTTGCTGGCCTTCGTCCTCACGCAGCGACCCGAACGCCGGGAAGACCGCAAGTACGTGCCGCTCAAGCCGTTCAGGATCGCCTACAGCGCCGGCGTGCTGCTCTCGATCGCGCTGGGCGTGGCGGCCGAGTTCCTGGCGCTCGACGGCCTGCTCGGCGGTGGCGGGCGAGGAACGGCACGGCTGGTGGTCCTCGCGATCGGGGTGCTCGCGTTCTGGGCCGTGCTGGCCGTGGCGCTCTGGTCGGGCATGCGGTTCATGCCTGAGACCGATGCCCCCGACGTCGTCGACGAGCTGCCGCTCGGCCGCGCGCTCGGCAAGCTCGCCGTCCTCAGCGGGACCCTGCTGTCCGCGGTCGTGGTGGCGGTGCTGCCGCTGGCCGCGGCGATCTGGCTGGCGATCCGGATGTGATCGGTCAGCCGGGCCAGGCGGTGGCGAACGCCCGGGCGGGATTCGCTACCAGCATGCCGGTGACGACGTCCTCGCCGAGCAGCTTCGTCAACCGCGGCCGCAGCGTCGTGAGCAGGTACGGGATGCCCGGGCCGCCACCGCTGGACGCGCGGGCCGCCGCCGTCGTGGTGTCACCGCCCAGCAGGATCTGACCCGCGTGGCCGGTCTCGACCAGGGCTTCGAGACTCTCCGGGAGCCGCCAGTCGGTGGCGTGGTTGGCGCGGGACGGCCCGTCGAAACCCAGGAAGACCCCGGTCTCGGCGATCTCACGCTGCAGCCGCTGGTCGGGATTGCGATTGAGGTGCCCGAGAATCACTCGATCGGGTGGAACTTCAAGATCGTCACACAGCAGTGTCGCCACTTCCAGCGCCGCGGTGCCCAGCTCGAGGTGCACCGCGATGAGAGCGCCGGTCTCGTGGTGCGCGGCCGCGGCGGCGGTCATCGTCCGCCGGGCGTGCGCGTCGACCGTGTGGAACGCCCCCGCCACCTTGATCATGCCGGCCTTCGGGCCGTCCGAGGTGAGGTCGTCCACGAAGACCCGGGTCAGGTCGTCGAGCTCGGCGAGCAGCGACGGCGCGTAGTGCTCGGCGCGATGGAGACCCGTCGCGGCCACCACGTGGACGCCGGTCTCCGCGGAGATCCGGGCCAGGTCGGCGATCCGGCGGTTGAGCCCATACGGCGTCCACTGCACGACGGCGGCACCACCGGCCCGCTTGAACGCGCGCAGCTCGGCCGCGGCCGCGTCGACGTCGTCGAGCTCCTGGCCGGGCAACATCTTCGAGGCGAAGAACAGGTGGTCATGCGCGTCGCAGACGCCGAGTTCGGCCGGGTCGAGGTCACCCAGCACCGTCCGGACCTTCATGCCGACGGCCACAGGATGCGCCGCAGCGGGACCGGGCCGCGAGCGCGTTTACGCCACTCGCGCGGGTAGCCCAGCGAGACCTCCTCGAACCGGACGCCGTCCGCCTCGGTGGTCCGCGGGATGTGCAGGTGGCCGTAGACGGCGATCTCCGCGCGGTAGCGGACGTGCCAGTCCTCGGTCTGGGTGGTGCCGCACCAGAGCGCGAACTCCGGCCAGTACAGCGGCGCCGTCGGGTGGCGGTGCAGCGGCCAGTGCGACATCAGGATGGTGCCGTGGTCGGCCGGGATGGCGTCGAGCCGCTCGGTGCTGACCTTGAGCCGCTCCGCGCACCACGCCTGCCGGCTCGGAAACGGGTCCGGGTGCAGGAAGTACTCGTCGGTGCACACCACCCCGGCCTCGCGTGCCTGCTCCAGCGCTTCCTCCAGCGAGACGTCCTGCGCGGCGGGCGTGCGCCAGCTGTAGTCGTAGAGCAGGAACAGCGGGGCGATGGTCAGCGGGCGGTCGGCGTGCTCCCAGACCGGGAACTCGTCCTCGGGGGTGAGCACGTCGATCTCGCGGCAGCGCTCGACGAGGTGCTCGTAGCGGGCCTGGCCGCGGAGCTGGCATTCGTCGCCGTTGGTGGTCCACAGCTCGTGGTTCCCTGGCACCCAGACGACCTTGGCGAACCGCCCGCGCAGCACGTCCAGGGTCTCCACGATCGATTCGGCCCGCTCGGCGACGTCGCCCGCCACGAGCAGCCAGTCGTCCGGGGTCTCCGGCACGATCGAGTCGACGATCGGCGCGTTGCCCTCGTGAGTCACGTGGAGGTCGCTGGTGGCGAAGAGATGCGGCACCCCTCCACCGTAGCGAGCCGGTGCCGCTCGTCCGCGCGGAAGCGGCGAATCCCACCGGAACCACGGCAGACGCGGGTAGGGCCTCGTGAGTGGTAAGTCGGGTTCTATTGAGGGGTAGGTCAAAGGTGGCGTGGTGAAGCGAGGGGGACCTGCCGACGGGCTCGTGAGCGTTGCGGGCGGTTCTAACCGCCCGCAACGCTCACGAGTCCTCGATGCCGCAGCACGCCACGTTTGCCTTACCGCTCAATAACCCGACTTACCACTCACGAGAACCCGGCCCCCGCTCACCGAGGAACCCCTTCGCCCCTTCACCATGATCAGCCCCGCCACCACGTACGCCCCAGCCTGGACGTTCAGCAGCACCGCCGGGCCGGTGACCTCGATCAGCGCGCCGGTCAGCAGCGCGCCCAGCGCCAGGAACGCCGCCGTCGCCGCGAACACCGTGCTCAGCACCCGGCCGGCCCGCTCGGGCGCGGTGGCGCTCTGGATCTCGGCCAGCAGGCCCGCGCCCACCGCCACACCCGGGGCACCGGCGAGCATGAACAGTCCTATGTAGACACCCAGGGACGTGGTCAGGAAGGCGAAGTTCCAGATCACCGCGGACAGCACGCCCATGACCAGCGCACCCCAAGCCAGCAGCGCCGCCGGAGCCACCCGCCGCGCGATCGTGGCCAGTGCGAACCCGGCGGCAAGCCCGCCGATCGCCTGGACGCCGCGCAGCAGGCCGGCGTCGGCCTCGCTGCCGCCGAGCACGTCCAGGACGTAGACCACGAAGAGCACCAGGAACATCCCCTGCGCCAGCGAGGTGAACACCAGCGCCGCGCCGGTCCGGCGCAGCCGGCGGTTGCCGGTCAGCTCACGCAGGCCGTCCAGCCACGCGCGGACCGCCGGTTCCCGAACCGCGGCCACGGTGACGCCGGGGAACGGCCTGAGCAGCAGCGCGGCCGCCACCGCGAGCACTACCAGGTACACCAGCATGACGTCCTCGAGCCCGCCCCAGCCGAGCAGCGCGCCCCCGGCCCAGCCGCCGGCCAGCCGGGCGACGCTGCCGTTGACGCTCATCAGGCCGTTCGCGCCGGTCACGTGCTCGACGCCGACCAGCTGCGGCACGAGCGCGTTGCGCGCGGGTTCGAACACCGACGCCAGCGCGGCCTGGACGGCCATCACACCGTAGACCACAGGGACTTCGGGTTCGCTCAGCAGCGGCAACGCCACGACAGCCAGCGCCACGCAGACCCCGAGCAGCACCAGACGGCGGTTCCAGCGATCCGCGACCACGCCCGCGACCGGGCTCAGCAGCACCGCCGGGAGCAGGCCGAGCACGATGCTCAACGCCGTCGTCGCGGCCGATCCGGTGGTCGTGAACAGGTAGAGCGGGATCGCGACCTGCAGCATCCATTCGGCCGTCTCGCCGAAGAACGCGGCCATCCACAGCCGCGCGAACGCGGGCTCCCCCAGCAGTTTCATGACTCCGCCTTCCCCGAGTGACTGATCCGCGGCAACGCGCGCAGCCCCACGTGGACGGGCTTCGCGTCGGCCGGGGCGTCCTTCCTGATCGCGGCCACGTATGGCCGGATCAGCGCGTCGATCGCTTCGACAAGCTCCGTCAACTCCTCCGGCGTGACGCGCAGGGCGTAGGTGTTGAGGCCGACCGCGTCACGCCAGCGCGGCTCCATCGCGTCGACGGAGTCGAGGAAGCGCTGGGTCAGCTCCTGCTCGTTCGCCAGCGCGGCGCCGACGACACCCAGCTGAGCCGCGAGCTGGACCGGGTCGTCGCGCAGCGGGCCGATCTCCAGGCCCACCTGCCGGGCGCGCCATGGGCGTTCCCGGCCGTCGTCGCCCTCGGCGCGCTCGACCAGGCCGTACTGCGCCAGCTGGCGGAGGTGCCAGCTGCAGTTCGACGCCGTCGAGCCGACGGCCTCGGCGCACTCGCTGGCGGTGCGCGGGCCGACGGCGGTCAGGTGGTGCAGCAGCGCCGAACGCAACGGGTGCGCCAGCGCGCGCAGCAGCTCGGCGTCCTCGATCCGCTTGCGCGGCGGCAGCTCGGTCATTGTGAAAGGTTCCTTTCGAAAATTACCTTTCATAGTTGCGCCCGATGTCAGGGCTGTCAAGGCTTTCCGATACCCTTCGCGTGGCAGTAATTGCATTGGGCAGCTACTGCGTCACCCGCGCGACTGAATCCGGACGACAGGTGCCCGACCAGCGAGAACTCGCCACCGCCGCCGCGCTGGCCCTCCCCCGTTTCGTGGGGTCGACCGTGCTGTTCCACTCGGCGGTCGCGGACCGCCTCGGCGTCACCCCGACCGAGCTGCACTGCCTGCACCTGTTGCACGGCGGCGTCAGCGACTCCCCGACCGAGCTCGCGCGGCTGCTCGGGATGACGACCGGCGCGTTCACCCGCCTGCTCGACCGGATGGAGCGCCATCGCCTCGCCGAGCGCGCGCCCGACCCGGCCGACCGGCGGCGCCTGACCGTCCGCCCGCTGCCCGACCGGATGGCCGAGCTCGCCGAGGCCTACGCGCCGATGGCCCGGTTCGTCGGCGAGCGGCTCGCCAAGCTCGACCGGCGCCAGCTGAGGGCGCTGGTCGATTTTCTGGTCGACGGCGCGGCCGCCGCGGAGCACGCCGAACCCGGCGATGTGACCCACGTCATATCGAGTTGACTAACTCTACGACTGTTGCGTTAACCTGGTTCCACTATGAGGAACTGAACCGCGCCCCTTCCCGCGTCCGAGGCCACCGATGCCCGGCGGGAATCTCCCTTTCACACCAGGGCTCGGTGATCATTCATGTCTCTTTCCTTGCAGGCCAAAGACGTCGTCTTCGGCTACGGCGCCCGCATCGTGCTCGACTGGATCTCGCTGACGGCCTCGGCCGGCCAGCGGCTCGGCCTCGTCGGCGAGAACGGCTCCGGCAAGTCGACGCTGCTGCGGCTGCTCGCCGGGCTCTCCGAACCCCGCACCGGCGAGATCCGCCGGGGCGACGACCTGGGATTCCTCGTGCAGGAGCTGCCTTTCCCGGCGTCGGCGACGATGACCGACGTCATCGACGACGCGCTCGCCGAGATCCGCGCGGCGGCCGGGCGGCTCGACGAGCTGACCGCCGCGATGACGGAGCGTCCGGACGACGCCGCCGTCCTCGAGGAGTACGGCCGGGTGCTCGACTGGGCGCAGGCCCACGACCTGTGGGACGCCGACCGCCGCGCCGAGCTCGTCTGCGACGGACTGGGGCTCGGCGGCATCGACCCGGCCCGGCCGCTCGGCACGCTCTCGGGCGGGCAACGGTCCCGGCTCGGGCTGGCCGCGCTGCTGATCCGGCGGCCGGAAACGCTGCTACTCGACGAGCCGACCAACCACCTCGACGACAGCGGGATGGAGTTCCTCGAACGCCATCTCAGCGAGCTGACCGGGGTCGTCGTGCTGTCCTCGCACGACCGCGTCTTCCTGGACGCGGTGTGCACGGACATCATCGACCTCGACCCGGCGGCGGGCGACCGGCTCGCCGGCGGGGCGGTCCGGTACGGCGGCAGCTACTCGGACTACCTGGTGCACAAGCGGGCCGAGCGCGCCCGCTGGGAACAGCGGTTCGCCGAGGAGCAGGACGAGCTGACCGAGCTGCGGGAGGCGGTCGCGACGACCGCCCGGACGGTCGCGCACAACCGCGGGCCGCGCGACAACGACAAGTTCATCTACAACTTCAAGGGCAGCCGGGTCCAGAAGACGATCTCCCGGCGGGTCCGCAACGCCCAGCTCCGGCTGGAGGAGCTGGAACGCGACCAGGTGCGCAAACCCCCGGCGCCGCTGCGGTTCCGGGCCGAGCTGACCGGACGTCCGGGCGGCGAGGGCCCCGCGGTTTCGGTGCGCGCACTGGAGGTTCCGGGACGGCTGAGCGTGCCGCGGTTGGACGTCACGGGCTCGGCGCGGCTGCTGATCACCGGCGGGAACGGCGCCGGGAAGTCGACGCTGCTCTCGGTGCTGGCGGGCTCGTTGACCCCGGCGTCGGGGACTGTCCACTTCGGACAGGGCGTGCGCGTCGGGATGCTGGCGCAGGACGTCGAGTTCGCCGATCCGGCGCAGTCGGCTCAGCAGGTATACCGCGACGCGCTCGGCGAGGACGCTCCCCCGCTGAGCCGCCTCGGCCTGCTGCCCCCGCGTTCGGCCGGCCAACCGGTCGGGACGCTGTCGGTCGGGCAACGACGGCGTCTCGCGCTGGCGGTACTGCTGGCCTCGCCGCCGGACGTGCTGCTGCTCGACGAGCCGACGAACCACATTTCGCTGACGCTGGCGGAAGAACTGTTCGCGGTGCTCGACACAGCGCCGGGCGCTGTCGTCATTGCGTCTCATGATCGGTGGCTGCGCCGGGATTGGTCAGGCGAGCACTTGCACTTGGAGGCGGGCAGGATCGCGTGACCGTATAGGTCGTTATACGCGCAAGTCCGTGAATGCCACATTGACGGCGTCTTAGAGCCCTCAATGTGGCATTCACGGACCTCTACAGCTCGATGCCGAGGAGGGCGTCCACAGCTGCTCGGATCTGGCCGGGGGCCTCGGAGTCGGTGCCGTCGCGGCGCAGGGCCGCGGTAGCCCAGGCGTCGACGGCGGCGAGCGCCTTCGGGGTGTCGAGGTCGTCGGCCAGGTGGTCACGCAGCCGCGCGATCGTGTCGAGGGCCTCCGGGCCCGCGTCCAGCGAGACGGCCTCGCGCCACCGCGCCAGCTGTGCCTCTGCCGAGGACAGCAGGTCGGCCGTCCACGCGCGATCGGACCGGTAGTGCCCGGCGAACAGGGCGAGCCGGATCGCACCGGGGTCGATCTTGTCCGCGCGCAGCCGCGAGACGAACACGAGGTTTCCGCGCGACTTGGACATCTTCTCGCCGTCGAGCCCGATCATCCCCGCGTGCACGTAGTGCCGGGCGAACGGGCCGTCGGTCGCGACGGCCTCGGCGTGGGCCGCGCTGTACTCGTGGTGCGGGAAGATCAGGTCGGAGCCGCCACCCTGGACGTCGAAGCCGAGGCCGAGCCGGTTGACCGCGATCGCGCTGCACTCGATGTGCCAGCCGGGCCGTCCGCTGCCGAGCTCGGACTCCCACGACGGCTCGCCCGGGCGCGCCATCCGCCACAGCAGCGCGTCGAGCGGGTGGCGCTTGCCGGGCCGGTCCGGGTCGCCGCCCCGCTCGGCGAAGAACTTCAGCATCGTCTCGACGTCATAGTTCGACTCGTAGCCGAACCGGCCGGTCGCGTCGCGGTCGAAGTAGATGTCCGGGTACTCCGGGTCGTCGGCACGGTAGGCCGCGCCGTTGGCCAGCAGCTTCGCGATCACCTCGACGATCTCCGGGATGCTCTCCACCGCGCCGACAAACTGCCGTGGCGGGATCACGCGCAGCGCCGTCATGTCCTCGCGGAACAGCGCCGTCTCACGCATGCCGAGCACGACCCAGTCGTCCTGGTCGCGAGCGGCGCGCTCGAGGAGCGGCTCGTCGATGTCGGTGACGTTCTGGACGTAGTGGACCTCGTGGCCGTTGTCCAGCCAGAGGCGGTTCACCAGGTCGAATGCCAGGTACGTCGCGGCGTGCCCCAGATGCGTCGCGTCGTAGGGCGTGATGCCGCAGACGTACATCCGGGCGGTCTCGCCGGGTGCGGTCGGGCGGATCTGCCCGGTGGCCGTGTCGTGGAGCCGCAACGGGCGGGGTGTGCCGGGGATGCGGGGGACGTCGACCGATGACCATGTCTGCATACCCCGACTGTAAGCAATGCCCCCGGCCCACTCCCGCCCGGTGGGACGGCTAGCGCGCCCGCGCCGCGTTCGCCCGGATCGCGTCACGGACGAAGGCGCCGACGCCGGGGCGCTGCTCGTCCTCGCGGATCAGGAACGCCAGCTGCACCGGCTCGGTGGCGTAGAGCTCACCGATCTTCTGCTGCATCTCGTAGGAGCACTCCCCCATCAACCGGCTCAGCATCGCGCGGTGCTCCTCGGCGAGATCCATCGCGGCGGTGCTTTCCGGACCTCCGTCCAGCACCTCGGTCAGCCGGCGGACCCAGTCCTTCCGGGCCGCCTCCGCCTCGATCCAGTCCTGCTTGGTCATCGACGGCGCCGTCGATGCCTGCCACTGCGGCGTGTGCCCCCACCGCTGGGCGGCCTCCTCCGCGTAGCTCTCCGGCTCGCGGAACCCGCCGAACACTTCGAACTTCTCCTCGGGCGTCAACGCGTTGCCCATGGCTCTCGCCTCCATCACACGGTCGACGGCCGCGACCATCCGATCCAGCTCGCCGATGCGCTCGACCAGCAGCTCCCGCTGCCGTTTGAAGTGCGCGTCGGCGTCGGTGCCGGGATCGTCCACGAGGGTCGCGATCGTCTCGAGGGGAAAGCCGAGCTCCCGGTACAGCAGGATGCGCTGGAGCCGGTCGAGGTCGTCGTCGCTGTAACTGCGATACCCCGACGTCGTGCGCCCGCTCGGGGTGAGCAAGCCGATCTCGTCGTAGTGATGCAGCGTGCGGACGGTCACCCCGGCCAGCGCGGCGACCTTGCCCACCGGATAACCCATGTCCCCTCCTCCTTCGGCCGTTGCGGCCCTGACAACGACCACCGTGGTGCCTCACGCGGCGTGAGGGTCAAGTCTGCTGGACAGCCTTGTTTCGCGCGGGTACTAACGGAGGATGGCCCTCCCGCCCGGACCTCCGGTCCCCACTCTGGTGCAGACCATCCTGTTCGGCCGGTTCGGGCCGTGGCTGATGCCCCGGTTGCGCCGCCACTACGGCGACGTCTTCCGGCTGCGGCTCTACCCCACGCGCAACGCCGTCGTGGTCGCCGACACCGACGTGATCCGGAAGATCTTCGCCGGTCCGGCCACGACGTTCCACGCCGGCGAGGGCAACGCGATCCTCAAGCCGGTGATGGGGCAGCACTCCGTCCTGATCACCGACGAGGACGTCCACCTGCGCGCCCGGCGGCTGCTCATGCCCGCCTTCCACGGCGCCGCGCTGCGTGGCTACCGGGACCTGGTCACCGAGCTGACCGTGGCCGAGCTGGACAGCTGGCGCCCCGGCACGCCGTTCCGGGTCCACGACCGGATGCAGGCCCTCACGCTCGAAGTCATCCTGCGGGTCGTGTTCGGCGTCGTCGACGGGCCCCGGCTGGACGAGCTGCGCGAGCTGCTGCGGCACACCAGCGACATCAGGGGGTTCGACGTGCTCGGCTGGCACGTGCCGCAGATGCAGCGGTTCGGGCGCTGGCGCCGCAATCTCGAACGCCAGCAGCAGGTCGACGAGCTGCTCTACGCCGAGATCGCCGACCGGCGCCGCGCCCCCGACCTCGCCGACCGCACCGATGTCCTGTCCCGCCTGCTGACCGTGCCGGGCGACGATCCGCTGTCCGACGCCGAGCTGCGCGACCAGCTGATCACGCTGCTGCTCGCCGGGCACGAGACCACCGCGACCGCGCTCGCCTGGGCGTTGCACGAGCTGGCGCGTGACCCGGCCTGCGCATCGGCCACCGCCCGCGCCGCCGACGCCGGGGACGAGCGCTACCTCGAGGCGGTGGCCAAGGAGTCGATGCGGCTGCGCCCGGTCATCGGGAGCGTGGCCCGGAGGCTCACCGAAGACGTCGAGATCGGCGGCTACACGATCCCCGCCGGGTTCGCCGTGGTCCCCTCGATCAGCCTGGTCCAGGCCGACCCGACCCACCACCCCGAGCCTGCCGCCTTCCGGCCCGAGCGGTTCCTGGACGGCGGCCCGGCGACGGGCACGTGGCTGCCGTTCGGCGGCGGCGTCCGGCGGTGCCTCGGTGCCGGATTCTCGTTGCTGGAGGCGACAATCGTGCTGCGGGAGCTGTTCACGCGGTTCACCGTCGAGCCGGACCGGCCGGTGCCCGAGCCACCGCGGATCCGGCACATCACGGTGGTGCCGGGCCGCGGCGCCGGAATCGTGGTGAGGACTCGTGAGCGTTCCGGGCGGTTAGAACCGCCCGGAACGCTCACGAGTCCTTCTACCGACGCGTCCTGAGATAGTCCCCCACCACGGCCGCGCCCAGGCCGTCCAGGTCGGGTGCGACCACGCGGCCGCCGGAGCGGCGCGCGATCGTTTCGACGAACGCCGTCAGGCGCGGGTCGTCGCCGAGCCGGAACACCGTGACCGACGCGCCCAGCTTGGCCAGCCGGTCCACTTCGGACAGTGTCTTGTGGAGGGTCCGGGGCTGGGGCGGGTAGTCGAATTCCGCCGTGCCGTCGGGTTCCAGGTGCGCCGTCGGCTCGCCGTCGGTCACCATCAGGACCACCGGCTGCGCGTCCGGGTGACGCCGCAGGTGCTGCCCGGCCAGCAGGAGCGCGTGGTGGGCGTTGGTGCCCTGCTCCCAGGTGCCCTCCAGGCCGACCAGTTCGGGCAGCTCCACCGGCATCGCGTAGCGCCCGAACGTGATCAGCCGCAGGGCGTCGTTGCGGAAGCGGGTGCTGATCAGCTGGTGCAGCGCCAGCGCGGTGCGCTTCATCGGCAGCCAGCGGCCCTCCTGGACCATCGACCACGACGTGTCGACGAGCAACGCCACCGCCGCGCGCGACCGGTGTTCGGTCTCGACCACTTCGACGTCCTCGACGTCGAGCTTGACTCCCGAGCCGACCGAGACCGAGCGGAGGACGGCGTTACGGATCGTCCGCGGCACGTCCCAGGGCTGCATGTCCCCGAACTGCCACGGCCTGCTGGCGCCGGTCGGCTCGCCCGCCGCGCCGGCGGACTCGGTCTGCCGATCGCCGGTCCGGCCGCGAAGCGCGTTGACGATGTCTGACAGCACGGTCTCGCCAAGACGTCGCAACGCCTTGGGAGACAACCGAAGCGTGCCATCGGCGGCGCGTTCGAACAGGCCCTGCCGACGTAGTTCTCGCTCCAGTTCGGACAGTCGCCGGGCGTCGACCCCGGCGTCCTTCCCGAGCTGCCGTTCGAGCGACTCCAGGTCGATGTCGTCCAGGCTCGCGCCGGGATACGACTGGCCGAGCTGCTCGGCCAGGCCGTCCAGCTCCGCGAGGTCCTGCATCGCCTGTGCGCCCTCGCCCATGCCCAGCGGGTTCTTGCCGCGGAAGCGCGCCGAGGACGTCCAGTCCTCCCCGGGCCGTGCCGCCCGCAGCTGGGCGTCCAAAGTGGACAGTTGCTGGGCGAGCCTGGGATCGCCGAAGGCTTGCTGGGTCAACGCCGAGAGTTCCGCGCGTTGCTCCTCGGTCATCGAGTTGAGCATCCGCTGCGCCGCGGCCGCGCGAGCCGCGAGCGCGTCGATCAGCTCTTCGACGTTGCGCGGGTTCTCCGGGAAGTACTCGCCGTGGCGGCGCATGAACTCCTCGAACCGCTCCTGGATGTCGTCGGCACCCTGGGCGTGCGCGGCCAGCAACGCGTTGAGGTCGCCGAGCATCTGGTTGACACGCTCGACGTCCTCGGGCGTGGCGTTCTGCAATGCCTCCTTCATGCCCTCGAACCGGGAGTCGAGCATCTCGCGGCCGAGCAGGTCCTGGATCTTCTGGTAGTTCTCCCGGCCCTCCTCGGACCGCCAGTCGTACTCGGCGAGCTCGCGCACGGCCGCCGCGGTGCCCGACGGGAGCGCGTCCAGCTGGGCTTCACGGAACCGGGCGTCGTCGTCCGGGTCGGGGAACAGTGCCCGGCGCTCGGCCTCCAGCGCCTCACGCAGCAGCCGGTCGACCTCCTGGAGCGTGCCGTCGAGCCGGTGCCGCCGCTGGATTTCCGCGCGGCGCTGCCACAGCCGCCGCGTCAGCTCGTCCAGCCCCGCCGTGCGGTCGGTGCCACGGCGCAGCAGTTCCTCCAGCGCCGAGCGCGGCGACGCACCCGCCATCACCTCGCGGCCGATCTCGTCGAGGGCGTCGTGCAGGTCCGCGGGCGGGGCGAGGGGATCCGGCCCGTCGTGCCACGGGCCGTACGAATATCCCTCCGGGAGCATGCTCATTGGCCGTAGACGGTGGTCGTGTCGTCGGAATCCTTGGCCAGCCGCCGGGCCAGGAACAGCGATTCCAGCGCCAGCTCGACCGCGGCCGCGATCCGCCCGGCGGGCTCGTCGGCGGACACGCCCGCGCGCTGGGCGACCTCGTGCAGCACCGGCAGTTCCGGCAGCGCGGCGAGGACGTCCTTGCCCGGCACCCGTTCCCCGGTGGCCACGAGGTGGCCGTCGGCGACGGCGTCGGCCAGCGGACGCAGGTCCAGCCCGGCGAAGCGGTGACGAGCGGTCTCGGCGACCGCGCGGCGCAGCAGGTGCACGAGGTGCTCGACCTCGCGCCCCTCCTCGCCGGGCTCGAACTCGAGCTTCCCGCGCAGCACGGACGGGACGGCGTCGAGGTCGACCGGGCGCGCGACCGCGGGTTCCTCGCCGGTCAGCGCCGAACGCCGCAGCGCCGCAGCGGCCACGGTTTCCGCCGCCGCGACCGCGAAGCGGGCCGAAACGCCGGAGCGCTGGTCGATCACCGGCGCCTCGCGCAGGTTGCGCACGAAGCGCGCGAGGACCTCCAGCAGCGGCTCGCCGACCTCCGCGACCAGGTTCGCCTCCTGCTTGACGACGGCGATCTCGGACTCGACGTCCAGCGGGTAGTGCGTGCGGATCTCGGCGCCGAAGCGGTCCTTCAGCGGCGTGATGATCCGGCCGCGGTTGGTGTAGTCCTCGGGGTTCGCGGTCGCCACGAGCAGCACGTCCAGCGGCAGGCGCAGGGTGTACCCGCGGACCTGGATGTCGCGCTCCTCCATCACGTTGAGCAGCGCGACCTGGATGCGCTCGGCGAGGTCGGGCAGTTCGTTGATGGCCACGATGCCGCGGTGCGCCCGCGGGACCAGGCCGAAGTGGATGGTCTCGGGGTCGCCGAGGCTGCGGCCCTCGGCCACCTTCACCGGGTCGACGTCGCCGATGAGGTCACCGACGGAGGTGTCCGGCGTGGCGAGCTTCTCGGTGTAGCGCTCGCTGCGGTGGCGCCAGGCCACCGGCAGCTCGTCGCCGAGTTCGGCGGCGCGGCGGATCGAGGCGGGCGTGATCGGCTGCAGCGGGTGCTCGCCGAGCTCGGCGCCCTCGATCACCGGAGTCCACTCGTCGAGCAGGCCGGCCAGGGTGCGCAGCAGGCGGGTCTTGCCCTGGCCGCGTTCGCCGAGCAGGACGACGTCGTGGCCGGCCAGCAGCGCGCGTTCGAGCTGAGGCAGCACGGTGCGGGAGAACCCGACGATGCCGGGCCAGGCGTTTTCCCCCTCGCGGAGGGCTTTCAGCAGGTTGTCGTGGATCTCTTGAGCGATGGGGCGCGGCGTGTACCCGGCCGCGCGAAGTGCCCCGGCGGTCCGGGGAAGAGCGTCTGGAACAGCGTTCACCCGATCGACGCTACTGCGCTATCGGCGGGCCGTCGATGTGGAGCGACTCCAGCGTGGGCGCCCGTCCGCGAGTGTCGGCAACCGGGTAAAATAGGACGTCGTGTGCCGTCCCAGTGCGACCTTCGCGGTCTGGTCAGCCGCGTGGCTCAACGGAGCCGCCGCGTCCGACGATGTGCTCGACGCCCTGCTCACGTGGGGTGAGGCCCATGACGTGGTCGCCGCAGACGCGCCCGCCGCGGAGGCATTCGACCTCCCGCTGGCCTTCCACCGGGCGGCCACCCCGGTGCAGCTCCTGCTCGCCCTGCGTTCGCAGGGAGCGAAAACGATGCAGCTCGTGCTGCCGGTGCCCGGCGACGTCCGCGGCCTCGGCGGTGGCGGCCCGTTCACCGAAGCGGCACTTCGCTGTGAAGAGGCTGTCGTGCTCTCTGAGTTCGGTTTCGGCATCGTGCCGGAGCCGATCGCCGAAGGCCTGATGCGCTGGACGGTCTTCTCACTCGCCTCGCCGGCGCCGCCCGAGTTCCAGGCTCTCGGCGAGGCCGAGCACGGCCTGACCGACGCGATCCGCGCGAGCGCGGGCGCTTTGCAGGCGCTGGACGTCGCCAGCGACCGGCCGGGCGTGCGGGCCGAGCTGTCCGCGCACCTGCGTTCCCGGCCGGACGTCGCCTGGCCCGCGGGCACGCCGGGGCGGGCGTTGCGTGTGCTGCAGCGGTCCGAGGAGATCGCGGCGATCCTGGCCATCGCGCAGACCGACGACCCGGGCGGGGCGCTGTCGGCCTCGGCTTCGTCGTTGCGCGCTCAGGCTTTGCGGCCGCTGTCGGACGCGGTGCGGATCGCGCGGTGCGCGGCCGTCAACGAGGCCGTGCGGGTGTTCGCCGAGCAGGCCGACCGCCCGTCCTGAGCCACCCGGCCCCCAACACCCCAATGCCACATTGGGTGCATTCAGCGGGAGGGGCGCTTCGCGGGTTCGCAGCAGCCGACCGCGCACGGGGCACCGTTGATCGTGCAACCGGCGGCGGGGAAGGGCGAGAGTTTCCGCGGCGCGACGTCGTGGGTGTGCTCGCGGATGAGCTCCACCACCAGCTCGGCGAAGCGCGGGTCGGTGTCCGGAGTCGCCGCGCGGGCGAAGGCCATGCCGTGCTCGGCAGCACGGGTGGCGGCTTCGTTGTCGAGGTCCCAGATCACCTCCAGGTGGTCGGACACGAACCCGATCGGCGACACGACCACCGCGGGCACTCCCGAAGCGTGCAAAGCGTCGATGTGGTCGACGATGTCCGGCTCCAGCCACGGCACCTGCGGCGGCCCGGAACGCGACTGCCAGACGACGTCGTACGAGTCGATGCCCGCCTCGAGAGCCACCAACCTGGCCGCTTCGGCGATCTGCCCCGAGTACCGGTGGCCACCTTCCGACGGCGGACCCGAGGCGCGATCGGCGCTCGAGGGAACCGAGTGCGCGGTGAAGACGGTCCGGATCCCCGGCACGTTCCCGAGTTCGGCGTGCGCCGCGCGCACGGCGTCGGCGATCGCCGAGACGAACAGCGGGTGGTCGAAGAACTGGCGCAGCTTCACCAGTTCCGGCGCGTTCTCCCCCACCGCGGCCCGCGCACGCGAGATGTCCTCGTCGTACTGGCGGCACGCCGAGTAGCCGCCGTAAGCACTCGTGGGGAAGACGAGGACCCGTTGAGCACCGGCCGCGGCCAGCGCGGCGACGGTGTCCTCCACCATCGGCGCCCAGTTGCGGTTGCCGAAGTGCACCGGGAGGTCCATCCCGACGGCGGACAGCTGCTTCTCGACGGCCGCGATCGCCTCGCGGTTCAGCCGGTTGATCGGCGAGACACCGCCGAAGTGCTGGTAGTGCTCGGCGACCTCGAGCAGCCGCTCGCGCGGGACCCCGCGGCCCCTGGTGACGTTCTCGAGGAACGGCATGACCTCGTCGGGCCCTTCCGGACCGCCGAACGAAAGCCACAGCAACGCGTCGTAACCCACGGTGCCATCTTGCCGCTGTGGCGCCCCGCACGCCGAGGCAGCCCCCGCTCAGTGTTCCAGTTCGGCGATCACGCGGGGAGCCTCGTCGACGAGCTCGCGCGCGAGCAGGCCGGTCGCGCCGGTGGCGGGCAGCAGCCGCCGCCCGGCGACGGCGTGGACGTGCGTCGCCCAGCAGGCCGCCTGGTCGGGGGGCGCGCCACGGGCGAGGAACCCACCGGTCAGGCCCGCCAGGACGTCGCCGCTGCCCGACGTGGCGAGTCCGATGTGGCCGGTCCCGTCGTGCCAGGCCTGCCCGTCCGGCCGCGCCACGACGCCCATCTGCAGCACCACGGCCCGGTACCGCCCGGCGATCTCCCGCGCGACGCGCACGTCGTCGATCTCGTCCTCGGGACACCCGGCCAGATACGCCGCCTCGGTGCGGTTCGGCGTCAGCAGCAGGCGCCCGTCCAACGGCTTCGCCAGCTCCGGCGCGCGGCTCAAGGCGCCCAACGCGTAGGCATCGAGGACGACGGCGGTGTCGTCCCCTACCACGGGAAGCAGACGCCGCAGCAGCGCTTCGGTTTCATCGACGCCGGTAAGCCCGGGCCCGACGACCAGAACCCGCGCACCAGGCAGGACGTCCCCGAGCCGATCCACCGCGTCCGGGCCGATCGCCCCCGATGACGTCTCCGGGAGCCCGAACACCGACGACTCCGGCACGGCGACGCCGAGCGCGACCGCGTGTCGTTCCCCGACCGCGAGCTGGAGGGTGCCCGCGCCGGCCCGCAGCGCAGCGGTTCCGGTGAGCGCCGGGGCGCCCGGCACCGTCCGGGCTCCGCCGATGACGAGCACCGTGCCCCGGTCTTCGACGCCGATCGGCCACCGGCTCAGCAGGCCGGGGCTGATCGCGCCGGGCTCAGGAGAGTTGTTCCGCGGCATCGTCGTCCGCCGTCGGGGTCGTGCCTGCCGCGTGCAAGTGGCCGGTCTCGTGGGCGAGCACCATCGTGAACCGTCCCTGCTCGTCCGGCTCCCACGCGGTGACCGAGCCGTTCGGGATCTCGGTGTCCGCGGCCGAGCGCAACAGCTCCGGCTCGGCGACGCCTTCGAGCAGGTAGCGCAGCGCGAACACCGTCATCTCGTGCGCGGTGAGGAGGACCCGGCCGCCGGGAAGCTCGGCGCTCAGCTCGGACAGCAGCGATCGCAGCCGCAGCACGACGTCCGCCCACGACTCGCCGCCGGGCGGCCGGTAGTAGAACTTCCCCAGCCTTCGCTTGCGCCGCAGCTCATCGGGCCAGCGCTCACGGACGCCGTGCGAGGTCAGCAGGTCCAGCACCCCCAGCTCGCGGTCGCGCAGCCGCTCGTCGGCGATCACCTCGACGCCGTCGGGCGCGGCGGCCCGGGCGGTGTCCCACGCGCGCCGGTAGGTCGAGCTGACGACGAGGTCGAGCGGATAGCGGCCCAGCAGCTCCCCCGCCGCGGACGCCTGCTCACGCCCCAGGTCCGAGAGGGGCACGTCCGCGTCGCGCTCGGCGACGTCGATCACCGCCGCGCCCGAGGCTTCGGCACGCTCACGGGCGACATTGCCGGTGCTCTGCCCGTGCCGCAGCACCGCGATCCAGCTCAATCCGACTCTCATGCCGTGCCCATACCCCGCCGGGGGTATCACCGAAACGCGGGTTCGGCCGCGCCGGGAGCGGGTACCAGACCAGCATGTCACCCACCGCCGTGCTGTTCGACGTCGACGGCACCCTCGTCGACTCGAACTACCTCCACGTCCACGCGTGGCTCCGCGCGTTCCACGAGCTGGACCGCGAGGTCGACGGCTGGCGCATCCACCGCGCGATCGGGATGGGCTCGGGCAAGCTGCTGGCCGACCTCCTCGGCGACGAGGACGCCGAGAAGATCGGTGACCGCGTCAAGGAGCTCCACTCTCGCTTCTACCTCGGCTCCGCCGAGCTGCTGCGGCCGTTCCGGGATGCCCGCAAGCTGGTCCGGAAGCTGGCCGACGGTGGCACGCGAGTCGTGCTCGCCACGTCGGCGGGTCCCGACGAACTGGACGTCCTGCGCAAGGTGCTCGACGTCGACGACGTGGTCGCCGCGATCGTCGCCGGCAAGGACGTCGAGGCCACCAAGCCCGACCCCGAGCCGGTGGTGGCCGCCCTCGAACGTGCCGGGACTCCGCCCGATCAAACGATCTTCGTCGGCGACGCGGTGTGGGACGTCCACTCCGCGAAGCGTGCCGGCGTGGCCACCGTCGCGGTGCGCTCGGGCGGGACGAGCGCCGCCGAACTGCGGGACGCGGGCGCGGTGGCCGTCTACGACGACGTCGCCGAAATCCTGGCCAAGGGCGAACACCCCCTGTTCTGAAACGAACAGTCCAAAACCCTGGTACCGTGACGTTCATGGCCAGGCCACGGGAGTTCGACGAGACCACCGCCGTCGAGGGCGCGATGAACGCGTTCTGGGCGCGCGGCTACGAGGCGACGTCGACACAGGACCTGTGCGAAGCCACCGGACTCGGCCGGAGCAGCGTCTACAACACCTTCACCAGCAAGAAAGCTCTGTTCCAGCGGTCGCTGACGCACTACACCGACCACGAACTCACCGCGCGGCAAGCACTTCTGGAGGGTCCAGGCACCGCTGCCGAGCGACTCAGGACACTCTTCAGCACGACCGTCGAAAGCGAGCTCGAGGGCAACCGCCGCGGCTGTCTCGTGGTGAACACCCTCGCCGAACTCGGCCTGCCCGACGACGAAATCGGCGCTGCCCTGCGAAGTGACACGGAGCGGAATCTCGCCATGCTCAGCGCGTGCGCCGAGGAAGGCGCGCGCGACGGCAGTCTCCGGCGCGGCCAGAATCCGGCCGACGTCGCGCAGTTCGTCCTCACCACGATCACCGGGCTGAAAGTGATGTCCCGCCGCGGAACCAGCCGCGAAGCCATGAACGCCGTGGCCGAGCTCGCCTTGTCGGCGCTCGTCGCCGGCTGATCCCCTTCGCTCGGCCACGTACTCGCGTGACCACATTTTGTACCGAACGATCCAAAAAGGAGGAACCGTGCCGCTGGCCGTCTTCGTCCTCGGGCTCAGCGTGTTCGCGCTGGGCACGTCCGAGTTCATGATCACCGGCCTGCTCCCCGGGATGGCCGCCGACCTCGGCGTCGGCATCCCCGACACCGGCCTGCTGATCTCCGCGTTCGCGATCGGCATGGTCGTCGGCGCGCCGCTGCTCGCGGTCGCGACGCTCAAGCTCCCCCGTCGGCTCACGCTGCTCGCGATGCTGGCGGTGTTCATCGCCGCGCACGTCGTGGGCGCGCTCGCGCCGGGTTACGGTCTGCTCTTCGCCACCAGGGTCGTCGCCGCGCTCGCGTGCGCCGGGTTCTGGGCGGTCGCCGCCGCGACGACGATCTCGCTGGTCCCCGTGGCACGCCGGGGCCGCGCACTGGCCGTCCTGGTCGGCGGGCTCACCGTGGCCAACATCGCCGGCGTCCCCGCCGGGACGTTCCTCGGCCAGCACGCGGGCTGGCGGACGGCGTTCTGGGCGGTCGCGGCGGTGACGCTGGTGGCCGCCGCCGGCGTGCTCGCCCTGGTTCCGGACACCCGCGCGGCCAAGCTGCCGAGCGTCCGCGGCGAGCTGCAGCTCTACCGCCGTGGCCGCGTCTGGCTCTCACTGGGCGTGATCGCCTTGTACCAAGCCATGATCTTCGCCGCGTTCAGCTACTTCGCGCCGCTGCTGACCGAGACGGACGGGCTCCCGTCGTCGTGGGTCCCGGCCGTCCTGGCGCTCTTCGGTGCGGGCGCGCTCCTCGGCATCACCGTGGGCGGGCGGCTCGCCGACGTGCGGCCGTTTACGACGTTATACACCAGCATCGGGGTGGCGCTGGCCGCGCTCGTGGTCCTCGCCCTCACCACGGACACCCTGGCCGCGGTCGTGGCGGTCTTCGTCTTCGGCGCGGCCGGTTTCGCGGCGAACCCGGCGCTGAACGTCCGCACCTACGCCGTCGCGGGCGACGCCCCGACACTGGTCGGCGCGAGCACGACCTCGGCGTTCAACGTGGGCAACACGGCCGGCCCGGCACTGGGCGGCCTGGCGATCGACGCCGGGCTCGGCTTCCCGAGCGTGGCCTGGGTGGGCATCGTCCTGGGCGCGGCCACCCTGGCCGTCCTCACCGTCGCGGTCACCGTCCAGCGCGCCGACAACCGCGTTCCGGTGGCCGTCTGAAAAGCCGTGAAGGCCCCCTTACCGGCTCTCACAGCCGGTAAGGGGGCCTTCACGGACAAAGAACTCAGATGCCGAGCGAGTGGACGCCGCCGTCCACCATGATCATCGAGCCGGTGGTGGCCGGGAGCCAGTCCGACAGCAGCGCGCAGACGCTCTTGGCGGTCGGGTCCGGGTCCGAGCTGTCCCAGCCGAGCGGCGCGCGGTCGCCCCAGCCCTCTTCGAGGTCGACGAAGCCCGGGATCGACTTCGCGGCCATCGTCTTCATCGGGCCCGCGCTCACCAGGTTCACCCGGATGCCCTGCGGCCCGAGTTCCTTGGCCAGGTACCGGTTGACCGACTCCAGCGCGGCCTTCGCCACACCCATCCAGTTGTAGACCGGCCACGCGACACGGGCGTCGAAGTCCATGCCCACGATCGAGGCGCCGCGGCCCAGCAGCGGCAGGCACGCCTTCGACAGCGACATGAACGAGTACGCCGAGACGTCCACGGCGACCTTCACGTCGTCGGCGGGGGCGTCCATGAACGGCGCGCCCAGGCAGCTCTGCGGGGCGAACCCGATCGAGTGCAGCAGGCCGTCGAGGCCGTCCACGTGCTCCCGGACGCGGTCGGCCAGTGAGTCGAGGTGCTCCTGATTGGTGACGTCCAGCTCGAGCACCGGCGCCGGTTCCGGCAGCCGCTTCGCGATGCGCTCGACCAGCGACATCCGGCCGAAGCCGGTGAGTACCACCTTCGCGCCCTCCTGCTGGGCGATGCGAGCCGCGTGGAAGGCGAGCGAGGCGTCGGTGATGATGCCGGTGATCAGCAGGCGCTTGCCTTCGAGCAGTCCGGGCACTTGTCCTCCAAGTCTGGTGGTTCGGGAAACGGGAATCAGTGGCCGAGGCCGAGGCCGCCGTCGACCGGCAGTACGGCGCCGTTGACGTAGCCGGCGTCCTCCGAGGCGAGGTAGCGGACGGCGGCGGCGATCTCGGCCGGCTCGGCGTAGCGACCGGACGGGACCTGCGCGAGGATCTGCTTGCGCCGGGCCTCCGGGAGCTCGTCGGTCATGTCGGTGTGCACGAAGCCGGGGGCGACGACGTTCGCGGTGATGTTGCGCGAGCCGAGCTCACGGGCCAGCGACCGGGCGAACCCGACCAGGCCGGCCTTGCTCGCCGCGTAGTTCGCCTGCCCGGCCGAGCCCGACAGGCCCACGACCGACGAGATGAAGACGAAGCGGCCCCACTTGTTGCGGAGCATGCCGCGCGAGGCCCGCTTCGCGACGCGGAAAGCGCCGGTCAGGTTCGCGTCGAGCACGCGGGTGAACTGGTCCTCCCCCATTCGCATCAGCAGCGTGTCGTCGGTGAGCCCGGCGTTGGAGACCAGCACCTCCACCGGCCCCTGGTGCTCCTCGACGAGGGTGAACGCGGCGTCGACCTGCTCGGCGTCGGTCACGTCGGCCTGCACGCCGAAAAACCCTTCGGGCGCACCGGAACCGCGGTGCGTGACAGCCACCTTGTGCCCCTGCTCGGCAAGGTCCCTGGCGATCGCCAGGCCGATGCCCCGGTTGCCGCCGGTGACCAGAACCGACCGTCCCACTGCTGCACTCCTCTGGTTGACCGAGCTCGGGTGTCCGGCACGAGGCTATCGGCAGGCCGCCCCGGCCGCGCAGCCGACGCCGCCGCTACCTGCAGGTAACCGGAACCGTCCTAAGCGGATGTAAGGAACCGCCCCTTGACCTTGCTGGTTACCCGCTGGTTGGTCACCGTGAGTCGCAACACAGGAGGTCGACGATGACAACCCGGATCAGTGCCACGGAGCCCCCGCCCGCCAGCGAAAAGCGGGTCATTGCCAACGTGTTGCGCGGCTCGATCGGCAACTTGGTCGAGTGGTACGACTGGTACGCCTACGCGGCGTTCACCACGTATTTCGCCAAATCCTTCTTCCCCACCACCGACACCACCGCCGCGTTCCTCGGCGCCGCCGCGGTGTTCGCGGTCGGGTTCCTCATGCGGCCACTCGGCGGCTGGATGCTGGGGCGGTTCGCCGATCGCTTCGGCCGCCGCAGCGCGCTCGTGCTTTCGGTCACGCTCATGGCGGGCGGCTCGCTGCTGATCGCAGTCGCCCCCACCTACCAGCAGATCGGCATCGCCGCGCCGATCCTGCTGCTGCTCGCCCGGCTGATCCAGGGCCTGTCCGTCGGCGGCGAGTACTCGACCTCCGCGACCTATCTGTCCGAAGTGGCCACACCGGGCAAGCGCGGCTTCTACTCGAGCTTCCAGTACGTGACGCTCTACGGCGGCCAGCTGCTGGCGCTGGGCCTGCAGCTCATCCTGCAGGGCCTGCTCACCGAGCAGCAGCTGACGTCGTGGGGCTGGCGGATCGCGTTCGGCGTCGGCACGGTCGCCGCGCTCAGCGTGATGTGGCTGCGCCGCGGGATGGACGAGTCGGCGAGCTTCACCAAGGCGAGCGAGGGCGAGACCGCGGGCGAACGCGGGACGCTGCGCGCGCTCGCGAAGTACCCGAAGGAGATCGCGCTCGTCGTCGGCCTCACCCTCGGCGGCACGGTCGCCTTCTACACCTTCGCCACCTACAGCCAGAAGTTCCTGGAGAACACCGCGCACATCCCGCGGCGGACGGTCACGATCATCCTGTTCTCCGCGATCCTCGTCGCCGCGATCCTGCAGCCACTGGCCGGCAAGCTCTCGGACCGGATCGGCCGCCGCCCGCTGCTGCTCTTCTTCGGCTTCGGCGGCACGCTGCTGACCGTCCCGATCATGACGCTGATGGGCTCGACCCGGAACCCGGTCGGCGCGTTCTTCCTCGTCCTGGCCGGGCTGGTGGTCGTCGCCGGGTACACCTCGATCAACGCCATCGTGAAGGCCGAGCTGTTCCCGACGAAGATCCGCGCGATCGGCGTCGGCCTGCCTTACGCGCTGGCCGTGGCGATCTTCGGCGGCACCGCGGAGCTCATCGCGCAGTGGCTGAAGGGCGCCGGACACGAGTCGGTGTTCTTCTACTACGTCGCGGGTTGTGTCCTGGTTTCGCTCATCGTCTACGGCACAATGCGGGAGACCTCGAAGAGCTCGGAGCTGGAAGAACGTGAGCCAGTAGCGGCCGGCTGAAAGGGATGACCGTGCGCGTACTGCTCGTCGAAGACGACGTCGGTGTCGCTGGCGCGCTCGCCGAATCGCTGCACGCGCGCGGTCACGCCGTCACCAGCGTGGGCCGTGGTGCCGACGCGCTGAGCCGGCACAGCGACGCCGAGCTGGTCCTGCTCGACCTGATGCTGCCCGACATCGACGGCTTCGAGGTGCTGAGGAAGGTGCGCAGCGTCTCGAAGGTGCCCGTGATCATCCTGACCGCGCTCGGCGACGAACCGACCGTCGTGCGCGGGTTGTGGCTCGGCGCGGACGACTACCTGACCAAACCGATCCGCCTGGCCGAGCTGCTGGCCCGGATGGACACCGTGCTGCGCCGCGCGAAGGCGGCCGAGGGCGACGTCCAGGACGTCGTGCGGATCGAGGACATCGAGATCGACCTCGCCGCCCGCCGCGCGCTCGTCGCCGGGCGCGATATCGGGCTCACCACCAAGGAGTTCGACGTGCTGGCCGTGCTCGCGCAGCGGCCGGGCACCGCGGTCAGCCGCCGCCAGCTGATGGAGCAGGTCTGGGGCGGCGCCGCCGTCACGGTGTCGCGCTCGCTCGACGTCCACCTGACCCAGCTGCGCGCGAAGCTGGACCGGCCGGGCCTGCTGACCACGATCCGCGGCTTCGGCTACCGGCTCGGCCGGGACTGACGCCGTGCGCACCCGGTTGCTCGTCGTCCTGGTCGCGTTCGCGCTCGCCGTGGTCGCCGCGTTCGCCGTCCCGCTGCTGCTCTCCACGGCCGAGCAGCGCACCCAGCAGCTGGTCATCTCGCGCAGCGCCGACGTCGACCGGTTCGCCGTGCTGGCGCAGCAGGCGGTCGACTCGCACGACGCGGCCGCGCTCGCCGCGGACACCCGCCGCTACGCCGACCTCTACGGCGAGGCCGTGGTCATCGTGGACGCTCAACGGCTCCCGCTGGTGGAGGCCGGGCTGTCCGCGGCCGATCCCGCCGTGCACGCGCTGATCGAGGCGACCATGCGCAACGAGCCCGGTCCCCAGGTCGAGCGGATCGGGCCGAGGTCCACCGAAGGGGTGTTCTTCGCCCGCCCGGTCGGCCCCGGCACGCGAGTGTCCGGGGTGGTCGTGCTGCGGGCGTCAGTCACCACCGCGGCCGCCGACGTCGCGGCTCGGTGGAGTGCGATCGGGGCCGGGGCGCTGCTCGTCGCGGTCGTGTTCGTGCTGCTCGCGGTGCTGCTGGCGCGGTGGATGGTCCGGCCGCTGCACGAACTGGAGACCGGTGTCCTCGCCGTCGCCGCCGGGCATCACGCGCACGTCCCCGAACGGGCGGGGCCGCGAGAGCTGAGGACGTTGGCGACGTCGTTCAACCAGATGTCCGAAGTGGTCCTGGAGGCCGCCGAACAACAACGCCGGCTCGTCGCGGACACCTCTCACCAGCTGCGGAATCCCTTGGCGGCGTTGCGATTGCGGGTCGACTCGCTCGCCGCGCAGGTCGACGGCGACGGCCCGACCTACCGCGCGACCGTGGCCGAGGTGGAACGGCTGGAGAAGCTCCTCGACGGCCTGCTGGCGCTGGCGCTGGCGGAGAGCACGGCGACGCGGGTGGCCGCGGGCGGTGAGGACGAGCCCAGCGACCTGCCTTCGGTCGTCGCCGAGCGGGTCGATGTCTGGCGTCCCTCGGCGGAGGAGGCCGGGGCCACGCTCGTCCCCTCACCCGGGCACGACGAGCCGGTCGTGGTCGCCTGCCCCGAAGGCGAGCTCGCGCAGATGCTCGACGTGCTGCTCGACAACGCGGTGCACTACGCGGGCCGCGGCGCGACGATCACCGCCGATTGGGAGCACGACGCCACCACGGCGACCCTGATCGTCACCGACGACGGGCCCGGAATGTCCACTGAGGACAGAGTGCGGGCCACGGAACGATTCTGGCGCGGGAACGGCACGCTGCGCGGCACCGGGCTCGGGCTGGCCATCGCGCAGCGGCAGGTCCGCACCCGCGGCGGCGTCCTCGAGCTGCGGCAGGCCGAGCCGCACGGCCTCGAAGTCCGGATCACCCTGCCGCTGGCGGAGGCGCCATGAACCTCACGCGGCGCACGGCTTTGCTCGGCGGGCTCGGCTTCGTCCTCGGCGGCTGCGCGATCTCCGGCTACACCGGGCCCGAACGAGCGGTCACCATCGCGGCCGGCGAGCCCGGCGGCATCTACCTCGCCTTCGCCGAGCTGCTCGCGGCCGAGCTGAGCAAGGCCGAACCCCGGCTGCACGCGACCGCGGTCCCGACCGAGGCGAGCGTCGCCAACGTCGACCTGCTCCGGACCGGGCGGACCGACCTCGCGCTGGTGCTCGCCGATGTCGCCCAGACCGCGGTCGGCGGTGGCGCGCCGTTTCCCGGCCCGGTCGCGCTCCAGGCGCTCGGCCGCGTCTACGAGAACTACCTCCAGCTGGTGGTCCGCGCCGGGGAGGGGCTGCGCACGTCCGCCGACCTGAAGGACCGTCCCGTGTCGCTCGGCGCGGGCGGGTCCGGCGCCGCGCAGCTCGGCGAGCGTGTGTTCGCCGCGGCCGGAGTCCGCGTCGACGCCCAGCACCTGCTGCTCGCGGACGGGCTGGCCGCGTTGGCCGGGCACCGGATCGACGCGCTGCTCTGGTCCGGCGGCATCCCGACGCCCGCGCTGGCCGACCTCAACCGCACGGCAGCCATCGACCTCGTGCCGCTCGGCAGCATCGTGCCCGCGCTGCGCGCGAAGTACGGGCCGGTCTACGACCAGGTCCAGGTGCCTGACCGCGCCTATCGCGGAGTGGGCTCGCTCGCCACGATCGGCGTGGCGAACCTGCTGGTCTGCTCCCCCACGCTGCCCGGCGACATCGCCGCCGCGGTCGTGCGGGTGCTCGTCGAACGCGCGGCGGATCTGGTCCCCACGCAGGCGGTCGGCGTGCAATTCCTCGACGTGCGGACGCTGATCGGCACCGAGCCGGTGCCGCTGCAGCCCGGCGCCGCGGCCGAGTACCGCACACTGCACGGCTAGATTGGGCGGGTGACCGAACGCCGCCCGATCGCCGAGATGCCCCTGCGCGTGCGCTACCACGAGTGCGACGGCCAGGGCATCGTCTTCAACGCCAACTACATGGTCTACGTGGACATGTGCAGCTTCGAGGCCGAGCGGAACCTCTTCGGTTCGCACGAAGGATTCCTCGCGAGCGGCGTGGACGTCGTCGTCGCGGAGACGAACCTGAAGTTCCGGGCGCCCTGCCGCTACGACGACGAACTCGTCGTCACCGCTTACCTGGCGCATCTGGGCACGACGTCGATGATCTACGACTTCGAGATCACCCGCGACGGGCGGCCGGTGCTGGCCGCGACCGTCCGGTACGTGTTCATCAACCCGGAGACGATGCGCCCGACGGCGCCACCGGAGGACGTCCGCAAGATCTACGCCGCGCTTCTCGAGGACTGAGCCCGTGTTCCGCGTTCTCTTCTACCACCCGGAAATCCCGCCCAACACGGGCAACGCGATCCGGCTGGCCGCCAACACCGGCTGCGAACTGCACCTGGTCGAGCCGCTCGGCTTCACCCTGGAGGACAAACAACTCCGCCGCGCGGGCTTGGACTACCACGACCTCGCGCGCGTGCACGTCCACGCGGATCTGGCCGCGGCTTGGGCGGCGCTGCTCCCGGCGAAGGTGTACGCGTTCAGCGCGTCGGCCTCACGGCTGTACACGGATGTGGCTTACACGGCCGGGGATGTGCTGATGTTCGGGCCGGAGTCGGTGGGGCTGCCTGCGGAAGTAATGCAGGCGCCCGAGGTGACCGAGCGGGTGCGGCTGCCGATGCTGCCGACGAGCCGGTCGCTCAACCTGGCCAACACGACGGCGATCACGGTGTACGAAGCCTGGCGACAGAACGGTTTCAAGGACTCGTGAGCGCTCCGGGCGGTTGATTAGCTCCGCGTCCGCCGTTCGGCATCCTCGGCGGTGATCGGCAGCAGGTAACCGCGCTCGTGCTGGTCCCGCACGTCCCGGTAGGTCCAGGTCGGCTGCCAGCCGTCAGGCGTGTGGCCCTCCGATCTCGTGTAACCCTCGGGACTCTCCCACGTCCGGATGACCTCCCGCGCCGTGTCCGCGGAGGTCTCGCCCTCGGCAAGCCAAGCCCAGTACTGGTACTCGCGATCCACCAAACCCCTCATCTCTGCGCAGGAGGACTCGTGAGTGTTGCGGCCGGTTCTAACCGGCCGCAACACTCACGAGCCCGTCACGGCAGCCGCTGCCCGATCAGCAGGCTCGCCGCGGCCCCGATCATCAGCACCAACGTCCCGACCACCAGCCACGGCTTACTCGCGTCAGCGTCCTTGATCTCGTACCCGATCTGCTCCCCGAGATCCCCGTAGACCTTCTTGAGCTCCTCGGCACTCGCCGCCTTGTAGAAATCCCCACCCGACAGCCGGGCGATCTCGCGCAGCGACTCGTCATCCACGCTCACCGGCTGCGGCTTCCCGTCGATGTCGACCGAGCCGTGCGTGGTGCCGAACGAGATCGACGAGATCGGGATCTGCGCCTCCTTCGCCGCCTGCGCCGCGGTGTACCCGCCGCGCGCCGCATAGAGGTCCTCCGGGACGGTCTGCTTTCCGTCGCTCATCAGCACGATCCGCGCCGGCGGCGGCCCGTCGGCCCCGCCGACCACCGCTGAGAAGCTCTCGATCGACTGCAGCGCCGCGAAAATCCCCTCGCCGGTCGCGGTCGACTGGGCGAGCTTCAGGTTGTCGATCGCCTTCGAGACGCCGTTGCGGTCCGTCGTCGGGTTGACCAGCACGGTCGCCGTTCCGGCGAAGGAGATCAGGCCGAGGTTGATGCCTGGCGTCATGTTCTGCGCGAACGACTTCGCCGCTTCCTGCGCCGCCTTGAGCCGGGTCGGGGCAACGTCGGTGGCCTCCATCGACAGCGAAACGTCGATCACCAGCATCACGGTCGCCCGGTTGCGCGGCACCTTCTGCTCCGCCGTCGGCCCGGTCAGCGCGACGGTCAGCACCAGTAGCGACAGCACGATCAGGATCGCGGGCAGATGCCGGATCCAGCCCTGCGTCTTAGGCGCGACCTTCTCCAGCAGCTCCAGGTTGGCGAAGCGCATCACGCGCTTGCGCCGCGCGCGCTGGGAAAGCACGTATCCGACCGCGACCGCGGCGACCGCGATCAGCAGCAGGAACCACCAGGGCGCGGCAAACCCCGTGAGACTCAAGCGACACCCCCGGACCAACGCCGCTTACGAGCCACCACGAACCGCACCATGTCGGCGATCCAGTCGTTGTCCGTGCGCAGCGTCAGGTGCGCCGCACCCGCGCGCCGCAGGCCGGCGGCCACCTTCTGCCGGTGCGCGTGCGCCGCGGCACCGAATTCCTTGCGCAGCAAGGCCGAAGCATGCACTTCGCGCTGTTTCCCTGTCTCCGGGTCGGCCAGCACGACGGTGCCCACGTCGGGCAGGTCGACGTCGCGCGGGTCGAGGATTTCGATCGCGATCAGTTCGTGACGGCCGCCGAGCGCCCGCAGCGGGCGCTCCCAGTCGTCGTTGCCGAGGAAGTCCGAAATCACCACGGCGAGGCCACGGCGGCGCGGCGGACGGCGCAGCTGTTCCAGCGCCAGCGCCAGATCACCCCGCACGCCCTCGGCCGCGCGCGGCGTCTCGGCCACCTTGCGGACCAGCCCACGGGCGTGCGGCAGCCCGCCCCGGGCGGGCACGCGGTGGGACTCGGCGCCGTTGGAGATGATCGCGCCGATCCGGTTGCCCCCGCCGCCGGCGAGGTGCGCGACCGCCGCGATCGCACAGACCACCAGGTCCCGCTTCTCGCACAGCGCGGTCCCGAAGTCCAGGCTCGCCGAGAGGTCGGCGACCACCCAGGTCTCCAGCTCGCGGTCGGCCACCGTCTCACGGATGTGCGGCGTGGTCGTGCGGGCGGTGACCGCCCAGTCCATCCGGCGCACGTCGTCGCCGGGCTGGTACGGCCGCGCCTCGCCCGGCTCGGACCCCGGCCCCGGCACCAGGCCGAGGTGGTTGCCCTGGAGCAGGCCGTCCAGCCGGCGGCGGACGTCGAGCTCCAGCGTGCGGAGCCCGGCCTCCATCCGGTCGCCGCGCAGCACCGGCGGCGCCCACGAAGGGCGTTCGCCCTTCTCGTTCTTCACCATGACCGGTTACCTGACCGGCGCGCCCGCCGGGACGGGGCCGCCGCCCTGAGGTCGCGCCGAGACCTGCGGCAGCGGCACGGTCTGCAGCACCCGGGTGATGATGTGGTCGATCGGCACGCCGTCGGCCAGCGCGTCGTAGGACAGGACCAGGCGGTGGCGCAGCACGTCCGGCACGACGTCGACGACGTCCTGCGGCAGCACGTAGTCCCGCCCGCGCACCAGGGCCAGCGCCCGCGCGGCGGCGATGATGCCGAGGCTCGCGCGCGGCGAAGCGCCGTAGGACACCCAGCCGGCGACGTCGGCGAGGCCGTGGTCGTTCGGCGTACGCGTGGTCAGCACGAGGCGGACGACGTAGTCGACCAGCGCGTGGTGCACGAAGACCTGCGACGCGACGCCCTGCAGCCGGACCAGCTCGCCCGGGCTGAGCACCTCGTGCGGGGTGGGCGGGGTGACGCCCATCCGGTAGATGATCTCGCGCTCTTCCTCGGCCGTCGGGTACTCGACGAGGATCTTGAACAGGAACCGGTCGCGCTGCGCCTCCGGCAGCGGGTACACGCCCTCGTTCTCGATCGGGTTCTGCGTGGCGAGCACCAGGAACGGATCCGGCATCGGGAAGGTCTGGCCCGCCGATGGACACGTGCCGCTCGGCCATCACCTCGAGCATCGCCGACTGCACCTTCGCGGGCGCGCGGTTGATCTCGTCGGCGAGCACGAAGTTCGCCACGACCGGGCCGAGCTCGACGTCGAACCGCTCGGCGCCCTGGCGGTAGATGCGGGTGCCGAGGATGTCGGCGGGCACCAGGTCGGGGGTGAACTGCACCCGCGAGAACGAGCCGCCGACGACCCGGGCGAACGTCTCCACGGCGAGCGTCTTCGCCACGCCGGGCACGCCTTCGAGCAGCAGGTGACCCTTGGCCAGCAGGCCGACGAGCATCCGCTCGACCAGCCTGTCCTGGCCGACGATGATCCGCTTGACCTCGAACACGGTCCGCTCCAGCAACTGGGCGTCCCGGGCCGGCGTCGCGGGCTGCTGCCCGTTCCCGCCCTCGGCGTAGCCGGGCTCGGTCACACTGCCTCCTCGTAAAGTCTGCGCGCCGCCCCCGCGACGTTGATCACGCGGTGCGACCGTACTGCGTCCCGGCGCCGCATGTCCGTCCGGCACGCGGACGGGCGCGGGCGGCCGTGAGGGTAGCCAACACTGTGCCCGGTGTGACACCTGTGAAGACCTGCTCGACCTGACAGGGCGCCGTCGGTGAGCGAGGATTCGACGATGACCCGGGTCAGGCTCGCCGAACTGGTCGCCACCCTCTCGCTGGTGGCCGACCTCGGCATGGGCCGTCCCATGGAACGGGTCCTGCGCCAGACCGTGATCACGTTGCGGCTGGCCGAAGCGGCCGAGGTCGAGGCCGGGATCCGCGCGGCCGCCTACTACACCTCGCTGCTGACCTGGGTGGGCTGCGCCGCAGACACCAGCGAGCTGGCCGAGCTGTTCGGCGACGAGACCGAGCTGTACGCCGACAGCCACGACGGCGATCTCGCGGGCGCGTCCATGGCGATGTTCATCGCCCGCCACCTCGGCGGCGGCGCCTCGCGGGTGCGCCGGGTCGGGATGGTGGGCAAGTTCCTTGCCACCGCGGGAAAATCGGTCCAGCGGGTGATGCAGGCGCACTGCCAGGGCGCCAGCGAACTCGCCGGACGGCTGGAGCTCGGCGAGGACGTCTGCCGCCCGTTGCTGCAGGCCTTCGAGCGCTGGGACGGCCGGGGCGTACCAGGGCTGGTCGGCGGGGACGAACTCGCCCTGGCGATGAGGCTGGTCCAGCTCGCCGACAACCTCGAGGCCTTCCACCACACGGCCGGTGTCGAGGGCGCGCTCGAGGTCGCCAGGCAGCGCCGGGGCACGCAGTTCGACCCTCGGCTCGTCGACTGCTTCCTCGACCGGCCCGACGCGGTGCTCGCCGGGCTCGACCGGATCCAGGCCTGGGACGAGGTGATCGCGCTCGATCCGCGGCTCGGGGAGCACCTCCCCGACGAGCGGCTCGACCAGGTGCTGCAGGCGTTCGCCGATTTCGCCGACCTCAAGTCACCCCCTCGGCTCGGGCATTCCCGTGGCGTCGCCGACCTCGCGTCGGCGGCCGCGCAACGCCTCGGCCTGGCCGAGGAGGACGTCGTGGTGGTGCGGCGGGCGGCCTGGGTGCACGACATCGGGATGATCGGGGTGCCGAGCGCGGTGTGGAACGCGACGAAACCGTGGTCGCTTGCGCAGCGCGAACGAGCCCGGACCCACCCGTACCTCACCGAGCGGATGCTGGCCAGGATGCCCGCGCTCGCGTCGGTCGCCCGATGCGCGTCGCAGCACCACGAACGGCTCGACGGCTCCGGCTACCCCCACGGTCTCTCCGGCGACGCCCTCCCCCTGACTTCGCGGGTCCTGGCGGCCGCGGACGTCTTTCACGCGCTGGGCGAACCACGCCCCCATCGCGCACCTCTGCCCGCTTCCGCGGCCGCGGAGGTGCTCGCCGAGGAAGCACGCTCAGGCCGTCTCGACGGCGAAGCGGTCGACGCCGTGCTGGCCGCGGCCGGACGCCACGTGCGCCGCACGATTCCGGGCCGCACCGGGTTGACGGCCCGCGAGACCGAGGTCCTGGTGCAGCTGGCCCGCGGGCTGTCCAACCCCCAGATCGCGGCCGCGCTGACCGTGTCGCGCAAGACCGTGTCGACCCACCTGGAGCACATCTACGCCAAGCTCGGGGTGTCGACCCGGACCCAGGCGGCGTTGTTCGCGATGCGGCACGGGCTGACCGGCTGAAACATCGGGCAGTTGCCCGATCCGGCGGCGCTCCGGCCGCCGTAGAACAGACGCATGACCACACACCTCACCGCGATTCCCCGGTTCTCCGTCGCCGGGGCCTTCCTCGAAGGGCTGGCCGGCCAGGACTTCGACCGGCTGGCGTCCACTCTGGACGACAACGCCACCCTCAGCGCCCTGGTCCCCCTGGGCCTGCGGGAAGCACACGGCCCGGACGAGATCCGCGCGACCTTCGCGCGGTGGTTCGGCGACACCGACGACTACGACGTCGTGGAGGCGGTCGTCGGCGAGGTCGGGTCGCGGCTGCACCTGCGCTGGCGGATGCGGCTGCGGGCGGCGCGGCTCGGCGACGGCTGGTTCGTGGTCGAGCAGCAGGTCTACGCCGACACCACCACCGACGGGCGCATCACCCGGATGAGCCTGCTCTGCTCGGGTTACTGCCCGGAAATCCCCTAGGAGGACACCATGCCCCGTTACCTCATCGAGCGCGAGATCCCCGGCGCGGGCCGCCTCACCGCCGACGAGCTGCACGCCATCTCCGCGAAGTCCAACCAGGTCCTGGCCGGGATGGCCGGACGCGCCCAATGGGTGCAGAGCTACGTCACCGACGACGCGATCACCTGCGTCTACCTGGCCGAGAACGCCGACGCCGTGCGTGAGCACGCGGACTGCGGCGGCTTCCCGGTCACCACGATCCGCGAGGTCGGCTCGGTCATCGACCCGACCACCTAGTGTGTCGCGCCGGAAATTCGTGATTTAGGTTGCTATCATGGGTCGATGGTGGTCCCGGAGCAGTCAGGTGGCGAGTTCGTGCTTGCCGAGGATGAGCGTGACCAGTTGGTTCAGTGGTCGCGGGAGTCGTCACGGTTGGCGGTGCGGGCACGAATTGTGTTGCGGTGTGCCGAACCTGGCGTTGTGTTCGAGCAGGTCGCCACTGATCTGGATGTGTCGCGGGTGACGGTTCACACCTGGCGTAAGCGGTTCGCTCAGGCCAGGCTGGACGGGTTGGCGGACAGCCCGCGTCTGGGACGGCACAAGGCCGAGCTGGTGCTCACCGACGAGGAGCGGGAGCAGTTGACCCGGTGGTCGCGACGGGCTAAGTCGGCGCAGGCGTTGGCGTTGCGGGCGCGGATTGTGCTGGCTTGCGCTGAGCCTGGGGTGACGAACAAGCAGGTCGCGGCCGATCTGCGGGTGGTGCAGAACACGGTGAACAAGTGGCGTCGGCGGTTCGTCGAGCACCGGCTGGAGGGGTTGGCCGACGAGCCGCGACCGGGTCGGCCGCCCTCGATTTTGCTGGACAAGGTGGAGGAAGTGGTCACCGCGACGCTGGAGCAGGCACCGGCGAATGCGACGCACTGGTCGCGCACGTCGATGGCAGCCAAGTCTGGGCTGTCGAAGTCCACGGTCGGGCGGATCTGGCGCAAGTTCGAGATCAAGCCGCATCTGGTCGACGGGTTCAAACTGTCGAGTGATCCGTTGTTCGTGGAGAAGGTCGTGGATGTCGTTGGCCTGTACCACAATCCGCCGGAGAAGGCGGTGGTGTTGTGCGTGGATGAGAAGTCGGGGATACAGGCGCTGGACCGGTCCCAGCCGGTGCTGCCGATGATGCCGGGCATGCCCGAGCGGCGTAGCCACGACTACGTCCGCCACGGTGTGACGAGCCTGTTCGCGGCGTTCAACATCACTGACGGCAGCGTGATCTCCCAGACCTACCGCCGCCGGCGTGCGGCGGAGTTCAAGAAATTCCTTGTCGCGATCGACAAGGCGGTTCCCGACGAGCTGGACGTCTACCTGGTCTGCGACAACCTCTCCACCCACAAGACGCCTGCGATCAAGGAGTGGCTGGCCCGGCGTCCTCGTTTCCACATGCACTTCACCCCGACCGGATCGAGCTGGATCAACCAGGTGGAACGCTGGTTCGGGTTCCTCACCGACCAGCTCCTGCGTCGCGGTGTGCACAAAAGTGTTCAGGCACTGGAAAAAGCCCTGCGTGAGTGGATCAAGAACTGGAACGAGGACCCCAAGCCCTTCGTGTGGAAGAAGACCGCCGAAGAGATCCTCGACTCCCTCGCCAAATATATCGCACGAATTTCCGACGCAAGACACTAGTGTCGCGTGATTCCGCTGCCTTGCGGCGCTGTGGATCCACGTGGTTCCTGGCAAGGCGGAGGAAAGCCCTCGTACCGGGCGTACTCGGGCTTTCCTCCAACGCAGCCAGGGGCCGCGTGGGCCGCAGCGGCGTAAGGCAAGTGGGATCACGCGACACTAGCGGTGGCGCTCGAGGTCCTCGGGGGTGTCGATGTCGTCGGCCTCACCCAGCTCGGCCTGGACCTCGACCACCCGCAGGCCCGCCAGCATCCGGCGCAGCGCCGCGTTCTCCGGCTCGTCCGGGAGGGCCTTCTTCAGCACCGGGACCCGCCACGCGCCGAGCAACCACTGACGGGCGCCCGACGCGTCGACCAGCACCGCACCGTCGGCGTCACCGAGCGCGGCGAGCAGTCTGTCCACTGTGGAGCGACGGACGCCGGGCAGGTCGGCGGCCAGCACCGCCACCACGTCGACGTGGTCGGGCACGAACGCGAGTCCGGCGGCGAGCGCGGCGACGGGCCCGGTGCCCGGCTCGGGCTCGCGCGTCCAGAGCACGTCGAAACCCGGACGGCGCGGGCCGACGACGATGACGCATTCGGCCCCGGACAGCGCGTGGACCGCCCGTGCCAGCAACGGTTTCCCGCCCACCGACAACCCCGGCTTGTCCACTCCGGACAGGCGGCGGGCGGACCCGCCCGCGAGCACGATCCCCGCGTGACGCATCCGGCCAGATTAGCCGATCACGGCTACCGCGCCAGGACCAGATAAGCGAATCCGAGCACACCGCGGTAATCGTGGACGTATTGGCGCTGCCGGGTGTCGAGCCACTCGCGGACCTCGGCCGCGCGCGGGTCGTCCGGGTGGGCCAGCAGCCACTCCTGACGGCCCGCGCGGGACGTCGACTCGAAGTCGTCCCATTCGAGCTGGTCCGCGGTGCTGAGGTGGATCACGCGCCAGCCGGCCTCGCCGGCGGCGTCGACCAGGTCCGCCAGCGACAGGATGTCGACGCCGAAGATCGCCTCGGTCTCGGCGGTCGGGGCGGTGGGCCAGCACCCGTCGCCGTAGAGCATCCGGCCGCCGCGCGGCACGATCTCCTTCAGCGCCGCCAAAGCCGACTGACTGCCGCCGAAGGCGTGCGACGCGCCGATGCAGAGCGCCCGCTCGGCGGTGCCTTCCCAGTCGTCCGCGTCGGACTCGACGAACTCGACGCGGTTGTCGAGCCCGCGGGCCTTGGCCAGCTCGCGGCCACGCTCCAGCGCCACCGGGTCGCTGTCGACACCGACGCCGAGCGTGCCGGGTGCGCGGGCGAGGGCCCGGAGCAACAGCTCGCCCCAGCCGCAGCCGAGGTCGGCGATCCGGCCGCCGTTGCGGAAGTCCATCCGGTCGAGCAGCAGCCGTGCGTGTCCTTCGGACAGCGGCGTGTTCCACCGCATCCGGGAGCGCCGTGATTCGAGGAAGTCGTCCATCGGGGCCAAGACTGGCGCGCGAGTGCCGTGCTGTCATCCACTTTTCGAGGGGTGGGGTCTCGTGAGTGGTAAGTCGGGTTCTAACCCTACTTACCACTCACGAGGCCCTAACCGAGCGAAAGCGCAGCTCAGCCGATCAGCCGGGTCGCGTAGGGCATGATCCCGCCGTACCGGACCGGCGCGATGCGCACCCGCAGGCCGGACTGCGGCGCCTCGACCATCTGGCCGCCGCCGAGGTAGAGCGCCACGTGGTGGATGCCGCCGTAGCCGCCCCAGAAGAGCATGTCGCCGCGGCGCATCTGGGACAGCGGGACCTGCCGGCCCGCCGTGTACTGGTAGCCGCTGTAGTGCGGCAGCCCGCGGACCCCGGCGAACGCGTAGATCATCAGGCCGGAGCAGTCGAAGCCGATCTTGTTGTAGTCGCCGTAGCGGTCGGCGACGCCGCCGTCGCGGATGCCGCGTGTCGGGCCGCTCGAGTTGCCGCCGCCCCAGGCATAGGGCAGGCCGATCTTCGACAGCGCCCGCGCGATGACGGCCTCGATGGATCCGCCGGCCGGCCCCGACGGTGCCGGGCCCGGCCGGACCGCCGGACCGCCGCCCTTGCCGAGCGCCGCCTGCCGGGCGCGTTCCTCGTCCTCGCGCTGCTTCTGCGCGAGCCAGTCCTGATACCGCTGGCGCTGCCCCTGCAGGCCGCTGACCTTGGCCTGCGCGTCGAAGAGCGCCTTCTCGACCGACGACTTGTCCGACTCGAGCCGGGCGTTCTGCGTCGACTGGCTGTCCTGCGCCGCGACCGCCGCGTTCTGGGCCACGTCGGCACCGGACTTCGCGCGCTGCGCCGCGTCCTGCTTGGCCTGCGCGATCTCCGCCGCCTTGCGCGCGGCCGCGTCCTTGTTGGCCTTGTCGGTCTGGGCTTGCTGGAGCCGCTCGAGGGCGTTCAGCCGGTTGCCGCCCACCGCGTCCAGCAGCTGCGCGCGGGCCAACATGTCCTTGGGGCTGGCCGCGCCGAGGTACGCCGAGAGCGAGCCGACGGTGCTGCCCTGCTGGAAGCTCGCCGCGGCGAACGTCTTGAGGTCCGCGCGCGCCTTCTCGATCGCCGCCGCGGCCGCGTCCGACTCCGTGCGTGCCGCCTGCGCGTCCCGCTCCGCCTGTGCCGCGTCGTCCTGCGCGGACTGCAGGTCGACCAGTGCCTTGTTGGCCTCTTCCTGCTTCAGCTCGACGTCGTCCTGCAGCTGCGAGAGCCGCTGCTCGGCCTGGGCCAGCTGGTTGGTCAGCCGGCCGACCTCGCCCGCCTTGGCGTTCGCGTCGGCCTTGCTCGAGTTGAGGTCCGAGTCGCTCGGGTTCGGCGGCGGCGGGGGCACCGCCAGGCCGGTGCCCGCAGCACCGAACAGGACGACCAAGCCGAACGCGCCGACCACCAGCGCACGGCGGAGACGCACCTCACCACGCCGTTCCGGCACGGCCGTCACCTCCACCTATTACACCCTGTGCCACTGCAGTCACACCACTATCACAAGCATCAGGCGAAACTCACACAACGTAGGCATCAATTCCCCATATCGGGGGACCCCTGGGCCTCGGCGTGTCCGGATGGCGCAGCGCACACCGCGTGTCGTCTTGAATCCCAAACAGGACACGCGTACTGTTTGAGCCAGACGGCGAGGTGTGTCATCCCGGATCCGGTCCTACGGTGGGGGTGCGCAACACTCGCTGAAGGTCGCCCCGA
>CAVXMR010000006.1:0-116269 GCA_963762765.1 uncultured Actinomycetota bacterium
GTACACCCACACCGATTGGCACGCCCACACGTGATGGTCTGAGCGCCGGCGCTTCCTCCCGGCGCTCGGACCATCACTGCTTTTCCGGCTTGGGGAGCCGAGGCAGAATCGCCCCCGCGGCGGCCCGCGCCGCGGAGCAAGTCTGATCGCCTGCGGTCCCCGCGGTCTCGACGACATCGATCTCCGCTTTCTCGATCCGGCCCGGACTGCCTGGCACCGGCTGCGCGGTGTCGACGGTGCAGAAAGCGCCACTGACTGTCACTCGCACCTTCCGCCCCGCAAGCGTCTCCTGCGGACCAGCATCTGCCGCCCGCCCGGCCGAGAGTCGAAGGCTGACCTTGCCTCGAATGCAACTGTGCCCGGACAGCCCAGCTGTCGGCTGCGTCTCCGCGCCACTGGGGACGTCCAGGTCGTGCACGTCGAGCAGGGCACAGGGCGCCACCCGCCCCCAAGAACGCTCCGCGAAACCAAGCCGTCCGAGCCGGTTGCCGGTGAGCGCATCGAACACGCCACCGACCGCGCTGTCCGCCTCCTGGCACCGGGTCAGGGCGGGGCTCTTCCCGGCGATGTCGGAGACGGTCAGGTTCAGCCGGATCCCGTCGGCGAAGGTGACGGTCCGCGTGCACTCGACCTGGTCGTTGAACATCGACTGCTGGACATCGACACCGTCCGGCACCGGCCCCAGGTAGTCGTAGGGCCTGAGATTCGGGTCGGCATCGAAGGCGAGCGGCCCAATCGTCACAGCTCGCCGGAGGGCACCATCGGTGATCTCGGCCCGGCAGCTTTCGAACGAGGGGTCCGGCTCCGCTCCGATGTGGTGGCCGGCGGCCACCTTGGGCAGGTCGAGCAGGCTGCAGTAGTCGATCGTGCTGAAGTCGCCGAACGCGGCGACCGCCGTAAGTGGCGAAGGCCCTGACTGGTCGGGCGCCGCCTCTGTCACCGCGCACCCCGTTGCCAGGAGGGTGCAGCCGATCGCAACGACCAATGCTCGGATAGCGCTGCTGTACACGGAGATGAAGTATCACCAAGATCCTCGAAAAGACCAGCCCTGACGGGGACATCTCTCAGATCTTCTTAGTGTGCTTCAGGTAAAGCCGCAGGTCATGGCGCTGGATGGCGATTTGCTGTCTATTTCGCGCGAACCGAGCGGTTTTCGTCTCATGAATCCCTTAGGGGGTGGTTTCGCACCCCAGTCTGATGCGGAGCGCCGCCCTTACTGGTGAACTGGAGGTGAGGTTCACCGAGCGAAGGAGCACAAACGATGAGCGCAGCGATCACTCGCAGTCTGACCAGGCCTCGCCAGGGCCGGATGATCGGCGGCGTGTGCGCCGGGCTCGCGCGCCGGTTCGGCACAACGCCGGGCAAGGTTCGCGTGCTCGCAGTGCTCTCGTGCCTGCTGCCTGGCCCGCAGTTCGTGGCCTACCTCATCCTGTGGGCCATCATTCCCGCCTCGGACTGAACGCCGCCGGACGGCGACCGTTTCACGATGCGGAAGTGACCGGCTTGAGCTGATCCTGCCCGTAGTGGGATCAGCTCACCTTGGTTGCCTTCCGCAGTGGGCAGGTGCCTTGCTGACATATTCCGGTTTCGTGACCTAGACCTCCTGTCTGATCGGGCTTCGCCCGAAATGGATGCTGGGCCGGCTGCGTCAAGCTCGCATGGCCGGTAGCCCAAGGTCTGCAGCCGGGCAACGAAGCGCGAGCGAACGATGCCTTCTTCCGAGTCCGCCGCGGGTGCGCGTGGCCCGTTTCGTTGAAAGTGATGCCATGGCTGGCCGCCGTTGCGAATTCTGCCTGTATTCGGAGGTGCGAAGCCGGACGTTGGGCGCATCCCTGTCGTTATGCGGGATTGCTCCTGACGACGGCCGCGCCCGGTGCGAGCAAGACCAGTGACGTCATTGCATCCGCCCGACTCGCTGGCATCAGTTCGAAGGTAGGCAGTTTGTTGGCGGTACTGGGCTCTGGCTGTTATGCAGTAGTAAGCCGTTGTCAGGTTCGGGCCGCGACCGCGCACTGGTTGCCGCGAGCTGATCATCCGCCTCCGGACTCGGCCTTGGCGCTTCTGCGAAGACGCCTCCGTTCAGCACGGGACAGGTGCTGTGGGCCGCGCCGCTTGCCTTGCCGGAGGTAGCTGCTCGATATCGGATGAGTCGGGCTGTCGTGCCGGCCGTTGTGTTGCTCGGCGTTCTGGTTGTGGGAGCCGTTGATCAGCAGAGAAAGAGCATCCCCTCGCCGTCGGCTCAGCGTGCGCCTGTCAACGCCGTCTGCGTCTGGGCGGGGGTGATCATGCCTGTCCAGCAATGCCTTGAACCCGGCGCAAGTCTCGTCGGTGACCGTGGCGCTGATGTGGTGGCCACCGCCACGTCGCTGCCGGATTACCACCTTCTCCTCGACCGGTTCTTCGTCGCGCTTCCGGCGAGCAGGCTTCGGCTTGGGCTCCGCCGTGCTGTGGCCGTTGAGTGCGTGCTCGGCCAGGATCTCCTTGGCCGCTTGGCGAATGACGCCGGGCCCGCCCGTCATGGCCAGGTCCGCGAGCTTCTTCTCGTCCAGCTCCCAGTCATGTTCGGTGAGAGTTTCGGGCAGCTTCGCGAGGCTGCCCAGGATTTCGTCGATCTGCTGAGAGCCAATCGCACCTTCGCGCGCAGCAGCTGCTGTCGCGGCGGGAAACGTGCCCGGCTCGGGATCGCTGATGGGGTTCAAGGCTCGTGCGCGGAACACCCGTGCACGAGCCTCGGAGAGGGTCAGGTGCAGGGAGCTGCGCAAGAGGCTGACGGCGTCGGGGTATCCGGTGCAATCGCGGATTCCGCGCCGTTCCAGTTCGGCCAGCATCGCCCCCTGCATGGCGGCGGACTGCCGCTGGAGAGATACCGGTAGATGTACCTAACCGGTTAGCGCTCTGACCAGGACCTTCTGGCAAGGATAGCCAGCGGGCCCGCCAGGCGGATGCCCGCTCCCACCCCAGGGAGCACCCATGACCACGATCACCGCTACGACGATGACCAGCGGCACCACTCGGCACCACGCGACCTATCGGCCCGAAATGGGGACTTGGCGTGTGACGTGGCTGCCTGACCGGGACCTCACCCGGAACCAGGCAATCACCGCGATGACGCTTGCCGAGACCGTCAGTCAGGGACTCTCTGGCCACGACGACCCGATGTGGTCGCACGTCGACAGCTGGGCGGATGAGCTCAACCTCACCGGCCCGGACGTCGTCGGCCGGATCGCCGACACCGCCGTCTACCTCGGCCTGCAGGACAACGCCCGATGAGCCTGCGCAGCTGCCTTCAGCGCGCTGGAGGCTTCCTGATCGTCGCGCTCTTGGTCGCCGTCATGGTCGTTTTCGTCCTCGGGACCGGTGGCAAATGGTGACGCCGGCCGCGAAGCGCCCGCCGCTGCTCGCGCTCGCCGAAGGCCTGGCGTCCACCAGTGCAACTGTGGCCGGCCACCTCGCGGCCGCGGCGCGGACCCGGGCCGCGGTCTACGTCGCCGCCGGGTGCGCCTACCTCGTCGTGCGGATGGTCGGCGTGCTCGTCCTCGCCGTGTTGGCTGCGCGCCACGACCAGGTCCTGCTCGACCGGCTTGCCGCGTGGGACGGCCAGTGGTACCTCAACCTCGCCCGGCAGGGCTACGCGGTGCTGGGCGGGGACGTCAACGGCGACCCGTACCCGGATGCGTCGCTGGCGTTCTTCCCGCTCTATCCCGGCGCCATCAACACGCTCGGGCTGCTCGGCCTGCCGCTCGCCGTGGCCGGCCTGACCGCATCGGTTGTCGCTGGTGTGTTCGCGTCGGCGGGGCTCTACCGGATCGGTGAGCGCGTCGGTGGTCGCCGCACCGGGCTGCTGCTGGTCGTGCTGTGGGCCGGGGCACCGATGGCGATCACCGAGAGCATGGTGATGACCGAGGCGATGTTCACGGCGTTCGCGGTGTGGGCGTTGGTCGGGTTGCTCGAGCAACGGTGGGCCATGGCCGCGCTGTGCACGATGTTCGCCGGCCTGACGAGGTCGACGGCGTGCGTGCTGATCGCGGTGGTCGTGGCCGCGGCCCTGATCGCCGCGTGGCGCACACCGGGCCGGGATCGGTGGAAGCCGCTCTCGGCGGCCGCGGTGGCGCCGCTTGGTCTCCTCGGGTTCTGGGGTGCCGTTGCGGCGCGCACGGGCAGCCTCAGCGGCTGGCAGGACATCGAGCTCCAGGGCTGGGGTGTGCGCTGGGACGGCGGCCGCGAGACGGCTGAGTACACCTGGCGGATCCTGACCACCGACGGCGGTCTGTTCCAGACCGCTGTCGTGGTGCTCACGCTCGGCGCGGTCGTCCTGGCCGTGCTCGGCGCGCGCCGGCTGCCGTGGCAGCTCGCCGCGTACGGCGCGGGCGTCGTCGTCCTGGTGCTCGGCACCGCCGGGATCCCGGCGACACACCCACGGTTCCTGATCCCCGCGGCAGTCCTGCTGCTGCCGATCGCGCTCGGCCTGGCCCGCCGGCGCCCGTCGACGATCGCGGCCGTCGTCGTCGCGTGGACGCTCGGCGGCGCATGGGTGTCCGCATACGGCCTCACCGTCTGGCACTACGCCATCTGAACGTGCAGGATCGACGCCCCGGACATCGGGGGGACTGCCGGGGCGTCGTGCTGCGCAAGAAGCCTGGTCAGTCCGCTGGCCACTCGTAGGACAGCTCGTAGCGGTCCGCCGCGAGGACCATGTCGTTCATCTCCAGCGGCGTGCCGTCCTCGCCGTACGCCACGCGAGTCACGGTGATGACCGGGACGCCGTCAGCAAGCTGCAGCAGCGATGCTTCATCCGGCGTCGGCATCCGCGCGCCGACGTGCTCGACGAACGACGTGAGCCGGTGCCCGGCTTCCTCCAGTCGGGCGTAAGCGCCGCCGGTGCCGGTGTTGACCTGTTCGATCGCGGTGCCGCGCGTGAACTCGCGCGGTAGACGCGACACCGCGAGCTGGACTACCAGCCCGTCGGCACGCATCACCCGATCCCTCACGGTCAGCTCGGCTCCGAGCTCCACCGCGAGATACCCGGCGGTCCGGTCGTCAGCTTGCTCGAAGCGGATCTTCACGCTCGTGCTGGGCGTGAAGCCGCGGGCCGCAGCATCGGCGAGGAAGGCACCGCGGTTGCGTACTCGCGCGGCGCGGGACAGTCGCGACCGGGCGATGCGCTGAATGCTGGCCGGCGGCCGGACGAACACGCCACGCCCATGCTCCGAGGTGACGAGGCCTTCGCGGCGGAGCACATCGACGGCTTCGCGGACTGTCGGCCTGGACACACCGTAGGCGTCGACGAGCTCACGCTCGCTAGGGAGCTGCTCGCCGGCGGCGAAGTGCCCCGCTGAGATCTTCTGGCGGATGTCGGCTGCGACCTGCCGGAACGCAGGGACACCGCTCGTGCGATCGACCATGACGCCATTGTCGCACTGGTCAGCTTGTCTTGACCAGTTCTCACCGCTGTGGGACGGTTCTTGTCAAGACGTGCTGATGAGTTCACGGAGCGTGAAGAAGATGCGGAACGAGCGAATCGCCACTGGAAAAGACTCTCTGGGCCGGTCGGTCGCTGCCAGCACGAGAGTCACTCGCGACGACCGTGGAATCCCGGTCCCGATCATGATGGCGCTCGCCCCTCACGAAAACGTCGTCCTCACCGAGCCGTTCGTCCGGGCCCTGACCGCGAATATGCGCGCCACGATGGGCGACGCCGCGGCGCAGCGCCGTGGTGGCGGCATGCGATGACGCGGAGCGAGGCCGAGCTGGGCCCGAAGAAGACCGACACGGCGAAGCGGGAAGGGCGGTTCGTTCCGGCGAGCGAGATGTCCAAGCAGCAGCGCAAGGCCATGCAGAACGAGGTCGAGGCGCGCTGGCCGAAGGTCAGCCGGTGGCCGTCGTGACCGCATCCGTACCCAGCCCTCGGCGGACCGGCGGCCTACCGTCGCAGGCCGCCAACTACGAGTGGCGGACGTTCCTCGGCGTCGAGGCGCACCTCTACCGCCGCAGCCAGCTGGCTGCGGCGTGGCCGCCGATGCTGACGCCCTGGTGCGAGGAAACCCGGCCGGTGCCGCTGCGCCACGAGCTTGCGGGGATCAGCAGTACCCGGCTACCGGCGCCGACGTCCGCAACGTCGTGCGTGGAGTGTGGGCACCTGCTCCGCGCGGCCAACCGGGAGGCGCTCCGTGCACAAGCGTGACCGCGAGCTGCTGGCCAGGATGGCCAAGGTGAACACCAGCTGCGGGGAGATCACCGTGCAGCTGCTCACGATGCAGCCCGACGACGCCGCGTATGCAGCCGGGCTCCTGCAGCTCGGCCACGCGTTCCGCAGCCTCGGCGAGGAAATGACCCAGCGCGCGCTCGAGCTCGATCCGCAGCTGGGTGCAGCCGAGGAGTGGCCGCAACTGCCGCCCAGCGGGCCGTAAAGCCGCCCGGTCGGCGCGACGTCCCCCTCGAACGACGCGCCGGCCGGGTTCCCAAGCCAGGCGGACGTAACGGGCACATGATCGCGAACGACCAGATTCAGGCAGCCCACCCCACGCGGAGGAACCATGCGCCGTATCGCCTTGTCCGTCGCCGTTGCTGCCCTTGGCGTGGTCGCGCTTTCGGGCTGTAGTGCCAACCCGGATCCGAAGACCGAGTGGACCAACGCGATGAAGGCTGCCGGGTTCGTGCCGAACTCGCCGCACACCTATGGCGAGATGTTCGAGTCGGCGAAACAGTTCTGCGGCGGCGGCTCAGCCCTGACAATCGCCGGCCTGGCCCGGACGGTGCTGAACCCGGAGCAGGCCGACACGACGGCGATGCCAGCACGCGGCAAGAACCCGGACGAGGCTGCGACCGCGTACGGCGACGCGACGTGGAAGTGGGCGTGCGGTCACGCGTGACCCGTCTTCCGGCTACTCGGTAGCCGCAGGCTTCCCGTCCGGCGTTTCGTACACCGGGACACCGTCGGCGGGCCGGCCGTCCTCGCGCGGCAGGATGGCGGGGTCCAGTCCCCACGCGGGGTTCTTGTCGATGCGCAGCTCCCAGTCCGCCAGGACGTCGTGGGCGGTAAGCCAGCGCTCGGCCCTGTCGCGGGTGGTCCAGCCGCGGATTTCCTTCGTTCGCGTGTGGACCGCACGGATCGGCCCGGCGTAGCGGTGCCTGGTCTCTGCAGCGTCCATCGTGGCCACCTCCCGCTCGGCGCCCGGCAGGCGAGCCGAAGGGGAGGGAGCCCGCCCGCCGAGCCCTGGACACGCTAGAACAGCTGTTCGAGCATGGCAACCATGGCTGCTATCGGTGCTTCGGGCCGGGGGGCGCGGGTTCGACACCGGCGGCGCGGGCCAGGCGGCGGATGTAGGCCGCGGTGAACGGGGAGCAGGCGACGACCTCGGTCGGCAGGTGGCCGGCCTTGAGTGCGTCGACGGCGGCCTCGGCGACGGCTTTCTGCGCCTCGTCGTGCGCGGTTTTGGTGTCGCGGTAGCGCTGGGTGGCTTCGGCGAGGGCGTCGAGCTCGGTCATGCGCAACAGAGTAGCGCAACCCCCTTGCGATCATGGAAGCTTGTTGCGATACTCGGTATCGCAACAAGGAAGCGATACTAGGAGGAGCGGGATGACCGACCAGCCGCAGGACCTGGACTACGACCAGCTGCGCGAGATCCACGAGACCAAGCAATGCGCCGAGCGGATCGCGGCCCGATCCGACGCCAGCCCGGCATCGAGGGCTAACGCCGACCAGGAGATCGCCACACTCAAGCGGACCCTGAGAACCGGCCGCCTGTAACCGAGATAGCTCACCGCCCCCGGCCCACGGGCCGGGGGCGTTCCCGTTGCCCACCACGAACGGCAACGGCCACCCCCGACCCAGCCCTGAATCTGAAGGTCACGACCATGGCTCGAACCACCCCGCCCCCGCCGCCTCCGAGCTGTCCCGCCTGCGGCGGCAACGGCGTCATCACCGTCACCTGCGCCTGCCGCGGGACAGGCTGCGAGGCCTGCGGCTACGCGGGCTCCAGGACGATCACCTGCAGAGCCTGCAGCTAGTCCTCGGCTGGACACGACGAAACGGCCCCCGCGCTCGATGAGCGCGGGGGCCGTTTGTCGGTGCCGTGTGGTAGCTGGCCTACTGCTCCTTGGTCCGCGGGGTGTGCTTGGCCAGCCACCCGGCGACGAACGTCAACGCGCCGGTGACGATGCCGCCGACCGCGCCGGTGGCCCAGTCCGGGACTGCGCCGTGGAAGACGTACAGGCCGAGCTCGGTCGTGGCGATGCCGACCAGCGCTGCGGCGGTGCTGGCGGCCTTGACCTTGCGCTCGACCACGTCGATCAGCGCGGTCTCGGCCTTGCCGAGCTCGTCGTGGAAGTTGAACTCGCTCATGGTGGTCCTTTCGGGTCAGAAGCAGTCGATGACGAACGGGTGATCGGGGTGGGCGCTGTACTCGACGTCGGCCCACACGGCGCCGGGCAGCTCGATCCGCCGATGCGAGGTGAGCCGGTCGTTGTAACCGGCCTTGCTCTTCGGGTTGTTGCCGACGCCCTGCTTGTCCGAGCCCCACGCGTAAACGTTGCCGACCCACATCGGGTCGCACGTGCCGTCGCCCTTGAGCGTCGGGCGGACGACGATGGCGGCGCCGCCGGTGCCGGACAGGTTCACGCGCACGGTGTTGACGCCGTCGTTCTTCGGCGTGACGGTGATGCGGTCCATGAGCTCCACTCCTCGGTCGAGGCGCCGGCCGAACCGCCGCCGCCGGTGTTGGGGCCCGGTGCCGGGTCGACGCCAGGCCAGTAGTCCGCCACGACCGAGACGTCGATACCTGGGGCGACGTCGAGCGGGTACTGCGCGGCGATCGCGCCGACGGGGATCTCGGCGCGCCCGGTCGCGGTGGCGATCCGGTACCGGGGCGCAGCGACGCCCTGCCGCTCGAACTCCGCCTTCACGGCCGGCCAGGTCGAGCGGTTGCGGTAGATGACCGGGAAGGCGAACCGGCCCGCCGGCGCATCGCCCGCCGGGCGCCTGGGCCGGGGTGGCGTCGCCGGGCTCGACGTCGAGCACGTGCCCGGCGTTGGTCGAGGCCTTCTTGACGATCTCGACCTTGCGGGCGTTCGGAACAGCGCCCCATCGGCCGCGCTCCGCGGCTCCAGGCGGATCTTGTCGATGTATCCGGCGACCAGCTGCGGGATCGGGTTGGCCTGGTGATGTTCGCTGCGGTGACGGCGTCGTACATGGTGCGCATGGTCAGTTCCTCCTGCGGATCGTGGTGCCGCTGGGCAGCACCGCCAGCGGCGACGTCGACGGGTCCGCTGGCGGGGTCGTCGGGCACGCCGCGTCGTTGGCCGGGCCCTGATCAACTCGGGTCCGGCCGTCGCTGAAGTCGTTGTAGTTGCGGCATCCGCCGGCGTCGTCGCGGTCGAGGTACTGGCGGGTCACCGACGCGCCTTGCGGGCGGGCTGGCCCGGGCTGCCCGGCAGGGCCTGCGGGACCGGCGGGGCCGGCTGAACCGTCGGCGCCGGACTTGCCCGCCGGCCGGGCTGCCCGTCGCTGCCCTGGCACTGCTGCGCGATCGCCACCACGCCGGTGAGGTCCCGGGCTCGCCCTGCGGCCCGCGCGGTCCCTGAGGGCCAGGCGGGCCTTGCGGGCCGGTCGCGCCCGGGGCGCCGGCGGGGCCTGGCTGCCGACCGGAATCCCGCCGAGGTTGAGCGCCTGGTTGTACAGCTGCTGCGCGCGGTCGCGGGCGTCGGAGGCGGCTGAGGTCGCGGTGCTCGCCGTGCCCTGAGCCGCGGTGATGTAGCTGCGGAGCCCGTGGATCGACAGGTACGCCCACAGCGCCAGGCCGAGGACACCCGCCACGACCAGCCCACCGGCGAGGTAGATCAGCCGGTGCGACCGCAGGTCGCTGGCGTTCTCGGCGGCCGGCTGCACGAAGGTCCGGTCGATCGGGTCGCCTGTCATGCGTCCTCGCCACCTTCCAGCTCGAGCGGCCGCCGCAGCAGCCCGGCGCGTGCTTCGGCTCGGGCGTCTCCGTCGTCGTCTTCGTCGTCGCCGATCGCGCGGTCGATCGCGTGACGAGCCGCGTCTTTGCTTCCTTCCGGCTGCCCGTGGTGAGCGCGCGGTGTCCGATGTAGACACCGCCGAGCGCTGTGATGATCGACGCGATGCCGGGAAGCAGCTGCGCGAGGTCACCCACGTCCACCCCCTTTCGTGCGCTGGTTGGGCGTCAGGCCTTCTCATAGACGAAGGCCAGCGACAGGAAGTCGGTGTTGGCCCAGGTCTGCGGGACGGTCTGGCCCCACGCACCGCCGCTGGCCGGGTCGAGCACGCCGACCGCCGTCGCGGCGTTGGAGATCGAGAGGATGCCGAGCTTGTAGGCGGTGCCGGCGTGGAGAACACATCGCCGACCCGGTCCAGACCGGCAGCGCCGCGAACCCAGTGACGGTGGCCGCGGTGAACGGAAGCGTCCAGCTGTAGGTGCCGGTGCCGAAGGTCGTGGTCGACCCCATGGACTGGTTGATCCGGACGAAGACCAGCTTCCCGACCACGCAGTAAGCCGCCTTGAGCGTGCCGTTGCCCAGCACCAGTGGGTGCCCGAGGCCGCCCAGGTCGGGGTGTAGGTGGTCCAGCCGACGGTTTCTGCGATGGACGCCAGCAACGCGGCGGTGAGGTTGTCGCCAGCTGCGACCATGGGCCAGGCTCCTTTCTACAGGCCGAGAGTTGCCCGGCGGGTCAGCCGCACAGCGGCGCCGGCCGCTGGGGCCTTGACCACGGTGTTGACCGACCGCGTGACCGTCATCAGCTGCGCGGACGCGTTGAGGACAACGACCATTCCGCGGGAGATCGCGGACGCCCCGCCGGTGACCACAAAGGACCCGGCCGGAATCGTTGAGGCGAAAGGACTGTTCTGGATCGCGTAGTCCCAGACGAACGCCGCGTCGTCGCCGGTGGTGGTCGAGACCTCCGCGATCTCAGTAGCGCCGGCGATCGGGTCGACGCTGGTCCAGTCGTCCTGCTTCCACCCCAGAAACAGCGTCAGCGTGCGCCCGGCCGGGAGCGGGGTGGCCGGGTAGACGATGTTCTGCGCGCTGCCGTTGAGCGGGGAGTTCGCGGCGACCACCTCGAGCGAACCGCCCGGGAACGCCGCGATCTGCGCGTGGCACGTCGCGTTAACGACACCGCCGCCGAAGGTCACCGTCGGCGCCGTTTCGCTCGCCCCCGCGATCTTCCCGAACAGACAGAAATTCTGGCTGTACCCCAACAACTTCCAGTCGCTGGGCATCTGCGGCGACCCGGCCGGACTGTTCCGGATCGCAGTCGCGGCAGTACAGCGCATCGCCCTCGGCCCACCCGACCGGCAACGCCGGCGTGCGCGGCGCGTTGCTGCCCTCGGAGGCCACGCCGACAGGAGACCGGAACGACGCGCCGAGCACCGAGACCGCGGTGACGCTCATGTTCTCGCCGGCCAGGGTGATCGGGATCGGCATCGCCGGGGCGCTGGTGGTCCACCCGAAGTGCGCGCTGTCGACCACCACGAGCTTGGTCGCGGTCGAGGTGATCGCCCCGGCCAGCGTCGAGGTGTCCGAGTCGATCTTCTGGCGCGCGGTCGAGTCGAGCTGCACGAGCTCGTAGGGCGAGGCCGGTGCGCAGTTGAACGTGATGTCGTGCCGGTAGAGGTTGAGCTCCTCGGTGTACCCGCGGGCCAGCTGGGACACCAGATCCGGCGACGCGTACAGCGGCAGGTTCGCGATGGTGATCCGGTCGTCGAGGTCCACGCTGAGCGCGTCGAGCGCGAGCTGGTTGCCGACCTTCGTCAGCTTCGCCAGCGCCACCTTGATCGAGGGGAACCGGGCCTCGTCGACGGTGCCCAGGTGCAGCGCCCACCCTGCCGTGTCGGGCACCTGGTCGTCGGTGGCGAGGTTGAGCTCGACGGCGTCGTCGTAGCGGCCGACGCCGGTGCCGTCGGTGGGCGCGGTGACGGCCAGCGGCCCGGTGGTCTGGGTCGCCCGGTCGGAGGATCCGCCCTTGCGGGTGACGGTGATGTCGTTGCGCAGCGCCTGGTCGTCCTCGACCGGCAGCAGCGGCGGCGGCACATGCCCGGCGACGGTGTAGTCCAGCGCCAGCGCCGGGTTCTGGTTGTAGACGCTGGACCGCTGCCGGAACACGAACCCGAGGTAGGAACGGGAATCGTAGAAACTCCCGAACTCCGTGTCCGCGGACTCGTCGAACAGGTCCAGCAGGTTCGACCGCGCCTGCGTGCCCAACGCCGCGCTGGCGATCTTGCCGCCGTCCCCGACGTAGGAGACGTTGACGGTGTTCTCCGTGCCCAGCCGCAGCGCCCGCGGGACCGCCAGCTCACCGCTGTAGGCCTTCAACTGGTCGGCGAGGGTGAAGATACTGGTGATGCTGGTCCGGATCGCGATGTGCCCGATCGCGGTCTGGCTGCCCATCTGCCGGTACTGCGAGGCCATGCAGCCCTGCACGGTGCCGATGGTCTGCCCGACGATCGTCCCGCCCAGCGACAACGCGCCGCCGGAATCGCCGACGAACCAGGTCGCCACGACATAGTCGATGTTCGCGCCGTTCTGGGTCAGCTCGATCGAGACCTGCAGCGGCCGGCCGTTCAGTCCGAGCCCGGCCGTGGTGCTCGAGGTGCCGATGATGTTGCGACTCTGGTCGAACCAGCGGAAGTACATCTCGCCGCCGGTGGCGTAGGCCAGGTCGAAGAACGCCGCGGTGCCGGTGGTGTTGAGCCGGAAGATCGCGTCGTCGTTGGTCTCCCCGCCCGATGCGATCGACAGCAGGAAGATCGCTTGCAGCTTGCCGGTGTTCGTGGCGCCCGGCGTCAGCCCCTCCCAGAACGCGCCATTGACGAACGGCAGCGGCGCGGAGCCGACGAAGCCGCTGTAGGACGCGAACGTCGGCGCCCCAATGATCTTCATCGGCACGCCGTTGGGCAGCCCGGAGGCGATGCTGGTGGACCCGGCCCCGTCCTCGCACGGCCAGTAGCCGACGTGCGCGGGTGTGATGTTCTGGTTGCCGCGCAGGAACGTGCTCTTCAGCGGGGTCTGGCCCTGGCCCAGACGCCGGCGCGGACCGGCCGCCTCGATCTGGGTGAAGACGTTGTTGCCGGAGACGTCCCACTGCGGCGGGAACTTCGCGACCTCGCCGACGAACCGCGTCGAGCGGACCTCGAAGTCGTCATAGGAGAACGTCACCGGGATGTTCGTGTTGCCGGACCCGACACCGGAGCGGATCCCGACCCAGCCCGACGCGCGCCGGGCCAGCCGGTCGGTGCGGGCCGCGATCGTCCACGCGTACGGTTCCGCGGTCCCGGCCGGCCAGACCTTCGCCCGCAGCGTCTGCCCGTCCTGGGCGAGCCGCACCCGCAGCGCCTGCCCGGTGTACGTGATGCCCGGGACGGTGATCGTCGGGGCGACGTTCGTGCCGTCGACGTGGTCGATCGCGATCGTCAACGCCTCGGCTGTCGTGATCTTCAGCGAGACCATGAAGTAGTCCGATGTGGACAGTCCGCTGAGGACCAGGTTGCACGGCTCGACGTTGCCGCCGAGCACGTCGGAGAAGGGCAACGTCACCGTCGCGGCGACGTCGACGTCGCGGTACAGCTGCGAACCCTGGTACATCAGGTGGAACGTCGAGGTCGTCGAGATCGCCATCGTGCCGACGCCCGAGCCGACCGCGAAGTCGCCGGCGGCCCCGACGAACGACCACGCGCCGCCGACGTCGGCCGAGCTCCAGCCGTTGCTCACGGTCCGGCCGAACGCGTCGCGCGCCAGCCGCCGCGACACTCGGATCGGGGTGTTGCGCTGCAGGGTCCCGTAGTACGGACCCATCGGGTTGCGCGGCGAATACTTGCCGGACCGGTTGTTGATCCGCATCTGGCACTTCGACGGCGGCGGCTGCCCCGAGGAGTTGTTCGCCCGGCCGCGGGTGATCCGGATCTTGTCCGCGGTCTGCACGTCGGCGGTGATGTCGGTCCACCCGCCGAGCACGAACAGCTCGACGACTGCCTCCAGCGGCGCGTCCGGGAACACCGGCGCGGTCACTGGCCCAGCACCACCTGAACGTTGCCGCCCTGCTCCTGGATCGCGCCGCGCAGCACCTCGAGCAGGAAGTCACCGAGCGCGCTGCCGTTCGACCCGATCAGCAGCCGCCCCGTCGGCCCACCCGCGCCGCCGGCGGCGCCGATTCCGGCGGAACCGCCGACGCCGATCCCGCCGCCGAGGGTGCCGCCGAGGTTCCCGGCGCTGCCGGCGAGCTGGCCGCCGATGCCGCCGATGAACCGCTGCACCATGGCGAAGTTGTCGACAAGGGAGGCGTGGAAGCCCTGCATGATGGCCGCGCCCGCGGGTTGCAGCAGCGTCCGGTCGACCGAGAGCGGTCCCTTGTGGGCGGCGATCCAGGAACCGATGCCGCCGACGAAGTCGGTCACCGCGCCCCACGCCCTCTTCAGGCCGCTCAGGAACCCGTCCAGGATCGCCTTGCCCGCCCCGATCAGCAGCCCGCCGAGGTCGCCGAGCGCGCCGAGGATCCGGCCGGGGATGCCGCGGACGAAGGCGACGGCCTCGTCCCATTTGCGGACGATCCAGTCCTTGACCTGGCCGAACCAAGCGCCGATCTTGGCCGGTAGCCCGGCGAACCAGGAGATGGCGGCCTTGATCCCGTCGATCGCTACGCCGACCGCGGTCTTGATCGCCTCCCAGGCCGGGCCGATGTGGCTGGTGATCCAGGTGATGAACCCGGTCAACAGGCCGAGGGAGAAGGACACGAACCCGGCGATGAACGTCGCGACGAACCCGATCGCCGGGGCGAGCAGGTTGATCAGCCACGCGGCCAGGTTGGCCACGAGCGTCAGGATCGGGATGAGCGCGACCACCAGCTGCGCGATCGGCGGCAGCAGAGACACGATCGGCGGCAGCAACTGCACCAGCGCGCCGACCAGCGCGGTCGCCACCGGCGCAAGCGCCTGCAGGATCTGCAGGATCGCCGTCCCGAGGGTCTTCGCGAGCTCGCCGAGGGTCGGCAACAGCGGCACGATCGCGGCCGCCAGCTGCTTGAGGGTGTCCGCCGCGAACTGGCTCAGCAGGCCGGCGATCTGGGAAACGATCGGCACGAGCGCCACCAGGATCGGGGACAGCGCACCGGCCAGCTGCGCCGCGATCCCGGCGATCGCCGGGACCAGCGGCATGATCGGCGAGAGCAGTCCGATGAACGCTGGGATCAACGGTGTCGTCGCGGTCAGGATCTGGGCGAGCGCGGGGATCAGCGACCCGGTGAGCAGCCCGCCGAGCTGGGTGAACAAGTCGGTGATGGCGGGGCCGGCGACGTCGAACACGCCGACGAGGGCGTCGGCGAGCGGCTGCAGCGCGGTGGCCACCGACACGAAAACGGGGCCAAGGCTCTTGATGATCGGGATCAGCCCGCCGGCCAGCCCGTCGATCAGCGTGGTGATGATCGGCAGGATCGCCTGCAGGATCGGGCCGCCGACCTGCGCCAGCGCGCCGAGCACGGACCCGGCGATGCCAAGGATGTCCGACAGCGCGGGACCGAGCGCCGAGAACGCCTGCCCGGCGGCGGCCGCGGCCGGGGAGATGTTCGCGAAGAACTGGCCGATGCCCTCGCCGAGGGAGGTGAGCAGGTTCGCCAGCCCGTCGAACACCGGCCCGGCGGACTTGATCGCGGTCAGGAACCCGGGCATCGCGGCACCGGCGAATCCGGCGATCCCGTCGACCAAAGTGGACAGATACGGCCCGATGGTCGAGAACACCGTCTTGAGCGCAGGGGCCAACTGGTCGAACGCCGAGCGCAGCTGACCGGCGATCCCGACGAACACCGGGATCAGCGGCGCTGCGGCCGACTGCAGCGACGTCATGACGTGCTGGCCCAACGCGGTGAACGAGCTCTTCACCGCCGCGTTCTGCGCCAGCACCATGGCACCGAGCCCGCCGAAGGCCAGCGGCAGTGCCGCGAGCGCGCCGCCGGCGGCCAGCGACGCCCCGGAAGCGACCGCGCCGAAGATGGCGAATTGCTTGGTGAGGCCGAGGACCCCGGACAGGTTGTCCTTGGCCTGGCCGGTCGTGATCTCGCCGGCGGTCTTCATCACCGCGGCCGTCGCGAGCGCTTCGCGGCGGACCTCGGCGAAGACCCGCGAGACGTTGTCGCGGCCGAGGATGTTGAACAACAGGGAGGTGTCGGACATGCTTGCGGGGACACCTCCCTCACGTTGTTCAGTTGTTGTGTTGCCGCGCCTCGATTACTTGCTTCACGTAGTCGACGGCGCCGTAGAACTCAGGAACAGTCAGGAGACCGATCTCCCACGGTCTAATGTGGAGAGTCGCCGAGATCTCTAGGAAGTAACGGTTTCGGAGCTCTCGGATGGCGCTTTTCCCGGCGCGGGTGTGGCTTCCTCGATCTGCCGGTCGATCAGCGACAGCGCCTGGATCCGCTTCGCCTCCGGGACACCCTTCGCCGCCTGGACGGCGTCGCGCAGTTCCTGGTACTCGTCGGCGTTGAAGTCGACCGACAATTCCTTCGCCGCGAAGTCGACGTCGTCCAGCCGCTTCGTCGGGTGCTCATGGCACAGCAGGCGCCACAGCAGGATCCGGCGAGCACGGATCGAGCCCATCATCACCTGGTAGTTCCAGTCCGAGAACGTGGACTCGAACGTCGCCTCGATCAGCTCGGCCTCGGCGGCGCGCACATTGCCGCCGTCCCACTCGAACTCGCGGGCTTGCTCACCCGCCGGCGTGTATTTGACGATCATGGTCAGAATCTCCTTGGGAAGCGGCGAGCAGCGTCTTTGATGACGTCCTCGGCCGCGGCGCGGAATTCGGCCTTCCGGTCGGCGATGGTGTCGTCGAACCATCCCGGTTTGCCGATCTGGTGCTGCTCGGGCTGGTCCCCGAACGTCAGGTGGTGCCAGCCCGCCCGGCTGTTGAACCGGCGCGGTGCGTTGCGGAAGTCGCGGATACTGGCGGTTTCCTTGGCCACGATCCGCACACCGACGGCTTTACCGTTGAGTTTCGCGACGACCTGGACCTTCTGCGCGATCGCCGAGCGCAGACCCCGGCCGGCGTGCCCGTCCGAGGGGGCCGAGCGGATCGACGCGCGCACGGCCTGGCGCACCGGGCCGGCCGCCTTGCGCAGCCGCTTGACGATGTCGCGCTTGATGTCCTTGCCGTTCTCCTGCGTGCGCAGGAACCGGGCCAGCTCGAGCAGCTTGCGCTCGGCGCTGGACAGGTCGAGCTCGACACCGGACATCAGCTGGTCTGCCGCGCGACCGCGCCGCTGGTCGGCCAGTCCACGTCGACCTCGGCGATCTTGCCGACATCGCCGCCGATCGGCGTCCACTTGGAGATCAGCAGGTTGCCGGTGTATGCGGGGTTCGAGGTCGACCGGGCGCTCTGGGTGGCGCGGATCTCGAACGTGACGACGGTGCCGAGCAGGGGCCAGATGATCGAGTCGATCGCGGCCGCGGCCATGTCCTGCTTGAACTTCACCTTCAGCGAGGCCTTCTTCAGCCCGCCCAGCTTTTCCTCCCAGCCGCCGGACCCGAAGGTGGTGGCGTCCTCGTCGGCGACCTCGACGGCCAGCTCGCCCGAGGCACCGTTGGCGGAAAGGTCGTTGGCGTTGATGTTCACGTATTCCGCGAACAGCACGAACTTGGCCATGAGTGGTCTCCCTTATGCGATGCCGAAAGCGGCGGCGAACAGAAAGCTGGGGGTGGTTCCCGAGATCGTCCACTTCGGACGCCACCACTGGTCGGTGATCGCGCCGGGCACACGCAGGATCTGCCCGCCGAGCGTGGTCGCGGCAGCGAATGTGAGCCGGGTGGTCGGCGCGGCGAACGCGTTCGAGGTGTCTGACTCGACCGCGACCGTGATCGTCGGGGTGGACGTCCCGGCGATCGACAGGACGTGCAGCGAGCAGTAGAGCTGCTTCCCGGCGGCGACCGCGCCCAGCTGCGCGCCGGTGCCGACGCCGGTGACGGTGCGCGCGGTTGCGGGGTCGTGGGCGATCTGGCCGCGCACCATCGGCCACGCGCTCTTTCCCGCGGCCTTCCACGGCGCGACCTTCCCGACTTCGCCGAGCAGCGAGTACGACGAATCCAGGAACTTGCTGAAGTAGGACACGGTGGCGAGGCTCGCGCCGCCTGGGGTGATGGTCCACGCGCCGAGCCCGCCGAGCGCGGCCCACCGGTTGTCGTCCACCTTGGACGCGTCGAGCGCCTCCCACTGGCCCTCGGCGGACACTTCGGCCGACCCCAGCCCGGCGATGTTCTCTTCCCAGCCGCCCGATCCGAAGCTGGTGACGTCCTCGACGGACAGTTCGGGCTTGACCTCGACCTTGTTCGCGTTGCTGGTGAGGTCGGCGCCGCCGGTGAAAATGCGCGCGTTGAAGTACACGAACTTGCCCATGAACGGCCCTTTCTCAGTTCAGCTCGGAGGTGACCGTGACGTCGAGCGTCATCCGGGCCGCGACCGCGTGGTCGTCGTGCAGCGGCTCGATCTCGCCGGCTTGCACCACGGCCGCCATCACCGCGCCGTCCAGCGTCCAGTTCGACGCGAGCAGGTTCTCGATCACCGCGCTCATCGCCGCGACGTCGGTGTCGGCCTGGGCCTGGTCCTTGTCCGGCCGCTCGACGTAGAGCACCAGCGTGAGCGTCGCCGTCTCTTCCCGGGTGTACCGCCCACTGGCACCGGCGAAGGTCATCGGGTCCTGGTCGAACCGGATGCGGCCGCCGTAGATCGCCGTGAGCTCGAGGTTGCCCGGGAACGAGTAGGTGACCTGCACCCCGGTCAGCTCGGGCGCGGCCTGCAGCTTCGCGATGAGCGCCTTCTTCGCGGCCACCGAATTCGTGCCGGCCATCTACCGCAGCCCGCCGTGGTACATCGACAGGTACTGCGGATCGAAGTTCAGCTGCCGCGACGCCGGCTGCCCAGCCCCGCCGGCCGCGCCACCGGAGCCGCCGCCGAGCGCGTACCGGGCGTAGACGGCGTCGACGTCGGGGATGCCGGTGGTGAACCGGCCGGGCAGCGCCAGCCGGTACGTGCCGCCGTCGACCGCTGTGAAGCTCAAGGCGCGGTCCGGGACGCCGGTCCGGTACTTGTTCGCCAGCGACCGCAGGTGCACCATCACCGCCTCTTTCAGCGGCAGCGGCGGCGCATCCAGCCCGAACTCGTACTCGGCGATCACGTTCTGCAGGCCCTCGGTCCAGAACGCCATCTCGGTCCGGCGCAGCATCCCGTCCGGCGTCATCGCTAGCGTCGCCAGCTCGGCCGGGCTCAGCGCCACGAACGTCTGCCCGGTGCGGGGCGCGACGCGAACGGCCCGCACCGTCCGGAAGTCCGGATTGCCCAACAGCACGTCAGACGTGCCGGTGCCGTCGAGGATCTCGCGGGCGTAGCGGGGCACAAACGCGCGCTCGCAGATCGCCTCGCACGTCATCTCGGCCTCCAGCCGAGCCCGCTTGAGCGTCGCGGTCGGGTACTTGACCGTGTCCGCCAGCGTGGCGTCCGCGGCCCGGATCTCCGCGAGCCCGAAGAAGAACCCGCCGACGATCTCCACGGCGTCGGACTCGACCACGGTCACGCCGAGGATCGTGGCCGTCCACGCCACGCTCAGCAGCGCCACCGCGGCCTGCGGAGGCAGGGTGAAGGTGTAGACCCCGGTGGCGCCGTGTGTGGCGCTGCCGCTCGCGACCACGGTCCCGTTGGCGTCCTTGATGGACACGGTGACCGTGGTCGACGAGTCGGTAGCGGTTTCGTCGACGTAGAAGGTGTGGCTCAGCGTCGCCACCGCCGTCACGGCGACCCGGGTCAGGTCCATCTCAGCCGACCAACACCGAGCCCTCGATGGCCGCGCTCGCGGACAGGAAGATCCCCGCCGCGCACCGCACACCATCGGGCACGTTGATCTGCTTGTCCCCGTTCGCCGCAAGCACGAACTTCGCCAGCACCGTCCCCGCCGCACCGCTCGCGTTGTCGTACACCGCGACCGTTGCGCCCGCCGTCGAGAACACGCTGAGCCCGCGGTACGTGCAGGGAGTGGCGCTCACCGCGCCACCCCCCGTCACGTTGACCGCGGCGGCCTGCGCCGTCATCAGCGCGCCCGCAGGTACAGCTGCAGCAGACCGGCCGGCACCGCCAGCCCCGACGCCGTGTGCGTGACGTGCGCGGTCAGCACGTCCCCGGCCGAGACCAGCAGGTCCGACGCAGTGGACGACAGCGCGAGCGTCTCGGCCACGTTCGCCACCGAGTTGGTCGCCGCGTAGGACCGCGCGGTCGCGGGCACGACGGTGCCCGAACCGGACGCCGCGCGGTTGCGCGGGGTCAGGGTGAAGAAGTTCGTGCCGTTCGCGGTGATCGCCGCGCCGGGCACCCACTTCACACCCGTGAACACCATGTTGAACGGCGCGATCAGGCCGGGCACCTCGATCGCGGTGCCGGCCGCTGTCGGCGGCACCGAGATCTCGAAGACCAGATCGCCCGCGAGTTCCTTGAGCTGGGTCATGGTTCCGTCGCTCCTTAGCTGTTGCCGCGGTAGAGGCCGCGGTGGTCCAGGACGGTGCCGAGGTAGATGTGCCGGATCTTGTAGGTGATCTTGTCCGCGTTGAACACGCTGCCGGTCGAGTTGTCGGCCTGGGTGAACAATTCGGGATCCTCACGGCCCTGGTAGAAGCCGACCTCGAACGTCGGGACCATCCCCGGGTCTGCCGCCAGGAACCAGCCGGTCGACGAGGCGAGGTAGTCGACGACGATCGGCTGGATGCCCTGGTGGATGTTCGGGGTGTCCGTCGGACCGGCCGGCGTCGCCGGGATCGCCACGGCCGAGGTGGACAGCTGGAACGCCAGTTCCTCGAGGGCCGACGGCACGATGATCGTCTTCGGCACGATCGACAGCACGTTCTTGCTGTCGCCGTAGGCGGTCTGCTGCCGCATCTTCGTGCGACCGGCCGACAGGTTGCTCTGGCTGAGCGCGTTCGCGTCGGTGTTGGCGTGTGTCGCGTGGAACAGCGCGACGCTGTCGTAGGACGTCGCTGCGTTGGTGACGAAGGTGTCGAACACGAACCTGAACAGCGTCTGCGCCGCGGCCAGGCCGAGCTTGGTCGGGATCTTCTGGATCGCCCGGATGTCGTCGTTGGCGATCATCTCCAGGGTGATGTCCTCCGTGCCACCCTTCTTGTTGATCGTGTAGTTGGCTTCCTCGTTCGTCGGCGAGGTCAGCGGCTGGTAGGGCGCGCCCTGCGCGACCACCGGCAGCGTCCCGTAGCCGCCGATCCGCTCGATCCGCTGCGCCCGGAAGTCGTTGACCGCCACGATGCTGACGATCTGGCGCCAGGTCTGCAGGCTCGGCTGCGCGTACTCCGCGACCAGGCGCCGGGTGATCGAGTCGCCCAGCACCAGGTTCCAGGTCGCCGAGTCCATCGACTCCGTCGAGCGCACCGCGCTGGAGAACCCCTCACCGAAGGACTCCTGCAGGATGGTCCGGTTGAAGTCCTCGTCGAAGTTGCGCGGCCGGCGGCCGGTGAAGTCGACGAACGCTTCCTTGAACGACCGGTAGCCCTTGCGGAAGTCCTTGTTGAAGAACGCGTCCAGCGCCTCGCGCTTCTTCTCGATCGACTCCTGCGTCACCTGCGCGACCGCGTGCCGCGGGATCAGGTCCGCGCGCTCTGCGACCGCCAGGCCCGCCTTCACCGATGCGACGAATGCGTCCACATCGGACTCGGCGAACCGCTCGCCCATCGCCTCGGTCGCCGACTCGACCACCGACGCCGGCAGCCCGGCGCCGATGATCTTCTCCTTGATCATCAGACCGCCGACGAACGAGCCCTTCGCGAACTCGCCCGGCTTCGCTGCCTCGGTCGCTGCGGTGGCCGCAGCGGCCGGTGCAACGGCCTCGGTGGTCTTGGTGCCCGCCTTGCTCAGGCCGACTGCGGAGAGCTCCTCCGGAGTGGCGGTGCTGAGCGCGGCGAGCACGTCTTCCTTCGTGGGTGCCACGGTGCTCTCCTTCGTGCTCTCCCCGCCGGCCACCGCGGCCGCCGGGTCGTCTGTGGGGAAATCGAACTCATCGCCCGCGGCGACCATCCGCGTGACCTGACCGCCCGCGGCCGGGTTCGCCACGACGTCGGCCGAGTTGACCTTCTCGATCGAGGTCGCTTCCTGCATCCGCCGGCCGCCCGCAACGACTGGCTTGTAGAACGCCATCACGTCGTGCGATACACCGACCAGCGGCGGCAGCCCGTCGGCCTGCACGGCCAGGCTCGCGTCCAGCGCCTCGGCGATCCGGACTGCCGAGGGCAGCAGGTGCAGATCCGCCTCGATCCCCTCGGTCGTGGCCTCGGGGTTGCGGTAGTAGCCGATCAGCCCGTCCGTCGTCGAGGTCTTCATCTCGTCGGTGGTGCGGTGGTGGTCGTAGGCCTTCGCCCCGTCATAGAGCGGCGCAGCCTCCCGCATCACCGCCTCGGGGTAGCGGCGGCCGTTCTTGCTGTCGCCGTAGGCGATCACCCGCACCCGGAAGATCCGGTTCCCCGCAGCGTCTGCGCCCTTGGCCTCCAGCACCCGGCCCGGGATCCGGACCCGGGTCGCCTCGACCATCGCGACGCCGGCAGGCTGCTCGGCGACGTCCTCGGCGGCGTCGCCGTCCAGGTCGGTCTCCGGGGTCACCGGCGCGTAGGTGCGCACCACCTCGATCGGCTCGCCCAGCGCCACGGCGGCGCCGTCCGCGCCGAGGGTGACGGTGTACGAGCACTGGAACAGCTCGGAGTCCCCGCCGTCGTTGGCCTCGTAGACGACGTCGGTGGCGGACAGGTCGACGATCCACGGCCACACGTAGGTGTTCGGGTTCGCCGCCGACAGCCGCGCCCGCACCGCCGCGCGCACCAGGTCGGACATGTCCGAAAAGGACAGCTGCCCATTGATCCACGCCTCGGCCGCCTGATCGGCGATCGCCACGCCGAGCTTCTTCGCCGCAGACTTGATCTTCGACTTGATCTGCTGCAGCTGCTTCGCCTTGTACAGGGCGGCGTTGTCGGCCTGGTTGATGTAGGACCAGGCCGCCTTCACCCGCTTCGCGTTGTTCAGCGGGTACCGCTTCTTGCCGTCCTTCTGGTAGCCCGGGTCGGCGTACTCGACGTCGCCGTAGGGCTGGCTCTTCGCCGTGGCCGCGTCGGCCTCGGTCGCCCGCACCGGCTGCGCGCCAGTGGTGAGCTCGTGACCGCACGACGGGCACGTGGTCGTCTGCACAGCGACCTCCTGCTGATCGATCGGTTCGCCGCGGAACGCGGCTGCTGCGCGCACCTGCGCGCAGCAGCCACATCCCGGGTCGGCACACAGCTGATGCGGCTCGGTCACGACGGCGGCGCGACCTTCTGCAGCGCCGCGATGAGCGTCGAGCGCGGCTTCTCCTTGGCCGCCTCGTGCTCCAGCGCCTGCGCCGCGCGGTCGGCGTCCTCGCCGACCCAGGCGAGGATCTGCTTGGCGTCGCCGTCGGGCAGCTCGTCGACGGGCGTGCCATCCTCCCCGCCGGCTGGCGGCTCACCCCCGTCGTCGCCCTCGCCCTCAGTCGGCGGCTCGCCTCCGTCGTCGCCCTCGCCCTCAGTCGGCGGCTCGCCTCCGCCCTCGTCGCCCTCGTCGGCACCGTCGGCGTAGCCGAAGGCGGCGTCGGCCTGCGCGGCGGTGAGCAACTGCACCTCGCCGTCGTCGGTCACGACGGTGTGCTGACCGTCGTGCGTAGTGACCACGTGCACGTCGCCGACCTCGGCGACCGCCAGGATCTCGTGCGGGGCCATGCCCATCTTCTTGGCTGCCTCGTCGTGTGACCAGGTCATGATGATTCGCTCCAAACGGGATTGATCAGGGCAGGGCCCGCAGGCCCGGCCGGTTGCCGCCGGCGTTGTCGTCGACGTGCGTCGCGACGTCGTTCACGTCGCCGTCCGGATTGGACAGTTCGGCGCGGAACGGCACGCCGACGAAGTCCTCCCAGGCCTTGCGAGCCGCCTCGGCCGACGCCTCTCGCGAAAGCGCGCCGATGCTCTGCAGCTTCTCCAGCCCGATCGACAGGTTCATCAGGACCTGCGCGGTGATCTGCGCATCCGCGGCCGCGATCTCCGGGCCGGACATGGTGACCGTCTGCGCGGCCTTGACCGTGAACGACTTGCCCGTCTTCGGGTCCACAGACTCGACCGTGGCCGGGATCCGGTGTGCGGCGACGGCCTGGTCCACCGGGAAGCGCAGGAACTCGGTCTGGTAGCCCAGCCAGCCCTTCTGCACGCCGGCGACCCGGCGCCGCACCGGCTCGGCCATCGTCAAGCTGGTCGCCCGGTTGCTGCCGTCCGGCTCGGCCAGCCAATGCTTCGACAGGCCCGAGCCCGCGGCCGCCAGCGTCAGCACCGACCGCGCGGCCTCGGTGTCCTCGAACGCGCCGGTCTGCGCGGTCTTGGGCTCCCACTTCACCTTGCCGTTGTGCACCTCGACCGACCCGGACCGCGGCACGTGCGTGCCGCCGCGGCTCTTGACGAACTTGTCGACGTCGTCCTGGCTGCCCTCAACCGTGACGTCCCAGACCAGATACCGGGCCAGCGCGGTCCGGTCGATCAGGTTCGACAGCACCTGGTCGTAGGAGTCGAGCCAGTCCAGCACCGGCCCCATGAACGGCATGCCGCGCCGGTCGCTCATCAGTGCCTTGAACGGGGTCCAGAACATTGCCTCGCCGGTGCGTAGCCCGGTCGCGTCGTCGACGTCCACGATGTACAGCTCGACGTCGTCCTGGTGCACGCCGTCGTGGCGGTAGAGCACGCTGTCGACCCAGAGCGGGTTGCCGTTCTTGATCCGGACCTCGGCGATGATCGACGGGTCGATCGGGGAGAACCGCACCACGCCGGACGTCTCGCCGACCATCAACTCGGTCAGCGACTCCCCGGTCAGCAGCTGGTCGCGCAGCCAGAGCTCCTGCAGCGACTCGACCCGGTTGCGCGGGTCGGTCCAGAACTCGTCCACCACCGCACGGACCTCGGGATTGGTGCACTGGTACGAGACGCCGGAATCGCCTACACAGAAAGAGGTGTAGGTGTCGATGATGGCTTTCGCCATCGGGTTGGTCCGGTACGCGGCCACGGAGTACATTCGCGACTTTTCCAGCGTCCACGGAGGAACCTGCCGCCCCTGCGACCCGGCCGGGCGCCACCCGTAGTCGCCGTCGAGCGGATCCTGCTGCCCGTACGAGCCGAGCGCAGACCCGGACGCGATGATCTGCTCGGGCGTCGCCTCGGTCGCCCGGACCCTGCGGCCCGGTTCTGTGGCCCTGGCGGCGCGCGTGGCGCCTGCGGGCAGCAGCAGCGGCCTCATGCCGCGGCCGGCTCCTCAGCGGCCCGCACAGCCGCCAGCGGGGCGACCGCAGGTGCGATCGCCGGTGCCTGCTCGGCCGCGGCCGCGTAGGTCATCGCGATCACCGCGATCGCCACCGCGAACAGCGATCCGGCGAGCACGCCGAACCACACGCCCAGCAGGCCGCCGATCGCAACCGACGCGCCGATCAGGCCGAGCGCGCCGAGCAGGTTCGCCAGCAGCATGCTGCTCGGCGCCGGGATACGGATCGTCACCATGAAAGTTCTCCGCTCAGACGTAGATGATCTGCGGGTTCGGTCGGGTGGCCATCGTCGGCAGCAGCCGTTCGTGCTGGTCGGCCGTGTACCGGTAGTTCTGGTCGACGACGTGCAGATCGACGCTTAGCCCACGCCCTGCCCCCGCGTGCCGGCGGCTGATGAACTGGATCCGCGCGCCGGTGTCGAGCCGCTCGAACTGCTCCTCGCCGTTGGCGCGCCGGACTTTGACCTGGACACCACTGACGTCGATCGTGCGGCCGTCGCCGGGGCGGCCCAGCTTCACGAGCAAGGCCTCCAGGCGGCGGAAGGCATGGGCGGCCAGGGCATGCGTGTCTGCTGACCACAGCACCCGTTCGTCCAGGAGCAGGAACCCGGCTAGCACCCGCGCGTCGACCAGACGCTCGTCGTGGCGCGGGTCCAGCACGGACCATTCGCTCCAGCGCCAAGTGCCCGTCGTGGCGCGGATGTACATCAGCTCGCGCAGGTCGCTGATCTGGCGCTTGTCGAGGTCGATCCCGGCGGCCCGCGCGAGCAGGCCTGCGGCGTCGGCGGCGGTCTCCGTCAACTGCATGGTCTTCTGGCCTCCTTCACAGCTGCAGCCGCGACGTCGGCCGCCACAGCTCGCGGCCGGCGTTGGCCAGCGCGCCGTCGGTGGGCACTGCGGCCGTCGCCGGCGGTGCCGACGCGGCGGTGATCACGTTGATCCGTGCGAAGTACGCCCAGCGCGCCAGCGTGATCGCGACGAGCGGCGCGATGTTCGCGCTCGAGGTCTTCCGTCCCCAGGCGTATGCCTCGCCCAGCGGCCGCGGGACCACGCCGCCGATCGCCGAGTTGAGCGGGATCTGGTCGATGTGTCGGATCTTCGACTGCGTGATCGCGTCGACGATGGCGCCGCACGCGCCGGCGTAGTCGTTGGCCGTTGGGATGATCAGGTCGCCGCGGCGTGGCTCGGCGCGCTTGCCGTCCTCGCCCTTCTTCGGCAAGGAGATCCCGGCTTCCTCGAGCTCCAGCAGCAGCGACCCGGCCGGCCCTTTCACGTCGAGCCCGATCGCGATTGGGTCCCACCGGGCCTTGAGCTCGACCAGCCGCGCGACGATCCAGTCCGTGCCCTGCCGGTGCTCGATCAGCTCGACGTGACCGAGCCCGTCGGCTCGCGGCCCGAACATCGCGATCTCCGCCCAGCCGCGATCCGGGGCGATGTCGAACGCGAACGCGAGCTCGGCACCGACCTGGGAGGCGATGTCCGTGAGCGCCTTCCACGCTTCGAAGTCGATCACCGCTTCGGTCTCGGACGGCATCGGCGGCCAGACGCCGAGCCGCTCGCGGGCGAAGCCGCGCTCGCTCATGCTCTTGAGCTCGCCGGCCACCCAGGCCTCGCTGATCCGCCGGCCGAGCGCTGGGTTCGTCGCTTGCCACAGCGCGCGGTCGGTGACGTCGATCGCGTCGAGGTTCTCCAGGTCGCCGTCCAGGCCCCAGTCCCGGAACGCGAGCGTCACGTCGCCGCCTTCCGAGCGGCGCTTGAGCCGGAACACCACCTTGTCGACCTCGGCCGCCAGCGGCGGCGAGGTCGTGTAGATGATCTGCGGGCCCGGGACTTCCATGCTCCGCGCGGAGAGCGTGGGCAGCATCGCTTCCTGCTGCTCGTCGGTGAAGGCGAATGCCTCGTCGATGATCAGCAGGTCGCCGGTGAAGCCGCGGGCGGCGTTCTTGCTACGGGCGACGAACTGGATCTCGGCGCCGGTGTCGAGCCGGGTGAACCCCTCATACCCGTTGGTGTTGTTGATCTTGACGAGGATGTCCGGCGCGTCCCCGTTCGGGACGGCGATCAGGTTCTCGTTGTCCCCGACCTGCGAGCCGAGCGCCCGCACCAGCACCTTGAGCCGCTTGAACGCCTTCAGCGAAGTGGCGTACAGGTGCGCCGACCAGACGATCTCCTTCTCGCCCAGCAGGAAGAACCCGAACAGCACCCGGATCTCGAGGATGCAACCCTTGCCGTTCTGGCGGGCGACGAACTCCGCATACTCCGGGCACGCCCACCGGCCGTCGCGGCCGACGCCGAGGATGTGCCCGACCGAATCTTCCTGCCAGTCGTCGGCGTTCAGCCCGGCAGTGCGGGCGAAGGCGCAGGCCTCCGGGCCGAACGTGAACGCGTGCGGCGGGGTCCTGTCAATCCGCGGCCGCGGCGGCGAGCTTGGCCTTAATGGCGGCGGAGAGATCGACAATGCTCGCCCCCTCGCCCTTGCCCGGGCCGTCCGGCGCCGGTGGCCGGCTGCTGTTGCGGCCGCCGACGTTGGCCTGGCGCAGCTCGGCCACCAGTGCCTTGAGCGCCATCGCTTGCTGCCGGGCTTCCCGTAGCGGCTCGGTGACGACTACGACGAAGGTGCGGCCGTTCTCGGTGAGCAGTTCCAGCCATGGCCCGTCGCCGTTCAGCTGGGCGTCCAGCGCCCGCAGCCGGTCCGCTGTGCGGCACGCCTCGCGCAGCAGCGCTACCTGCAGGGCGCCGAGCTCGTCGCCTGGGTTCACCGCTTCCCACAGCAGGCGCCCGGCCGGGCCGAACTCGTGCTCGTCGCCGTCGCGCAGCGCCGAGGACCGGACGTCGAACGCGCGCTCGTCGACGTCGACGGGGGGTGGCGGCGCCGGCGTCCCGCCCGCCGGCGCCGCCGAGTCCAGCGCTCGCCGCGCGGCCTCGCAGTGCTCCGCGCTGCACTGTGAATGCTCATCGCGCAGGTGCGCCTGGACGACTGGGCATCGCTGCGGCCGACACAGCGAGTGATCGTTTTTCGCGTGAGCGCGCGCCCGGCGCGCCCTCTCGGTGGAGCTATCGGCCATGATCACCGACCCCTCGCAGCGTCGAGCAGCGAAACCGTCTGACCTGCGGAAACGGCTGCAACGTTCGCGTCCAGATTTGGCCGCGGGGGGAGGGAGGATCAGGTGGGCGCGGAGTGAACCGGCAAGATCCGAATGGACTTTTTCCGTGATCTTGAGTGATCAAGATCGATGACCGCGATGATCACCACGCGCGCGAGGTGATCAGCCGAGGCCGGCCAGGCCTACGGTCCACCCCAGCGGGGCGGTACCGGCGGTACCACTCCCGCACCCCCCGGTGGGTGCCTGCCGGGCGGTCGTCCTCGGTGGCGCGGCGCATGCACTCGCCGATGCCCGGGTCGAGCAGGTACACCACGCTCGCGCGCAGCTGCTCGGCCAGGCCCACCCGCGCGGCCGGCACCGGCACCGACCGCACCACATACGCGGTGATGTCCTCGGCCTCCCCGATCCGGGCGACCTCCCCCTGCATGATCTCCTCGGCCCGCTCGGTCAGGGCCTCCTCGTGCAGCCACCCCCGTGTCGAGCCCAGCCCCCGGGCGATCACGTCCCGGTCGAGCACGATGCCCGGCCGTTCACGCGCCAGCTGGAACGCCAGCGTCGTCTTGCCCGAGCATGGCGGCCCGGCGATCAGCACCACGTGCCGCATGCTCACCACGCCCTTGATGTCACCAGTCGGTCGCCGAGCTCGGCCAACGTCTTGGTGCCCTTCTGGCTGTTGCACCGGCGATGGCTCGGCGCCGTGTTCTCCATTGTTGGCGGGCCGCCCTTGGACCGGGGATCGATGTGGTCGACGGTGTATTCGAGCGGATGGTTACGCGGCAGGCCGTCCGGGATCCAGTGCCCGCACAGGTAGCAGACCCGAGAGATCTCTTTCCACCGCGTCTTGACCCGCTCCCATGGCCGGCCACTGCGCCCCTGGTGCTTCGCGACCATCGCCATCACCCCCGGCATGACGAAGCCCCGGCCGAGGCCGGGGCTCGTCTCCCGGAGTAGGCCGGGCCCTCATTGGTAGCTGGGGCGCGGGCGTCCGTCCCCTTCGGACAGATCACCCACTGTGGAGAAGGTAACCCTTCGCCCAGGTCAACGGCAAACGGGGGTCAGCTACGGGCGTGTCGGGATGTACCACTTCTCGCCGTCCCACGCCTTGCCTGCCTGCTCCTGGGCCAGGCACGCCTCACACCGCGGCCAGTTCCGTTCGTTCGTCTGGTTAGCCGGACGGCCGCACGCGCCGCACGGAGTTTCCGGCGGCCAGCTCCGGGAGCTCGTTCCCGGCTGGCAGATCCGGGAGCTCGTCTGGCTTGCGGCTTCGAGTTCCGGTGGTGGCGTCCAGCCCAGGGCAATGAGGGCTGCCCGGGTGCGGTCGTCGACGTCGACCTTCAGGCGGGTGACGATGGTGACGGTCGCTTCTGCGGGCATCAGGTCGTGCCTTCCTGGTTGAGGGTGGCGAGGATCGCGCGGACGTCGCCGATCCGATATCGGGGCCGGCTGCGCGGGTCACGTGGGTGTGGTGGGTGCGGGTCGAGCTTTCCGCGGTGGGCGTAGCCGTAGATCATGTTTTCGGTGACGGGCTGGCCGAGCCGGGACAGCGCCTTGCTGATCTCGGGTGGGGTGGCCAGCTGGTCGTCGACGGCGACGAGCAGGAATTCGCGGCGGTGCGAGACGTCCCAGATCGCGCCGCACTCCGGGCACTGGGTGACCGGCTGCCCGGGCGGGACGTAGAGGTCGCGTTCGCACACCACGTCCGGCGCGGTGACCGCGCCGCACTGTCCCAAGTAGACGTTGTCCGGGTCGCGGTCGATGACGCGCTTGATAGCCCGGACGTGCTTGCGCATGGTCGCCGCGAGTTGGCCGGCGTGCGGGTGTGCGGCGATCAGCTTGGGTTCCTTGGCCAGCCAGGCCGCGGCCGCGCGGACGGTGGTCGCGGTGAGCTCGCGGCCGTTGACCCGGGCGATCTCGCGGGCCCAGGTCGCGACGTCGGCGTCGACGAGGTTCTTCAGCTTCGCAGCCCGGCGGTGGAAGGTGAGCTCGTAGCTCGGTGCGCCGGAGACGGCGCCGATGGACTGGCCGCCGGTGTGGTCCTTGCGCACGAGGGTGTCGACGAGCAGCTCGTAGAGGCTCGGGCGGGAGTCGGTGCGGGTGTAGGCCTCGCGCTTGCCGTCGACGAGCCGGTGGTGGACGCGGATGCGGAGGATGCCGCCGGTGGCCAGGGCGCGCAGGTCGGTGACGAGCTGGCGGGTGCAGTCGGTGCAGATCGTGGCGGTGGTGGCCTTGCCGCAGCCGGTGGCGCACAGGTGTTGCGTCGGGGTCGTCACGGGTTGCCTCCTTGGGCGGGGTCTGCGGGGGCGGGCGTGGTGCGCTCGTACTCGGCGATGCGTTGCCAGTGCGCCGGGGCGGGGTGCACGAGTCCGTCTGGGCGGATGCACAGCTCGCTGGGCGGCTGGGCGCACAGCGGGCACGTGACGGTGAGGGCTTCCTCGCGGGTGGACTGGAAGTTGGCCAGCGCGTCGAGGTCGCGGAGCTCGCGCGCGGTGTGGCGGGTCATGGCACACCTGCAGGCGGTGGGCGGGTCTCGTGCTCGGGTGCGCGGGATCGGCGGTGGTAGATGTCCGGCGCGTCCGGGGTGCGGGCGGGCTGGACAGGGCGGGTCGCGGCGGGACTGGCAACGGGCTGCCCGACCCGACCCGACCCGGACCCCTCGGACATCGCCGCGGGTGGTTGTGGTTGTGGTTGTTGGCCCACCTGTAGACGCACTTCACCTGCGGAATCAGCCCCGGGCGGTCCGGTTGGGACAACGACTTCGACAACGGCCTGCTGGTTGTCGTGTGTGTTGTCGCGTTGGTTGTCATGCGGGTTGTCGTTGTCGTTGTCGCGGGGGTTGTCGGCGGTGTCGAACAGCCGCTCGCCGCGGGCGTTCCAGTCCGCGCGCTGGGCGTCGGTGGGTTCGGGCAGCAGCACCAGGCCAGCCTCGTCGGGGGTGCGGTGGCCCTTCTCCTCGTTGCAGCGGCCGCACGCCACGACGTAGTTGGCGCCGTCGGTACCGGCGGCGCGGTCGGGGTCGACGTGGTCGAACTGCAGAGCGCGGCGGCGGTCTTTGGCGCGGCCCATGCCCTTGCGCTTGAGCGGCCCAGAGCGGCAGTAGCGGCAGCAGCCGCCGTCGCGGGTGTACACGGCCTCACGGAGCCGGGCGTCGCGGCTATCGGCCTTCTGGGACTCGTTGCGGTCGCGTTCGCCCTTGGTGGGGTTGCGCTTGGAGAAGCCGCAGATGCGGTAGTCGAACCCGTCGACCCAGGGGCCGGACACGTCGAGGCAGTTCTTCGCGGCGCAGGCCTCGCCTGGTCGGTGCAGGAACGGCGGCGCGCCGAGCACTGAGGTGGCCAGCAGGTCGAGGGTGCGGCCGCGGCCGTGGCACTCCTTGAGCGCCTGGGCGCGGGTCAGGTACCCGTCGTGCAGGTGGCTCGATGTTTCGGCGTGCATGCGGGTGTAGGCGGCCAGCAGCGCGTCGGCGACGCCGGCCTTGCCGCGAGCGAGGACCAGCCAGCGCGGATCGCGGCCGATGGTGTCGGACATCAGGAAGTACGGCACGCGTCACCACCCCTCGGCGGGCATGCCGAAGCCCCGAGATGATCTTGCATCTCGGGGCCTGCGGCATCCTGCGGGTTGATCACGGTGGTGGAGCTCCGTTCTCCAGGGCGGGCGTGATATCGCGCGGCCGGAACAGCCACGCGGAGGGCACCGTGTAGGCGTGAGCGCCGGTGTTGACGTGGTGTAGATAGCTCGCGCCGCACACCGCGCAGTCCGGCATCGCCACGTCCTGCAGCTCGATCGGGTACGCCGACGGGCGCCATCCCGCGGCAAGCAGCCCGCGCGCCAGGACTCGCAGCAGGGTCCCGGCGTCGCAGTCCACGGCTAAGTCGCTGACGTACCCCTGATCCGCGCCGGACTCGCCGGCCTCTTCGGGCTCGACCGAGAGCGCGCGCCACGCGTCCTCGACCAGACGGGCCTGCAGCGCCGCCAGCTCCGCGGCGGTCATAGCCGCACATCCCCGACGACGTCGGCCTGGATCAGGGGTCCCGTGACGGTGCCGACGACGCTGTTCACCGTCGTCGGCGCGACGGCGGTGCCGTAGGCGCGGCACACCGCGCACGAGTGCTGCAGCTCGGTCGACTCGTGGCAGCGATCGATGCACGGGTCGCAGAACCCGTCGAGCTCGGCCGGGCGGTTCTTGCAGCGCTGGCACTGGGGCGGCGCCGATGGTTCCGGTGCGTGCAATGAGCCGACGTTGGCTTCTTTGGTCTCGTTGTACGCGACGGGCACGGTCCAGATCCACTTCCACGCGGCCTCGCGGGTCGGGAAGGGGCCCGTGGGGCTAGGAACCGGCTTGCCGTCCGCGCCGGTGGCGCGGACGTAGGCGATGAACTGGTCGGTCATCGGGTGCCTCCCGGAACCGGGTACTTGTGCAGGACGTCGGAGATCAGCTCCGTGGTGTAGGCGGTCTGCGACTTGCCCTCGACCTCGACCTCGTCCCAGTTGGCGAGCGGGTCGTAGGCATCGCGCAGCGCCTCGACGACCGCGCGTGCGGCGTCGCACGGTGCGCAGTCCTTGGCATGCGCGGTCATGACGGGTCTGCCGCGCGCAGCTCGTCGGCCCAGCCGAGCGCGCGTAGGTTCGCTGCGACCGTGGTTAGCAGCGCGTTGACGTTGCGGGCCCAGTCCGCGTCGGTGGGCACCGAGTCGATGAGCGCCCGCAGCTGCTGCTCGTCGGCGTTGGCGCGAGCGACGATCAGCCGTCCCGCCCAGGCCACCGCAGGCGGCACGTCGTCGACGGTGTTGAGCTGTCGATCGTGTTCACCGACGAACGCGAAGCCGCCGAATGTGCCGGGAGGCGGGTTGCGAGTCAGGAGCGTGTCGATCCAGGCCATCATGACTTCGGGCAGCACTTCCGAGCTGTGCTCGTCGACCAGCTCCTTCAATGCCTGGCTGGCCACGTCGTAGTTCTTCAGCACGGTCTCGGTCAGCGACTGCGCCGCGAGCCGGAACCATGGCGGCGCGCCGGCGGGCATCATCGGGCACCGCCGAGTGCGCGCCGGCGCGCGTCCCAGCCCGCGCACAGGTCAGCCGCGGTGCCGTCGGTCTTGTGCGGCAGGTTGCCGGTGAACGGCGGCGCGTAGGCGCCGTCGAGTGCCGGGACCTCGGCGCCGGAGGGGTGCGCCCACTTCTCGACTCGGCGCATGCCGTCGTGGCAGTAGAACGGCGTCTCAGTCGCGGCGAGGGTCTCCAGCTCGTCGGCGTCGCCGCGGTAGCCGGGGTCGCCGGCCTTCTCCGGTGAGCCGGGGCGGTAGGCGCAGTCTCCGCACATCAGCGAACGCGCCTGCGGCACGGGGTCCTCGGCGAGGTCGGGATGCTGCTCCGGGGTGTAGACCGGGCGCCAGCAGGTGCAGCGGTCCGGGCCGTACACCGAGGCGCCGAAACAGCACTCACCGCCGGTGTCAGGTAGGTCGTCCGGGGCCGGTTCATCGAATCCGCACCAGGTGCTCATGCCAGCGTCACCGCCGCCCCGTAGTGCGCGGACAGGGTGGCGGCGTACTTGTCGCGCTCGGCTTCCATACCGTCGGCGAGGGCCGTGAAGTACTCGGGCCAGGTGATGACGCCCTTGGCGACGAGCAGCTTCACGAGCGCGGAGTGTTCGACCATGGCCGAGTTGACGCCGGTGCGCAGGTGCTTCGGCGTGGTCTCGGACGGGTCGATCGCCATCTTCCCGGCGACGCCGGACTGCATGGCGTGCGCGGCGGCGAGGTAGCGCTCACGGTCGGCGAGGGTCTCGGCGAGCTCGGCGGCGGTCAGGTCGGGTGCGGGTTCGGCGTGGTCGGTCATCGGGGCTCCCAGCGTCGGAGGGTGGTGAGGCAGAAGGTGGCGATGAGGGCGGCGAGGACGTCGGATCCGCGGCAGGCCGCGAGGACGATCGGGGCGGCCATCACGGCGATCAGGAACAGCGCGAAGCCGCGGATCACCTTGCGGTCGGCGGCGTCGAGCAGCGCGGTCACGGCGTGGCCTCGAGCGCGGGCTCGTCGGCGAAGACGAAGGCCTCGTCGATGATCAGCAGGTCGGCGCCGAAGCCGCGCGCGCTGTCCTCTGTGGACGCCGACGGTGCCGGTAGCGCGCGCACGGCGGGCACCGACGGCACCAGGGCTTTGAGGACCACCCGCCGCATGGCTTCGCCGGCCTGCGCCATCGACTTGGCGAACCCGTCAAACGCGGCGATCAGGGGTGAGAGGTCCAACCGTGACAGGCGCGCGCCCAGCGTCACGTAGTGCATCGCGCTGATCGGTTCGCGGCCGGCGCGGGTGCGGCGGCGGTCGCGGCGGCGGCGCTCGGCCGCGAGGCGATGCGCTCGGGCGTGCGCGGCCCGGGTCGGGTAGTGGTACAGCGGGCCAGGGGTCACAGCCACTTCGGTGTTCTCCTTGCAGCGTCAGCGGTTTCGTGGTCGTTGGCGACGTCCCAGAGGTCGCGTTCGACCAGTGCGGGCACGACTGGAGGCGGGTCGCGGCGGCGGCCGAGCACGGAGCGCAGCCGGTGCGCGAGCTGGCGCCACTGCGCGCGGGTCACGGCACGCGCTCGAGCGGGAGCGCGACACGCCAGCCGCCGGCGGGGGTGTGCTCGAGCAGACCGACCATCGTGTCCTGGCCCTCGATCTCGACCGTCACGGCGTGACCGGCGCGCACGACCGCGCCCTTGTAGGCGGGTGCCGGGGGCCAGACGCGTTCGGCGACTAGCTCGGCGCAGTGGCGCAGCCAGGCCGCGGTGCGCTGCTTGCCTGCCTCGGTGGCGAGCAGCGCGGTGCGGCGCAGGGCGGCCCGCGCGGTCTCGACCGAGTCCGCCGCACGGGTTATCCGCAGCTGGTCGATGTAGTCGAGCAGGAGTCGGATGCCGCACAGCGGGCTGTGGCAGGAGCACCAGCCATGCGGCTCGCTGCAGTGGTCGGTGCGGAGGCGCTCGGCATAGGCCTGCAGGCCGTCGGCCGGGATGTAGTGGTTGTCCGGTGTGGACGGTTCGGTGGTCATCGTGTCGGCCAGTCCTTGAGCTCGGAGCGGATGCGGTCCCAGGGATCGACGACCTCCGGGCTCGGGACGGGCGGGGCAGGGCGGGGTTTGGTCAGCGGCCAGGGATGACCGCATTCGCAGGCCTGCGGTGGCCGCGACGGGTCCGGCCACGGGTAGTCGTGTCGGTGCCGTTCGAGCCGTGCGGCCTGCTCGCGCACCAGCCGCTGCTTCTCCTGCAGCGCGGCGCGGGCAGCGCCCAGCTCCGCGTCGAGCCGCTCGGCCCGGTCCCTCGCCGCGGCGAGGTCCTCGGCCAGCCGGCCGTTGGCGATGCGGTGCCGCTCGGCCTCGGCCGCCGCGCCATTCGCCGCGGCCGAGATCGTGGCGAGCTCTGCCTTCTGCCCGTCGATCACCCGGGCCCGGGAGTCGGCGGTCTTGCGGAGCTCCTCGAGGAGCGCGTCCCGGCGGTCCTTCGCGGCGCGCAGCTCGGCCAGCTCGCCGAGGACGGCCGGGTCGGGCGCGCCGAGCAACGGCTTGACCGCGTTGACGATCGCGGTGACGTACTCGGACGGGGCGGGGTCGTCGCCGACCTTGTCGGCGTAGCGCTTGTCGGCGCGCTTGACCGTGGCGGTGAGATCGGCCGGCGCCGCAACGGCGGTCATGACGCGGGCCCGGCGGGCTCGGTGGCGAACAGGCCCTCGTGGGAGTCGACGGCCGAGCCGCCGGTGACGGTGGTGGCGACGTAGCGCCAGCGGCCGTCGGATCCCCAGTAGCGCTGGGTGATCCGGCACTTGAGCTTGCCCTGGAACCACACATACTGGCCACGCGCGAGCACCGGCTGGGTGGCCGGGTAGCCAGCCGGCGGGCCGCCGATGTCTCCGGCCCCGGTGACGGCGTGGGCCTTGATGTCGCGCCAGGCGACGTGGTGCGGGCAGTACTCGTAGCCCAGCTGTGCCTTGACCCAATGGCAGGCAGGGCACCGGTTGTGGACATCCGGACCGACGACGTAGTCCAGCAACGGGTTGCGCGGGAACGGCGGCGGCCCTGGCTTCGGCCGTCGCGGCGTCGGGCGCGCGGGCGTCTCGGCGGCCGGCGGGCCGGTAGGGACGGCGGCCAGGTGCCGGGGGGTTTCGGTCATCGCGGCTCACCACCGGCGAGGATCGCGGCGAGCTCAGCGTCGACGGCGTCCGGATCGGGCACCGGGTCGGGTGCGGTGAGCGGCACCAAGGCCTCGCTGGTCGCCAGCGCGGCCTCGACGTCGACGAGCTCGACCGAGAGCAGCAGCTCCCGATCGAGGCCCGGCGTGCGCAGCGTGAACTCGACCCAGCGTGCCTTCGGGGCGAGCCGGACGTCGCCCTCGCCGACCGGGCCGACGCGGCCGTGGTCGAGCATCTCGCGGGCGAACCGCCACGCCGGGTGGATGTCCTGGCCGCGGAAGTGGACGTGCAGCAGCAGCACGATCGCGGCCGGGTCGGCGGGGTCGTAGTGGAACTCGATCCCGATCTTGTTCGCGCTGGCGCGGTGCACGCGGCTGATCCGCTGCACGATCAGCGTCCCGGCGGAGAAGAAGCTGACCGGGCCACTGGGCGTCGCAGACGCGGGTGCGGGTGTCGTCATCGCTGGCCTTTCCGGACAAGGGTTTCCCAGGGCTGTACGTCCACATCGGACAGTGACTGGGCGAGGTGGTGGCTGAGGTGGCCGGGCGGGACGTAGACGACCGACCACGGCCGGGCGGGGCCGCCGAGGGCGCGCTCGTCGCGGACGGCGAGCACCCCCTCGGCGGACTCCCGCACCGGCCGGATCACGGCAGGGCTCCGGCGGCGGCGGTGACGACGGCGGCGAGCCGGATGTCGCCGGACAGGTTGTCGGCGGCGAGCGCGGCCGTCTCCGCCGACCCCGTGATGACCGTGACTTCGAGCTGGGCGCCGCTGGGCAGCAACCCGGTCACGCTCAGGTGGTAGGTGCTCTCCGGCGAGCCGAACATGAGCTCGGCATCGACGCGGTGGGCGTCGAGGCTGGCTGCCCATTGCGAGAGCAACTCGACCGCGCTGCCGTTGCTGCCTGCGGAGACATGCACCTCGTTCGGATAGCGAGCCCAACCGCGCGGTTTGATCGACAGCACGTTGTCCGCCAGGTCGTGCGCGGCGATGTGGTCGACGATCTCGCGGAGGTCGGCGAGGTTGTCCGCAGGCGCGATCATGCCTTCACCGCCGGGTCATCCGGGCCGCACTGGTAATCCGGGCACCGGTGGCAGTCCCAGCCGGGCTCGTCCTCCTCCGGGCAGGGCGCCGACGTCGAGGCCGGGGACGGCGTGCCAGTCGTCTCGTGGCATCCGGCGAGGGTGAGCAGCAGCGCGGCGGCCGCGCCGAGCACCGCGGCGCCCTGCAGCAGCCGGAACGCGCACGGGACGCCCGGCGCGCCACCGTCGCCCGAGGGCAGCGAGGCGAACTCGGCGCGCTTGTCGGGCTCCGGAGCGGGCCGGCGAATTTCCTCGTCGACGATCTCCTTCGCCTGGCGCGTCGCGGCCGCGATGTTGAGGTTGCGGGCGACCTCCTTCACTGCGCGGACGATCTTGTTCGGCTTGGCGGCCATCACTCGCACACCTCGATCCGGAGCACGGTGTCGGCGGAGGCCTCGGTCTGCGCCTGGCGGATCGCGCCGATCCGGGCTCCGCGGCCGGGGCGGGCGGGGGTGCCGATGGCGTGGCGGAAGCACACGTCGACCGGGCCGCGGAGCGGGTTGTGGCGCGGGTCGACGACCGGCATGCAGTGGACGCGGACCGAGGTGATGTCCGGGCGGTCAGGCGGGCACCAGCCGCACGCGGTCGGCATGTAGCCGGGGTCCAGCCGGACGTTCAGCTGCGGCAGGGCCTGGACGGTGCCGAGTGCCTTGATCCGGGCGATCCGCATGCTCAGCGACGGCAGCAGATCGTCCGCGCCGGGGTCGCGTGTATCGGCCGGCGGGGCGAACCGGCCGCGGCGCCACGGCGCCCACGAGAACGCGGCCGTGCACATGAGGGCGACTCGGCTGCCGCCTGCGTTGAGGTCGAGAATCCGGGCGCTCACAGGGCCACCAGCCACATCACGCCGCACCCGACCAGCACGCCGACGGTCAGGCACAGCACCGCCACACGCGGCACGGTGAGGTTGCGGTGGAGCCACCCGGCGAAGGTGGCTTCGGCGTCGACCGCGTCGAGCAGCCGACGCAGACCACCGCCGACCAGAGCGCGTCGTCGATCAGCGCGACGGTGCTGAGGTCTGGCGCGGTCGCGTCAGGCTCGACGACGCCGGGGGCGGCGACTGGGGCGAACACCTCGGTCGGGGTCCAACGCCTCGGCCGCGTGGCGGCCGAGGTCGTCGTAAGCGAACTCTGCGCGCGCGGCGCGGCGGGCGACCTCGGCGCGGGCGCGGTCGACGTCGGCCTGCACCTGGGCGCGCAGCTCAGGCTCGGTCACGTCGTCCAGTGCCGCGGACAACGCACGCACGTAGCCGAGCAGCTTCCGGTTGGTGCGGCCGCGCAGCTCGCGCTCGGCGGTGGCGTCCTGCAGCGCCAGCGCGACCGACAGGTCGCGGCCCTTCTCGGTCAGCTGACTGCCCATGCCGGGGTTCATCTGCGCGAACCCGGCGCGCTCCAGATCCCGCAGGATCTCCACGTCGCGCGGGACCGGCGGCCGGAACAGCGCGGCGCCAGCGGTCGCGTCGGCGAGAACCGCGTCCAGCTGCGCCCGCTGCGCCACGGTCAAGACCGGCGTCAGCGTGCCGCTTACGCGACCGGTGCCGGTACCCTTCACCTCGATCATCGGAGGCCAACCTCTCTGTGTGGTCAGGGCCCCCGTCTCCCGAGGGCCAGGGCCCGCCCCGGCCGGACTAGGACCGGGGCGGGCGTTCTGCTGTCTGGCGGCTACTTCTTGCGGCGGTGCGGCAACGGCTCGGTCTTCTTCCCCGTCCCGCTCACCGCCGGGCCCTCATGGGTCGGCGTGTTCGTGGTGATCGTTTTCGGGCTCGCGGTGCGGGGGTCTACCGCCGGGTCAAGCCAGTCGGTACGGTCGTTCTCGGTCATCAGGGAGGTCTCATCTCTCTGGTGGTCAGCCCGTTCCGTGTTCCAGCACGGGGCGGGCGCTTTTTGTTGTGGGTTAGGCGGCCTCGCCCTTCTGCTTGGCCGTGGTGCGGGGGAGTCGCAGCAGCTGCCGCAGCCGCGCTGCCTCCTCCGAGGTGGGCGGGCCGGACGCGGCGAAGAGCCGAGCCATGAAGTGCTCGAACGTCTCGTCAGGCTCGGCCCGCAGGTACAGCCCGGACCGAGCCGGGCTCTTCGTCGGCCGAGGCGGGGGAGCAGGTGCCCGGGGCTCGGGGTGCCGGGTCGGATATGCCGGTCGCTGGGGTGTCGGCGGCGGTGTCGATCCCGGCCGCCGGGGCGAACTCACGCCGACACCTCGACGGTCTCGGGCTCGATCAGGCTCGTGACGTCGACCTCAAGTGCGTCCGCGATCCGCCGGAGCAGCTCCCGGCCGACACGCGGGTTATGCCCCACCTCGATGTTGTAAACGGTGCTGTAGGTGGTCCGGGCCTCCTCGGCCAGCGCCCTCCGGGTCATGCCCTTGGCGACCCGGGTGGTCTCAATCACCGAGGCGCGGGGCTTCGGAGCGGGAACTCTTGCCATGAGAGTCACCTTAGGACTCCTTGGGATGATTGACAAGACACCTCTGGTCACGAGGTAATGAATGGGTCCTAAATAGTCCTAAGGAGTCGTCCACCCGGGGAGGGGTCATGCGTCACAGCCGAAGGTTTCGCAGGTCAAGGCCCAGATCTCGCGTAGACAGCAACGGTCCGTTACGCCATGCTGTCTATGTGTCCGAAGGAGTCGTAAGGAGTCCTGACCCGGCCGCGGCTGCCGCGCGGGAACGCCTCGCCCTGGCGGTCGTCGCCGCGCGTGAGCGGCTAGACGTGACACAGGAGGAGTTCGCCGAGAGGGGCGGGAAGGGCTGTCTCTCAAGACGCTGCAGCGGGTGGAGCTCCGACGGGTCAAGCCCACGATCAGGTCGTTCAATGGGCTCGACCGGGCCGCCGGCTGGGTGCCTGGCAGTGCACGACCTAGACGAACAGGGCAAGGAGCCGATTGAGATCCGCCGGGTCGCCGATCCGGCCGCCAATGGCCGGCCAGTCGGGCTGCTGGAGACCGGACTGACGAGGAGATTGAGCGCGTGCGCGGCATGACGCCGAAGGCGATCGACGAAGAGGGCGCGTCGATCGGCCGATTCGCCGGGGAGGACGCCGAGTTCCGATACCTGCACGACGTCGCGCTGATCCGACTGGCGAAGCGTGCGAGCGTGCCCGTTGAGCGGGACGCGGCACCCTAGTTGCTGCGGCTAGCTAAGCAACACCTGCGTGACAAAACAGTGACATTCGTAACGCAGCCTTGATCGACTGAATAGTCCAAACGAGGCAACTTGTCTTTTCGGAATTAACAGACTGTCACAACGATCAGATAAGTCTCCTGCGAACGGTGCAACACCACGTTCGCAACTGGGTCATCACCACCACCCAAAGGGAGGCAACAACCCGTGACGACTGCCAAACACCCCGCGCCCGGCAATCGCCTCGCCACATCGCTCTACATCGCCGCCATCTTGGCTCTGGGGGCCGCCGTGCCGCACGCGGTCATCGCCTTTGTAGCGGAATGGCCAGGTCAGCTCTTCATGCTGCATGCACTGACGGTCGTACTCCTCGCACTCGGCGGATGGCGCGCAGAGCACGCCCCGCAGCCGACTCGAAACTATCGAAAAAAGAAGATCAAACCGCAGGAAACCGAGATCGAACGGCTTCAGAAACTGATCAAGCTTGAGCAGAATTGATCACAAACCGAGGTGGGCCGCTTCCCCCGGCCGTCCTTCGGTCGCTTTACGGAGTGGGGTAAGGGGAGAGGCAATAGACGCCCCCCCCCCGCACTTTTACGGTTTACCTGGGAGTCTCCGGTGGTCGGAAAAACCTTGTCCGATCCATCGCCATGATCGGTACCTTCCGACGACCCGGCCCCACCGGCAAGACCTGCAGCTGCCCGTACCCCAGTTTCCCCGTCGGCGCAGGCGCTAGCACGAGCTTCGCCAGCGCACGCTTCGCCGCGAATGGCTTCCCCGGATACTCGGTCCGCACCGTCGGCCCCGGCTTGATCAGCCCGGTCAGCACGCTCGGGGTTCGCAACTCCACCTCGCGCGCCTTCAGCGTCTCGATCTCCTCCTCCAGTTCGAACGCGGTGTCGAGCGCGAACTGCGACCTCGTCTTGCCCGCCGCCCGCCGCGCCCGCTCCGCTGCCCGGAGCTCGTCGAGTTCGAGCTGGATCTCGGCTAGCCGTGCCTCAACGGCGGCCAGCTCGTCGTCTGCCCCTTCGTCGACCACCAGGTGTTTGTCGAGCTTCTCGAGGTAGTCCTGGACCACATTCTCGGCGTACTTCTCGAGGTCGGCCTTGTCGATCGTCACGCACCCCTTCGTGATGCACAGGTAGCGCCACTTCTGCCGCACGCGGTTGACTCGCAGCACCTCGCCGCAGACCCCGCACGCTGCGATCCCGGACAGCAGGTGCACGACCGCCGCTGGGTGCTCGACGGACCTTCGCGCGGGATCCCTCAGGATCCGCTTGACCGCGTAGAACGTCGCCTTGTCGATCAGCGGTTCCCATACGGCCTCGGAGAGGACCGCGTCAGGTGTCAGTGGCGCGGAGCCCGATACGCGGCCGGGATCGTGCACTCGCAGGCCGAGGTAGCACTCGTGCGGCAGCATCAGGCTGATATTCCGCGCGGCCCAGTCCCCGCCCCCCCGGCGCTTCAGGCCCCGCCCGTTGAGGTCGCGAGCGATGCTGGCGAGCGTGTGACCGGCTAGCACGCGCTCGAACATCTCTCGCACGATCGGTGCCTCGACGGGATCGAGCTCCTGCGCGACGAGCTGTTTCGTCCGCTCGTCGTAGATCCGCCGGTAGCCGTAGGGGATGCGGCCGTGCGGCAGGCCTTTCCGTGCCGACGACTTCGTGGTGCGGCGGATGGCCTGGGACATCTCGGCCACGTCCAGCTCGCCCTTCGACGCGTCGTCGATCAGGCTCTTCCGGTCGCGCGGCTTGTTCGGGTCGTAGATGCGCTCATGCTGGTCGACCCAGAACACCACGTTGCGCGCGGCGCAGAGGTTGATCAGCCGCAGCCATTCCTCGGTCTGCCGCGAACCCCGGTTGTTTGCGTAGAGCATCAGCACGCGAGCGGTGAACCGACCACTCTCAAGATCGGCGATCAGGCGATCGAACGCGGCGCGGGCCTTGCGCTGGTACTTCGACGCCGAGCCAACCTCGCGATAGGTCGGGAGTTGCAGCGTCCATCCGTGCTCGTCGCACGTGGTCAGGTGCCCCTCGTGCTGTTCTTCGGGCGATCGCTCGCGCCCAGACTTGTCCTTCGAGACGCGCTCGTACGCGGCCGCGTCTACCCCGGTGAGCTCCATCCGGGTATGGTACCTCTACGAAGGTCTATCGCTGGATCTGTTCCTCCTGTCTCAGTCCGTTGAGCAGTTTCTGCGTCGTGGATCTTCGGAGTTCGGCGTCTGTGATGTGGGCCATGTGATCAACCATAGCGCCGGATGTCGAACGTATGTTTGACACGATGGGGTGAACGTGGCGTTTTGCCTGGTCAGCGGCTTGAGAAGCTGCCTTAGGGTGACTCTGCAGCTTCGAGTGTGGCGTTCTAGTGGCGCGGGCTTCGCCACGCACACATGGCTTGTTCGACTTCCGACTCGGCAAGGGGCGGGTGCGGCAGCGCTGACGCCTTGCCGGGTTCGGCGCGAAGCGCGTCGAGCAACAGCGTCATGCAGCGTCGCCAGGCTTCGGGCTGAACCGTGTTGGTGTACTCGATCACCGCGCCGATCATCAGGTGGAGCAGCGGTACATCGGTCGGAACGAAGTCGGGGCGCAGGCGTCCTGCTGCTTGGGCGCGCTCCACAAGCTGAGTGATCAACGGCACCATACGTGCTTTCGACTCCGCAACGTGTTCGTGGCCGAACGCGTTGGACAGCATGATCTCCCGGAGTCCGCGGTCCTGTGAGTGCAGTTCGACGGCCTGCCAGGTGAAGTCGGCGAACCCTTGCCAGGGATCTTCCGCGGTCAGCGCTCGCTGAGCGAGCTCGCTGATCTCGTCGAGCCGATCGGCGAACATGGCCTCGACCAGGTGTTCCTTGTTGGGGAAACGACGGTAGACCGTGCCGACGCCGAGCCCGGCGTGATGGGCGATGTCGTCCAGCGTGGCTTCGAGTCCGCGTTGGCCGAACACCTCGCGAGCCGATTCGAGGATGCGCCGTCGATTGAGTTCAGCGTCACGCCGCAGCGGCCGCGCCGGTGCGGTGGGAGCCGCGTCCCGTGCCATGTGGTCAGTCTAGCAACAGAAGTAGAGGCACAATCTCCGGTTCTTGTGTAGCTTGGCGGCATAAGGGGAGATACCTACTCCACATAGTCTTGCGATCACTACCAGTGAGGACAGTCATGACCGAGTCCACGCTCGCTGCCGAGCCGTCGGGGGACGTGCAGGGCGGCGCCCACGCGGACAATCCGCATCACGCGAGGCGCTGGCCGATCCTCGTGATGATCGGCCTGGCCCAGCTCATGGTCGTGCTCGACGCGACCGTCGTGAACATCGCGCTGCCTTCGGCGCAGCTCGATCTCGGCTTCTCCAACGATGCCCGCCAATGGGTCGTCACCGCCTACGCGCTTGCGTTCGGCAGCCTGCTGCTCCTCGGAGGCCGGCTGGCGGATGTGTTCGGCCGCAAGAACGCCTTCCTCGTCGGACTCGCCGGCTTCGCCGCGGTGTCGGCGCTCGGAGGCGCGGCGGGCAGCATCGAGATGCTGCTCGTTGCCCGGGCGGCGCAAGGCGTGTTCGGCGCACTGCTCGCGCCCGCCGCATTGTCGCTGCTGACCACTACGTTCACCGACCCGAAGGAACGTGGCCGGGCCTTCGGGGTCTTCGGCGCGATCGGTGGTGGCGGCGCCGCCATCGGGCTTCTGCTGGGTGGCGTACTCACCGAGTATCTCGACTGGCGCTGGTGCATGTTCGTCAACATCATCTTCGCCGTTGTCGCCTTTGTCGGCGGGACAGTGCTTCTGCGTCGACAGGACACCGGCGAGGAACGTCCGAAGCTCGATCTTCCGGGCACGATCACCGCGTCCGGTGGGCTTTTCGCGCTGGTTTACGGTTTCGCCAACGCCGAGCATGACTCGTGGTCCTCGATTTCGGTGTGGGGCTTCCTCCTCGCGGGTGTGGTGCTGCTCGGCGTGTTCGTCGTACTGCAGCAGCGCGTCGCGCACCCGTTGCTGCCGTTGCGTGTCCTGCTCGACAGGGACCGCGGTGGCTCTTACCTGGCGATGTTCCTCATTGCCATCGGGATGTTCGCGATCTTCCTTTTCCTGACCTTCTACATCCAGCAGAACCTGAAGTTCACGCCGATCGAGAGCGGGGTGGGCTTCCTGCCCATGGTCGCCACCTTGATGATCAGCGCGACCACCGCGACCAGCGTCCTGTTGCCGCGGTTCGGGCCGAAGCCACTTGTGCCGACCGGCATGTTCATCGCTGCTGCCGGGCTGTTCTGGATGAGTGACATCGGGCTGGACAGCACATACCTCAACGGCGTTCTCGGACCGCTGATGGTGATGGGCGTCGGCATCGGCCTGGCGATGGCGCCCGCGATGAGCGTCGCCACGTTCGGAGTCGAGATCCACGACGCCGGGGTTGCCTCCGCTGCGGTCAACACCATGCAGCAGGTCGGCGGGTCGATCGGCACGGCTCTGCTGAGCACCCTGGCGGGCAATGCGGCTACGTCATACCTGGCCGGAAAGGTCCCGACTCCGCAGGTCGTGGCCGAAGCGTCGGTACACAGCTATACGACGGCTTTCGGTTGGGCTGCGGCGATCTTCGCGGTGGGTGGCGTGATCACCGGTCTGCTGCTTCGCCCGGGCGCGCCGACGAGTGAAGCAGCGCCTGCTGCCATCCACATGTAGGAATGTGCAACGGAACGGGCTTCTCCTGCTTTCGGAAGAAGCCCGTTTCTCTTGGCGTCGAACCGGCAGGTCAGCGGTTCTTCGACCGGACCGCTTCGATCACCTCGTCGTCCCAGCGATGGGTGCGGATCAAGCGGTAGCGTTCGCCTGCTACCCAGAGGTACGCCTCGGCGTCGGTCCGCTCGCCGATCATGTCGGCCTGACGCAGCATGCCGACCACCGGCACGAACTCTTCATCGAACCAGCGTTGTGCGACGGTGGCTCGGTCGTGGTAGCTGCATTCGTCCTGTGTGAGCCGGAAACCCCAAGCCTCGATGTGTTCGCCAAGTTTTGCGTAGTCCCCAGGGTTCGACACGATCACGGACGCCCTCGCGTGTCCGGCCAGGGGCACGCGCTCGAGGAAGAGCCTGCGGTAGTCCTTGACGATCAGGTCGCCGCGATACCGGATCCCGCTCGGGTCCAGTTTGGTGCGTACCTGCGTGACGTAAGCCTCGATTGTGGACAGTCCCTGCGCGTGGGCGACGGAAACCCGGTGGTGGCCATCGATGATGAAGTGCAGTTCGCCCACTCGATAGACCTCGATCGGCGGGATCTCTTCTCCGCGCCGTGCGGCCAGTGCGAGGCGTTCCCAGCGCTCGCGGACCCGGCCCGAGGTCGGGCGGAAGCGGCGGTCGAAGTCGCGGCCGCGGTCCACCGTGCCCACGATCGAGTCCAGTTTGATCAGCCGCAGCCCGACCCGGTTTTCGCCGAGGTAGCCGAGCGCGTCGACGACCTCGTGGAAGGGCAGCATGATGTTCACGTCGTCGGGTTCGCGGCGGAGCCAGTTCGCCAGCCTGGAGAGCACTTGGCCGCGCCTGGCGCGCAGGAAGTCGTGTTCGGCGTCGGCGCGGGGGAATCCGGTGTCCTTGTTCATGCCGTCTCCGCGGAGTCGAGTACGTCAGCGATGACCATCACGGAAGCTCCATGATCCGATGCCCGACGACGTTGCGGATCCGGGTGCCGCCGAGCACCCGATCCGGGACGGGTTCGCCGTGCGGATGGATGTGGCCGTGCAGCAGCCATTTCGGCCGGAGCCGCTCGATCGTCGCGTGCAGGCAGGAGAACCCGCGGTGCGGCGGGTCGTCCCGATCTCCCAGGTCCAGCGGCGGGGAATGGGTGAGCAGCACGTCGACCCCATGGCCGTCGCGCCACTGCTGCCAGCGGGCCCGCCGCACCAGGCCCCGGGCGCGACGGGCCTGCTGGCGTTGTGTCCACTGGTTCGGGCCGTCGTTGTAGCGGATCGAGCCGCCGAGCCCGGCAAAACGCAGCCCCGAGATGTCGACGATCCGGCCGTCGGCGTTGATCCCGCCGGCCGGACCCGGCCAGACGGTGGGGAAGCCGTCCTTCATGGACAGCCCGCCGTAGCGGGTGTAACCACTCAGGTCCGGGTCATGGTTGCCGGGCACGAAAACGCAAGGCACGTCGAGTGCGCTGGCCAGGAAGGCCAGGTAGTCATATGGCAGGTCGCCGGCGCCGACGACCAGGTCGACCGAGCAGCCACGGACCGCGTCGGTCCACAACCGCTCGTCGACCTCGTCGGCGACCACCAGCGCCTTCGGCATGCGCCCAGGGTACGGCGACGAGCCGAATGTGCAGGATCGTCACTTCATTCCGTGTGCGAAACCCGGGTCGGCGACGATGACGAAGGTGATGACGAAGATCCAGACGAGGCTGAGCGTGAGCGCCCAGAACTTGAGGTTGGACAGCATCCGGGGCATGACAGTTCTCCTGTACCACTACCGGGGGAAGAAAGGGGGACCGTGTCGGAGCGCTCGCAGGCCGGACGGCCGCGAGCTAGAGCCAGCCGTTCTTCCGGAATATTCGGTACAGCAACAGGCAGATCGCCAGGATCACCGTGATCACGAGCGGATACCCGAACTTCCAATGCAGTTCAGGCAGGTAGTCGAAGTTCATGCCGTAAATGCCGGCGATCATCGTGGGCACGGTGATGATCGCCGCCCATGCGGTGATCTTGCGCATGTCGGTGTTCTGCTGCAGCGAGATCTTCGCGACCGTCGCGTCGACCAGGGTGGACAGCAATTCGTCGAACGCGGCGACCCGCTCCGACACCGTCGTCAAGTGGTCGGCCACGTCGCGGAAGTAGGACCTGACCTCGTCGGGCACGAGCCGGGTGTAGCCCTCGGCGAGCCGCTGGATCGGCGTTGCCAGTGGCATCACGGCCCGGCGCAGCTCCAGCACTTCCCGCTTCATCAGGTAGATCTGCTCGGCGCTGACCTTCGACCGCGGCGCGAAGACCTGTGCCTCGATCTCGTCGATGTCCGACTCGATGCGCGTCGTCACTTCGAGGTAGTGGTCGACGACGTGGTCGGTGATCGCGTGCACGACGGCGGACGGGCCGAGGTCGAGACGCTCGGGATCTTCGTCCATGTCGCGGCGCAGGCGGGCGAGACCCGAATGGTTCCCGTGACGGACCGTGATCACGAAATCCCGGCCGAGGAAGACCATCAGTTCGCCGGTTTCGACGATCTCGTTCGCCGTGGTGGGCGACTCGTGCTCCACGTAGCGGACCGTCTTGACCACCAGGAACAACGTGTCGTCGTAGCGCTCCAGCTTGGGACGCTGGTGCGCTTCCAGCGCGTCCTCGACGGCGAGCTCGTGCAACCCGAAGGTGTCCGCTATGCCCTGGATCTGTTCCGCGTCGGGCTCGTGCAGACCGATCCAGACGAATCCCTCGTGCCGCTTGCGGACTTCCTTGATCGCTTCGGAGTGCGTCCAGCGGCCATGCAGCCGTTTGCCGCCGACGTAGACGGCGCAGTCGACGACATAGGCCGAGAGCGGCACCGGGATCGGGCGGTCGGGCACGCCCTTGGCCCGGTTGTTGCCGCGGCCGCGAAGGCCGCCGAGCGAAGGAATGGCAGGCATGGGATCTCCTGGGCGTCGCGCGTGGTCGTGCGAGGACGACGAGCCGGCCCGGACCTGAGGTCCGACCGGCAGCACCAGCGCTCCCGGATCGCCGTGCCTACCAGGAGTTGAGCCGGCCGGCCGGTGAGGTGGGAACGCTGGGATTACTAGGGAGCGGACTATCGCCACTACTCATCGGGGGTTCCTCACCTCCTTCTGGCCAGGCGCGGTCTGAGACGCGGAGAGTGGTGGGGCTCGCGTTGACGCGCGAACACCAATGGTTGAGGGTACTCCTCACTACGAATGCGTGTCGTGCCAGGCTCACGCGGTGTTACGTGAACAGGAGATTCGGGTGCAATTCGGTCGCTATTACGAGGAGTTCGAGGTCGGCGCGGTGTACAAGCACTGGCCGGGCAAGACCGTCACCGAGTACGACGATCACCTGTTCTGCTTGATCACGATGAACCATCACCCGCTGCACCTGGACGCCCATTACGCCGAAGAGACCACCGACTTCGGGAAGAACGTCGTCGTCGGAAACTACGTCTATTCGCTGCTGCTGGGGATGTCGGTGCCCGACGTGTCCGGCAAGGCGATCGCGAACCTCGAGGTCGAGTCGCTCAAACACATCAAGCCGACGTTCCACGGCGACACGATCTACGGCGAGACCGAGGTGCTGGACAAGACCCCGTCGAAGTCGAAGGACGACCGCGGAGTCGTCTACGTCGAGACGCGTGGCTACAACCAGGACGGCACGATCGTGTGTGTCTTCCGGCGGAAGGTGATGGTGCCCAAGCGGTCCTACGGGGACACTCGGGGCGGGGAGCAGCCAGGGCGGCCGGTCCCGCACGCCTGAACGACGGGGGCACGCCGATGGGCATCGACCTGGACACGATCAAGACGACCCTGCGGACCTTCGCCGAGGTGGAGGCCCGCGGTGTCTCCCCGCTCTACGAGCACCTCGCAGCCCAGGCGGCGGAGGACGACGACGTCGCCGGGCTGCTGACCTCCGCCCGGGACGGCGAGGCGCGCGGGACCCTGCTGATGGCCACCGCGCACCGGCTGGTGCAGGCCGATCCGATCCACCCGCTGTCGCGCTACTACCCGTCGGTGGGCGGGTTCGACGGCGTCGACGCCGACACCTGGCCGCTGTTCCGGTCGTTCCTCCTCGATCGGGTGGACCGGGCGAGGGAGATCATCTCGTCGCGGTACACCCAGACCAACGAGGTGCGCCGGGCTGCCCTGCTGTACCCCGCGGTCGCCCGGGCCGCCAAGGAGGCGGGCGGGCGGATCGCGCTGCTGGAGGTCGGCTGCAGCGCAGGCCTGCTGCTGGGCATGGACCGGTTCTCCTACCGGTATCAGTGCGACGGAGGCGACCAGCTCACCGCAGGTCCGGCCAAGGCCGTCGTCGGCCTGCACTGTGCCCTCGACCTGGCGCCCGGCGCCGTCACCCCGAAACTGCCGAAGAAGATCACCGTCGCCGCGCGGGCGGGGCTGGACCGCGCGCCGGTCGACTTGGCCGACGAAGAGGAGCTCGCCTGGCTGGAGGCCTGTGTCTGGGCCGACCAGCCCGACCGGATCCGGCTGCTCCGGACGGCTGCGGCCGAGCAGACCAGGCATCGGCCCGCTCTGATCACCGGCGATGCCGTCGACGACCTTGCCGCGGCGGCGGCGACCCTGCCCGCGGACCTGCCGCTGGTCGTGATCACCAGCCATGTTCTGGCCTACCTGGACCAGGAGCGGCGGGCGGCGTTTCGCGCCCAGCTCGAGACGCTCGCCGCCGACCGGCCGCTGTGGTGGGTCACCGAGGAGGCCTATCACGCTTCCCTGGCGCCTGTCCTGCCCGGCCGTGACGAGCTCGAGTTCGCCGAGGGCGGGCTGTCCGTGCTGGGCATCGTCCACTGGGACCACGGCAAACCCGATGCGCACGCGCTTGCCCGGACCGCGCCGCACGGTCAGCGCCTGACTTGGCTACCCCTGTGAATCCAGGGGTCAGCGCCGGGGGAGCGCGTTCCAGTCGCGGAGAGTCACGTAGAGGAGATCCACAAGCTGTCCGGCCTCGTCCAGTGCGGTGAGCTGGGCCGCGTTGAACCAGCCGGCGTCGTCGGCATCGTCACCAGCAGTGAGTGTTCCACCCGTGGCGCTGCAGGCGTAGTCGTGAATGTCGTATCGGCCGCGGAGCACGTTCCCGATCCATGTGCCGGGGATCACGTCGAGCCCGGTCTCTTCCTTGAGTTCGCGGATGACCGCCACTTTGTCCGTTTCACCTGGTTCTACCCGTCCGCCGGGGAGTGACCAGAGGCCCGCGCCGGGCTCGTGACCGCGCCGGATCAGCAGCAGGCGACCCTGGTCATCGTGCACGATGCCGCCGACGCAGCGTTCCGTGGCCGGTTTTCGGGTGTTCATGTGCCCGAAGGGTAGACGTCCCGGATTGGAAAACGGACCCGCTGTACACGGAGAGTAGTCGTACGGTACACTTCGGACCGTGGGCTGACCCAAGCGCGGGACTTTCCTCCCGTGCGCGTGGTCAGTGCGGTACAACGTAAAAAGTCAGTATCGAGCACTGTTCGGTGTCACCGTAAGAGACGGGGTTTGATCGCGGTGGACGTGAAGAAACTTGCGGGCCTCGCCGGTATCGCATTGGTGCTGTTCTTCGTGATTGCCCAGCCGAACCAGGCGGCCGGCCTCGTTGGCACGATCGTCGACTTCCTGCGCAGTTCGGCCGAAGCGGTGATCACCTTCGTGAGCAACGTCTTCAAGGGCTGATCAGGGCTACGCTCGGACCATGTTCGCGCCACGCGACCCCGACGAGTACCTGCTCGACACCGAGCGGCGGGTCATCAGGATCCGCCGCCATTGGGCGGTGCTGCTTTGGGACACCTTCGAGGCGGCCGCACTGCTGGCCATCTGCGTCCTGGTGTCCTACTTGCTGCCACCGGCGCTCTACATCGGGCAGAACATCCTTTGGTATGTCGCCCTGCTCGTCGTCCTCCGGTTCGCCTACGTGGTGATGGAGTGGTGGGTGGAGCGGCTGGTGGTGACCGACAAGCGGTTCGTCATGACGACCGGGGTGTTCACCACCAAGGTGCTGATGATGCCGATCAGCAAGGTCACCGACCTCAGCTATGTCCGCACCGCGACCGGCCGCATGATGGGCTACGGCACGATGGTCGTCGAGTCCGCGGGCCAGATCCAGGCGCTCAACCGGATCGACTACCTCCCCAGGCCGGAGGAGTTCTACGACACGATCTCCGAGCTCGTTTTCGGCGACAAGCAGAAGCAGGCCGAGCGGTTCTCGATGATCAAGGCGCAGCGGGCCGCCCGCGGCAAGAAGCCGGTGGGCTGACCGGCCCGTATTCGTCACCCGAGCCGGTGTCTTCGCAGGCACCGGCTCAGGTGTGATGTGGCGCATCGTCGACAATGGACACGATGCGCATCGATCTGCACGCCCATTCCACCGCCTCGGACGGGACCGACACCCCCGCCGGGCTGGTCAGCGCGGCCGCCCGGACCGGGCTCGACGTCGTCGCGATCACCGATCACGACACGACGGCGGGCTGGGCTCCGGCCGCTGAAGCCGTGCCGCCGGGCCTCACTCTCGTGCCCGGCGCCGAGCTCTCCACGGTCTCCGTCGACCCCGACACGGGGCGCCACGTCAGTGTTCACCTGCTCGCCTATCTCTTCGATCCGACGGCCGAGGAACTGGTGACCGAGCAGACCCGGTTGCGGCTCGAGCGCCGCACCAGGCTGCGGACGATGGCCGAGCGGATGGCGGCGGACGGCCTGCCGATCGACGCCGACGAGATCTTCGGCCTGCTGCCCGCCGATTCGCCCGCCGGACGGCCACACCTCGCGCAGGCGCTGGTCCGGGCCGGTCTGGTGACGAGCGTGGACCAGGCCTTCGCCGAGTACCTCGGCAGCAGCCGGGGCTACTACGTGCCTCGGCACGACACGCCGGTCGAAGAGGCGATCGGCATGATCGCCGCGGCCGGTGGGGTCACCGTGATCGCGCATCCATTCGCCTACTCGCGTGGGGCCACGATCACCGAGGACGTCTTGGCCGAGCTGGCCGAGCGGGGGCTTACCGGCGTCGAGGCGGATCACCCCAATCACGATGCGCCCACCCGGGTCCGGGTGCGGGAGCTGGCCCGTGAGCTGGGGTTGCTGGTCACCGGTTCGAGTGATTACCACGGCACGAACAAGACGATCGCGCTCGGCCAGGAGACCACCGACCCTGGGCAGTTCGAGGAGCTGGTGGCGCGTGCCACCGGTTCACAGATCGTGAAGGGCTGACATGGCCTTCGTCGACTTCTTCGATGCCAAGTTGTTCATGAGCGCAACGATCACACTGGTCGTCATTATGGACCCGCCCGGGACCGTGCCGGTGTTCCTCAGCCTGGTGGGACGCAAGTCGATGGCGACCCGGGCACGGGCGGCGCGTCAGGCTGTCCTGGTCTCACTGCTGGTGATCACGCTGTTCGCGGTGGCCGGGCAGGCCATCCTCGCCTATCTCGGCATCGGGATCCCCGCGCTGCAGGGAGCCGGCGGGTTGCTGCTTCTGCTCATTGCCCTGCAGTTGCTGACCGGCGGTGGTCACGAGGCCGAAGCCGCGACCGAGGATGTCAACGTCGCGCTCGTGCCGCTGGGCACGCCGCTGCTTGCCGGGCCGGGGGCGATCGCGGCGACCATCGTCTTCGTGCGGCAGGCCGACGGACACATCGGCGCTTATGTCGCCTTGGCGCTCGCGATCGTGACCACGCACTTCGTGATCTATCTCTGCATGCGCTACTCCGGTGTGGTCATCCGGCTGATCAGGGAAAGCGGCATCACGCTGCTGGCGAAGGTGGCCGGTCTGCTGCTCGCCGCGATCGCGGTGGAGCTCGTCGCGAACTCGGTGCGCGGGTTCATTTCCGGCGCGAACTGACGCGCCCCGACATTCGGCCGGATGGCCGCCGTGAGTCGTCGAGACGGCGGAACTCGCGGCGCGGGCAGCCTCTTCCCGCGCGGACCCGCGGCGGAAAGTGTCGGTGGTGGTGCGTAGCGTGGGTGGCGGGCGACCGGGAAGGGGCGGTGTGAAGGAACAACTGGGGTTCGACTTCGGAGTCGAGCAGCCGGTGCGGCTGACGAAGGTCTCGCCTGCCCGGCTGTCCACGTTCGAGGACTGCCCGCGCCGGTACCGGATGGCGTACCTGGACCGGCCGACACCGCAGCGCGCCGGGCCGTGGGCGCACAGCACGCTCGGCGCGGTGGTGCACAACGCTTTGCGGGCGTTGTTCGACCTGCCGGTGATCAAGCGGGTGCCGCAGCGCGCGGTCGCGCTGGTCGCCGAATTCTGGAAGGACGCCGGATTCGCCGACGCCGAGCAGGCAGCCCGCTACCGCGCCCGCGCGAAGGGCTGGGTCGCGGATTACGTCGAAGACCATGACGTGAGCGACGATCCGGTCGGGCTGGAGCGGTGGGTGTCGGCGCCGGTCAGCCTGGCGCCCGGCGAGCGGCCCGCGATGATCATCGAAGGCCGGGCGGACCGGATCGACCAGCGTGGTGGCGAGCTCGTCATCGTCGACTACAAGACCGGCCGGAGCGAGCCGGACGAGTACGAGGCGCGTGCCTCGCAGGCGTTGGCGATGTACGCCGTCGCCGCGACCCGGACCCTGCGATTGCCGTGCACGAAGGTCGAACTGCACCATCTGCCGACCGGGACCATCGCGGCGGCCGAGCACGACGACCGCAGCCTTCGCCGGCACCTGGAACGGGCCGAGCAGACCGCCGGGGACCTTCGGCTCGCCACGGATACCCTGGAGGCAGGTGGGGACGGCGACGTCCTCTTCCCGGCCCAGCCGGACCGGCGGTGCGCCTGGTGCGACTTCCGGCCGAGCTGTGCGGCCGGGCAGGAAGCCGGGCCCGCCAAGCAGTCGTGGGAGCTGCTCGCGCCTTAGCGGCCGATCAGCGGACAGCCGAAACAGGATGGGACAGGCAAGACGTGGCGTCACCCGACACCGAGGAACTGGCCACCGTGCCCTTTCAGGCCGGCGCTCCTGAAGCCGAGGCCGCGCACCAGGACCGGGTCGCGCCGGAGCGGGCCGAACCGGAATCGGTCGCGGTTGCGGAACAGGCCCCGGAAACGGAGCCGAAGAAAGAGGGCGGGCGTTGGTGGCGCGGGCTCACCGGCTCGCTTGCCGCGGGGCTGGTCGTGTTGACGGTGGGCGTGTACGGGGTCGCCGGAGTCTGTCTCTTCACCGGCGCGCCTGGGCCGGGTGCGGTGCTGCTGACCGGGCATCCGATCGCGGCCGGGCTCGCGCTGATCGCCCAGCGGGTCGCCGACCGCCGGAGTGGGCTGCCCGCGGCCGGAGCGGGGCTGGCGGTCGTGCTGTTCACCGTCTCGGCCTTGACGTTGTTCTGGCTCACCTGAGCCGGTGAAACTGTTGGCCCGCTGACTACTTGAGGGCAGTGAGCAGGTCTCCGCGCTGTTCCAGCAGGACCGGGCCGACCGTGCCCAGCCGGACGAGGCCGGTGTAGCTGCCGCGGTCGACGCCGATGGTGCGGATCGTCGAGCCGTTTGCTTCGTCGAGCACGGCCAGGCCGCCCTTGATCGGCACGACCAGTTGCTGGGCGAAGGTGATGCCGGGGCCGACAGCGTTGCTCAGCGTCCAGCGCGGGGACAGGTCGTCGCGCGAGAGCGCCAGCATCTTCGAACCGCTGAACCAGTAGACCGCCTCGGTGGTCCGCGTGGTCTGCTCGGTGCCGCCCGCCGGGTCCTGGGCGAGGTCCGCCGCGGGCAGGTCGAGGGGATAGGCCGCGCGCTGGGCGCCGTCTCCGTTGAAGGTGATGAGCAGTTTCTGCTCGGGCAGCACGACGGCGGTGATGTCACCGGACATCGCGATGACTCGGGCGTTCTTCCCGGCCAGGACCGCGCTGAACGTCACCTGCGGTTCGTCGTCCTTCTCGGGCGTTGCCTTGTAAACGGTCAGCCGGTCAGCCGGGTCGCCGGGGCAGCGCTCGATCACGCCGACCTTTCCGGCGGTGGCTGCGACTGTGCCGTAGGTGCAGCCGGTGCGCGGCTGCTTTCCGGAGTTGACCAGTGCGGGCACCTGGCCGTACTCGGCGCTCTTGACCAGGTCGTCGCGCCAGGTGTCCAGCAGCTTCTTGCCGGTCGTCGTGACGTGGGAACCGTCGCTGACCAGCTGGGTGCCGAGCTCGGCGTTGCCGTTGCGCTGCGCGGTGATCCGGCCGGTACCAGGGTCGAGCTGAGTGACTTCGCTGCAGCCGCTGCTCTTGTGGTAGACGGCGTTCATCCGGCCGCCCGTTTCCGCGACCGTGCACAGCGGGAGGTCGCGGGTGTAGTGCCAGCGCACCTGTCCGGTCAGCGGGTCGCGGCCTGCCACCTCGCCACCGTCGGCTGTGGCGACCGAGTCGCCGGTCGCCACCGGGATCGGGGTGGCGCTGCTGCGTGCGGTCCACAGTTGGGCGAGCGAGCCGGGCACCTTGTCCGGGGCTCCCGGCAGCGGCGCCGGCGGCTCGGCGGTGGAGCGGTCGGTTCCCGCGCTGTCGCTGGTCAGGCCGATCACCAGGCCGACCACCACCACGACCACGAGGATCAGCGCGGCGAGCACGCGGTCCCGGCCGCGGTTCCACGGTGAGCGCCGGGCGCGTTGCGGCGGGGCCGGGGGCGCCGCTGCGATCGGGTTGGCCAGGACGTCTTCGACGCCGTAAGGGTCGTCACCGTCCTCCGCCTGGGCGGTCTGCCCGGACTCTTCGACCGGGCGGACCTCGTCCTCGGCGGACGACGACGGCGGGGAAATCTCGTCCCGTGCCGGGCGCGCCGGTTCCTGTTCCGGCGCGCCGTCCCCGTTCGGGGAGGTCAGGGGGCCAGGCCCCTCCGGCGGCGTCTGGGGCTCAGACCCAGAAGACGCAGCGTCGCTCACGTACCTGACTCCCCGGTGTCGGCGGTGTTGCCCTCAGTCTGCCGACGCAGGTGTATCAGACGTCGCGGCGGGGCGGCGACGGCGGCGCCGCCGGGCGGGCCGCTCGGCGTTTTCGCCCGATTCCTTCTCGACCGGACCGGTCGCTTCCGGAGCCGGCTTCGCGCTGCCGCGGGTGCGGCGACGGGACCGGCTGCGGCCGTCCGGCGACACTTCGCCGGAAGCGCCCTCGGCGGGCGCCGCGGCGGCGTCAGCGGCCTCGATGGCCTCGGCTGACTGGGCGCCACCGCGGGTGCGCTTGCGCGGCGAACGGGAGCGCTTGCGCGGAGCTTCCTCGGAACCGGCGGTGGCGGTGGCCTCGGCGGCCGGGCCACGGCCACGCCCGCGGCGCTTGCCGCCCAGGTCCTCTTCCTCTTCGGCGGCCAGGCCGGCGCGGGTGCGGTGGGCCAGCGGCAACCGGCCGGTGGTGCCCGCCGGGATGCCCAGGTCGCTGTAGAGGTGCGGCGACGACGAGTACGTCTCCACCGGCTCCGGCATGTCGAGGCCGAGGGTGTCCGAAATCAGCTTCCAGCGTGGCTCCTCGTCCCAGTCGACGAGAGTGATGGCGACGCCGGTACGCCCGGCGCGGCCGGTACGGCCGATCCGGTGGACGTAGGTCTTCTCGTCGTCCGGGCACTGGTAGTTGATCACGTGTGTGACGTCGTCGATGTCGATGCCGCGGGCGGCGACGTCGGTGGCGACCAGCACGTCGACCTTGCCCGAGCGGAACGCGCGAAGCGCCTGCTCGCGCGCGCCCTGGCCCAGGTCACCGTGCACGGCCGCGGCGGCGAAACCGCGCTCGACCAGGTCATCGGCCACCTTCTGGGCGGTGCGCTTGGTGCGGCTGAAGATCATCGTCAGGCCGCGGCTCTCGGCCTGCAGCGCGCGGGCGATCACCTCGGGCTTGTCCATCGAGTGCGCCCGGTAGACGAACTGGGTGGTCCGCTCGTGGATCGCGCCGGCGTCGTTCTCCTCGGCGCGGATGTGCGTCGGCTGGCGCAGGAACGTCCGGGCCAGCGTGATGATCGGGCCGGGCATGGTGGCCGAGAACAGCATCGTCTGCCGCTCGTCGGGGACCATCCGCAGGATCCGCTCGATGTCGGGGAGGAAGCCCAGGTCGAGCATCTCGTCGGCCTCGTCGAGCACCAGCCCGCGGACCTTGCCCAGCACCAGGTGGCGCTGTTCGGCCAGGTCGAGCAGCCGGCCGGGGGTGCCGATCACGACGTCGACGCCCTTGCGCAGCGCCTCGATCTGGGGCTCGTACGGGCGGCCGCCGTAGATGGCCAGGGTGCGGATGCCGAGGTGCTTGCCGGCGCCCTTGAGGTCGTTGGCGACCTGGATGCACAGCTCGCGGGTCGGCACCACGACCAGCACCTGCGGGGTGCCGTCGCCGGGGACCTCGACGCGGTGCAGGAGCGGGACGCCGAAGCCCAGCGTCTTGCCCATGCCGGTGCGGGCCTGGCCGATGAGGTCGTCGCCGGCCATCGCCAGCGGGAGGGTGAGCGCCTGGATCGCGAAGGTCCGTTCGATGCCGGCTTCGCCGAGCGCCCGCACGATCTCCGGCTTGACGCCGAAGGATGCGAACGTCGGGGCCTCGGCTTCGACCGGGGCGCCCGCCTGCAGCGGGTGCGACGTGTCGAGCGCGGCGGGACCGCTCTCGCTGTGCTCCAGCGCGATCGCGATATTGGTCTCTTCGGTTGTGGGGTTTTCTGCGGTCAGGGTGATCGCCTCTCTCGTGACCAGCGCGCACGGCCCTGGTCTCGTTCGACACTCGACCGGGAGGAGCCCGGTTCGCAGCGCTGTCGGAGCGCGGAACCGGTCCGTCCCGGGAATGCCGGAAGAGGCGTGCACGCACATTGCAGTACGTCGGCCGGCCTCGTGGCCTGCCGGTTTCCCGACGCCGGTATGGCGTACGGAAGCTTCGATATCGACTGCAGTGTACCTGGTCAGGAGTTTTTCAACAGTACCCGCCGCGCCGGGGGCAGTGGGATCGGTCTCGTCCCGACGCGGGCCAGGGCTTCGGCGATACCCTGGCCGCCGTGAGCGAGCCGAAAGAGATCAGCGAAGGCGTCGTCGACCTGCTGGGTGTGATCGCCTATCTCGAATTGTCCGCGTTCGACCGGATGGCGGAGGACGCGCGCAGCGCGCCCACGCTGGCGGGCCGGGCTGCCCTGGCGACCATGGCGGCCGCCGAGATCGGTCACTACGCGCTGTTGTCGAACCACCTGGCCGCGCACGGCGTCACGATCGAGGACGCGATGGCGCCTTTCGTCGATCACATCGACGACTGGCACGCTTCGACCCGCCCGAAGTCATGGCTGGAATCCCTGGTCAAGGCCTATGTCGGTGACGGGCTCGCCGCTGACCTCTACCGCGAGATCGCCAGCTGGCTCGACCCCGAAACCAAGGACCTGGTGCTCACGGTGCTGGCCGACACCGGGCACTCGGCGTTCGCCGAGCGTGAGGTCGCGGCCGGCATCCAGGTCGACCCGAAGACCCGCGACAAGCTCGCCCTGTGGGGGCGCCGGCTGCTCGGCGAGGCACTGACCCAGGCCCAGTACGTCGTCGCTGAGCGCGACGGGCTGGCCGAGCTGATCATCAGCGGTTCGGGTGACTTCTCCGGAATTGCGGCGCTGTTCCGAAGGTTGCAACAAGGGCATACGAAGCGCATGCAGGCGCTCGGCCTGGGCTGATCGCGATGAAGTACCAACAGGCGACGAGCACGTCGCTCCCGGACATGCGCCACCGTAACGAGCCGGTTCGGTTAGCCTTGCCGAGCACATCCCTATCGAGTTTTCAGCGGAGGTCCTACGTGGAGGTCAAGATCGGCATCAAGGACACCCCGCGCGAGCTGGTGGTGTCCAGTGGCCAGTCTCCCGAAGAGGTGGAGAAGCTGGTCGCCGAGGCCCTGACGGCCGGTGACGGGCTCTTCCGCATCAGCGACGAGAAGGGCCGCAAGTACATCGTGCCCTCGGACCGGATCGCGTATGTCGAGATCGCGCCGTCCGACGTCCGCAAGGTCGGGTTCGGCGTCGGAGACTGACGCCTGACAGCGTGAAGGCCACCCCGGGCGGACCGGGGTGGCCTTCACGGATGTCCGTAACTCAGGCGTTGAGTTCTTCCAACGTCGTGGGGACGTGGAACGGCGGGGTGCTCGTGCCCATCAGCCGGTACCGGCCCCAGGGATCGGGGTCGGAGACCTCGCCCGACGCCGTGTACTCGCCGGCGCGGATTTCGACCGTCTTCTTCCGGCCACCGACGAGCGCGGTGAGCTCGTCGTTCACCGTGATCCGGCCGTACCAGCGGTAATAGCCGTCGATCGGCTGGAAGTAACCGCGCAGATCGACCTGGACCGCCAGTTCGGTGCCGTCGACGACCAGGGTCGCCTCGCCGCCGTAGCCGTCTTCGTCGTGCTCGCTCATGACGTCTCTCCCACTGCTTCGGAGGCGCTGCGCCCCAGCTGGACGACCTTGTTCGCTTCCAGCGGCTGGTTCGGGTCGATGACTACGCCCTGCTGGCGGGTCAGCCCGTCGATGGCGGCCCAGATGATCTGCGTGAGGTATTCGACGACCGCGTCCCGGCTCATCGAGCGCCGGTCCAGCCACCATTCTCCGGTGTTCTGGACCATCCCGACGATGCCGTGCGCCCACGGCTCGGCCGCGCCGGAGTCCATGTTGAACATCCGCATGTAGTCCCCGAGCAGCGCGGTCAGCCCGGTCGCGATGAGCTCCTTGTCCTCGGCGACGACGTCCGCGTCGACCGCCTTCTCCGGGCGCCCGTGCGCGAGCAGCCGGTAGAGGTTCGGGTGCTCCTCGATGACGGTGAAGAACGCGTCGAGCGCCGTCCGGATCCGCGGTACCGGCGCCAGCTCGGCGTTGATCGCCGGGATGAGCCGTTCGAACAGGATCTCCGTGCCGCGCTGGCCCAGTGCCACGTAGAGATCGGCTTTGTCGTCGAAATGCCGGTACAGCACCGGTTTCGTGACGCCGGCCTCCGCGGCGACGTCCTCCATGCCCAGCTCCGGGCCGTGCTTGTCGAGCGCGCGCAACGCCGCTTCGACGAACTCCTTGCGCCGGGCGATCCGGTGTTTGCGCCAGCGATCGCGTCGAGCGTCCCCGGTCGTTTCGCCGCCGGAGGGCTGCTTGCCGGGCTGCTTGCTGGAGCGCTTGACACGTTCGATCACGGGAGTCATGCTACCAGAGGTAACTGTTACTTCAAGTTACAGATGTCAGGAAGGGGTGTCGCAATGACGCGGACGCTGAAGGACGCCGGTCGCGAGAAGACCGCGGAGCGGCTGCTCAAGTCGTCGGCGAACAAGTTCTACGACCCCGACGTGGACATCGACTGGGCGGCTCCGCTGGTCGAGGGCAAGCGCTTCATCCTCGAGGAGCGCTCTTCGCTTTATGGCACCGAACTCTGGGAGAAGCTGACCCCTGAGCAGCGCATCGAGTTGGGCAAGCACGAGGTCGCCAGTGTCGCGACCACCGGGCTTTGGTTCGAGATCCTGCTGATGCAGATGCTGCTCAAGGAGGTCTACGAGCAGGACCCGACCAGCGCGCATGCGCAGTTCGCACTCACCGAGATCGCCGACGAATGCCGGCATTCGACGATGTTCGCGCGGATGGCCGACCGGATCGGCTGCCCCGCCTACGGCCCGGTGCCGTGGCTTCGCCGGCTGGCCAAGCTGATGCCGACCATCAGCTACGGCCCCGCTCGCTATGGCGCCATCCTGGTCGCCGAGGAGGTCCTCGACCGGCTTCAGCGCGAGCAGATGAACGACGAGGGCGTCCAGCCGCTGGTCCGGATGGTCAACCGGATCCACGTGCTCGAGGAGGCCCGGCACGTCACCTTCGCGCGCGAAGAGGTCACGCGCGGGATGGCGAAGCTGTCCAAGGCCGAGATCGCCTATCAGCAGTTCATCATCGCGCTGATCGCGTACTTCGTGACGCGGGCGTTCATCAACCCCGGCGTCTACAAGGCAGTTGGCATCCGTCCCCGTGACGGCGTCGAGGCCGCGCTGGCCAATCCGCACTGGCAGGGCACGATCGCCTGGGCCGGCGAGAAGATCATGCCGTTCCTGCGGGAGTCCGGCCTGGTCGGATTGCCCGGGATGTACTTCTGGCGGAAGTCCTTCCTGCTTCCGGCGGGCCGATGACGACCGTCGAACGGCTCCGGAACCCGGCCAGGGCGCACCGGTTCGTCGCGAGCGACGGCGCCGGGCTGCACGTCGAGCTCACCGGGCCCGCCGACTCCGCGGTCACGCTCGTGCTGGTGCACGGCTGGACGCAGGACCACCGGACCTGGGACTTCGTGCTGCCGCACCTCGACCCGGCGATCCGGATTTTGTGTTATGACCTGCGCGGGCACGGCGGTTCGGCGCACGCGCGGGCGGGCGCCGCGACCATCGCGCGGCTCGCCGACGACCTGGCCGAGCTCATCGCCGATCGCGCTCCCTCGGGGCCGTTGGTGCTGGCCGGGCATTCGATGGGCGGGATGACGATCATGGCGTTCGCCGAGCGTCACCCGGAGCTCGTCGAGTCCCGGGTCGCCGGGGTGGCTTTCGTGGCGACTTCCTCCGGTGAAATGGACAAACTGAGCCTCGGGTTTCCCGGCCTGGTCGGCCGCGGCGTCACCCGGCTCGAACCGCGGCTCGCGAAGCTGCTGGCCAGCCTTCGCGGTGAGACGCTGCGACTGCGTCCTGGGATGGTGCGTTCCGGCGCACGCGCGCTCGTCTTCGGTGATCGGGCACGGCATGAGCATGTCCGCAGTGTCGCCGAGCAGTTGTTGTGCAGTCATCCGGCCAGTGCGGGTGCTTTCGTCGACGCGATTGCCCGGCACGCCGGGCGGATCGGCCTCGGCGCACTGGGCGACGTCCCGGCCGTGGTGCTCGCGGGCGAGAAGGACCGGCTCTGCCCGTTGCCGCACGCCAAGGTGATCGCCGACGCGTTGCCGCACGCCGAGTTCGTGCGCTACCCGGGAGCCGGGCACATGCTGCCCCAGGAACGCGCGGGGGAGGTGGGCGCGCGGATCTCCTTCCTGATCCGCGCGGTCGCGCGACGCTGAAGGGCGGGGGACCGCCGCACCCCACGTCCGCGCGGCGGTCTCCTGCCCCTTGAGCAGCACTTTCGGGCTCTTCGGAGCGCGGACTTCGCCGGTTACGGTGATCTTGACCGGAACCGGGGGAGCCCATGCGACGTCGTCCTGCCCTGAACGTCTTCCTGCTGACGCTGGCTCTCGTGCTGGCCGCCGTCGTGATCATCCGGCCGGGCGGCTCGGCCGAATCCGGCGACGCCTTCGACGGGACCGGCCGGGTACTCGTGCGGAACGCGTCCTTGGTGCTGACCATGGATCCCCGGCTGGGCCGGCTTTCCGATGCCGACGTCCTGATCGAAGGCTCGAAGATCAAGGCCGTCGGCAAGGGGCTCGACGGCCGCGGAGCCCGCGTGATCGACGGGCGCGGCCGGATCGTGCTGCCCGGATTTGTTGATACCCATAACCATCTATGGCAATCACTAATTCGCGGATGCGCCGCCGACGACAACCTCGGTGGCTGGCTCGGTCGCTGCGTGCTCCCGCTCTACGGCGCTCCGACCACCGAGGCCGACGGGTACGCCGGGGCGCGGCTGTCCACCGTCGACCTGGTCGGCACCGGCGTCACCACGACCACAGACTGGTCGCACGCGTTCAACCCGGCGTTCGCCCGCGGCAACCTCGAAGCGCTCGCCGATTCGAAGATGCGGTTCGTTTTCGCCTATTACGCGGGCAAGGATCCGGCCCGCCAGGAGGCTCTGCGCGCCGCGAAGCGCGATTTCGTCGATTCGAACGCGCTCGCCAGGCTCCAGGTAGCCGACGTCGCGTCCGAGGGGAACTACGACAACCTCGCCGCGTCGGCCAAACTGGCCAAAGACCTCGGTGTCGCTTTGAACGTTCACTTGCTCGAAGCCCCGGATGACCTGAAGGCCGGGCAGATGGACGCGCTGCGCCGGGCCGGCGCGCTGGTGCCTGGGCTCGTCGCCGACCACGTCGTGCAGGCCGACAACGCCGTGCTCGACGAACTGGCCGCGGACGGCGTCGGCGTCGCGCACAACTCGCTGTCCAACATGCGGCTGGCCAGCGGGGTCGCGCCGGTGCCGGAGATGGCGAAACGGCACATGAAGGTCGGGCTCGGCCTGGACGGCGGCACGAACGACACGAGCGACATGTACAACGTGATGCGCGCGGCCGTCGGCCTTCAGCGGGCGAAACACACCGATCCGGACGTCTACCCGACCGTCGCGGACGTGCTGCGGATGGCGACCCTCGGCGGCGCCGAAGTGCTCGGTTTGGACCGTCAGATCGGCTCACTCACCCCGGGCAAGCAGGCCGACCTCCAGATTGTCGACGCGCAGCAGGTCAATTTCGCGCCGAAAGTTGACTGGCTGAACCAACTGGTCTTCACCACCCAGCCGCGCGATGTGGAGTGGGTCTTCGTCGACGGCAGGGCGCTGAAGCAGGGCGGCCGGGTCACCGGCGTCGACACCGGCCAGGTCGTCCGCGACGCCCAGGCCGCGGCCGACCACCTCAAGCAGTTGCTCCCGGAGTGAGGCTCAGGCGTCCTTGAGCGGGAAACCGCCACCGATGCCGCGCCAGGCCAGGTTCGCGGTCAGCGCGACGGCCTCCTCGCGGCTCATCGACTGGTGGTGCTGCAGCCAGAACCGCGCGCTGACCTGGCTCATCCCGACCAGGCCGACGGCCAGCAGCCGCGCCTTGTCCTCGTCGAGCCCGGCGTCGGCGGTGATCGTCTCGGTGATCGCGTCGACGCTCGCGGACGTCGCCCGGTCGACGGCTTCCTGGACCGACGGCTCGCCGCGCAGGTCGGACTCGAAGACCATCCGGAACGCCCCGGCGTCGTTGTTCACGAAGTCGAAGAACGCGCCGACCGTGGCCGGGACGCGCTGCTTGTTCTCGGTGGTCGAGTCCAGCGCTTCCTGCACTCTGCGCACCAGCTCGTCGACGTGGCTCTCGAGCAGCGCGATGTACAGGTCGAGCTTGCCGGGGAAGTGCTGGTAGAGCACCGGCTTGCTGACCCCGGCCACCTCGGCGATCTCGTCCATCGCGGCCGCGTGGTAGCCGTTCTCGGCGAAGACACGCTGGGCGGCGGCGAGGAGCTGTGCCCGGCGCTCGGTCCGGGGCAGCCGAACCCCTCGTTGCTGCAGCCGAGTCATCTCCGTCATGCTTCTCCTCCCGTCCGTGGCCTTCGACGGGCGGGGTTCCACCACCGCGTGAAGTCGCCCTGAAGATTACTCGCCGGTACGCCCACCGTGCCAAGTGTCGGGCATCCTTGAGCCGTGAAGACCTCTGTCCCCCGCGCCGCGGGACCGGTGACGGCCAGGACACCGCTGACCCACGTGCCGTTCTCGAACCGGCCGCTGCCCCCGCTGGAGCCGGTGCTCCCGCCCTGGCCGGGCACCTTCGACCAGGTCGGCGACGTGCGTCTGCACATCCGCCGGACCCCAGGTCCCGATGGCGTGCCCGCGGTCTACCTCCATGGTCTCGGCGGTTCGTCGACCAACTGGACCGACCTCGCCGCGCTGCTCGCGCCGGTCGCCGGTGGGACCGCGCCGGATCTGCCCGGGTTCGGCTACTCCGAGCCGGAGGCCCGTTTCGACTTCAGCCTCGAGGCGCACGCCGAGGTCGTCGCCCGGCACATCGAGGACGTCGGTGCCCCGGTGCACCTGCTCGGCAACTCGATGGGCGGCGCGATCGCGCTGATCGTCGCGGCTCGCCGGCCTGAGCTGCTTCGCACGTTGACGCTGATTTCGCCCGCGATGCCGGACCGCCGGCCCGACCCGCGGCGGCTGTCCGACCCGCGGATGGCGCTGGCCTACCTGCCGCTGGTCGGCGCGCGGGTCCGGCGGCAGCTCGCCGCGCTCGGGCCGAGGGAACGGGCCGCGCAGGTCATCAAGCTTTGTTTCGCCGATCCGTCGAAATTCGCCGAAAGCCGGCTCGACGAACTCGCCGAGGAGCACGGCGCCCGCGCCGGGTTCGCCTGGGCCGCGCCCGCGCTGGCCCGCAGCACCTTCGGCATCTTCCGGGCCTGGTCGGCGGTGGGGAAGGCGTCGCTGTGGGCGCTGGCCCCGCAGGTCGAAACGCCGACGCTCGTCGTGTGGGGCCTGCGCGACCGGGTGATCTCGGTCCGACGCGCCGCACGGACCGCGCGGGCATTGCCACGGGCCCGGCTTCTGGTGCTTCCGCGGACCGGACATGTGGCTCAAATGGAGCGTCCGGTCGTCGTGGCGAAGGCGGTTCTCGGCATGTGGGAGCACGTCGAAGCCGGAACTTGGTAGTCCGATCGGGTGAGGATGAATCGCTGGGTGATCCGCCAGTCGCCGAGGGCGGCCGTCTCCGCTTGTGGCACCCTGGTGCGGTGGACCGGGTGAAGCACGACGCGCGAGGCGATGATCGGCGGGCTCCGCACCGCGCGTCGGCACGCCGTCCCTCGCCCACGGAGACGCCGCACGGCACCGGCCAGTACCGCCCGGAAAAGGCGCCCGCGCTACGCGTCAGCGAAGACCGGTACCGCCCCGGCGGCCGCCGGACCGCCGCGGAACCGCTCAGCGCGTCCTGGACGCCGGCGCCCGAGCCGCGCGAAGAGCGCAAGGCCGAGGCATCGGGCATCGGCAAGCTCACCAAGACCTACGGCTGGCGCGTCTACGCGCTGCCGATCCTCGTCGTGATCACCGCTTTGGTCGTTTTCAACACCGCGACCGGGCCGGCCGAGCCGATCGCGGCGCTGGAACAGCAGCAGGCCTCGAGCGGGGCCGCCACCGGCCCCGGCGGCGACGGCGGCGCCATCGACGGTGACGGTCAAGTGCTTCCGGAGAACCCCGCGACCCCGGTCGACCTCAAGGTCGAGACCGCGGAACTGCCCAACGGCAGCCCCTTCACGCAGGCGGGCAAGGGCACCTGGCACGTCGTGCCCGGCGGTGGGGACAAGGTCGGCACCGCCGGCAAGCTGTTCACCTACACCATCGAGGTCGAGGACGGCATCGACCCGGCGAGCTACGCCGGCGACGACGCGTTCGCCTCGGCGGTCCAAGGCACGCTGTCGGACACCGTCAAGGGCTGGACCTCGAACGGCAAGTTCACGCTGCAGCGGGTCGAAGCGAACTTCCCGAACCCGTCGTTCAAGGTGAGTCTCACCACGCCGGAGACGACCCACCGCGCCGACGCGTGCGGGTTCCAGATCAAGTTCGAGGCCTCCTGCTACCGCAAGAGCATGGGCCGCGTGCTGATCAACCTCGCCCGCTGGGTCCGCGGCGCGCGGGCGTTCAACGCCGACCTCGGGGGCTACCGGCAGTACGCCATCAACCACGAGGTCGGGCACGCCCTCGGCGGCGTCCACGTCGGCTGCCCCGGCAACGGGCAGCCCGCGCCGGTGATGATGCAGCAGTCGTTCGGGGTCAGCGACGACTACGTCGCGATGCTCAACGACATCCCCGGCGGCGACAAGGGCAAGGTCGCCAAGGACGGGCACGTCTGCACCCCCAACTCCTGGCCGAACCCCACCCCCCAGGGCTAGTCCCAGGATGTGGACGTAGGGAAGGTCCATTTGCCTGCGCGCGTTGTGGATACTGGGATGGACAACGCGATCCGCGCGAGATGGAGGACCCGATGTCAGCACTGCCGCCGCTCGTCGAGCCGGCTGCCGAGCTCACCAAGGAAGAGGTGGCCCGGTACAGCCGTCACCTGATCATCCCGGATGTCGGGGTGACCGGACAGAAGCGGCTGAAGAACGCGAAGGTCCTGGTCATCGGCGCCGGCGGGCTGGGCAGCCCGGCTCTGCTGTACCTGGCCGCGGCCGGGGTGGGCACGCTCGGCATCGTCGACTTCGACGTCGTCGACGAGTCGAACCTGCAGCGCCAGATCATCCACGGGGTCTCGGACGTCGACAAGCTCAAGGCCGCTTCGGCGCAGGAGTCGATCGCCGAGGTCAACCCGCTGGTGAAGGTGTACCTGCACACCGAGCGGCTGGATTCTTCCAACGCGCTCGAAATCTTCCGCGACTACGACCTGATCGTCGACGGCACGGACAACTTCGCCACGCGGTACCTGGTGAACGACGCCGCGGTGCTGCTCGGCAAGCCGTATGTGTGGGGTTCGATCTTCCGGTTCGAAGGCCAGGTCAGCGTCTTTTGGGAGGACGCGCCGAACGGCAAGGGCCTCAACTACCGCGACCTCTACCCCGAGCCGCCGCCGCCCGGCATGGTCCCGTCGTGCGCCGAGGGTGGTGTGCTGGGCGTGCTGTGTGCGTCCATCGGCTCGATCATGGTGACCGAGGCGATCAAGCTCATCACCGGCATCGGCGAGACCCTGCTCGGCCGCCTGATCAGCTACGACGCGCTCGAGATGAAGTACCGCGAGGTGAAGATCCGCAAGGATCCGGACACCCCGAAGATCACCGAGCTGATCGACTACGAGGCGTTCTGCGGTGTGGTTTCCGACGAGGCCGCCCAGGCCGCGTCGGGGAGCACCATCACCCCGCCCGAGCTCAAGGCCAAGTTCGACAACGGCGACAACTTCGCCCTGATCGACGTCCGCGAGCCGCACGAGTACGAGATCGTCAACATCAAGGGCGCGACGCTGATCCCGAAGGACCGGATCCTTTCCGGCGAAGCGCTGGCCGAACTGCCGCAGGACAAGCCGATCGTGCTGCACTGCAAGTCCGGCGCGCGGTCCGCGGAGGCCCTCGCCGCGCTGCACGCGGCCGGGTTCAAGGACGCGACGCACCTCGGCGGCGGCGTGCTCGCCTGGGCGCGCCAGATCGACCCGAGCCTGCCGACGTATTGATTCGCGCGCGCAGAAGTCTTCGTCGGCGCTGGCGCGCCTTCCGAAGACCGTGTGGCCCGGTGTTGACTGAAGCGATCTACTGACAGTGGTTGTCCGTGAAGGCCCCCATACCGGCTGTGAGAGCCGGTATGGGGGCCTTCACGGCTTCTGTGGGTGAACGTCCGATCGGCCGATAAACCGTCTGTGACCAGCGCGTCTTCTCGATCGTGGCACACCTGGCCGGGTAACGTCCCTCCTCGTGCGGTCAACCCTCGAAAGCCCCCCGGCTCACGTCTGCGCGGCCTTCGGCGGCGACCCCGACGCGAGCGAGCCGATGCCGGATTCGGCCGCCTGGCGCTGCGGCGACCTCGTGCTCAAGCCGGTCACCGACCAGGCTCGGACGCTCTGGACCGCCCGCGCGCTCGACTACATCGACGAGCCCGGCCTGCGGGTCGCCAAGCCGGTCCGTTCCTCGGACGGCCGCTGGATCGTCGGCGGCTGGACGGCCTCCCGGTACGTCTCCGGCATGCCCGAACACCGCTGCGACGCCGCCGTGCTCACCGCCGTCAAGCTGCATCGCGCCACCGTCGGGCTGCCGCGACCGGACTTCCTCACCCACCGCACCGATGTGGACGCGGTGGCCGACAGGCTCGCCTGGGAGGAGCTCGACCTCCCGCTCGACGAGACCAAGGGCGGCCGCTGGTTCGAGGTGCTGGCCGGCGCCAGACGTCCGATCGCGCTCCCGGCGCAGGTCGCGCATGGCGAGCTGCTGGCCAGCGTGCTCTTCGACGGCGACGCCAAGCCCGGCGTCGTCGACTTCGTGCCTTACTACCGGCCGGGCGAGTACGGCGCGGCCGTCGTCGCGGTCGACGCGCTCGCCTGGGGCGGCGCCGGCCGTGACCTGCTGGAGCGCTGGGCGCATCTGCCGGAGTGGCCGCAGCTGCTGCTGCGCGCAGTGCTCTTCCGGCTCGCGGGCAACGCGCTGAACCCGAAATCGACCCGCGCTTCGCACGACGGGCTCCGCATCGCGGCCCGCGAAGTCAGCGACGTGCTGTAAATCACGCACCTCACCGGCAGGCCGCGGGGAAATCCGCAGCAATGTCAACTGCCTGAAACATTTGGTCGAACTCAAGTAACACGGCCTCCTTAGCGTCAGGGCATTCCCGCTGACCGAGGAGGTGCCCGTGCCGCAGGTGGACACCCACTGCCCGTATTGCGCGTTGCAGTGCGGCATGCGCCTCGACGGTGCTGCGGTGACGCCGCGGGACTTCCCGGTGAACGCCGGGGGCCTGTGCCAGAAGGGCTGGACGTCCGGATCGCTGCTGGAGTCGCCGTCGCGGCTGACCACGCCGCTGATCCGCTCCGAAGGCGAGCTCAAGCCCGCGAGCTGGGACGACGCGCTCGACCTCATCGCCGCGAAGCTCCAGCAGCTGCGGGAGGAACACGGTCCCGACTCCGTCGCGGTGTTCGGCGGCGGGGGACTGACCAACGAAAAGGCCTATCTGCTCGGCAAGTTCGCGCGGGTCGCGCTGGGGACGTCGCAGATCGACTACAACGGCCGGTTCTGCATGTCCTCGGCCGCCGCCGCGGGGCTGAAGGCGTTCGGTGCCGACCGCGGGATGCCGTTCCCCGTAACGGATCTCGCCAAGGCCGACGTCGTGCTCCTCGCTGGGGCGAATCCGGCCGAAACCATGCCGCCGTTCACGCAACACCTGCGTAACGCGGACCTCATCGTCGTGGACCCGCGCCGGACGCCGACCGCGGAGCTGGCGAGCCTGCACCTGCAGCCCGCGCCGGGCACCGATCTCGCGCTGGCGCTGGGCATCCTGCACGCCGCCGTTGCCGACGGTCACCTCGATCAGTCCTATGTGGACGACCGCACGAACGGCTTCGCCGAGATGTGGCGGATCGCCGCGACCTGGTGGCCCGAACGCGCCGAACGTGTCACCGGCGTGTCGGCCGCCGACCAGCGCCTCGCCGCCGCGAAGCTCGCCGCCGCCCGCAACGCATACATCCTGACCGCCCGCGGCACCGAGCAGCACGCGACCGGCACCGCGACCGTCGGCGCCTGGATCAACCTCGCTCTCGCGCTGGGCATGCCGGGCCGGAAGGGCTCCGGCTACGGCTGCCTGACCGGGCAGGGCAACGGCCAGGGCGGGCGCGAGCACGGCCAGAAGGCCGACCAGCTCCCGGGCTACCGCAAGCTGGACGACCCGGCCGCGCGCGAGTACGTCGCCGGCGTCTGGGGCGTCGAACCGGAAAGCCTGCCGGGTCCCGGCCGCTCGGCCACCGAACTGCTGGAGGCGCTCGGCCAGGACGGCGGGCCGAAGGCGCTGATGGTGTTCGGCAGCAACGTGGTCGTCTCCGCGCCCCGCTCTCAGCGGGTCCAGGACCGGCTGTCCTCCTTAGACTTCCTGGTCGTCGCGGACTTCGTGCTTTCGGAGACCGCGGCGCTCGCCGACGTCGTCCTCCCGGTGACCCAGTGGGCCGAGGAGCACGGCACGCTCACCAACCTCGAAGGCCGGATCCTCCTGCGCCGCAAGGCGATCGAGCCGCCGGTGGGGGTGCGGTCGGACCTGGACGTCCTCGCCGGGCTGGCAGCCCGCCTCGGCCAGCCCGCCGAGCGGTTCCCGACCGATGCCGAGACGGCGTTCGAGGAGCTGCGGGTGGCGTCGAAGGGCGGAGTCGCCGACTACTCCGGCGTCACCTACGACCGGTTGCGCGACGGCGAGGCCCTGCACTGGCCGGTGCCCGCCGAAGACCACCCGGGTACGCCGCGGATGTTCCTCGAGCACTTCGCCCATCCGGACGGCCGCGCGCGGTTCGTGCCGGTCGAGCACACCGGGCCCGCCGAGCTGCCGTGCGCCGAGTTTCCCTTGCAGGCCACCACCGGCCGCGTCCTGCAGCATTACCAATCCGGCGCGCAGACGCGGCTGATCGGCGAACTCAACGATGTCGTGCCGGAGGTTTTCGTCGAGGTCCATCCGGACACGGCGAAGCGCTCGGGGCTCGAAGAAGGCGACCACGCGCGGATCCGCTCGCGGCGCGGCGAGACCGTCGCGCGGGTGCGGTTCGTCGGTTCGCTGCGGCCCGACCTGGTGTTCCTGCCCTTCCACTTCCCGGGTGAGCAACGCGCGAACCTGTTCACCAATCCGGCGCTCGACCCGGTCAGCCGGATGCCGGAGTTCAAGGTGTGTGCCGTTTCCCTGTCTGCTGTGGAAGGTGCCGCATGAGTCCCCGTGAAGTCGTGGTCGTCGGGTACGGCATGGCCGGCGCCCGGTTGGCCGACGAAATCCGCCGACGTGACCCCATCGCCGAGCGGGTCCGCCTGACCGTGCTCGGCGCCGAACCGCACCCCGCCTACAACCGGGTGCTGCTGTCCGCGGTCGTCGCGGGCGGGATGAGCCCGGAGAGCGTGCGGCTGCACGACGAGGACTGGGCCCAGCGCATGAACGTCGACCTGCGGCTCGGCGTCGACGTCGCCCGGATCGATCGCGAAAAGCGTCGTGTCGAACTGGGCAACGGGTCCACTGTGGACTATGACGCGCTCGTTCTCGCCACCGGCGCGAACCCCTGGATTCCGCCGGTCGAAGGCCTCGAAGCGGGCCCGGGCGTGGTCGCGTTCCGCAGCCTCGACGACTGCGCCAAGATCCTCGACGCCGCTCGTTTCGGTGCGCCGGTCGCGGTGCTCGGCGGCGGGCTGCTCGGCCTCGAAGCCGCCCGCGGCCTGGCCGGGCGCGGCAACCAGGTGACCGTCGTGCACCCGCTGGGTCACGTCATGGAGCGCCAGCTCGACCCGGCCGCCGGGCACGTGCTGGCCCGCCAGCTCACCGACATGGGCGTCACCTTCCGCTTCGGCGCCACCGCGGCCCGGTACCTGCCGGGTGACGGGCTGAAGCTGGACGACGGCAGCTTCGTCCCGGCCGACCTGGTCGTGGTCGCCGCCGGCGTCCGCGCCGAAACGGCGTTGGCCATCGAGGCCGGGCTGGACGTCGACATGGGCATTCTCGTCGACGACGTGCTGCGCACCAGCGACGGCCGGATCCACGCGCTCGGCGACTGCGCCCGGCACCCCGGCGCCCCGCCCGGGCTCATCCAGCCGGCCTGGGAGCAGGCGGCGGTCCTCGCCGACGTCCTGACCGGTACGAATGCCGCCGCGCGTTATCGCGGGACAGCCGCGGTCACCCGGCTCAAGGCACGCGGCATCGACCTCGCCGCGCTCGGCGAGACGCAGCTCGACAGCGCGGATTCCGAAGCCGAGGTGCTGACCTTCAACGACCCGACCGGTGGCCGCTACGGCAAGCTCGTCGTCCGCGAAAACCGCGTCACCGGGGCGATCCTGCTCGGCCTGCCGGACGCGGCAGCCACGATCACCCAGTTCCACGACCGCGGTACGCCGCTGCCCGAAGACCGGCTCTCCGTCCTGCTGGGACGGTCGATGCCGAACGGCAGCGCACCCGCGGCCAGCCCCGTCGACCTGCCCGCGGCCGCGGTGATCTGCCGCTGCAACAACGTGACCAAGGGCCGGCTGATCGAAGCCTGGAAGGCCGGGGCTACCGACACTCCCGCACTGGCGCGGGCCACGCGGGCCACCACGGGCTGCGGCGGGTGTACCGACACCGTCGCCGCCGTCGCGGGATGGCTCGCAGCGCAATGACCAACCAGCACGAGGAGACCGCCATGGCTCACACCGGGAAACACTGGATCGAACACTGGGAGCCCGAGAACGAGGTGTTCTGGGAGGAGACCGGCAAGAAGGTCGCCCGCCGCAACCTCTGGTTCTCCATCCTCGCCGAGCACATCGGCTTCTCCGTCTGGACCCTGTGGTCGGTCATCGTCCTGTTCATGGGCAAGGACTACGGCTTCACCGCGGCCGACAAGTTCCTGCTCGTCTCGACGCCGACCGCGGTCGGCGCGCTGATGCGGCTGCCCTACACCTTCGCGGTCGCGAAGTTCGGCGGCCGCAACTGGACGATCGTCAGCGCGGGCCTGCTCCTGATCCCGACGATCCTGGCCGCGGTCGTCCTGCACCCCGGCACGTCGCTCGGGACCTTCCTGCTCGTCGCCGCCCTCGGCGGGGTGGGCGGCGGCAACTTCGCCTCCTCGATGACGAACATCAACACCTTCTACCCCGAGAAGCACAAGGGCTGGGCACTCGGCCTCAACGCAGGCGGTGGCAACCTCGGGGTCGCCGCGATCCAGCTGGTCGGGCTGCTGGTCATCGGCACCGCCGGCGCGACGGCGCCGCGGATCGTGCTGTTCGTCTACCTCCCGCTGATCGTGGTCGCCGCGCTGTGCGCGTACCTGTTCATGGACAACCTCGCCACCGTTCGCGGGGACACCAAGGCGATGCGCGAGGTCGTCAAGGATCCGCACACCTGGGTGATGTCGTTCCTCTACGTCGGCACGTTCGGTTCGTTCATCGGCTACAGCTTCGCCTTCGGCCTGGTGCTGCAGAACCAGTTCGGCCGCACCCCGCTGCAGGCGGCCGCGGTGACGTTCCTCGGCCCGCTGCTCGGCTCGCTCTCGCGACCGGCGGGCGGCTGGCTGTCCGACCGGATCGGCGGCGGCAAGATCACGTTCGCCACCTTCGTCGGGATGGCCGCGGCGACGGTGGTGCTGATCCTGGCGTCGGGGTCGAAGTCGCTGGGGCTGTTCACGGTCGCGTTCATCGTGCTGTTCGTGCTCGCCGGAGTCGGCAACGGCTCGACGTACAAGATGATCCCGGCGATCTTCCGCGCGAAGGCCAAGGTCGCGATCGCGAGCGGCGCCGAGGAAGCGGCCGAGCTGCTCAAGGCGCGACGGCTGTCCGGCGCGCTGATCGGGCTGGCCGGCGCGATCGGTGCGCTCGGCGGGCTGGGTATCAACCTCGCCTTCCGCCAGTCGTTCGCCGACGCCCACAGCGGCGTGCCCGCGTTCGTCGGGTTCCTGGTCTTCTACGGGCTGTGCTTCGCCGTCACGTGGGCGGTCTACCTGCGCAAGCCCGCCGAACAGCCGAGTGAGCGGGGCCTGGCCCTCGCCGGAGCGGAGGTCTGATGCCCACCCTGGTCGTCGCCGGACACGGCATGGTCGCGCACCGGCTGGTGGAGGCGGTGCGCACGGAAGACCCCGAGGGATCCTGGCGGATCGTCGTGCTGGCCGAGGAGCCGCGCCCGGCGTACGACCGGGTGGCTCTTACGTCCTATGTGGACACCTGGGACCCGGCGGTGCTCGCGCTGCCGGGCGCCGACTACGCCGGCGATCCGCATGTCGAACTCCGTCTTGGCGACGTGGTCACTTCCGTGGACCGCGCCGCCAAGACGGTCACCACCGCGGCCGGGTTCGTGCAGCCCTACGACGCCCTGGTGCTGGCGACCGGCTCGCGGCCGTTTGTGCCGCCGGTGCCGGGGCACGACCTGCCCGGCTGCTTCGTCTACCGGACCATCGAGGACCTCGACGCGATCCGCGCGGCCGCGGTCGACAAGCCGGGACGCGGGCGGCGCGCCGCCGTCGTCATCGGCGGTGGCCTGCTCGGCCTGGAGGCCGCGAAGGCTTTGCGGGACATGGGACTTTCCCCGCACGTCGTCGAGATGGCGCCGCGGCTGATGCCGCTGCAGGTCGACGAGGGCGGCGGGGCGATGCTCCGCCGGATGATCACCGCGCTCGACGTGACCGTCCACACGGGAACGTCGACCGACGCCATCGAGGCCGACGGCGAGCGGCTGCTGGCCAAGCTGGGCAACGGCACCGAACTGGACGTCGACCTCGTCGTGTTCTCGGCCGGCATCCGGCCGCGGGACGACCTGGCGCGCTCGTCCGGTCTGGAGGTCGGCGCTCGCGGCGGTGTCCTGGTGGACGATTCGTGCCGGACGAGCGATCCGGCGGTCTACGCGATCGGTGAATGCGCCGCGGTCGAGGGCAAGGTCTACGGCATCGTGGCGCCGGGTTACGCGATGGCCGAGATCGTTGCCGCGCAGCTGACCGGCGGTTCGGGCACGTTCCCGGATCCCGACATGTCGACCAAGCTCAAGCTGATGGGCGTCGATGTCGCTTCCTTCGGCGACGCGCACGCGGCCACCGAAGGCGCTTTGGAAGTCGCCGTCAACGACGCCGTGGCCGGGACGTACAAGAAGCTCGTGGTCACCGACGACGGCAAGACGCTGCTTGGTGGTGTGCTGGTCGGTGACGCCGCCGAGTACAACACGCTGCGCGCGCTGGTCGGACGTCCGCTGCCCGCGGAGCCCGGTGCGATCCTGGCCCCGGCCGGTGGTGGCGCGGCCGTCGGTGTCGACGCGCTGCCGGACGCGGCGCAGATCTGTTCGTGCAATGCGGTTTCGAAGGGTGCGATCACCCGCGCGATTCACGACGACGGCTGCGACACGGTGCCGAAGCTCAAGGCGTGCACCCGCGCCGGAACGGCCTGCGGCTCGTGCGTCCCGCTGCTGAGCAGGCTGCTCACCGCGTGCGGCGTCGAGCAGTCGAAGGCTCTGTGTGAGCACTTCAAGCAGTCTCGGGCCGAGCTGTTCGAGATCGTGCAGGCGACGCGGATCGCGACGTTCAGTGAGCTCGTCGGGCGTTACGGGACCGGCACCGGCTGCGCGATCTGCAAGCCGGCGGTGGCCTCGATTCTCGCCACGCTGGGCAACGGGCACGTGCTCGGCGGCGAGCAGATGACGTTGCAGGACACCAACGACCGGTTCCTGGCGAACCTGCAGCGCAACGGTAGCTACTCGGTCGTCCCGCGGATTCCGGGCGGCGAGATCACGCCGGAGAAGCTGATCGTGATCGGGGAGGTGGCGCAGGAGTTCGGGCTGTACACCAAGATCACCGGCGGGCAGCGGATCGACCTGTTCGGCGCCACCGTGGACCAGCTCCCGCTGATCTGGCGGCGCCTGGTCGACGCCGGGTTCGAGTCCGGGCACGCGTACGGCAAGGCGTTGCGCACGGTCAAGTCCTGCGTCGGTTCGACGTGGTGCCGCTACGGCGTGCAGGACAGCGTCGGGCTGGCGATCGAGCTGGAGCTGCGCTACCGCGGACTGCGTTCGCCGCACAAGCTCAAGTCCGCGGTCTCGGGTTGTGCGCGCGAATGTGCCGAAGCGCGCAGCAAGGACTTCGGCATCATCGCCACGGAGAACGGCTGGAACCTGTACGTCGGCGGAAACGGCGGCACGACGCCGCGGCACGCGGACCTGCTGGTGTCCGATGTGGACACCGAGACGCTGATCCGGACGATCGACCGGTTCCTCATGTTCTACGTGCGCACTGCGGACCGGCTGCAGCGGACCGCACCGTGGATCGAGGACCTGGAGGGCGGGCTTGACCACCTGCGCGCGGTGATCGTCGACGACAGCCTCGGCATCTGCGAGGACCTCGACGCGGCGATGGCCAAGCACGTCGACAACTACCAGGACGAGTGGCGCGGGGTGCTCGAGGACCCGGAGAAGCTCGCGCGGTTCAGCTCGTTCGTCAACGCGCCCGGCACGCCGGACCCGACGATCTCGTTCAAGGCCGAGCGCGAGCAGAAAGTGCCCGTGATGCTGGGAGTCCCGGAGGTAAGGCGATGACGACGTCGATCGAGCGCACCTGGACGGCCGTGTGCACCGCGCTGGCGGTGCCCGAGTACGCCGGAGTCGCGGCGCTGCTCGGCGACGGCGTCCAGGTGGCGATCTTCCACCTGCCCGGTGACCACTGGTACGCGCTGTCCAACTGGGATCCGTGCAGCGGCGCTGCGGTGCTTTCGCGCGGGATCGTCGGAGACACCGGCGGGGTGCCGGTGGTCGCTTCGCCGGTGTACAAGGAGAGGTTCGATCTGCGCAGCGGCGACTGCCTGGACGCCGAGGGGGTTTCGGTTCCGGTCTATCGCGTGCGCGTCCAGGCGGGCGTGGTCGAAGTGGAGTCGCCGTGACAGAAGTGCTTCCCTTGGCCGGTTTCGTGATCGGCATCACCGCGGCGCGCCGGGCTGACGAGCTCGGCGCGTTGCTCGTACGCAAGGGGGCGAGCGTCCGGTACGGGCAGGCCATCCGGATCGTGCCACTGGTCGACGACACCGAGCTGCGCGCGGCGACCACCCGGCTGCTCGAGTCGCCGGTGGACGTCGTGGTCGCGACCACCGGCATCGGGTTCCGCGGCTGGATCGAGGCCGCCGAGGGCTGGGGTCTCGGCGACACGGTGCTGGAACGGCTTTCGCACGCGTCGATGCTGGCCCGCGGCCCGAAGGCGACCGGCGCGATCCGCGCTGCGGGGCTGTCGGAGTCGTATTCACCGGCGTCGGAAAGCAATGCCGAGCTGCTGCAGCATCTACTGAGTTCGGGGGTGGACGGGTTGCGGGTCGCCGTCCAGCTTCATGGCGAACCGTTGCCGTATTTCGTCGACGCGTTGCGCGAGGCGGGTGCGGAGGTCATCGAGATCCCGGTGTACCGCTGGGTCGCCCCGGTCGACCCGGGGCCGGTGGACCGGCTGCTCGACGCCGTCATCGAGGGTTCGATTCATGCTTTGCCGTTCACGAGCGCGCCCGCGGTGGCTTCGTTCATCGCCTTGGCGCGGCGCACGGGGCGGCTGCCGGGGTTGATCGAGGCACTTTCGGGTCCGGTGGTCGCGGCCTGCGTCGGCCCGATCACGGCAGGGCCGCTGGCCGCTTTGGGTATTCCGACGGTCCAGCCGCAGCGGGCGCGGATCGGGGCGTTGGCCCGGACGGTCGCGGAGACGCTGATGGCGCGTTCGCCGCGGCTGCGGGCCGGGGGCCGCGCCATCGAGCTGCGGGGGCAGGCGGCGATCGTCGACGGCCAGTGGTGCGAAGTCGCGCCCGCGCCGATGGCCCTGCTGCGCGCCTTGGCGGTTTCGCCGGGCCGGGTGGTGTCACGGCGCGAGCTCACGTCGGCGTTGCCGGGTGGCGGTGAGGAACACGCGGTGGAGACGGCGATCGGGCGGCTGCGGACGTCGCTCGGGGGCGGGCAGGTCGTGCAGACCGTCGTGAAGCGCGGGTACCGGCTGGCCGTGGACGCCTGACTTCGCTGAACGCGCCTGGACCTATCCACAGAAGTCGCCGGGTGTGGACAACTCCGGGCTCCAGCGTGGTTTCGGCGGTTTCCGTCCCACCCCGGCGATAGACTGGTGCTGGGGTCGCCCCCCGGGACGGGTGGGGGCTGCGCGAAGTCGCGTTGCCCGCCGAGGACTGCTCTTGGTCATGAGCCTGGGCGCCCGGGTGTCCTTTGTGGACGCGTTGCACCCCGTGCGTTGGACGCATCGAAGGCCACATTGGCGGCATCATATCGACCCAAAATCAAGTCTGAATTACGGCTTTTGTTCGATTCGGCGTGCGAGAGAGGTGAGGTGAGGTGAAGAGGACTTTCCTCGCGTCACGCGCTAGGAAAGTTCCCCTCACACCAGGTTGACCTTTCGCCAGGTCGCGGCGACTTTGCCGGAGCCCCTGGGAGGGCGGGGGTGGAGGCCGGGTCAGGGAATCCAGGTGACGGTGTGGGTTTCGAAGCCTCGGGTCGTTGCCAGGCGGGACGCTTCCGCTTCTGCCTCTTCGCGGGTCGTGGGGGACGGCGGGTCGAACGCGGTGATGGTGAACTCCAGCCTCTTGCCCGCGCCCTTCGTGCGCCAAGTGCCCGCGATGTCGCCGTCGGCGAGCAGGACGCCGGGGTTGCCGAGGATCTTCCAGACCTCCTTCTGCCGCGCCTTGTCCGGCACCAGCACGGCCTTGTCGCGGGCCTGGGTGAACGGGTCCAGCGGCGGCAGCAGCCGCACGACGTCCGGCTCGGGCGGATTTTCCAGCTCGGGCAGGCAATCCTCGGGCAGGAACGCCTTGCGGCCGTCGACGCGCACCTCGGCGAGGCCGTCAGGCCAGGTCCGGGTGACGACGCTCTTGGCCGTCCCGGCGAACCCCGCGGCGTCGCCCTGGGTCGCCGGGCCGTTGAGCCGCAGGTACTTCTCGACGATCGCCGTCGCCGCCTTCGCGTCCGGCTTGGTGCGGATCCGGCCCCGTGCTTCCAGCGGCGCGAGGGTCGCCGGGCTCGCGCCGGCCTCCAGCCGGACCCCGGCGTGCAGCGTGGCAACGCGCATCAGCTGTTCGTAAATGTGCGTCGTGTTGCAGCCGCGGCACCAGTACGAGAAGGCCGGCGGCAGCGCCTTCGTGACCGCGGTGCTGACCGTGCCCTTGGTCATCGTCCCGGTCACCGCCTTGCGGATCGCGCGGGCCGCGGTGAACAGGACCTCGGTGGCGTCCAGGCCGGTCTCGCTCAGCTGCTTCTTCTGCCACAGCATCCGCGCGAGCGCGTCGGTCTCGTCGAGCGGGATGAGCGCGCGGGTCAGTTCGGTGATGTCCGCGCGGCGGTGGAAGTGCGGTGCGCCGCGCAGCGACCAGGCCAGCACCAGCCGGTCGTCGTTCATCAGGGACTCCGGGCCGACGTCGTCGAGCCGCGCCGCCAGGGCCAGCAGCGCGGTGTCGCGCTGGCTGTCCTGCAGGCCGAGGTCGAACACGGTCAGCGCGGCCGCGTCCTTCCCCGTCCGGTGCAGCCCGTGCCGGGCGATCCGGTAAGCCAGCACCTGGCGACGGTCGACGTCCACGGCGAACTCCTAGAACGTGTACTTGAACGTGTAGGCCATCTTCTCCTCGCCCAGCGCGCCACCGACCGTGCCGGTGCCGTCGATCCCGGCGAGGTCTCCGGTGCCCGAGCCAGGCACGACAGCGAACGTCGACTGAATACCCTTCGCGTCGAAGCCGTACTCGTGCCGCACGATGAACGTCCCTTCGCGACCGTCCACTTTGCCCGCGAAGCGCTCGAAGCTCGGCGAAGTCGTTTCGCCGCCGTCGTAGCCTTCGCCCGCGTAGTACAGCAGAAGGTCGCAGACGGATTCGCCCTCGATGGCACCGCTGTACGCCATCGTGGCGTGCGCGTAGGCCACGCGCGGGCCGCCGTCGACGCCGCTGACGATGTTCTCTTCCCAGTTCTTCATGGTGAATGTGTTCATGAGGAGCACTCTGCCGTGGATACCTGTCAGCTTGTGTCAGGTTTTTCGGTCATACTCCATCCATGCCCCCACCACCGCCCTCAACGGAGGCGCTTCGCGCCGCTGTGCCTGCCGGAATGCGTGCGAGCAGGCTCCTCTCGGTTCTCCTCCTGCTGCAGAACCGCGGCCGGATGACGGCCGAGGAGCTCGCCGCCGAGCTCGAGGTCTCGGTGCGCACGGTCTACCGGGACATCGACGCGCTCTCGGCGTCCGGCGTCCCGGTGTATGCCGAGCGCGGGCGCGCGGGAGGCTATCAGCTGGTCGACGGCTATCGCACACGGCTCACCGGGATGACCGAAGAGGAGGCGCAAGCGCTTTCGTTGGCCGGTTTGCCGGTCGCGGCGGCCGAGCTCGGGCTGGGCACGGTGCTGGCGGCCGCGCAGCTCAAGCTCTACGCCGCACTGCCGCAGGAGCTGCGGAGCCGGGCCGGACGGGTCGCCGAGCGGTTCTACCTGGATGTCCCCGGCTGGCATCGGGGCATCGAAAGCCTGCCGACGCTCTCGGCCGTGGCGGACGCCGTGTGGGGCTCGCGGCGGCTCCGGATCCGGTACGAACGGTGGGGCCAGCGGGTGGTCGAGCGGGTCGTGGACCCGCTCGGGCTGATCCTCAAAGCCGGCAACTGGTACCTGGCCGGACGCTGCGAAGGCACCGACCGGACGTACCGCATCTCGCGCGTGCTGGAGCTGGAGGACCTGGGCGAAAAGTTCGAACGGCCCGCCGATTTCGACCTCTCCAGCTATTGGCGGGAATGGTCGGAACAGTTCGAACGGCGGATGTATCCGCGGGTCGCGGTGGTGCGCTTGTCGCCGCGCGCGCAGGCTCTCGTACCGTTCTACGCGGGCTCGGTCGGGGCTCGCGCGCTCCGCGCGGCCCTCGACGGCGGTGCGGCGCCCGACGCGGACGGCTGGCTCACCGTGGAGCTGCCGGTGGAGCCGGGTGAACCGGCCATCGGCGAGCTGCTGCGGTTCGGCCCGCACCTGGAGGTCCTCGAACCCGCGGACCTGCGGGCGGAACTGGCCGAAGCGATCGAGCAGATGGGCGCGAAATATGGCTGAGCTGAGCGGAGTCGCCATCGGCGTGACGGCCGAGCGCCGCGCCGACGACTTCATCGCCGCGCTGGAACGCTACGGCGCCGACGTCCGGCACGCACCGACGATCACGATCGTCCCGCTCGACGCCGACCCCGACCTGCGCGCGGCCACCGACGAGCTTTTGGCGTCGCCGGTCGACTTCACCGCGGTCACGACGGGCGCGGGCTTTCGCGGCTGGCTGACGGCGGCCGAAGGCTGGGGTCAGCGCGATCGTCTGCTGACGGCGCTGGGGGAATCGCGTCTCTATGCGCGCGGGCCGAAGGCGGTGGGCGCGCTTCGCGGCGTCGGGCTGCGAGAGACGTTCTCGGCTGCTTCGGAGTCCAACGCGGAGCTGTTCGGGGCACTCGCGGAAGCCGGGCTGGCGGGGAAGCGGGTGGCCCTCCAGTTGCACGGGACGCCGTTGCCGGAGCACACGGCCGCGCTCGAAGAGGCGGGCGCGACGCTCGTGGCCGTGCAGCCGTACCGGTGGTTCACCCCGCCGGATGTCACGCCGGTGCATGCCCTGATCGACGCGGCGGTGGCCGGTGAGCTGGGCGCACTCGCGTTCACGAGCGCTCCGGCCGCGACGAATTTCCTGACGCTGGCGAAGGAGTACGGCCGGTACGACGAGCTGCTGACGGCGTTGCGCGGCTCAATGGTGTGCGCGTGCGTCGGCCCGGTGACGGCGGCGCCCCTGGAGGAAGCCGGGGTGCGCACGCTGCAACCGGACCGCCAGCGCCTGGGTGCACTGGTGAAACTGCTGGTCACGACGCTCGGGGCCTAGTGTGTCGCGCGACACTAGTGGCACGAATGCGTCGACCGTTCGCCGGAAACCGGGCCGAGGTCGTCGGAGCGGCCGGCGGCGAGCCTCGGCCACTGGGCGATCGGACGTCCAGTCGTCGCCAGCGGCGTCCAGTCGGGCTCGCCGCTTTCGGTCCGGACGTTGGTGCATTCCTGCGGCCAGCCGGACGGCGAGTCCTCCCAAGCCTCCTGGCGGCCGTAGACGGTGAGGTCCATCAGCGCGTAGCTGGTGTCCATCGCTTCGACGCCGCGACGTTTCGTCCAATACGTTTCGAAGACGCGGTCGCCGTCGCGCAGGTAGCAGATCAGGTGGAACAAGCCGATCTCACGCCCGGCGAGCAGCGTGTCGAGGGACGGCTGTGCCGAGTACCAGGGCATGTGCCAGTCCATGAAGTCGCGGTAGCGGAGGCTTTCGTCGTACGACTGCTGGGCGTCGGCGGGCTCGGTGGAGACGTTGCGGCCCTGGGAGAAGACCGCGTACGTGATGTCACGTGAGTGCAGATTCGCGAGTTCGGCGACCTGGTTGGTGTAGAACGTGCAGCCCTCGCACTGTTCCGGCGCGGGACGGCCGGGGTTCCACATGAAGTAGTAGGCGACGAGCTGACGGCGGCCTTCGAACGCGTCGAGCAGCGTGACGGGCCCGTCCGGGCCGAGCAGCTCGAGGGTGGCGTCGACTTCGACCATCGGCAGCCGGCGCCGGGCCGCGGCGATCGCGTCGCCTTCCCGGGTGTGGGCCTTTTCCCTGGCGCGTAAGCGGTCGACTTCGGACTGGAAGGTCTCGCGGTCGACTACGGCTGGTGTGGTCATGGCGCACTCCTCCGTTCCGGGTCATGTGCAACACCAGGGTTGCATATGGCCGGAGTGCGATGCAACCCTGCGGTTGCACTTGAGTCGGATCTCGCCGGCTTCGTAAGCGCGGATCGACTCCCGGCTCGCGGTGTCCTCGCTCATGCCTGCGTTGCCATTAGGCAAGGCTAACCTAAAACAGTCCGAGTGGGCCCTCCTCTTCGTCGCCCTCCGGCCGCCAGCGGTATTTCCGCAGGTCGACCCGCTGACCGTCGGCCAGCACACCCTCGGCGCGCAGCAGTTCGAGCTGCTGGTGCACCAGGTGCGGTGCGGGAGTGCCGTTCGCCCGCAGGATGCGGTGCCACGGCAGGTCGTGCCCGTCCTCGGCCAGGATCGCGCCGACCATCCGCGGCGACGGCGCCCCGGCGAGCGCCGCGATGTCGCCGTAGGTCGCCACCGTCCCGGCCGGCACGTCGCAGATGATCTCCCGCACCCGTTCGTGCAGCACGTCGTCCATGGCTCCACTCTGCCGCACGGGTACGACACTTTCCGCTACAGGTGGCGGACCGTCCGCCGCACCGCCGGGTGCCTTCGGCGCACTCGTGCCCGGCTAAGCCGTGCCGGTGCACCATCGGGTGCCGCGGGCGTGGTTCCATCGCAGGCGTGAACGGGAGGCGAACGGGCCAGGGCGAGGCGCGGCTGGTGCGCACGCCGGTCTCCGGCGCACCCACGCTGACCTGGGACGCGGGCGCGCGCCGGGTGCTCTCCGCGCCCGGCGGATTCCTCCGTGTGCTCGGTGGTCCCGGCACCGGGAAGACCACGCTGCTGGCCTCGGCCGCCGCGCGCCGGATCGCCGAGGGCGCGGACCCCGAGAGCGTCCTCGTGCTCACGACTTCCCGCAAAGCGGCCGACGTCCTGCGCGCCGACATCACCCGCCGCCTGACCGCGGACCCGGAGCAAGACGCGCCGCTGCCGCGGACCGTCCGCGAGCCGCTGGTGCGAACGGTCCATTCGTACGCCTTCTCGCTGCTGCGGCTGGAGGCGATCGCGGAGGAGCTGCCCGCGCCGCGCCTGCTCGCCGGCGCCGAGCAGGACGTCGTCGTGCGCGAGCTGCTCGCCGGCGACCTCGACGAAGGTGCCGAGGACTGGCCCGAGCAGCTGCGCCCGGCGCTGATCGTGCCCGGGTTCGCCGAGGAGCTGCGCGACCTGCTCATGCGCGCCGCCGAGCGCGGCCTGGGCCCGGAGGACCTGGCCGAGCTCGGCCATCGCCGCGGCCGCGAGGAGTGGGTCGCGGCGGGGCATTTCTGGGCGCAGTACGAGGAAGTCACGCAGCTGCAGGGCGCCGGCGGCAACGCGCTGGGCGTGGCGAGCGCGCCCGCGCTGGACGCCGCCGAGCTGGTCACCTCCGCGCTGCTGGCCCTGGAGGACGACGAGGAGCTGCGTGAGCGTGAGCGCGCCCGCGTCCGGCACCTGTTCGTCGACGACGCCCACCACCTCGACCCGCTGCAAACCCAGCTGGTGCGGATGATCGGGCACACCGCGGGCGAGTTCGTCGTGGCGGGCGACCCGGACCAGACCGTGTTCACCTTCCGCGGCGCCGACCCGCGGCTGTTCGCCGACGCCGACCCGGACGGCGACGGACCGTCACGCTCACGACGTCCCACCGGCTCGCCCCGGCCATTCGCACCGCGGTCGCCAAGATCGGCGCGACGCTGCCGGGCGCGTCGCAGCACCGCAAGATCGTCTCGCCGGCCGACGCCGAGGGCGGCCAGGTCCGCGTCCGCGTGATGCCGACCCCGGCCGCGGAGGCGAGCTGGATCGCCGACCAGCTGCGCCGCGCGCACCTCGTCGACGGCGTGCCGTGGTCGGAGATCGCCGTCCTCGTGCGTTCGCCCGCGCGGACTTTCCTGGTGCTGCAACGCGCTTTGCGCGCCGCCGGGGTGCCGATCGGCTCGGCAACGGCGGAGCTGCCGCTGGCCCGCCAGCCCGCGGTGCGGCCACTGCTGGCCGTGCTCAAGATCGCGCCCGAGCCGGAGCTGCTCGACGTCGACCTCGCCGAAATGCTGCTGTCGTCCGCGCTCGGCGGGGCGGATCCCTTGGCGCTGCGGCGGTTGCGGCGTGGTCTGCGGCGGCTTGAGCTCGCCGGCGGCGGGCAGCGGTCCAGCGACGAGCTGCTCGTCGAAGCCTTGCGCGGTGGGGACATCCTGGTGGGGCTTGCCGACGCCGAGGCCGAGCCGGTGCGCCGGGTCGGGCGGCTGCTGCAGGTGACGCACCAGGGCGTGCAACGCGGCGACGGCGTCGAAAACGTGCTGTGGGCGCTGTGGCAGGAATGCGGGCTCGAGCAGAAGCTGCTGCGCCAGATCGAGCGCGGCGGTTCCCTTGGCGCGCAGGCGGATCGCGATCTCGACGCGGTCGTCGCGCTGTTCGACGCCGCCGGTCGTTATGTCGACAGGCTGCCGCGCGCGAGCGTCGCCTCGTTCGCGGATTACCTGGGCTCGCAACAGATCGCGGGGGACACGCTCGCCCCGGCCGCGGTCCCGGCGGAGGGGGTTTCGCTGCTGACGGCGCACTCCGCCGCCGGTCGCGAATGGACGGTCGTCGCCGTCGCCGGGGTCCAGGAGGGCGCCTGGCCCGACCTGCGGCTGCGCGGGTCCGTGCTGGGCGTCGAACGGATGAAGGACCTGCTCTCCGGCGTGGACGCGGACACGGTTTCCGCCACCGCGCCGATCCTGGCCGAGGAGCGGCGGCTGTTCTACCTCGCGATGAGCCGGGCCCGGAAGACGTTGCTGGTCACGGCGGTCGCGGGGGAGGACGAGCAGCCCTCGCGCTTCCTTGACGACCTCGAGGAGAACGGCGCCGACGACGGCGGGCTCGACTCGCGAATGAAGCCGCCGGGCCGGTCGCTGGTGCTCGCCGAGCTGGTCGGCGAGCTGCGCGAGGTGGTCTGCGACGACAAGAGCGAGCCGGAACGCCGTCGCCGCGCGGCCAAGCAGCTCGCGCGGCTGGCCGACGCCGGGGTGCCCGGCGCGCACCCGAGCACCTGGTACGGACTGCTCCCGGCGTCCACCGACACGCCGGTGTACGGGCCGGGTGACCTGATCCGGATCTCACCGTCCACAGTGGAGATTCTGGTCAAGTGCCCGCTGCGCTGGCTCGTCGAGCGGCACGGCGGCAGCGACCCGGCGCAGCTCGCCGCGGTCACCGGGACCCTCGTGCACGGGCTCGCGCAGGCCGTCGCCGGGGGGAGCACCGACGCGGAGCTGCAGGCCGCGCTGGACGAGGCCTGGGTGCGGGTCGACGCGGGCGCGCCGTGGTTCTCGCGGCGGGAGCGGCGCCGCGTCGAGCAGATGCTGCGGAACTTCGTCACCTGGCTGGAACAGAGCCGCAAGGAGCTGCAAGAAGCCGGTGTCGAGCAGGACATCGAGGTCGAGCTGCCCGGCGGCGAGGACGAGATGCGCGTGCTGCTGCGCGGCCGCGTCGACCGGGTCGAGCTGGACGCGCAGGGGCGCCCGGTGGTCGTCGACATCAAGACCGGCAAGGTCCCGGTGTCCGGCGCCGACGCCGAGGCGCACCCGCAGCTCGCGGCGTACCAGCTGGCGGTGCTGCTCGGCGCGATCGAGGGCAAGGACACTCCCGGCGGCGCGCGGCTGGTGTACGTCGCGAAGTCGAACAACAAGACCGGATCCGCCGAGCGCGCGCAGCCGCCGATGGAGGCCGAGAGCGGCAAGCAGTGGCTGGACCTGGTGCGTTCGGCGGCGGCGTCCGCGGCGGGGCCGGACTACGAGGCGCAGGAGAACCCGGACTGCGACCGCTGCCCGGCGCGCGGCTGCTGCCCGCTGCGGCCCGAGGGCAGGCAGGTGCCCGGACCGTGAGCCCGCTGCTGATCGCGAACCCGGTCGAACCGGCCGAGCTCGCCGAGGCGCTCGGCCTGCACCGGCCGACGCCCGAGCAGGCGACGGTGATCGCCGCGCCGGTCGAGCCGTCGCTGGTGGTCGCCGGGGCGGGCGCGGGCAAGACCGAGACGATGGCCGCGCGGGTGGTCTGGCTGGTGGCCAACGGGATCGTCAGCCCGGAACGCGTGCTGGGCCTGACCTTCACCCGCAAGGCCGCGCGTCAGCTCGGCGAGCGCGTCCGCGCGCGGCTGCGGCGGCTGGCCGGATCCGGGTTGCTGGACCGGCTCGACCCGACCGGCGGGCTGCGGGCCACGGTCGTCGCGGGTGAGCCGACCGTGCTCACGTATCACGCGTATGCCGGAAGGTTGTTGTCGGAACACGGGTTGCGGCTGCCGGTGCAGCCCGGCGTCCGCCTGCTTTCGGAGACCTCCTCGTGGCAGCTGGCGCATCGGGTGGTGTCCACTTGGGACAACGAGCTCGACACCGACCGCGTGCCGCCGACGGTGACCGCGGATGTGCTTGCCCTGGCGGGGGAACTCGGCGAACATCTGGTGTCGGTCGATCGGCTGGCGGAGTACACGACGTGGCTGTGCGACGTCATCGAGCGCGCGCCGCGGGCGAAGGGGCAGCGGGCGGCGTTGCCGCAGAAACTGGTCGAAGTCATGGCAGCGCAACGGTTTCGGCTCGCGCTGCTGCCGCTGGTGGAGGCTTACCATCGGCGCAAGCGCAACGAGGGTGCGCTCGACTTCGCCGACCAGATGTCGCTGGCCGCGCACCTGGCGAATGACTATCCGGCTGTCGTCGCCGGCGAGCGTGAGCGGTACGGCGCTGTGCTGCTGGACGAGTATCAGGACACCGGGCACGCCCAGCGCGTGCTGCTGCGGTCGCTGTTCGGCGGGGTCGAGAACCAGCCGATGCCGGTGACCGCGGTCGGTGACCCGGCGCAGGCGATCTACGGCTGGCGCGGCGCCAGCGCGGCGAACCTGCCGCGGTTCACCACGGACTTCCCGCGTCACGGACTCTTGCCGGCGCATGATTTCGGGCTGCTGACGAGTTTCCGGAACCCGCCGGAGATCCTGGACCTCGCGAACGCCATCGCCGAGCCGCTGCGCGCGCGTGGCCTCGGCGTCGAACGGCTGCGGTCGCGTGAAGGCGCCGGGCCGGCGGACATCGCGGCGGCGCTGCTGCCGGACGTCCGGTCGGAGCGGGAGTGGGTCGCGGACGCCCTGGCGCGGCGCTGGTTCGCCGAGCAGGAGGAGACCGGTAAGCCGCCGACCGCCGCGGTGCTGGTCCGCCGTCGTGCCGACATGGCCCCGATCGCCGCTGAGCTGCGGGCACGCGGGCTGCCGGTGGAGGTCGTCGGGCTGGGTGGGCTGCTGGACGAACCCGAGGTCGCCGACCTGGTGGCCACGTTGCGGGTGCTCGCCGATCCGCTGGCCGGGAGCGCGGCGGCGCGGTTGTTGACGGGGGCGCGGTGGCGGCTCGCCGCGGCGGACCTTGCGGCGTTGTGGCGCCGGGCGGGGGAGTTGTCTTCGCCCGATTCAGGCGAGGAGCTGGTCACCGAGCGGGTGGAGCAGGCCGGGCTGATCGACGCGATCGACGAGCCGGGCGCGGCTTCGCGGTACTCCGAGGAGGGGTACAAGCGGATCCGGCGGGTCGGCTGGGAGCTCTCGGCGTTGCGGCGACGACTGGATCAGTCGCTGCCCGAGCTGGTCGCGGATGTCGAGCGGACGATGCTGCTGGACGTCGAGTCGTTGGCGCGTCCCGGTTCTGCCGGGCGGGCGCACTTGGACGCGTTCGCCGAGGTCGTCGTCGACTATGCGGAGACTGCGCCGACGGCGACTCTGTTGTCCTTTGTGGACTATCTGAACACTGCCGCGCACGCCGAGGACGGCCTCACTCCGGGTGAGGTCGAGGTGGTGCCGGACCGCGTGCAGGTGCTCACGGTGCACTCGTCGAAGGGGCTGGAGTGGCGGGTGGTCGCCGTTCCGCACCTGGTCAGCGAGGTCTTCCCGGGGCGGCGGCGGTCGTCGTCGTGGCTGCGGACGGCGACTTCGCTGCCCGCGGTTCTGCGGGGTGACGCGCAGGACTTGCCGGAGTTGCGGATCGCCGAAGGCTATGACCGCAAGGAGGTCCAGGAGGGTCTGGAGCTGCACGAGGAAGGCTTCGTCGAGCGGGAGCAGGCTGAGGAACGGCGGCTCTGCTATGTCGCTTTGACGCGGTCCGAGCACGCGCTGATCGTTTCCGGGCACTGGTGGAACGAGAGCAGCAGCCGGACCAAGGGGCCTTCGGAATTTCTCACCGAGATCGCTGACGTGATGCGGGAGAACGGCGTTGGGCAGTTCGGCGACTGGGCCGACGAGCCGGGGCCTGATGATGAGAACCCGCTGGTGTCGGACTCGCGGCGGGGGCGGTGGCCGGTGGATCCGATCGGAGACCGGCGGACTGGGGTTACTGCCGGGGTTGAGCTGGTGATGGGGGCGCTTTCTTCTCCTGCTTCGGACACGTCTTCGGATGACTCTTCGGATGATGATCCTGATGGCTGGATCACCGATACCGATGTGCTGCTCGCCGAACGTGCGCGTGCGGATGAGCATGTCCGGCAGGTGCGGTTGCCCGCGCACCTTTCGGTAAGCCAGCTGGTCGAGCTGGCGGCCGATGCTGACGGGCTGGCGCGGCGGCTGCGTCGTCCGCTTCCGGTGGCGCCCAACAGTTTCGCTCGGCGTGGTACCGAGTTCCATGGGTGGTTGGAGCGGCGGTTCGCTGGGGATCAGCTGATCGAGATCGATGATTTGCCTGGGGCGGCTGACTTCGGTGAGGCGCCGGATACCGATTTTGCTGAGCTGCAGGCGGCCTTTGAGGATAGTGCTTGGGCTTCGCGGGTGCCTTTTGCGGTGGAGGTTCCGTTCTCCGCTGATGTCGAGGGGATCACTGTTCGAGGGCGGATGGATGCGGTGTTCCTTGATGACGACGGTGGGTGGACTGTCGTCGACTGGAAGACCGGGGGCGTTCCTTCTGCTGAGCGGATGCCTGCTTTGGCTGTTCAGCTGGCTGCTTATCGGATGGCTTGGGCTGCTTTGAAGGGTTTGCCTGTTGAGCGGGTTCGGGCCTGTTTTCATTATGTGAAGGCCAATCGGACTGTTCGGCCCGGGGATCTTTTGGATGCTTCGGGGTTGCGGCGGCTCTTGCGGGATGTTCCGGAGGGGTAACTCGCTTCCGCAAGCCTCGTGAGTGGTAAGTAGGGTTCTAACCCGACTTAGCACTCACGAGGCCCTACCCCAGCGGCGCCGCAGGAATCAGGCCGAGTCGCGGACCTTCAGCGACCAGGACACCAGCAGCCACTGCACCGGCAGCCGCACCAGCGAGAGCACCCGGAACTTCGTGGGCGCGGTTCGCGCGTCCACCGCCATCTTCACGTTCGCCGGGAAGATGCCGACGAACAGCAACGCCGCCGCCAAGGCTCCGAGACGCCGGGTGCGCGGGACCGCGACTGCCGCCGCCACGCCGATCTCCGCCACGCCCGAGCCGAGCGTCCAGGTGCGCGGGGAGCCGGGGAGAGCTGCCGGGATCTGGGCGTCGTAAGCGCGAGGTTTCACGAAGTGCATCAGGCCTCCGACGCCGAGCAGGGCGGCCAGGAGGTACGCGGGTCGCTGGGAGTTGGTCATGGATGCAGCCTTCCATGCGGCGGCGCCGGGCCGGGTTCGGCTATTCTCCCGACGTGAGTGACGACGGACACGCCGCCGCATGAAAGCGCTGAAACGCCTGCCGCTGGGGAGCCTGACCGATCGGCCCGATCACGAGCTGGTCGGCGTGCTGCGGATGCCGGAGACGACGATCAGCCCGCTGCGTGCCATCAGCAAGCGGATCATCGGGGCCCTGCTCGCGCTCGCGGCCACGGTGCTGCTGGTCTACCTCGATCGGAACGGCTACCGGGACACCAACGGGGACGGTGTCTCGCTGCTGGACGCGATCTACTACTCGACCGTTTCGCTGTCGACCACCGGGTACGGCGACATCGCGCCGGCCACCGCCTCCGCGCGGCTGGTGAACGTGCTGGTGATCACCCCGCTCAGGGTGCTCTTCCTCATCGTCCTGGTCGGGACCACCCTGGAGGTGCTCACCGAGCGCTCCCGGCAGGCGTTCAAGATCCAGAAATGGAGGACCAAGGTGCGGGACCACACGGTCGTCGTCGGATTCGGCACCAAGGGCCGGTCCGCGGTCAACGCGCTGCTCGGCGACGAGAGCATCCAGCCCGGCCAGATCGTCGTCGTCGACACCGATCAGCAGGCCCTCGACGCCGCCAGCGCGATCGGGCTCGTCACCGTCCACGGCTCGGCCACCAGGGCCGATGTGCTGCGGGTGGCCGCGGTGGAGCACGCTCGCGCTGTCGTCGTGGCGCCGAACCGCGACGACACGGCGGTACTGGTCACGCTCACCGCGCGCGAGCTCGCTCCGAAGGCGCACGTCGTCGCTTCGGTGCGGGAGGCCGAGAACGTCCACCTGCTCAAGCAGTCCGGCGCGGATCAGGTCGTCGTGTCCAGTGAGACCGCGGGACGACTGCTGGGGATCGCGACGACGACGCCGCTGGTCGTGGACATCCTCGAGGACCTGCTGACGCCCGAGACCGGGCTCGCCATCGCCGAGCGTCCGGTCGAGCAGTCCGAGGAGGGCGGCTCGCCGCGGCACCTGTCCGACATCGTGCTCGGCCTCGTCCGGGACGGCACGCTGTACCGCGTCGACGCTCCGCAGGCCGACGCCATCGAGCCCGGTGATCGGCTGCTCTACGTGAAGAAGGTCACCTCGAACGAGAAGATCGAGCGGTGAGGCCGGACCGCTGAGCGGGCGCCTGGGTTTTGCCCGCGGTATCTGGAACCATGGCCGGGTGCCCTCGCGTTCCGTCGGTCCGACGCTCAGCCTCAAGTGGCCCACGGTGGCGATCCCCGCCGCGGCGGGCGTGCTGGTCGTGCTGCTCGCCTGGCTCGCCGGTCCGGGGCTCCTCGGGATCAGCTCGGACGACCAGGGCGCGCCCACCCAGGCCGAGGTCACCAAACCCGCGGCCTGCGACAACCCGGACGCGGTCGAGTCGGTCAAGTTCACCCTCGGCGGCAAGACCCGCGAAGGCACGCTCAGCGGCTGCGGGCACGCGCAGGGCGAGCGGGTCGAGGTCGGCGTCCCGATCGACGCTCCCGAAGACGGCGTGATCCACCTGCGAGCGGCCGACACCTCGGCCGGGGCGCAGGATTCGCGGCGTCCGGTCGGGCTGGCGCTGCTCGTGTTCGCTTGCTTCTCCGGCGGGATGTACGTCTACCTCGTCCTGAAGAACACCCCGCCGCCGAAGCCGAAGCCGGTCAGCTGACCTCGGACGACGGCGCCGCGAAGGTGTTGCAGTCGGCGATCCGGTTGCTCGTCGCGCCGGAACGCCACCACGACGCGTAGTGCGCGTTGGTGCCGTGGTCCTTGCTGTGCGAGGTGTTGTCGCCGCGGGTTTCCTGGTCGTTCCAGGCCTTGTTGTACATGTCGCGGGTGATCGTGCCGCCCTGGTCGACGTGCGCGCCGAGGAACATTCCCGAGAAGCACTGCGCCTGCAGTTCCTTGCGCCGTGACATCTCCAGCCCGGCCGGGCTGTTCTGGCCCGCTTCGTAGATCTTCTGCCAGGCCGCGTCCATCAGCCCGGCGACCTCCTGGACGTGGTGGCCGTACTCGTGCGCGAACAGGGCCAGGTAGACGCCGGGATTGTTGCCGTACTGGTCGGTCTGCAGCCCGCGGAACGGGACGTACAGGTTGTTTTCGCAGTAGTAGGCCGCGGTGGCGATGCCGACCTGGATCGTGCCGCACTCGGTGTCGAAGCTCGCGCCGGTCGGGAAGTGCAGCGACGGCGGGACGAACGGCAAGTGGTAGGCCTCGAGGAACGGGCCCCACGCGTTGTCCAGGCACTTGCTGGCCGCGGTGAAGAACGCCTCGGAGCCTTCCTGCGTGCTCTGCCACGCCGGCAGGGCGCAGACCCGGTTGCGCAGGCCCGCGTTCGGGTCCGACAGGATCGGGTGATCGGCCAGCTTGAGGACCTTCTGCGGGCCGGTCGCGCTCGGCGCGGACGTCACCGTGTCGGGCGGCAGGCTCGCCGACGGAGGAGCGCCGGCGCCGCCTGGTGGCTGCGAAACCGGTTCCTCCTGCGACGGGGCCGTACTGCGGTAATTCGCGTTCGCCGTCTGGGCGTCGTCCCGGTTCAGCGCCACGATGGCGACCAGGCCGAGGACCAGCACGGCCACCGCGCCGAGGCAGATGCCGATCACCGCGGCCGGGGACCGGCGCTGCGGAGTGCTCACTCGCTGTGGATGCCCCAGCCACGGAGCATCCGGCTGCGCATCCGGCACCGGCGGCGGCTGCACGGTTCCGCCGGGCGGCGGTACCTGGCCGGGGGTCGGTTGCGTCATCTAGGCAGTCCCGAAGGGTCTCGGTACGGACCGGGGGTACCCGATCCGGCATTCAGCATATCGGGGGAATGGGTCCTCACGCACCCGTCGTGCCCGCGCGGTCACTCGGCACGGTCGTCACCCCAGGTCTGGCCCGGTGCGAGCCCCTCTGAGAGAGTGTCCGCAAGCATCACACCGGAGACGAGGGGCTTCGATGACAGAGACCGGTGGCGCGCCACGGCCGGATGACGACACGCCGACGCCCAGCCAGGGGATCCCGAAGCCGCCCGAAGCCGGGCCGCCCGCTCCGGAACCACCCGCCACGCCCCCGACGGGGCAGCCCGCCACGCCGCCGCCCGGCTGGGAGTCGCCGACACCCGCGTACACCCCGGCCCCGATGCCGCCGTATCCCAGTGGCGGGCTGCCGCCGTACCAGGGGCAGGGCGCCTGGAACCCGCATGGCCTGGGCAAACCCGGCGTGATCGCGCTGCGGCCGCTCAACGTCGGCGACCTGCTGGACGGCGCGATCACCGCCATCCGCCGGTACCCGCTGCTCATCCTGGGCATGTCGGCCATCGTCGCGGTGATCTCGACCGGCCTGACGCTGCTTTCGACGGCGTTCCTGACCCCGGATCCCCAAGAGGTGGCCCGGCTCGGGCCCGGTGCGACGGACCAGGAGATCCAGAACGCGGTCTTCGGATTCTTCGGTCAGTTCCTGCTCGCGCTGGTGCCCGCGCTGCTGGTCACGTTGCTGGCGCGGACGTTCCTGACCGGCTTCCTCACCGTCGTGATGGGCAAGGCCGTGCTCGGCCGTCCGGTCGACTTCGGCACCGCGATGCGTGAAGCCGGACCCCGGCTGCTGCCTCTGCTCGGCTTGACGCTGCTCTACGGCCTGGCGGTCGCGGTGTGCGTGCTGCCGCTGGCCCTGGCCTTCATCCACCCGGCGCTGCTGCTGGTCGGCATTCCGGCGGCGATCGTGCTGTCGATCATGGTCTACGTCTACCTGGGGCTCGCCAGCCCGGCGCTGGTACTCGAGCGCGGTTCGGTCATGCAGGCCTTCTCGCGGTCGCGGGTGCTGGTCCGGGGCGCGTTCTGGCGGGTCTTCGGCCTGCTGCTGCTGACCGGGCTGATCGGCAGCGTCATCAGCGGCATCATCTCGATCCCGTTCGGCCTCGGCTCCGGCATGTTCAGCGGGCTCTTCGACCCGTCGGCGCGCCCGAACCCGGCGGGGACCGGTGCGCTGCTGCTGACCGGGATCGGCGACGTGATCAGCGAAACCATCGTGACGCCGTTCGTCTCGCTGGTCACCGTGCTGATCTACATCGACCAGCGGATGCGTCGCGAGGGCATGGACATCGAGCTGGCCCGCGCGGCCGGGATGAACCCGCCCGCGCCGCCAGCGCCGCAGGCATGGTGACGTCGCTGTGTCTTCTGGGGCCGAGCCCCGACCAGCCGGGGGCAAGCCCCCCTGGACCCTCCAACGGCTGGGAGATCCCGGTCGACATCGACCGGGACGACGCCGCGAGGCGCGCGGCCGGGGAGCTGGCCGATCCGCGTTACGCCCAGGCGCGGCCCGGGCCGATCCAGGAGTTGGGGCAATGGCTGGGCGACCTGCTGAACAAGCTGCTGTCGTCGCTTTCGCAGGCGGTGCCCGGCGGGATCTTCGGCTTGCTCCTGGTCCTGGCACTGCTGATCGTGCTCGTCGTGGTCGTCCGGCTGAAGACCGGGGAGGTCGCGCGCGCCGCGCGTGCAAGCCAGGCCGTCTTCGGGGTGGTCCGGCGCAGTGCCGCGGACTACCGGCGTTCCGCCGCTGAAGCCGCGACGAACCGCCAGTACGCCGACGCAGTGCGCGAGCAGTTCCGCGCCATCGTGCGGGCGCTGGAGGAGCGGGCGCTGCTGGACCCCCGCTCGGGCCGGACCGCGGACGAAGCGGCGGCCGAGGGCGGAATGCTGCTGCCGAATGTCGCCGAGGGTCTCCGGGCCGCGGCCCGGCTCTTCGACGACGTCCACTACGGCGCCCGTCCGACCGATGAGGCCGGGTACCGGTCCTTGGTGGAGTTGGACGAACGCTGCCGCCGTGAACGCCCGGCCATACTGGCGGGCGCGTGAGCACTGTGTTTTCCGGGGCCGAGCCCCGGACCCAGCCGGGGGGCAAGCCCCCCTCGACCCCCCGAATACGTCGATATCCCCGGACGTTCGCAAGATCTGGCGCGGTGCCCGCGGCCCACTCGCGATCCTCGCGGTGGTTGTCGTGGGCGGGTTGATCGTCCTGCTCAGCCGCGGCGACCAGACCCTGGGCGCGCTCGAACCGGGATCGTACGAACCCGGTGGGGCGCACGCGCTGGCCAAGATCCTCGGCGACGAGGGCGTGAACGTCCATCCGGTGCACACCATCGCCGAGGCGGAGTCGGAGCTGACCGAGGACGCGACGCTGCTGGTCACCGAGCCGGACCTGGTGCCGGCCAAGCGGTTGGACCCGCTGCGCCGCCGCGCCGGTGACGTCGTGCTCGTCGCGCCGGGGCCGTCGGCGCTGCGTGAGACCTTGCCGACCATTCACGCCGTCGCGCGGAACGAGGTCGGCACGCTCGATCCGGAATGCACCGTCGAAGCCGCGGTCGCGGCCGGGAAGGCCACGCTCGGCGGTCTGGGCTACGTCTCGCCGGGCGCGCGTTCGTGCTACCCGGGCGAGGACGGTGGCACGCTGCTTCAGGTGTCCGACACCGGGGACGGCACGACGACGTTGCTCGGCACGGGTGTCCCGTTGACCAACGACAAGCTCGCTTCGAACGGCAACGCGGCGCTGAGCCTGCATCTGCTGGGCAAGCACCCGAAGCTGGTCTGGTACCTGCCTTCGGTCACCGACCCGGCGCTCGACGCGACGAAGAGGTCCGTGATCGACCTGATCCCGGACGGCTGGCGCTACGGCTTCATCCAGGTGCTGATCGCGGTGGCGCTGCTGGCGTTGTGGCGGGCCCGGCGGCTCGGCCCGGTCGTGGCCGAGCCACTGCCGATCGTGGTGCGTGCGGCCGAAACCGCCGAAGGACGCGCTCGGCTTTACAGGCGTGGCAAGGCTTCCGGGCATGCGGGGGAGACGCTGCGAGACGCGGCACGGGCGCGGCTGCGGACCGTGCTCGGGCTGCCGCGTGACGCCGATCCGGCGGCGCTGGTGGAATCCGTGAGCACGAGGACCGGCCGGCCCGCCAACGAAATCGGCGCGGTGCTCTACGGCCCGCCGCCCGCCGACGACGCGGCGCTGGTGCGGCTGGCCGACGAACTGGACAGGGTGGAACGAGAGGTGGAGCGGTCTTGAGCGGTACCGAACAGACCCAGGGGGCGCGGGAGGCGCTGGTGGCGTTGCGCGCCGAGGTCGCCAAGGCCGTGGTGGGCAACGACGCGGCGGTCACCGGGCTCATCCTCGCCCTGCTCTGCCGCGGCCACGTCCTGCTCGAAGGCGTTCCCGGCGTGGCGAAGACGCTGCTCGTGCGGGCGCTGGCCGCGGCACTGGACCTGGAGACCACGCGCGTCCAGTTCACCCCGGACCTGATGCCCGGCGACGTCACCGGCTCGATCGTCTACGACGCGCACAGCGGCGAGTTCTCCTTCCGCGAGGGCCCGGTGTTCACCAACCTGCTGCTCGCCGACGAGATCAACCGGACGCCGCCGAAGACGCAGTCCTCGCTGCTGGAGGCGATGGAGGAGCGGCAGGTTTCGATCGACGGGAAGTCGCGGCCGCTGCCGGACCCGTTCATCGTGATCGCCACCCAGAACCCGGTGGAGTACGAGGGCACCTACCCGCTGCCGGAGGCGCAGCTGGACCGGTTCCTGCTCAAGCTGACCATGGCCGCGCCCTCCCGTGAGGACGAGATCGGCATCCTTTGGCGGCACGCGCAGGGCTTCGACCCGCGCAACCTGGCCGCGGCCGGGCTCAAGCCGGTGGCGGGCGCGGCGCAGCTGGCGACCGCGCGCGCCGCGGTGGCGAACGTGACGCTCGGGCCCGAGGTGATCGGCTACGTCGTCGACCTGTGCCGGGCGACGCGCTCGCTGCCGTCCGTGCGGCTGGGCGTTTCCCCGCGTGGCGCAACGGCTTTGCTCGCGGTGACGCGGGCGTGGGCGTGGCTCGCCGGACGCGACTACGCGACGCCGGACGACGTGAAGGCGTTGGCGCGCCCGGCTTTGCGGCACCGGCTGGACGTGCGGCCCGAGGCCGAGCTGGAAGGCGTCACCGCGGAGGGCGTGCTCGACCGCGTGCTCGCGTCCGTGGCCGTGCCGCGCTGACATGGCGTTCACCGGAAGGCTCGGGCTCGTCGCGCTGTTCGGCGCGCTCGTGGTCGGGCTGCTGCTCCCGTCGACGACCGGGCTGCTGGCGGTCGGCGGCGTGCTGCTCCTGCTGGTGCTGATCGACCTGGCGCTCGCCGGAAGCGTGCGGGCGCTGGTCTTTTCGCGGTCCGGGGACACCGCGGTGCGGCTCGGCGAGCCGTGCTCGGTGAACCTGGTCGTGGCGAACCCCGGGCGCCGTCCGGTGCGCGGCTGGCTGCGCGACGCGTGGCCGCCGAGCGCGGGCGCTGCCGACCGGCATCGGATTTCGGTGCCGCCGGGGGAGCGCCGGGCGTTGGAGACGCCGTTGCTGCCGACCCGCCGGGGCGATCGGATCGCGGTGCGCGTCACCGTGCGGGCCACGGGGCCGCTGGGCCTCGCGGCGCGGCAGGGTTCGCACGTGGTGCCGTGGACGGTCCGGGTGCTCCCGCCGTTCCACAGTCGTAAGCATCTGCCGTCGCGGCTGGCGCGGCTGCAGCAGCTCGACGGCCGCAACGCGGTGCTGATCCGGGGCCAGGGCACGGAATTCGACTCACTGCGCGAGTACGTCATCGGCGATGACGTCCGCTCGATCGACTGGCGGGCTTCGGCGCGCGCGGCCGACGTGATGGTGCGGACCTGGCGGCCCGAGCGCGATCGGCATGTGGTGCTGGTGCTGGACACCGGCCGGGTTTCGGCGGGCCGGGTCGGCGACGCGCCCCGGCTGGACGCGGCGATGGACGCGGCACTGCTGCTGGCCGCGCTGGCCACCCGCGCGGGCGACCGCGTCGACCTGCTGGCCTACGACCGGCGGGCGCGCGCGTCCGTGCAGGGCGCGTCGGGGGCGGCACTGTTGACGTCGCTGGTGAACGCGATGGCGCCGATCGAGCCGTCGCTGGTGGAGACGGACGCGCGCGGGATGGTCGCGGAGGTGCTGCGGCGGACGCGGCGGCGCGCCCTGGTCGTGCTGCTGACCGGCCTGGACGCGGCGCCGCTGGAGGAAGGGCTCTTCCCGGTGCTTTCGTCGCTGACGTCACGCCATCAGCTGGTGGTCGCGTCGGTCGCGGACCCGCGGGTGGCCGAGATGGCGGCCGGGCGTGGTGACGCCGAGGCGGTGTACGACGCGGCGGCGGCCGAGCGGGCGCTGGCCGAGCGGCGGAAGGTGACCGAGCGGCTCGGGCGGCACGGGGTCGTAGTGGTGGATGCGGTGCCGGAGGAACTGCCGCCGGCGCTGGCGGACAGGTACCTGGCGTTGAAGGCCTCGGGCAGGTTGTAAGGACTCGTGAGTGTTGCGGCCGGTTAGAACCGGCTTTGCCACTCACGAGTCCCACGGCCGAGTGGCTTCGCTGGTGCCCGCGCGCCGGGGCTGTTAAGCCCGATGCAGGGTTTCCGGCGGAGGGAGTCATGCGTGCGCAGGCTGGTCGTGGGATGGACGGTCGTCATCGCGGTGCTCGGGGTGACACCCGCGGCCGAGGCGGCGAACGGCGCGCCGGTGTACCTCGCCGAGGGCGGGGGCACGCTGTCGCTGGCCGTGATCGGCGGCAAGGCGGTACTCGCCGATGCGAAAGACCCTGGCGCGCAATGGACCTATGACAAGACGTCCCAGCACTACGCGAATGTCGCGAGTGGACAGTGCCTGGCCGCGCCGAGCCCGGTGGACGGCGTCGGCGTGACCCTGGCGGCCTGCGACGACAAGGACAAGCACCAGGCCTGGCGCCGGGTCGCGGGCCCGCCGGGCCTGATCGAGATCGCGAACGTGGCGACGGCCCGCTGCCTGACCGCGGAGGCGTCGACCGCGGGTTCGCGGCTGTACCAGGAGGTCTGCTCGCTGACCGGGCTGGCCAACACCTGGGCCGCCGGCGGGCGCACGCTGGCGATCCTGTCCGGGAACGGGCAGCGCCTGGCGTCCAAGACGCCCGGTGAGCCGTTCGTGGTCCGCGTGATCGGGGAGAACGGGCAGCCCGCGGCGGACGTACCGGTCAACTTCTACGTCCGCGCGGCCCGGCCCAAGAACGTGCTGGTGTTCGAGGGCGGGAGCGAGACGGCGACGGCCAAGACCGGGCCTGACGGCTCGGCGACGAGTCCCAAGCTGACGTTGACGGAGCCGGGGGAATTCGAGATCCGGTTCGTCGGCACGGCCGGGCTGGACGACGGCAACTCGATCGCCTTCGAGGGGTCTTGCCTCTGCTAGGACTCGTGAGCGTTCCGGGCGGTTAGAACCGCCCGGAACGCTCACGAGTCCTCAAGCCGATTCGGGGAGCGCGTCCCCGGCATCGCGAGCGTCCATGTCGCCGATCTCCCCATCGCGGGAGGCGCGGCGGCCGAGCGTGAAGACGTAGACCAGAAACCCCACCCACACCACGACGCCGATGCCGACGCGGACCCACGTCGGCCAGCCCGACGGCGTCACGAAGCCTTCGATCGCGCCCGAAACCGCCAGCACGCACGCCAGCCCGAGCGCGATCACCACCACCGAGCGGCCCTGTTCGGCCAGCGCCGCCGTGCGGGAGCGGCGGCCGGGGTCGATCACCGTCCAGCCGAGCCTGAGCCCGGTCCCGGCCGCGACGAATACCGCGGTCAGCTCGAGCAGGCCGTGCGGAAGCAGCAGGCCGATCATCACGTCCCCGCGCCCGGCCGCGCTCATCGCGCCGATGATCATCCCGGCGTTGAGCGAGTTCATCCAGAGCGCGCCGAGCACCGGCAGCCCGGCCGCGACGCCGAGGAACAGGCAGATCGCCGCGACCCAGGCGTTGTTCGTCCAGACGTGCACCGCGAACGACGCCGCGGGCCCGGTCGAGTAGTAGCTCTCCGCCTCGCCGCCAGGCTGGGTGAGGGCCTTGAGCTCTTCCGGCGACGCCATGGCCGCCCGGACCGTCGGGTCGCCCGCGACCCACACCGCGACCACCACCATCACCGCGACCGACACCACCGCGGCCGGGATCCACCAGCGCCGCGAGTTGTACACCGCGGCCGGGAACCGGCGGGTGAAGAACAGGCCGACCTCGCGCCAGGCCGGGCTGTGCGAGCCCGCCACCGTCGAACGGCCCCGCGCGACCAGCGCGGACAGCCGGGCGAGCAGTGCCGGGTCGGGCGCCACCGAGCGGATGATCGACAGGTGTGTCGCCGTGCGCTGGTAGAGCGTGACCAGCTCGTCGGCCTCTTCACCGGTCAGCTTCCCGCCGCGGCGGGTCAGCTCGCCGAGCCGGGCCCACTCCGCGCTGTGCGCCGCGACGAACACGTCCACGTCCACCCGGGCCACCTCCCTGACGACCAGCCTAGGCGGACCCGGAAAACCGGGCCTGACCGGCGCTCCCGACGGCTACGCTTGGCGGCGTGGGAGAAGAATCCGAACTGGTCACCGGCGAAGCCGTCGTCCTGGACCTGCGGGTGGCGAAGCTGGGCAGCCGCGCCGCGGCGATGTTGATCGACGTCCTCGTCCAGTTCGCGATGTTGTTCGGCGCGATCATGGTCACGGCGCTCGCGGCCACGGACGAGTCGCTGGCGACGGCCCTGATCATCGTCTTCATCGTGCTGGTGCTGGTCGGCTACCCGGTGCTGTTCGAGACGCTCTCGCGCGGCCGCTCGCTGGGCAAGATGGCATTCGGGCTGCGGGTGGTGCGCGTCGACGGCGGCCCGATCCGGTTCCGGCACGCGCTCACCCGCGGCCTCGCCGGCGCCATCGTGGACTTCTGGGTGCTGGGCCTGTTCGGCGCGGTCGCGGTGGTGGTCTCGCTGGTCTCGTCCGACGGCCGCCGCGTCGGCGATTTCCTCGCGGGCACGCTGGTGATCCGCGAGCGCGTGCCCCAGTCCGCCGGGATGGGCGTGCCGATGCCGGCCGGTCTCGAGCACTGGGCGTCGCAATTGGACCTGAGCCGCCTGCCCGACGACCTCGCGCTGGCGAGCCGCCAGTTCCTCTCGCGCTTCTCCCAGCTCCGCCCCGAAGCCGCCGAAGCGCTGGGTTACGGCCTGGCGCAGCAGATGTCGCAGCAGCTCGGTGTGCCGGTGCCGCCGGGTGTCCCGCCTTGGGCGTTCCTGGCGGCGATCCTGGCCGAGCGCCGCAACCGCGACCAAGCCCGCGCTTTCCACGCCTACGCCGCAGCCCGGCTACCCGCCTCAGCCCACGTATCCCCAGCCTTACGCCCCGGCGCCTTCGCCGTACGCGCCGCCGCCTCAGGCCGCACCCCCGACCGAGACACCCCTTCGCCCCGCCGAGCTGAGCTGAAGGGGACTTTCCTCGCGTCAGACGAGGTGAAGGGGACTTTCCTCACGCGAGACGCGAGGAAAGTCCCCTTCAGCTAACTTCAGGAAACCTGGTCCGCGCTGGTGTTGAACGTGTTGCACTGCGCGAAGCGGTTCTTCGTAGCACCCTGCTGCCACCAGGCGATGTAGTGCGCGTCCGTGCCGTGGTCGCGCGGCGGCCCGTTGTGGTCGCCGCGGTCCTCGGACTGCCAGGCCTCCTGGTAGATCGTCCGGTTGACGTCGCCGCCGCGGTCGACCGTCGACCCGAGGAACATCCCCGAGAAGCACTGCGCCATCAGCTCCGCCCGGCGGGAGAGCTCGAGCCCGGCGGCGGAGTCCTGGCCGGCGTCGTAGCGGGCGTCCCAGTAGGCGTCCATGATCCCGGACATCTGCTGCGCGTGATGGCCGTACTCGTGCGCGAACACCGCCAGGTAGACGCCGGGGCGGGCGCCGTACTGCGGCACCTGCAGGCCGTCGAAGGGCATGTACAGCGTCTGGTTCTGACCGCAGTAGAACGCCGACACGCGCCCGTTGTCCGCCCCGCCGCACGGGCTCGACCAGCTGGTCCCGGACGGGAACTGCAGGTTCGGTACCTCGAACGGCAGGCCCGCGTCACCGAGCGCGGTCTGCCAGACCCGGTCCAGGCACGGCCGTGCGCTGCGGAAGAACGCTTCCGACGCCTGCGGGTTGTTGCCCCAGCGGGCGAGCTTGCAGGGCGCGTTCGTCAGCCCGGTGTCGGGGTCGCCGAGCAGCGGGTTGTCGGCTGTCGTGTGTGACGGCCGCGGTCCGGACGGCTGCTGGGTCTGCTCCGTCGTCTGGCGCTCGGTCGTCCGCTCCGAGGTCGAACGCTCCGTTGTGGACTCCTCGGTCGACGTCGTGGACGTCGGCGAGTACGACGAATACGTCGGCGTGGAGTAGTCCGTCGAATAAGGCGTCGAGTACCCGGCCTCGGCGACCCGGCGGTGCTTCCCCCCTGACAGCCCGACGGCGAGGATCACCCCGGCGCCCAGCACGACAACGCCGACCAGCGCCACCGCGACGATGACGCCCGCGTTGGACTTCTTCTGCGGATAGCCGAAGCGCGCGCCGTAAGGCAGCTGCTGTGGCCCGGTCATGCCGGGATACATCGGTGGCGGGCCCGTCGGCTGGGGCGGCGGCAGCGGCATCATCCCCGGCGGGGGCAGTGGCGCCCCGCCCGTCGGCGGCCCGGCCGCCCCGCGCGGAGGACCCGGCGGCGGGCCGGGCGGAGGCGGCGGCATGGGTCGCCCCCCGCTCGGCGGCATCGGCCGCGCACCGGGCGGCGGCAGCGGCCGGGCCCCCGGTGGCGGCAACGGGCGTCCCCCTGGCGGCGGGCCGGGCGGACGTCCTCCCCGGCGCGGGTCGTACGGGCCGGGTGGCGGCTGGTTCATGCGTTCGGTTCCCCCACGCTGCTCGGTCCGCGGACCGCCACGGTCACTCCCCCCGGGCCGGTTTCGCGGAATCGGCAGCCAGCATAGATCGGCTGGCCTAAGCTTGGTGGCTGTGTTGACCAAGTGGGGGCAAATCACCGTCGCGCTGGCCGCGGCCGGGACGCTGGCAGTGCCGACGCCGACGCCGAGCGGCGGTCCAGCACTGCTGGACGTACCGCAGCTGCCCGTCAAGCCGAACAGCGGCGTGCTCGGCGGCAAGCTCGGGCAGGCGCCGAAGGAAGGCGTTTTCACCGACGTCGCGCTGAAAGTCGGCCGCGACGGTTCCCTTGCCGTGACCGAAAAGGTGACCGTCCCGGGTGGACAGCACGCCGTCCGGCGGCTGCCGCTGCGCGTGCCCGCTGGTGACGACCAGGACCGCGTCTACACGGTCCGCGACGTCAAGATCCAGGGCGCGGGCAAGGTCGATCCGGGGGCGGACGCCCTCACGCTCACGCTCGACGGCGGCGAGTCCACCGTCACGTACACAGTGGACGGTGCGGTCGCCGACGCCGGGGACGGCCAGCAGGTGCGCTGGCAGGTCGCGGGCGGCTGGGACATCCCGCTGGCCCGGGTCAGCGCCTCCTTCATCGCGCCGACCCGCGCGATGTCCTCTGTGGACTGCTTCGCCGGGACGGTGGGCTCGGACCGCCAGTGCACGCTGGCCGAGACCGACCACACCGGCGTCATCCGGATCGAGCAGGACCCGCTGCCCCAGGGCGAGCGCGTCGACATCGTGGTCAAGCTGCCCGGCGGCACCGTGCCCGCCAACGCCCGCTTCGACGGCGTCGGGGTCGGCGGCGCCTTCGCGCTGACGACGGCGGCCGCGATCGGCTTCGGCGTCCTCGCGCTGCTGCTGATCCTCGGTTTCGTCGCGGTGGTCCTGCTGCGCAGGCGGGACCGCCGCGCGCTCGCCACCGACGTGGCGCCGGTGGACGTCCTGCTCCGCGACGGCGGGCACGTCACGTTCGCTTCACCCGATGGGGTACTTCCCGGTCAGGTCGGCACGGTGGTCGACGAGACCGTGGACGTGGTCGACGTCAGCGGCACGGTGATCGACCTGGCCGTCCGCAACTACCTGTGGCTGGCCGAGGTCCGCGACCCGGGTGGCGTGCTCGACTGGCGGATCGCCCGCCGCAACCCGCCGGACGAGCACCTGGCCGAGTTCGAGAAGGCCATCTACACCGCGATCCTCCCGGACGGCGTCGACTCGATCCTGCTTTCGCAGCTTCGCGGCCGTGGCCGTCTCGACCTGCGCGCGGTGCGCGAAGCGCTGTACGACGACGTCGTCGCGAAGCGCTGGTTCTCGCGCCGCCCGGATCGCCGTGGCCCGCTCACCTGGGTCGGCGCCGGTGTCGCGCTGCTCGGTGTGGTCGGCACGGTCGCGCTCGCCTTCACCGGCGGGCCCGCGCTGCTGGGCGTCGCCGTCCTGGTCGCCGGGGCCGCGCTGGCCTTCGGCGCCGCCTGGCTGCCGCCGCGGACCACCCGCGGCCGCCTGCTGGTCGGCCAGGTCCGCGGCCTGCTCGCGTACCTGCACGCGGTCCGGCCCGACGACATCCCGCCCGGCGACCGCGAGCTGGTGTTCTCCCGGTCGCTGCCCTACGCCGTCGTGCTCGGCGGGGTCGAGCAGTGGCTGGAGAAGTTCGCGGGGCTGGACCCGGCCGCGGACGGTTCGGCGGGGCTGTACTGGTTCGGCGGCCTCGAGTCCGATCGCGACCTGCGCCGGTTCGCGACGCACCTGCCGGCGCTCCTGGCGGCCCTCGACGGGCTGCTCGCGCAGTCCGGGGACCTGCGGTCGATCAAGCCTGAACCAGTCGGAGTGTAGCCGCAGAGCGAAGCTCTTCCGTCGAGGGTGGTGGTGGGGCGGGGCGGGCTAGCATCAGCCGGGTGAAAGCGGCCTTCCTGGCGGCGGCCGCCCTGGTGGTCCTGACCGCGCAACCCGCGGCGGCCGACCAGCCGCCGCTGCCCGCCCTGCCGCGCAGCGCCGAGATCACGCTCAAGGCCCAGCGCGATGGCAGCCTGCTGGTCGCGGAGGCGGTTTCGGTGCCGCAGGGCGCGACGATGACCCGCCGGGTCCCGCTGCGGACCCCGGTGGCGCATAACCGCGACCGCGTCTTCGGCGTCCGGGACGTCCGCATCGAAGGCGCGGGCAGCTCCGAGCTGAACGAGGACACCTTCACCCTCAAGTTCGGCGCCGGCACGTCGGTCGTGCACTACACCGTCGACGGCGCGGTGTCGGCCGCGGACGGCGTCGAGCACGTCTCCTGGCAGCTCGCCAGTGGCTGGGACACCGAGCTCGAACTGCTCCGGGCGTCCTTCGCCGCGCCGCACGTGCCGAACGCGGTGAGCTGCGCCATCGGCGCGGACGGCCGGTGCCTGGCCGCGCAGATCGACCACTCCGGACTGACCCGGTTCAGCCAGGCGAAACTGCCCGCCGGGCAGCAGATGACCATGACGGTCGAGCTCGCCGCGGACACCGTCCCGGCGAACGAACGGCTCGAACCGTCGAAGACCGTCGGCGGCGCGTTCGTGCTGACCCCGCTGGTCGTCTGGGCGTGGGCCGGGTTCGGCGCCGCGCTGCTCATCGCGGCCGCGCTGGTCTGGCGGCTGCGGCGGCGCGACCGCGACCCCGGCGATCCGGCGAGCACCGAACTCGTCAGTCCCGACGGCGCTTTCGCCTCGCCCGAGGGCGTCCTGCCCGGCCACGCCGGGACGGTCCTGGACGGCCGCGCCGGCCCGCTCGACCTCGCCGCGACCGTCCTCGACCTCGTCGTCCGCAACTACCTGTGGGTGACCGCGGAGGACGACGGCGCCGACTGGCGGCTCACCCGCCGCAACCCGGCCGATGAGCACCTCACCGCCTTCGAGCGTGCGGTGTTCGAAACCGTCCTGCCCGACGACGCCGAGTCCGTCACCCTTGCCGAAATCCGCCGAGGCCACGTCGACGTCGGCCGCGTCGAAGACGTGCTGTACGGCGAAGTCGTCGAGCGCGGCTGGTTCTCGCGAACCCCGGCGAAGCGGTTAGGACGACTGGGCCGCGCGGGGGTCCGGGTCGTCTTCTACGGCGCCTTCCTCACGGTCCTGCTCATGCTGACGGTCGGGTACGCACAACTCGGGTTGATCGTCTCGCTCGCCGGAGCGGCTTCGGTCGCGTTGTCCGCGTTGTTGCCCGCGCGCCGCGGGCACGGCCGAGAGCTGGCGAGACGTCTTCGCGGCCTCGCCGTGAAGCTCGGCTCCGTGCGGCTGAAGGCCGTGCCGAAGGAACAGCGCGAACTGGTCTTCTCGCGCGGGTTGCCCTACGCGCTCGCTCTTAGCGAACTAGGTCCGTGGGTGAGTGCTTTCGCGTCCTTCAAGCAACCGCCGGACGTGTATTGGCACGGCGGAGACGTATCCCCTGAGCAGGCCGGGGCTTTCGCGGCGGTGCTCGCGGGGACCTTCGCCGGGGCTCGCCGCGCCCGCGTGCTGGACGAGGCGCGGCTCACTTAGCGACTCTGCGGCCAAGACGAGGCGACTGGCCGTAGGGTGGGGCCATGGCCGATCCCGAGCTCGTCCGATTCACCCTCGACAACGGTTTGCGCGTGGTGCTGGCACCCGACGCGACCGCACCGGTGGTCGGCGTCAGTGTGCACTTCGACGTCGGGTTCCGTTCGGAGCCGGAGGGGCGGACCGGGTTCGCGCACCTCTTCGAGCACCTGATGTTCCAGGGCAGCGAGAGCCTGGAGAAGCTGGCGCACTTCCGGCACGTCCAGTCCTGCGGCGGGACCTTCAACGGCTCCACCCACCCGGACTACACGGACTACTTCGAGGTGCTGCCGGGCGCCGCGCTGGAGCGCGCGCTGTTCCTCGAGGCCGACCGGATGCGCGCGCCGAAGCTGACCGAGGAGAACCTGCGCAACCAGGTCGACGTGGTCAAGGAGGAGATCCGGCTCAACGTGCTGAACCGGCCCTACGGCGGGTTCCCGTGGATCACCCTGCCGCCGGTCCTGTACTCGACACGTTCCCCAACGCGCACAACGGCTACGGCGACTTCGAAGACCTCGAGAACGCCACCATCGACGACTGCGCGGCGTTCTTCGACACCTACTACGCCCCGGCGAACGCGGTGCTCACCGTGGCCGGTGATTTCGAGGTGGACAACGCCAAGGAGCTCATCGGCAAGCACTTCGGCGACGTCCCGTTCCGCCCGGCGCCGGTGCGGCCGTCCTTCGCCGAGCCGCTGCCGACGACCGAGCTGCTCGGCGAGCACGCCGACCCGCACGCGCCGCTGCCCGCGCTGGGCATCGGGTACCGGATGCCGGACCCGATCAACGACCTCGACGGCTACCTCGCGTACCTGGTGCTCGCGGGCGTGCTGACCGACGGCGACGGCTCCCGGCTGCAGCAGCGTCTCGTCCACCGCGAGCCCCTGGTCGTCGACATCGGCGCCGGCGCGGGCCTGTTCGGCCCGTTCGAGGCGCGCGACCCGGACACGTTCACCGTCACGCTGATCCACCCGCACGAGGTGCCGCGCGAGCGTGTGCTCGCCGCGCTGGACGAGGAGCTGGAGAAGCTCGCCGAGACCCCGCCGGACGAGCAGGAACTGCGCAAGGTCACCGCCCGCTGGGCGGCGAGCCTGCACTCGGAGCACGACAGGCTGGTCTCGCGGACGCTGGCGCTCGGCTCGTTCGAGCTGCTCTACGGCGACGCGTCCCTGGTGTACCGGCTCGCGGACCGGATGTCCGCGATCACCGGCGAGGCGGTGTCCGCGGCGGCGAAGTCGTTGCGCCCGGACGCGCGGGCGGTCCTGGTCATCAAGCCCGCCAACGGTTCTGAAGGGACGGACGAGCAGTGAGTTCAGCTACGCACCGCAGCGCCGAGGAGATCGGCCGGACGGCGCTCGGCCCGCGCCCGCTGCCCCCGCTGGGTGCCCAGCGCGCCGCCGCGGATCTGTCCCATGTGGACACGACGCTGTCGAACGGCCTGCGCGTGGTGGCCGTGCGCAAGGCGACCGTGCCGATGGTCGAGGCACGGCTGTGGATCCCGTTCGCGGGCGACGACGCGCTGCACCCGGCCACCGCCGAGGTGCTCGCCGAGACGCTGCTGACCGGCACCGCGCGGCGCGACCGCATCGAGATCGACGCCGAGCTGGCGCTGATCGGCGGCGACATCGGCGCGGGCGTCGACCCGGAGCGGCTGATCCTCACCGGGTCCGCGCTGGCCGACAAGCTCCCGACGTTCCTCGACGTCCTGGGCGACGTCCTGACCGGCGCGTCCTACGCCTCCGAGCAGGTCGCTCGTGAGCGCGAGCGGCTGATCGAGCGGATCGCGGTGTCGCGCACGCAGCCGCGCACGATCGCGCGCGAGGCTCTGCAGAAGCACCGCTACGGCGACCACCCGGTCACCCGCGAGGTGCCCAAGGCCGAGGATGTCGCGCTGGTCGAGGCCGACCAGGTCCGGGCCCTGCACGCGGCTTCGGTGCTGTCACGGGGTTCGCTGCTGGTGCTGGTCGGCGACATCGACCCCGAGGCCGTCATCGGACAGCTCGAAAGCGCGCTCGGAGGCTGGTCCTCGGACCGTTCCGCGATCCGGCTGCCCGCGTTGCCGGACGTCGCCGGGCCGCAGGTCCTGCTGGTGCCGCGTTCGGGCGCGGTGCAGTCGCAGATCCGGCTGTCCGGGCAGACCGTGCCGCGCACGGACCCGCGCTACGCCGCGCTGCAGCTGGCGAACCTGGCCTTCGGCGGGTACTTCTCCTCGCGGCTGGTGGAGAACATCCGCGAGAACAAGGGTTACACCTACAGCGCGCACTCCGGGTTCGAGTTCACCGACGGCACCGCCGTGGTCAACATCGACGCGGACACCGCGAACGAGGCGACCGCGCCGGCGCTGCTGGAGACCCGCTACGAGCTGGGCCGGCTCGGCATGGTGCCGCCGACCGGCGACGAGCTGGAGTCGGTGCGGCAGTACGCGATCGGCTCGCTGCTGACCTCGACGTCGTCGCAGTCGGGGCTGTCCGGGCAGGTGCTGGCGCTGGCCTCGACCGGGCTCGGTCTGGAGTGGCTGCTCGAGCACCCGGCGCGGGTGGCGGCGGTGACCGCGGACGAGGTGGCCCAGGCGGCGCTGGAGTTCTTCGCGCCCAAGCGGTTCACCGGGGTCGTCGTCGGCGATGCCGCGCTGGAACGCAAGCTGACCGCGCTCGGCGACGTCGTCGTGGGCGAGCCTGCCTGATGAGCGATCCGTTCCAGCTGGGCGCGTTGCCGACGCTCTCGCGGTCCACAGTGGACCGTCAGGAACCGTTGCGCACCAACCCCGAACGGCTGCTCGCCAAGTGGCCGGAGGCCCGGGTCGTCCTGCTGGACGACGCCGGGCGCACCCCGGTCGCCGAGGGGGCGGACACCCTGGCCACCCGGCGTGCCAAGGACTTCGGCCCGGAACCGCCGCCGGACGCGGTGTTCCTCGGCGAGTGGCAGGACGTCGACTACTGGTCGCTGCCGGGCGGTCCCTCTGGTGAAACCGACACGGTGAAGATGGCGGGCAGCTGGGGCTTCGTCGAAGAGGTCCCACGGGTGGACGGCGAGGTCTGGGTCGAGCTGCGCGGCTACGGCGACCTGCTGGACGACACGTCGGCGGGGCTGTTCACCACGGCGCAGGCGCTGCGATTCTGGCGGCGTCAGGCCAAGTTCTGCACGAAGTGCGGCTCGCCGACCGAGCTGATCCAGTTCGGCTGGGCGAGCCGCTGCACCAACGACGGCCGCGAGGAGTACCCGCGCACCGACCCGGCGGTGATCTGCCTGGTGCACGACACCGACGGCACCAACGGCTCGCACGTCCTGCTCGCGCGCCAGCCGATCTGGCCTGCCGGGCGGTATTCGGTGCTCGCCGGGTTCGTGGAGGCGGGGGAGTCGCTGGAAGGCTGCGTCGTCCGCGAGATCCACGAGGAGGTCGGCGCCGTCGTTTCGGACGTCCGGTACCTCGGCAGCCAGCCCTGGCCGTTCCCGCGGTCGATCATGCTCGGCTTCACCGCGCGCGCGGACCGGTCCGCGGTGCTGGTCCCGGCCGAGGGCGAGATCGAAGAGGCGCTGTGGGTTTCGCGCGAGGAGGTGCGGGCGGCGTTCGCGAACAGCCAGCTGCGCAACGAAGGCGCGGTCCCGACGCCGATCGCGGGTGGCGCGGCGGAGCTGATCCTGCCGGGCAACTCCTCCATCGCCCGCGTGATGCTGGCGGCCTGGGCGGACGCCGAGGCTTGACCCCCGCGACACGGCGACGCGACCGGCCCTCCCGCACTCCGCGTATCACCATCCTTACTCTGTGTGTGCGGCCGGACCTCGGCCGTGACACGAGGGAGGGGCACCATGAGCAAGGGGAACCGGACCAGACGCGGGGCGCGGAACCGGCAGGGGTTCCGTTCCCCGCCAAGGCTTTCCCCGGAGGCGGTGGCCGAGGCGCTGACCGGCGCGGCGTACCGGTTCCTGGGTGGTGAGGCGGCGGCGCCGCAGTCCGGCGCCGCCCGGCTCACGAGCGGCCCGTTCGTGGCCGAGGCGTGGACCGTCGCCACTGGCTGCGCGGTCGTGCTGGAGACCCTGCTCGTCCGGTTGTGGCAAGGCGGCTGGCTCCCCGCCGACGTCTGGGAGCACGCCCGCCGCACCACCGGCGAGGCGGCGGTGGCGCTGCTGATCGACGCGATCGCGGCGGACACGGCGAAGCACGCGGCGGCCACGATCGACCAGCGGTGGGCGGCGCAGGTGCGCGGGCTCGGCGCCGAGGTCTGGTGGGATCACGACCGTCCCCGGTTGTTGCAGCGTGGAGCCACTTCGCTCGGCGAGGCCATCCGGGAGACGATCCTGCTCGTCGCGCAGCTGACCCGGCTGCCGAACCTGGCGTGTGTCCTTCCCTTGCCGGGCGCGGGGACGGCGGGGGAGGGCGCCGTTTCGGGTGTCGACCAGAAGGTGCTGGGCCGGGTGCGTGGGCTGCTGGCGAAGGCCGAGTCGACGGAGTACCCGGAGGAAGCGGAGGCGCTCTCGGCCAAGGCGCAGGAACTGATGAACCGCTACGCCTTCGAGCGCGCGCTGGTCGACGCCGGTGAGCACCGCGAGCAGCGGGCGACGTCGATCCGGCTGTGGCTGGAAGCGCCGTACCTGGAGGCGAAGTCGCACCTGGTGGGGGCGATCGCGGGCGCCAACCGGTGCCGTTCGGTGTTCTACAGCGGCCTGGGTTTCGTGGCGCTGGTCGGCGAGGAGACCGACCTGCGGATCACCGAACTGCTGGCTACGTCCCTGCTGGTCCAGGCGACCCGGGCGATGGTGGCCGAAGGCGCCCGCGCCGGCGCGCGCTCGCGGTCGTTCCGCCAGTCTTTCCTGGTGGCGTATGCGATCCGGATCGGCGAGCGGCTGCGCGAGGCAGGCGCGCGGGCGCTGGACCCGGTGGCCGACGAGCGGTTGCTGCCGGTGCTGGCTGACCGCTCCCAGGCCGTGCAGCGGACCTTCGACGAACTGTTCGGCAAGACAGTGCAGAAGCGCGTCTCGGCCTCGAACGGCGCGGGCTGGCACGCGGGCCTGGCGGCCGCGGAACGCGCGGACCTCAACATCGAACGCCGGGCAGTGGACGCCTGACCCTGCGGCAGGCGGGGGTCGGGTCCTCGTGAGTGGTAAGTCGGGTTCTATTGAGGGGGAGGCAACGGTGGGGCGTTGGTGTGGTGAAGCGGAGTCCGTGAAGGCCACATTGAGGGCCCAAGACGCCGTGAATGTGGCATTCACGGACTTGGGCTGGATGGGTTCGGAGGAGTGAGGGGCACGTTTGCCTTACCCCTCAAATAACCCTACTTACCACTCACGAGGACCTGGCCGCTCAACGCACGTGGTCGCGCTCATCGACGTAATACGTGGCTTCAGCAAGACGCCAACTGAACCAAGCAACGGCAAAACACTACGTATTGCTCGCCTGACGAATCCTGACCAAAACGGGGGGATCCGGCCGCCTGACGTCAGGTTTTTACCTCTGGTTTTTGGGGGCCGCCGAAGGCGGCCCCCCTTGTTAGCAGGGGGTTCGGGGGCCGCAGGCCCCCGAAAAAATTTGAGGTTTTGGAGGCTGAAAACGCACGGGAAGGACTCAGAAAATTCACCCGACCACCTCCCAACTTCGCGTTTTGACCCCTACAAAAAAACGGTCCGGAAAATTGCTGTTTCGGCGAGCCCTTTTTTTGGCCGCGTCCCCCCCGAAGAACTTGGGCCGAGAAAAAATTAGCACCCCCTAAAATGAGCCGGCCCAAAAAGTCTCTTGACGTCAGGTTCGGACGGGGGGGGGGGGGGGGGGGGTTCGACCCGCCTGACGAAGCCTGACATACGGGGGGGGGGGGATCCGGACCAAAAAATCCTAAACAAAAAAACCTGACGTAATTTATGGACTTGCCAGACGTAATGGATGAAGTTTTGTTGGGATAGGATTTCGACGGCCGCTCTGGCCCATTTTCTCGTGAAAAAATTTTCAAGGGTCACATGGTACTCTTTTGCTTGGCCTTTAGCCTTCCCTCCAAAATGCTGTTTCGGCGAGCCCCCAAGGAACTTTGGGAAAATTTTGACCTAAAAACACCAAAGTGACTCTCAGTCTATCGTTTTTTTTTTCTTCTCGAAGGAAGAGGTAACAAATCTAGTGGCAAAAACCGGGTTTTTGCTCCGGCCAATCAGATTTGGGATTTTCGAAACTGGACATGAGGCCCGGGCCGGCCTTTCCCATACAAAATCAAGGCAATTTGACGTTTTTCTTGCAACCTACGGTTCTCAGGAAGTTTTTAGGATGTGACCCTACTTGGGGTGATCGAGGCCTCCCAGAACATGCAGAATCCGAATCTTAAATATCCAACAACTTTTTTTTTGACCCAACCCCCCCCTCCCCCCCCCTTGCTAGCCACTCAAGCTAAAAATTGTGTCAGTGAGTGTCCTTTCAGTTGAACGACTAGAGCTTGCAAGCATTTGTCGGGTAGAGTCGGTGTCCGCAGCCTTTTGTGTGTGTGTGTGTGTGTGTGTGTGCGTGTGTTTTGTGTGTGTATTCATTTGTGGGGCGGGGGCGGGGTCTCGAGCTCCCCCTCTCGGCCATTGCCCTCCGCGGCCGCTCCGGTCCAATAGGCCTCGAGACGTCGCTTTTCCACCCCGCCCCCGCCCCACAAATATTCACTAGTAACCCTAATACCGTTAACAACAACATAAATGAATCCTAGAAACCCTAATAACCCTAACACGCCCAGGTCACAAACCAACCTTCCTTGACAGGGGTCTCTAGAAGGGGGGGGGGGGGGGGGGTCAAAAACGCTATATAATTTTTTTTTTTTTTTTTTTTTATATATGATTTTACCCCCCCCCCCCCCCCCCCTTCTGAGGACCCGGGACGGGGCGCTGAAAAACGGTAAGGGAGGCTTTTGCCTGGGAAGGGGGATGGTGGTGTCAGGAGGCGTCGAGACGACGTCAAAAAAACAAGAACGTTGAATGATGTTTATTGATCTAATATTGGTTGTCCGCCAGTTGTTTTTTGATCCATTTCAATGAATGTTGCATGGTTTTGACTTTGTTTTTCTGCCGCCAGCTGCGACGATAATTGGGCTGCGTGGTTTTCAGCAATCCACAGGACCACTTCCATGATTTAGTAACGAGTCCGTGTTGCTTGAATGTTTTGAGCATCTTGGCAGCCTGTCGTTTGTCGTTGTTGTAGGCAATTAAAATGGATTGATGTTTTTTTTCGTGAAACTCGCGAACAATGTCGGTGTGTTGTTCATCTTTCAGAACACGGCAACTCAATTTGAAAATCGTCGGTGCATTCATTCATTGTTTTTTTTTCTTAATATAATTACTGGTAGAAAAATTTTTCTACAATAGTTTATTGAAAACATACCAAGGACATCTCTTGTCGAATTTTTTGGTGACACGTAAATCAGCCGAAACTTCAGTCCAGAATTTATAATCGGGAATAGGTTTTAGATTGTTGCGTTCACAGAATCGTTGATAAAATAAGTACGTCAGTTTTGGTTTAAAACATCCATCGTCAAAAAGAAGATTATCCTCACTTGTGAACCAATCAACGAAATCGACAACAGTCGACTTAGCTGGTTCGATGACCTTTTGTTGAAGAAACACATAATAACTGCTTTTCTGGATAACTTTCTTTTCAATGCGACTGGTGTCATTCAGAAGTTCAGAATAAAATTTGTGACTCTGTGTGGGTTTTTCATTGTTGCGTTTGCACCACGAGTCGTAGGTATAGTAAAGTTCGGATGGTCGCACAGGTTCCCCTTTGAATAGTAGATTGTCGTCGCTTTGGTACCAATCGATAAATTTCCATATGTTGGGTTTCGAAATCTCCAGCATCTCTTGCTTGAGTTCCGTGTTTGGAATATGTCTTAGTTCAACCAACATGTCCGCCCCCAAGCGACACAGATAAGTGTAAAATGCGTCTGCGGTTGCTTTGTTGAAACACTTATTACGTAAGTCTGCCCAAAAAGCGAAATCTCCGATTCTGGATTCAGATATTTGTAAAAACACGTAGCGCCGATCTCCCTTTTCCAGAACAAAGGAATTTTTGTGGTTTGTAATAAACACAATAATTGCCAATGTTTTCAATTTGGTATGCATTGCCGGTGCACTTTGGTTCAACTAGCAATTTATCGTCGGTAATGTACATTTTGAGTTTGTCGAAATTGGAGATAAAATTATCCTTGGTGGCGGACATTTCATTGACGATAACTAAACGTTTGCCTCTGATGTGTTCATTGTGTTTTTGTAAAATACTCTCGAGTCCGCACACTTCGATTGCATTCTGCTGACCAAGCACCAATTTCATAAAATCAAATAAAGTGTTTTTTCCACATCCAGGCTTTCCTTGCAAAACAAGTGCTGTTTCATTTTTGCCTCTTAGATTCAACGAGCCCGGACAACCAACTTAAGACGTACCGAAATAAATCTAAATCGTTGTTACATAGATCCAACCCGTCGGTGATTTCCTCTGTCAGTTTTCCGGCAAATCCAGTCCAAGTATTGAAATTTCGAGGATTGGTAAGCTTCGGATCAAGTACACATTCGAATTCGCTGCAAGCCGGACGCTGTGCAAGAAACATATCCATTTTGATTGTTGTTTTCAAATTTCGACCAGTGCATTCATCTTTGTGGTTGTATGACATGTCGAAATTACATTGTTTGAAATTGTTAAACACGTCCATTCCAGAGGCCATCTTTTTGAAATACCCGCCATTCCCTGCAAGAATGCGTCCAATGACCCTCTTGTAGTTGAGTTTTTGCTCAAGGTCTTCAAAACTCTGAAAATGAGCGCCAGAAAACTCTGTTTGGAAATGGGCGTACGTGTAATCATCTTCGTAATTAAAACCCGGCGCAATTGGTGGCGGAACATATCTTGGAATTGGATTCGGGATAGGAATGATTTTATTCATAGGTTTTGAAACAAAAACGATTTTAAACCCGGCTTTCTCTGATACATGATTACTTAACTGTTCAATATCTACATTTAGAGTTTTGGGGACCATAATACCGTCAAAACAAAAAACGCATGATCTCTGGTTGTCCTAAGTAATCATAAGTTAACATTAACACTTTGTCTTCGATAGCGTGAACTAGATGAGACAAATAACTCGACCTAACATTCCACTTTTTGTCTGGGACAAACGACTCTGCGAATTCGTCGAAATTTGGTCCTTGTGCAAAAAACTTTCGGATTATGAGCATGTTGCTTTTGAGATTTGTGATCCAAATGGGTTTATCTGGTAATTCTTCATATGCTTTCGATCCTCCGTACATAATTGAATTGACGGCATCTTTGTACACACCACCTTCGAATAAACTGTTACGATTGAGATTGTAATAGCTCAAACCCTCTGTCAGCAAACCCTGCTCTTTGGCCATATGTTCGATGATGGTTGCATGACAATTTTTAATGTCGATGTCCTGGTAATAACCATCCGCAATTGTGTGTCGAATTTGTTTCTCGATGTTCTGTAAACTCCCCTTGTGTGCATAGCGTCGTCCTGCACCATTGTGTTGGAAATAAGTGACATTAACAATTCCCGCATTGGACTGCTCAAGGTATTTTTGCAGCTGTTCGCGTTTGGCGATGATTTGGTGATTTAGGAGGTAATTTAACTTGTCTTGGTTAAAATGTTCAACCAGCGTCTGGCATGTTACCCGAGTTTTGGTTTTTTTGTTTTTGGCGGTGTTAAACGACTTATGACTTACGTTTCTTGTTGTCTTGTTCAGTACTCAT
>CAVXMR010000007.1:0-191783 GCA_963762765.1 uncultured Actinomycetota bacterium
AGCGACGCCTCCCACAGCGCCGACTCGGCCAGCGCTTCCGGGGTCGCCTTGCCGTACTTGTCCATGAATCCGCTTGTCGAGCGAACCGGCGTTGACGCCGATCCGGATCGGCGTCCCATGATCGCGGGAGCGGCGTGGGCGATCTCCTTGACCTGGTCGTCGAACTTGTGGATGTTGCCTGGGTTGACCCGGACCGCGGCGCAGCCCGCCTCGATCGCGGCGAAGACGTACTTCGGCTGGAAGTGGATGTCGGCGATCACCGGGATCTGCGACTTCTTCGCGATCGCCGGGAGCGCTTCGGCGTCGTCGGCGGACGGGCAGGCCACGCGCACGATGTCGCAGCCGGCCGCGGTCAGCTCGGCGATCTGCTGCAGGGTCGCGTTGACGTCGGAGGTGAGCGTCGTCGTCATCGACTGGACGGAGATCGGGAATTCGCTGCCCACACCGACCGTGCCCGACCTGGAGCTGGCGGGTCTTGCGGCGCTCGGACAGGACGGGCGGGGGCAGCGCGGGCATACCGAGTGCGACGGTCACGGCCACCAGCGTACCTACTCCGGGTGGGGCACCTTCACCATGTCAACCGTGACGGTGAGCAGCGTTACGCCCTGTGCGCCGGAGCCGCGGGGGCGCCGCGACCCGGCCGTGGCGCGGCGCTACTGCAGGCGGATCGGGTTGACGATGTCGGCGGTCACCGTGAGTAGAGTCACCGCGCCGCCGATGAGCACCAGCACCATCGTGATGCCGGACAGCTTCGTGTAGTCGACCGGCCCGGCCGCGGCCTTGCCGCGCAGCCCGCGCAGCCAGTCCCGGACGCGCTCGTACCAGACGACGGCGATGTGCCCGCCGTCCATCGGCAGCAGCGGCAGCAGGTTGAACACGCCGACGAAGAAGTTCAGGCTCGCCAGCATCAGCACGAAGATGAACCAGAGCCCGCGCTCGACGGCGTCGCCGCCGATCCGGCTCGCGCCGACGACGCTGACCGGGGTGTTCGGGTCGCGCTCGCCGCCGAAGATCGCATTGACCACGGCCGGGATCCGCTCGGGGAACTCGACCAGGCGCTGCGCGGTCTGGGCGAACATCTCGCCGGTGAACGTCACCGTCGCGCCAACGCCGTCGATAGCGCCGTAGGCCGGCGTCGTGAACGGCTGGGCCTGCGACGCGCCGATCATGCCGACCTCGCGGACCTGGCCGTTGACCAGGCGCTGCACCCGCGGCACGTCGACGGTGAGGCTCAGCGTCTTGCCGTCGCGCAGCACCTGGATCGCGGTCGGGCCCTTCGCGGCCTGGACGACGGCGATCATCGACGCCCAGGTCGGGGTCGGCGTGCCCGCGACGGACACGACCTTGTCCCCCGCCTTCAGCCCGGCGGCCTCGGCCGGTTTCGCGGCGTTCGCCGCACAAGGCGCGCTGAGCGCGGCTGTCGTGGTGGCAGACTGCGCGCAGGACGTCGAGGCCAGCACCGGCTCGGTGGAGAGCTGCTGGACCGGCAGGCCCATGGTGATCGCCATCAGGTAGAGCACGACGAACCCGATGATGAAGTGCACGATCGACCCGGCGGACATCACGACCGTGCGCTTCCAGGTCTTGAAGCGCCACATCGCCCGCGGCGCCTCTTCCGGCGTGACCTCGTCGAGCGCGGTCATGCCCGCGATGTCGCAGAACCCGCCGAGCGGGATCCACTTGAGGCCGTACTCGGTCTCGCCGCGGCGCCATGAGAACACGGTGGGCCCGAAGCCCACGAAGTAGCGACGCACCTTCATGCCGAACGCCTTGGCGGTCAGCATGTGCCCGGCTTCGTGCAGCGCGACCGAGATGCAGATGCCCAGCGCGAACAGCACGACCCCGAAGATGTTGGTCAGCACGCGCTACTTCCCCTCGATGATCGACCCAGCACGCGCGCGAGCCCAGCGCTCGGCCGCGAGTACGTCCTCGACGTCGCGTGGCACGCGCCGCCATTCGTCGGCGGCTTCCACCACCTCGGACACAGTGTCCACTATCGACGTGAAGCTGGCGTTCTGCGCGAGAAACGCGCTGACCAGCTCCTCGTTGGCCGCGTTGTAGACCGCGGGCAGGCAGCCGCCGACGGTGCCGCAGTGGCGCGCCAGCTCGACGGAGGGGAAGGCTTCGTTGTCGAGCGGCTCGAACGTCCAGCTCGCGGCCTTGTCCCAGGCACATGCCGCCGCGGCGCCGGGCACGCGGTCCGGCCAGTGCAGCGCCAGCGCGATCGGCAGCCGCATGTCCGGCGGGCTGGCCTGGGCGATCGTCGAGCCGTCCACGAAAGTCACCATCGAGTGCACGATCGACTGCGGGTGCACGGTGACGTCGATCTTCTCCGGCGGGATGCCGAAGAGCAGGGTCGCCTCGATCAGCTCGAGCCCCTTGTTGACCAGGGTGGCCGAGTTGATCGTGATCAGCGGGCCCATCGACCAGGTCGGGTGCGCCATCGCCTGGTCGACGGTGACGCATCCGAGCTCGGCGCGCTTGCGGCCGCGGAACGGGCCGCCGGACGCGGTGAGCACGAGCCGCGCGACCTCGTCCGCGCGACCGGACCGCAGCGCCTGCGCGATGGCGGAATGCTCGGAGTCGACCGGCACGAGCTGGCCGGGCTTGGCCGCGGCGAGCACCAGCGGACCGCCCGCGATCAGCGACTCCTTGTTGGCCAGGGCGAGGGTGGCCCCGGTGGCCAGCGCCCGCAGCGTCGGCTCGAGGCCGCGGGAGCCGGGCAGCGCGTTCAGCACGACGTCGACTCCGACGGCGTCGATGAGCTCGGTCACCGCGTCCGGCCCGGCGAAGATGCGCGGGAGCCGGAACTCGCCCTGGGCGTAGCCGCGCTTCTGCGCCTCGGCGTACAGCGCGAGCTGGAGGTCTTCGGCCGCGGTGGCCCGGGTCACGGCGACGGCTTCGACGCCGTGCGCGAGCGCCTGCGCGGCCAGGGCCTGCGGATCGGCCCCGCCCGCGGCGACCCCGGCGACCCGGAACAGCTCCGGGTTGCGGGCCGCGACATCGAGAGCCTGGACACCGATGGACCCGGTCGAGCCGAGCACGAGGACACTTCGCGAGGTAGTCATCACCGGTCATTGTCGCGCGGGCCCTGTCCGCGCCGCACCCGGAGGTGTGGGATCATGCGCGCGTACATGTTCGCGGGTTGTGGAGGAGTTCATCGTGGCTGGCAAGGCGCTGGAGAAGCGGCCCGAGGTCGACCCCCGCGACGAGCCGTCCGCCGAATGGGGCTGGCACGGGTCGTTCCCGAAGGCCACCCGGATCGCGGGCTGGCTGAGCGCGATCATCCTGCTCGTGATGCTCAAGGGCAACCACGAGAACAACACCGAGAACGTGTGGCTCGTGGGCCTGTCGCTGTTCCTGATCCTGCTGCTGGTGCTGGACATCCGGAAGCAGCGCACCGCCTGGCGCAAGTAGCACCAGGCCGCGCCTTCGCCAGGACACGGTCATGGCGAAGAAGTGCAGCGCGGCGTGCGCGCCTCGGACGTCGGACAGGGTCGGGTTGCCGACGTCGATCTCCGGTGGCGCCGCGGTCGGCCAACCTGGTGCCACAGTTCGTGAACCGCTAACTTGCAGGAATGAAACGTCGGGGTGTCCTGCTCGGCCTGATCGCACTGTGCTCGACGCTGGCAGCGGCCCCGGCGTCAGCCTCCACGGCCCCGGTGACCTCATGCACCTTCACCTCCACGCCGGAGAACCCAGCGGCACGCCCGGTCCACCGACCGCTGCCGTTCGCCCTGACCCACGGCACCATCGACGTCACGTTCGACTTCAATTACGGCCCGGTGACGGTGCGCCTGAACCGCGCGGGCGCGGCGCCGTGCGCGGTCCACAACATGGTGTCGCTGATTCTTCAACGGTTCTACAACCACTCCCAGTGCTGGCGCCTGTCGAACTCGGCGCGCCTGGGCGTGCTGCAGTGCGGCGACATCTACGAAGTCGAAAAGGGTGGCCCGGGCTATAAGTTCCCGGACGAAGTCTCCGGTGCTGAGACCTACGAGCGCGGCACGGTCGCGATGGGCAACCAAGGCCCCGGTACGAACGGTTCGGAGTTCTTCATCGTGCACTCGTTCGCCCACATCCCGGCCAATTACTCGGTGCTGGGTCAGGTGATCCGGGGCATGTCGGCCTTGGATCGGATGGTGGCGGACGGCATCATCCCCACGGATCCGAACGGCCCGCTGGACGGCGCCCCGGCCCACCCGGTGAAGATCCAGCGAGCTTCCCTCGGCTGGTGAGGTGGCATAGTCGTCCTATGTGGGCCTGGGGGTGTGGCAGTGGGGTTTGGGGCGCTGCTGAGGTTGTTGTGGCGCAGCGGAAGTCCGTGAAGACGGATCGTCACCAGCTCCCGCCACGAGAACTCGAAGCAGCGCTTCGTGGCCACGTGCCCCTCCGCGGGGCGGTGGTTCACTTCTCGCTGACGCGAGAAAGCCATGCCACGATCACACAATCGTCGGTTGGATACGGCGAGGTCGACCAAGGCGAAGTCTCGATGCTGGAAAGGGTCAGCGCCGGATAGGTTTCGACTACCTCGCGGTAGAAAACCGGCTCATGCGCTCTCCCGGAGCAACTCGCCTCGAATTCCCTCGAGAAACTCTGACAAATCCTTCGCCACGACCGCATGGCCAACGTGGCTGACATCGTAGGCAGAGCCGCGCAAGGAGATCGCGTCTTCCACGGCTCCGGTCAGCGTGCCCTCGACGACATCGGCCAACGGCGACACGAAGACCCCGTTCCCGAGATCGGGGAGCGAGATCTCATGAAGCTGCGAGTACAACGTCAGGAGCTCATCCGGGACGGACGTCCCGAGCGCCGGGGCGTCCTCGCGCACCACACGGTTCTCTCCCAACCCCGGCGGATACCCGAACCTGCGTTCGAATCCCTCCACGAACTTCGACACCAAAGGTGGTCATCTCGTCGATCCAACTACTTACAGTCACATCGATGAGCCGAAGCACCGTCACCTCCTCCTCAGTCGATCGCGTCACGGAAGGTACCGGCCCGGAGAACCCGCTCTACCAGCGGAGATACCACCGAAGCGGGCCCGCCTCAGCGATGACGGATTTCGGCTCGAATACCAGCCTCAGCGGAGGAATCCGCACGAAGAGCCGCTGTAGGCGACCTGGCCGGGCCCGTTCGTCACCCTGAAGAGTGAATGTCAGACTCGTCCGATTACAGTGTGCGGGCTGGGCTGACGTGGCTCCCTGGGGGAAAAGCGATGATGACGCACGAGCAGTACCTCGCGACCAAGAGATTTCCGGCCCTCGACGGGGTGCGGGCCATCGCGGCCGTGCTGGTGGTGGTCTTCCACTACGGCGGGCCCAACCTGCTGCGGGCCAACGGGTGGATCGGCGTGCACCTGTTCTTCGTGCTCTCCGGGTTTTTGATCACCACGCTGGCCTTGCGTGAAGAGGACCGTAACGGCCGGGCGTCGCTCGTGAACTTCTACATCCGGCGGGCGTTCCGGATTCTGCCGGTCTACTACGTGATCGTCGCGATGATCGTGGCGTTCGTCTATCTGCGCGGCGGTTTCCACACGAGCGGGATCACGAAGGCCCTGCCCTGGAACCTCACCTTCATGGGCGAGTTCCACCAGATGACGCTGTTCGGCCAGGCCTGGACGCTCGGGGTCGAGCAGAAGTTCTACGTGCTGTGGCCGCTGCTGGCCTTCGCGATCGCCGGGCTCGGCTTCGCCAAGCGCCTGGGACTGGCGCTCGGACTGGTCACCGTCATGATCGTGTTCGTCTCCCTGATTCCTTACGCCAGCGCGTTCGCGTCGATCATCGTCGGCTGCGCGCTCGCGATCACCATGCACTACCGCAAGGGCTTCAAGGTGCTGCGGGTGTTCACCCACCCCGTAGTCGGCCTCGTGATGGCCGCGGTGCTTGTCGCGGTGCAGATGTACGTCTTCGAGATCTCGGCGTTCTTCCACGACGAGGGCAGCATCTACACGGTCCTCGGGTACGTCGTGATCGCCGCGCTGCTGGTTCCGTCGCTGGTCGCCGGCGGCAACCCGCTCACCTGGGTGCTGTCGCTCGCGCCGATGCGCTGGATCGGTGAGCGTTCCTACGCGCTCTACCTGGTCCAGCAGCTCGTCGCCGTCGTGGTCATCTCCACGTTCCCGATGTTCGGCCAGCAGCGGGCGCTCACCGCGCTCGCGGTCACCATCGTCGGGCTGCTGGTGGCCGACCTGCTCTACCGCTGGGTCGAGCTGCCGATGATCGAGCTCGGCCGCCGCGTCATCGCCCGCCGTCAGCAGCGGCGGACCGAGCGGCGCGACGCCACCGAAGTGGCGCCGCTGCCCGAGCCGGTCCCGGTCGGCTAGCGCTCGGAGCTCGGGGAAACCAGCTCGCTCGGGCCTCCGCCCGACTCGCCGGCCACCGCCGCCAGCTCCTCACCGACCGACTCGCAGTCGGCGGGGCGGGCGTCTTTGGTGAGCAGGGACGCCACCGCGCCGATCAGGCAGACCACGATCGCGAAGCCGAACGCCACCGCCAGGCCCTGCTGGAACGGGCCCGAGATCAGCTGCGGGAAGAAACTGCGGCCGGTCAGGAAGCTCGCCTGGTCCGGCGGGAGCGAGCCGAGCTGCGGGCCGAGGAGCTGCTGGATCGGGTTGTAGCCGAGGAACGCCGCGAACAGCACCGCCACCGCGGGCAGGTTCGCGAGCTGGGCGGCCGAGGACGCGGGGACGCCGTGGGCGGTCAGGCCCTGGCTCATCGTCGCGGGCAGGCTCGAGGACAGGCCCGCGATGATCAGGCTGAAGAAGAAGCCGATGGAGAGCACCATCGCCGCGTTCTGGAAGGTCGTCATCATCCCGGCGCCGGAGCCGCGGGCGTCGGCGGGCAGGCTGTTCATCACCTCGGCGCGGTTCGGGGAGGCGAACATGCCCATGCCGATGCCGTTGATGAGCAGGATCGCCGCGAACGCCCAGTAGTTGAAGTCCACCGGCAGGATGATCAGCAGCAGGAACGTCAGCGCCGTGATCGTCAGGCCGCCGGAGGCGAGCAGGCGGCTGCCGATCCGGTCGGACAGGACGCCGGACGCGGGCGCCGAGACCAGGAAGCCCACGGTCATCGGGAGCATGTAGATGCCGGCCCACAGCGGTGTCTGCTCGAAGGTGTAGCCGTGCTGCGGGAGCCAGATGCCCTGCAACCAGATGATCAGGATGAACTGCAGCCCGCCGCGGCCGAGGGACGCGGCGAGGTTCGCGACGTTGCCCCAGGTGAACGAGCGGATGCGGAACAGTGAGAGCCGGAAGAGCGGGTTCTCGACCTTCATCTCGATGACCACGAACGCGATCAGTACCGCGATGCCGCCGATCAGGCAGCTCAGCACGAACGGGCTGCCCCAGCCGGTCGGCGAGGAGCCGTAGGGCTGGATGCCGTAGGTGATGCCGACCAGCACCGCGATCAGGCCGATGGCGAAGGTGATGTTGCCCCACCAGTCCATCCGCGCGTGCTTGCGGACGCCGGTGTCGTGCAGCTTCAGGTACGCCCAGATCGTGCCGATCACGCCGAAGGGCACCGACACCAGGAAGATCAGGTTCCAGTCGACCGGCGCCAGCACGCCGCCGACCACCAGGCCGAGGAACGAGCCCGCGATCGCCGCGACGCCGTTCATGCCCAGCGCGAGGCCGCGCTGGTTGGCCGGGAAGGCGTCGGTGAGGATCGCCGACGAGTTCGCCATCAGGAACGCGCCGCCGACGCCCTGCACGATCCGCCAGCCGATCAGCCACAGCGCTGCCGCGTCGCCGTCGAACCAGGTGATCGCGAGCATGATCGACGACACCGTGAACACCGCGAAGCCCAGGTTGTACATCCGGGCGCGCCCGTACATGTCGCCGAGCCTGCCGAAGCTGACCACCAGCACCGCCGTGACCACGAGGAAGCCCATGATCATCCACAGCAGGTAGCTCGTGTTGGCCGGTTCGAGCGGATTGATGCCGATGCCCTTGAAGATGTCGGGCAGCGCGATCAGCACGATCGAGGAGTTGATCGTGGCGATCAGCATGCCCAGCGTCGTGTTGGACAGCGCGATCCACTTGTACCGCGGCCCGAGTTCCGCGATGGAGTACGTCCGGCGTTCCGCCACAGTGCCAACCTTCCGCTCACATGTTCCCTTAGCAAGGCTAAGCAACTTGCTTGCGTATGGCAACCAACCGGCGAAATCCCTGGCGAGACCGAGATCACATAGCCGTACCGTCCTTTGTGGACTCTTGGGCCGAGGCCTCCGCGACCCGCTCCAGCCACTCTCCCATCAGCGCTTCCAGCAGATCCGGATGCTCGATCTGCAGGTTGTGCCCGGCCCGGTCGAGGACCGCGAAAGTCGCCCGCGGGTAGTGCGCCAGCAGCGCGTACAGCTCCGCGAACCCGGTGACCTGGTCCTGCCGCCCGGTGAGGATCAGCGTCGGCCGTTCGTACGGTGGCCCGGATTCCGGCGAAACGGTCAGCTCGGCGTTCTGCTCGATCCGGTCCAGCGCGGCCCGGTCCGCCACCGCGAGCCCGGTTCCGACTTCCGCCCGGAACCGGTCCAGCGTCTCCTTCGACTGGACGACGGCCAGCGCGCGATAGGCCGCGTCCGAAGAGCCCAGCGTCTCCATCAGCTCCGGATCGGCGCGCACGACGGCGTGCGAGGGCAGCTCCCACGCCGCTTCGGCCTCGGGCCCGGCACCGGCGGCCGGGCAGATCAGGGCCAGCCCGAGCACCTGCTCCGGACGCGCCCGCGCCACCGCGCGCGCCAGGTAGCCACCGAACGAGTTGCCGATCACCAGGAACGGCGCCGCGCCGATCCGCTCGTCGACGAACGCCAGCAGCGCCGCCAGGACGTCGTCCGAACTCGCGACGTCACCGGCGGGCGTCCGGCCCATCCCCGGCAGGTCGGGGTAGAGCCGCCGGTAGCCAGGCCGCCCGGCGAACACGGGCTCCACGCAGCCCAGCATCACCCGGCGATCCGGCGGCCAGCCGTGGATCGCCAGCACCGACGTCCCTTCGCCGTGCTCCTCGTATTCCAGTGCGATGATCACGAACCCTGTCTAGCACCGGGCACCGACAGTTTCAGATGATCCGGCCCAGCACGGCGACACCCTCGGTGATCTCGGTGACCGTCCTCGCGGCATAGCCGATGACCAGCCCAGGCGCACCGGGACGCTGCCGGTGCCACGACAACGGCTGCACCTTCACGCCCTCGGCGAGCGCGGCCGCGGCCAGCTCGACGTCGTCGAACCCAGCGTCGAACGTGATCGTCAGGTGCAGCCCCGCGGCGGCTCCGTGCACAATGGCGTCCGGCAGAGAAGCCGAGATCGCCTGGATCATCGCGTCCCGGCGCCGCCGGTGCCGCGCCCGCAACAGCCGCAGCTGCCGCTCCAGCTCGCCCGTCTCCATCAGCCGCGCGAGCACCAGCTGCGCCAGCACGGCGTTGCCGAGGTCGGCGAACCGCTTCGCGGCGATCAGCTCCTCCCGGTACCGCGGCGGCGCCAGCAGCCAGCCGACGCGCAACGCGGGCGCGAGCAGCTTCGAGACACTGCCGGTGTAGCAAACGTTTTCGGCCAGCATCGAGCGCAGCGCGGGCACCGGCGCCCGGTCGTAGCGGTGCTCGGCGTCGTAGTCGTCCTCGAGGATCAGGCCGCCTTCGCCGGCCCAGCGCAGGAGGTCGCGCCGGCGTCCGCCGTCGAGCACGACGCCGGTCGGGAACTGGTGTGCCGGGGTCGTCATCACCGCGGGCGCACCGGAAGACCTCAGCGCGGCGACGTCGAGGCCGCCGTCGTCCACCGGGATCGGCGGGGTTGTGAGACCGCAGTAGTGCAGGTGCTGACGCGCGCCGAGTGAGCCGGGGTCCTCCACCGCCAGCTCGGTGATTCCGTTGCGCCGCAGCACATCCCCGAACAGGCCCATCGCCTGCGCGACCCCGGCGACGACGATCACCTCGCCGGGATCGACGCGGATCCCGCGGTTGCGCGCCAGCCAGCGCGCGACCGCGAGCCGCATCGCCGAGGTGCCGCGCGGGTCGCCGTACCCGAAGTCGGACGGCGAAAGTTCGTCGAGCACCGCCCGTTCGGCACGCAACCAGGCCGGGCGCGGGAACGCGGTCAGGTCCGGCACTCCCGGCGACAGATCGATGCGGGCGGGGGTGGCACGCACCGCGTCGAAGACCTCCACGCCGGGCTCGGCCGTGATCACCCGGCCGGCCGGCGGCGACGGCTTAGTGGTTGCCATCGGAAGTCCTTCGGGGGTATTCGGCGGATCCAGGTTTCTGCTGGGCGTGCGGCCGCGAGGTCCTCGTACCGGGGTTGTACTCGGACCTCGCGGCCGTGCGTCCAGCGGGAAGCTGGGCCGTCGAGACCCCCGGAGGACTTCCGATGGTGACCACTTAGACGGCAGCGGCGTGACCGGAGCCGCGACGACGACCGTGCCCGCCCGGCCGCGGCCGACCGCGTGCCCGTCGTCGATCAGCCGCTGGTAGGCCTCGGTGACCACGCCTCGCGACACCCGCAGCTCACCCGCGAGCACGCGGGACGCGGGCAGGCGGCTCCCGATCGGCAGCCGCCCGTCGGCCACGGCGGACCGCAGGCGGGTGGCGAGCCAGTCGGCCAGGCCGCCCGCCGGGGCCTGCGAGACGTCGAGCTGGAGGAAGTCCGAGCCCGCGGTTATGGACCCCTCGTCCGTGCCATCTTTGGCCCTGTCCATCGGACCATTGTCGCAGGACCCTGGAGTCATGACCACCTACGTGCACGGCTACTCGGAACCCGAGACCCGCCGCCTGAGCGACCAGGCCGACACGCTCGCCGAGCTGCTCCACCGTGGGACGCAGTATCCGGCGGGCAGCAGCGTCCTCGAGGTCGGCTGCGGTGTCGGCGGGCAGACGGTCCACCTGCTCGCCCACAGCCCGGGCGCGCGCCTGGTCTCCGTCGACATCTCCGCGGAGTCGCTCGCCCTGGCCAAGGCGCGGGTTCGCGGCGCCCAAGTCGAGTGGCACCAGGCCGACCTGTTCTCCTTGCCGTTCTCCGACGAATCCTTCGATCATCTCTTCGTCTGTTTCGTGCTGGAGCACCTGCCCGAGCCGGAGAAAGCGCTTGCGCACTTGAGACGGCTGCTGCGTCCCGGCGGCACGATCACCGTGATCGAGGGCGACCACGGAACGGCGATCTACCACCCCCGCAGCACCTTCGCGCAGGCTGCGATCGACTGTCTCGTCCAGCTCCAGGCGTCCGCCGGGGGCGACGCGCTGATCGGACGGCGGCTGTTCCCCCTGCTCGATTCCGCGGGCTACGCCGACATCGCCGTCCACCCGTGCCCGGTCTACGCCGACCCGTCGCGGCCCGGGATGGTCGAAGGCTTCACGCGCAACACCTTCACCGCGATGGTCGCCGGGGTCGGCGACCAGGTCGTCGCGAATGGACTGATTTCAGCTGAGGACTGGGCGCGCGGGATAGCCGACCTGCAGCGCACCGAAGACGGCACCTTCCACTACGCCTTCTTCAAGGCGACTGCGAGGGCAGCGGAATGAAGATCTTCAAGCACCGTCCCCTGTCCGGCAGCACCAACTTCGAGGACCGCGACCTCGAACGGCTCCGCGCCGACCTCGCCGCTCAGCCTCGCGCCCGGCTCGGGAAGCCGGTGATGCCGAGGGCGTCGAGGCGAGCCCGGACCAGGACCGCCTCGGGCACCGACATGGCGGTATAGCGGCAAAGCGCCCGTTCCCAATGCTCACGCGCGGCGCGGGCGTCGCCGAGTTCCCGATGGGCGTCGCCCAAACCGCGGTGGGCCAAGGCTTCTTCGGCCGTACATCCGGTTTCCGCGGACACGGCCAGTGCGTCCTGGTGGTACTCGACGGCCTCGTGCAGGGCTCCGCGCGCGCACGCGAGCGCGCCCAAGCTGTTCAGCACCCGGGTTTCCACGCCGCGGTCCTCACACTCGCGCGCGAGTGCCAGTGCCTCGCCCAGGCACTGGGCCGCGTCGCAGTAGCGCTGCTGCGCGCAGTGGACGTCGGCGAGGTTCTTCAGCGCGACACTGCGGTTCGTGCGGCTGCCGGTCTCGTCGGAGATCTCCAGCGCGCGCTCCAGATGCCCGGCCGCCGACTCGTACCGGCCCAGCGCCCGTTCGGCGTCGCCGAGGATGCCCAACGCGTAACCCTCGCTCACCCGGACGCCCGCCGCGCGGAAGTGGTCGAGGCCCTCCCCCAGCGCCTGGACGGCCTCGTCGTGGCGACCCAGCGCGGACAGCGCGTCGCCCATGTTCACCTTCGCGTAGCCCTGGCTGGTGCGGTCGTCGGTCTCGAGGGCCAGCTCCAACGCCTGTGCCAGATGGGCCACGGCCTCGCCGAACCGGCCGATCCCGCGGCAAGAACAGCCGAGCACCACCAGGACCAGGCCTTCGCTGGTGCGGTCGCCGGTTTTCCGGGCCAGCGCGAGAGCTTCGGTCGAGTACGCGATGGCCTGCTCGAACCGACCGAGCGCGCGGCACGCCAGGCCGAGGGTGTTGAGCACATGGATCTCGGTGCCGTGGTTGCCGGTCTCGCGCACGATCGTGAGAGCTTCTTCCAGGTACCGCAACGCTTCCCGCGAACGCCCGGCGCGCCAGTGGCCCAGGCCGATCAAGGTCAGCGGATCAGCCTCGCCGGCGCGATCCCCGGAGTCGTGCGCGAGCGCGGACGCGTGGGAATGCAGCACCAGCGAGTCCTCGTGGTAGCCGCCGACGTCGAGGTAGTGCCACAGGATCCCGGACAGCAGCCGCAGGTGCTCGGGCCAGCCGTGCCGGGTCGCGTGCGCCGCGACGGCCAGCAGGTTGCGCCGTTCCGCCTCGAGCCACGCCTGCGCGTCGCCCACCGGCTCCGCGGGCTCGGGCACGGCCGGGCGCAGGTGTTTCTCCTGCGGGCAAACGAGATCCATCGCCTGCCCGGCCGTGCGGACGTAGAAGTCGAACAGCCGCACCAAAGCCGCGCGAGCGTCGGGCTGCCCCTCGCCCACCAGCTCGGTGGCGTAGACGCGCAGCAGGTCGTGCAGCTGGAACCGGCCGGGCGCGGTCTCCTGCACCAGGTGCGCGCGAGCCAGTACGCCGGTCAGTCGTTCGGTCTCGGCGCGGTCGTGGCCGGTCAGGGCGGCGGTGACGGCGTGGGTGAAGTCGAGGCCGGGATGCAGGCCCCACAACCGGAATACGCGGGCGGCGTCGAGCGGCAGGTGCCGGTAGGACCACGAGAACACCGCCCGGACGGCCGTGAGCGGGTCGCCGCCGCCGTCGAGCAGGTCGAGGCGCCGTCGTTCGTCGGCCAGCTCTGCTTCCAGCGCCGCCAGGGTTTCCGTCGGACGTGCCAACGCGAGCTCGGCGACCAGCCGCAACGCCAGCGGCAGCCGGGCCGAGTAGCCGATCAACGTCGCGGCCGCTTCCGGCTCACGGTCGACGCGCTCGCCGACCAGCGTGCGCAGCAGGTCGCAGGCCTCGCCGGGGGTCAACAGGTCGACGAACAGCCGGCGAGCGCCGTGCCGGGCGACCAGGCCGGGCAGCGCGTCCCGGCTGGTCACCAGCACGAAGCACGACGGCGTACCCGGGAGTAGCGGCCGGATCTGGGCGACCGAACCGGCGTTGTCCAGCACCAGCACGATCCGCCGCGCGGCCAGCACCGTGCGGAATTTCGCCGCGCGCTCGTCCAGCTCGGCAGGGATGTCGGCGCCCTCGATACCGAGGGCACGCAGGAATCCGGACAGCGCGTCGCCCGCCTCGACCGGCCGCCCGGTGCCGTAACCGCGCAGGTCGAGGTACAGCTGGCCGTCCGGGAACTCGGCGCGGCGACTCTGGGCCCAGTGCACCGCGATCGCCGTCTTGCCGACACCGGCGGTGCCCGACAGCACGGCGATGCGCGCGCCGGAGTCGTCGCGGGTCAGCAGGTCGTCCAGCTCGGTGAGCTGTTCGCAGCGGCCGCGGAATCCGGCGACATCGGCGGGCAGCTGGGCCGGGTGGTTCGCGGTCGGGGCGGGAAAATCCTGACGCAGCACCTGGCTCTGGGCCGCGCGCAGCTCGGCGCCGGGCTCGATGCCCAGCTCACCGGCAAGCCGCGCGCGGACGTCGTCGAACAGCTCCAGCGCGGCGGCCTGACGACCGGAGGCGGCCAGCGCGAGCATCAGCCGGGCGTGCGCGCCTTCGTGGAGAGGTTCCTGGGCGGTCAACGTCCGCAGCCAGGTCAGCGCGTCTTCGGCGTTGCCTCGCGCCAGCGTCACGTCGGCGTACGCGAGCACCACGGCGGCGTACCGCATGGTCAGCCCGAGGCGCAGCGGGTGTTGGCGAAAGCGGTCGACGCCGGCGAGCGCGGGGCCTCGCCAGAGCGTCAGCGCGGTGGCGTACTCGCGTTCGGCGGTGGCCGGGTCGACGGCCTGCTCGGCCCGGGCGACCAGGCTTTCGAAGCACAGGAGGTCCAGCTGAGCGGCGTCGATCGAAAGCCGGTAGCCGGTCTTGGCGGTGACGATCAGGCGGGCGGTCTCACCGGCGTCCCGGTCGGGCTCCAGCGTCCGGCGCAGCCGTGCGACGTAGGTGTTGACCAGGTCGAGGCAGGACGGCGGCGGGTCGTCGCCCCAGATGATGTCGATGATGTCCTCGCGCCGCACGACCTGGTTCGGCCGCAGCGCGAGCAGGGCCAGCAGGAGCTGCTGTTTCTCGGCGCCGATCTCGACCGGCGCTTCGCCGCGGTGGACGGTCAGCGGGCCGAGGACCCCGATCCGGGCCGGCGCGGGCGAGCCGAGGGCGTCACGCAGCTTTCGCTCGGTTTCGGGACGCGGGTTGCGGACGCTGCCGAGCTCGGCGTTGCGGACCGCGCGCAGGCTCAGCCCCGCCCGTTCGGCCAGCTCGGCCTGGGTCAGCCCGGCGCGCACCCGCCGGCGGAGCACCCACTGGGCGAACGGGCCCTCGTCCACACGCGCTTCCCTTCGCTGCCCCCCGTTCCCCGATGTACCCGTCCAGGATCGTCAACGTGCCGCCCCGGCGACAGGTCCAAACGGCCCTTGTGCGTGTTGGCGCAGGTCACAGCGGGTGAGCATCGGCCGGGTCGGAGTCAGGCGGGAGTACAGCCGGCAGTCCACCGATGCCGCCTAGCCTCGGAAGGCGTCAACGGAGTCGGTGGAGTCGGGGGTTCGCGGCGCAGCCGTCGCCTGGGGTACGACGGCTGCCCGCGGGCCATCAAGCCAGGAACCGGTCCAGCAGCACGCGGACCGCGCCCGGGTCCTCGACGTGGGCGTTGTGGCCCAGTCCGGGCAGGATCACGGTTTCCGCACCCAGTGCTTCGAGCTGCTCGCGGCGGCTCATCGGGTCGTGCTCGCCCGCGGCCATGACGACCGGACAGCGCGCCTTTTCGAGAAGTCCCCGCATGTCGGGCGCGCCGACACCGAACGCGGCCGGGTCGAGCGCGAGCCGCCAGCCCTCGTCGGTTTCGCGGAGCCCCGCCGGGTCCGTCGGGGCGATGCCGAGCAGTCCGGACACCTTGAGGTAGGCCTGTTCGGCATCCGCCTTGTCGGCGAAGAACCGCGGCGGGCGCGCGGCCATGGACGCCGCTTTCGCGAGGTCGTCCTGGCTCCACTCGACCTTCACGCCGAGCGCGAGCACGCCCACGACGTCCAGCCGGGAGGCCAGCTCCAGCGCGATGACCCCGCCGAGCGAATGCCCGACGAGGACGAGCGGCCCGTCCGGCAGCACCCTGGCCACGGCGTCCGCGATCGTGGCGAAGGAGTAGTGCGGCAGAGGCGCGGATTTCCCGTGACCGGGGAGGTCGGGGACCAGGACGCGACGGTCGACGAGCTCGGTCAGATGGGCCCAGACGGCGCCGGTCGCGCCGAGGCCGTGCAGGAACGCGACGGGCGGTTCACCCTCGCCGCCGGTGCGCAGGTTCAAGGTGTCCATCGCGGCCGATCCTCCCCCATCGCCACCGTCCGCGGCTAGGGTTCTCTGCGTGATCACCGATCCGGACACTTACGTCTCCGGGGTTCCGCACGCCGAGCTGGCGCGGCTGCGGCGGGAGACGCCGGTGGTGCGCGTCGACGATTTCTGGGCGGTGCTGGGCCACGCCGAAGTCAAGCAGGTGCTGCGGAATCCGGCGGTGTTCTCGTCGCAGCTGGGCGGGACGCAGATCCGCGACGCCGCCGATCTCGCCTACGTGCGCCGGATGATGCTGAACATGGACCCGCCGGAGCACGGCAGGCTGCGCGGGCTGCTGACGAAGGCGTTCACCCCGCGGGCGGTGGCGGGCCTGACCGCGCGGATCGAGGAGTGGGCGCGGTCGCTGGTGGCGGCGGTCGCTCCACAAGGCTCGTGCGACTTCGCGCAGGTCGCGGCCGACTTGCCGCTGCTGACGCTGGCCGGGGTGTTCGGTGTGCCGGAGGAGGACCGGCGGCTGATGTACGACTGGAGCAACCGGGTGATCGGCTATCAGGACGCCGAATACTCGGTCAGTGCCACGGTCCGGCCCTCGGAGGTCACGCCGATGGCGCGCGAGGCGCTCGCGGTGCGGCCTTCGCCTGGCCCGGACGGCTCGATGCCGGATCCGCGCACGCGTGCGGGAATGCCGGACCTCTACGCGTACGCGAACGCTTTGGGTACGTATAAGCGCTCGCAGCCGGGCGACGATGTCATGAGCACGTTGATGCGGCACGTCGACGATGACGGCGGGCGCGTCTCGCTGGCGGAGTTCGAGAACCTTTTCTGGCTGTTTTCGGTGGCGGGCAACGAAACCCTGCGTAACGGCCTGCCCGGCGGGATGCTGGCACTGCTGTCGCATCCTTCGCAGTACCGACGGTTGCTGGCAGACCGGTCGCTGCTGCCGAGCGCGGTCGAGGAGATGTTGCGGTGGTGGACGCCGGTGATGCACTTTCGCCGGACCGCGGTTTCGGATGTTCGACTGTCCGATGTGGACATCCGGGCCGGGGACAAGGTCGTGGTGTGGTTCTCCGCGGCCAATCGCGACGAGTCGGTGTTCCCCTTGCCGGACGACTTCGACGTCTCCCGGACGCCCAACGATCACCTGACTTTCGGGCACGGACCCCACTTCTGCCTCGGGGCCCAGCTCGCGCGGGTGCAGATGCGGGCGATGTTCGGCGCGGTGCTGGACCTGCTCGGCGAGGTGGAACCGGCCGGGCATCCGGTGCGGCTGCGGTCGAACTTCCAGAACGGGCTGAAGAGGTTGCCGATCCGCTGGGGTTGAGTCTCGTGAGTGGTAAGTCGGGTTATTTGACAGGAAGGGCAAACGTGGCGTGGTGAAGCGAGGGGGACCTGCCGACGGGCTCGTGAGCGTTGCGGGCGGTTCTAACCGCCCGCAACGCTCACGAGTCCTCAATGCCGCAAACACGACACATTTGCCTTACCGATCAATAGAACCCGACTTACCACTCACGAGGCGCGACGGGGGATCCAGGGGATCTGGGCCGAGGTGCGGCGCTGGTAGTCGGCGTACTCGGGGTAGCGCGAGCGGCTGATGCTTTCGGTGAACCGGGTCGAGCCGACGAACAGCAACGTCAGCAGGACCGCGCCGAGGACTGTCCACTGCAGACTCCCCGCGGCGATCACGCCGAACGCCGCCATCGCCCACCACTGCGCCTGCTCGAAGAAGAAGTTCGGGTGGCGCGAGACCCGGAACAGGCCGCGCTGCAGGAACCGGGTGGACTCGCCGCCGGCGCGCTTCCGGCGCTGGAACGTCCATTGCTGCTGGTCCGCGATCGTCTCCCCGGCCAGGAAGGCCAGGAAAACCACCGCGACCACGATGTCCCACCCGCCAAACCCGCCCCGGTGTTCCAGAGCGGTGTACCCGGGCAAGCAGATCAGCAGCAGGATCGCGTTCTGGTACAGCGTGATGAATCCCAGGTTGAACAGCTGGAACTGCCACGGCGCCATCCGTTCCCGCAGTACCGCCCAGCGGTAGTCCTCGCCGCCGGGCGCGTAGCCGCCCTTGCGCGCGAAGTTGAACGTCAGCCGCAGGCCCCAGAGCGCGCCGAGGGCGGCCATCACGTTCAGGCGGGTGTCGGCGAACCCCGCCGCGCCCGCGAAGATCCCCAGGTAGGCGATGGGAACCAGCGACCAGATCCGGTCGACCCAGGAGTACTCCCTGGTCAGCACGGACAGCAGCCACACGCCGGCGCAGACGGCGGCGAACACGTACAGGCAGACCACGAGCGCGTTCATGCCTCTTAGTTTACGGCGTGTACCAACAGCGCGATTCCTGGACCAATTCCCCGCGACAAGGCAAAATGATTTCGTAACGGGTGAATAGTTTTCACCTCCATCACGAAAAGCCGAAGCTGTCCGCATTCTTGTCCGTCTCGAAGGGGTGACTGATGCTCCAGGTAACCTTTAGTTTGCGAATCACTCCCCACCGCGACACTCCGTCGCGGGCCTCAGCACACGGAGCGACAGCCATGAATTCATCGCCGCATTCCCGGCGCGCAGCGGTCGTCATGACCGCGCTGCTCGCCGCGGGCCTCGCCACCGGACCGACCGCCCAGGCCGCGCCCACGGCCACCCAGCTCGCCTGGAACCAGATGCTGGCTCAGCGCCCGCTCGTCGAGGCCGCCGAGAAGCTGAAAGCCGCGGCCGACGAGGAGTCCGCGCCCGGCTTCGCCGGCATCCAGCTGGAGGCCGGTTCGGTGGCCCTCTACTGGAAAGGCGCGGTTCCGATAACGATGTCAGACGCCGTGGCCGGCGCGACGAGGCTCGCGCCCGTCAGAGTCGCCCCGGCCGCCCACACCGAACGGGAGCTCCGTGACGCCGCGGCCAGGATCCGCGCGAAGGTCGTGGTCGGCCAGCAGAATCCGGTGCAGGACGTGAAGATCCCGGCCGACGGGAGCGGGGTCGTGCTGTCGGTCGGCGAACGAAGCGACCGAAGCGACCGCCAAGGCTGGCCAGGTCGCCGGTGTCCCGGTCAAGCAGGTCCGGGAAGCCCCGCTGCGGAAGGTCTCCCGGATGGACGCGGCCGCGCCATGGCCGGGGGGCGCGCGGACGTGGAACCGCACGCAGAACACGATCTGCACGTCCGGCTTCGGCGTCCGCAACAGCGCCGGCGCCCGGTTCATCCTCACCGCGGCGCACTGCGCGGACGCGGGCAACCGGATCGACGACGGCGTCGGCGAGAACATCGGCTACGTCGGCTCGGTCCGGGCCGACCACGACATCGAGCTGGTGCCGACCTCCAGCGTCGCGAACACGATCTACGTCGGCGGCGGCACCAGCAACACGGTGACGCCGGTGGTCGGCTGGGGGCACGTCTTCGTCGGGCAACTGCTATGCCAGAGCGGCGTGACCAGCTCGCAGGCGACCGGCGGCCCGATCTGCAACCTGAAGGTCACGGCGTTTCTGACCTCGCAGGACCTGGTCGAGGCCACCCAGACCGGCGGGCAGGACTCCGCTCGCGGCGGCGACAGCGGCGGCCCGGTCTACTCCGCGGGCAGCGGCGGCGTGGTCGCCAACGGCACCAGCACCTGGACGGCCGGGCCGCGCTTCGGCTTCCAGGACTTCGCGACGGCCAACGCGGACTTCGGCGTCTACACGCCGTGACGTACTTCGCGACGCGCTGAGAGCACCTTTCGTGGAGGCCATCCGGAGCCAGGGTGGCCTCCACGTCGTTGCGACACACCGACCGGCGTCAGTCCACAACGGAGCGTGCCGACCTGAACTGGATCTACTCTGAGCACGTAGTCCTCCGAAACAGTGTCGAAACGCCCCACCCAAGGGATCGTTAAGAGGAGCCAGCTACCCTCCGACACAATTCCGCAGTGTGCGTGCGAAGGAGACCTGCCGATGACCGAGCCCGATGTCAGGCCGGCGACCTTCGGTGATCTCCGGCCGCTCGCCGACGTGTTCGGCGACCACGCGTTCTTCGTCGAGCGCCACGAGCGGCAGAAGGACGGCAAGGGCGTGCTGTTCGTGGCCTGGCTGGCCGGCCGCCCGGTCGGCGACGTCTACCTCTGGCAGGAGGACGCCGAAGAGGCGCCGATCCGCCGCCACCTGCCTGGTGTCCCGCTGCTCACCCACTTCGAAGTCGGGCCGAAACAGCGCAACCGCGGCATCGGCACCGCCATCGTCGAGCGGCTCGAGCAGCACCTGCGCGAGCTGAAGCAGGAGCGGGTCGCGCTGGCCGTCCGGACCGACAACGTCCGCGCCGCCCGCCTTTACGAGCGCCTGGGCTACCGGGACTGGGGACACGGGACGATCGTCTGTCACACCGAGGCCCTGGAGGCGGAAGTGTGCCACGTGATGGTCAAGGACCTGCGGGTGCCGTCATTCCCCGCGACGCAGGTAGGCGGCACATTCCATCAGCCCGAGCTCCGAGAGCACCTTCTCCACGCGGGTGCCGCCGCCGTGGCGGCTGAGCCCGGCGAGCACGGCTTCGACGTGCTCGCGCCAGCGCTGCCGGTCCTGCTGCCAGGCCGCGAGGTAGTCGACGCACAGTGAGGGCGTGATCCGCTCGCACTCCCGCCGCGCCGCCTCGAGCACCCCGACCATCCGGGCCGCCCGCGGGTCCGCGGGGTCGACCCGGCCGATGATCTCCCCGATGAATCGCCGCCGGTGGCCGAGGAACTCGCGCCAGTACGCCGCGGTCGCGCCGGCCAGGCCCTCGTCCTGGTCCAGCAGCCAGAACACGCCCTCGGCCAGGCAGTCGCCGAACTCCTCGGTCCGCGCGCGCTCCTCGGTGGCGAAAGGGTCGTAGAACTTCTGCTCGGCCGCGCCGATCATCGCCGACGGGCGCAGCCGGTCGCCGTTGAGCAGGAAGAACCAGTCCTCGTTGTAGATCTTCGGGAAGAACGACGACATCGACTCGGGACCCACCGCGAGCGCGCCGCCGCCGATGAACGTCGCCTGCTTGCCGCCGGTGGCCCGGTGCGCGTGGCACACCACCGAGTTGTCCGGGAAGTCGCCGATCTCCAGTCCGACGGCCTCGTAGTGGCCGAGCAGCAGGGCGGCCCGCTCCAGATCGTCTGGGTCGGGCAGGTGGATGTCGTCGTCGAGGAACACGACCCGCTCCCAGCCCGCGAACCGGGCGAAGAGCAGGCCTAGATTGCGCTTCGCGCTGGTGTCCTTCGGATACGCGAAGCCCGCTTTACGCAGGACGTCGGTGGTCGCGAAGGCCGGGAGCAGGTCGGCGGGGATGCCATCGATGTCGACGGCCACCAGCTCGACCCCGCTGCCCTCGGCGAGCTTGACCGCCTCCGCGGCGGACGCGCTCCGACTGCAGAACGCGACCAGCACACAGCCCAGCCGCGCGGCGAACCCGATCGCCTTCGTCAGCTCCGCGGTGTCGTGGGCGATGGGAACGAGGATGGCGTCGAGCACCGGTGCGGCTTCCGCCCAGGCGCCGCGCTCCAGCAGTCCCCGGTGCGAACCGTGGTGGTTGGGCGAAGCCCTGACCTGCTCACGCGTCCCTCCCCTGGCCTCTGTCAAACCCCACCGCCGCCGACCACTCGTGCAGGCGCGTCGCCCGATCGGTCCAATCGGGCGGCACCACTTGCCGATTCACGATCTTCACCCGCATCAGCAAAGACCATTGAGCATAACCGGGGAGACGCTCCCGGACGTAACTCTCGTTACGTTCGCGGAAACGAAAGTCAGTCAAAGCACGCACCGCCCCCAGCGTTCCGCTCGCGTACATCCCGTTGAAGGACAGCACTGTCCGTTCCTTGTTGTACGGGCTGGGTCCACGGTAGACGTGGGCGACGTCCTCGGTCACCTCCCGCAGGCCGCCGCGGTGCCTGAGCTCGGGTTCGAACCGCACCGGCCCGTCGTCGGTGTCGGCCTCGAACCAGCCGACGTCGTCGGGGTCGTCGCGCGCGACCTGGCGCACCGGCAGCTCGACCCGCCGCTGCAGGAACAGGTCGCGGGTCGCGTCGTTCCAGTCGACCCCGCCCAGCAGGACCAGGTGCGAGGTGTAGTCGGCCGGTACGAGCTCGTTGGACAGCCGGAGCCGGACGGCGTTGCCGGGGTTGAGCGCCCGGATCTGGCCGTACAGCTCGACCAGCGCGCCGAGGTCGGTGTAGTTGTACAGCTCGTCGTAGTCCGGGTTGTCCGGGTCGGAGTACGGGTTCTTCGCCCGCATCTCGGGCGGGAGCGGGGCACAGACGATCGCGACGTCCTCCCGCGGCGGGAAGTTCAGCAGGCCGGTGCCCTCGCCCGGCGCCGTCCCACGCACCGCGCTGCGCAACGCCTTCAGCTCGTCGAACAGCCTGTCCCGCTCCGCGCGCTCGTCCGCGGTGAGTTCGTCCAGCTCGAGCAACCGGTACGGGGTTCGCTCGACCGAGCGCGGGGTCGCGAAGAAGCGCGCGTACTCCTCGAGCCGCACTTCCGGTGGGACCACCGGCTTCGCCTGGCTTTCCCAGGAGGACACCAAGGGGGCGCTGGCCGCCAGCGCGTCCGCCAGCTGCTGCTGGGTGAGCCGCGCGCCGGGCCAGCGGAACTTGCGCAGCTCCCGCAGCCGCCGCACGAGCTCGACCGCCGGATCGTCAGGTGATACCACGCCGGAAAGCTCCTCGACTGAACTTCAGCATAACAACTGAACACGAGCACCATACACCTGTCCCCCAGACCGGGATACCACGACACGACGGCAACTCCCGGCGTAGGCACCGACCAGGGCAAGGGTCCAGAGAATGACCCAGAACTAACCATTGCCCGGTCGCCCGACAGCCCATACTCTGAATACAGCTGAGATAACCAAACTTCAGTGAAGTAGCTGAAGTCTCAGGCTCGGGAAGGAGCCATGAACCCCCGCACCGTCTCGCGCGGCCCACCCGGCCGGCCCACCGACGTCGCGTCTCCGGCGGCGGCCACCCCAGCCAGGGGTGCTCCGCCACGCAACCCCGCGCAACGTCCTCAGGGAGGAGTAGCCATGAACCCCACGATCGAAACCTTGGCCGCCGCGGCCGAACAAGGAACCTCCACCGGCCCCGCACTGGCCGTCGTACTCGGCCTGGTGCTGATCATCGCGGTCGGCAAGCTGCTGCGCCGGATCGCCGCAGTCGCGGCCAGCCTGCTCAGCTCGGCCAGCTCCATGATGGGCCTGCTGGTCGCGGTGTTCGGGGTGGGCGCGCTCGCCACCATCACGATGATCACGGTCGTCGCGGTCCGCTGAGGGCGACGGCGAGGGCCCTCGCCGGGCACGGGCAGGCGACGGCGAGGGCGAGTACGACAGGCTCGTGACCCGGGTCACACCCGCGCGTGGAAGCCGTTTGGAAGTCCGTTCGGGCACCATCGGCCCCACGAAGAGCGGGAGGAGCCACACCTGTGAAAGCCAAATCTCTTGCGGTCAAAGCCGCCCTGGGGACCGCGCTCGCGGCGATGACCGTGCTGGCGCCCACGGCGGACGCGCAGACCGTCAAGACGACCTCGGATTCCTGTACCGCCGCCGGTTCGTTCCACGGCAGCGTGAGCCTGACGTACGAAACGACCGGCGGACATCAAAACCCGATCGGGGCGACCGTGGCCTCGGGTCCTTATATCGGCGACTCGGGCACGCTCACCCTGAAGGTCTTCTACGTCCAGGACGGGGCGACGACCACGACGTTCACCCGGATCTGGCGAGGCACGATCCCGGGCCGGCTGAACGTCGTGATGCCGAAGGATGCCCAAACCCCTGAAGCAGCGAAGAGCTACATCTCGGCTGCGTTCAGCGGTACCACCGGATCCCTCTGCACGGCCAAGGCCGAGATCAAGTAGGCCGACCTCAGGACCGCGTCGCGCAGCAGGGCGGCGCGGTCCTTCGCCCTGGCCGGGGTGAGGACGAAGTCGGCGGAGCTCAGCGCCCGCCACCCGGCCATCAGTTCCGGCTCGCCGAAGGCCCGGATCGGGCACGGCAGCGGCGGCGCGGCGGGCAGGTGCTCGTCGCTGGCCAGCAGGTTCAGCTCGTCGCGCTGGGCCTGGTCCGGCACGATCCGCGGCCGGGCGCTCATCCCCGGCGGCGCCTGGTGGGCGATGGTCAACGCCTGGGGCGCGGGCAGCCCGGCGTGCACCCGCCGCGCGGCGACCCGGTACGCGAGCAGCGCGCCGAGCCCGGTCCCGAAGAGCACGTGCGGGGTGTCGAGCACCTCCGTCAGCTCGGTGGTCAGCGCCTCGACCAGCAACCACATGTCGCGGTACGGGTGCTGCCCGCTCCGGTCGCCGCGGCCGGGCAGCTCGACGGCGTGCACGGCGACCCTGGGGTCACGCCAGGTGCGGTAGCGGCCGGCGGATTCCCCCGCGTCCGGAAAGCAGACGAACAGGATGCGCCCTCGGTCTTCGACGTCCACCCTTGCCTCCATTTCACTGTGGTCCGGGGATAGGGTCGACTACGGCACTTCCGATCCGCTTCGGTCAGCCTTCTGGGGGCTTCTCTTGCGCTACCGCCTGCTCGGACCGGTCACGGTCCTCGGCGACACCGGCCCGTTCCGGCCGGGCGGCGCGAAACAGACCTCGGTGCTGGCCGCGCTGCTGCTCAGCCCGAACCGAATGGTCACCGAAGATCGGCTGATCGACCTGACCTGGGGCGAGAACGCGCCGCCGAGCGTGCGCGGGCGGCTCCAGGTGCACATCTCCGAACTGCGGAAGCTGCTCGGCCGGGACGTGATCGTCCGGCGGGCGCCCGGGTACGTCATCGAGGTCGGGCCGGGCGAGCGCGACCTCGACGTCTTCGACGAAGCTGTCGAACGGGCGAGGGCGACGAGCGGGGCAACCGCGGCGACCGAACTGCGGTCCGCGCTCACGTTGTGGGAGGGCACGCCGCTGGGCGGGGTGAGCGAGACGCTCTTCGAGCACGAAGGCCCGGCGCTGCAGGAGCGCCGGCTGGTCGCTCTCGAAGAGCTGTATGAGCAGGAGCTCGTGGCCGGGCGGCACGCCGAGGTCGTGGGCGAGCTGCGCCGGGTCGTGGAGGAGCATCCGTTCCGCGAACGTCTCCGCGCCGCGCTCATGCTGGCGCTGCAACGCTGTGGCCGCGCGCCTGAAGCTCTCGAGGTCTACACGCGTGCACACGAACTGCTGGTGGACGAGCTGGGGATCGAGCCCGGCCCGGCGCTGCAGGAGCTGCGGCTGCGGATCCTGCGTGGCGAGGACAAACCCGCGGCCCCCGTGGCGCCCCGGCCGGCCGAGTTGCCGCTGGACGTCCGCGGCTTCGCCGGGCGCGCGCGGGAGCTCGCCGCGCTGGACGAACCCGGCGAGATCTGGGTGATCACCGGCACCGCCGGTGTCGGCAAGACCGCGCTGGCCGTGCACTGGGCGCACACCGCACGCGCGGACTACCCCGACGGGCAGCTGTATGTGAACCTGCGCGGGTTCGACGCCGACGACGAGCCACTGACCGCTGCCGCGGCGCTGGCCCAGCTGCTGCGCACCCTCGGCGTCGACCTGCGGGACGTGCCGCCGGGGCTGGACGACCAGAGCAAGCTGTACCGGTCGCTGCTGGCCGACCGGCAAGCGCTGGTGGTGCTGGACAACGCGCGTGACGCCGCGCAGGTGTTGCCGCTGCTGCCGTCCTCGGGCCGGGTGCTGGTGACCAGCCGCCATCGGCTCGACGAACTGGTCGCGCGGACCGGCGCCCGTTCGCTGACGCTCGGGCAGTTGCCCGCGGACGACTCGCACACGCTGCTGGTCACGCTGCTCGGCGAAGCCTGGATCGCCGAGGCGCCCGAGGCCGCGGCGGAGCTGGCCCGGCTGTGCGGCCACCACCCGCTGGCGCTGCGGATCGCCGCGGCGAACACCGGTGCGGCCGCGAGCCTGTCGGCGCTGGTGGAAGAGCTGCGGGGTGACCCGCTGGCCCAGCTCGGCTTCGACGGCGCCACCGAAAGCGTGGTCGCCAAGGCGTTCTCGGTGTCCTACCAGGCACTTTCCGCGGAACAGCGGCAGGCGTTCCGGCTGCTCGCACTGGTGCCGGGGCCGGACTTCACGCCGATCGTCGCGGCATCGCTGCTGGACGCGCCCGTCCCGGAGGCGACCCGGCGGCTGCGCGGACTGGCGGCGGCGAACCTCGTCGAGGCGCACGCGCCGCAGCGCTACCGCTTCCACGACCTCGCCCGGCAGTACGCCGAGGACCGCGTCCGGTCCGAAGAGGACGAAACGGCGCGAACCGAGGCGTGGCACCGGTTGTTCAGCGGGTACGCGGCCGCCGCGGACGCCGCCGTCAGCCTGCTCGGCGCGCGGATCGTGACCCTGCCCAGGGAACCAGGGCCGGTGGTGCCGAGCCCGATCTCGTTCGCCGGCAGCGCCGAAGCCGTGGCTTGGCTGGACGTCGAGGTGCCGAACCTCTCCGCGGCGCTGCGGCAGGCCGCGACCCGCGGGCCGCACCCGGGCGCCTGGTACCTCGCCGACGCGTTGCGGCGGTTCTTCCACGACCACGGGCGGCGCGCGGAGTGGCTGGAACTCGCGCCGATCGTACTGCGGGCGGCGCAGGATCACGGCGCCCGGCCGGCGGAGGCACTGGTGCACCTGAGCATCGGCGGCGCGTACTTCCGCGAGGGGCAGCACGAGGAGGGCATCCGGCATTCACGCCGCGCGGTGCTGGCCAGCCGCGCGTGCGGGTGGCGCGAGTGCGAGGCCACCGCCGTCGCGAATCTCGGGTCGATGCTGGAGTGGACCGGGCGGCTGGCCGAGGCCGTCGAGTACAGCCGTCGCGCGATCCAGCTGTTCCGAGAGCTGGGCAACCGGTCGGGTGAGACGTTGGCGCTGAACTCCCTGAGCTGCCACTACCGCCAGCTCGGCAGGCTCGCCCAGGCCGAGGACTGCCTGGTCGAGGCGATCGCGTTGTGCCGCAAGGAGGAGCTCGGGTTCTGGGAGGCGGCGAACCTGGCCGACCTCGGCTCGATCCAGCTCGCGACCGGGCGGCTCGATGAGGCCGGCGAGTCGCTGGCGAGGGCCCGGGAGTTGTTCCAGGCGCTCGGATCCAGCTTCGGCGAGGCGACGGCGTTGCACAACCTGAGCGCGTTGCGCGCCGCTCACCTGGACTTTCGCGGCGCACGCGACACCGCGACCGAGGCGCTCGATTGCGCTCGCCGCGACGGCGACCGGCCGGTCGAGGTCGCCGCGCTGCTCGCGCTCGGACACGCGCTGGAGGGTCTCGACGACTGGGCCGAGGCCGAGAACGTGTTGCGCCGTGCGGAAGAGCTCACCCGCGAGTCCGGCCTGCGCGGGCACCAGGCCGAGGCTTCCGCGGTGCTGGCTCGGGTGTACGCGGCGACCGGCCGGGCGACGGAGTCCGGTGAGCACGCACGCGCGGCGTTGGACACGGCGCGGACTGGCGGTTTCCGATTGTTGGAGGCGGAAGCGCTGCTGGGGCTGGCAGCCGCGGAGGCCGCCGCCGGATGGTCGACGCTCGCCGAAGGCACGGCGCGGGCCGCCCTGCGGGTGTGGCAGGAAGTCGGCCACGTCACCGGGGAAGCCCGCGCGGCCCGTGCGCTGGCCGAGCTCACCGCGCGCGCTGCGGGCTGATCCACGCCGCGATCCGGTCTTCGGATGCGGCCAGGAGGTCGTGGCCGGCGTTCGGTTCGACGTCCACTTCGGACTCCGGCAGCAGTGCTTGCAGCCGTTCCGCTGCCGCTGGGGCGTCGTGGACGACGCTGCGGGCGCCGAACTTCGCGCGTACTGGGACCTCGATGGATCGGATTTCCTTCTCGGACGGGCATTTCTGGAACGGTGCTCGCGGCCGGTACGTCCGGAGGGCGGTGTGGACCAGGCCGGCGTCCGGGCGGTCGAGAAGGTCCTGGCCCATCGCGTACCGCAGGAATCGCCTGATTCCCCACTCCCCCGGCACAGCGGCCAGCAAGCCCCGCCGGATCACGGCGCCGGAGAAGTTCGCTGTGACCGTGGTCGGCTCGAGGAGCGTGATCGACGCGATCCGCGTCGGCGCGTGGATGGCCTGGTTGACCGCGTGCCAGCCGCCGGTGGAGACGCCGACGAGGTGGACGCCAGTGAGGGCGAGGCTCGCGAGGACGTCGTCCAGGCAGCGGGCGCGGTCCGGGAGGTCGACGAGTGGCGCGGTCTGGACGCTGCGGCCGGCCTCGCCGAGGGTGTCGACGGTGTAGACCGTTCTCTGGCCGGAGAGGCGCGGGATCAGCTGCCAGTAGCCGGCCGAAGTCGCCATGAGCCCCGAGAGCAGGACGAGCGGCGGCGCGTCGCCCTGGCCGAAGCGATAGACGCGGGTGCTGCCGTGCCGGGTGGCGACGTCCAGCGTCTCGTCCGGCGGCGGGCAGAGCGCCATCGCCTGGTCGTAGGCCTCGAAGTACCGCTGCGCGGCTTGCGGGTTCTTGAAGTGCCCGATCGTTTTCATGGGTCGACGCTACGAAAGCCCGCCGCAGACGTCTTGGACGAAAGTAAGCTCGGAGCATGGGGTGGACATTGGTGGCGCCGCACCGGAACATCGTGCGCGCCAAGGGCGTGCACACCTTCGGTCTGCCGGATCCACGGCTGGCCGCGCATGTCCTTTCCTACGTCTCCCATGACTTCCGCGAGATGGACCCGACGCCGTGGCGGGTCACACCGCTGGGCGTGCTCACGGTCGTCCTCGATCTGGAAACACCGCGGCGGACCGGCTGGCTGCCGTCGTCGCCGGTGCTGGGACTGCGGGACCGGCCGCTGTTGTTCGCCCAGTCCGGCGCCTCGCGCGGGATCACCATCGCGCTGACGCCGCTCGGCGCGTACGGGGTGTTCGGGCTGCCATTGCGGGAGCTGGCGAACACGGCTGTCGGTTTCACCGACCTGTTCGGTTCGCTGCTGCTGGAGCAGCTCGCCGAAGCGCCCGACTGGACCTCGCGGTTCCGGCTGCTCGACGGGTTCCTGACGGCGCGGCTGGCCGGTGGTCCGTCGCTGGCGCGGCCGGTGCTCGGGGCGTGGCAGCGGCTGACGTCCGGACCGGTCCGCGTCGACGCCCTCGCCGAGGAGATCGGCTGGACCCGCCAGCACCTCAGCACCCGGTTCCGCGAGCAGATCGGGTTGTCGCCGAAGACGGTGGCCCGGATCGCCCGGCTGCACCGCGCCATCTCCCTCGCGGGGCTGCTGAGCTGGGCGGATGTGGCTTTCAAGTGCGGGTACGCCGATCAATCGCACCTGATCCGCGACTTCCGCGCGCTGACCGGCTGCACACCCTCGGAGTACCTCGGCGTGTAAAGCATCTTTGACATCGTGTCCGGTCTGCTTTACCTTCGACCATGTCAAAGTTGTTTTACATCGGGAGCGGGCCGTGGCGTTCGAAGAGAAACGCGCGTGGATCATGCTGGTGGTCTCGATCTGCGCGTACGCGGTGTATGCCGTGACCGTCCTGAGCCGATCGAGCGATGCACCACTGGCCGAAGTGCCTTACGCGGCAACGATGCTGTGGTCGATCGGAGCGGCCATCGTCGTCACGATCGTGCTGAACATCGTCGTGTCATTCTTCTCGGAATCGTCGAAAGACCAGCGGGACCGGGAGATCAGCCGGATCGGCGAGTACTTCGGCCGGTCGTTCGTCGTCATCGGCGGCGTCGCGGCACTGGTGCTCGCACTGGCCGAGGTACCGTACTTCTGGATCGCCAACGCCGTGTACCTGGCGTTCGTGCTGTCGGCGGTGCTGAGCTCGGTGGCCAAGATCGTCGCCTACCGCGAGGGCTTCCAAACATGGTGAAGCCGACCAAGGTCACGAACTCGATCCGCAGGCTGCGGTTCGCCCACGACGAGATGACCCAGGCCGAGCTGGCGCGGCGCATCGGCGTCACCCGGCAGACCGTGATCGCCATCGAGCAGGGGCGCTACTCCCCCTCGCTCGAGCTCGCCTTCCAGATCGCGCACGTGTTCCGCGTGCCGCTCGACGACGTCTTCCAGTACCCGGAGGTACCGTGAAAGCCATGGTCCAGGACGCGTACGGCTCGCCGGACGTGTTGCAGCTCAAGGACATCGACAGACCCGTGCCCGGGGACGGCGACGTGCTGGTCCGCGTGCGCGCGGCCGGTGTCGACCCGGGCGTCTGGCATCTGCTCAGCGGCAAGCCGTATCTGTTGCGGCTGATGGGTTTCGGGGTGCGCGGGCCGCGTGAGCCGGTGCGTGGACGGGATGTCTCCGGTGTCGTGGAGGCGGTCGGGTCCGCGGTGGCCCGGTTCCGGCCGGGCGATTCCGTGTTCGGCATCAGCGAGGGGGCTTTCGCGGAGTACACCTGCGCCGCGGAGGACCGGTTCGTGGCCATGCCCGCGGAGCTGTCGTTCGAAGAGGCCGCGTGCGTGCCGATTTCCGCTTTGACCGCGTTGCAGGCGGTGCGTGACGCGGGGCGGGTTACCTCGGGGCAGCGGGTGCTGGTCATCGGGGCGGGCGGTGGGGTTGGTTCGTTCGCGGTACAGATGGCTCGGTCTGCTGGGGCGCATGTGACGGGAGTCTGCAGTACTTCGAAGTTGGACCTGGTTCGGTCGTTGGGGGCGAACTCGGTGGTCGACTACACGCGCTCCGGGCTGGGGTCCGGGTATGACGTCATCATCGATACCGCGGGGAATCGGGCGCTTTCCGTTCTGCGGCGGGCTTTGACTGCTCGCGGGACCTTGGTGATCGTTGGCGGGGAGGGTGGCGGGGCTTTGCTGGGTGGGGTTGATCGGGCGCTTCGGGCTTCGCTCTTGTCGCTGTTTGTCCGGCAGCGGCTGGTCGGGTTGTTCAGTCGGGAGCGGGCTGAGGATCTGGAGATGCTTCGGTCTCTGGTTTCTTCGGACGGGCTGCGGGTTGTTGTTGATCGGACGTTCTCTCTTGCTTCGGCGGGTGATGCTGTTGCGTATGTCCACAAGGGACATTCCTGCGGCAAGGTTGTGGTTGCCGTCTGAGGCTGGGCTTCAAGCAGGCGGTTACGCCTTCGGCTTCACCGGTGCGCACGAAATCGGCGCCTATGGCCGGGCTGGCAGATGGTCGGGAGCGCCGATTCCGCACGCCACGTATGCGATCCCATAGTCGGTCCGTGGATGCGTCGGGTCGAGTCGCGCTCTCCGGTTCACCCCTTCGTGTACGCACTACTGTTCGAGATTCGGATAGAATAGAGGCATGCCCGACCATCCGCTCATCACTCGCAAGAAAGCAACGCCCGAGGCCCTGACTGCGTCCAACCAGGTCATCGAGCAGCTTCAAGCGATGCAGCGCGCCCAAGCCGAACTCGGGAAAACCCTTGCCGCTCTGGGAGATCCGGGTACCCAGGACCTGTTCGGATTCGGGACACTGTCGGAATGGCTCGCCGAAACCGGCAAACTCGGCAAGAAACACGCCGAAACGCTATGCGCACGCGGAATCGCCCTCAACCCGCGCATGGACATGGGCAACCCGATCCCCGCCCTCGCACCGTTGACCAGTGCTGCCGCCGCTGAAGGCTTGCTGGGCGACGGCAACATCGACGCCATCATCGAAGCGCTCGGCAAGATTCCCAGCCTGTTCCACGACTCCGCGGAAGAGCAGCTGGTGGCGTTAGCGTTGCAGGCCACACCACGCCAGGTCCGCACCGCAGGCAACCGGATCCACGACCTACTCTGCCCAGACGGCCCCGCCCCCGACGACAGTGAGCCCGCGAAGGATCCCGAACGTCGGTGCCTGCTGCGCAAGAAAAGCAACGGCGACTGGCGTTTGGAAGCCGACGTCGACCCGGTCTCCGGCGAGTTCATGGACAGCGTCCTCGAAGCCCTGGCCAAGCGCCGCACCGGCGACGACGGCCCGGACACCCGCTCGGTCGCCCAACGGCGCGGTGACGCGCTGGTGAACGTGTTCGGCATGGCCATGAACTCCCCCGACCTGCCGACCCAGGCCGGGGAGCGGGTCCACGTCACGGTGACGTTGTCGTTCGAAACCCTGCGCAGACAGATGGGCAAGGCGACGCTGAACCTGGACGAGCAGATCTCGGCGTGGGAAGCCCGGTTGTGGGCGTGCGACGCGACGATCATCCCGTGCTGCCTGAGCGAAGAAGGCGAAGTCCTCGACATCGGCCGCGCCAAACGCCTGATCACCCCCGGCCAACGCCGCGCCCTCTACCTCCGCGACCGCGGCTGCGCGTTCCCCGGCTGCGACCAGCCCCCACGCAACTGCCAGGGCCACCACATCATCCACTGGGATGAGGGTGGCCCCACCAACCTGGGGAATCTGGTGTTGCTCTGCGAACACCACCACCGCCTAGTCCACCGAGCAGGCTGGGACATCAAACTAGCGCCCGACGGAATCCCCGAATTCCTCCCACCACCCTTCGTCGACCCCCACCGAAGACCAAGGCGCAACAACATCCACCCACCCCTCGCCCTCTAACCACACCAACGGGCCCGCGGCCACCCCGACCGCGGGCCCACCACCCTGCCCAAAACCTGCAGCAATGCTGGGGCCGGGTCCTCGTGAGTGGTAAGTAGGGTTATTGAGGGGTAAGGCAAACGTGGTTCCGCTGGTCCCTCGGTGCCAAGTCTCGCCTCATCCGGCTCAACAGCACCCCTGACCCCATCTGCCACAGCACGACCCGCGGTGAGATGAGTCCACATTGGACGACTGCGCCCGGCAAAGACTCGTGAGTGGCAAAGCCGGTTCCAACCGGCCGCCGCAGTCACGACAACCCGACCCAGACCCTGCGGCCACGCTCATCCCAGCCCTCGAGTGGTAAGTAGGGTTATTTGAGGGGTAAGGCAAACGTGGCGTGGTGAAGCGAGGGGGACCTGCCGACGGGCTCGTGAGTGTTGCGGCCGGTTAGAACCGGCCGCGCCACTCACGAGTCCTTGGCGCGCAAAGAGTGAGGCCGTGCTCGTGAGCGTTGCGGGCGGTTCTAACCGCCCGCAACGCTCACGAGTCCTCAATGCCGCAGCACGACACATTTGCCTTACGGATCAATAGAACCCGACTTACCACTCACGAGGGCCGAGCACGGGCTCAGTGGGGGGAGTCGGTGGGGCGCCAGATGGCCAGTTCGCTGCCGCCGGGCTCGCGGAAGTGGAAGCGGCGGCCGCCGGGGAAGTCGAAGGGCTCGACGGTGATCGTGCCGCCTGCGGTCTCGATGGCCTTGCGGGCCTGGTCGAGGTCGTTCGTGCGGATCGTCACCAGGGGTGCGCTGGGCTTTTCGGCCGCGGACGCCTGGAAGCCGAAGGTGACGCTGCCGCTTTGGACGTCTGCGTAGTCCGGGCCGTACGAGGTCGCGGTCCAGCCGAAGGCCTGCTCGAAGAACTTACCGGAGCCGCCCGCCGAACCGGACGGGAACTCGACGTAGTCAACTGTGTAATCGATCATGTTCCCAGCATGACGGCTCCACAAAATGAGGTCTTGAACAGAACGGACCCCGTGCGACCAGAGGCGTAGTGCATACGCCGCAAGTCGCACTCCCCCGAGCCGCGGTTCGTCCTGCAGCCGGTCGATTCCCTGCCCCCACGCCCCTAACTTGGGCGGTCCACAGGGCAAAGGGGATCGGCCGATGATCGAAGCGCAGGGACTGTCCAAGCGCTATGGGGGCAAGACAGCCGTCGACGGCGTCACGTTCACGGTGAAACCCGGGGTGGTGACCGGGTTTCTGGGGCCGAACGGTGCCGGGAAGTCCACCACCATCCGGATGATCATGGGGCTGGACGCGCCGACTTCGGGGTCGGTCACCGTCAACGGGAAGGCCTATGCCCGGCATCCGGCGCCGCTGCGGGAGGTCGGCGCGCTGCTCGAGGCCAAGGCCGTGCACACCGGGCGTACTGCCTATCATCACCTGCTCGCTTTGGCGCTCACCACCGGGATTCCCGAGAAGCGGGTCGAGGAGGTGCTCGACCTCGTCGGGCTGACCGACGTCGCACACAAACGCGTCGGCGGGTTCTCACTCGGGATGGGGCAGCGGCTGGGGGTCGCTGCCGCGTTGCTCGGGGATCCAGCGACGCTCGTGCTGGACGAGCCGGTCAACGGGCTCGATCCGCAGGGGATTCTGTGGATCCGGACGTTGCTGCGCCGGCTCGCCGCCGAGGGGCGGACGGTGTTCGTCTCCTCGCACCTGATGAGTGAGATGGCGCTGACCGCCGATCACCTGGTCGTGATCGGGCGCGGGCGGCTCATCGCCGACACGTCGGTGAGCGAGTTCATCGAGCGGGCGTCGGCGCGGGTCGTGCGGGTGCGGACGCCGCAGGCCGGGGAGCTGCGGGCGCGGCTCGGCGGGCCGGGGATCGACGTCACCAGTGTCGCGCCCGATCTGCTCGAGGTGCACGGGCTCGACAGCGCCGCTGTCGGCATGATCGCCTGCCAGGCCGCGATTCCCCTCGAAGAGCTGGCACCGGTGCAGGCCTCGCTGGAAGAGGCGTTCATGGAACTCACCGACGACGCCCTCGAATACCGCGTCCACGAAACGGAGCAGCACGCGTGATGACCACCGACCTGAAAGTCACGCCGTCGCGCGTCCTGCGCTCCGAATGGCTGAAGTTCCGTTCTCTGCAGTCCTCTCCCATCGCGGCCGTCGGGGCGGTGGTCGGGATGGTCGGGCTCGGCTGGATGGTTTCGGCGATCACCGCCGACCGGTGGCCGCAGATGTCCGCGCAGGGCCGGGCCGGTTTCAACCCGGCCGACGCGAGTATCCGCGGGTACGTGCTGGTCCAGCTCGTGCTCGGGGTGCTGGGCGTGCTCACCGTGTCCGGTGAGTACGGCACCGGGATGATCCGGTCGACGTTCTCGGCCGTGCCCACCCGGCTGCCGGTGGTGTGGGCGAAGGCCGGGGTGTTCGCCATCGTGGCGTTCGTCGTGGGCGAGTTCAGCTCGTTCGCCGCCTTCCTCGGTGGGCAGGCGTTCCTCTCGTCCCAGGACATCGAGGCGTCGCTGAACGACCCCGGCGTCCTCCGCGCGGTGGCCGGGGTCGGGCTGTACCTGACCGGGGTCGGGCTGATCGGCGTCGCGCTCGGGTGGCTGATCCGGCACACCGCCGGGGCCATCGCGACGCTGGTCGGGCTGATCCTGATCGTGCCGGGGCTGGCGGGCGCGCTGCCGGAGAGCTGGGCCGTCCACGTCGTGCCCTACCTGCCCAGTTTCGCCGGGCAGGCACTGCTCCAACTCCGGCCCGAGCCCTTCACGCTGGCGCCCTGGACCGGGTTCGCCTGGTTCTGCGGATATGTCGTGGTGGCGCTGGCCGCGGCGGCGATCATGGTCAAACGGCGCGACGCCTGAGCGATCTGGGAGATGATGGCCGGGTGAGTGACCCAGTTTCGGGGTGGCCGGCGGCGGATCCGCCGCGCACGTGGGCGCGACGGCATCCGCTGGTCGCGGACGCGCTGCTGGCGTGCGCGCTGCTGCCGCTGGCCCTGGTCATCGGGCGCCAGGGGACGATCGCCGAGCCCCGTTCGCTCCTGCTCGTCGTGACGCTGCTGCTGATCTCGACGCTGGCGTTCCGGCGCCGGTTCCCGCTGAGCGTGCTGATCGCCGCCTGCGTCCTCACCGTGGTCCAGGGCATGCTCGGGCCCGAGTTCCCGCCCACGGTGATCGCCACGCTCATCGCCGTCTACACCGTCGCGGCGTACTGCGACCGCCGTCGCCTGCTCGCCGCGGGGGCCGTGCTCGTCCTCCTGACCGTGGAGGGGGGCGTCGGGTCGGACAGCTGGGGCGAGGTGACCGCGCGGCTGGTGTTCGTGGGCGCCATCGTCACCGCCGCGTTCGCGCTCGGCGTGAACGTCCGGACGCGCCGGGAGTACCTGGCCTCGCTGCACGACCGGGCGGTGCGGGCCGAGCGCGAGCGTGATCAGCAGTCGCAGATCGCCGCGGCGCGGGAGCGGGCCCGCATCGCGCGGGAGATGCACGACATCGTCGCGCACAACCTGTCGGTGATGATCGCGCTGGCCGACGGCGCCGCGTTCGCCGCCCGCAGCAACGCCGAGCAGGCCGAGGCGGCGGCGCGGCACGTCTCGGCGACCGGGCGCCAGGCGCTCGACGAAATGCACCGGCTGCTCAGCGTCCTGCGCAGCAACGGCGACGACAGCCCGCTCGCGCCCCAGCCGGGCGTCTCGCAGATCGACGAGCTGGTGAACCAGGTGCGCGTCGCCGGGCTGCCGACAGCGTGGACCGTGACCGGCAAACGGTTTGCGCTGCCGCCGACGGTCGAGCTCGCGATCTTCCGGGTCGCCCAGGAAGCGCTCACCAACGTCCTCAAGCACGCCGCCGCCCCGACGTCCGCGAAACTCCGCCTCGCCTACGAGGAGCCCTTGGTGACACTGGAAGTCCTCGACGACGGCGGCCCGGCCAAGCCGGCGAGCACCGGGCACGGGCTGAGCGGCATGCGGGAACGCGCGGTGCTGTTCGGCGGCGACGTCGAAGCCGGTCCACGCGCGGCTGGCGGGCTGGCGTCGTGCTGGCCCGGTTCGGGGGCGGCGCGTGATCACGATCCTGCTCGTCGACGACGAACCGTTGCTGCGCCTGGGTTTCCGGCTGGTGCTGGAGTCCCAGGCCGGACCTCAAGGTGATCGGCGAGGCCGCCGACGGCGCGGCCGCGGTGCGCCGCACGGCCGAGCTCGACCCGGACGTCGTGGTGATGGACGTGCGGATGCCCGGGATGGACGGGATCGAGGCGACCCGCGAGATCGTCCGCGCGCACGGCCGTTCGCGGGTGCTCATCCTGACCACGTTCGACATCGACGAGTACGCCTTCCCCGGGCTGAAGGCCGGGGCCAGCGGCTTCCTGCTCAAGAACGTCCCGCCCGACGACCTGCTGACCGCGATCCGCGCGGTGGCCCGCGGGGACGCGGTGGTCGCGCCGAGCGTCACCCGTCGCCTGCTCGACACGATGGCCGCACGGCTGCCCGACACGGCCGCCCACGGCGAGACCCCGGCCCGGCTGGAACGGCTCACCGAACGCGAGCTCGAGGTACTCGAGAAGGTCGCCCACGGCCTGTCCAACGGCGAAATCGCCGTCGACCTCGTGCTGTCGGAAGCGACCGTGAAGACCCACCTCGGCCGGATCCTGAACAAGCTGGAGCTGCGCGACCGCGTCCAGGCAGTGGTACTGGCCTACGAAACCGGCCTGGTCCGCCCGCGCTAGGCGCGATTGCCGAAATCCGATGTTTGTCCGCCTCCCTCCCGGGCATGCCGCGGGTACGGCGACCTCGACGACGGGGCGCCGACGTGCGAACGGGAGGAATTCACCATGGCATCGACGGAAACCGCGGTCCGGCGCACCCCGCGCCAGCTGCTCGCGACGATCGTGGGTGTGGTTTTCCTGCTCGTCGGAGTGCTGGGGTTCATCCCGGGCGTGACGACCCACTACGACATGCTCACCGGTGCCGGGCACCATTCCGGCGCCCTGTTGCTGGGCATCTTCGGCGTTTCGATCCTGCACAACATCGTCCATCTGGTCTTCGGGGTCGCCGGGCTCGCCTCGGCGCGGACCGCCAACGCGGCCACGGCCTTTCTCGTCGCCGGCGGCGTCATCTACCTCGTGCTGTGGCTCTACGGCCTGCTGATCGACCAGAACAGCGCGGCCAACTTCGTGCCGGTCAACACCGCCGACAACTGGCTGCACTTCGGTCTGGGCGTCGGCATGATCGCGCTCGGCCTGATCCCCTTCCGCGCCACCAAGAGCCCGATCGCGGACTCACGCTGACCGTTTATCCCCCGAGCGGCCGGGTAGCCCGCTGCCCGACCAGGACGGCGTCGCGTGACGACGTCGACCGGTGCCGCGGAAACACTTCTCTCGCAGGAGGTTGAGATGACACAGGGACCCGGCGGCCAGTCGCCGCCTCAGCAGCAGGGCAACGGGTCGCAGTCGATGCCGGAAGCCGCGAAGGGAGAAGCCCGGGAAGTGGCTTCGACGGCCGCCGATCGCGGCGGCGAAGTGGCCCGGACTGCGGCGGACGAGGCGAAACACGTTGCGGCGCATGCCCAACGGGAAGCGCGTGACCTGCTCCGCGAAGGCCGCCAGCAAGTGGAGGCCCAGGCGAGGGACGGCCAGCGGAAGGCGGCCGAAAGCCTCCATCAGCTGGCCGGTCAGCTGGACCGGATGGCCGAGCAGACCGACACTCCCGGCGTGGCCGTCGATGTGGCGCGCCAGGTTTCCGACCGGACCCGGTCGGTCGCGGACTGGCTCGAGCGCCGCGAGCCCGGTGACCTGCTCGACGAGGTGCGGCGGTTCGCGCGCCGCCGTCCCGGCACCTTCCTGGTGGGCGCGGCCGTCGCCGGCGCGCTCGTCGGCAGGCTGACCCGGGGCGTCCTCGCTCAGCAGCAGGAGAAGTCCGACGGCGGGCAGCAGCGGGTGGCCGCCCCGGTGCCCACCGCGAACCCCGCTCCCGCCGCGCCGCCGCCGGCATCCGCCCCGCAGCCGGACGCGATCGGCTACCCGGCGGCGGCTCCGGCGGGCCCCGGTGGCTACACCGCGCCGCAGTCGCAGTCGCCGGAGCCGCTGCCGCAGCCGGGCGCCCGCTCCGCACCGCGGCAGGTGCCGTGATGACCGAGGCACCCGGTCCCGTCCCGCGGACGGACGAGCGCGTCGACGTCGCCGACACGTCGGTCGGCGAGCTGATGACCAATGTGATGAAGGATCTCTCCGTCCTGCTCCGGCAGGAAGTGGAGCTGGCGAAGGCCGAGATCAGGGCCGAGGCGGTCAAGGCCGGTAAGGGCGCGGGCATGCTCGGCGGCGCCGGCTTCGCCGGTTACATGGTCCTGCTGTTCCTGTCCGTCGCGCTGTGGCAGGGCCTGGAGAACGTGATGGACGGCGGCTGGGCCGCGCTCCTCGTCGCGGTCGTGTGGGTGGTCGCGGGCGCCGTGCTCTACGCGTCGGGCCGCCGCGAGATCCGCCGGCTGAACCCGAAACCCGAACGAACCGTCGAGACCGTGCAGCAGGTCCCGGGCGCACTGAAAGGCGAACGACCATGACCGATCCGGACCGGATCCGCCGCGAGATCGAAGGCACCCAGCGGAACCTGAGCACGGATGTGAACGCACTGACCGAGAAAGTGAGTCCCGGCCGGGTCGTCGAACGTCGTGTCGGCAAGCTGCGCACGGCGGTCGTGGGCGCGAAGGACCGGGTGATGGGCACCGCGGCCGACCAGGCGTCGACCGCGGGCGACAAGCTGGGCTCGGTCGCGTCGGCGACCGGGGACAAGCTCGGCTCCGCCGCCGAAACCGTCGGCGACGCCCCGGAGTCGATCCGCCGTGGCACGCAGGGCAACCCGCTCGCCGCGGGCCTGATCGCCTTCGGCGCGGGCTGGCTCGTTTCCTCCCTGCTGCCCGCGAGCGAGCCTGAGCGCCGGCTGGCCGAGCAGGCGACCGACCTGGCTCGCGAGCACGTGGCCCCGGCGGCGCAGCACGCCGCCGAAGAAGTGAAGGAGAACCTGCGGGAGCCGGTGCAGCAGGCCGCCGACTCCGTCCGGTCCGAAGCCGCCGACGCCGCGTCCACCGTCAAGGACGAGGCACGCTCGGCGACCGGCGACGTCAGCGACCGTGCGCAGGAAGCTCAGCAGCGCGTGCGTTCCCAGGGCAGCTGAGCGGGTCCCGGGGGTGCGTACCCCGCACCCCCGGGCCTCACGCCGTCAACGCCGGCCTTCGGCGATGGTCCGCAGGAACGCCACCGGGTCGTCGCCGAAACGGTCGAGCGCGCGGTGCCGGATCACCGCCGCGACGGCCGCGCAGAGCACCGCCCAGACCGTGGCCGGCACCTTTCCCGTCCACAGTGGTCACGACGGCGATTCTGCCGGAAGCGCGGCGAACTGCCGGGTGACGGCGTCGCGCAGCGCCCGGACGGCCCTGGTCGGTTCGACGTCCTGGCGATAGGCGAGCCGCACGATCCGGCTGAGCCCCGGCTCGGCGAAGCGGGTGACGCGGAACCTGTCCCGGACCACGGTGCTCGGGACGACCGCGATCCCGATCCCGGCCTGGACGAACTCCAGCACGGCGTCCATCTCGCCGCCCTCGATGGCGAAGAGCGGTTCGAACCCCTCGGCGTGGCAAGCGTTGACGTGGCGTCGCGCAGGTCGTAGCCGCGGCGGAACATGACCAGCGGACGGCCCGCCAGGTCGGAGATGCCGCATCCGCGCCCGCTTCACCGGCGCGGGCCGGTCCTTGGCGGAGATCACGACGAGCTCCTCGACGAGCAGCGGCCGGGTGGTCAGCCGGGTCTGGTCGTCGGGGCCGGGAGTCGACGAGCAGCGCAAGGTCCAGGGCGCCTTCGGACAGATCGGTGCTGCAGGTCGCCCGAGCCGCTCTCGTGCAGCTCAGCTGGATCCCGGGTACGGCGGTCGGAACGCCGGCGAGCATCGCCGGCAGCAGGCCGGTGCACAGGCTCGGCGTGCGCGCCCAGCCGCACCCGGCCGCGGTCGAGCTCGTCGAGCTCCCGGATCGGCCTGATACGCCGATTCCGTGTCGGCCAGGATGCGCCGGGCGAACGGTAGCAGTGTCTCGCCGGCCTCGGTCAGCGAGAGATTGCCCCGGATCCGGTGGAACAGCGTCGGCGCCGAGGTCGCGTTCGAGCGCGCGGATCTGCTGCGAGAGCGAGGGCTGGGCGACCCGCATCTGCTCGGCGGCCCGGGTGAAGTGCCGGGCTCGGCGACGGCGACGAAGTAGGCGAGCTGGTGGAACTGCACTCCACCATCATAGGCACAGCCTCTGGTGATGAGACTCAATTCTGTTTGCCCTCTGAACCGCGGGAACCTAGCGTCGAAGGGTGTCCACGGAACTCGCTGTCGCCACCACGAACAACCACCGGTTCTGGGCGTCGACCATCGGCAAGAAGACCGTCATGGCGGTGAGCGGCTTCCTGCTGCTCGCCTATCTGTTCGCGCACATGGTCGGCAACCTCAAGATCTTCCTCGGCGCCGACGACTTCAACGGGTACGCGCACTGGCTGCGCACGATCGGCGAGCCCGTCCTGCCGTACGGGACTGGTTCCTGTGGATCCAGCGCGCCGGTCCTGCTCGTCGCGCTCGGTCCTGCACATCACCGCCGCGGTGCAGCTGTCCGGCGCGACCGCCGGGCCGGCCGGTCCGGTACGTCCACCGGCGGCCGACGCGCGCGACCGGTTCGCGACCGCACGATGCGCTGGGGCGGCGCGACCCTGGCGGTGTTCGTCGTCTGGCACATCCTCGACTTCACCGTCGGCGCGGTGAACCGGGACTTCGTGGCCGGCGACCCGTACCACAACGTCGTCGCGGACTTCCAGGTCTGGTGGGTCAACGTGATCTACCTCGTCGCGCTGGTGATGCTCGGCCTGCACATCCACCACGGCTTCGCCAGCGCCGCGCGCACGCTGGGCGTCACCAGCGCGGGCGGGAACGGGGATCAAGATCCTCGGCAGCACGACGGCGGTCGTGATCGCGGGCGGCTACGCGCTCGTCCCGGTCGCGTCATGACGGGACTGGTGGATGACCATGCTCGAACTACACTCATCGGCGACCCGATCGCCGACACGAAAGCACCCGCCGTCCCCCTGGAAACGGCGTTGGGACGAAAGGAAGTTCACCGCGAAGCTGGTGAACCCGGCGAACCGGCGCAAGCACCGCGTGATCGTGGTGGGCACCGGGCTGGCCGGCGGCTCGGCGGGGGCGACGCTGGCCGAGCAGGGCTACCACGTGGTGCAGTTCTGCTTCCAGGACTCGCCGCGGCGCGCGCATTCGGTGGCCGCGCAGGGCGGGATCAACGCGGCGAAGAACTACCGCAACGACGGCGACTCGGTCTACCGGCTGTTCTACGACACGGTCAAGGGCGGCGACTTCCGCTCGCGGGAGTCCAATGTGTACCGGCTGGCGCCAGGTGTCGGCGCAGATCATCGACCAGGCCGTGGCCCAGGGCGTGCCGTTCGCGCGCGAGTACGGCGGCCTGCTCGACACCCGCTCGTTCGGCGGCGTGCAGGTCCAGCGCACGTTCTACGCCCGCGGCCAGACCGGCCAGCAGCTGCTGATCGGGGCGTACCAGGCGCTGTCGCGGCAGATCGACGCCGGGCAACGTCGAGCTGCACGCGCGGACGGAGATGCTCGACCTGGTCGTCGTCGACGGCCGGGCGCGCGGCATCGTCGCGCGCGACCTCGTCACCGGGGAGATCACGCACGCACCTCGCCGACGCCGTCGTGCTCGCGACCGGCGGCTACGGCAACGTCTTCTACCTGTCCACCAACGCCAAGGGCTCCAACGCGAGCGCGATCTGGCGGGCGCACACGCCGTGGCGCGTACTTCGCGAACCCGTGCTTCACCCAGATCCACCCGACGTGCATCCCGCGTTCGGGCGAGCACCAGTCGAAGCTGACGCTGATGAGCGAGTCGCTGCGCAACGACGGCCGGATCTGGGTGCCGAAGACGCAAGGGCGACACCCGGCCGCCGGGCGAGATCCCGGAGGACGAGCGCGACTACTACCTCGAGCGGCATGTACCCGAGCTTCGGCAACCTCGTGCCGCGCGACATCGCGTCGCAGGGCGGCGAAGAACCTCTGCGACGCGGGTTTCGGAGTCGGGCCCGGCGGGCTGGGCGTCTACCTGGACTTCGCCGACGCGATCGCGCAGCTCGGCCGCCCGGCGATCGAGGCCCGCTACGGCAACCTCTTCGACATGTACCAGCGCATCACCGCGGAGGATCCGTACCGGGTCGCCGATGCGCATCTACCCCGCGATCCACTACACGATGGGCGGTCTGTGGGTGGACTACGACCTGCAGAGCACCATCCCCGGGATGTTCGTGATCGGCGAGGCCAACTTCTCCGACCACGGCGCCAACCGGCTCGGCGCGTCGGCGCTGATGCAGGGCCTGGCCGACGGCTACTTCGTGCTGCCGGCCACGATCAACGACTACCTCGGCCAGTACCTCGCTGGACGCCGTCGCCCCGGCTGATCCCGCGGTCACCGCGCGTGGAAACCGAGGCGCGAGAACGGTTGAGCCGGCTGCTTTCGATCAAGGGCACCCGGACCGTCGACTCGTTCCACCGCGAGCTCGGCCTGCTCATGTGGGACCACTGCGGGATGTCCCGCACCGAAGCCGGGCTGCGCAAGGCGCTGGACCGGATTCCCGGGCTGCGGGCGGAGTTCTGGCGCTCGGTCCGCGTCCCCGGCGAGGCCGCCGAGCTCAACCAGGAGCTGGAAAAGGCCAACCGGGTCGCGGATTTCCTCGAGCTGGCCGAGCTGATGCTGCTGGACGCCTTGCTGCGCGAGGAGTCCTGCGGCGGGCACTTCCGCGAGGAACACCAGACCGCCGACGGCGAGGCGCTGCGGGACGACGTGCACTTCAGCTACGTCGCCGCGTGGGAGTACGGCCCGCAACCCGGTGCTGCACCACGAAGAACTGACCTTCGACCACGTTCACCCCACCCAGCGGAGCTACACGTGAACCTCACCGTGCGCATCTGGCGCCAGTCCGGGCCGGCCGAACCCGGGCGGATGGTCACCTACGCGCGTCGACGACCTCAGCCCGGACATGTCGTTCCTGGAGATGCTGGACGTCCTCAACCAGGAGCTGATCGACCCGGGGCGAAGTAGCCGGTGGCCTTCGATCACGACTGCCGCGAGGGGATCTGCGGTGCCTGCGGGGTGGTGATCAACGGCCGGGCGCACGGACCGGAGCGGACCACGACCTGCCAGCTGCACCTGCGGGCGTTCCGCGACGGCGACGTGATCGACGTGGAACCCTGGCGTGCCCAGGGTTTCCCGGTGGTCAAGGACCTGGTCGTGGACCGCTCGGCGTTCGACCGGATCATCCAGGCGGGCGGCTACGTCAGCGGCGCCGACCGGCAGCGCACCGGACGCGCACGCCACGCCGGTCCCCAAGCCGGACGCCGAGGTGGCCTTCGACAACGCCACCTGCATCGGCTGCGGCGCATGCGTGGCGGCCTGCCCGAACGGGTCGGCGATGCTGTTCACCGCGGCGAAGGTGAGCCACCTCAACGGCTTGCCGCAGGGCCGGCCCGAGCGGGAACAGCGGGTGCTCGACCTGGTCGCCGCGATGGACGACGAAGGTTTCGGCGGCTGCACCAACACCGGCGAGTGCGTGGCCTCGTGCCCGAAGGGGATCCCGTTCGCCAGCATCGCGAACCTGAACCGGGAGTTCCTGCGGGCTGCGAAACCCCGGGCCTCGAAGGGTCATTGACGGGTAGGGTGACGCACTCGGCGCGGTGCCTCGATGAAGGGGACTTTCCTCGCGTCCGACGTGAGGAAAGTCCCCTTCATCTCAGCCGCAAGCCCGGCAGGGAAGCGTGCAGCCGCAGCAGGTGTCGCGGCCGCCGTCGCGCACCACGTAGTGCGACGCTCCCGGCGGCAAAGCGATCACTGAACGGCGAAGAACTCCTTGGCTCGCGCCGGCCACCAGAGCAGCACGACGGCGCCGATCTGCAGCACGCCCACGACCGGGATCACCGCGTGGAACATCGGCGAGGACGTCCACGACACGACGCTGAACACGACCGACAGCAGCTGGGAAACGGTCGTCAACCGGCGCACCCACCGGCGCCCGGACCTGAGCTTCAGCGCCAAAAACACCGTCAGGACAAGAAGAACGCCGTGAAAGCCGGCGGCGGCCGCGAGGGCGGCGGTGTTCGCGACGTCGACCGTCGCGTGGTCGAACTCGGGATGCTCGGCCGTGATCTGCGACGCGAGGGTGTCCCGGTTGAACCACATCACGATGGGGATGACCAGGTGACTCAACGCCACCGCGTACAGGGCGAGCCGGGCGCCCTGAACCGGGGCCGGCAGCGTGCGTGTCGTGGATGCGGTCGTCATCGGTCGCCTTCCTTGGGGATCCGGCGCCGGCGCCGAGCGGGTGGCGGCTGCGCGTCGCGCCTGGCCCATGCCTCGTTGAGCCGCTCGATCAGCTCGCGGGCCGTGCGGACGTCTTCTTCGGACCAATCCGCGACGACCTGGGCGAACACGGCCGTCCCGGCGTCCACAGTCGCGTCGATGTGGGCCCGCCCGGCGTCGGTCTGCCGCACCAGGAATGTCCTGGCGTCGCCGGGGTCGGCCTCGACGACGATCTGACCCGACTCCTCCAGCGCGGTCAGGTGCCTGCTGGTCGCGGACGCGGTCAGCCCCAGCTCGGCGGCGATCTCCCCCGGCCGGAGCGCGCCGCGATCGGCGATCAGCCCGAGGATCTGCACCTTGGTCAGGTCGATGCGGCGCGAGACCTGGCGGTGCCCGTGGTCGATCAGGTGCATCACCGCGCCGGCCAGCGCGGCCACTTCGTTTCGTTGCGGCACGAAACGAGATTACCACGAATCAGGCGAGTTCGGCCCGGCGGCGCCGCAGCTCGTCGATGGTCGCGCCGACCGTGTCCTGGTGCTGCTCGAGCCGCTCGATGACCCGGTCGATCTCGGCGCGAAGCTCCCCGGCGGCGCCGCGCTCGACCTCCACGTGCCCGGGGTGGATCCGGTTGCGATCGCCGAGCACCAGCGACCGGTCGACCCGGGGCACGCGGGCGATCCTGTTGTTGATGAAGTCGTGCAGCTCGTCCAGGCTGTCATTGAGCCGCTCCGTCCAGGACAGCCGCCGCAGGGCTTCCTTCTGCGGATCACGTTCGTTCCAGGAGGCATCGGCCATGGTCCGGGTCAGCGCCTCGTCGGTGGCGCGGAAGTTCAGCAGCAGGCCGGTGATGGCATGGCGGACCGATTCCAGGTCGGGCGGCTCCGATTCCCGCCGTCCCGCGGCGGTCCAGGTCCGTTGCCCGCCGCGTCGCTTGTAGTGCTGCTGCATCGCCTGCTTGGAGCGTTCGCCGTAGACCGCGCCCAGCTGTTCCCACGTCCAGCCGCTGTCCATGATCGATTCGATCAGCACCCGCTCGGCTTCGTCCACCGACTCGCGGGCCCACGGCATCATCCGTAACGCGCTCAAGGATTCGGTCATGACGTCAACGTATCGGTTGACACTCCCTCGCGTCAACCGATACGTTGACGAACGGGATCAGTCGTCCTCGTCGGGCGCGGCCGAGCCACCGCGCCGATCGCTGAGCCACTGCTTCACCATCGCTGCCAGCGCCACGCCCGTCATGGCCAGGGAAGCGACCATGTCCGGGGTGGAAGCCTGGTTCTCGGCCGGCTCGACATGCGGGTTGTCCTCCTGGCCGGTCGCCGTGTGCTCGGTGTGCTTCGGCTCGGTTTTGGCCTCGTGCTTGGCTTCGCTCTTGGCTTCCGCGGCCTCGTAGAGCTTCACCGCGGGCTCGGCGAGATCGGCGCCGTCTTCGGCGAGCCGCTCCGCGACCGTTTCCTCGCCCTTGAGCTTCTCGGCCATGTCCTCCGCGCGCTGCTCGCGCTCGGCGGGCGTATCCGGTCCGACCTCCCAGCCGTCCCCGTCCTCATACCGGGCGACGACTTCGCCGTAGTCCGCGTCCGGACTCCACGGACCTTCGGCCGCATCGCCTTCTTCATGCTCGCGAGGGGTCTCTTTGGGCCCGTCCGGGGTGTCGCGGTCCAGCTTCAGTTCGCCGGTCTTGGAGTTGAATTCCCCGCTGTACGGATGGGGAGCCTCGGGCTCTCGCTGCTCGGCGGCCTCGTTCTGGCGCTCGGCAGCTTCGTCGCCACGCTCGTTCCGGCGGGCAGCCTCGTCGTCGCGCTCGGCCTGGCGCTCGTTGCCGCGTTCTGCCTGCTGCGCCGGTTGTTCGGCAGACTCGCTGCCCGGCTCCTCGATCTCGGTGACGACGGTTTCCTGCTGCGCGGCGGGCTGCTCGGTCTGGGAACGCGCTTCCGGCGACGACCAGTTGCCCTCCCAACCGGGACCGCGGGGCTTCAGCTCCAGCTCGAGTTCTTCGTCGTCGGGCGGAGGCTTGTTGTCCTCGGCTTCCCGGTTCTCCGCATCCTGCCGGGCCGTTTCGTCCTCATTGGACTGTTCTTCGGCTTCCTCGGCTTCCGCTTCCTCGGCTTCCGCTTCCTCGGCCTCCGCTTCCTCGGCTTCCGCTTCCTCGGCCTCCGCTTCCTCGGCTTCCGCCTCTTCGGCCTCCGCTTCCTCGGCTTCCGCCTCTTCGGCCTCCGCTTCCTCGGCTTCCGCCTCTTCGGCCTCCGCTTCCTCGGCTTCCGCCTCTTCGGCCTCCGCTTCCTCGGCTTCCGCCTCTTCGGCCTCCGCTTCCTCGGCTTCCGCTTCCTCGGCCTCCGCTTCTTCGGCCTCCGCCTCTTCGGCCTCCGCTTCCTCGGCCTCCGCCTCTTCGGCCTCCGCTTCCTCGGCCTCTTCGGCTTCCGCCTCTTCGGTCCCCTCGTCCTCGGGTTCCGCTTCCTCGGCTTCGGTTTCCTCAGCCTCTTCGGCCTCAGCCTCTTCGGCCTCCGCCTCCTCGGCCCCCGCGTCCTCGGTCCCCGACTCCGCTGCCTCGGCTTCCTCGGCCCCCGCCCCCGCCTCCTCGGCTTCCTCGGCTTCCGCCTCTTCGGTTCCCGATTCCTCGGTCCCCGAGTCCTCGTCCTCGTCGGCGGCTTCCTGAGGTCCCGTCGCGGGCGGCTCGTCCTGCTGCTCGGAATTCGGCGAAGACTCGGTCTTGTCCGCGTCGTCGTCGGCGTTCGGCTGCTCGTCCGGCGGCGGAACGTCGTCGGTCTGATCGCCGGAGTCGTCGGTCCCCTGGGAAGCGTCGCCCGGGGGAACCTCACTGTCGTCGGAGTCGTCCTCGTCGGCGGCCTCCTGCGGGCCGCTCTCGTCGGACGATTCCGTCTCCTCAGCCGGGGGTTCCGGGGTGTCGGGCTCGTCCGGGGTGTCGGAGGATTCGCCGGTCTCGCTCATTCGCCTCTCCCCGCCATCTTGAGTACCGCGACCGCCCAGCTGTTGGGCAGGTTCAGGAATCCGGCCGCGTGCAGCAGCCGCTCCCCCGGATCCTTCCGCGCGCTGAGCTTCCGCACCGCGGTGTCGATCAGCGTCGGCCGCACGGCGCCGATCACCGTCGCGTCGTCGTTGCGCCAGCAGTCCGGCCGGTCGAGAAGCTCGGCCAGTTGCTCCACGCGCGTCCGCCCGCTCAGCACCAGGCCACGCTCAGCCCACGCTTCCGTCGAGGGGTGTGGCCCGTCGTCCTGGCCACCGCGCGGCTTCAACGCACGTTTGACGTCGAACCAGCGATAAGTCCCGGCCTGCCACCGGACTTCCGGAAAGTCGCACCCGTGCGGCAGGCCGTTCAACGTCCGCGACGCGCTCGACGCCAGGTGCTCGATGAACTCCCCGGACGCGTTGTACTCGGCGATGCCCGCGTACCGGGCATCGACGGCCGCCTGAATGCGATGGGCCACCGCACATTCCAGCGTCTGGTCGTCGAACTTCCGGTGCAGGGAAGCGATCCAGTCCTGGGAAGGCGAGGGCACCCGGCGGCCGGCGATGTGCGCGACGGTCAGCAGTTCCACCCACAGCACCAGCTTCGGATCATCATCGGCGCGGTGGACGGCGTCGCTGATCCGTCCCAGCGTGCACGGCGAAGCCGCGCACAACTGTCCACATGCGACACTCCGGCGGCCGAGCACGGCAGGCGACTTCGAAACCCGCGCGGTGTCTTCGGCGCCTTCGTTCAAGGGCATCAGCAGGCGCAGCGGCCGGTCCATGCCGTCGGTGAACACCGCCGCGCGGCCCGGCGGCAGCGTCACGACGTGGCGCGACTGGGCTTCGCTCAGGTTCATCGTGGCGCCGACGGCCAGCCGGTCGTCCTCGGCGGGCAGCCGGTGCAGGATCTTGCACGCGGTGTTCTTGATGACGTCCGGCACGATCTTGCCCGGAATCTGTTCGGCGACAACGATTCCTTCGCCGTACGCGCGGATCTCCGCCAGCATCGACGTGAACAGCTCCACCGCGTGCTCGGCCGGGCTCCCCGGCTCGGCGCGCTTCAGAAGCCGATGCGCCTCCTCCAGCACCAGCACGTGCTTCAGCCCGCGCGCGCCGGGCTGATGGTGGACGCGCAGGTGCTCGAACAGCCTGATCAGCACCGCCCCGATGAAGAACGCCTTGTCGGCGTCGGACCCGATGTCCTCGATCTCCAGCACGACGTTGCCGCGCAACAGCTCGGCGACGTCCAGTGGGTGCCCGCCTTCGAAGAACCGGCCGGGCGTGCCGAGCCGCAGCGAGCCGATCCGGACGTCGACGAAGCCGCGGACGTTGTCCGAGACCTCTTTGCCGTAGCCGATGCCCTTGACCACCTCGATCGCGGTCGCCTGCAGGTCGCCGAGACTCGGATACTTCACGGGTTCGACGCGCCCGCGCACCTGCCCGGTCACCGTGTCCCAGCCCTGGTCGGTGTAGCAGCGGGTCAGCGCCTGCGCCAGGACCTGCGGAAACGGCTCGTCGGCGTCGAACGCGGCCAGGAACAGCGCGCCGACCAGATCCAGGTGGGTCTGCAACGGGAAACCCTCGGCGGGCTCCAGCGGGTTCAGCCCGGCGGGGTAGGCCGTCGGGTCGCCCGGCCGGATCACCGTCACCGAACCGTCCGGGCCGAGCCGCCCGGCCATCGCGGCGTACTCGGCCTTCGCGGGCTCGATCACCAGCCACGGCACCCCGGCGCGGTGCAGCCCCTCCAGCAGGTGCCGCACGGTCTGGGACTTGCCCGAACCGGTGGCCCCGGCGACGAACGTGTGCCGGTTGAGTGTGTCCAGCGCGACGCCGAACTCCCCGACCGGCAGGTCCGCGTCATCGAGGACCGTGCCCAGCGGAACGTCGCCGTCGAACTCGGGCGTGACGTCGAACAACGGCGGCTCGGTCATCCGGATTCCCGGCAGCTCGCGGCGCGGCGGCCGCGCGACGGCCGCGAGGAGCTCGCCGGTCGCCCGGAACGGCGAGCTCAGGGCACCGTTTTCGACCGGCTTGTCCCAGATCTGCTCGAACCCGGCACAGTCGGTGCCCGGCGTCAGCACGTAGGGCAGCGCGTCGAGATCACTGGCGCTGCACAGCAACGCCGCCGCCGCGCGCGTCGCCGCTTCGTCCGGGCCGCCGACCAGGACGTGCACGTTCCACAGTCCGGCCGGTCGTGCGCGCGACAGCTCCCGGTACCGGCCTTCCGCACGCAGCAAGGCGATCCGGTCCGGCTCGGAGTTCTCCCGCTGGCGCAGCCGCGGCATCGTGGTTTCCAGCCCGAGCAGCTCGCGCTCGATCGCTTCGGTCCCCACCGGTTCCGCCACGACCAGCCACGCGAACGCGCCGGGCATGTGGGCGACGTAGTCGTCGAATCCGCCCCGGCCCGGCGCTTCCGAGCCGGAGTCCGGTGTCCACAGTGGATCGGAGCCACCCGTGCAGCGCGTCCAGGACGGCAGCGCCGCCCACCGGGCCGCGACCTGGGCGGTGTCGGCCGCTCGGCCGAGCCCGCCCGGCGGGTACAGCACCGGAACAACGTCGCCGGACCCACGCGCGACCGGAGAATGCGGACGGCCACCGACCAGGACGCGCAGCGCGCGGCTCCCGGCCGGGCGCTCCCAGGCCACGGCGAAAGCCGCGTCCGGGCCGCGAAATCGCAGGTCGGCGTGCGCGGCGGTGAGCGCCGCGAACAACTGCGCCGGCGAGCGCCCGCCGGTTTCGTCGGGCCGGTCGACGCCGGTCGCGAGGTCGTCGCCGCGCGGCACGGCCAGCAGATCGTGGAACGCGAACCCCTCCAGCACGGCGAGCCTCAGCCGTGGCGGGGGTGGGCGGCGACCCGGTCGAGCAGCACCGTGCCCGGATTGCAGTCACCGATCACCACACGCCGGCCCGACATCCCGTTCTCGACCATCACGAACGCCGTCGGCGCGAGCCCCTGCAAGGCGGTCGGCTCGACCTCGAACTCGTACACCCGGGCCGCGGTCACGCCCCGGTTCGTCGAGTCGGCCTCGGACTGCGAGTCCGTGTGCGACCAGTTCTGTTCCCGGCTGTGGGTCGTGGTGTTGGTGGTGCTCCACGAACTGCTCGAGCTCGAACTCGAGCCACCCGGCCCGGTCGAACCGCCGGACGACCCGCCGTAGGTGTAGCCGCGCGACCGTTGCGTCCCCACGGATCCGCCCTCGGTGTCCGCCGTGCCGTGCGTCAGCGTCCGCCCGACCTGCAGCGTGAGCTGCGACAGCTCGAACTTGTACCCGCGGCCGACGAACTCGGCGGCGTTCGCGGCCTCGTCGCCGTTGCCGATCTGCATCAGCAGCGTGACGGTGCCCGCGGCGCCGAGCAGCTTCTGCATGTCGTCACGCAGGTGCTGGACCAGGAAGATCAGCCGGACACCCGCGCGGCGCGCCTGGCGCGCCATGGCCTCGAGCGATTCGAGCCCGATCTGGTCGGCGCCCGCGACGATCAGCGTCTCGCGGCCGGTCGCCTCACGGGTGTGCAGCTCCTGCAGCGTGCGGTGGAAGACGATGTGCTCGACGAATCGCCGGTGCCGGCCGGTCTTGGCCCGGGTGGCGACGACGGAGAACCCGCGCACCGGCCACATCGCCCGGAAACCCGCCGTCGCCTGCTTCTCCGACGCGCGTTCCGCCCTGGCCAGGCCGCGCAGTTCGCCTTCGAGCGCCTGGAGTTCGTTCTGGGTCTGGTCCGTGCTGCCGACGGTGTCCACATAGGAGTTGAGCTTGCGCACCTCGTCCGGCGAGAGGGTCTCGTCCGAGCCCGCGTCGTAGACCCGGCGGAACACCTGCAGCCCGGCGACGAGCTTGGCGAAGGTGGGCGGGCCGCTCAGCCGCTCGCCGACGGCGGTGAGCAGGTCGGTGTGCAGGCCGCGCAGGTCCGCGCCGAACTGCGTGCGGTTCATCGTGTGCATGGTCTCGGCGATCACCTCGGCCAGCTCCGTCGCGTCGAGGTCGGCGATGATGCCGAGCTCGGCGAGGTCACGGGGCAGCTCCTGCACGGCGACGGCGTGGCCCTTGCCCGCGGCCGCGACGGCCAGGTTGTCCCCCACCGCGAGGTCGGTGAAGTCGAGCAGGAACACCGACGAACCGGCGGCGAGCAGCGGCGACCCGACGGTCACGAGCAGGCTCGCCCAGCCGTCCTCGGTGCCGCCGAAGACGTCGATCCGCGCCGGGCGCGTGGTCAGCTGCACCGGGTACCAGCGCATCGTCTCGGCCACCCGCTGCGCCTCGCGCCGGTCGTGGTCGGCGACGCGCTGCTGCCACGACGTGTACGCCGTGCCGTAGCGCTCGACGGCGGCGTTGTAGCGAGCGGTGTAGTCGCGTTTCATCACGCTGAACCGGCGCCGGGTGCGGACCAGGTTCCAGATCGCCAGCAGGACGCCGAGACCCAGGACGATGTCGCCGGTCAGCTCCACCGCCATCGGGATCTGCTTGGCGACCGCCTGCGCCATCCCGGCGGCCATCAGCGACACCACGAAGGCCAGCACGAGCCAGCCGATCAGCCCGATCCAGGCTCGTTTGCTGCGCTTCTCCCGCAGCTGGTAGTCCTGCGGCGCATACACCTGCTCCGCGACCGGCGGACTGGCCGCCTCCGGGCTGACCGTCGCCGGCACGGGCTTGACGAACTCCCACCCCCAGCGTTCGGCCGGCTGGAAAAGCCGCTCCCACATCTCCGTCGTCCGCCCGGCCGCGACCACGTTCTGCCCCTGCACAGCTCCTCCGGTCCTCGCCCGCCCGTGATGGAGGCCCATTGTGCCTTATGGCCTAACCCGATGTGACACTTTCCCCTCGAATTGTCCATACTGGCGACCGCTCGACGCCGATACGCAGGGGGAACCATGTCCGACCAGTACCCGCCGAACCCGCCACAGTGGATGCCCGGGGCGCCGGCGCCGGTGAAACCGACGGGTACGAACGGCCTCGCGATCGCGTCGCTGATCCTCGGCATCCTGGGCATCTGCGGCTTTTCCCTGATCCTCGGCCTGATCCTGGGGATCGCCGCGATCGTCCAGATCGGCCGGACCGGGCAGTCGGGGCGCGGCCTGGCCATCGCGGGCATCGTGCTCAGCCTGCTGTGGGCGGGCGGGCTGACCATCGGCGTCATCTACATCACCGGCAAAGCCAAGACGACCGGGACGACTCCCACGATCGTGGGACTCAAGGTCGGCGAGTGCTACAACACGCCGCCGGGCTACGGCCTCGACGCGACGAAGACCGACTGCGGCGGCCCGCACGACGGCGAGGTGTTCGACACCGTGCCGCTGAAGGGCTACATCAAGGGCGAGTACCCCGGCGAGGACTACCTCGAGCAGCAGGCGAAGAGCGGCTGCGAAGCGCGCCGCGCCGCGAAGTTCGGGGCGAAGAACACCCCGCCGATCGAGGTGGACCTCGGCGTGTTCTACCCGGACTCGGCGGCCTGGAAGGCCGGGACGTTCACCGCCGTCTGCACCCTCCAGGCCGCCACGGACAAGCAGTTCACCGCTCCGCTGGGCCGCTGAACTCGTCCCAGCCGAACAGGTCGATCACGTGCTGCCTCGTCCAGCGGAGTCACGCTGCGCGTGAACATCGCCTGTTCGTATTCGGCGAGAGCGGTTTCGACGTCGCCAGGATGCGCGGCGAGGGCCTGCCACGGCCTGGCGAGCCGTGTCAGCGGCCCTTCCCACTCACCAGGGCGACGGGGCAGGAGGCGGGACGACCGGCGGCCGGTCGTCGCAGGTGATCGTGTTCGGGAGCAGCCAGGGCGCGAGCCAGGTGCCGTTTCCGCCGAGGTCGGTCAGCGCGAATTCCGAACCCGTGGGCGGGAAGTTGAAAGAGCCGCAGTTGTTGACCGGCACCGCCCCGACGTTGCGCGCGACGACGTTGGCGAACGACGCCGAACCGGCAGTGCGGCCGCTGACCACCGACGTCCCGGTCCCGTCGACGCGGAGGTCGCTGAACTTCACGCCGGTGATCGAGTAGCGGTCCTTCACCGGGAAGTCGCTGATCAGCGCTATCGCGTTGTAGGTGTTGTCGAGGAAGTTGTCGCCGGTGACCTGGACGTCCGCGTCGATGTTCCGCTCCAGCGCGTAGAGCCAGATCGCGCCGAGGCCGATCTTCCAGTTCAGCTCGAACGTCCCGGCGCGGACGGTGGTGTTGCCGGCGACCCGGATCTTGCCGGTGAACGCTTCCGCGCCGAAGCGGGAGCCGAGGTGCAGCGCGCTGCCCTCGCGGATCGGGTCGGCGACCAGGTTGTCCGAAACGGTGAGGTCGGTGCCGCCATAGAGCGCGATTCCGTTGGCCAGCACCGGGGTCTGGATGGTGTTGTGGTCGAACGTGTCGCGCGCGTCCTCGGTCTTGTCCGACCACATGGCGAGGCCGTCGTCGCCGGTGTTGCGGATGAAATTGTTCGACACCACCGAATCCGTGACCCCGGTGTGGAAGTTGAGGCCGTCGGCGACCTGGTCGGCGAGCACGTTTCCGGTGACGCGCAGGTGCGACATCGGCCCGTCGAACCACAGCCCGACCTTCGTGTGGTGCAGGTACATGCCGTCCACAGTCGAGTCGCTGAGCGCGCCGCCGATGGCGTTGACCTGGTCGGTGTCGATGCGCTCGCGGACGTCGCCCTCGATGGCGAACCCGGACAGGTGGACGTCGTGGCTGCCGCCGGCCTTGCCGTAGAAGCCCACCCCGGTGTGCACCGAGCCGTCCGGCGCGGGGGTGCCGAGGGCGACTTCATGGCCCTTGACGATCGTGTACCAGCTGCCCGCGCCCTCGATCGTGACGTCGTCGACGATGATGTGCCGGTTGACCTGGTAGCTGCCGGGCGGGAGATACACCTTGAGACGCAAGCGTTTCGCGAGGGCGATCGCCCGGTCGAGCGCGTCCGCGGAGTCGCGGTGGCCGCTCGGATCGGCACCGAAGGCGAGCACGTCGAGCGCGAAGAAGTCCACCTTGGGCGGCGCGACGAGCTGCGATTCGAGCAGGTCGACGACGGTCCACGCGGCCGCGCTCCCGGCGGGCACGGTCAGGCGCACCTTCGCACCCGCGCGGTAGGTCCGGCCGAGCAGAAGCCGCTGTTCGTCGTAGAAGTGGTTGGGGCGGAACGGTTTCGTGATCACCGGGGCCGGCGTGGTCTCGGCGGGCACGCAGGAGCACTCGGTGATCCACCACTCCGGGTGCAGCAGGCCCGCGGCCGGGTCGTTGGTGAACGGATACTGGTTGTACAGCCACGAATACTGCGACGTGAGGGTCATCGTCTGCCGGTGCCCGCCCGCGGTGACCTCCAGTGGCGCGGTGATCCCGCCGCCGCCCGGGGCGTCCGGAATGCTGTACCGGACGGTGATCGCGTCGGCCGTCTCCGGCAGCGCGAACTCGACGTACTGGCCGGGCGTCAGCTTGACGGCTTTGCGTCCGGACGCCTCCGCCGGCAGTGTGTACGCCGACCGGTCCGGTCCGATGACCGTGCCGGTGGTGACGGCGTTTTCCGCCTCCTGCTCGGCGAAACCGAGGTTCGCTCCCTTGCCCGCGACGAGTGCCGGGTCGATCCCGGCCCGCGTCACCACGGGCGTTCCCGCCGCTTCGGCGGACGCGGGGGTGGTCACCAGCGAGACGCCGATGACGAACGCGATCGTGGTGACCCAACGGCTCTTCGGCATGGGGACCCTCGATTCTCACGGAAGCCGTCCTGCCGCCGTCGAAGCCGGCGCGAGGTGACCTTAGGCCGCCGTTGCCGCACCCACAAGACACTTGCCTCATTTTTACTCAGACTATGTCCACTAGATCCGGAAACTTGTCTGATTCTTGCTTCCCGCCTCTGAAGAGATTTTCGAACCTGAACTGCTCCAATCGGGCGCTTGAGTGCGACGATGGGGGCTCGGGAGCCATCGGAATCCGCGGATGGCCGTCGGAGGTGCGCGATGACGACCGAAGTGGCCACGTTCTGCCCGCTGTGCGTGTCCCGGTGCGGGGCCACGGCGACGGTCGGCGACGGGCGCCTGCTGGCGCTTCGCCCGCTGCCCGGCCATCCGACCGGACAGGCGATCTGCGTCAAGGGCAAGGCCGCCCCGGAAATCGTCGCGCACCCTGACCGGCTGCTGCATCCGCTGCGCCGGACCGCTCCGAAGGGCGCGGCCGACCCGGGTTGGGAACACTTCGGCTGGGACGAGGCGCTGGCCACCATCGCCTCGCGGCTCTCGGCGATCGCCGCCGAGTCCGGGCCGGAAGCGGTGGTGTTCGGCAGTGCCTCGCCCTCGACCTCGGCCATGTCGGACTCGATCGATTGGCTGCTCCGGCTCCGGCGTGCCTTCGGCAGCCCCAATCTCCTCGGGTACATGGAGCTGTGCGGCTGGGGCCGCTACCAGGGGACGACCTACACCTGGGGCGAGCCGGTGCCGGGCGCTTACATGCCCGACCTCGACAACGCCGGATGCGTCCTCTACTGGGGTTACAACCCGTCGGTGTCCCGGCTCGCGCATGCCACCGCGACCACTGCCGCACGGCGACGCGGCGCGAAGCTCGTCGTGGTCGACCCGCGCCGGGCGGGCCTGGCCAGCAAAGCCGACCACTGGCTGCGCGTCCGTCCCGGCACGGACGCGGCCCTGGCGCTGTCGATCACGCACGTGATGATCGAGAACGGCTGGTACGACACCGAGTTCGTCGAGCGATGGACCAATGCCTCCCGGCGGGTCCGCACCGACACCGGAGAAGTGCTCGCTCCCGACGCGACGGTGCCGGACGAGGTGCCGACCCGCCAGGTCTGGGACCTGATCATCGACGGGTGCGCGCGGTTCGCCCCCGAGGTGGCCGAGCAGATCACCGGCGTCCCCGCCGGCGAGATCGTCGCCGTGGCCCGGCTGCTCTGGGAAGCGCGTCCGGTGGCGTTCTACACCTGGAGCGGGCTCGAGCAGCACAGCAACGCGACCCAGACCGTGCGGGCCATCGGCCAGCTCTACGCCCTCACCGGGTGCATCGACGTGCCGGGCGGCAACGTGCTGTTCACGCCCGTGCCCACCAACCCGATCGACGGCACGCAGCTGCTGTCGCCCGAGCAGCGGGGCAAGACCATCGGCGTCGGGGACCGGCCGCTCGGTCCGGCCCGGTTCGAGTTCGTCACCGGCGAGGACTTCTACCGGGCGGCGCTGGACGGCGTGCCCTACCGGGCCCGGGCGCTGGTCAACTTCGGCGCCAACCTGGTGATGGCCCACGGCGACAGCGCGCGGGGCCGGGACGCGCTCGGCGCGCTGGACTTCTTCGTGCACACGGATCTGTTCATGAGCCCGACCGCGGAGCAGGCGGACATCGTGCTCCCCGCGACGAGCGCGTGGGAGGCCGAGGCGTTGCGGGTCGGGTTCGAGACCAGCCAGGACGCACAGTCGACCGTCCAATTGCGACAGCCCGTGGTCGCCCCACGCGGCGAGGCCCGTTCGGACCTGCGGATCATCTTCGACCTCGCGGTCGCGCTCGGGCTGGGCGAGCAGTTCTTCGGCGGTGACATCGAGGCGGCCTGGCAGCATCACCTCGCACCCAGCGGCCTCACCCTCGAGCAGCTGCGGGCCGCGCCGGAGGGAATCCACCTGCCGCTGCGGACGGTCCACCGCAAGTACGAACAGCGCGGCTTCCGGACGCCTTCCGGGGTGGTCGAACTGTATTCCGAGACGCTGCGCAAGCAGGGATATCCGCCGCTGCCGACCTATGACGAGCCGTCCCTCAGCCCGCTCTCGCGCCCGGACCTGGCGGCCCGGTACCCGCTGATCCTCACCTGCGCCAAGTCACTGTTCTTCTGCGAGAGCCAGCATCGCGAGATCACCAGTCTGCGCAAATCCGCGCCCGAGCCCCAGCTCGAACTGCACCCCGGGACCGCGGCCGCCCGTGGCATCGCCGCCGGCGACTGGGTGCGGCTGGAGACCCCGATGGGAAGTATCCGCGCGCGGGCCAAGTTCAACGTCAACCTCGACCCGGGCGTGGTGTGCGGCCAGCACGGCTGGTGGCAGCCTGCGGGCGAACTCGGTCAGCCGGGCTATCCGGCCTTCGGCGAGGGCAGCGCCAACCTCAACCTCGTGCTGAGCCAGGGTCCGAGCGACCCGATCAGCGGCAGCTCGCCGTTGCGCGCCTCCCTCTGCGAAGTCGCGCTCGACACCAGCGCCCTCAACGGGACGGCGTGATCGGGCACCACACACCGAACCACTGCTCGGCGCCGAACTCCTCGAACCGCTCCACCTCGGTGAACCCCAGCTTCGCCGCCAGGCGCATCGAGCGGTAGTTGGCGATCTGCGTGCAGAGCACCACCGGCTCACCGGGAAGCGCACCGGCGAGCCAGCCGAGCGCCGTCGCGCACGCCTCGGCGGCGTACCCGCTCCCCCACGACTCCGGCAGGAACATGTAGCCGAGCTCGGTTCCCCGGCATCCGGACGAACATGCCCCGGACGCTGCGCGTCACGGCGATCGAGAGTGATCATGCCGATCAGCGCTCCGCCGAGCTCGATCACGAAAAGGCCCGGACGTCGCCCCGGCACCTCGGGCATCACGCGCTCGAGCTCGTCCCGCGATCGAGAGCCACCGAGGTAGCTGCCCACTTCCGGTGAGGCGAACAGGTCGATGAACGCGGCCCGGTCCCGGGCCTCGGACTCGCGGAGCACGAGTCGCTCGGTCTTGATCGGGACCGGTGGCCAGGCAGGTCCGAGCTCAGGCATGGCAGGCACCCTATCGACGGCCGCGGCTGCTGATCCGTAAAGCAAAGGCGGCGCGCTCGGCATGGTGCCGAGATGAAGGGGACTTTCCTCGCGTCTCGCGTGAGGAAAGTCCCCTCGCTCACCGAAACCTCTGAGCCCCAAGTCCGTGAGGCCACCTTCCAGGAGACTAAGTCCCTCAAGGTGGCCTAATGGACTTCCACCTCGCCCCACGCACCCCACCAGCTCCAAAAACCCCACCAGCCCCACCGCGATTCCTCCGCGAGACGGACTGAAGGACGCCTTCACTCCATTGGGCGGACCGCGCCGGTTCGGCGCTCCAGTTGACGTACCAGTAGTCCACCGTCATCAGCCGCCGGCCTCGCAGACCGCTTAGCTTCGCCTCGAAAAGTGCGCGCGGATCATCAACCACGCCGTCATGTTTCCTGGTCAGCCGGGGCGGCACAGGCTCTTTATCGCGTCCGGGACGAGGGTGTGTCGCATTTACCACGGTATGTCGGCATCCCTGCGCCCAGCCGGTTAAGCTCCTTCTCAGCGGGCAGCTGACGGCTTTGGCATGCCCACCCAAGGGGAAGAGTTGGCGACATCTGATCTGGCGTTCGGCATCCTCGGGCCGCTCGAGGTGACGCGCGGGGGCGCGCCGGTGTCGGTGACCGGGCCGAAGCTGCGGGTCATGCTCGCGACGCTGCTCCTGCGTCCGAACACGACGGTCACCCTCGACAGGCTGGCCGAAGGCCTGTGGGGGGACGCGCAGCCCCCGACCGCGCGCAAGAGCGCGCAGCTTTATGCGCAGCGGCTGAGGCGCGTGCTCGGCGACGCCGTCATCGAGACCCGGCCGGACGGGTACCTGCTACGGCTGGCCCCCGATCAGCTGGATCTGCTGCGCTTCCGCGATCTCGTCGCGCGGTCCGGCGACGCCGAGCCCGAGACCGAGCGGAAACTGCTGGCCGAAGCACTGGCGTGTTGGCGGGGCGCGGCGCTGGCCGACATCCCGTCCGAGTCCCTGCAGCGGGACGAGGCCGACCCGCTGGCCGAGGAACGGCTGCGAGCCCGCGAACGCTACCTCGAGGTGAGCCTCCAGCTGGGCCACCACCGCGAGATCGTCGGCGAGCTCGGCGCCCTGACCAGGGAAAACCCGTGGCAGGAGTCGTTCTGGGCGTTGTACATCCTGGCGCTGCACCGCTGCGGGCGCCAAGCCGACGCGCTGGAGACCTACCGCGCCGTGCACCGGATGTTCGACGACGAACTCGGCGTCGAGCCCGGGCCGCGGCTGCGCGCGGCGCACCAGAAGATCCTCACCACGCAGGAGGAGCCGCCGCCCGCCGAGCCGCTGCCCGCCGCCTGCCAGCTGCCCGCGGACCTGCCCAGCTTCTCCGGCCGGGCCTCGGATCTGGCCCGGCTGGACGCGCTGCTCGGCGACCCGCCCGGGCACCGGACGCTGGTGATCTCCGGTTCCGGCGGGATCGGCAAGACCGCGCTGGCCGTGCACTGGGCACACCGGATGGCCGCCCGGTTCCCCGACGGCCAGCTGTTCGTCGACCTGCGCGGGTACGCCTCGATGTCGCCGCTGTCCAAGACTCAGGCTTTGACGCTGTGCCTGCGCGCCCTCGGCGTCGCCGCCACGCACGTGCCGGCGACCTTGGACGAGCAGGTCGTGCTGTACCGGATCATGCTGGCCGGGCGGCGGGTCCTGGTGGTGCTGGACAACGCCGCCGACGCCGACCAGGTCCGCCCGCTGCTGCCGCCGAACTCCGGCTGCGCGGCGCTGGTGACCAGCCGTAGCGACCTGCGCGGGCTGACCGTGCTCAACGACGCGCGGGTGCTCACCCTGGACGTGCTGTCCACTCCGGACACCCGGACGCTGCTCGCCGACCTGCTCGGCCCGGACCTCGTCGGCGCCGAACCCGGCGCCGTCGACCAGCTCGCCGATCTGTGCGGGCACCTGCCGCTCGCGCTGCGGATCGCGGCGGCCAACCTGCTGGGCGGCATGCATCCCTCGATCGGCGATTACGTGGCCGCGCTGCGCGCCGACCCGCTGGCCGAGCTGGCGATCGAGGGCGATCCGGACGTCGCCGTGCATGCCACGTTCCAGTTGTCCTACCAAGCACTCGACGAGCAGGCGCGGCGCGTCTTCCGCTTGCTGGGCTTGGTGCCCGGCCCGGACTTCGACCCGGTCGCCGCGGCGGCGCTGGCGGGCCCACCGGATCCGGTCCGGCGGTGCCTGGACCGGCTGGTCGCGGCGAGCCTGCTGATCCGGCGCAGCGCCACCCGGTTCCAGTTCCACGACCTGGTCCGCGAATACGCCGGCGACCGTGCGCGGGCCGACGAGACTCCCGGCGAGCTGGCCGCGGCCGAAACCCGGCTGTTCGATCACTACCTCGACACCGCGTCCGCGGCCACGCACCGGCTGTTCCCGCTGTCCCGGCGGCTCCTGCCCGGCACAGTCGAGCCGGCGGCGTCGTTCGGCGACGACGAACCGGCGATGCGCTGGCTCGACCAGGAGCGCCCGAACCTGGTCGCCGCCGTCGAACGCGCGGCGGGCTCCCCCCGGCTGCGGCACTACGGCGGGCAGCTGGCCGACACCCTGCGCGGCTACTTCGCCGGGCGCGGGCTCTCGGCGGACGGGCTCGCGGTGGCGAACACGGCGCTGGGCGCAGCGCGAGCCGCCGGCGACCGCCGCGCGGAGGTCGCCGCGCTCGTGTTGCGCGCGGTGATCGCCTACAACCTCAGCGACTACGAAGCCGCGGCCGCCGGGTTCGAAGAAGCCCTCGAAGGCGGCATGGACCCCGTGGCCGAGACGGAGGCGCGCCACGGCCTCGGCCGGGTGTATTCCCAGCTCGGCAAGCCTCACGACGCGATGCGCCAGCACGAGCGCGCTCTCGCCGTCGCCCGGCAGGCCGGTGACGAGAACACCGAAGCACGCGAGATCAACTACGTCGGCGTCTCGCTGCTCTCGCTCGGCCGCGTCGAGAACGCGATCGCGTGCCACACCAAGGCGGTCGCGCTGAGCTCGCGGATCGGCAACCGCCACATCCGGCTGGTCGCGCTCAACGGTCTCGGCCTGGCCCACTGGACCGCGGGCCGGATGCCCGAATCCGCGGAGTGCCACGAGGAAAGCGTCCGGCTCACGGTCCAGTGGGGCATGCGGCACGGCTTCATCTCGGCGCTGGTGTGCCTGGCCGAGACGTACTGCGACCTCGGCCGTCACGACGATGCGGAAAGGCGCGCCCGGCAAGCGCTGGAGGAGGGCCGCGAAGTCGGTGAACGCCGGCACGAGGCGGGTGCGCTGGAAATCCTCGCCACGGTGGCGCGCCTGCGGGGCCAATTCCGCGAGAGCATCGAGGGGTACACCGTGGCGTTGGAACTGTCGCGGAAGATCCACTTCCGCTACGGCGAGGCGTCCATCCTCATCGGGCTCGCCGCGGCGCACCGCGCGATCGGGCACCCGTCGGACGCGGTGACGCACACGGAACTCGCGCTGGCCAAGATGAACGAGACCGGGATGCGAGTGCTCGAATGCGCCGCGCTCACCGAGCTGGCGGCCGCCCATCTGGCACTGGGCGACCGCCCGGCCGCGACCCGGCACATCGGCCAGGCACTGAAGATCGCCCGCGAAGACGGCCAGCGCCTCAACGAGGCCCGCGCGTTGCGGGTGTCGGCCGCGATCCGGGAGTCCTATGAGGAATCCGCGGAGGCGGCGACGCTGCTCGCCGCAGCTTCGAAGATCTTCACTGAGCTGGGGGTCCCGGATTCGTGAGCGTTCCGGGCGGTTCTAACCGCCCTGGTGTTTTAACGTGTGGGGTGGTTGGTCGTTGACATGAGGCGGCCACCGCTTGATCATTTCGGGTTCCGACCAAGAAACTCGATGATGACAGGCGGTGGCCGTGTCCGGCAGTGTGCCCGATGGATCCCTTGTTTGCCAACTACGCCGGTTGCGGGCGTTCCGGCGGGCGGTGTATGGGGCGTTCACGGTGTGGCCGGATGTGTTGTTCGAGATGGTCGATGCGGTGCTGTGTCATCCGGGCCGGTTGGAGTCGTTGCCGCATTTGAGTCTGGAGCCGGTGCTGCGACGCGGACATGGCAGTGTCTATGCCGCGCTGGACAAGGGCCGGATCGATGAGGCGGCGCTGGCGGGGGTGCTGGCGGGAGCGGTGGATCCTGGTGCGGGGTTGGTGTTCGCGCTGGATTGCTCGCAGTATCCGCGTCCGGACGCGCCGACGAGCCCGGACCGGACGTTGAATTATGACGCGGGCAAGGACGTCGGCGGTGGCGGTGGGGTGGTGACCCCGGGGTGGTGGTTTCAGTGGCTGGCCGCGACCGGGACGAGCGGGTCGTCGTGGGCGTCGCCGGTGTCGGTGGAGCGGATCGTGCCTGGTGAGAACCATAACGTCGTGGGTGTGGAGCAGATCGAGGCGTTGCTGAGGGGCCTGGCCGCGGCCGGTGTGACCGGTGCGAGTGACGGCGGTGAGGTGCCGATCGTGTGTGCCGACGGGGACTACAGCCCGGTGTATCTGGGTGGCCGGTTCAGCGGCGAGCAGCAGCCGGTGCAGGTCGTGGTGCGGCTGCGCAAGGACGCGGTGCTGTTCGCTGATCCGCCGCCGCGGGCGCCGGGCACGATCGGGCGGCCGCAGGTGCACGGGAAGCGGATGAAACTGTCCGACCCCGGCACCTGGGAGCGTGACCCGGACGAGTATCTCGCGGTGCCCGCGCAAGGCGGCCGGGCGGCGGTGTCGGTGTCGGTGTGGCACGGGATGCACCCGCGTCCCTCGGAGTCCCCGGCGCTGCGCGAGCCCGGTTACCGGCCCGGGCACGCCCGCCCGGTGACCCGGGGCAGTGTGGTGTGGGTGTGCTCGGCCGATCCGGCGTTCCCGCCGATGTGGTTGTTCTGGACCGGCCCGCAGGGGTCCTTCGACCTGGACCGGGTGTGGCGGGCCTACCTGCGCCGGTACGACATCGAGCATCTGTTCCGGTTCCTCAAGCAGTATCTGGCCTGGACCCGCCCGCGGGTGCGTGGCCCCGAGCAGGCCCTGCGCTGGAGCCAGTTGGTCGCCGTGGCCTACATGCACCTCGTGCTGGCCCGAGGGCTGGTCGCTGATCAGCGGCTGCCCTGGGAACGGCGGGGGCCGCTGAGTCCGTTGCGGGTCAAACGCGGGTTTCGGCGGCTTCATCCCCGGCTGGGCACCCCGGCAAAGCCACGAAAACCCTCACGGCCGGGCCCAGGCCGCCCGACAGGACGCACATCCACCCCCGCGACCCGGCATCACATCGTCCGCGGAGCAGCTCACACCTAAACCCAGCAACGAAAGCAGGGCCGCCGCTCCGCGACGACCCCGCTCACCATGCCCTCACAACGTTAAAACACCAGGGCGGTTAGAACCGCCCGGAACGCTCACGAGTCCTTTAGTGCACCTCGAATTCGTAAATCCGGGCGGCACCGTTGCCGTCGTTGGCCGGAGTGCTGATGTTGAGCTTCACGTAGCGCGCCGACCTCGTGGTGATCGGGTGATACGTCCGGCTGGCCCGCGAACCCGACACCGTCGCGACCGTGGTCCAGTTCGTGCCGTCGGTGGACGTCTGGATGGTGAACGCGCCGGTGTTCCAGCCCGTCGTCTCACCGCCCAGCCCGGCGTGCTTGACCACGAACGACGACACGTTCTGCGCCGAACCGAGGTCTGCCTGGAGGAACTTGGTCGTGGCGGCCGTGCAGAACTTGCTGTTGTTGGCCAGGCTCCCGTCGAAAGCCTTGTCCGCGCTTTCGGACGTGGCGCACGCCGCCGAACCGGTCGCGGCCTTGCCCTGGGCCAGGTTCGTGCCCAGGTTCGGCGCGGTCGCCGGGGGAGTGAACCCGTCGTTGTAGGACGGCGGGACGTCCGAGGAGGCCGTGCCCCAGCTGCTCGGCGAGGAGCCCATCGTGTAGCTCAGCGTCGAAGCGCCCGCGATGTCGCCGTAGCGGATCCACGACTTCGTCGTCGAAACACCGTTGACGCTCAGGTTCTGCACGTACTGCGAGCCCTGGCCCGCGCCGTTGCCGGTGATCTGGACCGTCCCGCTCGGGCGGATGATCGAGATCGACGAGAACAGCGGGCCGTGCAGCGCGAGCACGTCGGCGCCCGGCGTCGCCGGGTACATGCCCATCGCCGACCAGACGAACCACGCCGACGTGGCGCCGAGGTCGTCGTTTCCCGGCAGGCCGCCCGCGCCGGTGGTGAAGGACTCGTTCATCACGCGCCGCACCGCGGAGCTGGTGCCCTGCGGGTGGGCGGCGTAGTTGTACGCCCACGGCACGCCGTGCTCTGGCTCGTTGCCGATGTAGAAGTACGGCTGGGTCAGGCCGCCGTTGAGCTGCGTGAAGTGGTGGTCCAGCCGCTGGATCGCGGTCTGCGGGCCGCCCATCAGGTTGATCACGCCCTGGAAGTTGTAGGGCACCATCCAGGTGTACTGCGACGGGTTGCCCTCGGTGTAGCCGCTGTTGCTCGGCGGGTTGACCGGCCACGCCCAGGTGCCGTCGGCGCCGCGCGGCTGGATGTAGCCGGAGTCGGTGCCGAAGACGTTCTGCCACCACTGGGCCCGGGCCATGTAGGTGTTGTACTTCGCGGTGTCGCCGACCGCCTTCGCGAACTGCGCGATCGCGAAGTCCGACGCCGAGTACTCGAGCGAGTCCGACGGGTCCTCGGTGATGTAGTGCCTGCTGAGGTAACCGGGCTCGCGGCCGCGGATCGACTGGCCCTGCGTCGTGCCGCCGTTGGAGCTCTTGTCCATCAGCGTCAGCGCCGCCGCGGTGTCGAAGCCGCGAACCCCGAACTGGTACATGCTGTCGACGATGATCGGGCCCGGGTCCCCGGTCATCACGAAGTGCTCGTTGCTGTTGTGCGACCACTTGGGCAGCAGGCCACCCTGCTGGCCGTCCAGCACCATGGATTTGGCTATGTCACTGGCTTCCGCGGGCGCGACCAACCCGATCAGCGCCGCCCACGACCGGTAGATGTCCCAGCCGGAGTAGTTCTGGTAGACGGTGTGGCTCGCGGTGTGGATCGCCTGGTCGAACCCGCGGTACTGGCCGTTGGTGTCGCTGGCGATGTTCGGGTTCTGGAACACGTGATACAGCGCCGTGTAGAACTTCTGCAGATCCGGGGCCGTGCCGCTGGAGACCTGGACGCGGTTGAGGATCGTGTTCCAGCTCGTGTCCGCCGCGGCGCGCACGCCGGCGAAGTCGAACCCGCCGTTCTCCGCGGCCAGGTTCGCCTGGGCGTTGGCCAGGCTGACGAACGAGATGCCGACCTTCGCCTGCACCGTGGTGTTGCTTGAGGTGTCGAAAGTGACGTATCCGCCGGAGTTGACGCCACTGGTGCCGGCCGACCCCGCGTTCACGGTCCCGCCGAGCCAGGTGCCGAATCCGCTCGGCGCGCGGTCGAACTGGATCGTGTAGAAGATCTGGTACGTCTTGGACGAGCCGCAGAACCCGCCGCCGGTCACCGAACCGCTGATCTGGCTGCCGCTGATCGAAATCGACCCGCTGCGGTTGCCGGTCGCGCTGCGGCTGGTGTTGACCAGCACCCGCGCGGTGGTCGTGTTCGGGTAGGTCAGCTTCATCATGCCGGTCCGCTTGGTCGCGGTCAGTTCGACGTTGGTGTTGTAGGTGTCCAGCCGGTTCTTGTAGTAGCCGGGCGCGGCGCTTTCATTGGCCTTGGTGTACGAACCGGCGTACCCGGTCCAGCCCGTGCCCGGCGAAGTGCCGATGGTCCCGGTGATCGGCAGGATGCCGAGGTCCTCGTTGTTGCCGCAGCCGGCGCCGTTGAAGTGGGTGAGGCTGAACTCCTCGATCTTGGTGTCGCTGTAGCGATACCCCGATGGCGACCCGGTCGGGGTGTCCGGGCTGAACTGCGTCATGCCGAACGGGACGACCGCGCCCGGGTACGTGCTCCCGCCCGCGCCACCCGGCACCGGGTTCGGCGAGTTGCTGTTGTCGGTGCCGATGAAGGGATTCACGTACTGGGTCAGCGCCAGTGTGGCGGCGTTCGCCGTGACCGCCGGGAGCGCGGCCAGGCCAGCGGCCACCAGCACGCCGGCGAGCGCCGCCGGGCGTACTCGTCTGGCCAGCCTCTGCCATGGTCGGAACATGAGAATCCTGCCTCTCCTCGTCGCACGCTTCCGCCGAGCAACGGCGATCGGGGGCGACAACGATGTCGTGCGGTGCGGATGGTGAAGGTCGGGCGCTTGCGGAGGGGGTGACAACGTTGTCAGCCGGGTATTCGGGGACCCGGCCGGCAACTGCTTTCGGATGGTGCCCCGTCGGGTGGGGCGGGCTTGCGTGCTGACTGGTCGCACATCGTGCCACGGCGGGGCGATCGGCGGTACCACCATGAGAAAACCGCCACTGACCTGGTGTTGCGCGAATTTCGTCACTGTGCCAGGAATTGGCGTGTTTTTCGTTCCGGCGGACGCGGCGAGACCGCCCGGTCGGCTCACGACTTCCGGCTCGGGCCGAATGGTGTAGACCACGATCTGTCCTTTGTGGACGTCTGCCCTTTGGGGCCGAACCGGTCGGAAAAGCGGCGCGGGCAGGCGCGCGCTTCTACCTTGGAAGCATGACGATCACGCCCTTCCGCATCGCCGTGCCCGAAACCGACCTCGACGACCTCCGCGCGAGGCTGGCGAACACGCGGTGGCCGGACCAGCCCGAGGGACTGGGCTGGCGGCTCGGCGCGCCGGTCGACTACGTCCGCGAGCTCGCGGAGTACTGGCGGACCGGGTTCGACTGGCGGGCGCAGGAGCGGCGGCTCAACGAGTTCGACCACTTCACCACCGGGATCGACGGCGAGAACGTGCACTTCCTGCACGCCCGCTCGCCGGAGCCGGACGCGGTGCCGCTGCTGCTCACCCATGGCTGGCCCGGGTCGTTCGTCGAGTTCCTCGACCTCGTCCGCCCGCTCACCGACCCGCGCGCCCACGGCGGCGACCCGGCCGACGCCTTCCACGTCGTCGTGCCGTCGTTGCCCGGCTTCGGTTTCTCCGGCCCCACCAAGGATCCCGCCTGGGGCCCGGAGCGGATCGCGGACGCCTTCGCCGAGCTGATGACCCGGCTGGGCTACGACCGGTTCGGCGCCCACGGCAGCGACTGGGGCGCGATCGTCTCGCGTCACCTGGGCGTGCGGCACCCCGAGCGCCTCCTCGGCGTCCACATCACCGCGTTGCTCAGCGCCATGGTGCGCAGCGAGGCTCAGCTCGAAGGGCTCACCGGCGACGAGCTCGACCGGGGCAAGCGGTCGCTGGCGAAGTTCCACCGGCTGCAGATGGACGGCATCGGGCACGTCCTCATCCAGGGCACGCGCGCGCAGACGCTGTCCTACGGGCTGACCGACTCGCCGGCCGGGCAGCTGGCCTGGATCGCGGAGAAGTTCCGCACGTTCTCCAACACCGACACCGACCTCGTCGACCGCGACGTCCTGCTGACCGACGTCTCGATCTACTGGTTCACCGCCACGGCCAACTCGTCGGCGCGGCTCTACCAGAGCTCGCTGCTCGCGGTGGGGGAGCCGCCGGTCTCGCGGGTGCCGACCGCGCTGGCGATCTTCCCGGACGACGCGACGATGCCGCTGCGCCGCCTTGCCGAGCGCACGGACACCATCGCGCGCTGGACGGAGTTCGACCGCGGCGGCCACTTCCCAGGCCTGGAACAGCCGGAGCTGCTGCTCGCCGACGTCCGGGAGTTCTTCGCGACCCTGCGGTGAGCCCTGCCTAGACTGGGCGGATGGCCGTGCGCAGTGACGAGTTCTTCGCGGTGCTGGACGCACTCGCCGAGGTCGAGCGCGCCGAGGGGCGCGACTACACGTCGTTCAGCGTGCAGGGCCGCCGGTTCGGCTACTTCTGGCCGCGGACGCAGACCGTCGGGCTGAAGCAGACGATCTCCGAGCAGCTGGCGCTGGTGGCCGAGCGCCCGGACGTCTTCGAGGTGCAGTTCACCTCCGGCGGGTTCGGCTGGGTCGTGGTCTACCTGGAGGGGATCGAGGCCGACGAACTGTCCGAACTGGTCTACGAGGCCTGGCGGCTGACGGCGTCGGACGAGCTGGTCGCCGAGCTCCCGCTGCCCTGGTAGCCGCTATCGGTGGTGGGACACCGTTTCGTGCGCGGCCTCGGCGCCCACGGCGGGTTCGGTGTGGACGATCGCCGCGCTCAGGCGGGGAATCGTGTGCAGCAGCCGGTGTTCGACGTCGTGGGCGAGCCGGTGCGCCTGGGCGACGGTGAGCGCCGCGTCCACCGAGACGGCGAGTTCGGCGCGCAGGCTGTGGCCGATCCAGCGCATCCGCAGCTCGCCGGCGTCCAGCACGCCGGGGACCTCGCGGGCGGCGTGCGCGGCGAGGTCGACCGTCGCCGGGTCGACCGCGTCGAGCAGCCTGCCGAAGACCTCCTTGGCGGCGTCGCGCACCACGAACAGGATCGCGACGGTGATGGCGAGCCCGACGATCGGGTCGGCGGCCGGGAAGCCCAGCGCGACCCCGAGCGCGCCGAGCACGACGGCCAGCGACGTGAAGCCGTCGGTGCGCGCGTGCAGGCCGTCGGCCACGAGAGCCGCCGAGCCGATCTCCCGGCCGACCTTGATCCGGAACCGCGCGACCAGCTCGTTCCCGGCGAATCCGATCAGCCCGGCGGCCGCGACCACCCAGACATGCCCGACCGGCCGCGGGTCGATCAGCCGGAGCACGGACTCGTACCCGGCGAAGACAGCCGACGCGGCGATGAGCAGCACGACGACGACCCCGGCCAGATCTTCGGCGCGGCCGAGGCCATAGGTGAAGCGCCGTGTCGCCGCGCGGCGGCCCAGGAGGAACGCGATCCCGAGCGGCACCGCCGTCAGCGCGTCGGCGAAGTTGTGGACGGTGTCGCCCAGCAGCGCGATCGATCCGGTGAGCGTCACGAGGACGAGCTGAGCCGCGGCGGTGGCGAACAACGCGGCCGACGACCAGCCGAGGGTGCGCAGGCCGCGGCGGCTGGTCTCCAGTGCCTGGTCGACCCGGGTGGCGCTGTCGTGGCTGTGCCCGTGACCGTGTCCATGGCCGTGTCCTCGCATGGCAGCAGTGTACCTGCGCATGCACGCAGATACGCAAGTAAGTAGGCTCTGCGCCATGGACGCCGCGCTGCCGGACTTCGACATGCCCACCGACGAGCAGGTCCACCTCGCCGCGGAGTCGTTCCGCCTGCTCGCCGACCCCACCCGGATCAAGGTGCTGTGGGCGCTGCTGCAGGGGGAGTCGTCGGTCGCGGGCCTGGCCGAGCTGGCCGGCGCCGCGCCGACCACGGTCAGCCAGCACCTCGCGAAACTGCGGCTGGCCGGTCTGGTGAAGGGGCGGCGCGAGGGCACGTTCGTCTACTACTCGGCGGCGAACGACCACGTCCGCGGCCTGCTCGCGCAGGGGCTGTACCACGCCGACCACCTCGACCGGGACATCCCGGGCGAGCACGCGCAGCGCCACCGGCCCCGGGGGAAGTAACCGGCCCCCATGGCTTCCGACGCCGGGGGAACTGCTTCGTCACACTGTTCGTTCTCAGTACCTACGGCACCGTAGGTTACGGAGGCGTAAGTAACGGAAGGACGCAGGCATGACGGTTCCCGACAGCACCCGGTTGATGTACGAGCTCGAGGGGACGGTCGAAGAGAACCTGAACCGGCATCTCGCCGTCGCGCAGGAGTGGATGCCCCACGAGTACGTCCCCTGGAGCCAGGGGCGCGACTTCGCCGAGCTGGGTGGCGAGGCGTGGGACCCCGAGCAGTCCCGGGTCACGCCGATCGCGCGCACCGCGCTCGAGGTCAACCTGCTGACCGAGGACAACCTGCCGAGCTACCACCGCGAGATCGAGCGCGCGTTCGGCCGCGACGGCGCGTGGGGGACGTGGGTGCACCGCTGGACCGCGGAGGAGGGCCGCCACGGCATCTGCATCCGGGACTACCTGCTGGTGACCCGCGCGGTCGACCCGGTCGAGCTGGAGCGGATGCGGATGGAGACCATGCAGGCCGGCTACGACAGCGGCGACAAGCCGCTGCTGCGGGTCTGCGCGTACGTCTCGTTCCAGGAGCTCGCGACGCGGCTTTCGCACCGCAACACCGGCAAGTACACCCAGGACCCGCTGGCGGAGAAGCTGCTGGCCAGGGTGTCCACCGACGAGAACCTGCACATGGTCTTCTACCGGAACCTGGTCAAGGCGGCGCTGGAGATCTCCCCGGACGCGACGATGCGCGCGATCACCGACGAGGTGCTCGACTTCGCGATGCCGGGGGCGGTCATCCCGAGCTTCGCGCGCAAGGCCGCGCTGATCGCCAAGGCCGGGATCTACGACCTGCGCATCCACCACGACGACGTCGTCATGCCGCTGCTGCGGTACTGGAAGGTGTTCGAGCTGACCGGCTTCGGCGAGGTCGGCGAGCAGGCCCGCGAAGAGCTGGCGATGTTCCTCAAGACATTGAACACGCAGGCGTCGCGCTTCGAGGAGCGCCGTGACGCCGCCGCGGCGCGCGCGGCCGCCCGCGGGCTCCCCGCCGTCTGATGTGCGCGGCTTAATGCGCACCGTCCCGGCTCGGGGCAGACTGTCGGCATGGCCGAAATCGAGGGAATCGACGTCACCGCACCACCGAGCGGCACCGGCTGCGCGGAGTGCCTTGCCGTGGACGGCTGGTGGGTGCACCTGCGACGCTGTGCCCAGTGCGGCCACATCGGCTGCTGCGACAGCTCCCCGGCGCAGCACGCGACCGCGCACTACAAGGTGACCGGGCACCCGCTGATCCGCAGTTTCGAGCCGGGTGAGGACTGGTTCTACAGCTTCGAAACGGGCGAGGCCTACGACGGCCCGGCACTCGCGCCCCCGGAGCACCACCCGCTCACGCAGCCGACCCCGGGACCCGAGGGCCGGGTGCCCGCCGATTGGCGGTCGCACGTGCACTGACCTGCTTTCCCGATGTTGTCGAGTCGGGCGGGCGCCGATCGTCCTGGAGAGGCAATGACCTCTTCGGAAGGATCGATCATGGAGTCGTACCTGCGGGCGTTGGACGAGTTCGACACGGTGCTGGCGGCCGTGCGCCCGGACCAGTGGGAGGCGCCGTCGGCCTGCGCCGGATGGTCGGTGCGAGACGTCACCGGCCACGTGATCTGGGCCCAGAACCAGTTGCGGGCCTGGGCAACCGGCTCGGAATACGGCGTCACTGAGGGCGCGCCGGGCTCGCCGCATCCCGCGGTGCTGGCGCCCGGTGATCCGGTGCCGGCGTGGCGTGCGGCGCGTTCGGCCTCGGCTTCGGTCTTGAACGCGGAGACGCTGGCCCGGCCGACGTCGATCCCGGGCATGGGCGAGGTGCCGCTGGCGGCGGTGGTCACGCTGCTGGTCACCGACCTGATCACGCACGCATGGGACATCGGCCACGCGCTGGGCATGGACGTCCGCCTCGACCCTGGCTTGGTGAAGGTGGCTTTCGACTGGTCCCGCACGCACGCGGTCCGCGCCCCGGCGTTCTTCGGCCCGGAGCTCACACCGCCCACCGGCTCGGATGAGCAGACCCGGATGCTGGCCTTCCTCGGCCGCGCGGCCTGGCAGCCCGTCCCGGCGTGAGCGCGGCTGGGGCCTCGTGAGTGGTAAGTAGGGTTCTATTAGTAAGGCAAACATGGCGTGGTGGAGAAGGTCGTGAATGACGCGTTCAGACTCGAGGTCCCAGCGTGCCCATCCCTCTCCCTGGCCCTGGAGCAGAGGACTTTGAGCGCCTGTGACAGGAAGGTCCTCCCGCTCGGTCGCCGTCGGCGAGCGACGCCGGCATGCTCCCAATGCGCGTTCGGACGGCCAGCGTCCCAACGCGTCATTCTGGACGTCCGTAGCGCCCGGCGCAGGGTGCGACACAGGGGTCGCGAGTGTTCAGAAGGTTCCAGCCATGCCGCCGCGAGACCCGACCAACGCCCGCACACAAGGCCACCTTTGCCCTACCCCTCAATAACCCTACTTACCACTCACGAGTCCTTGCCGGGGTTCGGCGCTCCCGACCATCGACCCAACTCGCCCACCGAGAAGCGCTACTCAAGCCGCCGAATAGCCTCGGAACCAGCATCGAAACTGCGCAACGCAGCCCCGACAGCAGCGGCAACGGTAACCTCGAAGATCTCGTCCTCACTGTGCCCAGCCACGGCAAGAGACAAGACGTCGTCATCACTAACCCGATAGGAAGCATCGCGGACCAGCCCAACATAGGCATCCCAAGAAGCAGGCGCCGAGCTCCCCGAAGCAGCAGCGAAACGCAGTGAAGGGTCGGTAACCCCAGGCCCAGCAAGCACATTGTGCCGAATGCTCCCCACCGGATCACGAGGATCAGTAGCCTCCCCGCCGGCCAGCAGAAACCCCGGAAACCGGTACCCGAACCGGTGCAGCGCTCGGGTCCCACTGTGCAGCTGACCATCACGGAGCACGAAGCCGAACGCGTTGGCGAGCCGGTTCACGATGTTCCACACCAGGTTGACCCGCAACGCATCGGCCAACGCCTGCGGAGGCAGATCCGGCGAAACCGCGAGATCGTCAAGGAACGCGCGCACCGCAAGGAGTTCCGGGCGCGCCGAGGACGGGTCGGCGGGGTCGATCTCGCCGTTCCCGGCAATGCGCGTGAGCTCCGCGTGCGAATCCACGCAGAACGGGCACTGGTGCAGCTGGGCCGTGGTCATCGCGAGGTACTCGCGTTCCCCGGCCGTCCAGTACGACGGCCCGCGCATCGCCTCGGCCGCCAGGTCCAGCAGCGGGCGGGTGAGGAAACCCGGACGGTACAACAGCATTTTCACGATGTCCGGACTGTCCACACGCGACATGGCGGATGTCATCGTGAGGAAGACCTTGGCCCGGCGGCGGTGTCCGTGGTCGAGGATGGACAGTCTCATGGGGACTCCGTGGCGTCGAGGGCGAGCAGGCGGCCGGCGAGGAAACGCCGGTCCGCGGGGTTGGTGGCGAGTTCGTGAGCCCGTCGATAGGCACAGGCTGCCTCAGCAGGCCTGTCCAGCCGCCGCAGCAGGTCGGCACGCGCGGCGTGCATGAGGTGGTAGCCGTCGAGACCGTCGATCCGGTCGATCAGCGCCAGCCCGTGAGCAGGGCCGTCGACCATCGCAACAGCCACAGCGTGATTCAAGGCAACCACCGGCGACGGCGACATCGTGAGCAATTCGGCATAGAGAGCGGCAATGCGCGGCCAGTCGGTCGCACCAGGCTGAGCGTGGAGCGCCGCGATCGCCGCCTGCAGCTGATACGGCCCGGGCGCGCCGAGGCGCAACGCCCGGTCCAAAAGACCGAGCGCCTCGGCGATCTCGTCACGGTCCCACAAGGAACGATCCTGATCTTCCAGCAGGATGACGTCGCCGGAGCCGGAGTACCGGGCGGCCGCGCGCGAGTCGTGCAGAAGCAGCAGCGCGACCAGGCCCAGCGCCTCGGGCTCGTCGGGCATCAGGGTCGCGATCAGCTTGCCGAGCCGGATCGCCTCCTGCCGCAGCTGATCCTCGGAAACCGTGTAGCCCTGGGTGAAGATCAGGTACACCACCGCGAGCACCCCGGACAGCCGCTCGGGCAGCAGGTGGTCGGCGGGCACTGCCAGCCCGATCCCGGCGTCGCGGATCTTCCGCTTCGCGCGCACCAGACGCTGCGCCAGGGTGGATTCGCCGACCAGGAACATCCGCGCGATCTGCCCGGCGGTCAGCCCGACCACGGCTTGGAGCGTCAGCGCCACCCGCGCCTGTTCGGCCAGCGCCGGGTGGCAGCAGGTGAAGATCAGGCTGAGCCGCTCGTCGCCGATGTCGAGCAGGCTTTCCTCGGTGAAGTCCGACGTCACGGGTGGCTCCAGAAGTGCCAGTTTCTCCCGTCCGAGCCGCGCCCGCCGCAGCCGGTCGATCGCGTTGTTGCGCGCCGCGGTCAGCAGCCACGCGACCGGGTCGTCAGGGACGACATCCCACTTGCGCAGCGCCAGCGCGCACGCCTCCTGCAGCGCGTCCTCGGCGAGTTCGAAGTCGCCGAGGACGCGGATGAGCGCGGCGAGCATCCGGGCCCGATGCTCGCGGTAGACCCGCTCGACCACGGCCGCCGGGGCGCTCATCCCCCGGTCGCGCCGCGGTGGTCCAGCCCGGGCACCCCGGCGATCGGCCGGACCTCGATCGACCCGTCGGCGGCCATCGGGCACAGCGCGGCCAGCTCCAGCGCCTCGTCGAGGTTCCGGCAATCCAGGACGTAGACGCCGCCGAGGTGTTCGTGGGTCTCCGCGAACGGCCCGTCGGTGATCAGCGTCTTGCCCTCACGGACGGCGACCGTCGTGGCCGTGCTCTCCGCCTGCAGCGGGTGCCCGCTGACGAACACGCCCCGGCTCCGGCACTCGTCGGCGAAGGCGTTGACCCTGGCCAGCGCGTCGGGGAAGGCCGGATCACCCGGTTCGGGCCGCTCGCAGTTGTAGATCAGCAGCATGTACTGCACGTGTCCTCCAGTCACCCGGGGCAAGGTCGTCGAAGAGGATGACGAACGGGCCGACCGTATCTCGACACGCGACTTCATCGCAGAAGCTGGCGACCCCGTGCGCTCGTCAGGCGTGCTGCTCCATGTACTGCGCGTACCACTGCGGCCAGTTCTCGTCGGCCTGGCCGATCTCCTTCTCGTGCTCACCGTGCGCCGCCGCCGCGTCGCGCAGCGCCTGCTCCAGCTCGTTCACCGAGCTGTAGTTCGCGCCGGTGACCCGCCCCGGGAGCCGCGTCGTGATCTCCTGCAGCAGCCAGGTGTTGCCGTCCGGGTCGCTGAAGGACGCGAACGAGGAGTACGTGCCGCGGTCCGGGCTCGGGCCGGCGACCTGGGTCCGGGGGGGGCGTCGAAGTGGTAGACCTCGCTGATGTCGACGCCGTGGCCGGCGATCTCGGCCCGGGCGGCCTCGACGTCGTCCACGATGAGATAGGTGTTGCGGACCGAACCCGGCTCGCCGTCGGTGACGCCGGTGCCGAAGTGGATCGAGGCCTGCGAACCCGGCGGGGTCAGCTGCACCACGCGGAAGCCGCCTTCGCGGACGAAGTCGGCGTCCTCGCGCCAGCCGAGGGCCTTGTAGAAGTGCTTGCTCCGGTCGACGTCCGAGACCGGCAGGACCACTACCTCGAGCTTCATGTCCATGATTTCCCGCTCCTCTGGATCTGCGGTGGCGGTCGTCGCCACTGAGACCACGATGGCTCCGGAGGCCGGGTGCTCGCGCCCGTGGAACACCCTGGTGTGTCCCTGGCCCGCGCGAGACGCCCTGGCCGGCGCGGCGCGATAGGGTCCGCGGGTGGCGAGTCCCGAACTGCTCGGCCGGCGCAGCGAACGCGACATCCTCGACCGCCTGCTCATCGACGCGCGCGGTGGCCATGGCCAGGTGCTCGTCCTGCGGGGCGAAGCCGGGATCGGCAAGACCGCGCTGCTGGAGTACGCGGCGGCGCAGGCAGGCGAGTACCGGGTCGCGCGCGCGGCCGGCGTCGAGTCCGAGCGCGAGCTGGCCTACGCCGGGCTGCACCAGCTGTGCCTGCCCTTCCTCGACCGGATCGACCGGCTGCCCGGCCCCCAGCGCGACTCGCTCGGCACCGCGTTCGGCCTGAGCGACGGCGCGCGGCCCAACCGGTTCCTGGTCGGGCTGGCCGTGCTGACGCTGCTGGCGGAGGTGGCCGAGGAACAGCCGCTGCTCTGCCTGGTGGACGACGCCCAGTGGCTCGACCGGATGTCCGCGCAGATCCTCGCCTTCGTCGCCCGCCGACTGCTCGCGGAGCGGATCGCGGTGGTATTCGCGCTGCGGGAGACCAGCCGCGAGCTCGAGCTGGCCGGGCTGCCCGAGCTGGTGCTTCGCGGCCTGAGCGACACCGAGGCTTACGCGCTGCTCGACTCCGTCGTGAAGGGTCCGGTGGACGCCCGCGTCCGCGACCGGATCGTCGCCGAGACCCATGGCAATCCCCTTGCCCTGCTTCAGCTTCCGCGAGCGTGGACGGTCGCCGAACTGGCCGAGGGCTTCGAGCAGCCCGACGAGACGCCCCTGGCCGGGCGGATCGAGGAGTGCTTCCTCCGGCAGCTGGAGCCGCTGCCCACCGACACCCGGCGGCTGCTCCTCATCGCCGCCGCCGAGCCGCTCGGCGACGCCACCCTGCTCTGGGCCGCGGCCGGCCGGCTCGGGCTCGGAGCCGACCCGGCGGCTTCGGCCGAGGAGACCGGGCTGATCGACTTCGGCAGGCGGGTCAGCTTCCGGCATCCGCTGGTGCGCTCGGCCGTCTATCGGTCCGCGTCGCCGAAGGAGCGCCAGGAGGTGCACCGGGCGCTGGCCGAGGTGACCGATCCCGACGTCGACCCCGACCGGCGCGCCTGGCATTTCGCGCTGGCCACCGCCACACCGGACGAGGACGTCGCGGCCGCCCTCGAGCGCTCGGCGAGCGGGGCCAGGGCGCGCGGCGGTCTCGTCTCGTCGGCCGCGTTCCTCGAGCAGGCGGCGGCGCTCACGCCGGATCCCGGGCGACGCGCACAACGCGAGCTGGCGGCGGCCTGGATGAAGCGGGACGCGGGTGCGCTGGACCCGGCCCTCGCGCTGCTGGACACGGTCGAGGCCGGGCCGCCCGATACGGTGCGCAGCGCCGAGGTCGAGCGCCTGCGCGGGCAGATCGCGTTCGACCAGCGGCGCGGCGGCGATGCGGCGCGGCTGTTGCTGCGGGCGGCTGGACGTCTCAAGGCGCTCGACGCCGACCGCGCCCGCGAGACGTACCTCGAGGCGCTGTCGGCCGCGATGTGGGCCAGTGGTCCTGAAGGGACTGACGGCGTCCTCGAAGCGGCCGAAGCCGCGCGATCCGCTCCGCCGGCGAGTGTGCCGCCTCGGGCCGTGGACCTCGTGCTGGACGCGCTCGCCACCCGATTCACCGACGGCTGGGTCGCGGCGGCGCCGTTGTTGACCGCCGCGCTCGAGGCCATCCGTGCCCTCGACCCCGGCACCGGGAACGTCGGCCGGCTGCTGTGGCTCGCCGGCAACCGGGCCGGGGGCATCATCGCCACCGAGGTGTGGGACTTCGAGGCCGGGCTCGAGCTGGCCGGCCGTCAGGTGCAGCTGGCGCGGGACACCGGCGCGCTCGTGCAGCTGCAGTTCGCGCTGAACTTCCTGGCCACCAACGAACTCCTGGCCGGGAACCTGGCCGCGGCGGAGGCGCTGATCGAGGAAGACCGCCTGATCGCCGACGTCACCGGCAACCCGCCGGTCGACTACACCGCGATGTTGTGCGCGGCCTTCCAAGGCCGCGAGGCGCGCGCAGCCGAACTGATCGCGGCCACCGCCCACGACGCGGAAACCCGCGGCCAGGGCCGGATTATGGCTTATGCCGACTACGCGAGCGCGGTGCTCCACAATGGACTCGGCCGCCACGACGCCGCCCTGGAAGCCGGCCGCGACGTGGTCGAGCATGACCTCGTCGGCTATCAGACGTTGATCGTCGCCGAGCTGGGCGAAGCGGCGTCGCGGACCGGGGACGACGCTGTGCTGGCGGCGGCGCTGAAGCAGACCTCCGACCGTGCCCGCGCGACCCCGACCGAATGGGCGCTGGGCATCGAAGCCCGCCTGCGCGCCTTGGCCGGCGACGGTGATGTCGACGCCCTCTATCGCGAGTCGATCGAGCGGCTGGGCCGGACGTCCCTGCGTGTCGACGTCGCCCGCAGCCATCTGCTGTACGGCGAATGGCTCCGGCGTGAGGGCCATCGGGTCGACGCCAGGGAACACCTGCGCGTCGCCCACGACATGCTGACCACGATGGGCCTCGAAGCCTTCGGCTCGCGGGCCCGACGTGAGCTGCAGGCGACCGGTGAGACGGCGCGCAAGCGCACCGTCGAGACCACCGACGAGCTGACGGCGCAGGAGTTCCAGATCGCGCGGCTCGCCTGGGACGGCTTCTCCAACCCGGAGATCGGCACCCGGCTGTTCCTCAGCCCGCGCACGGTCGAGTGGCACCTGCGGAAGATCTTCTCGAAGCTGGGGATCAGCTCACGGCGGCAGCTGCGCGACACCGCCCTGGCCGTGGCCACCTGAGCGTCGTGAGTGGTAAGCAGGGTTATTTGAGGGGTAGGTCAAAGGTGGCGTGGTGAAGCGAGGGGAGCCTGCCGACGGGCTCGTGAGCGTTGCGGGCGGTTAGAACCGCCCGCAACGCTCACGAGTCCTCGATGCCGCAGCACGCCATCTTTGCCTTACCCCTCAAATAGAACCCTACTTACCACTCACGAGAACCCGGCCCGAGCGGCACCTCAAGGAGCGTCGGAGAAGGTGGCCGACGGGGTGCCGAGGCCGGTGACGGCGTCGTAGCCGAAGGTCGTGGCCAGCGACGAGTCCCGGTCGAACGTGATCAGTGCGGTGCCGTCCGGGGCGGCGACGGCCAGCGGGGTGCGGGTCGGGAGGATGTCGTTGAACGCTTTCGACTTGTACAGCAAGGGGTTCGCGAAGCCGATCGGGGTCGTGCGGCCGGTCGCGGCCACCGCCAGCATTCCCGCGAACAGCGGGCAGGCCAGCGCGGTGCCGCCGGTCGGGGCGAGGTCGAACTGGCCGCCGACGGTCTGCCCGACCACGAAGCCGGTGTTCGGGTCCGCGACCGCGGCGACGTCCGGTGAGACCCGCATCGGCGCCCCGCCGTAGCGGCGGGACAACGCGGCCGGGACCTTCTTGCGCTGGTAGTCGGGCTGGGCGAAGAGCGTGCTCGTGCCGCCGCCGGAGCCCGCGGCGAACGTCCCGGGCTGCGGCTGCGCGTAAGCTCCCGCGACCACGTGGTTCACCGAGTTGCCCCAGCCGGTTTCGAACTGGCGCCCGCCCGCCTGGTCGACGGCCAGGCTGGTCCCGCCCACGGAGGTCACCAGCGGGTCGGACGCCGGGTAGTCCGGCTGCGCGGGAAGGCCGTTCACGGTTTCATCGCCGTGGTCGCCCGAGGCGAAGGCGAAACTGATCCCTTCGGCCGCGGCCTGCACGAACAGCGAATGCAGCTTCTGGATCTGCGCCGCGGGCGGGCTTTCCCCGCGGTAGCCGTAGGAATTGCTGACGATCACGCCCGGTTTGTGCTGCACCACCCAGTTGATCGCCTCGTCGATCCCGCCGTCGCAGTCCCGGGCCCCGACGTAGAGCACGTTCGCGCCCGGAGCGAGGGCATGGACCGCCTCGACGTCCCGGGTCTGCGCGCGGTGCCACCGGCTGCGACCGCCGCACGGGGTGCTCGGGCCGAAGGGTTTGAACAGCTTTTCGGAGTACTGGCCGGATTTGAACGGCGGCTGGCCGTAGGTGGACGCGTAAGTGGCAGTATCGGCGGGCATCGTCGACGAGGCATAGGCACCGATGACGGCGACCGTGACGCCCCGGCCATCGCGGCCCGTGGCGAGCGAGGGCTTGACGGAATAGGCGGTTTGCAGCTGATCGGCGTTGTACCCGCAGATCGGCGTGGGGAACGAGGTCCGGTCGTACGCCGCGGGCAGGGTTTGGCTGTACTGGCCCCAGAAAGCCGAACACGGGCCGGGCGCGGGCGGCGCCTCGGCCGTCTGCGCCGGAATGTCCTCGGCGACGCCGAGGACGTCCGCGCTGCGGAGCGCGGCCCCAGCCGAGGAGCCGGTGACGGAAATCCACCGGTTGCCCTCGGCCGTGTCACCGACCGTGAACCCGCTTGAGGCAAGGAAAGTGCGCACCCGAGCCACCTGATCGGCGGACGGCGTGAAGCGAGCATTGAACTCGGCTGGCGTCAGGAATTTGCCGTACAAGGGGTTTCCGGGCGTGGAGACGTCGAGGGCGAAACGCTCGGCTCCGTCCCGAAGTTTCAACACAACGTCGAAGGACTTCATCGCCGGTGCCGCCTGCGCGACGGTGCCGGACAACGCGAGGACGGCGGTGAGCAGGAGTGCGGTGCTGCGGGTGACCATGGTTTTCCTTTCAGATCCGCCGGGCGAGCCGGAAAGCCTGCGCGAGCACACCGTCACCGGACAGCACGGAGGCGCCGTTCTTGTCACCCATCGTCGGGCCGTTGTACATCTTGCGACTGGAGATGAACCGGGGCTGCCCCAGGGAATCGAGGCCGAGGAAGATCGCGGAGTGGTCGAGCAGCGGGCCGTCCTCCGGGTCGAGGTCGAAGAGCAGCAGGTCACCGGTCTGCAGCCGCCCCAGCTGTTTCGCGGACGGCCGCACGCCGCTGTCCGCGATGATCACCGGGCCGGGTCCGCCGGTCGCGAGATCCCGGACCTCCCGGGGCAACCGGCCGTCGCCGGGATCCCAGCCGAGCGGATAGCCGGACCGGTAACCGAACACCATCCGCAGGAAACCACTGCAGTCCAAGGAATCCTTACGGATCGGCTCGGGTTGCCGGACGACACCGTCGGAATACGTCCACGGCACGCCGAGATAGTCGGTGAAGTCGGAATCGCTCACGCGCTCGCCGTCGATCACCGGCCCGAAGAACGCCCGCCCCGCGTACCGGACTCCCTTGGCGTCGAACAGATCCGGCGCGTGCCGCCGGTACTGCATCGCGATGCCCAGGACGTCGATCCCGCGGTCACCCAGCGCCTTCGTGAGCCAGCGGCCCAGCGCCGCGTCGTGCTCACCACCGAGCCGCCACGGCAGCGGCGCGACCCGGACCCAGTCGCGGGTGGCGACCGTGGCCTCGGTGGCACGGGGCTCGGCGAACGTCCGGGCCGGGCCGCGGAAGACCCCGGTCCGCGAGCCGTCGGTCAACGTCGCCACGGTGCTCCCGGACTCGTCGAGTACCAACGTCCGCGGTGGATCTTCGGCCCGTATATACCGATAGGGGGGATCGACACCGGCGACAGCTGGACCGGGAAGTCCGATGAGGACAGTGAGCATCAGCGACAGTAAGGTCTTCATGATCCCTCCAAACCGGGGAACGTAACGGTCATCGGACTGGCGCCCGGATTGCGGACGTAGTCGTACGGGCCCCACTCGCCGGGCAAAGCACCGGCCGGACGCCACTCGATGAACTCCAGGTCGTCGACGGTGACGACGTGACCCGGTGAAGTTTCCTGCGCCCCCGCGTAGAGCAGCACCATGTTGCCGCTGAGGTCGGCCTGGTCCAGGTCGGTGGGGGAGAGGTCGAAGGAGATCTCGTGCCACTGGCCGTCCGGCGGGACCTCGGCGGTGCGGTCGAGGGTGTGCAGGACGACGGAGTCCGGATCCTCGGTCGGATCGGTGTCGTCGAAGTGGTACGAGACAACGCGCAGCAGCGGCGTCGTGCCGGGTGACGTGCGCACCCTGGCCCGGACCGTGTACGTGGGCTCGGGATCCAGCGGGACACCGTCGACGGTCTGTTCCCGGTGCCGCGGCAGCGGAATCCGCGCGACCGGATGCACCGGCTTCCCGGTGACCTGCAGAAAGCCGGTCACCGGACCCTTCGGCCAGTGCGTCGCGCCACCGGCGACGCCGTCCGCGGTGTCGTCGTCGAAATGACCCCAGCCGAACAACTCCCGGCCGAGCGGAAGACTGCCGGGTCGGATCAGCCCGTCGAACCCGATCGGCGCGACACCCCGGGCTGGAACGGTCACCGTCACCGGGCGTTCCGCGCCGGGCGAGGCGGTGAGCCGGGCGGTCCCGTGCTCCCAGTGGAACTGCGCGGGCCGCGAGTCCGGGTCGCGGGTCATCGGGGACGTCCACACGCGACCTTGGCCGTCCCGATCGACCTGGACATCACGCAAACCGTTGGCCCACATGCCGTTCAGCGTGCGCCGGGCAGCCGCGCCGGTCGCCACGACAGGCCGGTAGCCGTCGATCTCGACCGGCACCAGCCGCGCCTCGACGAGCTGGTTCCCCTCCCAGACCGTCCGCAGGAACGCGCTGGCGAACGTCGCGAGGAAGTCCTGGTCGAAGACGAGATTGCCCATGCTGTAGGCGATCAGGTGCCCCTTGTACCACTCGAGCCCCTGCAGGACGTGCGGATGATGGCAGATGACGATGTCCGCCCCGGCGTCGATCGCGGCCCGCGCCATCTCCCGGGTGGACTTCGCCGACGCGGTCTGGAACTGGAACCCGGAATGCAGCTGGACCACGGTCAGCCCGGACTTCGCGGCGGCGATCTCGGCGGGGGAGGTGCGAGGATTCCACGGCGCGGCCCCGGCGTGCCCGCGCCGGGCCACCCAGTCCTGCAGCTCCGGATACACGGCAGTGACCGACTTCCACATCGCGGCGGCCTCGGAGACGGACAGTTTCGGCTCCAGGGAACTGAACACGTGCCACGCTTCACCGATGTTCCGAGCGGCATCGGGCACCCGGGAACCGAAGTGCCAATGCCGGGTCTCGTACTGCCACGCCTCGGTGTCGGAGGAAGGGTTGTCACCACGGGGATAGCTGTCGTTGACGAAATTCCCGTCGACACTCGTGTAGGCGAGCATCGTCACGGCGGACCCGCGGACCTGCGTGTGGTACGGCGGCTGCGGCCGGTCGCCGTCCGTCAGGCCGACGATCGGGAAACCCGCCGCGGTCAAGGCTTTCGTGGTGTCGGCGAGACCGGCGTCCTGGAAGTCGCGCGTGTGGTTGTTCGCCAGCACCGGGACGTCGACGCCGAGCCGCTTGAGCCCCTCGGTCGTGGCGGGCGGCGATTCGAGGATGAACCGCTTCTTCGGATACGCGGCCGCGGCCGGCGCCGCGCTGACCACCGTCTCCAGATTGACCGTCCGCAGGTCGGCGAGCCGGAACGCCGGCGCCACCGCGTCCACGACCACATCGGCGCCACGAGCCGCGTCGGAGGTGGGGATCAGCCCGGCCTGAAACCGGCGGCCGAACATCACGTCCCCCGCCGAATGCAGGACGAACCGCTTCCCGCCGTGGTCGGACAACAGCCGCACCGGCACCGTCTTCCCGACGTCCTCCATGCCCAGCGGCACCGGCTCGGCGAGGAACCCGGGCGCGGACACGGTCGCGAGGGTCGGGCCCGAACGCAGCGCTATGTCCACTGTGGGCGCCTGATGCGAGACGCCGTCGGCCTGCACGGTGGCCGCGAGCGGTGCCCCGGCCTCGTCGACGACGTGCACCGACACGACCGGGACAGCCGAAGCCGACGGGGAATCGGGCGCGGGACCGGGCCAGTACGCCACGGTCAGGGTCGCCGCGGCCAGCAGCGCGGCCGCCCCCAGCACCTGCTTCTTCACGGAACCCTCCATCAGAGTCGCCGGGCGCTGCGCAGGCCCGGGCCGAACCGGCCGCCCTTGCCGAACAGCGAGGTCGGGCCGACGTCGCCGAAGGTCGGCCCGTTGGCCTTGCGCCTGCTGGACACGAACCGCGGGTTCCCGCTGTCGTCGACGCCCAGGAAGATGCCGACGTGGTCGACATCGCCGGCGCCGGCCCGCCGGTCGTCGAAGAACAGCAGGTCGCCCGGGAGTAGGAGCATCCGGTCGGCGGGGGTGGTGTGCTTGTCCGGGATGATCACCGTGCCCCCGTCGAGAGCCATCGCGGCGGGCGTGCGCGGCAGGCCGGTGCCGTGGTCGGCGGTGTCGCGCAGCGGATAGCCGAGCCGGTAGCCGTAGACGAGCCGGACGAAACCGCCGGAGTCGAGCGCCGCGGCCCGGTCCGCGTGCGGTTGTTCGGTCTTGCCGCCGGGGAAACTCCAGCTCGTTCCGAGGTAGTCGAAGAAGTCGGCAGGCCGGTCGCGCCGCGCGGAGGCGGCGTCACCCCGGAACCGCACGCCCTTGCCGTCGGTCTGGGCGGGCGCGCCTTCCAGGTACTCGGCGGCGATCGCCAGGAGGTCCTCGCTCCAGTCGGCGAGTGCCTTCTTGAGCCAGGGCTCGAACCAGGTCGCGCCCGGTTGCCATGGCTGGGGGAGCAGCCGGACCCACGACGACGTCGTGACCGCCGCCGGGGTCCGGGAGGGCTCGCGGAAGGTCCGGGTCGGGCCGGTCAGCACCGCCGTCCGGGCGCCGTCGGTGAGGATCGCGACGATCGCGCCGTCCTCGTCGCGGACGACCGTGCGGTTCGGCGTGGTCAGCCGCTCGAACCGGTAGGACGCCGGTGCCGCGGGACGGCTGGGTGTCGCCGTGGTCGCGGCGTGGTCGTCGCGGACGGGCGCGAGGTGCACCACCGCGAAACCGGAGGAGGCGATCACCGCGGACACCGTGATCGCGCGGATCGCCGTCCGGACGGGTCGCCGAAGCAGGGGGGACATCGGGACTCCCGCTCAGATCGTGGGGATGAGGCCGACGAGCACGCCGCTGATCAGCACGCCGTAGGTGGCGACGCTGACCGCCCCGGTGGCCAGCAGCGTCGCGGCCGGTGGTTGCCGGACGAGCTGGTAGGCGATCAGCCCCGGCACCACGAACCCGAGCGTTTCGTGGATGTAGAGCAGCGGATAGTCGGTCTGGATCAGCACGAACAGCGACGTCTGCAGCAGCACGCCGAGCAGCACGACCGCGGCGAACAGCCGTTTGCCGTACAGGATCACCGCGCGCTGCAGCAGTTTCGTCCCGGCGAAGGTCAGTGCCGTCATCAGCACGACGATCGCCGCGCGCCCGTAGTCCTCGACCAGGGTCAGCGCCAGCCAGCCCGGCGTGATCATGCCGCCGGGCGACAGATTCGAGACGAGGTAACACAGCAGGGAGAACATCAGGCCGATCGCGAGGCCGAGGGTGGCCACCTCGGGCTGCAAGCCGCCACTGGTCATGGACCGCTTCCCTTCCTGGATGCGGCGACCGATGGTGGACGGCCCAGCCTTTCGAGCTGGGCGAGCAGGATCTCTCCGTGCCCGTGGATGTTGCCGATCGCGGCCAGCGAGAACGAGCCGGTGGCGGCGAGGACGCCGTCGAGCAGCTCGGCGGGACTGCGGTTCCCGCCGAGGTCGACGACCTTGTCCTGCCAGGGCGCGGGAATCGCGGCCTGGGCGCTGCGGGTGGGGGTGCCGATCAGCACCACCCGATCCGGGGCGAGCTTCGGGATCAGCGCGCCCATCTGGCCGTTGCGCTCGACGCGGTCCGGGCGGCAGTTGATCACGACGTGCAGCGGCCGCCGGATCGCGCCGCGCTCGAGCAGCAGCTCGATGTTCATCAGCGTGGACTCGGGATCGTTGGCGGCGAAGACGTTCGCGAACCGGACGGTCCGTCCGTCCACAGCGTACCGATGGACCTGCAGCACGCCCGGGTCCGGCGGCGCGGCCCACATCCCGGCGAGGGCGTCCGCGCGCGAGACACCGCACAGCCCGGCGACGGCGAGGGCGATGGCGACGTTCTCCTTGAACGTGATCCAGGTGAACCCGGCCATCTCGGCGTCGGTCACCGAATCGGGGTCGACGGAGATCAGCTCGCAGCGTCGCCAGGCGGCTTCCTCGCGCAGGATCGCCAGCCGGTCCTGTTCGGCCGTGACGCAGATCCCGCCGACCGGCATCGACCGGCACAGGGACCGGGCGACGTCGTCCAGGGTGGGGCCCATCTCGGCGAGGTGGTCCTCGCGGACGTTGCACAGGACGCCGATGGTGGAGCGGATCAGCTTGCTCTGGTTGATTTCCTGCAGGTCCGGCATGACCGCCATGCACTCCATCACCAGCGCGTCGGGGTGGTAGGCGGCGGCGCGGCGGACGATGCCGATCTGCTCGACGACGTTGGCGATGTCGAACTTGCGGTAGACCGGTTCCTCGCTGGCGTCGGGATGGATGAAGCGCGCCGCGGTGCCGGTGGTCTTCGCGACCGTCGTGAGGCCGCCGCCGCGCAGCGCGCCCGCGCAGAGCCGGGTGATCGAGGACTTGCCGCGGATGCCGTTGACCAGGATCCGCGAGCGGATCCGGCGCAGGTGGGCGTAGTGGCGGCGTTGCTCGACCACTCCGGCGCCCAGCAACGCGAGGCAGGCCACCAGATACGCGGTGTAGAGGAACGTCATGACGCGTCTTTCACCGCGACGGAGGGGACCAACGCCGTCGCGCGCGCCACGAGCCGGACCTCGTCGTGCCGGTGGGCGAGTCGTTGCCGGCAGATCTCCAGGCAGCCCGCGATCGTGCCGATCTCGTCGGAGCGCTGCGGGTAGATGACGGTCCGCGTGTCGCCGTCGGCGAGCTGCCGGGCGGCCACGGCGACCCGGCGCAGCGGCAGCACGACCACCAGCAGGTGCCAGCCGAGGCTGAGCAGGCCGAGCACCCCGCCGAGCAGCGCGGCCAGCCAGGCGCTGCGGCGGATGTCGTTGCCGGGCAAGGGAAGCTGGCTGACCGGCTGTTCGATCACGACAGCCCAGCGCAGCTCGTTGGTGACCGTGGACCCGTAGATCGCGGCGGCCGCGACCACCGCGGGCTCGCCGTCGACGTCCTCCACGGCGGGCTGCGGGACGTCGTGCAGGGCCGCCTGGACGCTGCGGCGCAAGGGATCCGCGCCGAGCTGCTCGAAGGCGCGGTAGCCGTCGCCCGCGGCGAGGGTGCGCAGCCCGGCGTCGACCAGCCGCCCGTTGCCACCTGGTTTGCGGACCAGCGCGGACAGCTTGAGCACGTCGAGCTCGCCGACCAGGGTGTACCGGTGATCCGGCAGCTGCGCGCTGGAATAGATGACGGGTACCCGGCCGTCGGTGTTGTCCTGGTGCAGGCCGGGCTCGGGGGCGGCCTGCCGGGCGCGCAGCGGGGAACGTCCGGCCAGCGCGTGGATCGTTCCGCTCGCGTCGACGATGTACACGCTGCGGTACCTGGTGTGCCGGGCGGCCAATTCGTCGAGTGCGGGATGCAGCGCCGAGGGATCGGTGGGGGTGATCATGTCCGCGAAGGACTGCAGGTCGGTCACGCTCTGGGCGAGGCTGCGGCGCAGCGAGTCGGCGGTGTTCTGCGCGAGGTCCTGGGTGATCCGCACGGCCTGGTCGGGCACGCGGACTTCGGCCCGCCCGGCGGTCAGCAGCACCGAACCGGACCAGGCGAAGATCGCGACCGTGGCCAGCACGACCGCTTTCCGCGCGGACAGCACCGATTTCCGGTAGGGGAGCCCGAGTGCGGTGGCGATCGGCTGGGCCTCGCGGACCCGGTACCGGTTTCGGGGCCTGCGCCGGCCGGCCGCGACCGTGCGCGCGTCGGCGCGGAGCCGGCGGATCGGCCGGACCACGCCGCCCCACAGCAGCAGGAAGACCAGCAGCGTCACCCCGAGCAGGGTGGCCGCGGGCAGGAACCCGCCGCCCGCGGTGTCGGTGACCACGGGGGTCGTGCCGAGCAGGATGAGGGAAACGCCGAGCCGGGTTTGCGCGTCGCCCATGGTGACCGGGGCGTACGCCGCCAGTTCGACGGTCGGCTGGCCGTTTTCGCTGATCAGATGGCCGGTGGCGCCGCCTGCCGCGGCAGCCGACGCCTGCCGCGCCAGCTCGCTGACCTGCGTCGTGTCACCGCCGGGCTGGAGCACCTGGCCATCGGCGGTGCCCAGCAGGACTTTTCCCGGCGACGCCAGCGTGTCCACTGTGGACGGGGGGATGGTGAGCTCGGTGGACGCCGCGATGACCTGGTCGCCGCCGGGCAGGAGGTCGGCGATCACCGTGCGGGCGCCGCGATACCGGTCGACCGCCGCGCGGGCTTCGACGGCGGTGATCTCGCTGGTGTGGAGCGATTCGACGGGCACCGGTTCTCCGGCGGCGGCGAGCAACCGGCCGGAAGCGCGATCGAGGACGGCCAAACCCTTGGTGTGCGAGGAATTCCTCGCGAAAAAGCCGAGCGCGTCCTCCGGGGAACGGCCGGGTCTCAGTGCGTACAGGCGCACGGTGGTGGACAGCTCGCCGGCGCTTTCGCTGACCGACTCGCCGAGGGATCGCGCCAGGTTGCCGGCGAACCGCTCCTGTGACTGGCTGACCGCTTCGGTGGCGGACTGGACACGGGGGCCGCTCAGCCTGAGCGCGCAGAAACCGGTCAGGAGGATGAGGGCGGTGATCACGACCGCCAGCGGAATCCTTATCCCGGCCGGGAATCCGGCTTCCGCGACACGCTGCTCGAGGCTGCTTCCCACCGCTGCTCCACCCGATAGACCTGGTTGACGGGTTTCCCCGTTGGGTCCAGTGCGCTGCGGCGGCGAGCACTCGTCCTCGGTATTAGGCTACTTTGTAGCCTATTTCGGCGAGGCTGTCTACGCCCGCCCGGTGGGCTTGCGCCCGCCGGTATCCTGGAGATCGAGTTCGTCATGACGGTAGGGTCGGCCGATGGCGATTCTGCGGCTGTACATGACCATTTCCCTGGACGGCTACGTCGCCGGGCCGGACGACAGCGCGGAGGCGCCGCTCGGTACGGGCGGGTTCCGGCTCTTCAACTGGCTCGACCGCCGTGACGACACGGGACCGAGCGGCCAGGTGTACGCCGAGGCGACGGCCACCCGCGCGGTCGTCGCGGGCCGCCGGACCTACGAGCTGGCGAACCACTGGCAGGGCGATCACCACGACGGCGTGCCGATCATCATCCTCACCCACGACGTCCCGGCCGGACCGCCGCCGGGCAGCGTCCGGTTCGTCACCGATGTCGCCGAATGCGCCGCCCAGGCCCGCGCCGCGGCGGGGGACGGCACGGTGCTGGTGCACGGAGCCGGTGCGGCGCAAGCGTTGCTGCGCGCGGGTGAGCTGGACGAGCTGGAGCTGCACGTCGTGCCGGTGCTGCTCGGTCAGGGGCGGCGGCTGTTCGACAACCTGCCGCCGGAGCAGGTCGAGCTCGACCTCGTCCGCTCGCTGGCCGACGACGAGGGCGAGCCCCGGCAACGTGTGCTGCACCTGCGCTACCGCGTCGGGCGGAAGTGAGTCCGAAAAGGACAGTGGCGCGGGGGCCGGGTTCTCGTGAGTGGTAAGTAGGGTTCTAACCCTACTTACCACTCACGAGGGCCGAGCCGGGTCAGGCCGTGGGGCGGGTGGCCCCGGCGTACTGGCTCTGCAGCGGCGAGATCTTGACGACGTCGCCGGAGGTCGGCGCGTGCACCATCTTGCCGTCGCCGATGTACATGCCGATGTGCGACACCGGCGAGTAGTACGCCACCAGATCGCCGGGCTGGAGCTGGTCCCGCGCGACCGGGCTGCCGAAGGTCGCCTGCGCCGAGGACACCCGGGGCAGGGTGATGCCGGCCTGCTTGTAGGCCCACTGCATCAGGCCCGAGCAGTCGAACGTGCTCGGCCCGGTGGCGCCCCAGACGTACGCGCTGCCGAGCTTGCTCAGCGCCGCGTTCACCGCGGCCTGGGCGGCCGCGGTCGGCGCCTTCACGTTCGGGATGCTGCCGCCGGTGTCGCGCTGCGCGGCCTTGTCAGCGGCGCTGAGCGACCGGCTGGTCGTCTCGAGCTGCGCGATCTGGTCCTGCAGGGACTTCTGCTTGGCCTTGATGTCCTCGGTCAGCTTCGCGGCCGCGTCACGGGCTTCCTGCGCGGCCTTCGCCGCGTCGTCGGCCTTCTTCTTCGCAGCCAGCGACTGCTGGGCGGCGCCGCTGAGGTTGTCCATCGCGGCGTTCTTGTCCGTCGCGATGACCTCGAGGGCCGACGAGCGCTCCAGGAAGTCCTGGGTCGACGTCCCGGCCAGCAGCGCGGACAGCTTGTTCAGCTGGACACCGCTGGTGAAGGACGCGCCGGCGAACTTGTCCACCTGCGACTGGTACTTGTCCTTGTCACCGGCGGCCTTGGCACCGGCTTCCTTCGCCGCGTTGACGTCGGCGGTGGCCTTGTCGAGCTGACCCTGCTTGGCGGTCAGGTCGTCCTGGGCCCGGAGCAGGTCCTCGTTGATCTTCTCGGCCTGGCCGGCGAGCTCGCGGTACTTCGTGAGCGCGTCGCCGGAGGTGGGCGGGGCTTGGAGGGCGGGGGTGGGGGCGGCGGCGGCCAACGGCTCGGCCGCGACGATGACCGCGATCACCGAAGCGGCGGCGAGGGCACCGGACACCACGCGCCTGACTGGATGCGACTGCACGGTCGCGCGGCTCTCCTTTGCTGGTCAGCCGCCGTCGGGACCGGACGAAGAGGTCGGGGGCCCTCTCCGCGGCATACGTCCCCGCCACGAGGGTGTGCTCTACCGCAACAGAATTGCGGCACGTGGCGTGGTTCCGGTTCCCAGCTTCGGAGACAAAGCGGTATCCGGCGGCGATCTCGTGCTGCCGTCTGTGCGACGACCGGGGGAGCACGAGATCTCGAACAGGTTACGAAAGGATCGCGGGAACGTCTACCTCGTGGCAGGGAAAGCGAGGAATCGCGGGCTGAAACGGGCGCTGACCAGCAGTGGAGGGGCGGTGTGGCGAGCGTTACAGATCGTCTGGGGCCGGGTCTCGTGAGTGGTAAGTGTCGTTAGAACGACACTTACCACTCACGAGGCCCTAGCTGTCCTCAGTGGACGGTCTGGGCGGCCTCGATGATGAGGTCCGCGGTCTCACGGGGGTGCGACACGGCCACCGAGTGCGAGGCGCCCTCGATCTCGACGATGTCCCGCGCGTGTGCGCGGTGGGCCATGAAGCGCTGGGCCTCGAGCGGGATGTTCTTGTCCGCGGTCGGGATCAGGAACCACGACGGGATGGTGTGCCACGCGGCCTCACCGGCGGGCGCGGTCAGGGCGGCGTCGCGGATCGGCCGCTGGGTGGCGGCCGCGAGCGCGGCGTCCTGGCGGGACACGTCGGCGGCGAACTGGGCGCGGAACTTGTCCTGCTGGATCGTCAGGTCGTTCGTGCCGTCGCCGAGCGGGTTCGCGCTCAAGGTGTCGCCCAGGGTGCTGCCCGGGAACTTGTTCGACAGGCCGAGAGCGGACTCGCCGGCCTCCGGGGCGAAGGCCGCGATGTAGGCGAGGGCCTTGACCTGCGGGTTCCCGGTCGCCGCGCCGGAGAGGACCATGCCGCCGTAGGAGTGCCCGGCCAGCACGATCGGGCCGTGGATGCCGGCGAGGACCTTCCGCAGGTACGCGGCGTCGCCGTCCAGGCTGCGCAGCGGGTTGGCCGCCGCGACCACGGGGTAGCCCTGGCGCTGCAGGCGGCTGATCACGCCGTTCCAGCTGGACGACTCGGCGAAGGCGCCGTGGACCAGGACCACTGTGGGCTTCGGGGCGGCCGGCTTGGTCGCCGACGCGGACGAGGCCGCGAGGGGCAGGACAGCCGTTGCCGCGAAAACCGCCGCGAGACCGAGAATCGAAACCTTGCGCATCTCCGTGCTCCCTTTAAGTCGTGTGCGATTAGATCGTGCACGACTGATATTGCCAGGGAGATACATCGTGCGCGATGCAATCCGGGTCACAAGGCCACGCCCCCGGGCTACCGGGGCGTCCCGTTGACGGTCAGCTCTGGGCGCCGGTGCGGACGCGCTGCAGCATCTTGCGCAGCACATCGATCTCCGCGTCGTCGAGCCCGAGGGCCTCGCCGAGCTTGCCGGTCATCTCGTGCGCGACCCAGCGCAGGTCGCGGCCGGCGTCGGTGAGCTGGACGAGCACCGAACGCTCGTCCTCCGGGTTGGGCGTCCTGGCCACCAGCCCGGCCTTCTCCATCCGCTTGACCAGCGGGGACACCGTGTTGTACTCGAGGTCCAGCCGCTGCCCGAGCGCGCCCATCGGCTGGCTGTCCTGCTCCCACAGCAGGCTCAGCACCAGGAACTGCGGGTAGGTGAGGTTCGTCCGCTCCAGCATCGGCCGGTAGAACCCGATGACCGCGCGCGACGTCGAGTACAGGTCGAAGCACAGCAGCTCACCCACTTTGGGGGCGGGCGTTTCGCTCACGGCTACCTCATCGGTCTCGGGCGGGCTGGTCGGTCCAGGTTAGTCCGCTCGGGAGCACTAGCCGTTGTGGCGGCTGCCCGCGCGAGCGGCGAGCGCCGTGGTGACTCGCCGGGGCAGGATCTTCCCGAGCGTGATGAGTACTTTGTAGACGGTCCCGGGCACGCTCACCGGGACGCCGCGGTGCAGGTCACGCAGGGCTTCGGACACCAGCCGGTCCGGCGCCAGCCACATCGCGGACGGAATCCCGGAAGTGTCCATTCCGGACCGTTCATGGAATTCGGTCCGGACCCAGCCCGGGCACAGCGCCATCACGTGCACCCCGCGGCCGGCGATCTGGCGGCGGACGCTGTCGCTGAAGGTCACCACCCACATCTTCGACGCGCTGTAGGTGCCGCGCGAGAAGAACGCGGCCACCGACGCCACGTTGACGACGCCGCCGCGGCCGCGCTCCAGCATGGGCGGGAGCGCGGCGTGGGTGATGCGCAGGACGGCGCCGCAGTGCACCCGCAGCATCGCCAGCTCGTCGGCGATGTCCGTGGTCAGGAACTCGCCCTGCTGACCGAAACCGGCGTTGTTGACGACGAGGTCGACGCCCGCGCGCACCCGTTCTTCGACCGCCGCGATCCCGTCCTCGGTCGCGAGGTCAGCGGACAGGACGTCCACGCCCACACCGTGGTCGGCGCGCAGGGTCTCGGCCGTGCTGTCGAGCCGGGCCTGATCGCGGGCGACCAGGACCAGGTCGTGGCCCGCGCGGGCGAGCTGCCGGGCGAACTCGGCGCCGATGCCGGCGGTGGCGCCGGTGACCAGGACGGTGGGCATGGTGGCAGGGTAACGGCGAGGGGTGCCGGCCGGGCGCCGCGAAACGCTTGCCCGCGGCCGGTCGATTTCGCCTGCGTCCCAGCCGGATTCCCGGTGGGGCATTCGCCGTGGTTGGAACCCCGCCGAATCGGGCACCTTGATCATAAGGTCCGACGATGGGAGGACATGATGAAGCGGAGGTACACGACCCTACTGGCCGCGGCGGTGGCCGCGGTGGCGGCGACCGGACTCGCCTCGACAGCCGAGGCAGCCGGCGCGCCCTGCAGCGCCCAGGCGAAAGCGTGCCTGGTGCTGCACAGCAACACGGCCTGGCTGATGGACAACGGCAAGGTCACCCTGGGCGGCGTGCCCGTGACGGTCGGCCGGCCCGGCCATCGCACGCCGACCGGCACGTTCCACGTGCAGTACAAGGACATCGACCACTACAGCAAGCAGTACAACGGTCCGATGCCGTACTCGGTGTTCTTCACGACCACGGGTGTGGCGTTCCACCAAGGCAGCCTGAAGGTCCAGTCGCACGGCTGCGTGCACCTGTCCCACGCGAATGCGGTGGCGTTCTACAACACGCTGCGCGTCGGTGACGTCGTGGAGGTCAAGGCCTAGCCGACCAGAGCCTGGGTGCCGAGCACGGTGAGCAGCGCGAGCCGTTTCGGCGTCCTCGGTGCCGGGCTCGGCCGTGTAGATCATGATGTGCAGATCGCTGCCGGCGACCGTCAGCACGTCGCAGTCCAGTGTCACGGGCCCGCTTGCGGGTGATCGATGGTCTTCCGCGCGGCTTCGTGACGGCCGACGACGCCGGAGTCCCACAGCTGCGCGAAATCGGTGCTCTTCGCGCGCAGGTCGTCGAGCAACCGCTGAAGCCGCTGGCCGGCGTGATAGCGAGCGGCGGCCGCTGCGCGGGTCCGCGACCAGCGCGGCCTGGAGCGCGCGCCGCGCCTCCGGCGTCTGCCGGGCGCGGGCGTCCGGGCCGAGGAAGGTGCGCCACACGCCGTTGCGCTCGTGGCCCTGCCACCCGGACGGGTCGCCCATCAGCGCCGCGTACGGCGGGTTGGCCACCAGCAACGTCCAGGTCGCGTCGTAAACGGCCACGGGAGTGCCGGTCATTCGGTCCAGCAGCCGCTGCACGCTGGGGGTGATGTGCGCGGGGACCAAGGCGCGGAGATCATCGTCCGGATGGCGCGGGTCGCGCCCGACGGGCCGACCGGCGGCTACTTCAGCATCGAAGGCACCCTGCCCTGGTAAGGGCTACTCGCCCAGCACTTCGGCGCCGATGGCGTCCTTGCAGACCTCGACCGAGTACGCCATCAGCCCACCCGCCTGCGCGTCGCGGAAGATCCGCTCGATCGGCGAGCTCTTCAGATAGCCGCCCGACGCCCCGCCGACGCGCACGGCGAGCTGGGCGGCGTCGACTGCGATCTCGTTGGCCAGCTGCTTGGCGCGCATCGTCGCAGGGATGAAGCCGGTGGAGTTTTCGTCGGCGAGCCAAGACATGTGCCGCGCGTACATGCTCGCGGCCTCGAGCCGGCTGTGGACGTCGGCGACGTCGAACCGCAGCCACTGCATGTCCGACAGCGGCTTGCCGGTGGTAGGGATGACCCGCCGTCGCGCGTAGTCGACTAGGTGGGCGAGTGCGGCGTCGGCGATGCCGAGGGAGAGGAACGCCAATCCGGCGCCGATGTGGTTGGGGCGCCGGACTTTCGAGGGTGGGCAGCGCCGGTCTTCGCGCAGCAGCGTGCCCTTGAACTCGATGAGCTGGCTGCGGCTGGCTCGCAGCCCCATGGTGTCCCAGATCGGGATGAGTGTCATGGTAGCGGGATCCATGGCCACGCCGAAGAACGCCGGCTTGCCGTCGACGAGGGCGTTGACCAGGAAGTGCTCGGCGATCTCGCAGCCGGACGCGAACCGCTTCGCGCCGGTGAGCCGGAAGCCGCCGTCGGCCGGTTCGGCGTGCTGCAGGGGCATCAGGAACAGGTTGCCGCCGGTCGGTTCGGAGAGCGCGTTGGCGAACCGGCGGCCCGCGATGAGCTCGTCGGCGTAGAAGCGCGCGGACTCGGGTGAGGACATCGCGACCAGCCCGGCGGCGGCCCCGATGTGCATCACCCAGATACACGCCGTCGACGGGCAGGCGGCACTGAGCTTGCGCACGATCTCGCCGTAGCTGCGGTAGCTGAGGTCTTCGCCGCCGAATTCCTTCGGCAGGAGCGCGGCGTCGAGGCCGCTGCCGTGCAGCGCCATGAGGTTCGCCGTCGGCAGCTCGGCCGAATCGTCCAGCGCCCCGGCGGTCTTGGCGAAGCCGGCCGCCAGCTCGGCCGCCGTGTCGACCCAGTGCTGTTCCGCCGGTGGGGGAGCGAACGGGTGCACGGCTGTCTCCTCTTCGTCGTCGGCCTTCCGCAACTTACCGAACCCGCGGGCTCCGGTGGCGGGAGGCGCTGCGGCTGGGCTGGGTGCGCCCGGGCGACCGGCTGCCGACGGTCCGCGAGGTCGTCGCCGCGAGCCGTGTCAATCCCAACACCGTGCTCAAGGCCTACCGCCAGCTCGAGTCCGAGGGCTGCTGGTGCAGCGCACCCGGCTGGTGGACGAGGCCCGCGCGGCCGGAATGGAAGACGAGGACATCTACGCGCTGGTCGGCGCGGTTCTCTCGGAGAAAGAAACGGAGCAGGCCAAGTGAGTGGTGCTGGCAGGCATCGCGTGGTGGCGGGTGCGCAGCCGCACGACGCTCTGATCCCCGGCCCTCGTGAGTGGTAAGTCGGGTTCTAACCCTACTTACCACTCACGAGACCCTACCCCCGCTCACCGCACATCGCCTGCCACTCAAGGGCTTCCGGCGCTTCGGGCGAGGCGCGGCTAAGGCCGGAGCAGATACGCGGCGACGCGCCTGCGGGTGGCGGCGTTGTCCGGCCGAGGATCGAAGACCGCGTCGAGCAGCGCCAGGACGTCGTCGCGGGCGGCCCTGGTGCGCATGATCCGCCTCCACAGCCAGAGATTCAGCGCGTAACGGCGGGGCGAGGTGGTGGCCAGCCGGAGCACGTTGGCGACGTTGCGGCGCACCTTGTCGGGGAGCGTGCGCAGGTCGGCGCGCTGCTCGAGCAGGATTTCGGGCAGCACGTCGAGGCCGTGCTCGGTCATGAACCCGAAGTCGGTCCGCCACGCGGCCGCGCCCAGGTAATCCACCATCCGGCACCAGCCGCGCAGGAAGGTCAGCTCCAGCGGGGCGTACGGTGCCGGGTCGATGTCCGCGATCATCCTGACCACGACGTCGAGGCACGTCTTGTGCGCCTTCCACAGCGCGATCCGCAGCGGCTCGAGGTCTGCCGCGGCCCGGGTTTCCTTTACCAGCGCGAAGTAGCGCCGCCATTGCTCGACGCTCTGCGCCAGCTCGTCCGGAACAACGCCGTCTCGCACGTACCGGAACCGCGACACGACGGGGGAGTCCGCGATCTCGAGCCGGCCCACCACCCCGGCCTGCTCCGCGCCCAGCCACGGAATCACGCTCAGCGTGTAGTTGCCGTACGCCCACGGCGCGTCCGGATCGATCCGCCCGTCACCGGCCGCCCCCAGCCGCCCGGTGCGACACTGCCACTGGAGCTGGAACATCCACGCCCACAACGGATTGTCCCGGTTGTCCGGGCCGAACAGCCCGCCGGTGTTGGTGGCGTCGATCAGCTTCCGGTAACCCGCCATCCGCTGCTCGAACCGGAACAGGTCGAACCGATCGGTCAGCTCCGCGGCGCCGGCCCAGACCTCGTACAGGTCGAGCTGGGCCAGCTCCGCGGGATGGACGGGGGTCATGCCCCGAATGTAGCGCGCCCACTCCGCCACGGACGACTCCTTCGCGAACGCCGGTGCCAGGCGGACGAAGGCCGAAACACCCGCGGCGAGCAGGTCCGCAGCGGCCACCACCCCGACGGTCCGGTGAGCGCGACGCTCAACGCCAGTCCCAGCACGGCTTCCCGGACGCCGAGCCCGGCGGGCAGCACCACCACCAGCACCCCGGCGACCAACCAGCCGGCCATCGTCAGCCCGGTCGCGCAGGCAGGACCGACGCCCCACCTGGGACCGGGGCGTCGTGAGTGGTAAGTGTCGTTCTAACGACACTTACCACTCACGAGGGCCGGGGGAGCAGATTTCAGTAGCGGACGGTGCTTTGCAGCAGCGGCGGGTACACAGTGGACGGTCGGCCGTCGACGGTGGCGCCCGCGAACTGCAGCATCGCTCGCTGGGCGCCGTGCATGGGCGCCGGGTAGTTCAGGGTCGGGGTCGAGACCTCGTCCAGGGTTCGGAGGTGTTCCCGGCTGAGGGTGACGTCCAGGCCGGCGAGGTTGGTCTCCAGGTGGTCCAGGCGTCGGGCGCCGAGGATGGGGACGACCGTGCCTTCGCGGGCCCGGAGCCAGGCCAGCGACACTGCGGCGGCCGTGGTGCCGAGCTCGTCGGCGACGGCGTTGACCGCGTTGATCACGCGGAATTCGTCCTCGGTGGGGCCGCCGACGTAGGCCGTGCGCAGGGAGTCGGTGACCTCGGTGCCGCGGCGGTACTTGCCCGACAGGAAGCCGTTCTTCAGCGGGCTCCACGGGACCAGCGCCATGCCCTGGTCGAGTGCGAGCGGAGCCAGTTCGCCTTCCACTGTCCGGGCCAGCAGCGAGTACTCGACCTGCAGCGCGATCAGCGGGGTCCAGCCTCGCAGCAACGCCGTCGTCTGGGCCTGTGCGGTGAACCACGCCGGGGTGTTGGAGAAGCCGACGTACCTGATCTTGCCGGTCCGGACCAGGTCGTCGAGGGTGCGCAGCGTTTCCTCGATCGGGGTGTGCCGGTCCCAGTTGTGCAGCCAGTAGAGGTCGAGATAGTCGGTCCGCAGGCGGCGCAGGGTCTCGTCCAGCTGCGCGACGATCGAACCTCGGCCGGCGCCACCACCGTTGGGGTCGCCGGGGTAGAGGTTGCCGAAGAACTTCGACGCGAGCACGACGCGCTCCCGCCGTCCCGGCTGGGCGGCGAAGAAGTCGCCGAGGATCTTCTCGGAGTGGCCGTTGCTGTAGAAGTTGGCGGTGTCGATGAAGTTCCCGCCGCGGTCCAGGTAGGTCGCGAGGATCTTCTCGGACTCCTCGACGCCGGCCCCGGCGCTCCCGGGGTCCTCGCCGAAAGTCATCGCGCCGAGGGCGAACGGGCTGACCCGGAGCCCGGACCGGCCGAGGGTGACGTAGTGGTCGAGCGACATGGTTTCTGCTCCCGGGGGTGTCGGAATCGGATGTCTCCATCGAAGCCCGCAGCCGGGTGCCCGGGGTAGATCGATCCGCGCCGAGTATTGCCTGATCCTGCACGAAGTCGCCTGGATCGGGCTTGCCGCCGCGACGTGCACGTGCTTCCGTGAGGTGGTGCAAACCACGGCAGACCTGCTGGACGAGCTCCGCGAGCTCGTCGCGGCCCATGCCCGATCCGATCTCGGGACGTCGATCGACGGGCTGACGCTGGCGAAGATCGAGACCGCCGCACCCGACTACTCGCTGACCGATCCGCTGCTGGTCGTGATGGCCCAGGGCGGCAAGCGCCTCCTGATGGGCGACCAGGTCTTCGAGTATCACGCGGGGCAGGTCCTCCTGGTCACCGCCACTCTGCCGGTCACCGGCCACTTCATCGACGCGAGCCCGCGGACACCGGCGCTGGGCGTCGGGCTGGTGCTGCGTCCCGCCGCCATCGCCCCGCTGCTGCTGGATGCCCCCGCCGGACGGTGGTCGCGCTCGCCCGCGATGGCGACCGGCGACGCCGGGCTCGAGCTGCTCGACGCGGTCGTGCGGCTGGTTCGCCTGCTCCGGCGGCCCGAAGACGTTCCGGTGCTGGCTCCGCTGATCGAGCGCGAGATCCTCTGGCGGCTGCTGACCGGGCCGCACGGCGGCGTCGTGGCCCAGATCGGGGTGGCCGACAGCAGCCTGTCCCACGTCGGCCGGGCGATCCGGTGGCTGCGGGAGAACTACGCAGAGCCGATGCAGGTGGCCGACCTCGCCCGGCTGGCCGGGATGAGCGCGTCGGCGTTCCACCGGCATTTCCGCGCCGTCACCGCGATGAGCCCGCTGCAGTTCCAGAAGCGCATCCGGCTTCAGGAGGCCCGGTCGCTGCTGGCGACCCACGCGGGCGACGTCGCCGGTGTCGGGCACCTCGTCGGGTACGACAGCCCCACGCAGTTCAACCGCGAATACCGAAGGCTGTTCGGGGCCCCTCCCGGCCAGGACGCCGCGCGGATCCGGGCCGACGCCGTCCCGGCGAGTGTCCTGCCCTGACCAGCGGAAAGGATTTCGTAAGGCTCTGTCCGGGGGAATAGTCCGGGCCCTTTCGTTGTAGGTATGAAAGCCGAATCCCAGAACCGCCCCGCAAGGGGTGAAGGGAGAGTTGTGCCCGAATACCGCAAGAATCCGCAGGCCGTGGCCCAGCTGAACCCGGAGCAGTACCGGGTGACCCAGCAGGACGGCACCGAGCGCCCGTTCGACAACGTCTACTGGGACAACAAGGAGCCCGGTGTCTACGTCGATGTCGTCTCGGGCGAGCCGCTGTTCGCCTCGGTCGACAAGTACGACAGCCGCTCCGGGTGGCCGAGCTTCACCCGGCCGATCGCCGAGACCAACGTCATCAAGCGCCAGGACGCCGAGTTCGGGATGGTCCGGACCGAGGTACGGTCGCTGCACGGCGACAGCCACCTCGGCCACGTCTTCGACGACGGTCCCGCCGAGGCCGGCGGGCTGCGCTACTGCATCAACTCGGCGTCGTTGCGGTTCATCCACCTCGACGACCTCGAGAAGGAAGGGTACGGCGAGTACCGGACCCTGTTCAGCACGGCCGAGAACCAGCAAGGGAGTTGATGATGGCGACCGAGAAGGCGATCCTCGCCGGTGGCTGTTTCTGGGGCATGGAGGAGCTGTTCCGCCGCCAGCCCGGGGTGGTCTCCACCCGCGTCGGCTACACCGGTGGCGAGGTCCGCGACGCGACCTACCGCAACCACGCGGGGCACGCGGAGGCCATCGAGGTGCTCTACGACCCGGCCGCGACCGACTTCCGCGCGCTGCTCGAGTTCTTCTTCCAGGTCCACGACCCGAGCACGAAGAACCGGCAGGGCAACGACATCGGCACCAGCTACCGCTCGGCGATCTTCTACACCGGCGACGAGCAGAAGAAGGTGGCCGAGGACACCATCGCCGACGTCGACGCGTCCGGGCTGTGGCCGGGCAAGGTGGTCACCGAGGTGACCCCGGAGGTGGAGTTCTGGGAGGCCGAACCGGAGCACCAGGACTACCTGCAGCGCTACCCCAATGGGTACACCTGCCACTTCCCGCGGGCCGGCTGGAAGCTGCCGAAGCGGGCCGAGGCCTGAGTTGGCTGAAGGGGACTTTCCTCGCGTCACGCGGGAGAAAGTCCCCTTCATCGTCTCCGCAGGTCAGGTCTCGTGAGTGGTAAGTAGGGTTAGAACCCGACTTACCACTCACGAGTCCCTACCCGCACCTGGCCGGGAGCGGGGGATCAGAAGTAGCTGTTCACCAGGGCCAGCCATTCGGGCTTGACCAGCCACTTGCTCGGGTCGGTGGGGTCCTCGTAGTAGATGCCGTGGGTGTCCGGGTTGGTGCCGGCGATCCGGTAGGTCCACCAGGCCCAGCCGATCCCGTTGGCGCTGAAGGCACTCAGCACCGTGTTCGCCTTCGCCTGGCTGTCGGGGTTGCCGCTCGGGATGCCGACCTGGTTGATCCAGACCGGCGCGTTGAACCGCGCCTCGAAGTCCAGGATGTCGGGGATCCGGTCGAGCGGGTCGTTGAAGATGAAGTAGTCGCCGGTGTAGATGACATTCGGGTCGATCGTCGTGTGCGCCGCGGTCAGGTGGTTGAGGTTGTAGTCCTTGTTGGGACCGACCACGACGGGGGTGCGGGCGTCGATCGCGCGGATCACCGGGATGATCGAATCGTAGAACGCGCGGACCCCGTCGTCGCTCACGCCGATCGGGTCCGGCTCGGGCAGGATCTCGTAGCCCCCCATGAACGGCGTGTGCAGGTAGCGGCGGGCGAGGAACTGCCACACCTCGATGAACTGCTGCTTCATCGTCGGGTCGGTCCAGAAGTTGTCGGTCCGCCCGCCCGCGCCCTGGCCGTAGTTCGAGTCGACGAACAGGGTCACCCAGAGGTGGCGGCTGGTGGCCCAGTCGATGGTCTGGTCAGGACAGGATCGCCAGGTGGGCCGGGTCGATGTGCCCGGGCGAGGCCACGTCGCGGCTGTCCACGCCGTCGCGCCAGTCACCCCACCAGCGCAACGGGATCCGGACGGAATTGGCGCCCTGGGCGACGTTGTCGGCGGCGTCCTGCGGCTGGACGGTGCCCCACTGTCCCCAGTTGTAGCCGCGCAGGACGATCGGGCGGCCCTGCGGGTCGAGGACGTTCGCACCGGAGACGGACAGGCGTTTCGGCAGCGCGGCCGGGGCCGCCACGGCCGGTGCGGACGTGGCCAGCAGCAGCCCGCCGAGCATCGCCGCCAAGCACGTCACCACTCGGCGGCGCCGGGGTCTGAGTGTCATGGTCATTGCTTCGCCTCACTGTCGGGAGTCGGTTGCCGGGCCCACGTTGCCGGACTCCGGCGCGCCCGGTGTTCGGGCGATGTTCGGGTTCGGTAAGGGAAATCCGGCTGTTTCCCGATGATCGACAACCTCCGGCGGGCCAAGGACGTCTCACCTGCCGGAGCGCTCAGGTCGAGCGCTCCCTCCGCAGTCGAAAGGTGTTCTTGTGCTTCGATTTCTTGGGGGTGGCATCGTGCGCAGCGTGGTCGTCGCGCTCGGTGTCTCGATGGCCGTCGCGGCCGGCCCGGCCACGGCGTCGGCTTCGGCCGACACCGCGGCGACGCCGCAGCTGAGCTGGTCCGACTGTCAGGACGGCTTCCAGTGCGCCAACGCGTCGGTGCCGCTGGACTACGACCGGCCGGCCGGCGCGAAGATCAGTCTCGCGCTGATCAAGCTGCCCGCCGCCGATCCCGCGCGCCGGATCGGCACGCTCTTCGTCAACTTCGGCGGCCCGGGTGCGTCCGGGCTGCAGCGGTTGCGCGAACGCGGGAAGTGGCCGTGGCTGTTCTCCGACGAGCTGCGTGCCCGGTTCGACGTGGTGTCGTGGGATCCGCGGGGGATCGCCAACAGCACGGCCGTCCGCTGCTTCGACTCGCTGGCCGAGCAGCAGGACTTCTTCGGGTCGTTCCCGGAGATGCCCGGCGACGCGAGCGGGAACGCCGCCTTCTACGCGAAGTCGAAGGAGCTGGCGGACCGCTGCGCCGCGAAGTCCGGGCCGATCCTGGAGCACGTGTCGACCGCCAACACCGCGCGTGACCTGGACCTGCTGCGCCGCGCGGTCGGCGACGCGAAGCTGACCTACCACGGCATTTCCTACGGCACGCAGCTCGGCGCGACCTACGCGAACCTGTTCCCGAACCGGATCCGGGCCATGGTGTTCGACGGCACGATGGACTTCGCCGGCAACGCCACCGGACACGACGGCGCGGGCAAGACCGTGCCGCTGGACACCCGGCAGGACGTGGCCACCGGCATCGCCGACACGTTCGGGCAGTTCCTGCGGCTGTGCACCGAAGCAGGCCCGCAGTGCGCGTTCTCCTCGGGTGACCCGAAGGCGAAGTGGACGGCTATCGCCGCGCGGGCCAAGCAAGGCCCGATCACCATCCAGGGCGACAGCGGCCCGGAGACCTGGACGTACTCGGGCGTCATCAACGCGGCCGGCGACCTGTCCGACTCGCGGGGCTGGTCAGACCTCGCCAAGCTCCTGCAGCGCCTGTACGACGCGAAGGACACGGCGAACCTGCGTGTGGCGGCCGGCGAGCCGTACACCTCGAACCGGACCGAGGCGTTCAACGCCATCCAGTGCTCCGACAGCGACGTCCCGACCGACCCGGCGATCTACAGCCGGTACGCCGAGTCGGAGGACCAGCGCGTGCCGTACTTCGGGCGGATCGCGGTGCTGGACATGATGAGCTGCGCGTTCTGGCAGGCGAAGGACACCGACCGGTACACCGGCCCGTGGAACCGCCCGACGTCGGCGGAGATCCTGGTGCTGAACAACCGGTACGACCCGTCCACGCCGCTGCCCGGCGCGCGGGACGGCGCCGCGGAGCTGGCGCGGGCGCGGGTGTTCGTGACCGAGGGCTACGGGCATTCGTCGATGTACGTGCCGAGCACGTGCACCGAGCAGGTCAAGCGGGACTACCTGATCTCCGGGGCCTTCCCGGCGGCGGGCAAGACCTGCGCCATCGACGCCAACCCGTTCCTGGGCTAAGAGACTCGTGAGCGTTCCGGGCGGTTAGAACCGCCCGGAACGCTCACGAGTATTTTCAGCGGGGAAAGTCCCAGCGGGTGGCGCCATGCGGTTCGGCACTCCCCACCCCGAAGGCCGTGCGCACGCTCAGGCGGTACAGGTGCCAGGGCGGCGGCCCCGCGCTCGGCGCGCTGTACGGCGCCGTGAAGGCGTCGCCCTCCACTTCAGCCGGCCAGCCGCCCGAGCGGTAGACGGCCGCGACGCGCTCCAAGGTCGTGGAATCGGTGACCCGGTGAGCTTCGCCCTCCAGCACGAGGTCGATGCCGCGCAGGCTCACCGACACCGTGCACGCGGGATTCGCGGCCAGGTTGCGCGAGCGGCGCGTCCCCGGCCCGCCCACGAAGTACAGCGTGTCGTCGACCCAGATCGCCCCGACGCCCGCCGAGTGCGGGCGGCCGTCGGGGCGCACCGTCGTGACGAAGAACGTCAGGTGGGCCTGGGGAGTGTCTTCGGCGAGGATGTCGCGCGGACGGCTCCAGGGGAGCTCCGCGGACCCGTAGCGGTCGAGGTTGGTGGTCGAGGCCGGCTCGTTCATGTGCTTTGTCATACTCCTGCGTCGAACGAGCCGCCTCCGGATCGACAAGTCCGCTAACCGGCGTACGGCGCGATCATCTTGCTGAACTGATACGGCGTCTGCGTGATGTTGGTGCACCGGTAGAGCGCGCCGAAGCAGGCGTTGCCATCGCGCGTGACATCCCAGAAGGCGATCTCACCCAGGTGCTGCCGAGCGCCGAAGTCGAGCAGCTGCTGCATGTCGGCGAACGTGAACACCTCGGACCCGATGTCGTTCTGCCCGGCCATCGGGGTGACGCCGATGCTGTTCCAGAGCTGCGCGTCGCTCCGGCCCGGCAGCAGCGGCGCGATCTGGTCGTGGACGCTCTGCGCGGACTGGATCGCGTACGTGCCCATCTTCCCGTTCGGGTTCGGGGCAGTGCCGTCGCCGAAGTCCATCGCCATCAGGTTGACCGTCCCGACAGTGACGCCGTGGCTGATCGCGGACTGCACGACCCGCAGGCCCTCGGCGGTCAGCCCCGACGGCAGCACGGGCAGCGTGAGCGTGATCGCCAGTGCCTTCCCGCGCGAGCGGGCAGTGGCCTGCAGATTCGCCATCGCTTGCGAGCGCCGGTCGACCGACGCCGTGTCCGTCACCGCGGCACCCTCGATGTCGTAGTCGATCTGGGTGAGGTTGTAGGCGTCGATGACCGACTGGTACTGCGCGGTCAGGGCCGTGACGTCGGTGCAGGACTGCGCCAGCTCGGTCCCGGCCAGGCCGCCGAACGACGGCTTGACGTCGCCGCCGATCGCCCGCAGTGACGCGATGTCGGCCTGCTCGAAGCCCTGGCCCATGGTGTAGGCGTTGAACCACGTCGCCTGGCAGGCCGACGTGCCGTTCACGATGAACCCGAGTGAGAACGCCCGAAGCCCGGTCGACGCCGCGATCTGGGTCAGGTTCGGGGTGGGGTAGGCGCCGATGTCGATGAACGGCGCCGCGATCCCGGGCAGGTGCCCGCCGCCCCCGCCGGCCTGCGTCGTCGCCGGGACACTGGTGCTCTTGCCCGAGGTGTTCCCGGCGCCGTCGAAGGCCTGCACGCTGAAGGTGTACGAGGTGGACGCCGTGAGCCCGGTGACCGTCGCCCCGGCGACCGGGCTGGTCGCGACCTTCGTCGCACCTTGGTAGACGTTGTATCCGGCCACGCCCAGGTTGTCGGTGGACCCGGTCCAGGTCAGCGAGACGCTGTTCGACGTCGTGCCCACCACGCTGAGGTTCGTCGGCGTGCTCGGCGCGACCGTGTCGCCGCTGCCGTCACACGGGTTGCCGTTCAGCTTGCAGCCCGAGGGGTCTTGGTAGGCGCCGGTGTTGGACGCGTTGAAGCCGAAACTGGCGGACGTGCCGGGCGCGAGCGGCGCGTTCCAGCTCAGGTTGCTGACCGTGTACGTCGTGCCGCTGGTGCTCAGATTGGCGTTCCACAGGCTGGTGATCTTCTCGGTGGCCGGCAGGGTGAACACCACCGTCCACGTGGTCAGCGGTACCGACATGGGGTTGGTGACGGTGAACTCGCCCCCGAAACCGGATCCCCAGTCGGAAGTCTTCACGTACGCGGCGGAGGGGAGTGAGGCAGCGGAGGCCGACGGCGTCAGGAGGCTCACCGGAACCAGCGCTATCGCGGCCAAAAGGGACAATCTTCGGAAGGTTTTCGCTGTGCGCATCGGCTTCGCCCTTCGTGCCGGTCACCCCTGGTCCGGCCAGTATGCGGCAGTACCCGACTTTGGACTAGACCAATTCTGGCCAACTTGGCCGACCTGGTTCGCGCCGCCCGCGAGGGCGCCTCCAGGATGGGTTCATGAACGTCGACGGCAACCCTGCGCGCCGGGTGCCCTACACCGCGGCCGTCGTCGTGGCGATGCTCGTTCTCGCCGTCGCCACCGGGGCATTGTGGAGCAGCGTCGAGGGCAGCGGCTGGTATCCCGAGGTGTCCTACGGCGTGCCGTCGCTGGAAGCCGGTCGCTGGTGGACGTTCCTCGCCGGGCCGTTCTTCGCGCTGACGCCGTTGTTCTATCTGCCGATGGCAGGCAGCTTCGCGCTGTTGGTCGGCTTCACCGAGGCGCGGCTCGGCACCCGCCGGACCATCGCGATCACCGTGGTCGCCCAGCTCGCCACCACTGTGCTCGCGGCGCTGATCCTGCTGGCGCTGGAGCGCACCGGCTGGGCGTGGGCGGAGCGGCTGGCCGACACGACCGACGTCGGATTCTCCGCCGGTGCGCTGTCGGCCGGAGTCGTGCTGTCGGTGACGCTGCGCCCGCGGTGGCGGTGGTGCCTGCTCGCGGGGCTGGGCGGGTACGTCGCCGTCTCGATCCTCTTCGTCGGATCGCTTGCCGATCTCGAGCACCTGCTGGCGGTCGGCCTCACCGTGCCGTTCGCGCGACGCCTTGCGCGCCTGAGATCCACGCAAGATATTCCTTGACAAGAATATTCTCTGAGGTGAATACTTCAGTGCATGGACGAGATCGCCGCAGCACTGGGGGACACCGCGCGATGGCGCATCGTGGAGCTCCTCGCCGGGCGGCCCCGCTCCGTCGGTGAACTGGCCGAGCTGACCGGCTCGCGTCAGCCGCAGACCACCAAGCACCTCCAGACCCTGGCCAGGGCCGGTCTCGTGACCGTCCATCCGCTCGGGCAGCGTCGCGTTTACGCGATCGAAGGGGCGCCGCTGGTGGCCTTCGCCGGCCGCCTGCGGGAGCTGGTCGAGACCATCCAGGCGCACGAAGGGGAGCGGGACGTCGTCGCGCGGTATCAGGCGGCGATCGCGGCGGAAACCGCGCTCGCGGACCGGGACCGGTGGGCGGACGGGCGCAGCTTCGCGCTCGAACGCGTGCTGGCCGCGGCGCCGGCGGACGTCTGGCGCCACTGGACCGACCCCGGTCTGCTGGCGTCCTGGTGGGCGCCGCCGTCGATGACGGTCACCGAATGCCTGCTCGAGCCGCGGGAAGGCGGCCGGGTGGTGCTCGAGATCCGCGATGCCGAAGGGCGGTATCGCTCCGAAGGACAGGTCCGCGCCGCCGAGGAGCCGGAGCATCTCGCGTTCGACCTCTCGGTGCTGGACCCGGCGGGCGCGATCGCGTTCACCGGCCACTACGACGTGGCGCTGGCCGCGGCACCGGAAGGCACCCGGCTGCGGCTCGGCCTGCGCATCGCCGAAACCACCGTCGGGGCCGTCCCCGCCATCGCCGGCATCGAAACCGGCTGGGGCCAGGTGCTCGACAACCTCGCCAGAATCCTCACTCAGAAGGAGTCCCGATGACCGACCGCAAGGTGACCGCGAACATCAGCATCACCCTCGACGGGCGCTACAACGGCCCCGGCGGGCCCGGCGACCTCGGCGCGATCGTGCCCTACGCCGCCACCGAGGTCGCGCGGGCACACCTCACCCGCATCTGGGAGAACGCGACGACGGCGCTGCTCGGGCGTGGCAACGCCCAGGGGTTCCTCGGGTACTGGCCGATGGTCGCCGCGGACGAGAACGCCGACCCGCGTGACCGCGGCTACGCGAAGTGGCTGGTGGACACGGAGAAGGTGGTCCTGTCGACCACCCTGACCGAAGCGCCGTGGGAACGCGCTCGCATCGTGAACGCCCCCACCGCGGATGTCGTCGCCGAGCTCAAGGCCGGCGGCGAGGGCGAAATCCTCGTCAACAGCAGCGGGAGTGTCATCAAGACGCTGCTGGCGGCGGACCTGATCGACCGGCTCTACCTGATGGTCTGCCCGGAGATCGCCGGCGGCGGCGAGCGGCTGTTCGAGGACGGCCTGCCGGCGTCGAAGTGGAAGCTCACGCTGCACGAGACCGGCGAGCTGGGGGAGACGGCGATGGTCTACGACCGGGTCCGCTGAAAGGTTTAGACCTCTCGCGAACTGTGCTAGCTTCCCGGGAATGCGCGTACTGGTCAGGATGCTCGCGGTGGTCGCTCTGGTGGCTTCACTGATCGGCTCGGGGCCGGTCGCGAACGCGGCGGGGTGCGAGTGCGCGACGCCGTCGATCGATCGGCTGCAGCAGTGGCTCGCGTCCGGCGAGGGCACCACGGTGCCCGCGACCGGCAGCCTGCTCGTCCGCCACGGCAACGGGTACGCCGCCAAGGTGACGTTCGTCAACGCCGAGTGGCACGTGGTCGTCGTCTGGCTCGGCAACCAGTTCGAGGCGCAGGCCGATCTTTCCCGGTCGGCCGGCTTCTGGATGACCTACAGCGCGACCGACGACCTCTACGTCCAGCTCCGGCCGGCCTCGCACTGGAGCGGCGGCGACAAGTGGCTGACGCTGGTGCCGTCCACCGGCGGGAAGCTCGTGCGGAAGTTCTTCGGCTTCGCGCCGGGCAAGTGGACGTCGCTGCCGGAGCTCGGCACGCCGACGTATTCGTTCGCGTCGGCGCTGACCGAGGCGCGCGGACTGGTCTTCGTCGGCAAGACCCCGAACCGGCTGGACTTCCGCGGCCTGCGGATCGACGGCTACACGCCGCCGTGCTCATAGCGCCTGTGCGACCGCGCGAATAGCGGGACTGTCGCTCGCGCTCTGCCGCCAGACCAGGGAGATCAGCCGAGTCGGCGGCGGCTGGACCGCGCGGACGACGAGGTCGTCGCTCACCGGTGGCCGGGCCAGCCGGGGGATGAGCGCGATGACGTCCCCGGCCGCGACGAGGGCGAGCTGGGTGGCGAAGTCGTCGACGAGATGCCGGACCTCGGGGCGGCCGGGGTGCTGGGCGAGCAGCCGCTGAAACCATTGGTGGCACGCGGTTCCCGGCGGGCTGGTCACCCAGGCGTGGTCGGCGAGGTTCGCGCTCAGGGGGTACGAGCGGTGCATCACGAGGTCGCCGACGTCGGTGTGGATGTGCTGCTGGACCAGGGTCGGGGGCAGCCGGGGTGGCAGGCCGTCGGAGCCGTGGACGATCGCGAGGTCGGCGGCTCCGGTGGCCAGCGACTGCACCGCCTGGTCCGGGTCTTGCTCGGTGATGTCGAGGCGAAGCTCGGGTGCGGTTTCGGCCAGCATCGCCAGCTTCGGGGCGAGCAGGCCGCGGATGGCGGTGGAGAACGCGACCACCCGGAGCACTCCCGAGGGCCGGCCTTGCGCGGCGGATCGGGCTGCCTCGGCACTGCGTTCGAGGGAGGCGAAGACGTCGGCGGACGCGGTCACCAGCGCGTTCCCGGCCGGGGTGAGGACGACGCCGCGGCCGGCGGTGGCCAGCAATGCGACCCCGACCTGCTTCTCGAGCCGTTTGAGCTGCTGGGACACCGCGGACGCCGTGAAGCCCAGCTCTTCCGCCGCCCGCGCGATGGTGCCGAGCGTGGACACCGAGCGCAGAGCCTGCAACGCGGGTACGTCGATCATGTAGCCAGATTAATCAATACTGCCAAGAAAGCGTCGCTGGACCGAGGCATTCCAGAGCGGCGATGATCGCCGTATGACGTCTTTCGGTTCGAACCTGGTCGCAATGGTCACGCCCATGCGCTCCGGCGGTGCTGTCGATCCCGACGGTGTGACCCGCCTGGTCCACCACCTGCTCGCGACCGGCTGCGACGGCCTCGTCGTCGCCGGGACGACCGGGGAGGCGCCGACGCTGACTTCGGAGGAGGCCTCTGGCCTGGTCGGGCAGGTCGCGCTTGAGGCGCGGGGGCGGGCGAAGGTGATTGCCGGAGTCGGCACCTACGACACCGCACACAGCATCGAGCAGGCCCGCCGGGCCGCGGCCGCCGGTGCCGACGCGCTTCTCCTGACCTGTCCTTACTACTCCCGCCCGACGCAGGCCGGGGTGATCACCCACTGCGTGGCCGTCGCCGATGCCACCGAACTGCCGGTGATGCTCTACGACGTCCCGCACCGCACGGGTATCGCGCTCGAACCGGCCACGCTGATCGAGCTCGCCGGGCACCCGCGGATCCGGGCGGTCAAGGACGCCAAGGGTGACCTCTTCGAGGCGATGTCCGTGATGAAGGCGACGGGATTGGCTTACTACTGCGGGATCGACGAGCTCAACCTGCCGTACCTGGCATCCGGCGCGTCCGGCCTGGTCAGCGTGGTGGGCAACGTCGACGCCGCCGCCACCGCCGCCCTGATCCGCGCCGTCCGGCACGGAGATCTCGAGACGGCGCGGGCGATCAACGCCTCGCTGCTGCCGCTGATCGACGCCGTGATGCGCACGTCACAGGGCGCGATCATGGCCAAGGCGGCGTTGGTCCACAAAGGACTCCTGGCCGACGCCGCGGTGCGCCTCCCGCTGGTCGAGTCCCCGCCGCCGGACCTGGACAAGCTGGGACGGGCCCTCGCGGGGGTCGAGCAGGCGGCCTGACGTAGTGGCGCTGGGGTCGGGTTCTCGTGAGTGGTAAGTAGGGTTCTAACCCTACTTACCACTCACGAGGCGGTACCTGGGTCAGACCGCGTCCGGCAGGTGGATGTCGGCGACGTGGACGTCCACGACCTCGACGTCCAGGCCGAGGAACTGTTCCACGGCTTCGATCACGTCGACGCGGATCTGCTCGGCCACGGCCTTGATCGCGTGGCCGAACTCGATCACGACGGAGACCTTGATCGTGGCGACCTCGCCGTAGGAGGCGACCGCGATGCCCTCTTCGCCGAGGTCGTGCACGCCGTCGGCCTTACGGGCCACCATGTTCACGATCTTCGTGACGACGCCGTCGCCGACCGTGGTGCTGCCGCGGGTACCGGCGGCGGGGCGGGCCTCGGCGACCGGCTCGGCTACCGGCTCTTCGGCGGCGGCCACCGGCGCTTCTTCGGCTTCGACGGCGACGGGCGCTGCTTCTTCGACGATCTCGTCGGCTTCGCCGGCGTCTTCGGCTTCGGCGACGTCCTCGTCGGCGGCTTCGGCCTCGTCTTCGTCTGCTACCGCTTCGTCGGACTCTTCGGTGTCCTCAGCGTCTTCGGCGGCGACGGCTTCGTCCGACTCTTCGTCGGCTTCGGCCTCGTCCTCGTCTGCTACCGCTTCGTCGGCCTCGTCCTCAGCGTCGTCTTCGGCGACGGCCTCGTCCGACTCGTCCTCGTCAGCCTCGTCTTCCTCGGCGACCGCTTCGTCGGATTCCTCGTCGTCAGCCTCGTCTTCGTCCGCGACCGCTTCGTCGGACTCTTCGTCCTCGTCGGCTACGGCCTCGTCGGACTCTTCCTCTTCGGCGACGGCTTCGTCGGATTCCTCTTCCTCTGCCTCGGCTTCGTCGGCAGCGGCCTCGTCCGGCTCGTCGTCGGCGACAGCTTCGTCCGACTCTTCGTCTTCGTCGGATTCCTCGTCGGCGACAGCCTCGTCATCTGCGGCTTCGTCGTCGGAGTCGTCCGCGTCGACGGTTTCCGCAGTGTCTTCGGAGTCTTCGGTGTCGGCGGCCGGCGTCCCGGCGGCGAGCACAATCGGTTCGGCCGCAACGGTTTCACCGGCGACGGTCTCGGCCGCGGTGTCGGCGGCGACGGCCTCGGACTCGAGGGGGGAGGCCTCGGCGGGCTGGGGGATCTCGTTCTTGGAGCGGCCGAAGATGCTGTTGATGACGTCAGACATGGTTATGGTTTCCCCTTTTCGGGAGCGACGAGGACGGGGGGAGGCGAGCAGACGGCGCCATGATAGGGGCACGACCATGATCCTGATCACCTGCCCCCGTCTTCGAGATCTCCTTGTGTCCCAACAAAGGCTCAGTTTGAGACAAGGCTCCGCGAGCGGGGCCGCGGCCCGGCTGTCACCGGGCTGTCGCGACTTGTTCGTCAAGAGTTCAATCGACACTTCGCCCCGGCGTCCGCGCACCGTGACCTGGCTTCGGGCAGCACCCAGCGCCATGGGGACTCCTGTCGGACGGCGGTCGTTGTCGTCGCGCCGCCGCAGGGTACAACGTTTTCGGCTAGCCGAGTTCGGCGAGTTGCGCGACAGCCGGTGCCATGCCGTCGATCCACGCCGCGGGCGAGCCCGTGGTCGGCGTGACGATGGTGGTCTGAACACCGAGCTTCGCGTAATCGGCCATCGAGCGGACGAACTCGTCGCGGGTTTCCGGGCGGGGCCGCGGGTTGTTCGCGATGATCGTCTTGTGGATCTCGGCGTAGTCCCGGCCGACGTCGTCGCAATGCCGTCGCAGCACGTCAAGCTTGTGCTCGACGTCGGCGGGCGTGGTGCCGAACAGGTTGCACGCGTCGCCGTACTGAGCCACCAGCCGCAACGTCTTCCGTTCGCCGCTGCCGCCGATGAGCACGCGGGGCCGGTTGATCGGCTGTGGTGAGCACAGCGTCTCGGCGAGCCGATAGTGCTTGCCCTCGAACGGCCCGTTGTTCTCCGGGTCCCACATCTGCGCGCAGATCCGCAGCGTCTCCTCGAGCCGCTCGAACCGTTCGGCCACCGGCGGGTACGCGACCCCGAGCCCGAGGTGCTCGCGTTCGTACCACGCCGCGCCGACGCCGAGCACGGCCCGGCCGCCGGACAGCACGTCGAGGGTGGTGACGATCTTGGCGAGCAGCCCGGGGTGACGGTAGGTCACGCCGGTGACCAGCAGCCCGAGGTCGAGCGTGCTGGTGTGCGCGGCCAGGTAGCCCAGGGTGGTGTAGCCCTCCAGCATGTTCGCCTCGGCGGGCAGGCCGGTCGGCTCGATCTGGAAGTAGTGGTCCATGAAGGACAGCCAAGTCGCGCCGGATGCCTCCGCCGCGGCGCCGACCCGCGCCAGTTCGGGCGCGATCGCGGTGGTGCCGCCGTCGATGTCGAAGATCGGGATGTGAAAGCCGAGTTCCATGGCGGCCACGCTAGGACCTGGAGCGCACACCAGGTCAAGCTCCCGGTGCGTAACCCGAACCGGTTAGTGGTCTCGCTCATCGGGACGGCCGGGGTTACGGTCGAGCCATGATCAACAGCGGGCGTGCCCTCTTCGCGTCGGTCCTTCTCGCGTGCGCCATGGGCGTCGCGCCCGCGGCACTGGGCGGTGGGGCGACGGCGTCGGCGCTGCAGCCCTGCCCCGAGGTGCGGGACCCGCCGGACTACACCTTCTCGAGCCCGTCCAAGGCGTGGCTCGCGACGAACCTGCGCAGCGACTTCCTGCGCGGACCCGGAACGATCACCTACAGCAAGACCGCGACCTCGACGGTCAACGCGTCCATCACCGGCACGACCAGTGCCGAAGCCGGCATCATCTTCGCCAAGGCAAGCGTCTCGCTGGCGGTGACCGTCGGCGCGAGCTACTCGAAGGCCGACACCTGGTCCTACGCCGCGACCGTGCCCGCCGGCAAGGTCATGCGCCTGCAGCAGTACAAGGAAGGCCGCGCGTTCACCGTCCGCAAGTACCGGATCGTCCCGCCCTGCACGACGAAGTACCTGTGGACCAAGAAGGTCTCCGCGCCGGTCAAGAACGCCAGCTACCTCTGGCAGCTGGTCAGCTGACGTAGCGGGCATACGCGCCTCGTCGTAGCGGCGAGTGCCGTAGCTGGGCTGACGACCTCGGCCGTTCGGATCCCGAAGATGGGATCACCGAACGGCCGAGGGAGGCTCGATGACGACCACGACAGGACGTCCGCGACGACTGGGGGCGCGGACCCGCAAGTGGATCCTGCTCGCGCACATCGTGTCGGCCGGACTGTGGTTCGGGATCGACGCCGCGCTGGGCATCCTGGTGTGCACCGCCCTGCTCTCCGACGACGTCACCGTGGTCGCGACGAGCCTGCAGGTGCTGCCGTTCTTCGCGGTGTGGCCGATGGTGATCACCAGCCTGGCGACCCTGATCACCGGGGTCGTGCTGGGGCTGGGCACCAAGTACGGGCTGGTCCGCTGGTGGTGGGTGGCGGTCAAGCTCGCGGTGAACGTCCTGATGGTGGTGCTGATCCTGTTCTCCCTGCGACCGGGGCTTTACGACGTCGCGGAGTACGGCCGGCAGCTGGCCGCGGGCGGCACCCCCGTCGGCGACCCCGCCGGGCTGATCCCGCCGGTGATCGTGGCGCCCAGCCTGCTGCTGCTCGCCAACGTCCTTTCGGTGCTCAAGCCGTGGGGCCGGATCCGCCGGACCAAGCCCGCCGCGAGCCGTGAACTCGTCCTGCACAAAGGAGCGTGACATGACCAACCCTGTCGAAACCACGGCACTGACGAAGCGCTACGGCGCCGCGGCCGCGGTCGAAAACCTCGAACTTTCGGTCCGGGCCGGTGAGGTCTACGGATTCCTCGGTCCCAACGGCGCGGGCAAGACGACGACGTTGCGCATGCTGCTCGGCTTGATCCGGCCGACGTCCGGCAGCGTGCGGCTGTTCGGCGCCGAGCCGGGAGCCGCGAGCCTGGCCCGGGTCGGCGCGCTGATCGAAGGCCCGGCGTTCTATCCGTACCTGTCCGGCCGGGCGAACCTGCGGATCTTCGCCGATCACGCCGGCGTCCGCCGGGCCCGCGTCGAGGACGTGCTCGCCGTCGTCGACCTGGCCGACCGTGCGAAGGACAAGTATTCGACGTACTCCCTCGGCATGAAGCAGCGGCTCGGCCTGGCCGCGGCGCTGCTCAAGGACCCCGAGCTGGTGCTGCTCGACGAGCCGACCAACGGGCTCGACCCGGCGGGGATGGCCGACATGCGGGTCACCCTGCGCAAGCTCGCCGCGGACGGTTGCACCGTGCTGCTGTCCAGCCACCTGCTGGCCGAGGTCGAGCAGATCTGCGACCGGGTCGGCGTACTCGACCACGGGCGGCTGGTCGCCGAGACCTCGGTTTCCGGCCTGCGCGGCGCGGGTTCGCTGCGGGTCGTCGCGCATCCCGTCGAGCGGGCACGCGATCACCTCGGCCGGCTTCTCGGCGCGGAACGCGTCCGCGCCGACGGGACCGCACTGGAGATCGACGTCGAAGCCGGGCGCGCCGGCTGGATCAACACCGAACTGGTCGGCGCCGGGCTGACGGTCAGCGAGCTGCGCTGGCACGAACCCGACCTCGAACAGACCTTCCTCGCCCTGACCGGAGGTACCTCCCATGCTGCGTGACATCCGCGCCGAAATCGTGAAGCAGTCCCGCCGCCCGGCGAGCTGGCTGCTGCTGGCCGTCGCCGTCGTGCTGTCGCTGACGTTCGGCTACCTGATCCCGTACGCGGGCCAGTCCGGCACCGGGCCCGGCGCCGGTCGCGGGCTGAACGACATGCTCCCGCAGGCGTTCGTGGGCAGCGCGCTGGGCGGGACGCCGATCTTCGTCGGTGCGCTGGCGCTCATCTTCGGCGTCCTCGTGGCGGGCAGCGAATACGGCTTCGGCACCTGGAAGACGGTGCTGGTGCAGCATCCTTCCCGGATCGCCGTCTACGGCGCGAAGCTGGTCACGGTGGCGCTGGCGACGCTGATCTGCGTGCTCGCCCTGTTCGCGACGACCGCCACCGCGAGCGCGATCATCGCCTCGCTCGAAGGCTCGCCGGCGAACTGGCCCGGCGTCACCGACATCCTGCTCGGCCTCGGATCCGGCTGGCTGGTCACCACGATGTGGGGCGCGCTCGGGGTGCTGCTCGCCATCGGGTTCCGGTCGGTGGCGCTGCCGATCGGCCTCGGGCTGGTCTGGCTGCTGGCCGTGCAGAACCTCCTGGCCTCGATCGCGGCCCCGCTGCTCGACTGGGTCGCCCAGCTGCAGAAGGGACTGCCCGGGCCGAACGCGGGCGCGCTGGCTTCGGCCTTCGGCGCGAGCGCACCGGGGACCGGCGCGATCGTCGGGTCCGGTCAGGCGGCGATCGTCGTCGCGGCGTACGTCCTGGTCTTCGGCGCGGTCGGTGGGTGGCTGTTGCAGCGCCGGGACATCGCCTGAGCGTCGCTAGCTGGTGGGGCCGAGTTCCCGGTCGAGCCGAGCCGGCGTCCGCCAGGCCCGCGGCGACGAGCACGTCCCGCCAGTCCCGGGTGCTCTGCGTGAGGGCATGGCGGAACCGGGTGAGGTCTCCCCGGGCGAGCAGAATGATCGCCGCGTGCACGCGCTCGGGCCGGGTCTCGTGAGTGGTAAGTCGGGTTCTTAACCTTACTTACCACTCACGAGGGCCGGGCTCGTTCGGCGTGTCACCGCTGTCGGAACGTGGGTGGCTTGCGAGACTCGCGGCGGTGTACACCCCGTCCGATCTCGCCGACCTGCTCGAGTGCGAGCACCGCAGTGTGCTGAAGCAGGCGCTCGCCGCCGGCTTGCCGGGCGCGCCACGGCCCGGTTCCGGGCCTGATCAGCTGGCCGTGAAGCACGGCCGGGCGCACGAGGCGGCGACGCTCAAGCGGCTGCGGAGCGAACGCAGCGCCGTCGTCGAGATCGAGGAGCACGACCCGGTCCTCGCCGCGAAGGCGACGGAGGAGGCGCTGCGGGCCGGGTCGCCGGTGATCTACCAGGCGGTCTTCCACGACGGCGAGTTCTCCGGCCGCGCCGACTTCCTGCAGCGGGACTCCTCCGGCCGCTACGAGGTCTACGACACGAAGCTCGCCCGGCACGCGAAGCCGTCCGCGGTGGTGCAGCTGACCGCGTACGCCGACGCGCTGCGCCGTGCGGGCTGGCCCGCCGGGCCGAACATGCACCTGCTGCTCGGCGACGGCAGCACGAAAACCCTGCGTGTCGAGGACTTCCTGCCGCTGCTGGAACGGCTGCGCGCGCGGCTGGAGAACCGCCCCGCCACCCTGCCGGTGAAGATCTGGGACGACGAGCGCCCGGCCTGCGCGGGATGCAGTTTCTCCCAGCACTGCGCGAGCGCGCGTGAGGCCGACCGGGACCTGTCGCTGGTCGCGGGCATGCGGGCCGACCAGCGCCGCAAGCTCGTCGCGACCGGGCTCGGCACCATCGACGCACTGGCCTCGGCCGCGCCGGAGGACCGCCCGCGCGACCTGTCCACGACGTCGTTCACGACGCTGCGGGCGCAGGCCGCGATCCAGGTCCGCCAGGACGCCACCGGCGAAATCGCCTACGAGGTCATCGATCCCGACGCGCTGGCCGCGCTCCCGGCGCCCGCGCCCGGCGACGTCTTCTTCGACATGGAGGGCGATCCGTACGCGCTGGCGGGGGAGGGGCTCGAGTACCTCTTCGGCGCGATCACGGCCGACGGCGAAGAGCGGTTCACGCCGTTCTGGGCGCACACCCGCGCCCAGGAGAAGCGCGCGTTCGAGGAGTTCGTGGACTTCGCGACCGCGCGCCTCACCGAGCACCCGGGCTCGCACATCTACCACTACGCGCCCTACGAGGTCACCGCGATCAAGCGGCTCGCCGCGGTCCACGGGACCCGCGAGGAGGCCGTGGACCACCTGCTGCGCAGCGGTGCCCTGGTGGACCTGTACGCGGTGGTGCGCAAGGCGTTGCGCGTCTCGCAACGGTCGTACTCCATCAAGTACCTCGAGCCGCTGTACATGCCGGCCGCGCGAGACGGCGACGTGAAGACCGCGGCGTCGAGCATCGAGGCGTACGAGGATTACCTGACGCTCTCGCACGCCGGTGAGGACGCTCAGGCCGGCGAGGTCCTCGCGCGGGATCAGCGACTACAACGAGTACGACTGCGTGTCGACGCTGCGGCTGTTCGAGTTTCTGCACAAGGTCCGTGCCGAGGCCGGGATCGCCCTCACGGTGCCAGAGGAAGATCTGCTGCTCGTCACCGAGGAGGACGTCGCAGCCGAACGCCGCGCGGAGCGGGCGGCCCAGCTCGCCGCGCTCGTCGACCCGCTGCTCGAGGGACTGCCCGACGACCCCGCCGACTTCACCGAGGCCGACCGCGCGCGGGCGCTGCTGGCGGCGTCGGTCGGTTACCACCGGCGGGAGACGAACCCGGCCTGGTGGGAGTACTTCCGCCAGCTCGCCGCGCCGCTCGGCGACCTCGAGACCGACACCGCGTGCGCCGTCCCGCTGTCCGTGCGCGCGGGGGAGTGGGTGCCGCCGAGCGGCCGGGCCCGGACCGCGAAACGCCCGGTGACCATCGCGACCGACCCGGACCGGCCGCATCCGTTCGCCCCGGGCGACGACGTCCGCCTGCGCTACGGCGGCCTCGCTCGCGATGCGAAGGTGCTCGAGGCCTCGGCTGTCGAGGTGACGCTGGAGGAGAGCGCGCCGCCGGATGCCACCAGCGACGCCCGGCCCGACGCGGTGCTGCCGGGCAGCCCGGTGCGGCCCTCGCCGAAGGACGAGGCGGTCGCGGACCTCGCGCGCCTGGTCGTCGACGCGCTCCCGAAGCTGCCCGCCCATCCCGGCGTCGACCTGCTGCGCCGGATCCCGCCGCGGCTGCGGGGCGGTGGCGCGCTGCCGGAACCGGGGCTGGACCTGGATCTCGTGCGCACGGTCATCGAGGCGGTCGACGCGCTGGACGGCTCGACGCTGGCCGTGCAGGGCCCGCCGGGCGCCGGAAAGACGTTCCTGGCCGGGAAGCTCATCGCGCACCAGGTGCGGGCGGGCCGGACGGTCGCGGTCACCTCCACCAGCCACAAGGCCGTGGAGAACGTCCTCGCCGCGGCGCTGAAGTCCGCGCCGGACCTGCCATGCGCCAAGCGCGGCAAGAAGGCGCCGGACCCGGCATTGCCTTGGGAGCAGCCGAAAACCAACCCCGCGCTGGTGAAGTGGCGCGCCGAGCACGACACCGGGCACCTGGTGGGCGGCACGGCATGGACGTTCGCCAACGCCGCCATCCGCGACGAGCCGTTCGACCTGCTGATCATCGACGAGGCCGGCCAGTTCGCCCTCGCCGACGCGCTCGCGGTGTCGATGTGCGCCAAGAACGTCCTGCTGCTCGGCGATCCGCAGCAGCTGCCGCAGGTCGTGCAGGGCACGCACCCGGCCGGGGCGGAGGCGTCCGCGCTCGGGCACCTGATCGGCGAGGCCGACATCATCCCGCCGCGCCTGGGCTATTTCCTCGACGAGACCCGCCGGATGCATCCGGCCGTGTGCGCGCCGGTGTCGAGGCTGTCCTACGCCGGACGTCTCCACGCGCATCCGAGCGCCGCCGAACGCGCGGTCGAGGACGTCGCCGCGGGCCTTTACCTGGCCGAGGTCGACCACCACGGCAACACCACTCGCTCGGTCGAGGAGGCCGCCGCGGTCACCGCGATCGTGGCCGATCTGCACGGCCGCGCGTGGACCGACCACGGCCCGGCGCGCCCGCTCGGCGACGAGGACATCCTCGTCGTGGCGCCCTACAACCTGCAGGCGCGGGTGGTCACGCGGGCGCTGGCCGACGCGGGGTTCGGCGGCGTCCGCGTCGGCACGGTCGACCGGTTCCAGGGGCAGGAGGCGCCGGTGGTGATCGCGACGATGACCTCGTCCTCGGCCACCGACCTGCCCCGCGGCCTGGACTTCCTGTTGTCCCGCAACAGGCTCAACGTCGCGCTCTCGCGGGCGCAGACGCTGGCCGTGCTGGTCTGCTCGCCGCGGCTGGTCGAGGCGGACATCCGCACGGTGGACCAGATGCGGCTGGTGTCGGGCATGATCGGCCTGCTCAGCGAATCACGGCCCTGGTTGTCGTGAGTGGTAAGTCGGGTTATCGAGGGGTAGGGCAAGCGTGGCGGGTGAAGTGAGGGGCACCCTCGTCGCGGCAGACGCGAGCAAAGTCCCCCTCACTCCCACCGAACCACGGACCTCCGCCTCGCCACACCGTCAGTTCGCGGGGAGCCAGTCGGCGAAGCGGGTCTCGGCCAGCTTCGCGTCCGGGCCGGCGATCAGGCCGTCCTTGCCCGGCTTCGCGCCGAAGTACCGCGCTTCGGGGTCGGTCACGACCTCGCGCGGGTCCTTGCGGAAAGCCAATCCCGAACGGACCCACTCGTCCATCGTGAAGATCTCGGGGCCACCGACCTCGGTCAGGCCGTTCAACGGTGCGCCCGCCGCGGTGCGCGCCACGGCGGTGGCGACGTCCACGGCCGCGATCGGCTGCACGGCCGCGTCCGGGAGCCGGACGGTGGTGCCCTCGGTGGCGGAATCCGCGATACCGCCGAAGAACTCGAAGAACTGCGTGGCCCGCACGATCGAGTACGGAATCCCGGACTCCTTGATCAGCTTCTCCTGCGCGACCTTGGCCCGCAGGTACCCGGCCTCGGGCAGCCGGTCGCTGCCGACCACCGACAGCGCGACGTAGTGCCCGACGCCCGCGCCCTTGCCCGCCTCGACCAGGTTCCCCGTGGCGGTGCGGAAGAACGCCATCACGTCGTCGTCGGCGAACGACGGCGAGTTCGACACGTCGATCACCACGTCGGCGCCCTGCAGGACCTCCTTGAGGCCTTCGCCGGTGAGCGTGTTCACGCCGGAGGCGGGCGAAGCCGGTACTGCCTCGTGGCCGTGCTCGGTCAGCATGCGCACGACCTGCGTGCCGATGAGGCCGGTACCGCCGATGACGACAATCCTCATGATGTGCCTTTCGGAAACCGCCCCCGGTGGCTCCGGAAGCGTCGGTCACCAGCTAGGACAAGGCAGCATCGGGTTCTGTGACAGCCTCCGGTGTGACGGCGATCGCGCCCAGCTTCCCCGGGTTCAGGATCCAGTAGACCCGCTCGATCCCGGCGTCCGAAGTCCCCACGGTGACCATCGCGACCGGCTCGCCGTCACGCCGCAGCAGCGCGCCCGACTGGCCGTTCACCGCCACGAACGAGACGTCGACGCCGACCCAGAACCGGTCCGCGAACGCGCGGATGTACTTCGCCACCGTCGTCGCGCCGAGCACCGGGAACTTCGTCGCCCGCGCGACACCGCCGCCGTCGGAGACGCTCACCACGTCGGCGGCGAAGAGTTCTTCCAAAGCGTCCAGGTCACCGGCGCGGGCCGCGGTGACGAACGCGCTCAGCAGCCGGCGCTGCTCGGCCGTGCTCGTCGGGGTCCGGTGCTCGGCGGCCAGCCGCTTGCGCCCGCGGCTGACCAGCTGGCGCGCGGTGACCTCGGTGGTCTGCACGATCTCCGCGATCTGGCTGTACGGATAGTCGAACGCCTCCCGCAGCACGTATGCGGCGCGCTCGGTGGGGGAGAGCTTCTCCAGCAGGAGCAGGACGGCGAACTCCAGCCCGGCTGCCCGCTCCGCGCCGAGCTGCGGGTCCGCCGAGGTGTCGACGGGTTCGGGCAGCCATTGCCCGACGTAGGTCTCGTGGCGCGCGCGGGCGGTCTGGCTCGTGTTGATCGCCAGCCGCGTGGTCGCCGTCGCGAGGTACGCGGCAGGGTTGACGACGGCGGCCCGGTCCGCGGTCTGCCAGCGCAGCCAGACCTCCTGCACCAGGTCCTCGGCGTCGGTCGCGGTGCCCAGCATCCGGTAGGCGATCCCGAACAGCCGCGGCCGGACCTCGGCGAAGACGACAGCGGCTTCGTCGAGGTCCGTACCGGCGGGGTGTTCCATGGCTACGAGTGTCCTTTCCGGACTCGGCGGGCCGCGGGATCACTCACGGAGAGTGACCGAGCAGGTCTTCATCGCCATCGTAACCACGTACGGAAATTCAGTACGTCAGACCGGCTCCGAGACCGAAGAGCGGCGTCTTGCCATCCCCGTCGTTGACCGGCTCCTGCGCCGCGTTCTGCGGCCAGCTCACCGAGAGTTTCCCGGTCGGGGCGAAGGTGCCGAACAGCACGTCGGCCACGCCCTGACCTTCGGTGCCGGGCAGCCAGGACGCGAGCAGCGCCTGCCAGCCCGGCAGCTGCCCGGAGATGTCCAGCGGACGTCCCGAGACCAGCACCACGATCACCGGCACGCCGGACGCGCGCAGCCGGTTGATCGTGGTCAGGTCCGTCTGGTCCAGGCCCATCGCACCGGGCCGGTCACCCGCGCCCTCGGCGTACGGCGTCTCACCGACCACCGCGATGGCGGCGGTGTAGGTGTTGTTGATCCCGTTGCCGTCTCGGTTGTACTGGACGGTCCCGGTGCCGGCCACCGTGTTGCGGATGCCCTGCAGGATCGTGGTGCCCGGGGTGGTGTTGCCGGAGGAGCCCTGCCAGCTGATCGTCCAGCCGCCGCTCTGCAGGCCGATGTCGTCGGCGGACTTGCCGGCGACGAACACCTTGGCGTTACGCGCCAGCGGCAGCACGTTGCCGGCGTTCTTCAGCAGCACCTGGGATTCGCGGACGGCCTGCCGGGCGATCGTGCGGTGCGCGGCGGAACCGACCGTGCCGGTGAAGGACCGGTCGGTGAAGGGGTGCTCGAACAGGCCGAGTTCGAACTTCTTGGTGAGGATGCGGCGGTTGGCGTCGTCGATCCGCGCGCGGGAGATGTGCCCGTTGTTGACCTCGGCGCGCAGCAGGTTGATGAAGCCGCGGTAGTCGTTGGGCACCATCACCATGTCGATCCCGGCGTTGATGCTGGCGTCGACGTCGGCGGCGGAGAATCCGGTCTGGCCGTCGATCTGGTCGATGCCGGCCCAGTCGGACACCACGAAGCCGCTGAAGCCGAGCTCGTTCTTGAGGATGTCGGTGATCAGGTGGCGGTTGCCGTGGTCCTTGACGCCGTTCCAGCTGTTGTAGGAGATCATCACCGAACCGACGCCCTTGGCGACCGCGGCCTGGAACGGCGGCAGGTGGATCGCGCGCAACTGCGCTTCGGTGAGCTGCGTGTTGCCCGCGTTGACGCCGCCGGTCGTGCCGCCGTCGCCGATGTAGTGCTTGGCGGTGGCCAGCACCGACGCGGGCGCGGCGCCCAGCGTGGTGCCCTGCAGGCCGGTGACGATCGTGGTCATCGCGGTCGGGATGCTCGGCACTTCGCCGAACGACTCGTAGCTGCGGCCCCACCGGTCGTTGCGCACGACGCACAGGCAGGGCGCGAAGTCCCAGTCGATCCCGGTGCCGCTGACCTCTTCCGCGGTGGCGCGTCCGATCTGCTGCACCAGCGCGGGATCGCGGGTCGCGCCGAGGCCGATGTCGTGCGGGAAGATCGTGGCGCCGTGGACGTTGTTGTGGCCGTGCACCGCGTCGACGCCGTAGATCATCGGGATGGCCAGCGGCGTCGACAAGGCGGTGCGCTGGAAGCTGTCGTACATGTCGGCCCAGGCCTGTGCGGTGTTCGGGCTGGGCGCGGAGCCGCCGCCGGAGAGCACCGAGCCGACCCGGAACGTGGCGAGATCGCTCTGGGGGTTCAGTGCGGCGCGTTCGGCCTGGGTCATCTGGCCGATCTTCTCGTCCAGCGTCATCCGGGCCATCAGGTCGGAGACCCGGTCGGCGGGCGCCAAGTTCGGGTTCTGATAGGGCAGGACGGCGGCTTGGACGACGGTGGGGGATGTCAGCGAGGTGAGCGTGAGCGCGGCGACCAACAGCGCGCGAATCATGGGAACCTCCAGGAAGGGGGCAGGCGTGTACCACCGGTCGGGAGGCGGATTTACGGCCCCAGGCGGCCTTCGCGACCTGGGAACGTTCCCATGGGGATGGTAGCAGGACTCGTGAGCCCTTTCCGCGGCAACAACAACGGCGTGCCGAGCAGCAGCATCCCGGCCAGCGCGATCGCCACCCGCGGCCCGGTGAGCTGGGCCAGCAGCCCCCACCCGAGGGTGAGCACGGCGATGCTGGCGCTGCTGGTGATCGACCACGCCGTGAGCACCCGGGCCTGGACGCCGTCGTCGGTGTTCTTCAGCCGGTGGGCCGCGAGGACAGGGTTGAAAATGCTGATGCAGAGAATCAGCCCGAGCTCGGTCACCATCACGACCAGCAGTCCAGGCAAGCCAGGCTGGACGAACGCGAGCCCCAGCGGCCAGCACGCGCGAAGCGTGCCGAAGACGCGAAGCACTGTCTGCTCGCCGAAGCGGGCTGCGACGCGACGGGCAAGTCGTGACCCGATCAGCCCACCGAGACACGGGACCGCGAACGCCAGCCCGTACTCCCAGACCGGGAACGCCAGGTGACCGAGCATCAGTACCGACAGCACCGGCTCCGCGGCCATGATCAGTCCGTTGACCAGCATGGCGTTGAAGAAGAACCGGCACAACGTCGGATGGGCGAGCAGATAGCGCCACCCTTCGACGAGGTCGGCCCACCGGCGCGGCGTCGCCTTCCCTGAGGTTGGCCGTTCGGGTTCCCGGATCGCGGTGATCCCGAGTGCCGAAAGGAGGTAGCTCACGGCGTCGACGGCGATGGTGACCACCGGCCCGAACAGCCCGATCGCGGCGCCGCCCAGAGGCGGCCCGATCACCGTGGCCGACCAGGTCGTGGCCTCGAACCGGCTGGCGGCCACCAGCAGCCCGTCGGCCGGGACGAGCGTCTTGAGGTAGGCGCCGCTGGCCGCCGTGAACGCGATCTTCGCGGCCGCCGTGACGACGGAAACGACCAGCAGCTGGACGAAAGACAGCACTCCCAGCCAGTAGGCGAAGGGCACGGTGGCCAGCGCGGCGAAGCGGGCGACGTCCATCGCGATCATGACGGGCCGCTTGGCGCGGAACTCCATCCACGGCCCGAGCGGGACCGCGAGCAGCGCCCCGATCGCGAGTCCGGACGCCGAGAGCGCCGCGACCTCCGCCGAGCCGGCGTGCAGGACCGTGATGGCGACGACCGAGAACGCGCCGAACCCGAGCCCGGTCCCGTAGGCGCTGACCGCGTAGGCCGCCCACAACCATCCGAACGACCGCATCGACTTCCCCCTTCGTGGACAACCCCGCGTTGTCGGCGAAAGTGAAGCCGGTCGACCGGCATCGGCACCAACAACGGACCGAACGGCGTGTCACAACCTCCCGTTGTGGGAGTAGGTTCTGGCTCGTGGATCTCGATGCGGTTCGGACCTTCGTCACCGCCGCCGAGACCGGCCAGTTCCAGGCCGCGGCCGACGAGCTGGGCGTGACGCAGCAGGCGGCATCGAAGCGGGTGGCCGCCCTGGAGCGGGAACTCGGCGTGCGGCTTTTCGCGCGGGCGGCCAGGGGAGTGCGCCTGACTGTCGACGGGCAGGCGCTGCTCCCGCACGCTCGCGAACTCCTCCGCGTCGCCGAACGTGCCACCGCGGCGGTGACGCCCGGGCGCCGGGCCTTGCGGATCGACGTCGTCAGCCGCCGGATCGCGCCGTCGCACCTGCTGCACGATTTCTACCGGCAGCACCCGGAAATCGAGCTCGACGTCGTCACCCTGACCAACGCCGACGCCACGGCGGCGCTGGCCGAGATCAGCGCGGGCACCCTCGATGCCACTTTCCGATCACTCCGGGATTCCGCCCGGAAGGTCCCGAGCGGGCTGCGGTCGGCGCGCGTGATCGACGACCGGCACGAGCTCCTGGTCGGTCCGCGGCACCCGCTGGCCAACGCCCGGAGCGTGACGCCTGCCGAGCTCGCCGAGCACCCGATCTGGATGCCCGGGATGTCCGACGCCGAGCCGATCGGCTACTACCAGGACCTGGCGAAGGCGTTCGGGCTGACCATCGACACGCTCGGCCCGATGTTCGGCATCGAAGCGCTGCTCGCCGAACTCGCGGACTCGCCCAAGCTCGCCAACCTGGTCGGCAAGGGCTCGCGATACCTCTGGCCGGAAAGCTACGACCTCCGCCGGATCCCCATCGTCGACCCGGTTCTGGTCTACCCGCTCTCGGTGATCTGGCGCGCCGACAACCCGCACCCCGTGCTCGCCGATTTCCTCGACTACCTGCGGGCCGAGTATCGCGAGAGTGACGCTTGGGTTCCTGACTGGGCGCGTTAAGCCTCGACGGCGATCAGGCGCGCTTTGAGCCGGGCCGGGACGGCGGCCGTGGCGCGTGCGACGAGGCAGGTGCGCTTGGTGTTTTCGGCCATGGCCTGGAACTGCGCGTCCGGCATGCTCGGCACCGCCGCTTCGCAGAGCAGGTCGATGTCGCTGATCGCGATTCCGTTGGCGCCGCCGATGGTCCGCTCACCAGGACCATTCCCCGGGTTCCTATCCGGACCAAGTAGGGTCGGATCATGACCGTGGGGGACTTTCTCGACGCGCTGCTCGACGAGAACTCACCGATCGAGTGGAGCGTGGCCGGACGGGCGTTGGGCCGCCTCGGCGATCCCGCGTTCGACGCCGTCCTCGCCGCCTTGCACGAGCCGACGTCCGAAGAAGTCACCCGGCGGCTGCGCTGGACGTTCGGCGGCATCGCGGTTTCCGATCTCGCGGCCACCTACGGCCGGGCACTGCGGGACGCTGACGCCTCGATCCGCGCGTCCGCCGCGCACGAGTTCCAAAGCCGGGGCGAAGCGGCGCTGCCTCACGCGGATCTGCTGGTGCCGTTGCTGAACGACCCGGACGAGTACGTCCGTCAGCGCGCGGTGTGGGCCTTCGCCGGGCTCGGCCCGGCCGTCGTGCCCCTGTTGCGGGAAGTGCGGCGCGCCAAGGGATCCCCGCGTCGGCAAGCGCTTACCGCCTTGGCCGAAACCGGCGGCTGGGACGCGCTGGAGGCCACCGACCGGGAGCTGGTGCGGCGGCTGGTCCGGGTGAAACTGACCCACGAGCAGCCGTTTCCGCTGGTGCGGCCGGACACCGGCTGGTTCGCGCTTCCCACGGGAGACCAGGAGGCCGTGCTGGCCGCGTTCGGCCTTTCCGACCCGGAACCGGTGACGCAGCGCCTCGGACTGTCCGCGATCGGCTACATCCGGCTGGGTCAGCCGCACGGACGCTGCTCCTGGCTGTACGTCACCGCGGAACTCGACGGCTGGACCCTCGTCTTCGGCACGCCGCCCGAGCTGTCCTACGAGCACCTCCAGGAGCTGCCGGAAGACACGGGCATGCTGCACGCCCGCGAGTTGGCTGTCTTGAACCGCGCCATCCGCGAACGGATGTGGGCGCGCTGCGCCCGGTTAAGCGAGCAGTTCGGCCGGGCGCACTGGTACCGCACCAGCACCGGGGACAACACCATGGCCTGGTGCCTGACCGAGCGCGGCGAGATTCTCCGCAGCTACGACACGGACCTCGTGGAGGAAACGGTCGGCCCACCGCATCCGGCGGAGGCCGGGTTCCGCCTGCCGCACGAGGACGCCGGGTTCCCGGACGGCTGGTATCACGGGGTCGACCTCAGCGACGGCGAGGCCTTGGCCGCCAGGTACAAGCAGTGCGAACTCGAGCTGGGGCTGCCGCCGGAGTGCGATGCCACGGACATCGCGGCCGGGACCTCGGTGAACCCGGCGACGCTGGGGCCGGGCACCCGCGTGCGCGGCCACGGCGTGCTCGCCCTCACCGGGTGTGGCCGCGAGCACGGTGCTCCCCGGGGCACGCAGGAGATCTAGGGCCTAGCCTCGGGGCATGGACGATCTTGTCGAGGCCGCCGTCGTGCGTCAGCACGAGCTGCTCGCAGCCTGGCTCGGCTCGCGGGCCGGCGAGGCGGTGCTGGCCGAACTGCGCGCCGCGCACTCCGCCGGCTTCACGCTGGTGACCGTCGACGGCGAGGTGCTGGACCGCGACACGCTGCTGGCCGCGTTGGCGGGGGCGGCCGATGCTCAGCCGGGGCGTCCTTCAGGACACGCGATGAGCTGCGCGAGTAGTCACCTGGCTGGGGTCTCGTGAGTGGTAAGTGTCGTTAGAACGACACTTACCACTCACGAGACCCGACCCCCGCCCCTCGGAAAGGACCCCGATGCACCGCCTCACCGTGCTCTACCACCCGCCCGCCGACCCCGGCCACTTCCGCGAGTACTACGTCGGCACCCACCTGCCGCTGGCCGCCAAGCTCCCCGGCCTGGTGAAGATGGAGTACTCGCTGGATGTCGCCGGAATCGGCGAGAGTCCGTACTTCGCGGTGTTCCACGCTGACTTCGAGTCGGCCGAAGCGATGGCGGCCGCGATGGGATCCGATGAGGGCAAGGCCGTCGCCGCGGACGTCGCGAACTACGCGACCGGCGGCTTCGAGAGGCTGCACTACGACCTGAGCTGAACGCCGCGTTCGAAGACCGCTCGGACCGCGGTTTCGTCGCCTTCGATGTCGACGAGCCCGCGCATGTCGTCGAGGGTCAGCACCCGCGCCGCCAGCCCGAGGACGATCGCGGCGTCGGCGCGCACGACGGCGTCGAGATCGCGGCCGTCGTGCGCGCTCACTTCCGTGCCCGAGCGTGTCGCCCGCACCTGGAGCAGCCGGTCGTCGACGGCGATCCCCACCGTCGACGACCGGCGCGCGCCCGGCTTGCCGGCGAGCAAGGCCCGGAGGGCGACGACGAGCCATTCCCCGCGGAAGCGGTCGCCGCCCGGCCCGCTGGTCATGAGCGGCGTGGACCAGCGGATGAGACCCTCGACCGGCTCCCGCAGCCCGGCACCCCAGGGGGTGAGGGCGTACACGACGGCGTTGGCGTCGGCGGCCAGCTGCCGCTCGATCACCCCGGCGGTCTCGAGGTCGCGGAGGCGGTCGGCGAGCAGGTTGGTGGCCACGCCGGGAAGCCCGTCGAGCAGCTCGCGGTAGCGCGCGGGCGCCACGAGGAGCTGGCGGACGATCAGCAGATTCCACCGGTCACCCACGACGTCGAGCGCCCGGGCGAGCCCGCAGTACTGGCCGTAGCTTCGACTCATGTCGTCACTTTACAATCTCAAGTGTGCCTGACAATATCCAGTCGGGAGGGGAAGCCATGGACCAGGTTCGTGCGGCGTTGCGGGACATCGTCCCCAGCCTCGTCATGCTCGTGCGCGACATCCCCGACGCCGACGCAAAGTCGGTCGGTACCTGGACGGTCGGTGACGTCGCGGCCCACCTCTCGCACGTCTTCCGCGTGGACACCGACGCCGTCGCCGCGAGGCCGGTCCCGGACGCCGTGGTCACGCAGGCGGGCATGGCCGAGGTCAACGCGAAGATGCTGGCCGAGGACGGCGAACGGGACCCGGCCGTCCTCGCCGATCGCCTCGGCAAGCTGGCCGACGAGTTCGACGACGTCGCGGCGGGCTCGCGAGCGGCCGAAGTCGATTGGCTGCAGGGCATCCCCCTGCCGCCGTCGGCGGTGGCGGGCCACTTGCTCGAAGAATGCCTGATCCACGGCCACGACATCGCGCGGGCGGCCGGACGTTCCTGGCCGATCCGGCGGCGTCACGCGCTGCTCGCGGTCGAGGCCGGAGTGCTCCCGCTGATCGAGGCCCTGCCGCCCACAGCCTTCGTGGACCAGAAGCGGGCCCGGTCCTTCCGAGGCCGCTTCGAAGTGCGCCTGCGTGGCGGTGGCCGCACGATGATGGCCTTCGACCGCGGTTGCCTGACCCTGGACGCGGGTGAGGTCGACGCCCACATTTCCGCCGACCCGTTCGCTCTCATGCTGGTGTTCATCGGCCGGCAGGGAATAGCGCAACCGCTTCTCGAGGGAAAGCTCGCCGCCTGGGGCCGCCGGCCGTGGAAGCTCGCCGGCATGCTCTCCGCCCTCAGTCCGCCGTAACCGGCTAAGTTGGAGGTACTGGGAGGTGACGTCCATGACCGATGACGACCTGGTCATCGAGTTCGCCTTGGTCCGGCTCGACAACCCGGAGCTCGAGCTGGAGGAACTCGCCGCGCTCGTCGTCCGCCGCGGCGGGCCGGAGCGCATGCTGGATTTCGCATCGCGCAACCTCGGCACCCGGGATGAACTGCGCGGCCCCGCGTTCCCGGCCGCCGTCGAGCACGTGCTCCGCGTGATGCTCACCGTGCGCGGCCCCGCGGACTAACGACCCCCTGCGGCCAGGCGCATCAGGTCGGTGTCGAAGTCGACGTCGTCGGCCGTCCGCTCGGCACGAGTCGCGTTGCCCCCGAACTGGTGCTGGTAGCCGTCCCCATCGTCATCGGCGATCTCGCGGGCGGCGCCGATGCGGACCAGCGTCGCGAGTTCGGCGGCGGCTCTTCCGATGCGCTTTAAGAGGTTTACACCCGACGTCCGTCTCGCCGGTCGGTGGCCGCTCATTGACCGGAAATTGCCCGCCGGTTATTCCGCGGCTGGGAATGTCTTGACACCCGAAAAGTCAGTTCCCCGCGATCGGCCACCGGAGGAATTCATGCGGGTACACCGAGCGATTCGTTCCACGATCGCGCTGCACATCACTTCCCTGGCTGTCCTCGGCGCGCTCGCCCAACTGAGGACTCGTGAGCGGTTAGGGCGGTTATCAATAGAACCCGGTTAGAACCGCTCGGAACGCTCACGAGCCTTTTTCAGGCGCCGCGCCCGCATCCACGGTCCCGTATGGCGTCGACGAAATTCCCTTTCCCTCCGATTTGAAGCAACGCAACGGAATTCTCCTCGCGAAACGATTTCGTGCGTGAGGGCCGCGCGGGTGGTCGGACTGTACAGCCAGACCCGGTTTCGCGGGCTCCAGGTGGACAATCAGCCCAGTCGTGAGCGCTCCGCTTGCCGGATCGGTCTGATCTGCGCTGTGCTGGTGTCTCCTGATGGCCTGCCGAGCGGAGACTCCCCGTGGCGTTCCCTCCGATCCCGCCGGTGGTGGCCGGCCTCTGCGACGACGCCGCGGTCTTCCCGCCGGGACTGGCGCCGTTGCCCGACGCGGTCGAGGCCTATCGGAAACGCCAGGGCGCCTGGTACGCGGATCTCGTCGGGCCGCTCGTGCTCGCCGCCGACGCGCTGCCCCTCCTGAAGCCGTTGCCGGGCGGGCACCCGCTGCCGGTGTCGGTGACCGTTCCCGCGGGCCCGGCGGCGCTGCGGCAGGTCTTCGCGGACGCGGCACCAGTCGAGCTGCGGTCCGTCGAAGTCGTCGTCCCCGAAGGCATGACGCCCACCGAGTTCGCCGATCGGCTCGAGGAATCCCTCGTCGACGGCCTGGACGTCTACGTCGAAGTGCCGCGCGACGACCGGCGGGCCGCGGTGCTCGAGGTCATCGCCGGGCGGTGGCGGGCGAAGTTCCGGGCCGGCGGCGTCCGCGCGGACCTCTACCCCTCGGAGTCCGAACTCGCGGAGGCGCTGGCCGCGGCGGTCGCGGCGCACGTGCCGTTCAAGGCGACCGCCGGGCTGCACCACGCCCTGCGCAACACCGACCCGGCGACCGGGTTCGAGCAGCACGGCTTCCTGAACCTGCTGCTGGCCACGGACGCCTTGCTGCAGGGCGATTCGACGCGCGGCGCTCGCGCGTTGCTCGCAGAACGCGACGGCCGGACCGTGGCCGGGCTGATCGAGGACCTCGGCGACGAACGCGTGCGGCAGGTGCGGCTCGCGTTCACCTCCTTCGGGACCTGCAGCATCACCGACCCGCTGGCCGAACTCATCGACCTCGGCCTCGTGACCGACCTGGACGTGAAGGAGTGACACTCGTGGACATCCCCGAAGGCTCGCTGTTCGGCCGGGAGAACCTCCCGTATGGCGTGTTCTCGGCGGGGGAGGGCGCGCCGCGGGTCGGGGTGCGGCTGGCCGGCACCGTGCTCGACCTGTCCGTGCTCCTGGACGATCCGGTGTTCGCGGCGCCGTCGTTGAACCCGTTCATGGCACAGGGGCCGCGGCGCTGGGCCGAGGTCCGGTCGCGGATCCAGGAACTGGTCGACGGAGACCTGCCGGACGAGGCGCTGCACCGCGTCGAGGACGTGTGCCTGCGGATGCCGTTCGAGGTGGCCGACTACGTCGACTTCTACGCCTCGGAACACCATGCCTCGAACCTCGGCCGGCTGTTCCGGCCGGACGCCGAACCCCTGCTGCCGAACTGGAAACACCTGCCGGTCGGCTACCACGGACGCGCCGGCACCGTGGTCGTTTCCGGGACCGACATCGTCCGCCCGTGCGGGCAGCGCAAGGCGCCCGCGGAGGACGCGCCGAGCTACGGGCCGACCCGCCGGCTGGACATCGAAGCGGAACTCGGGTTCGTCGTGGGCACGGGGACGGCGCTGGGCGAACGCATCGGCGTCGACGACTTCGCCGAGCACGTGTTCGGCGTGGTGCTGGTCAACGACTGGTCGGCGCGGGACATCCAGGCGTGGGAATACGTCCCGCTCGGACCGCATCTGGGAAAGAGCTTCGCGACTTCGGTGTCACCGTGGGTGGTGCCGCTGGCCGCGCTGGCGGACGCCCACGTGCCGCTGCCCTGGCAGAATCCCCGGCCGCTGCCGTACCTGCTCGGCGCGCGAGAATGGGGACTCGACGTCGACCTCACGGTGGAGTGGAACGGCGAGGCGGTCTCGTGGCCGCCCTATCGCGAGATGTACTGGTCGCCGGCGCAGATGCTCGCGCACCTGACGGTGAACGGGGCGGCGGCGCGCACCGGCGACCTGTTCGCGTCCGGCACGATTTCCGGCCCGGAGAAGCACCAGTACGGCGCCTTCATCGAACTCACGCAGGGCGGCCGGGAACCGGTCACCGTCAAGGGGGACGAGCGGACCTTCCTGCTCGACGGCGACGAGGTGGTCATCTCGGCCACCGCGCCCGGCCCGAACGGTACCCGGATCGGCTTCGGCGAGGTGACCGGCACCATCAGCCCCGCCACCTGATCACTTGCGGATAAGTCCGATGTTTCGCCACCGTCGGCTCAGCGGTGTCGAGACTTCCGCCAAAGTCCCGGTTGTCGTGAGTGGTAAATCGGGCTCTGATAACCCTACTGAGGACTCAGATCTTCGCCCGGGACGTGGGCGCGTTCGCCCTGCGGTCCGAAGAGGACCAGCGTTTCGACGGCCCGGCCGTCGGCCGAGCCGAGCCAGTGCGGCAGCGCGGTGTCGAACTCCGCGGCCTCGCCCGCGGGCAGGACCAGGTCGCGCTCGCCGATGATCAGCCGCAGCCGTCCGGTGAGGACGTAGACCCATTCGTAGCCGCCGTGCGTCTGCGGGGTCGGCTCGGCGGGTCCGGGGATGAGCATCTTGAACGCCTGCGGCCCGCCGGCGTGGCGGGTGAGCGGCAGGTACGTCATGCCGTGGTGGTGGATCGGGCGCAGGCGGATCCGGGGGTCGCCGGTGCGGGGCGCGCCGACCAGGTCGTCCAGCGGCACGTCGTAGGTGCGCGACAGGGGCAGCAGTAGTTCCAGAGTGGGCCGGCGGCCGGCGCTTTCCAGCCGGGACAACGTGCTTTCGGAAATCCCGGTCGCCGCGGACAGCTCGGCGAGGGTGTACCCGCGTCGCCGCCGCAGGGCGCGCAGCCGGGGGCCGACCGCTTCCAAGACCTCCTCGTCGCTGTCCGTCATGGCTCCGTCTTGCCGGAATGGCAAGTTTTCGTGCACCGCGTGGCCGGTCGGGGTGAGGCTGGCGGCATGACCACGGCACGCAAGCGCGACACCCGCCCACCGGCCACCGGGCCCGAAGAGAAACAGGTGCTCACGGGCTTTCTCGGCTATCTCCGCGCCGCCGTGGCCGCCAAGGCCGAGGGGGTGCCCGAACCGCAGGTCCGCACCTCCGCCGTGGCCTCGGGAACCACCCTGCTCGGCCTCGTCAAGCACCTCACTCACGTCGAGGCGCACTGGTTCCTCGGCGAAGCCGTGACCAACTGGCAGGCCACCTTCCGGCCCGCGCCGACCGAGACCGCCGAAACGCTCCTCGCCGCTTATCGCGAGACCACTGCCCGGGCGGACGAGGTGATCGCGGGCTGGCAGGACCTCGGCGGGCCGGGGCGGCGCTGGACGCTGGTTCATCTGATCGAGGAGACCGGCCGGCACGCCGGGCACGCCGACATCCTGCGTGAGCTGATCGACGGCGGCACCGGGCGCTGACGGGTGTCATCCTGAAGCGCGTGACGACTGTGGTGTTCGTGGTGTTCGACGGGATGAAGCTGCTCGACATGGCGGGACCGGCGGAGGTGTTCGCCGAGGCCAACCGCTTCGGCGCCACGTACTCGCTCTCGTACGTCTCGCCGTCCGGGGAATCCGTCCGGACGTCGGCGGGAACCCGGCTGCCGGTCGACGGACGGCCCGAAGACGTGCCGGATCCCGACACCGTGGTGGTCTGCGGCGGTGACCTCCTGGTCAGCGAGCCGATCGCGGTCGACCTGGTGGACGCGGTCCGCGCGCTCCGTGCTCGGCGGCTCGTCTCGATCTGCACCGGTTCGTTCATCCTCGCCGCCGCCGGGGTGCTGGCGGGGCGCCGGGCGACGACGCACTGGCGGCACGCGCGGCTGCTGGCGCGGTCTCACCCGGACATCGAGGTGTTGCCGGACGCTTTGTTCGTCGAGGACGACGGCGTCTTCACCTCGGCCGGCGTGTCGGCGGGCATCGATCTCGCACTGGCGCTCGTCGAGCAGGATCACGGGCCCGACCTGGCCCGCTCGGTCGCGCGGAACCTGGTGATGTTCATGCAGCGCCCCGGCGGCCAGTCCCAGTTCTCCGCGCCCCTGGAGGTGCGGCCGCCGCGGACCCCGGCGCTGCGCGAGGTCGTCGACCTGATCTCCGCCCGGCCCTCGCTCGACCACAGCACCGCCAACCTGGCCGCCCGGGTCAGCGTCAGCCCCCGCCACCTGGCGCGGCTGTTCGCGGCCGAGCTCGACACCACCCCGGCGAGGTACGTCGAGCAGGTCCGGCTGGACCACGCGAAGTCCCTGCTGGACGCGGGGCACGGCGTGGCGGAGTCGGCGCGGGCCGCCGGTTTCGGCAGTTCGGAGACCATGCGCCGGACGTTCGTGGCCCGGCTGGGCGTCTCCCCGAGCCAGTACCGGGACCGGTTCGAAACCACCGTGCGCTGAGGTCCGGATCTGTGGGGTGGTCGTCCGTCCGCGCGGTGGGGCGGGACCTCGCGGCCGGTGAGACTGGAATCAGTCCACCTTGGAGGTTCGATGCCCGAAGTCATCGCGGGAATCACCATTCCCGACACCGCTCTCGTCCGCGAGGCCACCGCGTTCGTCCGGCAGGCCGCGGACGACACGCTCTTCAACCACTCGCGCCGGGTGTTCCTCTGGGGATCGCTGAAAGCCGCGGCGCGGGGACTCGACGTGGACCCCGAACTCGCTTACGTGGGCGGGCTTTTCCACGACCTCGGCCTGACCTCGGCCCACGCCACCAAGGACCGGCGGTTCGAGCTCGACGGCGCCGAGGCCGCGCGGATCTTCCTGCTCGACCACGGCCGTTCCGAGCGCGAGGCCCGCGACGTCTGGCTGGCGATCGCGCTGCACACCACGCCGGAGGTGCCGCACCACCTCGGCCCCGACGTCGCCGTCGTGATCCTCGGTGTCGAGACCGACGTCCTCGGCATCGGGTTCGACGAGATCACCGACGCGCAGCGCGCCGAGGTCGTGGCGGCCCATCCCCGGCCGGACTTCAAGAACCGCATCCTCAAGGCGTTCCACCAGGGCATGGTGAACCGCCCCGAGACCACGTTCGGCACCATGAACGACGACGTCCTCGCGCACTTCGACCCGTCCTTCGTGCGGACGGACTTCGTCGGGCTCATCCAGGACAGCCCCTGGCCCGAGTGACCGTGTGGCCGGGCCTCGTGAGTGGTAAGTCGGGTTCTATTTTTGAGGGATAAGGCAAACGTGGCGTGGTGAAGCGAGAGGGGCCTGCCGACGGGCTCGTGAGTGTTGCGGCCGGTTAGAACCGGCCGCGCCACTCACGAGTCCTTGGCGCGCAAAGAGTGAGGCCGTGCTCGTGAGCGTTGCGGGCGGTTCTAACCGCCCGCAACGCTCACGAGTCCTCAATGCCGCAGCACGACACATTTGCCTTACCCCTCAAATAACCCTCGGGTTCTAACCCTACTTACCACTCACGAGACCCGAGCCGCGCTTACTTCAGCAGGTTCAGGTCGACCGCGTCCGCCAGTGCCTGCATCCCGGCTTCGTTGGGGTGCAGGTGATCGCCGGAGTCGTAGCGGGGGAGCAGGGCCGCCGGGTTCGCGGGGTCGGCGAGGGCCTGGTCGAAGTCGACCACGCCGTCGAACGCCCCGCTGGTCCGGATCCACGTGTTCACCGACTGACGGATCGCCTCCGCCGCATCGCTGTAGTAACCGGCTCCCTTGTCCGGCAGGATCGTGCCGCCGATCAGCCGGACGCGGGCGGCGTGCGCCTGCCCGATCAGCGTGCGGTAGCCGGTGATCAGGTCCTGCGCGGTCAGCGGGCCGCCGTTCGGGCCCGCGTTGTTGCCGATGTCGTTGATGCCCTCCATCAGGATCACCGTCCGCACCCCGGGCTGGCCGAGCGCGTCGTGGGCGAACCGCTTGACGGCGCTGACGCCCTGCCAGATGTTGGGCACGTCGGTCACTACCCGGTTGCCGCCGATCCCGGCGTCGACGACCCCCGTCGGACGGCGGGCCGCGGCCAGCCGGCGGGCGAGGTCGTCGGGCCAGCGGTGGTACGCCCCGTTCGGCGTGTTGTAGCCGTCGGTGATGGAGTCGCCGAACGCCACCACCGTGCCGTGCGCGTCCGAGGGCACCAGATCGAGCCCGGAGAGGTAGTACCAGGACGTCGTCGCGGCGACGTAGTCGGCGTCGTCGATGTCGCGGGTGTGGTCGCCCGGCAGTGACAGGTAGGTCGTGTCGAAGGCGTCGGAATGCCAGGTGGCGGAGCTGGTCGCCTGCGGGAGATACAGGCTGACCAGGACGTTCTGGTCGGCGCGGACCGCCATCGGGATCGGGTCACTGGTCGTCTCCGCCCCGGCCGCGATCGTCACGGATCGGTTGCGGGAGAAGGTGACCACACGCTCCGAGCCCGCGAACGCGGTCGCCTTCGCCGCCTGAGTGGCGATGGAGACCGCGCCGATCACCAGCGGCGTCGTGCCGCGCAGGTTGGACAGATGGATGCGCGGCGAGCGCCCGCCGACGCTGGTGTGGGCGACCATCCGGAGGGTCCGGTCGGCGAAGTTCGGGCCGCCGATCGTCATGCTCGGCGACCAGGCGCTCACCCGGTCGCCGCCGGACTGGTCGTCGGCCGCGGAGACACCGCCGAGCATGCCGGCGAGCACAGTGGACACCGCCAGCAGGACCGCCGGCAGTTTTCTCTTAGTGAACAACGTTGTTCCACCTTTTCGTCGTACCGGCGGGCTTCACGGGATCAGCGTGAAGCCGTCCACCAGGAGGTAGGTTCCGCTGAGCTTGGACACCGTCAGCGTGTGCCGGCCGGGGGCCAGGCCGGACACCGAGTAGAGCGTCCGCTGGACCTGCCGCTGCGGGCTGTTCGCGCTGACTGTCCCCTTAGGACTGCCGTCGAGCGTGACGGCGATGTCACCCTCGTCGGAGTTCGTCTCGGTGAAGAACCCGATCCCGGTGCCGGTGAACGTGATCGTCGCGGCGGCCCCGTCCTGCTGGGTGTAGTGCACGCCGTCGTAGAGGTCGCCGTCCCCGCGTGACCCGCTCGAGGACCAGCTGCCGGTGTACCCGACCCGCAGATCGTCGTCGTCTGCCTTGCCGGGTTTGACACCCGGCCCCGCGGCGTCGATGATCGCCCGCGCCGCGGGTGGCCAGTTCCCGTCGGTCACCACGGTCGCCTGCGCGAAAGTGATATCAGTGCCGTTGTTGTTGTAGGAAGCGGTATCGCTGAAGTTGTTGTGGATCGAATCGTGGTGGATGCTCGGTGTCCAGAGGTTCGTCCACAGTGAGCCGTTGCTGAACCGCACCACGTTGTCGTGGGTGTCCCACAGCGAACTGCCCTCGTCGTGGTAGATCATGTTGCAGCCGTCGATGCACTCCGACAGCACGTTCCCGGTGAACTCGGACGGCGCGACCTGGCCGCCGAGGGTGTAGATCGGGCCGCCGTCGAACAGTGCGCCCATCACGCTGTGCACGTGGTTGCCGACGACGTGGTTGCCCCCGGCGTAGGTCGTGCCGTGCGGGCACGGATCGGGCAGGCCCTGCTTCGCCTGCAGGGCGCAGCTCGACGCCCAGCCCCAGCCCCAGCCGATCGAGACGCCGGAGTACGGCGTGTAGCCGATGTCGTTGTGCGACAACGTGGTTCGCCGGCTGTGCCCGACCCAGACGCCGACCGAGTCCTGGTACTGCCGGCCCGGGAACCATACCGTCGTGCCGGACACCGTGTTGCCGCTGGTCTGCAACGCGGGCACGCTCTGGTAGTAGTCGTCGACCTCGCCGATCGCGACCCCGATGCCACCGGTGTCGGTCACGGAACTGCCCGTCACCGCGGAATCCTGGGTCTGGTCGGCCAGATCGACGCCGCTGGTCCCGGTGTGCGCGACGGTGACGCCGGTGAAGGTGATCCGCGCGCCCCGGTGGACCTGGACCGCGGCGGGGATGCGGACCGGCGTGCGCGTGGTGGGGTCCCAGACCACCCCGGCCTGGTTGTCGATGTAGCCCGCGGCGGTGGGGGTGGTCCAGGTGGTGTGGGCGAAGGTGAGCCCGGCGAACGTGATGTCGTGGACCGGCGCGATCACGTCCGGGATCACGCTGAACCCGTCGACCAGCAGGAACGTGCCGCCGGTCTTGACCACGCGCAGGGTGTGGGTGCCCTTGGCCAGCCCGGTCACGGAGACCATGGCCTGCTGGGCCAGCCGCTCGGGTCCGTTGCCGGACACCGTCGAGACCTTGGCGCCGTCGATGTAGACGTCCGCCTCGCCCTCGTCGGAGTTGATCTCCGAGAGCAGCTGGATTCCGGCGCCGCTGAAGGTGTAGCTGACCGCATCGCCGTTGGTGGTGGTGTAGTGCACATCGGCGCCGAGGTCGCCGAGATGCCGCCCGTTCGAATAGCCCCAGCTGCCGGTGTAGACGGCGCGCCAGTCGGTGTCGTTGAGCGGGGCCAGGTGTCCCGGTGTGCCGGCGAGGTCGAGCAGTTCGGCCGCGAGCGGGAGTTCGACGTCGGCCTTGGCCAGGTCCTCACCCGCCCTGGGCACGTAGAAGAGCTGGCCGGCGCCGGCGTCGAGGAAGAACTGCCCGGGCGTGCCGAGCAGCTGGTAAGCGTTTTCCAGCCGGGTGACGCCGTCCATGGTGGGCAGGCCGGCGCCGTTGAAGGGGAAACCGGGGTTCGGCACCGCGTCGTGGTTGTTGTGCCAGCAGCCCGGGTCGACGGTGAGGTTCGAGCCGCCGGAGGCCGTGGGCGTGATGGACGCCAGCGGGCAGCGCATCTGCTTCCACGCGTTGTCGTCCACGATCTCGACCTGGGCCGGGTTCGTCCACTTGAGATAGGACGGGTCGCTCGTGGTGAACCCGGTCGGGGTCACCGAGAACCCGCCCGGGTCCCGCGGCCCGCGTGCCCGGTCCGCGCGCACGTCGTCGACGAACAGGTCCCGGCTGCTCGTGCCCTTCGGCACGTTCGCGCGGTAGATGTTCTTGGCGGCGTCGACCTGGGTGAACCCGGTGACTTTGAGGGCGCCGCTGAGCACCGGCGTCTGCCCGGCGGCCGCCCGGTAGACGACCTGGTGGCCGGGCCGGCCGGAGTCCTGGACGCCGAGCCGCAGCGGGCTGGTGAGCCGGTAGGTCCCGCCCCGCAGCTCGACCACGACATCGCCGGCGGCGCCGGCGATCAGCGTCCTGACCTTGTCGCGGGCGGTGGTCAGGGCGCACGGGTCGCGGCTGCCGCAGGTGGAGCCGTGCCCGTCGGGTGCGACGTAGAGGGTGTTCGTGGCGGCGCCGTACCCGTCGCCGGGGACGCTTACGCTGACCGCGGTGACGAGGGAGGCGACGACAATGGCGCTTCGCATCGGATGGTCTCCAGGTGGGGACGGCGAGTAGACCTCGGATGAATGTACGGGATGGTGGGACTTAATCCAAGACTTGATGCAAGTGTGCCGGGATAGGTCGGATCTGTGGGTGGGAGGCAGGCTGTGAATCGAGCCGCGAGGTGGCAACGGTACTGGGATCGGAAGTCGGGCAGCTACGACGCGGAGATGGGGGTGTGGGACCGGCGGCTCTTCGGGGACTCACGCGAATGGGCGTGCTCGCAGGCCTCGGGTGAGGTGCTCGAAGTCGCGGTGGGGACGGGCCTCAACCTGCCGTTCTACCTACCGGACGTCACGCTGACCGGAATCGACCTGAGTGAAGGGATGCTCGGCCTCGCCCGGGCCCGCGCCGCCGAGCTCGGGCGTGCGGTGACGTTGCAGCAGGGCAACGCGCACGCGTTGCCGTTCGCCGACGGGCTGTTCGACACGGTGCTCTGCACGTTCGGTCTGTGTGCCATTCCCGACGTCGACGCGGCGGTGGGGGAGATGGCGCGGGTGCTGCGCCCGGGCGGGCGGCTGATCCTGGTCGACCACGTCGCGGGCTCGTCCCCGGTGACCCGCGGCGTCCAGTGGCTCCTCGAACGGCTCACGATTCCGTTGGCCGGTGAGCATTTCCGCCGCCGGCCGATGCGGCAGGTGCAGGCATGCGGGCTTCAGGTCGAGCAGCGGGAGCGGTTCAAGCTGGGCCTGGTGGAACGGCTCGTCGCGCGCAAGCGCGTTACCAGCTGAGCAGACGCAGGGCGCGGACTTCGCCGGGAGCCGGATCGGCACGGAGCTCGGCGACCCGGTCCCGCAGCACCCGGACGCCCAGCGGGATCATGACCACGCCGAAGGCGGCGTACTCGAAGAGGTCCGCGAGGTGGGCGGCCTTGAGCACGCCGCCCCACAGCGTCCCCGCCCACAGGAGCAGCAGGCAGCGCCCGAGGCCGAACGTGCCCGACCGGAACGCGCCGATCGCCAGCAGCAGCATGCCGAGGTACAGGCCGGCCTGCGCGAGCACGGCGATTCGCCATGGCCCGTAAGAGATGTCCGCGTAATTGGCCAGCACGAATTCGGCGGCGCGGTCGATCCCCTGGGAGGCGGCCAGCCGGAACGCGGTGTGGTCGACCCCGGCGCGGTACAGCCGTGCGAACAGGCTCAGCACGACGAACGTTCCGCCCCACCGTGCCAGGACTGGAGCCCGCGCCGCGACGATCCGGGCGAGTGTGGTGAACGCGGGGCACAACACCAGCGCCCCGGCGGCGAAACACGCGTATCCCGCCGTGACCAACGTGGGATTCGCCAGGTAGGCCGCCAGTTGTGATCGGGCCGCGAACGGCTGGCCGGCGAAGTCCGCCAGCTGCGCGTCGGTGAACGATCCCGAATGCAGCCCCAGATAGCGCAGCAGGAGTCCGGTCCACCACAGGAACGGGCCCGCGATGAGCGCCGCGCCGCCGATGTGCCGGCCCGGGAACCAGGCATCGCGATCCAGCGAAGTCATGATCGACACTCTGGCGCGGCGACGGTCCGGGCACATTGGCCGATGGGCAGGGCTCCGGCGTTACTTTGGTGGGGAGTGCCGCCGGCGGGAAACGCCGGCGGCACCACCGGTCAGCCGTGGGAGACGGTCAGGGCGTAGAACGCGACCCGCGCGCCCTTCGTCGTGCTGCTCGACGAGGACTGGTTGTACGAGCCCGCCTTGAAATATTGCTTGTACGGCTTGAAAGACGCCGGGATTCCGTAGTGGGTGGTGCTGCCGTTGATCGTGAGATCGATGGTGTTACCGCCGGAGATCCCGATCGTGTAGGTCCAGGTCTTGCCGATCGCGACGTGGCCGACGGTGTGCGCGGTCTGGCCGCCGGAGGGGGAGTTCTCCGTGCCCAGCACGATGTCGCCGCTGGCCCGGTAATACAGCTCCAGCAACGGTTTCGTCGACGAACCGCCGGTGCCGAGGTGCACCTGGCCGACGCACACGTTCGACGTCACCGACACCACGCGCAGGGTCGCGTTCAGCTTGTGCGAACCGGTCATCGACCAGTTCGCGGCCGAGCCGTCGCGGTTCATCTCGCGCAGCTCGGACCGCGCGAAGTTCGAATTGGGGGTGGTGACGCCCTTTTCCGGCGCCCAGAAGGTCATCGCGCCGTCATGCGTGTCGGTGTAGAAGTAGCTGTCCTGGAACCCGTTCGCGCCCTTCAGCCGGGACGGCGGGATGGTGGTCGGGCTTCCCGGCGAGCCGACCGGCTCCTGCAGGGACCAGATCGCCAGGTCGAAGTTGCCGCCCGGGGCCACGGCTGGATTCGCCTGGACGCTCCGGGGGACCGGATCCGCTCCCGCGGGCAAGGTGCTGACGGCGGCCAAGGCCGGAACCGCGAGCAAGACGAGCATGGCACGCACACGCATCGTGGGTGTCCTTTCGCGACGAGGACGCTGAACCATTCGTTCACGGTGGTGAATAAATGGTCTGGACAACCCGGCGGCGTAAGGGAACGTTAAGGTCGGCGCCGCATGTTGTCAAGATTCGACATCGCCCTGGCAGAGCCTGCGGGAATCAAACCGGGGCGCCGGGCGCTTGCACGTATGTGAAGAAGATTGGCTTCCTCTCGTTCGGCCACTGGTCGGCGAGCCCGCACTCCGAGACCAGGTCGGCCGCCGACTTCCTGCACCAGTCGATCGACCTGGCGGTCGCGGCCGAGGAGCTCGGTGTGGACGGCGCGTACTTCCGCGTGCACCACTTCGCACGGCAGGCGGCCAGCCCGTTCCCGCTGCTCGCGGCCATCGGCGCGCGGACGTCGAAGATCGAGATCGGTACCGGCGTGATCGACATGCGCTACGAGAACCCGCTGTACATGCTCGAGGACGCCGGCGCCGCCGACCTCATCTCCGGCGGCAGACTGCAGCTGGGCATCAGCCGGGGATCCCCCGAGCAGGTCATCGAGGGCTGGCGTTACTTCGGGTACGCCCCGGCCGAGGGCGAGACCGACGCGGACATGGCCCGCGAGCGCGCCGAGGTGTTCCTCAAGCTGCTCGAGGGTGAGGGTTTCGCGAAGCCGAATCCGCGGCCGATGTTCGCGAATCCGCCGGGGCTGCTGCGGCTCGAGCCGCACTCGCCGGGACTGCGGGACCGGATCTGGTGGGGTTCCAGTTCGAACGCGACCGGTGCCTGGGCCGCGAAGCTGGGCATGAACCTGCAGAGCTCCACGCTCAAGGACGACGAGACGGGCGAGCCGCTGCACGTCCAGCAGCGCAAGCAGATCGAGGCCTACCGCGAGGCGTGGAAGGAGGCCGGCCACGCGCGCGAACCGCGGGTGTCGGTCAGCCGCAGCATCTTCGCGCTGACCAACGACCTGGACCGGGCCTACTTCGGTCGTGACCGCAACTCGCGCGACCAGGTCGGCATGATCGACGAGAACACCCGGGCGATCTTCGGCCGTTCGTACGCCGCCGAGCCCGACGAGCTGGTGCGCGAACTGAAGGAGGACGAGGCCATCCAGGCCGCGGACACCCTCCTGCTGACGATCCCGAACCAGCTCGGCGTCGACTACAACGCGCATGTGCTGGAGAGCATCCTCACCCACGTGGCACCCGAGCTCGGCTGGCGGTGACGTAGGGGTTGAGTCTCGTGAGTGGTAAGTCGGGTTCTATTGAGGGGCAAGGCAAAGGTGGCGTGCTGCGGCATCGAGGACTCGTGAGCGTTGCGGGCGGTTAGAACCGCCCGCAACGCTCACGAGCACGGCCTCACTCTAGCGCGCCAAGGACTCGTGAGTGGCGATGCCGGTTCTAACCGGCCGCAACACTCACGAGCCCGTCGGCAGGTCCGCCTAGCTGACCACGCCACATTTGCCCTTCCTGTCAAATAACCCTACTTACCACTCACGAGACCCTGGCTGTACGGATCTTTGGCGAACGCCGCCCGACCCTGATTGACTCTGTCCCGCAACCACCGATGACGATTCTGGAGGACGCATGCCGGTCTCGAAGGCCCACGCGAACTGGAACGGCGACATCCCCACCGGCTCCGGGCAGTTCAGCGCGGGGAACAACATCGGCGGCGGGGTGACTTACAAATCCCGCTTCGAGGACGGCCCCGGGTCCAACCCGGAGCAGCTCATCGCCGCGGCCCACGCCTCCTGCTTCTCGATGGCGCTCGCGAGCACGCTGGCCGGTGCCGGCTTCCCGGCCGAATCGATCGAAACGGACGCCTCGGTGACCCTGCGCCCGGTCGACGGCGCGCCGACGATCACGAAGATCGAGCTCGTGACGCAGGGCCGGGTCCCCGGCATCGACGAGGCGCAGTTCAGCGAGTTCGCCGCGCAGGCCAAGACGAACTGCGCGATCAGCCGCGCGCTGGCCGGAGTTTCCGAAGTGACGCTCCAGGCCAGTCTCGCCGGCTGAGTTTCGCCCCGCTCGCTCCCCGCCGCTGCCGGGGAGCGAGCGCACGGACAGTTCGGTCACCGTTCATCAAGCCCCCGTCGAGCCGAGGGGCTGCATTCCCCCGGACAGGCCGGGATGTGGGGCGGGTGTGACTCCAGGTACTGCTGGGGTTGGTGGTGCGAGCGGCATACGACCGACACACGGCTGACCAGGCCGACACCACTCACGAGGGCTTCAGAGCGGGAACACGGTCACGTACTCGCCGCCGCGCACGACGTAGCCGTGCCGGGCGCGAAGCGTGCGGACGACCGCGCGCATGTGCTCGGCGCCGTAGACGACGCCGACGGTGATCCGTTCCTGGCCGCGCCGCTCATGCAGGTCGGTCAGCGCGTCGACGAGCAGCGCGTCCCGGCGCCCGGTGACGAGGTGGTCGAGCTCGGGCATGATTTCGTCCATCCCCGGGTGGCCGGCCGGCTCGTCGTCGATCGTCAGGCGGCGCGCCAGGAACCGGCGCGAGGCGAACCCGCGCAGCAGCAGCGCCACGATCGGGGCCATGCACCAGAGCATGGCCCGGTCGCGCAGCGGGACACCGCGCCAGCCGCCGTCGAAGTCCGCGCCGCGCAGGTCGGGACAGAGCGTGGGGACGGTGAACGAGTCCTTCCCGAGGTCCTGCACGATCAGCCCGAGCCGCGGGTTCCGCGCGGCCATCCGGTAGGTCATCGTCAGCAGCGACGCTTTCCGCGCTTCGCCCACGCCCTCGGCCACCACGAGGTCGCACTCCTCCGCCCGCGCGCGGACGGTGTCGTAGTACGAGCGCGTCCCCAGGTGCAGCATCGGGAACAGCCGGAACTCCAGCGCGGACCCCTTGGCCCGCAAGGTCAGGACGACCGCGCGGACCTCCAGGTCGTTCGCCACGACGATTTCCATGACCCTCCCCACGCGGTACACGCCCGAGAGGCCGATCAGGTTGCGTTCACCGTCCGTGCGGGTCACTGGAGTTGAGCATCGCGACCACCTGGTCGTAGTCGCCGCGGGCCTCGCCGTAGCGGAGGAACTTGACCCGCTCGACCTGGATCTCCTTCGCGTCCGGCTGGGTCTCGAGGATGCTCATGACCTCGGCGACGAACTCGTCGAGCGGCATGGCCGCGCTCGTTGTCGGCCTGGCCGGGCAGCAGGTCCGTCTGCACCGACGGCGGCTCCAGCTCCAGCACGCGCACCGACGTGTCGGCCAGTTGCAGCCGCAGCGACTCGCTGAGCATGTGGATGGCGGCCTTGGTGGCGTTGTAGCTCGGGGTGACCTTGAGCGGGATGAAGGCCAGTCCCGATGAGACGGTCATGATCGTGGCGTCCGGCCGGTTCTGCAGGTGTTCGACGAACGCGGCGATCAGGCGGATCGGGCCGAGCACGTTGGTGGTCACGGTGCTCTCGGCCGACTCGAGGAACGACTCGGGCCGGTGCCAGTCCTCGACGCGCATGAGCCCGGCCATGGTGACGAGCACGTTCAGTTCCGGGTGCCGGGAGAGCACCTCCTTGGCCGCGGTCTGGACGCTGTCGGCGTCGGTGGTGTCGATCCGCACGGTGTCGACGCCGGGGTGCTCGGCGGCGATCTTCGCCAGCAGTTCGGTGCGCCGCCCGCCGACGATCACGGTGTTGCCCCGTTCCTTCAGGGCGAGCGCGAAGGCCAGGCCGATGCCGCTGGTGGCGCCGGGGATGAAGACGGTGTTTCCGGTGATGTTCATGAATCCAGCGTGGGACACCCCGCCGCGCGGCGGCAGAGACCGCGTATCGGGGGATCGGCGATCCCTGGTTCGCGGCCGCCGGGACGCGATACTGGAGGGATGGATCGAGCGGAACTGGCGGCCTTCCTGCGCCGGCGCAGGGAGCAGCTGCGGCCCGAGGACGTCGGCCTCCTGCCGGGGGCGCGGCGCCGGACGAGCGGGCTGCGGCGGGAGGAGGTCGCGTCGCTGGCCGCGATGTCCACGGACTACTACACGCGCCTGGAGCAGCAGCGCGGTCCTCAGCCGAGCGAGCAGATGCTGGCCGCGCTCGCCCGCGCGCTGCGGCTGGACGACGACGAGCGCGACTACCTGTTCGTGGTCGCCGGCCGCAGCGCCCCATCGCCCGCCGTCACCGCCACGCACGTCGCGCCCGCGCTGTTGCGGGTGCTGGACCGGCTGTCCGACACGCCCGCGTTGATCCTGTCCAACCTCGGCGAAGTCCTGGTCCAGAACGCCCTCGCGGAAGCGCTCTACGGCGGCAAATCCACCTACACCGGGCTCGCGCGCAGCGAGATCTACCGCTGGTTCACCAACCCCGACGAGCGACTGATCTACCCGGAATACGACCGCGACCGGCAGAGCCGGGCGCTGGTGGCGAGCTTGCGCGCCGCGCACGGGTCGATGGGCGCGCAGTCGCGGGCGGGCGAGCTCGTGCGGGCGCTGAGCCGGGAGAGTGAGGAGTTCGCGCGGCTCTGGGAACGCCATGAGGTCGCGAGGCGGTTCGTGGACCACAAGGTGCTCGTGCACCCGCGGCTCGGCGAGATCGAAGTGGACTGCCAGGCGCTGTTCACCGAGGACCAGGCCCAGGCGCTGCTGGTGCTCACAGCCCCGCCGCGCACGGAGGCGTTCGAGAAGCTGCAGCTGCTACGCGTGCTGGGCAACGAGCAATTCGAGGACGTCCACTAGGGCTCCTTGCGCATGCCCCGCCAGAGCAGGTCGGCCAACATCGTGGTCTGGGCCCGCCAGTCCTCGCCGGGGCCGAGGAAGAACAGGCCCGCGAGCCCGCGCAGGACGGTTTCCGGGGCGAGGTCGTCGCGGACGGTTCCGGCGTCGACGTTCGCCTTCAGCAGGATCGCGACCGCGTCGACCATCGCGTGGTAGGCGCTCGCGGGCAGTTCGCCACGGGACGCCGTCGCGGCGCGCAGGGCGTCGGCGAGGCCGCGCTTGGTCATCATGTAGTGCGCGAGGTGGTCGGTCGTCCAGATCCGGAACGCCGTTTCCGGCGGGTGCTCGGCGAGCAGCCGCGGGACGACGTCGACCAGGTGCCGGACCTCGCGCTGGTAGACCGCCAGGATGAGCGCCTCCGGCGTGGGGAAGTGGCGGTACACCGTGCCGACCCCGACCTCGGCTTCCTTCGCGATGGCGTTGAAGGACAGCTCGGCCGAGCCGGACAGCGACTGCGCCGCCACGGCGAGGATGCGCTCGTGGTTGCGCCGGGTGTCCGCGCGCCGCGGGTTCACCGATCCCGTCGTCATCGGGCCTCCGGTCGTCGGGGTGGAGCAGCTCCAGGGTGCGAAGCGGATTGTAATCCGCTACCGTCGACGGGAAAGCGGATGAGTATCCGGTTCGGACCGGCGATGAAAGAGATCCGGTGGACATCTCCCTCGAAGTCAATGGCAAGACCGAAAATCTGAGCGTCGAGCCCGGCGTCACGCTGCTCGACGCGTTGCGTGAGCGTCTCGGCCTCACCGGCCCGAAGAAGGGCTGCGACCGGGGCCAGTGCGGCGCCTGCACGGTGCACGTCGACGGCCGCCCCGTGCTCGCCTGCCTCACCCTGGCCGCGACCGTGCGCCGGCCCGTGACCACGGTGGAAGGACTGTCCACAGAGGACGGGCTGCACCCGGTCCAGCAGGCGTTCATCGACCAGGACGCGCTGCAGTGCGGGTTCTGCACGTCCGGGCAGATCATGTCGGCGGTCGCCGCGGTGCGCGAGGACGTCGGCGACGTCCGCGAGTTCATGTCCGGCAACCTCTGCCGCTGCTCGGCCTACCCGAACATCGTCGCGGCGATCGAACAGGCGAGGAGTGCCGATGCGTCCGTTTGAGCTCACCGCGCCCGCGACCCTCGACGCGGCGCTCGCCACGCCCGGGACGTTCCTGGCCGGCGGCACCACCCTCGTCGACCTCATGAAGCTCAACGTCCTCACCCCGCAGCACGTGCTGGACATCAACGACCTGCCGTTGCGCGGCATCGACACCTCCGACGGGCTGCGGTTCGGGGCGCTGGAGCGGATGGGCGACCTCGCCGCGCACCCCGGCGTGTACCCGGCGATCTCGCGCGCCCTGCTGCTGAGTGCGTCCCAGCAGCTGCGCACCATGGCCAGCATCGGCGGGAACCTGCTGCAGCGCACCCGCTGCACGTACTTCCGCGACGTCGCCACGCCGTGCAACAAGCGCGAACCCGGCAGCGGCTGCCCCGCGATCGCGGGCGCCAACCGGATGCACGCCATCCTCGGCACGAGCGATCACTGCGTCGCGACGCACGCCAGCGACGTCGCGGTCGCCCTCGTGGCGCTCGACGCGGAGATCCGGCTGGTCAGTGACGCCGGCAGCCGCGACGTCGCGCTGGCCGACTTCTATCGCCGGCCGGGCGACACTCCCGACGTCGAGAACGACCTGCGCCCCGGCGAACTGATCACCGAGGTCCATGTTCCGCGCAAGGACTGGGCGGCGCAGTCGACCTACGTCAAGGTGCGGGACCGGCAGTCCTACGAGTTCGCGCTGTGCTCGGCCGCGGTCGCGCTGGACATCCAGGACGGGCGCATCGCCGACGCCCGCGTGGCGGCGGGTGGCGTGGCCACCGTGCCGTGGCGGCTTACCGCCGTCGAGGAGGCCTTGCGCGGCGCGCCCGTGACTCTCGGCTCCTTCGAGAACGCCGCGGCTTTGGCGGCCGAGGGCGCGAAGCCGTTGTCCGGCAATGCTTTCAAGGTGTCTTTGCTCGAGCGGACCGTCATCCGCGCACTGCTGGAACTGACCGAGGGGAGCCGTCGATGACGAGCCGGGTGGATGCGCCGCTGAAGGTCACCGGCGCGGCCCGTTACGGGATGGACCACACCTTCCCCGGCATGGCCTACGGGTACGTCGTCCTCAGCACGATCGCCCACGGCCGGATCGAAGCCATCGAGGCGACGGCGGCGAAGAGCGCGCCCGGCGTGCTCGGGGTGTACTCGCCGTTCGACCCGCTGGTGCTGCGCCCGGCGAGCTCGCCGTTCTTCGGCGAGACGTGGGTTCCGTTGCAGGACAAGGAAGTCGCCTACTACGGCCAGCCGATCGGCTTCGTCGTGGCGGAGACCTTCGAGCAGGCCCGCGACGCGGCGCTGCTCGTCGAGGTCTCCTACCAGCGGCTGCCCGCCGCGACCTCGTTCGAGGACGGCCTGGCCACGGCCGAGGACGCGCCGCCGGCCCGCGACGGCTCGCCGTCGACCCTGGACATCCTCGCGGACGGCGTCGAGTCCATCGAGGACGCCTTCGCGGCGAGCCCGGTGGTGGTCGAGGCGACGTACTCGACGGCGACCCAGCACCACGCCGCGATGGAACCGCATTCGGCCGTCGCCGTGTGGGATGGCGAGAACGTGACCGTCTACAGTGGAAACCAGGCTGCGAACCTCCAGGCCACCGAGCTCGCGGGCGCGCTGGACGTCGAGCTGGAGCGGGTCCGCGCGATCAACCCGTTCGTGGGCGGCGCTTTCGGCGGCAAGGCGCGCACGTCCGCGCCCGCGTTCCTCGCCGCGGCCGCCGCCAGGGCGCTCGGCCGCCCGGTCAAGGCCGCGCTGAGCCGGGAGCAGGTCTTCACCGCCACCGCGGGCCGGGCCGCGACCGTGCAGAAGATCGCCCTCGGCGCGGACAGGAACGGCACGCTCGTCGCGCTGCGCCACGACTCCTGGTGCACCACGGCGATGGACCGCTCGTTCGTCGAGCCGACCTCGCACGGCACGTCGCGGGAGTACTACGCCACCCAGAACCTGGCCATCAGCCAGAAGATCGTGCCGCTGAACATCCCGCCGACGACGTTCATGCGCGCGCCGGGGGAGGCACCCGGTTCGTTCGCACTGGAAAGCGCGATCGACGAACTCGCGGTCGCGCTGGACATGGACCCGATCGAGCTGCGCCTGCGCAACAATTCGACCGCGCCGGTCGGCAAGGATCTGCAGTGGTCGAGCAAGCATCTCGACGACTGCTTCCGGATCGGCGCCGCGCGGTTCGGCTGGGCGCACCGGACGGCGCCGATGGGCCGCACCGAAGGCGATTGGCTCGTCGGGATGGGCACAGCCAGCGCGCTGTTCCCCGCGCTGCGCTTCCCGGCCACGGTCGGGATCACGCTGCAGGCGGACGAGACCGCGGTGGTCTCGACGAGCGGCGCCGACCCGGGCACCGGCCTGCTGACCGTGCTTTCGCTGGTGGGGGGCGAATCGCTGGACATCGCCCCGGAGCGCGTCACACCACGGCTGGGCGACTCGGCCTACCCACCCGGCGGTCTGTCCGGCGGCTCGACCGCCACCGCGAGCGCGGGCACCGCGGTCATGATCGCCGCGGCCAAGGTGATCGACGACCTGATCGCGCTGGCGACAGCGGAAGGCGCGCCGTTCGAGGGCACCGAGGCGACCTACGCCGACGGCCGGGTGTTCGGCGGCGGCCGCTCGATGACGTTCGGCGAAGTGCTGCGCGCCCTGGACCGCCCGGCTCTGACGGCGAACGGTTCGTCGGCGCCCGGCGAGGAGCTCACCAAGCACTCGTTCAGCTCGTTCGGGGCCCAGTTCTGCGAGGTCCGCGTGCACCGGTGGACCCGCGAGGCGCGCGTGTCGCGGATGCTCGGCGTGTTCGACGCGGGCCGGATCATCAACGACAAGACCGCCCGCAGCCAGATCTCCGGCGGCATGATCTGGGGCGTCTCGGCCGCGCTGCACGAGGGTCTGGAGCTGGAGGCGAACGGCCGGTTCGCGAACGCCGACTTCGCGGGCTACCTGCTCCCGGTCAACGCGGACATCCCCGAGATCGACGTCCACTTCGTCGAGCACCCGGACACGCTGCACAACGCCATCGGCGCGAAGGGCATCGGCGAGATCGGCACGGTGGGCATGGCCGCGGCGGTGGCCAACGCGGTCTACAACGCCACCGGCATCCGGGTCCGGCACATCCCGATCGCCATCGAGGACCTCCTCGGCGGCTGACCTCCCGGGCCCTCGTGAGTGGTAAGTCGGGTTCTAACCCGACTTACCACTCACGAGGCCCTACCCCCGCTCAGCCGGGCTCGTCGGCCTACGACTCGCTAAACTCGGAACACGGGCCGTCGCGGGCCATCGCCGGCGACGTCACCATCCCCGGCTCGCGCTGGTCTGGCTGGACAACCGCCTGTCCGGGAAGGCCGCACCGGACGACTGCGCCCAGCTCGGATGATTTTCGGTGGTGGTGTCGGATCGGGCCGAGCCCGTTCGTAGCCATGGTGGAGGCCGGCACCGGGCCGGCCTCCCACACCGGAGGTCCACCATGGAAAAGGTAAGCGCCACCCTGACTTTCGCCGAGCCCGCCGCGAAGGTGTTCGCGGTGCTGGCGGACCCGACGACCCACGCCGCGATCGACGGCACCGGCTGGGTCCGGGAGTCCGTCAACCCCGCCCCGCTGGCCGAAGTCGGGCAGCTCTTCCGGATGGACATGCACTACGGCGGCCACCCGGACGGCGACTACCGGGTGGTCAACAAGGTCGAGGTGCTCGACGCGCCGCACGTCATCGGCTGGCAGACGGGAACCGAGAAGGCCGGCGGCGAGCCGGAGCTCGGCGGCTGGATCTGGCGTTACGACCTGACGCCGGTCGGCCCGGCCGAGACCGAGGTCACGCTCAGCTACGACTGGTCGGGGGTGCCGCCGCACATCCGCGAGCGGGGCATCCAGTTCCCGCCGTTCGGTCCCGAGCACCTGATCAACTCGCTGCATCACCTGGCCGAGCTCGCCGCGGGATGAGGTTGTCGAGGATCAGGCCGAGGGTGAAGTCGAAGCGGTCGCGCCCGGTCCCGGAGGTGAGCTCGGTGGCGTGACGCCGGGTCTGGGGGAAGCGGTCGGCGGGTAGCGCGCTGAACCGGTCGATGAGCTCGTCGCGGCTGAGCACCCAGCTGTGGTCGGGGTGTTGCTGGCGCTGCTGGACGAGTGAGCGTTCCCAGGCGTAGCCGGTGACGTAGAGGGTGAGGGAGTCGAGTGCCCAGGCGGCCGTCCGGGCTTCGACGCCGCCGGCAAGCAGGAGCGCCAGGATGCCTTCGCTGACCCGCAGTGTTTCGAGATTCGTGGGGACCATCGCCAGCGCCGCCCGTGCGACGCCCGGGTATTTCAGGTAGACGTCGCGGATCTGCTCCCGCCAGGTGGCCGGGTCGGGCTCGTGAGTTTGCGGCCGGTTCTATTGAGGGGTAGGGAAAACGTGGCGTGGTGGAGAAGGTCGTGAATGACGCGTTCAGGACGTGCGAGGTCCTGAACGGGTCATTCACGACCTTCTCCGCTGGGTTCTGGAGCGAGAGGGACTTTGCCAGCGCCTGGTGACAGGAAGGTCCCCCTCGCTCCAGTCGCCATCGGCGAGCCGGTGCCGGCGTGTCCCGAATGACGCGTTCAGGACGGCCAGCGTCCCGAACGCGTCATTCGGGACGTCCGTAGCGCCCGGCGCAGGGGTGTGACACCAGGGGTCGTGAGTGTTTAGAAGGGTTCTAACCCCACTTACCACTCACGAGACCCGACCACGCGCCCGCCACACCCAACGTGCCACGTTTGCCCTACCCCTCAAATAACCCTACTTACCACTCACGACCCCCGTCGAACGCCCCGCACGCCTCAGCAACCACACGGCTGGCGTCCTATTCGATCCTCGACATGGGCATGGGCGTGGCGAACTGGTTCCACGACTACGGCGAATTCTCCGTGGACCAGTTGGCCGACGAGTACGGCGACCTGGCGCTCCGCGTGGTCCTTCACCGGACGACCCTGGGCTGACGCCGGTGTCGCCCGAACGTGTGGCGGCGTCGCTCCTGGTCGCGCACCGGGCCATCGCGGAACCCGGCTAGGGTTGACGGCGTTGACCAGGTAGTGAACGAAGGCTCGGCAGGGCGGAAATGAAGGACTGAGTGGCGGCGATGGTGGCGGCGAGGGGGAGCAGGAACGGCTCCGCGGTGGAGCGCGACGAGTTCGGCCGGTTCCTGATGGTGTACCGGTTCGCGGTCGAGGAGCTCATGACGAAGCTGCGCATCCTCAGCGAGGAGTTCGACTTCGCGCACCAGCACGATCCGATCGAGCACATCACCAGCCGGGTCAAGCGTCCCGAGGCCATCGAGCAGAAACTCCTCCGGCGGGGGTTCGCCGAGCCCGAGCAGCTCGACGACATCGCCGGCGTGCGCGTGGTCTGCCCGTTCGTCTCGGACGTCTACCACGTCGCGCAGATGCTGACCGGGCAGGACGACGTTGAGCTGTTGCGCAGCAAGGACTACATCGCCGAGCCCAAGGCCAACGGCTACCGCAGCCTGCACCTGATCGTGCGGATCCCGGTGTTCCTGTCCGACCGCGTGGAGAAGGTCAAGGTCGAGGTCCAGCTGCGGACCATCGCGATGGATTTCTGGGCCACCCTCGAGCACAAGCTGTTCTACAAGTACGCCGATCAGGTGCCCGAGGACTTCGCCGGCGAGCTCGCCAGCACCGCGGCGGTGGCGGCGCAGCTGGACAGCCGCATGCAGGAGCTGCACGAGCGGCTGCACTGACCGCTCCGGGGAAGGGCCCCGTACCGGCGGCACGGGGCCCTCCGGCGGGATCAGCCCCAGTCGTCGCAGTGAGACGCCATCATCAGGGAGCTGCTGCAGCTGCCGCAGCAGCTCGAGAGGAGCTGCGGCGACGTGCCGACCTCCTCGACCGCGGGAAGCAGGTCGAGCGCGTTGAACTCGATGTTCATCGAATCACCTTTCCACTGGGTTGAACGCCGGGACTCCGGTCCCGGACGGCTGGGGCGGGGCGGCCGAGCAGCGGCCGGGGCCCGCCGTGACGCAGGCGCAGCAGGAACGAAAGCGGTCCGCCGAAGCCGTTCCCGTAGGCGCTGACCAGCGCGCCACTCTCGTCCGGCAGCAGGAACCGGCCGTGGTGGCGGACGGCGTGGGCGCCGATCAGCTCGGCGGCTTCTTCGGCCCACTCGCGGTAGCGCGGGTCGCCGAGGACCTCGGCGCAGTCGAGGAGGAAGTCGCCGCTGCCCGCCAGGCCGTGGCACCAGACCGGCAGTGCCGTGCCCAGCGCCGACCGCACGGCCGACGCGGCCGAGGCCGCCAGTTCCCCCGAAACCGCTTCGCCGGTGAGGGCGAAATGGCGCAGCAGGAACATGCCGACGCCGGTGGAGCCACTGCACAGCCCGGTCAGCCGCACATTGTCGGCGCCCTCGTCCGGTTCGCCGCTCCGCCAGAACGCGGCATCGCCGTCGTGGTCCGCGATGGCGGCGAGTGTCGAAACGCACCTTCGCGCGACTTCGACGTACCGGCCGTCGCCGGTCGCGCCGCCCGCCTCCGTCAGGAAGGTGCCGATTCCGGCGACACCGTGGGCGAATCCCCAATGCGTCTTCCCCGCGAGCACGAAGTCCGACGTCGCTGTCCAGGTGACCTGCTCGCCGTCGATCTGGACGTCCTCCAGGAGACCGTCCGCGCAGCGAACCGCGGCGGTGAGCAGATCGCGGTCACCGGTGGCGTGCCACAGGCTGAGCAGCGCCAGCCCGGCCCCGGCCGTGCCGTGGTAGACGTCCGGCACCGGCCACCGGGTCGGCAGCCGGGCGGCGAGCGTCAGCCCCGCCTCGATGAACGTGGATTCCTCAAGCAGCGCACCGGTTTCCGCGAGCGTGACGGCGGTCCCGGCCCGGCCGAAGAGCAACCCGGGCAGGACCCGCGGTTCGCCGGGCAGCCGGTCGACGATCCAGCGCGCGGTGGCCGAGGCGGTCTCGGTGACGTCGTATCCGGCGCGCAAAGCCTGATTCAAGACCAGCAGCACCCCCGGCGGTCCGATGTGGACAGAGCACGGATCGTGTTTCCTTGCCGCGTCGGACAACGGCCAGGGCGTGTCCGCGGATTCGTCGCGCGTCGAGACGAGCTCGTCCAGGAGATCGTCGATCAGCGTGTCCGGCCCGGGTTGGATCGTCGGCGGCGCGGGTGTGCGCGGTGCGGCGAGCAGTGTCCGGACGTCGGCGAGGCTCGGCCGCGCGGCGGGATCGGGGTCGAGCAGCCCGGTGAGCGCGGGCAGCACCGCGGCGGCCGCGGGGTTGCGCCGGGCGAGCACCCGCGCCAGGTCGACGAGCCGGGTGTCGCGATGGGTCGGCGGGTGCAGCCCGGTCGCGAGGTGGAACAGCGTGGCGCCGAGGGCGTAGAGATCGGCGGTCGTCCTCGGTGCCGGTCCGACCAGCCGCTCGCGCGAAAGCTGTTCCGGCGCGGCGTATCCCGGCGTTTTCAGCGCGGTCGTGACCTCCCAGGGGCGCAGCGCCGATTCGAGGTCGATCAGGACCAGCCGGCCCCCGGTCACCATCACGTTGTTGGGCGTCAGATCGCCGAACGCGTAGCCGGCCTCGTGGACTTTTTCCAGCAGTCGCACCAGTTGTTCCGCGAAATCGAGGACGAGCGCGGTGTCCAGCGCCTGCGTGCCGGTGCCCGTCCGGGCCAGCCCGCGTGCGACGAAGCGCCGCAGCACGACGCCGTCGATGCGTTCCTGGGCGACGAACATGTCGCCATCCCCGGCGAAGATGCCGAGGAAGCGCGGAGACGCGCCTTGCGCGCCGAGGACGTCACATAGCCGGGCCTCGGCGCGCGCCCGGTTGCGCGAGTCGGACCCGTCGGCCGCGGCGCCGACGTGGCGGCGGAAGCGCTTCAGGATCACGTCGTCCCCGGTCTCGGTGTCCGTGGCCAGGTAGACGCCGCCGCGGTTCGACTGGCGGATCGCGCTACGCACTTCGAAACGATCGGCGATACGAACGGATTTCGGTACGGCGACCGGCGCCGCGGCCCGGAACGGGTCCGTCACCCAGTCCGGCTCGGGCTTACCCACCCCGCGCTGATCGGGAACCGGCTCACCGCTGGGGGTATGAAGCACCGCAACGTATTCGGCGCTGTCGTTGAGCACGAAATCCGGGGTGAACGCGCCGTACCGGTAGTACACCTGGGATCCCTCGCGCAGCCGCCGGTCGGTGACGATCACCTGGCCGGGCAGGCCGAGGGTGGCTTCGTGCAGATCCTCGGCGATCCGGACGGCGTGCGCGTCGTCATCCGGATAGACGGTGATGAACTTCCCCGCCGCGGCGCGGTCCGCGTTCTGGTCGATCAACAGCTGGAGCTGGCGCAGCGCCCGGGCGAACTTGAACGCGCACCGATGCCGCGCGAGGACGTCCACACACCGCGAAAGCACCAGGCACGCGGACAGCGGCGTCGCCGGGATGTGCAGTTTCCAGCCCTGGGCGCGGCGCCGATGTCCCCGCGGCCGGACGAAATGCCAGCTCTCGTCGAGGCTGTGCTGCCAGGAATCGGGATCGTGCCGGGCCAGGACGACGGCGGCGCAGTCGGCGAGCAGTTCGTCGTCCTCGTACGGCATGCGCGGCCCCTTCGTCGGCGGTCCACCCAGCCTGCGTCCCCGGCTCCCCGCTGGTGAGAGCCCAGGGTGAGGCCTTTGGGGCGGGCGCCCGAGCCTGAAAGGGAAGGCTTTCCCGTGCTACGTCGTGGATTCGCCGACGAGAATGTCGAGCTGCCGCTGCACTTGAAGGACACTTGGGTTCAGGGCACGTCCCAGGACACCAAGCCCGCCGTAGGTACTCAAAAGACCGCTGGCTCTAACGGGCCGCAACACTCACGATCCCGGTGATCGGGCCGGGTATCGTCGGTCGCGGCGATCTTCAGTTCCGTGCTGGGGAGGGAAACACATGACCGCCTGGGTGTTGTCCGGTTTCGGTGACGAGATCGATCCGGATCCCGTCGTCCAGCTCGCGGTGCTCGAGGCGCTGGGCGCGCGTCACCTCGAATTGCGTGGCGCCTGGAACACGGGCGTGCTCGAGCTCGACGCCGCACAGCGCGGTGAACTGCGGAAACTGCTCGACGAGCGCGGGTTCGGCGTGTCGGCCATCGCCTCGCCGCTGGGCAAGGTGTCGCTCGCGCTACCGGTGGAGGCCGAGCTCGCGCGCCTTGCCATCGCGGTCGATGTCGCGCGCGCGTTCTCGACCCGCTACATCCGCATTTTCTCCTTCTACCAGGAGGGACGCGACCCCGCGGAGATGCGGGACGACGTGCTGGCGCGCCTTCGCGCCATGGCCACGGTGGCCGAGCGCGAGGACATCGTCCTGCTCCATGAGAACGAGAAGGAAATCTACGGCGACACCCCGGAGCGGGTGCTCGACCTGATCGAGTCGGTCGGCTCCGATCACCTGCGGATCGCCTGGGACAGCGCGAATTTCGTGCAGGTGGGCAGCCGTCCGTTCACCGACGCCTACGCCGCCCTGCGCCCATACCTGGACTATGTGCAGGTCAAGGACGCGGTCGCGGCGGACGGACGGGTCGTCGCGGCCGGCGAAGGCGACGGCGAGCTGGTGGAGACCCTCACCGCGCTGCGGGACGACGGTTACCAGGGTTTCGTTTCGCTCGAGCCGCATCTCTCCGCCGCGCACGCGCTCGGCGGCTTCTCCGGGCCCGCGGCCTTCGGCCGGGCCGCCCGCGCGTTGCGCCGGATCGCCGACGACCTGGGAGTGCGCCTGTCATGACTGACTTGATTCGCGTCGCCGTCGTCGGGTGCGGGGTCATCGGCCGCAACCACGCTCGCGTGATCGCCGAACACCCCGCGTTCGAGCTGGTCGCGGCGGTGGATCCGGTGGCGGAGAACGCGGCGAGGCTGCTTGCTGAGCATGGGGGCAGCGAGGCGTATCCGGCGTTGCCGGACGCACTGGCCGGGGTCGACCTGGTGGTGATCTGCACGCCCAGCGGCACCCACCTCGATCTCGCGCGGCAGGCCGTCGCGGCGGGGAAACACGTCGTGATCGAGAAGCCGCTGGACGTCGACGTCGCCAGGGGCGCCGAGTTCGCCAGGGAGGTCGCCGGCGCCGGGCAGGTGGTCACTGTGATCAGCCAGCACCGGTTCGACCCGGCGAGCGTCGCCGTGGCGAAGGCGGTGCACGGCGGCCGGTTCGGCAAGCCGACTTCGGCGGTCGCGTCGGTCGCCTGGTGGCGCGACCAGGACTACTACGACAGCGGCGACTGGCGCGGGACCTGGCGGCTCGACGGCGGTGGCGCGCTGATGAACCAGGGCGTCCACACAGCCGACCTGCTGTGCCTGTTCCTCGGCCGCCCGCTCGAAGTCCAGGCCTCGGCGCGGCTGCTCGCCCACGAACGGGTGGAGGTGGAGGACACGGTGGCCGCGACGGTCACGTTCGAGTCCGGCGCGGTCGCGGTCCTGCTCGCCACCACCGCCGCCTACCCGGGGCTGACCGCGCGCATCCAGGTCCACGGCACCGAAGGGTCCGCGGTCATCGACAACGACCGCCTCGAGTACTTCCACTCCCGGCAGGCCGCGGGCGGTCATCAGCCGGGCGGGGCGGGCAGTGTCACTGGCGGCGCCGTGACGGGCAACCAGGCCGAAGCCGAGGTCGGGCCGGCCCAGACCCCGGCAGGCCCGCGCGGCGATCACGACTTCGTGCTCGGTCACCGGCGCCAATATGACGACGTCGCCCACGCGATCTCCACCGGCGCCGCGCCGGGCGTGACGGTCGACGACGCCCTGCTTTCCGTCGCGTTCGTCCGGGCGATCTACGTCGCCGCCGCGCTCGGGCAACGGGTCCTCGTGGCGGACGTCCTCGCCGGAAAGCACTCGAACGTCCACCTGGACGTGGGCTAGCGCGCGGCCATTTGGCGGGCGAGCCGCATCGACGGACGTTCCACGAAGCGGTAACCGGCCTCGACTCCGAGCATCGTCACGGCGAGGCCGGCGACCAGGGCGCCCGGATAGCCGATCTTCGGGTAGAGCGCGTTCATCACGACGAACGCCAGCAGGCCGTGCAGCAGGTACAGCGAATAGCTGCGGTCGGCCAGGTAGCCGATCCACCGCACCGGGCGCAGTCTCCGTTCGGCCGCCAAGCCGATGAGGAACACGACGAAGCCCAGGGCGAGCATGAGGTCGTAGTGGTAGACGGTGGTCTGCCGACCCAGCCCGGGCACGCCCGCCCAGGCGTATTCGAGCCAGGCGAGCACGCCCAGCACGACGCCTGTCCACATCGGAATCCGCCCGCTGCACGCCGCCCAGCAGACCTGGCCGAGCAGCAGCGCCGGGAGAAAACCGACGTTCACCGTGAACGGGAGATACCCCGCGCCGAGCTGGGCGGCGGCCAGTACGGCGGCGACGACGGCGAGCTCGCCCACGATCACCGGCCACACGGCCCGCCGCAGCAACGGAAGCGCTACCAGCAGCATCCCGTAGAAGAGGATCTCGACCACCAGCGTCCAGCCGACGTTGACGAGCACCAGCCGCGGGACCAGCAGATAGTTGGCCAACGACATGTTCGTCACCAGCGAGGCCGGGGTGACCGTCGCCGGGTCGCCGGTGGTCAGCGGATGCAGTCCGGCGGTGAACAGGCCGGCCGACACCAGCACGGCCACCACCAGCATCGGGTAGATGCGCAGAAAGCGTTTCACCGCATACTGCCGAGGGCGCTCGGTGAACCCGGTGTGCGTCACGATGAAGCCGCTGACCAGGAAGAACAGCGCGACCCCGAAGTTGCCCAGGTTCAACGTCAAGGCCAGCGGGTTCGCCTTCTCGACGACGGCGGCGACGCCCGAATCCGCGTGCCGCTGATGCAGCCAGATGCCCACCACGTGGCTGTAGACCACCAGGCAGACCGCGATGGCCCGCAGGATGTCCAGGAAGACGAACCGGGAGCGCCGGACCTGGGTCGTGGTGTCGTCGATGCCGCGAGTCTACGGCGGCGTCGGCTAGGGGAGATTGATGCGGACGCGGGGAAGCTGCGGGTCGGGCGGGGGTGCTTAGGGATCACCGGAGCCACGCGAGCCGACTATCCGCGCGGGTCTCGTGGCTGGTGGTGCTGGGGGGTTGGTGTGGTGAAGTGGAGTCCGTGAATGGTGGTTCGGTGGAGTGAGTCGGTTTTGAACCGCCGCTCTTTTGCCTGTCACTACTTCGGCGGAAAGGTGCGGGCGAAGCGGACACCCCGGTCGACCCACTGGCGGAGATCGCCGGGCGGGTCCACCAGGATGCACCTCCTCATCGGCCGTCCGCCCATGGTGAACGGCCGCCCGCCGGGCTCGTCCAGGGCCGCCGCGGCGGCGTCGTCCGGGAGCCGCACCATGAGCGCGGTTCCGGACACGCCGCAGGCCATGTTGCCGTCGAGCAGGAACACGAGCCCGCCGAACATCGCCCGCTCGGTCAGCCCGGGCTCCGCCGCGAGGAGTACGCGGACGCGGTCCGCCAGGTCTTCGTCGTAGGCCACGACCCGATTCTGCCTCGTTACTTCCCGCCGGACCCGGTGCGTTCGGCTGCCCCGAACCCCTTACCGGCGCCCGGCTCAGGGCTGGTAGGTGCAGAAGGCGCCGACGCTGTTGGCCTGCTCCACGACCGTCTTGCCGTCGACGGTGATCTTGCACGTGTTGTCCTTGCTGCCCAGCTTGAAGTCGACGGGCGTGACGCTGACCGAGGTGAAGGCCAGGTCGTCCATCGACAGGGTCTGGTGCCAGGACTTGCCCTTCTCCAGGACCTCTTGGGAGTTCGCGGTGAACCCGCTGTTCCACTGCACGTTCGACTTCGCCGCCGTCGTGACTTCCAGGACGACGGTGTGCTTTCCCGGCGCCGCGGCGGTCGAGGCCGCGGGGGCGGCTCCCGCGTCCGCGACGGCCGCCGGTGCCGCCGGGGCGGGCAGGCCGTTGGCGGTGTCGCTGACCGCCTTGCCGAACGCCAGCGTCCAGACGAAGCAGATGACCAGGCCGATCGCCGAGAGCACGACCGCGGTGATGGCCAGGCCCTTGTTGCTCGCCTGCCCGCGGCTCGCGCGCATCGTCCCGACGATGCCGAAGATCAGCCCCAGGATCGTCATCGGCCACGCGATGATCCCGATCAAGGGGATGAACGCGAAGATCAGGCCGACCAGGCCGAGGACGAACCCGGCGGTACCGAGGCCGTTCTTGGGCTGCGACGGCAGGGGCATCGCCGGCGACGGCGGCAGGGGAGCGTAGGACACGGTTGCCTCTCTCGATGGATCCGTGGTGCGGCCGAACGCGATCACGTTCTGCGCCATCGGTCGCCACGCCGGCCTCGCGCGTAACAGCCGCCAAAAGCCACTCCAGGTAACGAAACCGGCTCGGTTGATCAGGTCCGCGATCATTTCCGCAGGTGGTCACAGTGGGCGAGTCCCTCACCGTCGTTACCTACGGTGAGAGTTTGAAACTTCAAGTTCACTCGTACGGAGTACCCGGGTCGGCGAGGCGCTCGCCGACCCGGGTCGCCGTCCGGGCTATCCGGCTCGGTAGGCGCGGATGATGGTCTGCTCGACTCCGCTGCCGGCGTTGCCTTGCGCCGAAGTCCGCAGCGAGACCGCCTGACCGGGGGCGGGCTGGGGGAGCCGGGCCTGGTACTTGCCGTCGCCGGTCCGGGTGACCGGGACGGTTTGCCAGCTGGTGCCGTCATCGAGGGAGACCGCCAGCCCGAAGCCGGTGATCCCTTGTGGACGGACGCCGTTAGCCTGCTTGACGGTGAAGGTCGCCAGGCCGGCGGCCGGGTGGTTCGCCGTGTCCAGGGGCAGGGCGTAGTCCACCGACAGCAGTGGCAGCGGGATGCTGCCGGTGTTCTTCGGGCCGGCCGAGCGGAACGTCCAGGACGTCGTGACCTTCGTGGACACCGGCAGTTCGGCGCTGGAGTCGATGGCGTAGGTCAGCCGATAGTCGGCGGCCTCGCGCGGAATGGTGAAGTCCGCGAACGAGCGATCGACCTTGCCGACGCTCTTTCCGTCGCGCTCGAGGGTGAGCGTGCGCTTGATGTCACGGTCGATGCCGTCGGCGAGACAGTCGAACCGCTGGTGCTGATCGGTCAGCGTGACGAGTTCGACGTGCAGGTTGCCGCTGGTGCGCGATGGTGCGCGGGGTACGCACTCGCTGAGGGAGCCTGCGGGGTCGTCGTAGAAGTCGGAGCGCAGCGGCTGCCGCACCCACACCTTGTCCTGCCTGCTGCCGGGGGCGTACCGGGCGAAGCCCTCCTGGGTGACCGTTCCGTTCCAGAATGCCTCGTCCAGCCAGGCGAAGCCGGACGACACGTAGTCGGTGCGGTTCCCGGAAAGCGGAGTCGTCGTGTTCTCGGCGAGGAAAACCCCTTCCTGGCTGACCCCATACCGTTTGTGGGCCGTGACGGCGTCCGGCGTGTCGAGCTTGCTGAAATGCTGGTCGATCCGGGCGAGCGTGGCCTGTTCGGCCGCGGTGACCCGGTACGCCGGATCGTCCGGAATGCCGTTGCCGAACGGGTGGATCAGGTCGTACAGATAGGGACTCTGCCCGCTTCCCGGCGCGTCGAGCCCGAACGCGGCGTAGGCCTGGAACGTCCCGACCGCGGTCCCGCTGTTCGGTGCCACGAACACGTTTTCGGCCTTGGCGGCGTCACCCCAGGCGAACGCGAAGTCCGTCCAGCCGACGCCGCGGCGCGGCATCTGGATGTAGGTGAGGCCGAGCGAGCCGGCCTCCGTGGCGACGCCGTCGACGCTCGCGGTGAGCCGCTTGGCCTTGGCCAGGTCGAGCGTCAACGCCGTGTCGGCCTTGATGTCCACGTCCGGGTCGCCCGCCATGGCCGAGCGCGCGTCGCTCGGCGTCCAGGACGAGAAGGTGCCCATGACGCTGTACCGGCCCGCGGGCACACGAAACGTCACTGTCTGCCCGGCATCGGCAGACTCGCCGTGGTAGTAGACCGCCGGGTCGTCGAGGTTGACCACCTGCACGTTGCCCGAGGCGGTCACGCCGTCCGGCGTGCCCGGAATCGCCGTGGTGGCCACCGAAAGGTCGTAGCTGGGCGGCTCGACGGAGAACGTCACCGGCGTGCGTGCCGCCACTGAACCGCCGGCCCGTGCCGTGACGACGGCCGTGAACAAGCCGGGCCGGGCAGCGAAAGCCGCGCGGTCGATGTTCAGCGTGACACCGCCGCTCGCGCCCGGGGCGAGCCGCAGCTGACCGTCCGAAAGGGACACTGCCCCGGCCGGTGCGGCGACGCCGCTGCGGTCGGTCACGGCCACGTCGAGGGACACCGTCGCCGCGACGGTGCCGGTGTTCACCCACGCCAGCTTCGCGCCCGCCATGCCGGACTGCGGATACGGGAAGGCGCCGACGTTGACCACCGCCTGAGTGCTGACCACTCCGGACAGTGCCTTGGCCACGTTCAGCCGCCCGGCGCCGCTCGTGTACGAGTCGCCGCCGATCGGGTCGGCCGCGCCGACGAGCGCGGCCTTGAGCTGCCCGGCCCGCCAATCGGGGTGCCGCTGAGCCAGGACCGCCGCCGCGCCCGCCACATGCGGGGTGGCCATCGACGTGCCCGACGCGGCCGTGTAGCGCGCGTCGATCGGCTTGCCCATGGTGGTTCCGGCCGCCCGCGCGGCTACGATGTCCACGCCTGGCGCGACGAGCTCCGGCTTCGCGGCGCGGGTGGTGACCAGCGGTCCCCGGCTGGAAAAGTCGGGAACGGCGTCGGCGCCATCCACCGCGCCGACGGTGAGCGCGCCGGCGGCGGCGCCCGGGCTGGACACCGAGCCGTCGTCGGGTCCGGCGTTGCCCGCCGCGACCACGAACAACGCGCCGGTCTGGTCGGTCAGGGCGTCGAGCGCGAGCGACAACGGGTCTGTGCCGTCGCTCGGATCCCCGCCGCCGAGACTCAGGTTCACCACGGCGGCGCGGCTCGCGGCCCATTCCATCCCGGCGATCACGCTCGAGTCGGTGCCTTCCCCGTTGTCGTCGAGGACCTTGCCGACCACGAGCTGAGCGCCGGGTGCCACACCCTTGCGCGCGCCGCCCGAAGCCGCACCGGTGCCCGCGATCAGGGACGCCACGTGAGTGCCGTGGCCGAGGCGGTCGCCGGCGTCACCTCCGTCGGCCGTGAAGTCCTTCTTCTCCGCGACCTGCCCGGCGAGGTCCGGGTGGGTCGCGTCGATGCCGGTGTCGAGCACCGCGACCCGGGCGCCGGTGCCGGTGTACCCGGCGTTCCACGCCTGCGGCGCGCCGATCTGGCGGAGGTTGGCGTCCAGCCGTCCGCCGGTCACCCGGACCCGCCGGTCCAGCCACACCTTCGGCGACGGACCGGCCGATTTCACCGAGGTGGAGCGAGCCGACAGCGACCGGACGAATTCCGCGCCCGCCGCCTTGGCGCGCCGCCCCGAGACCGCCGCGATGCTCGGCAGCGCGCGGGACCCGGCCAGGCCCGCGACAAGCGGGTCGGCCAAGGCCTGGCGGGCTTGGCCGCCCGGCCGGACGATGAGGGGAAGATCTTTGGTGCGCGCGTCGTCGTAGCCGTCGAGGATCAGCGCGGTCACGTCGAACAACGCCGGGTCCACCGTGGTCCTGACCAGCGGCGCGATCGACGCGGGCAGCACCCGGACGTGCCCGTCGGGGCCACAGCTGCGGTTCAGCACGCCGCTCGCGGCGGCCGGGCGCACGCTCACCATCGGGCACCCCGATGCCATGCCGGTCACGGTCACCACGTCCCCGGTCAGCAACGTCACCGTGTACGTCCGCCCGGCCGGAAGCAGCGGCGCGCCCGGGGCGGTGGTGCTGCTGTGGCCTTCCGTGGCAACGCCGAGGCCGGTCATCGTCAGCACTCCGACGGTGAGCAGCCTGCCCACCAGTAAGCGTCTGTTGATCGGTTTGTCCATGCCCCTAGAAGGGGCGCGGGCCCGCAAGAGGTTGCACGCCCCGGCGAACGCCGGGGCGATCCGCGGGAGATGACAACCGGGCGGTCCGCCGGACACGTCTGAGGTGTGAATGACCCGACGGACAGGTGGGCGAATGCGGGATGGTTCGGAAACGGAGTACGTCGAGTACGTCACGACGCGGATTCCCGCGTTGCGGCGCCTGGCGTATCTCCTGACTGGCGACGGGCACCGCGCCGACGATCTGGTGCAGCAGACCATCACGACGTTGTTCGTGAAGTGGCGGCGGGCGAGCAAAGCCGAGCATCTCGACGGGTACGTGCGGACCATGCTGGTCCGGACGCACCTGAACGAGCGACGGCTGGGGTGGGCGCGGGTCCGGTTGTTCCGCGACACGCCCGAGTCTCCGGCGATCGAGGACGGCGGCATCGAGGAACGTCAAGTCCTCCGCGGCGCGCTGACCCAGGTACCCGACCGCCAGCAGGCCGTGCTGGTCCTGCGCTTCTTCTACGACCTTCCGGTCGGCGAGGTGGCCGGGATCCTCGGCTGCTCACCCGGCACGGTCAAGAGCCAGACCTCGCGGGGCCTGGCCACCCTGCGGCGGCTGCTCGGTGAGCGGGAGTTCGCAGGCTACGCAACCCCAGGACCGAGGAGCCGATGATGTCAGCCGAATTCGACCTGCGCGCGCTCGACGACGAGCCGCCCACACCGTCCACAGTGGACGTCCAACGCGCCGTCGCCGACGGGCGCCGTCGCAAGAATCGCCGCGGCGCCGGGTATGCGGGTGCCGCCGCGCTGACCGTGTTCGCCGTGGTCGGCGCGTCGGTCGCCGCGGGCGGGTTGTTCCCCGACGCCCGCCCGGTCGCCGACGTGCCCGCCGCGCCGAAAGCGGTGACCCCGCCCACCGGCTGCACGCTCGAGCGGTTGCCGGTGCCGGACCACGAGCCGATGGCGCTGACCGCCGGCGCCGACCCCGCCGGCCGGTATCTCGTCGGCCGCACTTATCCCCAGGGCGGCGGCTATCAGGCGGTTATCTGGCACGACGGCCAGGTCACCAGGGTGATGCTGCCCGGCGACCTCGAGGAGCAGCTGCAGGACGTCAACTCGGCGGGGACCGCGGTCGGCTGGAGTTACGACGGCGGTGGCCCGGTCCCGTACGTCTACCGCGGCGGTCAGGTGTCCCGGCTGCCGGGCGTGGGACACGGATCCGCGCTCGCGATCAACGAGGCCGGGGCGATCGCCGGCGACGACTCCGCCGGTGCCGCGCTGCTCTGGCCGTCGGCGACCGCGGACCCGATCCGCCTGCCGCTGCCCGCCGGCGCGTCGGCGGCCACCGCCAACGACATCGACGAGGACGGCACCGTGGTCGGCACCATCGACCGGAAGCGGCCGTACGTCTGGTTCGCCGATGGCACCCACCGCGAGCTGCCGATGCCGACGCTCAACGGCAAGCCCGCCGTGGGTGCCCGCGTCTTCGGCATCCGCAACGGCTGGGCGACCGGCGTCGCCGACATCGACGCCTGGGAAAGGGGCAAGGTGGCAGGGCCGATCCGCTGGAACGTCCGCACCGGCGAGGTGCGGGTGGTCGACGAGCTCGGCGGCCGGGCGAGCGCGGTGAACGCGCTGGGCTGGCTGATCGGCAGCGACAAGCAGGGGCGGGCAGCGCTCGCGACCGGGACCGCCGTCGTGGTCCTGCCGGGACTGCTCGGCCTCCGGCCGGGACTGGTCGACGTCCCGACGACGGTGAGCGATGACGGCCGCGTCGTCAGCGGGCAGTCGGACGACGCGAACGGCAAGATCCAGGCTGTCGTGTGGCGCTGTCACTGATCGGTGGGTGCGGTACGGTGGAGCTGAGCGGGAACTCTGCGGCAACCCGGACGTCAGGTCCGAGGAAATCCGGTCTCGCCTTCGTCAGGCCTTTCGGCCACAGAATCGCAAACATCGGAACTGCGCCATGTCCGCGAAAGGAATACCCGGAATGAAGAACCCTGTCCGGCTCACCGATGGGCCCGAACGTCAGCTGCTGGAATATCTGCTCGACCACGCCCGGGCGGAACTGATCGCAACGGTGCGCGGCCTCTCCGAAACCGAGGCGCGCCGCCGGCTCGTCCCGTCCATGACGACGTCGATCGGGCTGGTCAAGCACGCCGCGTTCGCCGAGCGGAAATGGTTCCAGCACATCCTGGGCGGGCTGCCGGAAGCCGAATGCGACGGCGCGATGGTGGGTGAAGCGAGTTTCGTGGTCGGCGACGACGAAACGGTGGCCGGCGTGATCGCCGAATTCGAGCGCGCGGGCACCCGCGCGCGAACGATCGCCGCGGACGTCGAACTCGACGCCACCCGGTCGCATCCTGTCTTCGGTGCCGTCAGCCTGCGCTGGATCTATTTGCTCATGATCCAGGAATTCGCCCGCCACGCCGGCCATGGCGACATCCTGCGCGAGCAGACCGTGCCGGGAGCTAATTCTTCTTCGTGATGGTGACGGGCACGGTCACCCGGGCCGAGCCGGCGCTGCCGGAGATGGTGCCGCTGCCCGATTTCGGTCCGGCGAGCAGGCGGAAGAAGAACTGCATCGAGGCGCCGGGCGCGAGCTGCTGCGTGGCGGTGCAGGTCACGGTGCCCGAACCCGCCGGGCAGCGCACGGCGCCGGCGGGCGGGTTGCCCGGGCCGACCGCCTTGACGCCGTCGGGCAGGGTCAGGGTCAACGTCATGGGCGCCGCGGGTGCCGAACCGGTGTTGCGGACGGTGATGGGGAAATCGCTGGGTGGCCCGCCGGTGGACATCGTGAACCCGCTCGGCCCGGACGCGACGAGAGACGGTGCGGTGGCCGGGACGGTGGCGGGCGCGGTGGTCGCGGCGCCTGCCGGTGCGGTGGCACTGGCGCTCGGCACGCCGGTCGTCACCGGTGTCGTGGCGCCCGGCGAGAGGGGTGCCGACGATCCGCCCGGCAGCGACGGCGTGGTCGGGATGCCCGCGATGCTGCTGGACCCGGGTGGCGCGGCCGCGGCCGGGGGAATTCCCGCGGACGGCGGTGAACCGATCGTCCCGATCCCGACGGCGACGGCGATCGCGACCACCGAGGCCGCCGCGCCGACGAGCAGCACGGGCTTGGAGAAGGCGGACGCGGCCGCGCCGGCCTTGGCCGCCGCGGCCAGGTAGCCGGCGGCGCCCACGCCGAGCACGATGGGCGCGACGACGCCACGCAGCGCGGCGTTGACGTCGGCCAGCTCGGCGGCGGTGGCGCGGCACGCGGCGCAGTCGTCCAGATGGGCGTCGAGCTGGGCGGAGTCGCGCCGGGACAGCCCGCCGCGAGTCCACGCGCCCAGTTTTCCGGCGGTGGCCCGGCATTGTTCGGCGGGATTCGCCGCGACGTGTGCCTGGAGGTAGGCCTTGCGCAGGCCCTCGCGAGCGCGGTGGGCCAGCGCGGAGACGCTGTTGGGGGAGAGGCCGAACGCCGGTGCGAGCTCGTCCGGCGACCGGTTCTCGATCGCCGTGTGCCACAGCACGTTCTGCCAGCGTTCGGGCAGAGTGGCGAACGCCTTGGTGATCAGCGCGCGGTCCAGGTCCTCGACCGCCGTGTCGTGGAAGGGCAGGCTGGTGACCCGTTCCGCGCCGGGAACCGCTTCCAGGTCGTCCACCAGCTCGAGCCGGCGTTGCTGCCGGAAGCGGTCATAGGCCGTATGGCGCACGGTGGTGAGCAGGTAGGGCCGGAACGCGAGGTCGGGTCCGCCGCCCGCGCGCAGGGAGACGAGCACCTTCGCGAAGGCGTCCGACACCAGGTCGTCGGCGTCGGCCGACGACTTCGCCAGCTGGAGGGCCAGATTCCGGGCGGCCCGGACATGGCGCGCGTAGAGGCTGCCGTAGGCATGGACGGTCCCGCCGCGCACGGCTTCGATCAGCTCGGCGTCGGGTGACGAGGCCGATGCGGCGTCCGGGGCGAGAGCGTCGTCGAGCTCGGCGCGCATCGCGTTCGGATCACCGGAGCGCCATCGCTGCACATCGCGTTCGTCGGGGTACCCGAGCACAGTTCACCTTCCCACGCCCATGACCGGCAGTCGTCAGGCCGATACCGCACTGGGCGATGTGCCCGTACCGCCGCTACGCCGTGTGGAGCAGGGCGGAGTGCTCCTGACATCGCCGTGGCGACCGACGAACCGCGTAGGCCAACCGAGGTACGGGTCCCGATAGTCGATCACCTGTCTTGACAGGGTGCGGGAAAAGAACATACATGGGCGATGCGGTTCACCCCATTCGACGGGAGTTGATCTCAGTGCTGAGACTTGGTCGGATCACCGCGTTGCTGGCAGGCGTCGCCCTCCTCGCGGGCATGACGGCGGGCACGAGTGCCGCGAGCCCCGCCGCCGCGCCGCGCAAGACCGGGCCGATCACCGTGGCCTACGTCGAGGTGAACAACAACAGCATGCTGAACGTGGGCAAGTACGCGCTGGCCCAGGGCGGCGGCAACGTCTTCGACATCGGCGTGATCTTCGCGGCCAACATCAACTACGACACCGCGAAGAAGTCGGCGTACCTGTACTTCAATCCGAACGTGCAGGGCGTGCTCGACAACGTGAGCACCCAGGTCCGTCCGCTGCAGGCCAAGGGCATCAAGGTGATGCTGTCGATCCTGGGCAACCACCAGGGCGCCGGGTTCGCCAACTTCCCGTCCAAGCAGGCGGCCGAGGCCTTCGCGAAGCAGCTGTCCGACGCCGTGGCCAAGTACGGGCTCGACGGCATCGACTTCGACGACGAATACGCCGAGTACGGCAACAACGGCACCGGCCAGCCCAACGCCGGCTCCTTCGTCTACCTCGTCTCGGCCTTGCGCGCGGCGATGCCGGGCAAGCTGATCTCGCTGTACAACATCGGCCCGGCGGCGTCGCGGCTGTCCTACGGCGGTGTCGACATCACGGCGAAGTTCAACTACGCCTGGAACCCCTACTACGGCACCTGGGGCGTGCCGAGCATCGCGCTGCCGAAGTCCGGGCTTTCGCCCGCGGCGGTGCAGATCGCGGCGACGTCCACCAGCACCGCCGCCAGTCTCGCCCGGCGAACCGTGAGCGAAGGCTACGGCGTGTTCCTGACCTACAACCTCGGCGCCGCCGACTCGCACACCTACCTCTCCAGCTTCACGAAACCGTTGTACGGCAAGGACGCCGTGTACACCGGCTAGCGCCGGCTATTTCGGTTGCGGCGGGGCAAGGGGTGCCCCACACTGGGCCGCCGATGCCAGGACCAGCGGGCCCGGCGAGTGGGGCGATGGGTGGTTCATGCTCGATGTGATCATTGCCGGGTGCGGGCCGACCGGTGCGATGCTGGCCGCCGAACTCAGGCTGCACGACGTGCGGGTGCTCGTTCTGGACAAGGAACCCGAGCCCACGTCGTCGTTCGTCCGCATCGTCAGCCTGCACATGCGCAGTCTCGAGCTGATGGCGATGCGCGGGCTGCTGGATCACCTGCTCGAACACGGACGCCGACGTCCGGTCGGCGGGATCTTCGCCGCCATCCCCAAACCTCCGCCCGATGACCTGGATTCCGCGTACTTGCTGGGCATTCCGCAGCCGGTCGTCGACCGTCTCCTCGGCGACCACGCGACCGCACTCGGCGCGCAGGTCCGGCGCGGTCGCGCGGTGACCGGTTTCTCGCAGGACGACGAGGGAGTGACCGTCGAACTGGCCGACGGGGAGCGGCTGCGGTCGCGGTATCTCGTCGGCTGTGACGGCGCGCGCAGCACGGTGCGCAAACTGCTCGGCGTCGGTTTCCCCGGCGAGCCCTCGCGCAACGAGACGCTGATGGGCGAGCTGGCAGTGGGTGTGCCGCCGGAGGAGGTCGCCGCCAAGGTGGCCGAAATCCGAGAGACGAACAAGGTCTTCAGTCTCGGACCGTTCGGCGAAGGGATCTATCGCGTCGTCGTCCCCGCCGTTCGCGTCGTGGATCGTACGGAGCCGCCCACCCTCGAGGACTTCCGGCAAGCGTTGCGGGCAATCGCCGGAACCGATTTCGGCGTGCACTCGCCGCGCTGGCTGTCCCGCTTCGGCGATGCGACCCGGCTGGCCGAGCAGTATCGGGTCGGGCGGGTGCTGCTGGCCGGCGACGCGGCGCACATCCACCCGCCCGCCGGTGGTCAGGGCCTGAACCTGGGCGTTCAAGACGCGGTGAACCTCGGCTGGAAACTGGCAGCCGAGATCGACGGCTGGGCGCCTGAGGGGCTGTTGGACACCTACCACGCCGAACGTCACCCGGTCGCCGAAGACGTCCTCGACAACACCCGCGCCCAGGTGGAACTGCACTCCGCCGGACCGGGCGCGCGGGCCGCGCGCAGGCTGCTCGCCGAACTGATGGACTTCGACGAGGTCAACCGGTACCTGATCGAGAAGATCACCGCGATCGGCATCCGCTACGACTTCGGCGCGGGCCCCGACCTCCTCGGCCGCCGCTTGCACGACATCGACCTGAAGCAGGGCCGTCTCTACGACCGGTTGCGTCAGGGCCGCGGCCTGGTCCTCGACCGCACCGAACGGCTGACCGCCGAGGGCTGGTCGGACCGGGTCGACCTCATCGCGGATCCCGCTGCGGCGCTGGATGTTCCAGCCCTCCTGCTGCGTCCCGACGGGTACGTCGCCTGGGCCGGGGAGGACCAGCAGGACCTGAACGATCAGCTCGGCCGGTGGTTCGGCAAGCCCGCCGACTGACAAGTCCGTCCCGTTACCGGCCTCGGGGCGGGCGCATGAGTCCCTTAAGGACTGGATACTGTCCTGCGAACCGGGGTTTGGCCCGGCAGGGCTTTCAGGCTGGCCCAGGCCGCCCGCCCCAGCGAGTCGCTGAACGACGTCGGCAGCGGGAAGTCCGCGTGGTCCAACCAGATCCGGCACACCTCGCGGGCCGGCGCGAACACCACGGCGTGCGCGACTTCCATGGTGAGCGGCGCCAGGATCCCGGTGTGCGCCTGCTGGCCCAGCCAGGCCTCATAGCGGCCCCGGAAACGACGGTTGAGCTCGCGCACCTGCTTTTGGTGCGCGCCGCGGGTGACCTGTTCGCGGTGCTCGTGCAGCAGCATCGCCCGGTCGCGATTCTCCTCGGTCCAGCTCAGGTGCGCGGCCACCGTCTTCAGGACGGCGGCGCGTGCGTCGCCGACGTGCCGGTCGAGCACCGCGAACACGCTGTCCTGGTAGTCGAGGATGATTTCGGCGATCAGGGCCGCGAGGACGCCCTTCTTCGAGCCGAAGTGGTGGTAGATGCTGCCGTTGCTGACCCCGCTGGACGCGCAGAGCTCGGCCATGTCGATCTCGTCGAACCCTCCGCGGGCCGCCAGGGCCGCCGCGCTGGCGAGCACGCGTTCGCGGGTCGGTGTGGTCATCGCCGGTGAACCCCCGCCTTCTAGAGCAACGTTCTAGATCGCGGCTTCAGCATTACGTGTCCCGTGCGGGTGCGCAAGTGGAGCAATCGTGCGGGCCATTTGGGGCACTACTGCGTCAGAACCGGAACCGCACGATCCGCGTGGATCGCCTGAAGCCCGGGAGCAGATTCATGCAGCGGTACAGGCGCCGGACGTTCGCGGGCGCCTTCGCCATCAGCACCGGTGAATCGTTCATCGGGGCCTCGTCGACGTATTCCAGCCGCGGGTGCCATTCGGCCAGGGCGGCCGGGTCGTCGAAGCCGCAATGGAACCGCGCGTTGTACTTGCGCGCGATGGGGTCCCATTTCGAGGTGCGCCACGCCGAGACCGACACCGTGTCGAACTGGATTTGCCCGGCAGGAAAGGCGTCGACGATTCCGGTCAAGAGCCGCCGGAGCTCGGCCTCGGTCAGGTAGGGCACCAGTCCCTCGGCGATCATCAGGACCGGGCGGCCGCGGGGGACGCGGTCCAGCCAGGTCAGGTCGGTGACGCCGGAACCGATCAGCGTGTAGTGCTCGCGCGGCGGCAGGAACTCCTGCCGCAGCTGGATGACTGACGGATAGTCCAGGTCGTACCAGTCGACGGAGGCGGGCGGGTCGATCCGGTACACCCGGGCGTCGAGGCCACAGCCCAGGTGCAGCACGACGGCGTCGGGATGATCGGCGAGGAAGCTTCGGGCCCAGTCGTCGTGGGCCTTGGCGCGCACCACGGCGGACAGACCCAGCTGGCTGGTGCCGAACCGGTGGTCGTCGTAGCCGGGGTCGAGGCGGCGCATCGCCCGCTCGGCGTATTCGTCGCCGAGGATCGGGTCCGGCAGCCGGTTGTCCAGGGCTTTCGCCTTGAGGACGGGGCTGAGGGTCTTCTGCACTCCGACGAGTCCAGTGTCCTTCACGACGGCGACGCTACTCCCACCCGACGAAGTGCGACCAGCTTCCCGAACGCCGCGATGCTCGCCACCGCACCGACGGCGAACGCGGCACGGGGGCCGGCGAGGGTGATCACCAGGGACGCCAGGGGAGCGCCCGCGGCGGTGCCGCCGAGGAGCAGGACGGCGAACAGCGACATGACGCGGCCGGTCATCGCCGGATCGGCGCGTTGCAGCACCGCGAGCACCGAGGCGATGAACGTCGACCAGGCGAGACCGATTCCGGCCAGCCCGAGGAACGCGATCGGGATCCGCGGGGCGAGCGCGGTCACCGCGAGCGCGCACGCCATCAGGCCGGCCGCGCCGGCCAGGGTGCGCGGGCCGGGCCTGCCGCGGGCCGCCATCGTCAGCGCGCCGAGCAGGCTGCCCGCCGTCACCGCGGTGAGGGCGGTGCCGACGAGCGCGACACCGCCGTTCAGCGACACCCGGACGAAGACCGGGACCGTCACCTGGACGGTGAAGCCCAGCGTGGCCAGCACGGCCAGCGCCAGCAGGGGAGCGCGCAACGCGGGCGTGTGCCACACGTAGGTCAGGCCCGCGCGGATCTGCCCGCCGGCCCGCCGGACGCGCGGCGACGGCCCGACCCGGATCGTCGCCAGCAGCACGACGTCGGCGAAGAACGAGGCGGCGTTGACGGCGAAGGCGGCAGTCGGGCCCGCGGTCGCGGTGATCGCCGTGCCGAGCGCCGATCCGGTGGCCATCCCGGTCAGCAGCACGGTTCCGGTCAACGCGGACGTCCCGGCCAGGGCTTCCTTCGGCACGAGCATCGGCACCAAGGACTGCCGGGCCGGCGTGTCGAGCGCGTTGAGCACGCCCCACGTCGTCGCCAGCAGGAAGATCACCGGCAGCTCGAGGACGCCGGCCGCGGACGCGAGGGCGTAGCCGAGGGCCACCAGCCCGAGTCCGGACTCGGCGAGCATCAGCAGCCGCCTGCGGTCGTGCCGGTCGGCGACCGCGCCGAACCACGGCCCGAGCAGCAGGCTGGGCGTGAACTGGCACGCCACCAGCCAGCCCAGCGCGTGCGGGTCCCGCTCGACGACCACCCAGGACAGCGTCACGACCTGCGCCCACGAGCAGGCGACAGAGGGGAGCTGGCCCGCGAGGTAGCGGCGGAAACCCGGCACGCGCAGGGCCGCGGCCGCCGGATGCGCGGCCATCAGATCGTGAACGCCGCGGCGACGGCGAGCAGGATCCCGAACAGGTAGGTCCCGATGGCGCCGAACTCCCGGAACGGCGTCCGCGTGTTCATGCTCGGCGCGGTCAGCAGCCCGTAGGCGTGGGCCACGCGGGAGAGCGTGCCGCCGACGATGAGCGGGATCGCCACCCAGGCCGGGCTGCGCAGGCCGACGATCAGGAACAGGATGATCAGCGTCGGGACGTACTCGATGGCGTTGCCGTGCGCCCGGATCGCCATGAGCAACGGGCTGGCGGGGTCGGTCGGCATCTGGTCGCCGCCTGCTTTCCCGGTGACCCCGCGCATCCGGGACACGTTGAAGCCGAGCAGGAACACCATCGCGCCGAGAACGGCGGTGCAGATGAGGGCGGTGGTCATGCGGATCTCCTTTGTTCACGCGTGCCGAGCACGCTGTCGAGCAGGTCGGCGCAGAGCGTCCAGCCGAGCAGGGCGTCGGCTTTCCGCAGCGCGCCGACGCTGGTGACGTTGACTTCGATGAGGTAGGGGCCGATCACGTCGAGCCCGGCGAGGTGGATGCCGTTGCGGTGCAGCACCGGGGCCAGCCGCGCGCAGATTTCCTTGTCCCGCGCGGTGATCGGCGCTTCGGCGGCGGGGTTGCCGATGCGGAAGTCGCCGGGTACCGGGAAGCGGTGGACCGCCCCGACCGGCTCGCCGCCGACCATGAACACCCGCTTGTTCCCGGCGCCGACCTCGCGCAGGTAGCGCTGCACGAGCACGGCCCGCGTGCCGTTCGCGGTGGAGATCTCCAGCAGCGACGCCAGATTCGGGTCGTGCCGGTCCAGCCGCAGCACACCCCGGCCGGAAAAACCGTCCACCGGCTTGACGACCGAGGCGCCGTGCTCGGCCAGGAACCCGCGGATGGTGCGCGGGTCGGCGGTGAGCACGGTGGGCGGGACGAGGTCGGGAAAGCCCAGCGGGAGGACGTGCTCGCTGCACACCCGGATCCCGCGCGGGTCGTTGACCATGGCGGTCCGCGCCGGGTCGACGAGGTCGAGGACGAGCAGCGCGTTGGTGTAGGTCTCGTCGACCGGCGGCTCGGTGCGGACGAACACCGCTTCCGCCTCGTCCAGCCAGAGGTGGTCCGGGTGGCGGGCGTCGAACCAGGGTTCGGTGACCGACCACCGGTGCCCGCCCAGCGGGTGCGACGGCGCCAGCCGGACCCGGCGGGCGAGCGCCCGGGCCCGGCCGTTCACCGCTTCCAGCAGCCTCGCTTCGGTGAACCAGACCTCCGCGCCACGTTCCTGCGCCGCGTGCATCAGGCCGACGGTCGTGTCGATCGAGGCGTCCAGCGACTCGAGCGGGTCGGCGACGAAGACGATCCTCATGCCGCACCTCCCCGGACCACCGCACCGGCGATCGCCAGCAGGTCCTGACCCTCCGGGGAAAAGCCCGCCGTGGACTCGCGCCAGGCGCGGTCCTGGTCGGCGGCACGGGGGAGCAGGAGGTCGAGAGCGTCGCGCCGGGCATGGGCATCACACAGCAGCGTGGTCAAGGCCGAGATCGCCGCCTCGATCCGCCACGACGGCTGCGCGTCGAGGTAGCGGATTTCGAGGTAACCGCCGCGCGGGCGGACCGGTGGGAAGAGTGTCGACAGGTGATAGGCCGCGTCGGCGGTCTCCGGGATCGGTAGCCGGGGCGCGGCCGCGGCGAACGCCCGGTAGGCGCCGACCGGGTCGGCGACGTCGAGATGGCGGCCGTCGTAGCCGGTGCGGCGCAGGTCCGCGCCGTGCCAGATCCGGGTACGTTCGCCCTCCGGAGGTGCTGAAGGCGGCGGCGAGCGCCGGGCCGGCCAGATTGGCCACCAGCCACTGCTCCCGCCCGGCCCTGCCGGGCAGCAGATCGACCGCGACCTGCAGGGACGCGGTCAACCGCATCATCCGCCTGCCGTCCGGGCCGGTCTCGTCGAAGGCGGCCTGCATGGCGAGGTAGCGCGCCGACGGCGTGTACAGCGGGACGTCCGCGCAGAAGGGGTTGACGCCCACGGCCTCCAGCCGGACACCGCGCGCCGAGGCGATCTCGGCCGCCCGGCGCAGCTGCGTGTGCAGGTGCCCGACGAGCGCGGGGACGCTCCCCCTGGGGGCGGGGCTGAGCTCGAGCTGGCCGCCGGGCTCGAAGCTCGGCACGGCCGCGGCGCGGAAGTCCGCGTCGAATCCGGCGGTGAGCAGCCGGGGCGCGACCGGGCGGGGCCGGGCGGTGTCGGTGACCGGGATCAGCTCGACCTCGGCCCCCACTCGCCCAGGCCGCCGGGCCGGGGTGAAGAGCCGTTCTACGGCGCTGCTGAGGTTCATGCGAAGACGGTCGCGCGAACTCCCCGGCCGGCACATCAGTGCTGGCACGCAATCCGGCACTGTATCGGTGATACTGCCTGCGTGACCTCGACGGACTCGCTGGTGGGGCGCCGGGCCGAGCTGGACCTCCTGCGCGGCAGGCTGGCCGGCGCGCGCGCCGGGACCGGGCACCTGGTGCTGGTGAGCGGGCCCGCCGGGATCGGCAAGACCCGGCTGGTCGAGGAGCTGGTCGCGGCCGCGGGCGGCACGCCGGTCGGGTGGGGCGCGGCCGTCGCGGACGCCGGGATGCCGGCGCTGTGGCCGTGGGTGCGGGCCGTGCGGGACCTCCCCGGCCCGCGGGACGCGGTCGCCGCGCTGGCCGCGGGCACCGCCCAGCGCGAGTACGGCGCGGCCGAGGAGGCCGCGGCCGCGCTCTTCGCCGCCGACACCGCGGTGCTCGACGCGCTCGGCGAACAGGGCCGGGCCGGGCGGGGTTTGCTGCTGGTGCTGGACGATCTGCAGTGGGCGGACCGGGCGACCGTGCGCCTGCTCGACCGGCTCGCCGCGGAGATCCGGCGGCTGCCGGTGCTCGTCGTCGGCGTCCACCGGGAAGGTACCGAGCTGCCGACGCATCGCGCCGCCGAAGTGATCGGCCTCGGCCCGCTGTCGCCGCGCGAGTCGGCCGTGCTGCTTTCGGCCGCGGTGGAGGGAGCCGACACGGCCGCGGTGCGGCGCGCTGCCGAGTTGGCCGGGGGCAGCCCGCTCTACCTCAGGACGTTCGCGAAGGTGGCTCCCGGCGCGCTGCGTGGCGGCCGGGACTGGGACGAGGACGCCGGAGGCGCGCCTGAACTGCGTCACCTCGTCACGGCCGCGATGCGCGCGGCCGGGCCGGACGCAGCCGAGGCCGTCGAAGCGCTGAGCGTGCTGGGGCCGGACACGGAACCGGAGGTGGTGGCGGGCCTGCTCGGTGCCGCCTCGCCGAGCGCCGCGACCGCGCGGCTGCTGCCCGCGGTGCCGGCCGGGCTGGTCGAACTCGGCCCGGGCGACCGCGTCCGGTTCGCGCACGTGCTGGTCCGCGACGCCGTGTACGCCTCACTCGGCCCGTCGCGCCGGGCGGATCTGCATCGCGCCTCCGCCCAGCTGCTTGAACCTCTGGCTCTCGGCCGTGACGAGCGGGCGGGCGCGGTGGCCCGGCACTGGCACCGCGCGGGCGAGCCCGGCAACGCCGTCCCGTGGGCGATCCGCGCGGCGGACGCGGCCAGGGCGGCCGGCGCCTACGACGAATCGGCGTCGTACGTCCGGCTGGCCCTCGACGCCGGGGTGCCGGACCGGGCCGAGCTGCTGCTCGACCTGGCCCGCGTGCAGTACCTGGCGGGGCACATCGGGGACAGCGCCGAGTCCTGCGCGCGGGCGGGGGAGGAGGGGGAGCGGACCGGGCGCGGCGAGGTCGTCGGCCGGGCCGCGATCATCATCCAGGGCCTCGGGCATCCGGTCGTCAACCGCGTCCTCGAGGACCTGTGCCGGCGCGCGCTCCGGCAGTCCGATCTGGACTCCGCCCTGCGCGCGAGGGTCGAGGCACAGCTGGCGTGCGTGCTGTTCGAGTTCGAAGCCGACGAGGAAGCGGCCCGGTATTCGCGGAGCGCTCTCGACCTGGCCGCCGCGAGCGGGGATCCGAACGCCGAGCTGGATGCGATCAGGTCCCGCGCCAGCCTCGAATGGCGTCCGTCGCTCACCGTGGAACTGGTGGAACGCGGCCACCGCGCGATCGAACTGGCCGAGGTGACCGGCCGCCCGCTGGCCCGGTTGTGGGGCCACATCTGGCTTTCCGACGCGGCGGTGCACCAGGCGGACATGACCGCGGCCTCCCGGGAGGTCGACGCGATGGCGGCGCTCGCCGACCGGACCGGCCTGCCGCTCGTGCGCTGGCATGTGTTGCGGCGCAGGGGTTCCCTGGCTTCGCTGGCCGGGGACTTCGAGGTCGGCCGCCGGCTGCGCGTCGAGGCGGCGGACATCGCCGCGGACTGGGAGGACCGGTCGGTGCGCATGACCGACCTGGCCAAGTCGATCGACCTCGCGGTGCTCCGCGGCGACCTGTCAGACCTGATCCCCGAGTGGGAGAACCACCTCCCGGAGGTGCCCGGGTACCCGCCTGTCGCCCAGTCCGGGTTCGCCGCCACGTTGCTGCTCGCGGGCCGGCGGGACGAGGCGATGGCGATCTACCAGCGGCTCATCCGATCCCTGCACGAGCTGAAGCGCGGCCCGGCCGTTGCGGCGATGGCCTACATGTCCGATCTGGCGCCGGTGCTCGGCGACGCGGCGGACTGCCGCGCGGCGCGCGACGTGCTGGCGGGGCTCTTCGCCGAAACGGACGTCATCGGCCTGGGAACCGTGTGCTACCACGGGTGTGTCGGCCGCGCGCTCGGCGAGCTGGACCTCGGCGGCGAGGAGCCGGCGGCCGCCATCCCGCATTTCGAACAGGGACTGCGGATCGACACGCGGCTCGGCGCCCGGCCCTACGTCGCCCGTGGACGTCTCGGCTTGGCGCGAGCCCTGGACCTCACCGGCGATCACCGGCAGTCGGTCGACCTGGCGAACCAGGCCCTGGCCGAGGCGCGGCGCCTGGACATGCCGGGCCTGGTGCGTGCGGCGGAGGCGTTCCTGGCCGCGACCCGCGAGGAGGACCCGCTGACCCCGCGCGAGCGCGAGATCGCGGACCTGGTCGCGCAGGCGCTCACCAACCGGGCGATCGCGGAGAAGCTGGTGCTCTCCGAGCGGACGGTGGAAAGCCATGTCCGGCGGATCCTGGCGAAGACGGGCTTGACCACCCGGACGGAGCTGGCGCGCTGGTTCCTGTCCAAGGACTGATACGTGAATAGGGACAGGGGCAGGTGAGGCTCCTGTGACTGCCGGTGCACCTGGTGCTCGGCCGCTTGCCCCCAATGTGGCATTGGGTGCGTCCAACGCACCCAATGCCACATTGGGGGCATACCGGCCCCCCGCCATTCACACCAACCGGTATCGGCGCGCCAGCGTCGCCCCCATCTCGTGAGCTTTCCGGTCGGGGGTCGTGAGTGGAAAACAGCGTTCTAACACTGTGCCGCAGCGTTCTATTGAGGGGTAGGGCAAACGTGGCACGTTGGGTGTGGCGGGCGTGTGGTCGGGTCTCGTGAGTGGTAAGTGGGGTTATTGAGGGGTAGGTCAAAGGTGCCGTGGTGAAGCGAGGGGGACCTGCCGACGGGCTCGTGAGCGTTGCGGGCGGTTCTAACCGCCCGCAACGCTCACGAGTCCTCGAAGCCGCAGCACGCCACGTTTGCCTTACCGCTCAATAACACTGTTTTCCACTCGCGACCTGATACTGGTGCGACTGCCGCGACCTGTCATCGACCTCCGCACCGCAACCCCAGACTCACGAGCCTCGGTTACGGCGCGGTGGGGCCGACGTCGGCCTTGGTGAGCGGCCGGGCCGGGGTGGCCGCGTTGTACTGGTCGGCGCCGACGTCCTTGGCCGATGGCCGGGCCTGGTTGTCGATGTCGGTGGTGACCTGCGGGAAGGAGCCGGTGGCGGTCCCGATCGCGGGGCTGTTCGCGGCCGGGCGCAGCAGGCCGTGAGCGTCCTTCGCCAGCCGCGGGTCGACGGTGCGGTAGCTGCCCGCGGGCAGTGAGCCGGCGGGGGAGCCGAAGAGGATGTTGCCGGTGAAGTGCGACGTCGTGCCGCTGTCCTTGCCGGCGGCCTGGCCGTGGCCGAGCAGGATGTTGTCGGCGAGCGTGCCGTCCGACGGTGGGTACTTCTTGCCGCCGGTGTTGTACCAGACGAGCGGGCCGGTGCCGGACAGCGTGTTGAACGCGACGACGCAGTGGTCGGCGGCCTCGTGGTCGGTGCCGCTGGTGGTGTCGTCGCGCACCTCGCCGCCGCCGAACTCGATCGCCGGCGCGCTGGTGTCCTGCACGACGTTGTTGATGACGACGTGGTTGTTGCCGAAGAAGCGGATTCCGGTGCTGCTGCCGATGAGAATGTTGCCGTCGACGAGCGTGTTCCACCCGTGCCGCAGGGAAAGCGTGCCCTTGCTGTTGATGATGGTGTTGTGCCGCACCACATTGTTGCTCGACTTAACCGAGATCGCCTCGGAATCGCCGTCGGCCTTTTCGAACAGGTTGTCCTCGATGAGGCCGTTCGCCACCGCGTGCTGCCGCCCGGAAAGCCCGAAGCGGATCGACTCGCCGCCGTTCGCGCCCTTGTACTGGTGGTTGTAGAAATAGTTGTGGTGCACGTGGACCCGCTGCGCCATGTCGTGCGAACCCGGGCCGACGACCTGCAGGTACACGCCCTGCGACGTCCGGTTCTCGAAGGTGTTGTGATCGACCTCGGTGTCGTTGGCCTTGACCGACAGGTCTGCTCCGCTTGGATTTCCCTTGAAGACGTTGCGCGTCACGCGGTTGGCAGCGGCGTCGCCGGGCACGGTCAGGCCCGCGTCGTTGGCGAACACGAAGCCCTGAACCACGACATGCGACACCCCGGCGAGATCCAGCCCGCCCGCCCCGGTGAACACCGCCTGGCCGGGGGTGGCCGCGATGATCGTGATGGGCGCCTCCGCGGTGCCCGAATGGGCTACGGCGACCAGGCCGGTGTCGTACACGCCGGCGGCCACCGCGACTTTGTCACCCGGCCGCGCCTGCGCCAATGCGGTGGACAATTGGGCCGCCGAGGACACCGCCAGCGTGCGGGGCGCCCCCACGGCTGGGGGCGGCGCGGCGCCGAGCGTGAGCAATCCGGCGGCAGCGAGGGAAATGCCGAAATTGCGGGGAATACGTGCGATGCGGACCATGGCTACTCCAGCGGTCATCCCGGTGGCAAGGTCGGCGGAAACCTCAGGGAAACATCGGAGATCGGCTGTGTCAACCCATTCGATCAAGCTCGTGGGTGCCGTGCCGACGACCGGAACACTCGTGAGTGCCTCGCGCTGATCCCAGGGCCTCGTGAGTGGTAAGTGTCGTTCTAACGACACTTACCACTCACGAGACCCGGCCCCCTACGAGCGAGCGCCTGATTCGTCTCCGAAGTCCGGGTACAGCACCCGGTCGAAGCCGGCTTCGCGACGCGGGCCGGTCAATGCGCACCGCAGGGTCGTGACGATCTGGGCGCTCGACGTGCCGACGCGCAGTTCGACTTCGCCCGGCTCGACGATCCGCCGGCCCGCGCGGCCGGTGTAGGAGGTCAGGTCGGCGTGGAGGCCGATCTCCAGCGTCCGGGTTTGGCCGGGCGCCAGGTCGATCCGCTTCGCGGCGATGAGCTGCTGGACCGGCCGCGCCACCTCGGCGACCGGATCGTGCAGGTAGACCTGGACGACTTCGGACGTGGCCCGGTCGGTGTCGTTGCGCAGCGTCACCCGCACCCGGCACGACCCGTCGGTGGGCCAGGTGGCGTCTTCCGCGCTGACGTCGAGCCAGGTCGCGGCCGCGTAGGAAAGGCCGTGGCCGAAGGGAAACAGCGGTGTCGGGTCGACGGTGCTGACCTCGCTGCGCTGTCCCAGCGAAGCCGTCAGGTAGGTCGACGGCTGGCTCGCGCCCGCGGCCGGGAACCCGACCGGGAGGCGGCCGGACGGGTTGATCCGTCCACTGAGGACACCGGCGAGCGCCGCCGCGCCCTCCTCGCCCGGATAGAAGCCGCACACGATCGCCGCCAGCCGGTCCGCCTGCCGTGACAGTTCGTAGGGGCGGCCGCACAGCAGCACCAGCACCACCGGCGTGCCGGTCGCGAGCACCGCTTCGAGCAGTTCCTCCTGGCGTCCCGGCAGTTTCAGGTCGGCCGCGTCGCAGCCCTCCCCGGACGTGCCGGCGCCGAACAGCCCGGCGCGGTCACCGAGCACGGCGACACAGACGTCGGCATTCTCGGCGACCGCGACGGCTTCCGCGATGCCGGCGTCCTCGCCGCCGAGCACCGGGCAGCCCTGGGCGTAGGTGACGTCGTAGTCCTCTCGCAGTGCGTCGAGCACCGTGGGCACGGAGACCCCGAACGGCACGTCCGGATGGTGCACGCCGACGTGCATCGGGAAGGAGTAGCAGCCGAGCATCGCTCCGGGTTCGTCGGCGCGTGGCCCGATCACGGCGACCCGGTGGCCCGGCGGCAGGGGGAGTGCGCCGTCGTTGTGCAGCAGGACGATCGACCGTTCGGCCAGCTCCCTGGCCAGGGCGCGGGACTCCGGATCGTCGAGGTCGGCCTCGTCGGGTACCTCGGGCGCCCAGCCTTCGTCGAGCAGGCCGAGCGCGCACTTCTGCAGCAGCACACGTTCGAGGGAGCGGTCGACGGCGGCGGTGTCGACCGCTCCCTCTTCCACCGCGGCGAGCAACGGCTCGCCGTAGCAGTCCACAGTGGGCAGTTCGACGTCGATCCCGGCGGTCAGCGCCTGCGCGGCCGCGTCGCCGCGATCGGCGGCCACGCCGTGCAGCTTGTACAGGAACGACACCGAAAAGTAGTCCGAGACGACGGTTCCGGTGAAACCGTAGGTGTCTCGCAGCAGCGCGGTCAGCAGGGCGGGGTCGGCCGCCGCCGGGACGCCGTCGTTGTCGTTGTAGGCGTTCATCACCGACCGGGCGCCCGCGCGCAACGCCATCTCGAACGGCGGCAGCAGCACGTCGGCCAGCTCCCTGGGCCCCACCGAAACCGGCGCGAGATTGCGTCCGGCCCGTGAGGCCGAGTAGCCGGCGAAGTGCTTGAGCGTGGCGATCACGCCCGCCGACTCGACCCCGGCCACGTACGCGCTGCCGATTGTGCCGACCAGGTAAGGATCTTCGCCGATCGTTTCCTCGGTCCGGCCCCATCGCAGGTCTCGCGTGACGTCGAGGACCGGGGCGAGGCCCTGGTGGACGCCGAGGCGCCGCAGGGTCTCCCCGATCCGGGCCCCCATCCGGCGCACGAGCTCCGGGTCGAAGCTCGCGCCCCAGCACAGCGGCGACGGGTACACCGTGGCCTGCCAAGCCGCGAGCCCGGTGAGGATTTCCTCGTGCACCAGCGCGGGAATGCCGAACCGGCCGCCGTCGACGATCTGCCGCTGGGTCCGCGCCAGGCTGTGCGCGCCAATCACCGGGTCGATCGGGCGGGTGCCGAAGACCCGGGTCAGCTGCCCGATCCCGTGCGGCACCAGCGCGTCCCAGTCCAGCGGGTCGATCGCGAAGTCGTGCTGGTGCGGCGCCATTTCCCCGCCGGAGTCGATCCCGATCCAGACGCCGTAGAGCTGGGCGAGCTTTTCGCGCAAGGACATCCGCGCCATCAGATCGCGGACCCGCTCGGCCGGTTCGGCGCCCGGGTCGCGCCAGGGTCGCGGTGAGGGGCTGGGCTCGGTGGTCAAGGCTGTCCGCCCTTCGTCGGTGTGCGGCGAAGAGATCGCCGAGGTCAGGAACGCGGATCGAGGGCGCGGGTCGAGCGGCGCACCACGAGCCCGGTGGCCAGCGTGACGTGGGTTTCGCCGATCTCTTCACCGCTGATCAGGGCGACGAGCATGCTGATCGCCCGGTGGCCCATCTCGCGGATCGGCTGGTCCACCGTGGTCAGCGGGGGAGTGCAGAGGGCGGACTCCGGCACGTTGTCGAAGCCGACCACCGAGAGGTCGTCCGGCACGCTCAGGCCGAGCTCACCGGCCGCGCCGACCGTCGCGATGGCCGAGATGTCGTTGGCGGCGAACACCGCGGTCGGCCGGTCCGGTCCGCTCAACAGCTCGCGGGCCGCGCGCGCGGAGATCTCCGCGTCGTAGCCGCCGGGCCGGATCAGGCTCTCGTCGACCGGCACGCCGGCCGAGGCCAGCGCGCGCAGGTAACCGGTTTTGCGCAGCTCGGCGGACTGCAGGTCCGGCCGTCCGGCGAGGAAGGCGATCCGCCGGTGACCGAGCTCGAGCAGGTGCTCGGTGGCGAGCTGGGCGCCGCGCAGGTTGTCGGAATCGATGGCGGGCAAGGACGTGGGCCCGGTGTGCGGGTCGACCGCCACCACCGGCGTCCCGGGGACGGCCTCGAGCGAGACGGTCGGCGTGACCAGGACGGCGCCGTCGACCAACGTGCCGGACAGGCGGGACAGGTAGCGCTTCTCCCAGCCCGCCGGATCGCCGGTGCGCCCGCCCGCCGAGTAGACGACGAGTTCGTACCCGGTGCCGCGGATGGCGTCCGCGGCACCCTTGAGCAACTCGGTGCTGAACGGTTCGAGGTCGGCGACCAGGATGCCGATCACGTTGGTCTTGTGGTTGCGCAGGCTCTGGGCGACCAGGCTCGCCTCGTAGCCGAGTTCGTCGATCACCGCGCGGACGTGGGCGAGGGTCGTGGCGGAGACTCCGTAGCGCGAGTTGAGCACCTTGGAGACGGTGGCCACAGAGACGCCGGCGCGGGCGGCGACGTCACGGATCGTGACCCTCGAGCTGGGCTGCATCGGCTCAGACTAGCCATGTAAAACGTTATCGACAACGATTGACATCCGATTTCGGGGCGCGCAAACTCATCGCCAGCCCGGGCGCAGTCACGCCCTGTCCAGCCGGCCGATGTCGTCAGGAGTGGACCCACCATGCCTTCGATCCGCCGAGTCCCCGCCTTCGCCGCGCTCGCGGCCGTTCTCCCGCTCGCGCTCGCCGCCTGCAGCGGGGGAACCGATGCCCCCGCTCAGCCCAGTGGCCCGGTCACGCTGACCTGGTGGCACAACGGCACCACGGACCCGATCAAGTCGATCTGGGAGCGGGTGGTCACCGACTACCACGCGGCGCACCCGGACGTCACGATCACCAGCCAGCCGCTGCAGAACGAGGAGTTCAGCACGAAGGTCCCGCTGGCCCTGCAGTCGAACGAGCCGCCGGACGTCTACCAGGCGTGGGGCGGCGGCGAGATGGCCTCCCAGATCACCTCCGGCAAGGTCGCCGACATCACCGACGCGACGAAGGGCTGGATCTCCTCGGCCGGCAAGCTGGCCGAGCGCTGGCAGGTCGACGGCAAGCAGTACGGCGTCCCGTTCGAGCAGCACTTCGTCGGCTTCTGGTATCGCAAGGACCTGTTCACCCAGGCGGGCGTCACCTCTCCTCCGTCCACTTTGGACGAACTCAACACCGCGGTCGGGAAGCTCAAGACGGCGGGGATCACGCCGATCGCCGTCGGCGGCAAGGACCGCTGGCCCGACGCGTTCTACTGGAACTACTTCGCCGTGCGCGCCTGCTCGGCCGACACCCTCAAGCAGGCGGTCAAGACCGTCAAGCTCGAGGACCCGTGCTGGACGAAGGCGGGCAAGGACCTCCAGGCCTTCCTGGCCACGCAGCCGTTCCAGCCCGGGTTCGTCGGCACCCCCGCCCAGCAGGGCGCGGGCAGCTCGGCGGGCCTGGTGGCCAACGGCAAGGCCGCGATGGAACTGCAGGGCGACTGGGAACCCGGCACGATGTCCTCGCTGACCGAGGACAAGGATCTCGACGCCAAGGTGGGCTGGTTCCCGTTCCCGTCCGTCCCCGGCGGCGCGGGTGATCCGGCGGCCGTGCTCGGCGGCGGCGACGGGTTCTCCTGCACGACCCGCGCGGCTCAGGCGTGCGCGGACTTCCTGCAGTACCTCGGCAGCGAACCCGTACAGAGCCGGCTCGCCGCGCAGGGGGCCGGGCTGCCGGTCAACGCCGTCGCGGCCAAGGCGCTCAAGACCGAGACACTCAAGAGCGTCTTCGACTACGGCCAGAAGACGCCTTACCTGCAGATGTACTTCGACCGGGCGTTCCCGACCGCCGTCGGCGCCGTGCTCAACGACGCCGTCGCCAACTTCTTCGCCGGCCAGGGCAGCCCGGAAGGCATCGTGACCGCGGTGAACCAGGCCGCGGCGGGCAGCAAGTGACGGCGACGACGTCTCCGGTGCGGACGGCGACGCCGCCGTCCGCACCAGCGGCGCGGCCCCGGCTCCGGCGGCCCGGGCTGCGCAAGAAGCTCGAGCTGACGTTGCTGCTCGGCCCGGCGCTGGTGCTGTTCTGCGGGTTCGTGCTGGTGCCCATCGGGATCGCGGCGTTCTACAGCCTCTTCCAGTGGAACGGCTTCGGCCCGCTGACGGACTTCGTCGGCTTCGACAACTACGCGGACGCCTTCGCCGGGCCGGTGTTCCAGGGTGCCATCGGGCACAACTTGATCATCGCCGGACTGTCCATAGTGGTCCAATTGCCGCTGTCGATCGGGCTCGCGATGCTGCTCGACCGCAAGCTCCGCGGCCGGACCCTCCTGCGCGCGCTGGTGTTCGCGCCGTACGTGCTGTCCGAAGCGGTCACCGCGGTGATCTGGCTGCTGATGCTGCAGCCGGGCGGATTCGTCGACCAGACGATGACCGGTGTCGGGCTCGGTGTCCTGGTCCAGCACTGGCTCGCCGACCCCGGCATCGTGCTCTACACGCTCTTCGCGGTGATCACCTGGAAATACCTCGGGTTCGGGATCATCCTGCTGCTGGCCGGGTTGCAAGGTGTGCCGAGCGAACTGCGCGAGGCCGCGGCGCTCGACGGCGCCTCGGCGTGGCAGACCACCCGGCACGTCGTGCTGCCGCTGCTCGCGCCGACCATCCGGATCTGGATCTTCCTGTCGGTGATCGGCTCGCTGCAGCTGTTCGACCTGGTGTGGATCATGACGCTGGGCGGACCGGCGAACGCGTCGGCGACGATGGCGACCTATCTGGTCGACCACGGTTTCAAGCGCTACGAGTTCGGTTTCGGCAGCGCGGTCGCGGTGATCCTGTTCGTCATCTGCTTCCTGTTCGCTGTGCTGTATCAGCGATTCGCCCTGCGCCGGGACACCGAAGGCGCGCTGACCAGGATGGTGAACTGATGCGCCGGATCGGCACCCCGCTGGGCTACCTCGCCGCGATCGCCGTCATCGGGATCACCGTCGTCCCGCTGCTGTACGTGGTGCTCGGCGGGTTCCGCACGACGGCCCAGATCAACGCCTCGCCCGCCGGGCTGCCCAGCCCGTGGGTGTGGGACAACTACCGCCTGATCCTCGGCTCGCCGGCCTTCTGGACCTACCTCGGCAACAGCGCGCTGATCGCGGTCATCGCCACCACACTGGCGGTCGGCCTGGGCTCGATGGCCGGCTATGCGTTGTCGCGATACACGTTCAAGGGCCGCGAGGGCGTCTACACCCTGTTCACGATGGGCCTGTTGTTCCCGCTCGGCGTCGCGACCCTGCCGCTGTACCTGTGGCTCCGCCGGCTCGGGATGCTGGAGAGTTTCTGGGGTGTGGCGATCCCGGAAGCCGCGTTCTCCCTGCCGATCACCATCGTGATCCTGCGCCCGTTCATGTACGCCATCCCGGCCGAGATCGAGGACGCGGCGGTCCTCGACGGGGCGAGCCGCCTCGGGTTCTTCTGGCGGATCCTGCTGCCGCTGTCCGGGCCCGCGCTCACCACGGTCGGCGTGCTCGCCTTCGTCACCAGCTGGAACTTCTACCTGCTGCCGCTGCTGGTGTTCAACGACTCCTCGCATTTCACGCTGCCGCTCGGGGTCGCGACGTTCCAGTCCCAGTACTCCCAGGACACCGCGCGCGTGCTCGCGTTCACCGCGCTGTCGATGATTCCCGCGCTCGCGTTCTTCGTGCTCGCGCAGCGGCGGATCGTCGGCGGGCTGACCGGATCCGTCAAGGGCTGAGCCGCGGAGTGCCGAGAACCGGCGCGGCGGTCGGCGCCCGGATCGGCGGCTGACCCGCCACGGACCTGCGCGTGAAGCGCGGCCCGACCCGGGCGGCGCGGTCCGGGATGTCCGGTCCCGCACGGTTTCCGGAACGCCGGAAACGGCTCCTTAACAGAAGTTCGTTGAGAACGTGCTGAGAACTCTCACCAGGGCGTTTGAACCCGCCGGCACCTCACCAACGTGTCCCGGGATAACCACCCCTTGAGGAGATCACCCATGACCGAGTCCATCGTCGACACCGAGCGCCGCGCCGCTGTCGTCCGCAGCGACGGCGAATACCGGCTGGTCACCAACCAGGCAGTGCCGGCAGGCACCGTGCTGTTCACCCTCGAAGGCGAGCTCACGCGGACGCCGACGCGCTATACCGTCCAGTTCGACGAGACCCGGCACGTCGACCTGCCCGCCGGCTGTCCCCTGGAAGAGGTGCTGGACCGCTACTACTGGCGGTTCATGAACCACTCCTGCGAGCCGACCGCGCTGATCCGCGACCGGTCGGTGCTCAGCCTGCGTCCGATCCCCGCGTGGTCGGAGATCACCTTCCACTACGCCAGCACCGAGTACGACATGGCCGAGCCCTTCCCGTGCCGGTGCGGCGGCGGCCGCTGCGACGGCATCATCCAGGGTTTCCGGTACCTGCCGGGGGAGCGGCGCGAAGCGCTGCGCGCGCTGCTCTCGCCGTACTTGCTGGACGTGCTCGACGGCCGGATCGCCGAACCTGTCGGGGCGTGAGGAGTGAGCGAGGCGCTCCAGCCGGAGAATCCCGTTCTCCTGCACCACTTCTTCGAGCAGGTGGCCCGCCGCAGGCCGGACGCGATCGCCGTCGACGTCCCGCCCTCGGGCGGGCGGCCGCGGCGCACCGTCACCTACCGCGACCTGTACCGCCGCTCCGTGGTCGCCGCCCGCGAGGTCCAGCACGCGGTGCGGCGGCCGGGGATCGTGGCGATCTTGCTGCCCCGCACGACCGAGGACCTCTACGTGGCGCAGCTCGGCGTGCTGCGGGCCGGCTCGGCGTACGTCTGCCTCGACCCGTCGTTCCCCGACGAGCAGCTGGCCCACATCCTCGGCGACGCCGCGCCCGCGCTGCTCGTCACCGACCGGGCCGGGCACGAACGCGCCGCCCGCGCCGGCTACCGCGGTGCGGTCCAGCGCGTCGACGGCCCGGCCGAGCGCGCCGCCCAGCCCGTCCTCGCCCCCGCGGCGCCGCCGGGGCTGGCTTACGTCATCTACACCTCGGGTACCACGGGCAAGCCGAAGGGCGTGCTCGTCGGGCACCACGGCGTGGTCAACCTGATCCGGTCCGACGTCGCCGAGTTCGGGCTCGGGCCGGGGGACCGCGTGGCCCAGGGCTCTTCGCCCGCGTACGACTCCTCGGTCGAGGAGGCGTGGATGGCGTGGGCGTGCGGCGCCACGGTGGTGGTGATGGACGACGAGACGGCCCGGCTCGGCCCCGACCTCGTGCCGTGGCTGCGGCGCGAACGGATCACCGTGCTCTGCCCGCCGCCGACCCTGCTGCGGGCGACCGCGTGCGAGGACCCGCGCCGGGAGCTGCCCGGCCTGCGCCTGCTCTATGTCGGCGGGGAGGCGCTTCCCGACGACGTCGCCGAGCGCTGGGCCCCGGGCCGCCGGATGGTCAACGGCTACGGGCCCACCGAGTGCACGGTGACCTGCCTGCGCGCGGACGTCGAGCCGGGAAAGCCGGTCGCCATCGGCAAACCGGTGCCGGGTATGCGGGCGTGGGTCCTCGACGAACGGCTCGAGCCCGTCGCGCCGGGGGAGAAGGGCGAGCTGTGCATGAGCGGTGCCGGGCTCGCGCTCGGGTACCACGACAAGCCGGAATTGACGGCGGAGAAGTTCCCGCGGCACCCGCGGCTCGGGCGGCTGTACCGCACGGGCGACCTCGTGCACGCCGAAGCGGACGGCACCCTCTTCTACCACGGCCGCATCGACTCCCAGGTCAAGCTGCGCGGCTACCGGATCGAGCTGGAGGCCATCGAGGCGTCCCTGGCCCGGTTCCCCGGCGTGCGTGAGGCCGCGTGCCGGGTCCAGGGCGAGGGCGCCGGCGAGGTGATCGCCGCACACCTGGTGCCGGACGGCGCCATGCCGGACGCGGCCGCGCTCAAGGAACATCTGCGCAAGGCACTTCCGGCGTACATGATCCCGGCGGTCTTCGGGGCGGCGGAAACCCTGCCGCGCAGCGCCGGGGGCAAGCTGCGCCGCACCGACCTTCCGGTGCTCGCGACCGGCAGGCGGCACGCGGTCAGAACCGCCGGGAGCGAGACGGAGGAGTTCATCGCCGACGCCCTGCGCGAGGTGTTCGAGACCGCCGACATCGGCACCGACGACGACTTCTTCGACGATCTCGGCGGCAGCTCGCTGCAGGCGGCGATGCTGATCTCGAAACTGCGTGTCAACCCGCTCACCGAAGCCATCGCCGTGCGCGACGTCTACAGCGCCCGCACCGTGGCGGGCCTCGCGAAGCTGGCCGCCCCGGCGACCCACGACGAGATCGACGCCATCGCGGCCCCGGCACGCAGCGCGATCACCATCACCATGGCCCAGGCGGCCTGGTTGTCCGCCGAGCTGGCGATCGCCGCGCCGATCGGCTATTTCGCCGTGTTCGTCGCCCTGCCGTGGCTGGCCGAGCGGATCGGGCTCGTCGCGCTGATCGTGCTGCTTCCGGTGGTCATGCTCATCATCGGATTCGGCTGGACGCCGGTGGCCGTGTTCTTCGCCGTGCGGGCGAAACGGCTGCTCATCGGCAAGTTCGAACCCACGCGGGTCCCGGTGTGGAGCGGATACCACCTGCGGCTGTGGATCGTGCGGCACCTGCTGCGGTTCGTGCCGTGGGGGACCATCGCCGGTACCGAGTTCCAGTGCATGGCGCTGCGCTCGCTCGGCGCCCGGATCGGCCGGCGCGTGCACATCCACCGCGGTGTCGACGTCGTCCAGGGCGGCTGGGACCTGCTCGACATCGGCGACGACGCCACCATCGGCCAGGACGCCTCGCTCGGCCTGGTACAGCTGGCCGAGGGGCACCTCACGGTCGGCCGGATCACCGTCGCCGGCGGCGCCACGGTGGACGTCCGCGCGGGCATGTCGCCCAACACCCGGCTCGGCCGCGGCTCCTGGCTTTCCGCGCTGTCGTCGCTGTCCTCGGGAATCGCCGTTCCCGACGGCCGGCGCTGGGACGGCGTCCCGGCGCACGACGCCGGCCCGGCGCCTCGCGCTCCCGTCCCGGTCGTCAACGGCAGCATGCTGTCGCCGTTCGCGCACGGGCTCCTGACCATCGCCGCCCGCGCGGTCTTCGCGTGGGTGTTCGCGCTCCCGCTCTCGATCGTCATGATCGCGCTGGTGCTGGCCTTCGACGTCACCTACGCTTCGGTGCTCGACGTGGTCACGCGACCATGGGCGCACCTGGTGTCCCTGCTCGTTTTCGCCGTGGGAAGCTGCCTGTCGCTGGTCGATTTCGGTCTGGGTCGAAGCGTTCTGTGCCCGGGCGCTGGGCCGGGTCGAGGAAGGCGTCATCAGCCGCTGGAGTCCCGCCTACATCCGGGTGAGCCTCAAGACCGGCCTGGTCACCACGGCCGGGAACTGGCTCTCCGGGGGGCTGTTCTGGCCGGTGTGGCTGCGCTGGGCCGGGATGAAAGTCGGCCGCGGCTGCGAGATCAGCACGATCATCGACGTCGTCCCGGAACTCGTCGAGATCGGCCAGGACACGTTCTTCGCCGACGGCATCTACCTCGGCGGCCCTCGCATCCAGCAGGGCACCGTCACTCTCGCGCCGGTCCGCCTCGGGCACGATACCTTCCTCGGCAACCACGCCGTGATCCCCGGGGGACAGCGGCTGCCGCCGGACATCCTGATCGGCGTCTGCACGGTGGCCGACGATCGCATCATGCTCCCCGGCACGTCGTGGTTCGGCCACCCGCCGATGCTGCTCCCGCGCCGCGAAATCGTGGAGACCGACCGCAGCCTCACCCACGATCCGTCGTTCGCCCGGGTGGCGACGAGGGTGTTCTGGGAATGGCTGCGCTTCGCGCTCCCAGTCGTCCCGCTGGCCGTCATGACCGCATGGTTCGTCGGAATCGTCTACGCCGCGAAGGTGCTTCCCGTCGCCTTGTTCCTCTTTCCCGGCACGGCCCTGGTGACCCTGGCCACGCTGGCCCTGCCCTGCCTGATCGTGCTCGCGCTCAAATGGGGCCTGCTCGGCCGGGTCCGGCCCGGCGTGCATCCACTGTGGTCCTGCTGGTGCAGCAGGTGGGATTTCCTTTACGTCGCTTGGGGTTTCATCGCCGGCGGCGTGCTGTCGGCGCTGGAGGGAACGTTGATGTTGCCGCTCTATCTGCGACGCGTCGGCATGGACATCGGCAAGCGGGTCGTGCTCGGCGAAGGGTTCGCCCAGGTTGTCGACCCCGACATGCTGCACTTCGGCGACGGCGCGACGGTCAGCGCGATGTTCCAGGCACACACCTTCGAAGACCGGGTGCTGAAGATCGACCACGTGTACGTCGGAGCCCATTCGACGCTCGCGCACGGCACAGTCCCGTTGTACGGCGCCGAAATCGGCGAACACGCCTACGCCGCTCCC
>CAVXMR010000008.1:0-67308 GCA_963762765.1 uncultured Actinomycetota bacterium
GCATATCCCAGCGCGTAGGACCAATCGCCGCGATAGGGGTCGGTGTAGCGATAGTTGACCTGCCAGCGCACCCATTCGCCCCCGCGAAGCCACACGGCGGGCGGTCGCCGGGTTCGCCGGGGCATGCCGAACACATCGATGACGAGGTGGACGCGCAGTCGCTCGTCCTCTTCTCGCAACAGGACCGTGTCAGGAAGACCGTCGGAGAGCTCCGCCAGCGGTTCGAAATCCTGACGCTCATCCATGCGCACGCGGTGAAGCACCGGAGGAGTGGTCACGGGCAGCAGGAAGCCGACGGGGGCCGCGGCTCGCCTGGCCGCCGGAGCGTTGCCCCGGGACCATTTCGTCCACGTGGTCCGTACCAGCTGGGCAACGATGTCCATCGGCACAGAATGCCGAGGGACAGCTCGCCTGGCGAAGAGATTTCTGTCTCCCGGACATGCCGTGCGGCGGTTGACACGGGCTGTTACCTGACCTGTCATTGATCCGATGTCTGCTCGGACTCGGGTCACCGCCAGGATCATGAGGAGTCTGCACGTGTTCTCTTTGCCACGCCTGAAAACCGCCGCCGCCGCAGTGCTTCTCACCGCCGCGGTCACCGTGGCCACGGCTGCCCAGGCCGATGCCGCCGAAGTCGTTACGGTGTCACCGTCCGACACCGCCGCATCCATCGTGACGAAAGCCGCGAGCGTCACGCCGTCGCCGCGCCAGCTGGCCTGGCAGCGCCTCGAGCAGACGGCCTTCCTGCACTTCGGCGTCAACACCTACGACGGCAACCAGGTGGGCACCGGCACCGAGAACCCGAACATCTTCCAGCCGACCGGGCTCAACACCGACCAGTGGGTCTCGTCGCTGAAGAACGCCGGGTTCACCGAGGCGATCCTGACCGTCAAGCACCACGACGGGTTCCTGCTCATGCCCTCGAAGTACTCGACGTTCACCGTCGCTTCGAGCTCGTGGCTCGGCGGTACCGGGGACGTCGTCAAGAACTTCACCACCTCGGCCCACAACGCCGGGATGAAGGTCGGCCTCTACGTCTCGCCCGCGGACCTGCACGAGGCGCAGTCCGGCGGCCGGTTCGCCGACGGGAGCAGCGCGAACACCGCGCGCACGATCCCGTCGGATCCCTCGGAAGTGGTGGGCGGCAAGACTTTCCCGGTCAACGCCGACGACTACAACACCTACTTCATGAACACGCTGTACGAGATGCTGACCCGCTACGGCAACGTCGACGAGGTGTGGTGGGACGGTGCGAACCCGACCGGCCGCTCGGAGCCGTACGACTACACGAGCTGGACTCGAATCGTCCGATCTCTGCAGCCGAACGCGACGATCTTCCAGGACATCGACGTCCGCTGGGTCGGCAACGAGGACGGCTGGGCACGGCAGTCCGAATGGTCGCCGATCCCGTTGCGGGACACCGGTTCCGCGAGCACGGCGGCCGACCGGTTCATCCCGCCGACCACCGAACCGGGCGCGGCGGACAAGGGCAGCGACGCCATTCTGGGGCAACGGAAATCCGACGGCACCAGCGCGTGGAACCTGCTGCGCTGGGCGCCCGCCGAGTGTGACACCTCGATCATGAACGGCGGCTACTTCTGGTTCCCCGGCGCCACCGCGAAATCACAGGCCGAGCTGAACAACGAGTACTACAACTCGGTGGGCCGCAACTGCAACTACCTCGCGAACGTCCCGCCCGACCGTGACGGCGTCTTCGATCCGATGATGCTCAATGCCCTCTCCGGCTACGGCAACCTGATCAAGAACACCTTCGCGACGAACCTCGCGGCGGGTGCGACAGCCGCGAACGACACCGGCACGGGCAACACCTCCGGCCACAGCGCGGACCTCGCACTCGACGGCAGCCTCGACACGTCGTGGCAGCCGAGCGCGACGACCGGCTCGATGGTGCTGAACCTGGCCTCCAGCAAGACGTTCGACGTGATCAGCGTCCAGGAGGATCTGAACATCGGCCAGCGTACGCGGAGCTTCGCGGTCGACTCGTGGAACGGCAGCGCGTGGACGCAGATCGCGAGTGACACGACGATCGGCCACAAGAAACTGGTCCGCCTCGCCTCTTCGGTGACGACGAACCGCGTCCGCGTGCGGGTGACGTCCGCGCGGGACCTGCCCACGCTGGCCTCGGTCGGCCTGTTCCTGCGGGCGCCGGGCAGCGCACCGGTCGGCCAGGGCGGCCCGGTCACGTCCGGCATCGCGGGCAAGTGCATGGACGACAACGCCGGCAGCAGCGCCGACAAGACCCCGGTCCAGATCTGGGACTGCAACGGCACCGCGGCGCAGGCGTGGACGGTCCCCGGCAACGGCACGATCCAGATCTTCGGCAAGTGCCTGGACATCTACGGCGGGTCGAGCGCGAACGGCGCGAAGGTCCAGCTCTACACCTGCAACGGCGGCACCAACCAACGCTGGACCCTCCCGTCTTAGAGACTCGTGAGTGTTGCGGCCGGTTAGAACCGGCCGCGCCACTCACGAGTCCTTGCACCCTGATGGCGGCCCTTCGGGACTTCCGGCATATGTGCGGCATCCGAGGTAGCCGCGGCCGACGTTCGGCGCAGCCTGGCGTTCGTCACTCACCGGAACGGCTCGCGGACGGAAAGTCTCCCCCGATAGCGGTGTCCCGCGCGCAAGAAGCGTTACCTGGCCGTTTCACGGAGGCGTTGACGCCTGTGGCCGCGCTCACTACAGTCGCCGGAAACCGTCTGTAAAGTATCCTAATTAAGTCGGGGAGGTGACCGTAATGCGAGCCGGTAGCCCGCGGATGCTGCGCGAGATCAACGATCGCGCCGCGATCGAGGTCCTCCTCAGCCAGGGGCCGCTCACCCGCGCCGAGCTGGAAGTGGCCATCGGGCTGTCCAAGCCCGCCACCGCCCAGCTGCTCACCCGCCTCGAGCACGACGACCTGGTGATCAAGGACGGCGTCCGCGGTGGTGGGCGAGGCCCGCGGGCCCAGCTCTGGGCCGCCAATGGGCGGCTCGCGCACGTCGCCGCCGTCGACCTCACCCCGCATCTCGCGGACTTCGTGGTCGCCGACGTCGCCGGGGCGGTGCTGGCCGAATACCAGGTCCCGCTGCCCGTGCACGAGGGTGCCGACGTCATCGGGACCTTCGGGAAAGCGCTCTCGCAGGTCGCGAAGGCCGCGGGGTTGACGCCGGGAGAACTGGCCAACGTCGTGATCGGCGCGCAGGGGGCGTTCGATCCGCGGACCGGCCTGCTCTCCTCGGCGCCGCACATCCCCGGCTGGCTCGGCTTCGACGTGCCGGGCCGGCTCAGTGACGAGCTGGGCATCGACGTGGTCATCGAGAACGACGTCAACCTGGTCGCGGTCGAGGAGATGACCGTCGGCAAGGCCACCGGCGTCGAGGACTTCGTGATGGTCTGGCTGTCCGAAGGTGTCGGCGGCGCGGTCGTGATCGGGCGGCGGCTGCTGCGCGGCGCGACCGGCGGGGGCGGCGAGATCGACTGGATGCGCGTCCCCGATCCGGTGAAAGTCGAGACCGGTGACCACTGGCCGGAGCCCGGCGCGCGGTTCGGCAACCTGGTCGACTCGCCCGCGATCGTCCGCCTCGCGCAGGCGCACGGGATCACCGCGAGCACCGCCTGGGACGCCGTCGAGCAGGCGGAAACCCAAGGCCACCAAGCCTTCCTGGACGACCTCGCCGGCCGTGTCGCCGGCGGCGTCGCGAACCTGGTCGCGGTCGCCGACCCTCAGCTCGTCCTGCTCTGTGGCGACACCAGTCGCGCCGGCGGTGAGGACTTCGCCGCCCGCGTCGAACAGCGGCTGCACGAGCTCGTGCTGCCCCGCACCCCGGTCGCCGTCGCCTCCGTGCAGGGCAACGCCGTCCGCGCGGGCGCGCTGCAGTCCGCGCTCGCCACCGCTCGTGAGGACGTCTTCGGCGTCGTCACCCCCACGCTCCTCGGGTCACGAAGGCCCGCGGTCGGATCGCCGACGAGGCAAGCCTCGCCGTCGATCCCGAACACCCGTCCAGCCCCGTCCCCAACCCAAGAGTCCGACCGATGAGGAGGAGGGCCATGCCCCCTACCACCCGGATCCGCCGAATCGCAGGAAGGCGCGGGCTGCTCGTCGCGGCAGCCGCCGCCGCACTGCTCACCAGCGCCTGTTCCGGCGCCGCCGCACCGAGCGGGGGAGGGGAGGCCGCCGCGGCGCCCGGCAAGGACGACAAGCTCACCATCACGGTCTACAGCAAGTTCACCGACCGTGAGTACGGCGTCGTCACCGCCGGCCTGAACAAGCTCAAGGCCAAGTTCCCCAACATCGAGATCAAGCACGAGGGCAACCAGGACGACGACAAGCTCACCCAGTCGATCCGCGGCGGGAACCCGCCGGACGTAGCGATCTCCTTCTACACCGACAACCTCGGCGCGTGGTGCTCGACGGGCAGCTTCCAGGACCTCAAGCCCTACATCGAGCGCGACAAGATCGACCTCAACCAGATCCCCGAGGCGGTCCGCAACTACACCGAGTACCAGGGCAAGCGGTGCGCGATGCCGATGCTCGCCGACGTCTACGGCCTCTACTACAACACCGACCTGTTCGCGGCGAAGGGCATCACCACGCCGCCGAAGACCACGTCGGAACTGTTCGCCGACGTCCAGAAGCTGACCGAGTTCAACCCGGACGGGTCGATCAAGGTCGCCGGCTTCCTGCCGTCGATGCCGTTCTACGCCAACCAGGCGCAGTACTGGGCGACGTACTTCGGCGCGAACTTCATCGGCGCGGACGGCAAGTCCGCGCTCGCCAGCAACCCGGGCTGGAAGGAGATGTTCGACTTCCAGAAGAAGCTCATCGACTTCTACGGCGGCCACGACAAGGTCGAGAAGTTCAAGGCCGGTCTCGGTGACGAGTACTCCGCCGACCACGGGTTCCACAAGGGCAAGCTCGCGATGATCATGGATGGCGAGTTCCGCACCGCGTTCCTCAAGGACCAGGCGCCGGACCTCAAGTACCAGACCGCGCCGTTCCCGGTGGTCGACAGCATGACCGCCCACTACGGCGGCGGGTTCACCACCGGCACCATCATCGCGATCCCCAAGGGCGCCAAGAACCCCGGTGCCGCGTGGGAGCTGATCAAGCAGGTCACGCTGGACACCAGCACCCTGGTGGACATGGCCAACGGGCTCAAGAACGTGCCCAGCACCATCGCCTCCCTGACCGACCCGAAGCTTGACCTGCAGCCGCAGTTCAAGACGTTCCTCGACATCTACAACAGCGGGAAGCTGGTCGCGAACCAGACCACCCCGATCGGCGACGCGCACCTCAAGGCGGTCAACGACTTCGCCGAGAAGTGGCAGGCCGGCTCGGTGCCCGACCTGTTGGCCGGCCTCAAGCAGGTCGACGCCCAGGTCAACGACGAGCTCAAGCAAAAGGGCGCGGGCGGATGACCTCGTCTCATGGGCTCTCGGCGGTAAAGAATGCCTCGAGCCACACCCGCCCCGCCAGCACCACGGCTTCCCCGTCCGCACCTGCGAAGGTGCGGGCGGGGGCCCGCCGGGCCAAGCGCCGCCGCACGGTGTTCTACTTCATGGCCCCGGCGTTCCTCGGGTTCCTGATCTTCTTCGGCTACCCGCTGATCGCCACGGTCTACTACTCCTTCACCAAGTACGACCTGATCAACGCGCCGCAGTTCGTCGGCTTCGACAACTACGTGCGGATGTTCACCACCGAGCCGCTGGTCGGCACGGCCGCCTACAACACGCTGTGGCTGGTGATCGTCCTGACGATCAGCCGGGTGGTGTTCTCCCTCGGCGTCGCCTCGGTGATCTCGCGGCTCAAGTCCGGCGTCGGCCTGGTCCGCACCCTGTGCTACCTGCCCACGCTCGCCCCGCCCGCCGCGGCGACGCTGGCGTTCGTGTTCGTGTTCAACCCCGAATTCGGCCCGGTGAACCGGTTCCTGCGGCTCGTCGGGGTCGACGGCCCGCTGTGGTTCAACGGCCCGGATACCGCCAAGCCCGCGCTGACGCTGCTGGCGCTGTGGGGCTCGGGCGAGCTGATGATCATCATGCTCGCCGCGCTGCTGGACGTCCCGACCGAGCAATATGAAGCAGCCGCCCTCGACGGCGCCGGCCCGGTCCGCCGGTTCTGGCACGTCACCATCCCGTCGATCTCGCCGGTGCTGCTGTTCGGCATCGTCAACTCGATCATCTACGCGCTGCAGTTCTTCACCCAGGCGATCGTCGCCGCGTCCGCGTCGGCGGGCACCGCGGACGTCGCCGGCAACTCGAAACTCATCGGCGCGCCACAGAACTCGACGCTGACGTACCCGATTTGGCTCTACGTAGAGGGTTTCCGCTACTTCAACATGGGCTACGCGGCGGCGATGGCGGTGCTGCTGTTCATCGTCTCGGCCGGGTTCACCTGGATTCTCGTGCGGCAGCTGCGTAAGTCCCAGCATCAGGAGGAGGGGGCATGATCACGATTTCCGAAACCGTCCGCAAGCCGGCGTCGGTGCCCCCGCGGGTGCAGTTCGCGCGGTCGTGGAACAAGCGGCTGTCCTGGATCGCCACCCACGCGATCGGGATCGCCCTCGGCGTGATCTTCATGCTGCCGATCCTGTTCGTGTTCCTCACCGCGGTGATGAAGAACGACCAGGCGATGACCTCGAGCCTGTGGCCCACGGAGTGGCACTTCGAGAACTTCGTGACGGTGTTCCAGAAGGCTCCGCTGTTCGACTACTTCATCAACAGCATGCTGTACTCGGGACTGGCCACGATCGGCGCGCTGCTCTCGGCGATCCCAGCCGCCTACGGGCTGGCGAAACTGCGCTGGCGCGGGCAGAACGCGTTCTTCATGCTCACCGTGGCCGCGATGATGCTGCCACCGCAGGTGACCATCGTGCCGCTGTACGACCTGTGGGTGCGGATGGGCCTGACCGGCACGCTGGTGCCGCTGGTCGTGCCGTACTTCTTCTTCGACGCGTTCTCGATCTTCCTGCTGCGGCAGTTCTTCCTCACCATCCCGAAGGACTACCTGGAAGCGGCGAAGATCGACGGCTGCGGCGAGTTCCGCGCGATGACGCGCGTGTTGCTGCCGATGGCGCGGCCGGGGATCGCGGCCACCGCGATGTTCTGCTTCATGTTCACCTGGAACGACTACTTCGGCCCGCTGCTCTACACCGGCGAGAACCGGGACCACTGGCCGCTTTCGCTGGCGATCGCGTCGTTCCGCGGCATGCACCACGTGGAGTGGAACCTCACGATGGCCGCCACGGCGCTGATCATGGCGCCGGTGATCGTGCTGTTCATCTTCGCGCAGAAGTCCTTCGTCAAGGGTATTACGTTCACGGGAGTCAAGGGATGAAGCTGGCAGTCGTCGGCGGCGGGTCCACCTACACGCCTGAGCTGATCGACGGAATCGCCGGTCGACGGTCCACTTTGGACGTCGACGAGATCGTGCTGATCGACCCCGACACCTACCGGGTCGAGGCGGTCGGCGAATTCAGCGGACGCTTGCTGTCGCACGCCGGGCACCCCGCCACCGTGCGCACCACGTCGTCGCTGGAAGAAGGCGTCGAAGGCGCGTCCGCCGTGCTGATCCAGCTGCGGGTCGGCGGGCAGCGGGCGCGCCGCTCCGACGAGACGTTCCCGCACGCGTGCGGCTGTGTCGGGCAGGAGACGACCGGCGCGGGCGGGCTCGCGAAGGCGCTGCGCACGGTCCCGGTCGTGCTCGACATCGCCGAGCGGGTCCGCAAGGCCGCGGGCGAGGACACCTGGATCGTCAACTTCACCAACCCGGTCGGCATCGTCACCCGCGCGCTGCTCAACGAGGGCCACCGCGCGGTCGGGCTGTGCAACGTCGCGATCCACCTGCAGCGCACGTTCGCGTCGCTGCTCGGCGAGGGCATCGACGACGTCAAGCTGGTGCACACCGGGCTCAACCACCTGAGCTGGGAGCGACAGGTGCTGGTCGGCGGCGTCGACCGGCTGCCGGAGCTGCTGGCGCTGCACGCGGAGTACCTCGGCGAGCACGTCAGCGCGCCGGTCGGCTGGATGCGGCGGATGAACGTCGTGCCGTCGTACTACCTGAAGTACTACTACGCGCACGACGAGCAGGTGGCCAAGCAGCTCGGCGAGCGCCCGCGCGCGGACGTGGTCAGCGACGTCGAGGAAGAGCTGCTGAAGGTCTACCTCGACCCGGAGCAGGTCACCAAGCCGGAGGCGCTGGAGAAGCGCGGCGGTGCGTACTACTCGGAGGCCGCTGTCCAGCTCGTCCACGCGCTGACCTCGGGCGGGCCGGCCGAGGAGCACGTGGTGAACGTCCGCAACGACGGGACCTTCCCGTTCCTGCCGGACGACGCCGTCATCGAGGTTCCGTCCACTGTGGACGGCAACGGTGCGCGGCCCATCCCGCAGTCACCGGTCGAGCAAAGGTTTGCCGGGCTCATCGCGGGCGCCACCGCCTACGAGCACCTGGCGCTGGAGGCCGCGGTGAAGGGCGGCCGCGACCGCGTCGCCGACGCGCTGCTGGCGCATCCGCTGGTCGGGCAGTACACCAAGGCCGACCAGCTGGCGGACTCGCTCGTCGCGATCAACAAGGATTTCCTGCCCTGGGCGCACGCATGAGCGATGTGATCGTCGCGATCGACGGCGGGAACAGCAAGACCGACGTGCTGATCGTGTCGCGGGACGGCGTCGTGCTCGGGAAGTCCCACGGCCCGGGCGCGTCGCCGCAGAACATCGGCGTCGCGGGATGTGTCGCGGCGCTGGAAGAACTGGTGCTGGACGCGCTGCGCGACGCCGGGCGTCCGCTGGACAAGCCCTTCGGCGTGCACACGTCGGCCTACCTCGCCGGGCTGGACTTCCCGCGTGAGGAGGAGGTATTGCACGCGGCGTTGTCCGCCCGCGGCTGGAGCGACACGCTGACCGTCGGAAACGACGTCCTCGCGCTGCTGCGCGCGGGCAGCGAAGGGGTCGGCGTCGCGGTGGTGTGCGGGGCCGGGATCAACGGCGCGGGCATCGGCCCGGACGGGCGTGTGCACCGGTTTCCCGCACTGGGCAAGATCTCCGGGGACTGGGGCGGCGGCTACCGGCTCGGCGAAGAGGCGCTGTGGTGGGCCGTGCGCGCGGAGGACGGGCGCGGCCCGGGTACCGCGCTGCAGTCCGCCGTCGCGGGCTTCTACGGCAAGACCACGGTGTTCGACGTCGTGCAGGGCCTGCACTTCGAGGAGATCGACGCGGCCTCGATCCACGGCCTGTGCCCGCTGCTGTTCGAGGTCGCGGCGGCAGGCGACGAGGTGGCGCAGGAGGTCGTGGTCCGGTTCGTCGAAGAGGTCAGCGTGCTGGTCGCGGTGATCTTGCGGCGGCTGGGCCTGACCGAGGACGCGCCGGAGGTCGTGCTCGGCGGCGGCGTGCTGACCGGGGTCGGCGCGCCGGTGATCGCGGAGATCGAGCGGCGCTGCCTGAAGATCGCGCCGCGCGCGGTGGTCCGCGTCGTGGACGTCAACCCCGTCGTCGGGGCCGCACTGTCCGGTTTGGACACCCTGGACGCCTCGGCGTCCGCCAAGACTGCGCTGAAAGCGGCGACTCAGCGCGGGTGAGCCGGAGGGGATCCGCCCGAAGCGGCGCGGGCGCGGTCCCCTCCGGTCTCTCCTAGGACGCGGCGATCGTCTCGCCGGTCTCCAGCAGGGTCTTGAGGTCCGAGAGGATCCAGTTCCAGCCGCCCCCGGCGTTCTCGTTCGGCGGCGCGTCGATGTTCTCGCCCGAACCGCTGACCATCGCGGCGGTCAACGGCGCGCCGGCCAGGTCGTGGGTCACGGTCAGGCGGGTGCCGGCGCTCTTGGTCTCCTCGATGTCGTAGGTGACCGTCGTGTACGGCTCCGCGGCCATCTCCGGCGCGCCCATCACCAGCTTCCAGGTGATGACCAGCCGGCGCGGCGGGTCGAGTTCGAGGACCTCGCCGTTCACCATGTCACCGGTGTGCCCGAAGGCTTCGATCTCCGGGGTCGGCCGGGTGCGGTGCTTGCCGCCCTTGCGGAGGTCGAAGTCGGCGAGCCCGGAGTAGCCGTACTTCTGCGTCCACTCGGGCGTCGTGATGGCCTCCCAGATCTTCTCCGGGGAAGCCTTGATGTAGACGCGGTAGACCTGCGTGTCGGTCATGGCTCGTTGCCTTCCAGTTCGTTCTTGAGATCCAGCAGGGCACTCACGTGGTGCTCGGTGTACTTGTCGATCCACCGGTCGTGGATCTGCCGGATCGGGACCGGGTTGAGGAAGTGGCGTTTCTCGCGGCCTTCCTTGCGCGTGACGACGAGTCCCGCCTCTTCCAGCAGTTTGAGGTGCTTCATCACGCCGAAGCGGCTCATGTCCACTTCGGACTCCAGCTCGGTGAGCGTGCGGCCGTCACGCTCGAAGAGCTGGTCGAGCAGGAACCGGCGGGTCGGATCCGCCAGCGCCTTGAACACCAGGTCGTCGTCGGGCACGCCCCCACGATAGGTGACCAAAAGGTCACATGTCAACGGGCGACTCGGCGCCGAGTCGCGGCGGAAGCGCGATGAAGGGGACTTTCCTCGCGTCAGACGCAAGGAAAGTCCCCTTCGCTGCAGCGAACCTGCCTTCTCTCCCGCGCTGCGCTAGACCAGCAGCGAGAGCGGGAGGATCAGCGCGATCGCCACCACGGAGATCAGCGTTTCCATCACCGACCAGCTCTTCAGGGTCTGGCCGACCGACATCCCGAAGTACTCCTTGACCAGCCAGAACCCGGCGTCGTTGACGTGGGAGAAGAACAGCGACCCGGCGCCGATGGCCAGCACCAGCAGCGCGCTCTGCGACGAGTCCATGCCCGCCGCGAGCGGGGCGACGATGCCCGCGGCGGAGACCGTCGCGACCGTGGCCGAGCCGGTGGCCAGCCGGATGGCCACCGCGACCAGCCAGCCGAGCAGCAGTGGTGAGAGGTGGGCGTCCTTCGCGAGGCCTGTGACGACGTCGCCGACCCCGGCGTCGACCAGGGTCTGCTTGAACCCGCCGCCGGCCCCGACGATGAGCAGGATCCCGGCGATCGGGCCGAGCGAGTCACCGACCACTGTGGACAGTCGCGCCCGGGTCAGCCCGGCGGGACGGCCGAGCAGGACCATCGCGACAAGCACCGCCGCGAGCAGCGCGACCAGCGGGTCGCCGATGAAGTCCAGGATGCGCCGGGCCTGGTTTTCCTTGCCCAGCAAGATGTCCGAGAGCGCTTTCGCGAGCATCAGCGCGACGGGCAAGAGCACCGTCGTGAGCGTGGCGGCGAAGCTGGGCCGCGGCTTGTCGGTGTCCGCGCGCTCGGGGATGAGCCGCTCCGGCGGCGCCGCGTCCGGGACCAGGCGGGCGGCGATCCGGCCGAACAGCGGGCCCGCGATCACCAGCGTCGGCAGGCCGACGAGCAGGCCGAACGCCAGGGTGATCCCGACGTTGGCGTTCAACGCGCCCGCGGCGGCCAGCGGGCCCGGGTGCGGCGGGACAAGGCCGTGCAGCACCGAAAGCCCGGCGACCGCGGGAATTCCCAGCAGCAGCACGGGTTTCCCGGTGCGCTTGGCCGCGAGCAGCACCACCGGGATCAGCATGACCAGGCCGATCTCGAAGAACATCGGCAGCCCGATCAGCGCGGCGACCAGCGCCATCGCCCACGGCAGCGCGTTCCCGCGGGCGCGGCTGAGGACGGTGTCGACGATCTGGTCGGCGCCACCCGAGTCGGCCAGCAGCTTGCCGAGCATGGCGCCGAGCGCGATCAGGATGCCGACCGAAGCGACGGTCGACCCGACGCCGCCGCTGAAGCTCTTGAGCAGCTTGTCGACCGGCATCCCGGCGGTCAGCCCGAGCGTGAGCGAGCCGAGCACCAGCGACAGGAAGGGATGCAGCTTGACCTTGGTGATCAGCACGACGATCACCGCGATCGCCAGCAGGGTCGCGCCGATCAGGCGGAGATCGTGGCTCATGTGTGCTCCCGGAAGGCGGTGAGGGCGGCCTGCGTGAGGTCGGCGGGGGTGCGGCGGATGTCGAAGACTTCGCCGGGCTCGTCCGGCTGCAGGGGCTCGAGGTCGGCGAGCTGGGAGTCCAGCAGGGACACCGGCATGAAGTGGCCGGACCGGGTCTTCATGCGCTCGGCCAGGGTTTCGCGGTCGCCGTCGAGGTGGGCGAACCAGACGTCCCCGCCGCCGCGCAGCACGTCCCGGTAACGGCGTTTGAGTGCGGACGACGTCACCACGCCGCCGCTGTCCTGGTGCTCGCGGATCCAGTCCGCGATGGCCGCGAGCCAGGGCGCGCGGTCCTCGTCGGTCAGGGGGACGCCCGAGCTCATCTTCTCGATGTTGGCCAGGGGGTGGAACGTGTCGGCCTCGGCGTATTCCACGCGCAGCGCCTCGGCCAGCGCCGAGCCGACCGTCGTCTTTCCCGAGCCGGATACGCCCATCACCACGATGACACCCATTCAGGAAGTGAAACCCATAAGTAGTACTTATTCAAGAGAAAGAACTACTTAATCGAATCAGGTCGCTAGGTTGGACGCATGGGGACCGATCGGCATGAGGAAGTACTGGACGCGCTGGGCGCCGCGATCGCGAGTGGCGAGCTGCCGCCGGGGTCCGTGCTGCGGTCCGAAGAGGTCCAGGAGCGCTACGGCGCTTCGCGGACCGTCGCGCGCGAAGTCGTCCGGGTGCTCGAGACGATGCAGCTGACCAGCAGTAAGCGACGCGTGGGCTTGATCGTGCGCGATCAGGCCGAGTGGAACCACTACGACCCGCGGCTGATCCGCTGGCAGCTCGACGGCCCGGCTCGGCCGGCGGCGTTGCAGACGCTGATCGAGCTGCGGTCCGCGGTCGAACCGTGCGCGGCGCGGTTCGCGGCGCTGCGGGCGACGCCGGAGGACCGCGGTCGCCTCGGCGCGCTCGGCGAGCGGCTCGCGCGGACCGCGAAGGCGCGGGACCTGGACACCTTCCTGAAGCACGACATCGCGTTCCACGACCTGCTGCTGGCCGCGTCCGGCAACCCGATGTTCGCGCAGCTCTCTGCGGTCGTCGCCGAGGTGCTCACCGGGCGGACCGGGCACGGCCTGATGCCCGAGGAACCGCAGCCCGAGGCCGTCGCGCTGCACCTGGAGGTGGCCGCCGCGGTCGGCGCCGGGGACGCGGACCGGGCCGAGCGGGCCATGCGGGACATCGTCAGCCAGGCACGCGACGAGATCGCCGCGCTGGTCGAGTAGCCTCGTCGGGCCGGGAATTCTTCAGGTTTCAGGGGGCGGAGTGGGCGCGGCGCGCGCGATCGGGCTGGTGCTGGGTGTGGCGGCCGACGGGGTCCTCGGCGACCCGCGCCGCCGTCCGCCGGTGATGGCGTTCCGGCGGCTCACGCAGTCCCCTGCCTCGGGCGCCGGGGTCGCGGCCGTCGCGGTGCTGGGCGGGCTGCTCGCCGAACGCGCCGCGCGAGGCCGTCCGCTGGTGCAGGCTTCGGCGACAGCGGTGACGACCTGGGCCGTGCTCGGCGCCGCCGGGCTCGCTTTGGACGGCACCGAGCTGGCCCGCGACCTCGAGGAATGCCGGTTCGAGCCGGCGCGGTCGACGTTGTCCGAACTGGATCCGCGGGTCGCGGACGGCCTGGACGCGATCGCGCTTTCCCGCGCTTCGGTGGAAACGCTGGCCGAGAACACGTCGGACGTCGTGGTGGCGCCGCTGGTCTGGGGCGCGGTGGCCGGGGTGCCCGGGCTCGTCGGCGCGCGGGCGATCAGCCTGCTGCGGCGGGCGCGCGGCGGACCGGGCCGGGGGCACTGGGTGCTCGACCGGCTCGACGAGCTCGTCCACCTGATCCCGACCCGGATCGCGGCGGCGCTGACCGTGCTGGCCGCGCCGGTGGTCGGCGGCTCGGCGGGCGGCGCGTGGCGGGCGTGGCGGCGGGACACGATCGCGCACCCGAGCCCGAACGCGGGCCGCGTCGAGGCGGCTTTCGCCGGCGCACTGGAGGTGCGCGTCGGCGGCCGGACGGTCTATCCGCACGGCGTGGCCGAGTTGCCCGTGCTCGGCGTGGGCCGGAACCCGGACGCCGGGCACGTGACGCGCGCGGTGGAGCTGTCGCGGGTGGTCGGCTGGCTGGCCGGGATCACCTCGGTGGTGCTCGCGATTCTTACCGGCCTTCGGCGTCGCGGCGCTTGAGCTGAGCCAGGGCGGCGTCGTCCAGCGGGCCGTTGCGATCGGCGAGATGGCTGCTGATGCGGTCACGATCCTCGGCGGTCCGGTTGCCGCCGAACTTGAACTTCGCGCGGACGCCGGTGATCGTGAACTCGATGCCGCGGATGCCGGGCAGCAGCCGCCGGTCCGGCGCTTCGGTGGCGCTCACCGGAGCGCGGCTGAGGTCCGGCTCGAAGTGCGCGAGCTGGCGGTCGAGCAGCCGGGCCTTCTCGGCCGGGTCGTCGACCAGCCGGATGTCGCCTTCGAGCTGCACGGTCGCGTAATACGACGTCGGCACGCCGTATGCCGGGTCGGCGCCCTCAGCGGTGTTCCAGTCCGCGCGGATGTAGGTGTAGTCGTCGACGATGGTCAGCAGCGCACGCGGGTGTTCCTCCAGCAGCGGCCAGATCGGGTTGGGCCGGGCGAGGTGCGTGACGACGGTGCGGCCGCCGTCGAAGGCGAAGTGCGCCGGGGTGACGACCGGGAGGTCACGCCCGCGGCCGCCCGCGATGAGCTGGCCGAAGTCGTGCGTGGCCAGCCAGTCCCGCCACTCGGCGTCGTCGTTCGCCGCGTCCCAGGGATGAATCAGCATGCTCGAGTATGAACACGGGAAGTGGTCTGGCCGAAGGGCCATTTTTCGCTTGTTCTCAAGGGCCACTTTAGTGGTCGGCGGTCTCGCGGGCTTCGTCTTCGGCGAGGATCTCGGCCACGGACTTGCGGCGGGTGCGCTCGCCCGCGGGTGCGTTCAGCGCGCCGCCGGGCTTGAGCTCGCGGACGGTGAAGTACAGCCAGCCGAGCACCGCCATCGCGCCGAAGGCGATCCACTGCAGGGCGTAGGACAGGAACGGGCCCGAGTCGGTCTGCGGCAGCGGCAGTGCGCTGAGCACGCCGGGCTGCTCGGCGTCGAGCTGGAAGTACCCGGGCCGGATGTCGAGGTTCGCCGAGCGCGCGACGACCCGCGAGTCGACGACGTAGCTCTGGAGCTTCCCGCCGTCGGTGAAGGCGGGCCGGTTCTTCGGGTCGGTCTCGTCCTGACGCACCCGCGCCGTGAGCTGGACGATCCCGGGCGGCGGCGGCGCGTAGGGCAGGATGCCGGACTTGTCGTCGAGCCGGACGTACCCGCGGTCGACCAGCACGAGCTGGCCGTCCGTGGTGCGGAACGGGGTGAGCACCTCGAAGGCGGCCTCGCCCTGGACGGTCCGCAGCCGCGCGACGACCTCCTTGTCCGCGAGGTAGCTGCCGCTGAGGGCGACCCGGTGCCATTCGCGGTCGGCGGGGGAGGCGCCGGGCGGGAGGACCTGGTTCAGCGGGACGGGCTCGGCGGTGAAGGAGCTCTCGAGGGCGTTGTTCTGTGTTTCGCGCTCGGTGTTGCGGCTGAACTGCCACGGCGAGAGCAGCGTGAAGCAGCAGATGGCGAAGGTGAACACCACTGCCGTCAACGCCAGCCAGCCGGGCCGGAGCAGGAACCGCATGCCGTTCACGGTAGGCCCCCGGCCGCCGAGCGTGCCCGCCGACCTGCCTCCGCTGTGACCGGCCTCAAGGCCGTGAATGGCACATTCACGGCCTTGAGGCCCGGACCCAGTCCAGGAGAGCCGGAACCGTGCGTTCGATCATCGCCAGGACTTCCTCGAAGCCGTCGTCCGCGCCGTAGTACGGGTCGGGGACTTCGGCGCCTTCGGGGGCCGTCGGGTCGAACGAGCGCAGCAGGTGCACGGCCGAGGGGTCGTCCGCGCGGGACTTGAGGAACGTGAAGTGGTCCGAGTCCGCGGCCAGGATCAGGTCGGCCGTCAGGTCTTCGGCGGAGACCTCCGAGGCCACGTGCGACGTCGGGTAGCCATGGGCGGCCAGCGTCGCGCGGGCTCGCTTGTCCGCTCGCTCGCCGACGTGCCATCCGCCGGTGCCCGCGCTCGACACGCGGACCGCGTCAGCGAGGCCCGCGCGGTCGAGGTGCGCGCTGAAGACCAGCTCGGCCATCGGGGAGCGGCAGATGTTGCCCGAGCAGACGAACACGATGTGGGTCACGGCGCCCAGTCTGTCACCCGCAGGTCGCCGAGACGGCCTCGTCCAGTGCCCGCGCGTGCAGGACGTCCAGGTGCCGCACGGCGTCCACCACCCGCGCGGTCACGCGCTGCCGGATCGGGCACACCCGCGACGCCCGCACCGACTGCGTCGCCGCCAGCTCCGTCAGCAGCGACGCGTTCAGCCGGTCGATCACCGGGCGGACCTCCGTCGCCAGATCGGGGCGAGTCGTCGGCACCTCCGACGGGTGCTCCGCCCACCGCGCGTACAAGCCGCGCTGCACCACCTTGTTCGCCTCGATCTGCGCGCGGAAGAAGCGCACCGCGTCCGCCGGGTCGAGGCCGAGCGCCGGGGCCTGCGCCGAGACCGAGTCGTAGATCTGCTGTTCCCGCACCGGATCGTCGATCGGGGAGGGCGTGCCGTACTTCGCCGCCGCCACCTTGTCCGCGATCTCCACGCGCTGCGCCGCGAGATCGGTCAGCCGCCACAGGGACGGCGCCGCCGAAGCGGGCACCGCGCTCAGCAGCAACGCGGAGAGGACGAGTACGACGGAGGCGAGCCAGGACCGAAGCCGCATGGACACGCACCGTACATGCGAAGATCCCCCGGTGCCCGCTGTTTCCGAAATCATCGCCGTGCTGGAGCAGGCCTACCCGCCCGCTTTCGCCGAGTCCTGGGACGCCGTCGGCCTCGTCTGTGGCGACCCGGCCGAACCCGTCACCCGCGTGCTCTTCTGCGTCGACCCGGTCGCCGAGACCGTCGACGAAGCCATCGAGATCGGTGCGCAGCTGATCGTCGCGCACCATCCGTTGTTGCTCCGCGGGGTGCACGGCGTTCCCGCCGACACCGTCAAAGGCAGCCTCGTACATCGGATGATCCGCGGCGGGATCGCGCTCTACTGCGCGCACACCAACGCCGACTCCGCGAGCCCCGGCGTCTCCGACGCGCTCGCCGAAGCCATCGGCCTGCACGCGCTCAAGCCGCTCGACCCCCGCCCCGACGGCGTCACCGGCATCGGCCGCATCGGCGAGCTCCCCGAGCCGGAGCCGTTGGCGGAGTTCGTCCAGCGCGTCGCGGACGCCTTGCCCCAGACCGTTCCCGGCGTGTTCGGCGCCGGCGATCCGGCCCGCCCGATCCGCACGGTCGCGGTCTCCGGCGGCGCGGGCGACTCCTACCTCGGCCACGCCACCGCCGCGGGCGTCGACGCCTACGTCACCGCGGACCTGCGCCATCACCCCGCCGGTGATCACCTCGCCGCCGGCGCTCGGGCCCCCGCCCTCGTCGGGGTCACGCACTGGGCGAGCGAATGGCCGTGGTGCGGCCAAGCCTCGGCGCTCGTGGCGGACGCCTTTGCGGGTAACGTCGACACCTGCGTGTCCACGCGGTGCACCGACCCGTGGACCGTCCGCGCTACCAATCGAGGAGCACAGTGAAGGCCGAACCCGCCGTGCAGCGCAAGCTGCTCGAACTCGCCAAGGTGGACGCCGAGCTCTCGCGCACCGCGCACCGCCGTCGCACCCTGCCCGAGCTGGCCGAGATCGACGCCGGGGAGAAGACCGCGCGCGAGCGCCGCGACGCCCTCGTCAAGGTCGAGACCGCCTCGTCCGATCTCGATCGCGAGATCGCGCGGCAGGAGAAGGAGATCGAGTCCGTCCGCGCCCGCGAGGACCGGGACCGCAAGCTCCTGGCAGGCGGCACCGTCAACGCCAAGCAGATGACCGACATCGAGCACGAGCTCCAGACGTTGCAGCGTCGTCAAAGCGCGCTGGAGGACGACCTTCTCGAGCTGATGGAGCAGCGCGAGGCGCTCGGCCTCGACGCGCAGCGCACCGGCGCCGAGGTCGACAAGGCCGAGGCCGAGGTCGCCGCCGCGGTCGAGCGCCGCGACGAGGCGTTCAAGGACCTCGACACCACCCGCGCCCGCCGCGACGAGGACCGCGTGAAGCTCGTCCCCGGCTTCCCGGAAGATCTGCTGAAGCTCTACGAGCGCGTCCGCGCGCACAAGGGCATCGGCGCCGCGCTGCTGCGCGCCCGCCGTTGCGGCGCCTGCCAGCTCGAGCTGGACCGCAACACCATCAACGAGATCAAGGCGACCGCCGAGGACGCCGTCGTCCAGTGCGAGAACTGCGGCGCCATCCTGGTCCGTACCCTGGAGTCGGGCCTGTGACCGACGGTGTCTTCGGGGGTGCAACCCCCGAACCCCGCCCGAGGGGCTCCGCCCCCACGGACCCCCCGAAGCATCTGGTCGTTGAGGCCGATGGCGGTTCCCGGGGCAACCCGGGGCCGGCGGGCTACGGCGCCGTGGTCAAGGACGCCGCCACCGGCGAGGTGCTGGCCGAGCGCAAGGAGGGTCTCGGCGTCGTCACCAACAACGTCGCCGAGTACCGCGGCCTGATCGCCGGGCTGACCGCGGCCGCCGAGCTCGGAGCGTCCACTGTGGACGTCCGGATGGACTCGAAGCTCGTGGTGGAGCAGATGTCCGGGCGCTGGAAGGTCAAGCACCCGGCGATGCAGCCCCTCTCGGAGCAGGCCAAGGAGCTCGCCGCCGGCTTCGGCCGGGTCCGCTACGAATGGATCCCGCGCGCGGAGAACTCCCACGCGGACCGCCTCGCCAACGAGGCCATGGACGAGGCCGCCGGGAAACCGGTCCGGACCAGGCCCGAGCCGAAGCGCGATCCCGCGGTGGTGGCCTGGACCGGCGCCCGCGGCACCCCGACCCGGCTGATCCTGCTGCGCCACGGCCAGACCGAGATGTCGGCCAAGCGCCGCTACTCCGGCCGTGGCGACGTCGGCCTGACCGACCTCGGCCAGGCGCAGGCCGACGCGGCGGCGAAACGCCTCGCGGCGACCGACGGCCTGGTCGTCGACGGCCAGGCGGTGCCGATCATCGCGTCCCCGCTGACCCGCGCGATGCAGACCGCGCAGGCGGCGGCCGACGCGCTCGGCGGCCGCGTCGAAACCCACCCCGGGCTGATCGAGACGGACTTCGGCGAGTGGGAGGGCCTCACCTTCACCGAGGCGGCCGAGCGCGACCCCGAACTGCACCGCCAGTGGATCGGCGACCCCAGCGTGCCGCCGCCCGGCGGGGAGAGCTTCGACGTCGTTCACCGGCGCGTCCGCCGGGCTCGCGACGAGCTGATCGCCCAGCACGGCGGGAGCACGTTGGTGCTGGTCAGCCACGTGACACCGATCAAGTCGCTGCTCCGGATGGGGCTCGACGCCGGTCCGTCGCTGCTGTTCCGGCTGCACCTCGATCTCGCGTCGGTGTCGATCGTCGAGTTCTATCCCGACGGCAACGCTTCGGTCCGGCTGGTGAACGACACCTCACACCTGAGCTGACCCGCGAAATGTGGGGTGGATCACGCATGGCGGCGAGGCCCGGACAGGCGCCGATGGGGTATTGGCTACAGTGTCTCGACCGCGGCGCCGCGGTAGCGGATCCCGCGGCGGGTCCACTTCAGGGGGCGCAAGCTCGTGCGTATCCCTCCGGCAGAGGCCTGCGGGCGGAACAGTGACGAGGACATGACGGCAAGCGCACTCAGCGAGACCAGCGAACGCGACCTTCCGGACGACCCGGGCACCGGCTCCACGACCCGTGGCTGGGCGTCCCGGATCGCGCCGGTGCTGGCCGTGCTCGCCGGCGTCGCCGCGGTCGCGTGGCACGCCACCCGCTTCGGGCACTGGATCGTCGACGACGCCGCCATCACCTTCTCCTACGCGCGCAGCTTCGCCGAGGGCCTCGGCCCGGTGCTGCAGCCCGGCGCCCAGCCGGTCGAGGGCTTCTCCGACCCGACCTGGATGGTGCTGCTCGGTCTCGGCAAGCTCGTCGGCCTCTTCGACCGCGGTGAGCTCTTCGGCATCCCGGACTACGTCCTGTTCCCGAAGGCGCTCGGCCTGCTCTTCACCGCCGGGATCCTGACGGCTTGCCACATCGCCGCGAAGCAGATCTTCACGCGCTTCGCGTGGCTCGTCACGCTGGTCGTCGGGCTCACGCTGGCGACGATCCCGTCCTTCGTCATCTGGGTCGTCTCCGGCCTCGAGAACTCGCTGTTCGCCTTCGCCGTCGTGACGCTGTCGGTGACGTTGTTCGTCGCCGTGCACCGCGACCGCGTGCTCACCACCAAGATCGCGCTCTGGTCCGGCGTGCTCGTCGCGTTCGCGGCGCTGACCCGGCCGGAAGGCCTCATCTACGCCGGGGCGTACCCGCTGGTCGCGCTGTTCGGCCTGCGCAAGGGGCTGTTCGGCAAGAGTGTCAAGCACGTCCTGCTCTCCATCGCCGCGTTCGCGGTGCCGTTCGGGATCTACGTCGCCTGGCGCCACCTCGAGTTCGGCCGCTGGCTGGCCAACCCTTCGGTCGCGAAGAAGCAGGGCCTGCCCGGTCTGGACGCGCTCAAGCGGCCGTTCGAGCTGGTCGAGTACGCGGGCTGGGCGGGCGTGATCCTGCTGACGCTGGTGATCGTGTTCGCGCTCGTCAAGGCGCCGTGGCGGCGCTCGCTGGTCGCGCTGCTGGTCCCGCTGGGGCTGGGCATCTTCGCCTTCGGCGTGATGGTCGCGGACTGGATGTACCAGAACCGTTTCGCCAGCCCGATCTGGCCGCTGGCGGTGCTGGCCGGCACGCTCTCGGCCGGTGAGCTGCTGCGCCACCGCAAGGCGTTGCTGCGGATCGGCGTGGTCGTCGTGCTCATCGGCGCCGCGATCCCGTCGCTCGTCGGCTTCGCGCAGGCGTCGGAGAAGTTCGCCAAGGGCCCGAACATCACCGCCTGCCTGGTCGCCGACCGCTTCGGCCGCGGCTTCAACACCTACGCCGACATCCTCGGCCTGCAGAAGGCCTCGCTGCTGCTGCCCGACCTCGGCGGCTCGTCGATGACCAGCAGGCTCGACCTGGTCGACATGGCCGGGCTGGTGGACAAGCCGATCGCGGACCTGGTGCACGACGGCGACATCCAGGGCCTGCGCGACTACGTCTTCGACACGGTCAAGCCGACCTTCATCCACTCCTGGGGCCCGTGGGCCGCGGGCAACGGCATCGCGCTCGACCCGCGGCTGGACCGCGACTACGCGCTGATCTACAGCTCGCCGATCGAGGGCCTGCGCAACGGCGACTGGGTCCGCAAGGACGCGGTCACCGACCCGGCGAAGCTCAAGGCGGCCCAGGACTACGCCGCGGCCACGATCCCGGCCGTCGCCGCGGACCGCTTCGGCGGCCCGCTCGACGACTGCGGCCCGACGCTGCGCCGCGGCCAGACCATCGGGGCCCGCTAAGCCCGTGTGCTGAAGGGGACTTTCCTCGCGTCCCGCGGGAGGAAAGTCCCCTTCATCGCGTCCGGTGCACTGAACGTCCCCTTCAGCTCAGGCTGAGCCCGAGCCAGAGAGCCACCGTCGCGGCCGCCAGGCAGAGCGGCGTGGTGAGGGCGCCCAGGACGTGGAACGTGCGTGCTGACGGGTGTTCCGGCAGCGTGCGGCGCCACAGCAGGGTCGCCAGCGAGCCGAGGTAGCTCGCGTTCGGGCCGATGTTGACGCCCAGCAGGACCGCCAGCAGCACGCCCGGCGCGGGATGCGGGCCCAGCACCGACAGCAGGATCAGCGTCGCGGGCAGGTTGTTGACCAGGTTCGCCAGCACCGCCGCGATCGCCGCGGTGAGCAGCAGCGCGGCCAGCCCGGTGGACGTCGGCAGCAGCCCGCGCAGCAGGCCGCCGAGGAGGTGCTCCGACACGGCCTCGACCACGACGGCGAGGCCGAGCACGAACAGGATCAGCTGCGGCGCTGCCTCGCTGACCAGCTGCCGCGGCTTGATCTTTCCTTGCGCCAGCGCGCGTGTGCCGAGGATGAGCGCGGCCAGCGCGGCGATCCACACCGGCTGGACGTGGATCGGTTCGCCGAGGCCGAAACCGGCCAGCGTCAGCGCGAGGATCACCAGCGCGAACATCGGTGGCGGTCCTGGTGTTTCACCGGCTCGCCGCCGCCGGGCTCGCGGAGGTCGGCGGCGAAGAAACGCAGGAACACCAGCAGTTCGATGCCGATCGTGACCACCCACGGCAGCGCCATCAGCGCGGTGAACCCGGCGAAAGTCAGCCCGGACGCGGAAAACGCGAGCAGGTTGGTCAGATTGGACACCGGCAGCAGCGTCGAGGCCGAGTTCGCCAGGTGCGCGCAGGCGTAGACGTGCGGACGCGCGCGCAGCTTCAGGCTCGACGCGGTGGCCAGCACGACCGGCGTCAGCAGGACGACGGTGGCGTCCAGGCTCAGGACCGCGGTGACCCCGGAGGCCGCGGCGAAGGTGAGGACCAGCAGCCGGCGCGGCTTGCCGTGGCAGGCTTCGGCGAGCCGGTTGCCCAGCCACGAGAACACGCCGTCCACACTGGCCAAAAAGGACAGCAACAGGATCGCGGCCAGAAACCCGAGCGTGGGCAGGATTTCCACCACCCGGTGCCCGGCCGCGGCGGGCTTGACCAGTCCCAGCAGGAGCGCGATCCCGGCGGCCGGCACCGCGACGACGGCCTCGGGCCACCCACGCGGCCGGAGGATCGCGAACGCCAGCACCGCCACCAACAGCACCAGGCTGCCCGCACCCGCCCACATCACCGGCTCAAACTAGCCGAGGCATGCCCGGTCCACAGCGGACAGCCGGGGCCGGTCAGCTCGAGCGCTGGGACTTCGCGAGTGCGCCGCCGAGTTCCGCGCGGCCGGGGATGCCGAGCTTGCGGTACGCGCCGGAGAGGTGCAGCTCGACCGTGCGCCGGGTCAGGTGCAGCGCGGTCGCGATCTCGCGGTTGGTCAGGCCCTGCGCGGCCATCACCGCGATGCGGTTCTCCTGGCGCGTGAGGCCGTACTCGTTGTCCTTGGCCGGGGTCAGCGCCCGCCGGGCCGCCCGCAGCTCCTCGGCCGCACGGCGGGCGAGCGGCCGGGCTCCGCAGTGCTCGCTCAGCTCGACGGCCTGCCGCAGCGTCTCGATGGCCTTTTCGGACTGTCCGCGCCGCGCCTGCAGCACGCCCAGCTCGGTCTGCGCGGTCGCGAGCTGCAGCCGGGACGGCGAGGTGCCCAGCGTTGTGACGGCCTTCTGCAACGCGCGCTCGGCTTCGTCGTCTTCGCGGACCAGGCCGATCGTCGTGAGCGCGGTGCCGAGCGGCCTGGGCGCGCCCCACCGGGCGGCCGCCTGGATGTCCTCCTCGGCGAGCCGGGCGGCGTCGTCGGCCTGGCCCAGCGCCAGCGCCGCGCGGGCCGCGTGCGCGCGCCACGGCACGAAGCCGGGGAAGCGCATGCCGTGGTGCGCGAGCCGCCGTCCGCAGCTCAGCAGGTCCTCGAAGCCGAAGCGCGTGTAGCCGGTGGCGACGCGCAGGCGTCCACGGGCGTACAGCAGGTAGGTGTGCGAGAACAAGCCCTGGCTCGCCACGAAGTCCATCCGGTCCAGCAGCGACGTCGCCGCCTCGAACCGGCCGAGGTCGACCCAGCACTCGACGAGCTTCGCCGCGCACAGCACGCCGACCGGGCAGATCGTCGTCGCGCCGCGCTCGTCGAAACGCCGCAGCAGCGACTCGAAGTGCACGCTCGCGCGTTGCAGGTCGCCGCTGGTCTGCAGGGCGATCCCGCGCGCCAGCGTGGGCAGCGCGCCCTCGGGCACGTGGTGGTCCCACGGTTCGCGGTCGAGGTCCAGCACGCGGCACAGCCGGTCCACATGGGCCGGCTCGTCCGCGAGCACCGCGGTGGCCAGAGTGAAGAAGTAGTGCTGCTCGAACAGGTCACCCTCGTCGCCGGACAGCGCGTCCGCGAAGTGGCGGACAGCTTCCTGCGCCGACTCGCCGGTGCGGACCGCGTCGAGCGCCAGCAGCGCCGAGCGGCTGCGCTGGGCCGCCGGGTCGGTCAGCGGGGCCCACTGCTCCTCGAAGTCCCGGAACTCCGGCGGCGGGCCGAGCCTGCTGCCGGCCTCGGCCAGGTAGGTCATGCACAGCAGCGGCCACACCGCGTCCGGGCCGCCGGCGTCGAGCCGGGCCGCGATCTGCCCGGCCGCGCTGATCGCGAGCCGGGCGTCCTGGCCGCCGCACAGCGACAGCAGCATGGCGGTGGCGATGAACGCGGCCGTGTCGCGGTTGCCGATGTGGTCGACGGCCTCGCGGACCCGCACCGCGGCCGCGGGCGGGTCGAGCTGGAACTCCGCGTGCGCGAGCTGCATGAGCACGGCGACGCGCCGCCCGGACGTGAGCCGCTCCTCCAGCGCCCGCCGCAGGAAGCGGGTGCCGAGCTCGGCGTTGCCACCGAAGGTCGCGTTGCGGGCGGCCGTCCGGAGGATGTCGATGGCCCACGGCACGCGGATGGAGGTGGCCTCCAGCAGGTGCGCCGAGATGCGCTCGAGGGGCGCGCCGGTGTCGTGGAGCAGCTTCGCGGCGCGGGCGTGGCCCACCGCGCGCGTCGGCCGCGGCATGTCCTTGAGCACGGAGTTGCGCAGGAAGGAGTAGGACAGCATCGGCTGGTGGCTGTTGGTCAGGATGTGCAGCCGGACCATGATGTCGATGGTCTGCAGCGCGTCGAGCTCGTCGATGCCGGCGAGCTGGGCGATCAGGTCGAACCCGGAGTCGTCGCCGAGGATGGCCACCGCGTGCAGGATCTCCGAGGCGTGCGGGAACTGCTGCAGCCGCGCGTGCACGACCTGGCCGATGGTGGCCGCGCCCACCTCGTGCGGGTCCTCGCCGGGCAGCAGCCGCGGGCGCAGGGAATGCAGGAGGAACGGGTTGCCGCCGGTCGCGTCGCGGCAGGCCGAGGCGAGCTCGCCGGGGGCCAGCCCGAGGATCTGCGCGGTCGCGGCGTCGGAGAGGCCGTTGATGATCATCGTGGCCGGCGCGCAGCCCGCCATGTCCAGCAGGCCGATCTCGGGGTGTGGCGGATAGCCGACCGTGGTGGTGACTATGATCAACACCGGCAGGTCCGCCACGCGCTGCTGGATGTAGGCGAGGCAGCGCATGGACCAGTCGTCGGCGACGTGGACGTTGTCGATGCCGAGAAGGACCGGCGCCTGCTCCGCCGCTTGGCGGACGGTGTCGAAGAAGGACTCCAGCGCGTCGCTCTGCTCGGCGGGCGAAGTGGAGTTCACCACGCGTAGCCGCTCAGTGACGTGCGGTTCGCGCGGGCGCGGCGAGGTGTCGTCGAGCGCGGGTTCGGTGAGCGGTTCGATCAGCTGGCGGACGACGCCGCCGGCGAGATGGCTCTCCAACCGGCCGCAGCTGGCGAGCGCGACCGTGAACCCGGCCTGCTTGGCCAGCGCGGCGGTGGTCCGAAGGACCGAAGTCTTGCCCATGCCGAACTCGCCGACCAGGATCGCGCTCGCGGACTTACCCGCCAGCACGCCAGGGAAAAGCCTGGTCAGGCGCGTGATCTCGGGCTCGCGGCCGGGGAGCCAGGTTGCGGGGCGCTTCGGTACCGAAGCCCCGCTGACGGGGTTCTCGGGATTTACTTCGGTATCCACCGTAAGGACTTTCATGTTGGGTTCGGGCAGACTACTGGATAGCGGCCGACTAGGGGAGATCCCGAAGAGGATCCCCGGTCGACGCGCCATGCCCGGACCCGACGTGAGCAGGGGAGACGATGAACGCAGCGGACGCGACCCAGCCGTTCCGGCTCGCCGAGCCCAGCGCGATCCCCGCCGTCGCCACGCACAGGGCCAGGAGCAGCAGCCTGCCCGCCCCCGGCCGCCGGCCTGAGCTGATCAGGCAGGTCCGCTTGCGCGGGACCGAACTGTCGCCAGGAGGCAGGTAGCCCTGGCGGGCCGCCCGCTCGAGCGCGTAGGTCACTTCGGTGAACTCGGCGACGGCTTGGCGGCAGTCCCCGCAGCCCCGCAGGTGTTCCTCGAATTCCCCTGAATTGTCAAGGACGCCGAGCCCGTAGGCCGCGGCGTCCTGGTGCACCCCATTCGCTTTCCTCATCGCACTGTCACCTCACCCAGCGCCTTCCGCAATTTCCGCATCGCGGTGTAGAGGCGCGATTTCACAGTTCCCTCGGGAATTCCCAGAATGGTGGCGGCTTGCTTGACGGTGTTTCCGGCGAGGTACGTCTCGTAGATCACCGACTGGTATTTCTCGTCCAGGTTCAGCAATGCCTGCGTAATCGTTAGAGCGGCTAACGAACTATCCGTACGATCGGCGGTCTGCGCGTTTTCCGGGATCTCCAGGGCGACCTCCTGCGGGCGGACGCGGCGATTTCGCCAGCCGTCGATCACGATCCGGCGGGCCACGGTGAGGAGCCAGCCGCGCAGCATGCCGGGCTCGCGCTCGAGTGTGTCGGAGTGCTGCCACGCGCGGATCATGGTCTCCTGCACCACATCCTCGGTCCACTGGCGATCATGGTTGGTCAGCGACAGCACCTGGCTGAACAGGGTTGCGCGGAAGTTTTTGTACAGCACGGAGATCAAGTCGTCGGGAGCGTCGTCGACGGCACCGGGGATGGCGTAGCCAACTCTGCCGTGACTTTCTCTGCCCATTGCTTCCATAAAGCTCGCAACCTCACCTGACTGGAGGACCGTGGGGCCATCAGAGCGTAGCGCAGAGCGGCTTAATAGGCCATATGCATTAGTTGCGCTGGTCAATTCGTGACGGCTGTTGCGCGGACCTCGTGAGCGTAGTTCAAAATGTGCCGTGTGATGCACGTCACAGTCACTAAAAGGTGACGACTAGAACCGTACGCCCGTTCACTTCCGTAACCCCCGGTGAGTACCACTTCGCGAAGGGACACGGAATGTCGTTCCGATTCGTGGCGCTGTTCGCCGCCACGGTGACGGTGCTGCTGTGCTCGGCTTTCCCGGCCGCCGCGGGAGAGCTGCAGCAGACCGATCGGGCGCTGCTGGCCGAGCTCAAGGAAGACGCCCTCTGGGCGGGTCCCGCGAGCCGGCTGGCTGCCGAACGCGCCTCCGTGAAGCGGGTGCAGGACGTCGCGAGCGAGATCGCCGACGACCTGTCCCGGGTGGACGTGAACCTGCGGGCCGTCGCCGACCGGCTGGCGGTCGGGCTGCCCGCGGCGCCGACCGCCGACGAGCAGTCCTGGGCCGACGAGATCTCCGCCGCCGCGGGCGCCGATCTCGACCAGGTCTACGTCAACCGGATGCGCGCCGCCTACGGCTCGCTCTTCGGTCTCGCCTCCGAGGTGCGGGCGGGCACCCGGGACGACAACGTCCGCGCGTTCGCCCAGACCGTCGTGGACACCGCCCTGCGGCACATGACCCTGCTCGAGAGCACCGGGCTCGCGCAGACGTCGTCCCTGCTGGTCTCGGCGCGCACGGACAACACCCTCGACGGGGGTGCCGTCGCGCTCGGCGCGGTGCTGGTCGCGCTCGCCACCGCCGCCACGTTCGGCCTGATCCGCCTGCTCGGATCCCCCGGTAAGAAGTAGCCGCGCCCCCGGAGGTCAACCCCTGATGTCCCTCTCAGCCGCACTAGTCCTCGCCTCTCCCCACGACGACGGGATCGGGGAGATCGCCGCGCTCTCCGGGCGCCTCACCTACCTCTGCATGTGCCTGACCCTGTGCTGGGGCGTGCTCACCGCCACCGGCTGGGTCCGGCGGTTCAGCGCGCACCAGGCGCTGCGGACCGGGCACGTGCTGCTCTCGGCGTTCACCCTCGCTCTTGGCGTCCTGCACGGCCTGTCCTTTCTCTTCCTCGACGACGAGCCGGTCAGCGCCATCGACCTGCTCGTGCCGTTCTTCGACGGGCAGGCCCGGCACGCGGTCGGCATCCTCGGCCTCGAGCTGGTGGTGGCTGTGTCGATTACAGCAGGGCTGCGCCGCGGCCTGGCCGACCGCCGCTGGCTGCGGTTCCACCAGCTCGGCTACGTCGCCATCGGGCTGCTGGCGGTGCACGCCTGGCTCGGCGCCGCCGCCAACGGCCACCTCGCGGTCGTCTGGCTGGCCGGGATCACCCTGCTCGCCCCGCCCGCGGTGCTGACCGTGCTGCGCGTGCTGCCCGCCGGGGCCCTCGTCCGCGCCGGGCTGCTCGAACCCGCGGCCGACTCGCCCGAGGGCGAGGCCGGGCCGGCGATCCTGCGGATCAGCGTCGACAACCACCGCTGCCACCAGTACGGCGTCTGCCAGTCCGAGGCGCCCCAGGTCTTCCAGCTCGGCCAAGACGGGCAGCTGGAGTACGAGAAACGACCCGGACCGAAGCAGACGCCGCGGGTGCAAGCCGCCGCCCGTGCCTGCCCGATGCGGGCCATCCAGCTGCAAGGAGCCACCCGATGAGCGAACGGATCGTGATCGCCGGGGCCGGACTGGCCGGGCTGCGCGCGGCCGAACGGCTGCGCGAGCTCAACTTCGACGGCGAGGTCGTGGTCGTCGGCGCCGAACCCGACATCGCCTACCACCGGCCCGCGCTGTCCAAGCAGCTGCTCACCGGTGCCATCAGCCGCGCCGACACCCAGCTCGTGAACCCGCTGGACGTCGACGTCGAATGGCGGCTCAACACCCCGGTCGTCAAGCTCTCGCCCGGCCGCCAGGTGGTCCACCTGCCCGACGAAGAGCTGACCTACGACGGGCTGATCATCGCCACCGGCGTCGAAGCCCGCCGCGCGCCCGGCGCGCCGCACGGGCACCCGCGCGTGGTCGTCGTCCGCACCCTGGCCGACACCATCGCGCTGCAGCGCGCGCTGAACACCAACCCTGGCACGGTGGCCGTCGTCGGCGACGGCTTCATCGGCTGCGAGGTGGCTTCCAGCCTGTGCGAGATGGGCCGCGAGGTCGTGCTCATCGGCCGGTCCAGGGCGCTGCTCACCGACGTCCTCGGCCGCGACATCGGCGACTGGCTCACCGCGCTGCACACCGCCCGCGGCGTCCGCCTCGAGCTCGGCACCACCGTCCGGCGGTGGCGGCCCTCGCCCACGCAGGTCGGGATCGAGTTCACCGACGGCCGTGCCATCGATGTCGCCTGCGTCGTGGTCGCCGTCGGCAGCGTCCCGGCGGTGTCGTGGCTGCGGGGCGCCAAGCTCCCGCTCGACGACGGCGTCCTGTGCGGGCCGACCTGCCACGTCGTGGGGTCGGAGACGATCGTCGCGGCCGGCGACGTCGCCCGCTGGCCCAACCTGCGCTTCGACGAGGCACCCCAGCGCGTCGAACACTGGCTCAACGCCGTCGAGATGAGCCGCGCCGCCGCCGAGAACCTGCTCACCGGGTCGCAGGGGGCTCTGCCCTTCAGCCCGGTGCCGCGCTTCTGGTCCGAACAACACGGCGTCCGCATCCAGGTCGCCGGACGCCCGATGCTCGGCTCCGACACCGTCCTCCTCGAATCCCCGGTGCCCGGCACGCGCCCGATCACCGGCTTCGTGCACAACGGGAAGCTGATCGGCCTCGTCGGCCTCGACAGCCCCGCCGCCGTCCTGCACTGGACCGCCGAACTCGCCCGCCAGCACCCCGCCCCGCCGCTCGGGGGAACGGAGATCACCGATGTCCCGGCACAGGCACCTGCCGACCGTCCTGGCCGCCGCCGTCGCGCTCACTATGAGCGCAGTGGCGCTGTGGCAGGGCACTGACCCTTCCCACCCGGTCGTCGGGGCTTCGGTCGCCGAGGCCCCGACGACCGACCCCCTCGTCCCGGCCACCGGCGCGCCCGCGGTGCGCCTGGTCGCCGTGCACGGCTCGACCGACTCGGTCACCGACGGGGACGGCAACGTCCTCTACCGGTACGACCACGACCAGCCCTCGGTCAGCACGTGCTTCGGAGCCTGCGCCACCACCTGGATCCCGGTCCTCACCACGGGCGCCCCCCAGGTGAGCGGCATCGACCCCACGCTCGTGAGCACCCTGCGCAGGCCCGACGGCACCCTGCAGGTCACCCTCGGTGGCTGGCCCCTCTACCGCCACGCCCGCACGTCCTGACCCACCGGCTAAAATCACCCGGCGGACGAGCTGGCAGGGCGGTCGCGAGCCGGGGCGACCCGGTCCGAGGAAAGTCCGGACTCCACAGGGCAGGGTGGTTGCTAACGGCAACCCGGGGTGACCCGCGGGACAGTGCCACAGAAAACAGACCGCCCCCGGCTGTGCTTCATGCGGACGGGGGTAAGGGTGAAACGGTGGTGTAAGAGACCACCAGCGTCCCGGGCGACCGGGACGGCTAGGTAAACCCCACCCGGAGCAAGGCCAAGAGGGAGCCACGGCTCCTGCGCAGGCGCTCGAGGACGGCCCGTCCGAGCCTGCGGGTAGGCCGCTGGAGCCTGCCGGCAACGGCAGGCCGAGATGGATGATCGCCGCCCCGGCCGCCGCAAGGCGACCGGGGAACAGGATCCGGCTTACATGCCAGCTCGTCCGTATCTTCTTTCTTGCCGCCAGGGCGCCGCGCACCGGCGCCCTGGCGGCTGTGTTTATTGGCGCGCGCTCTTCGTGCGGCCGAAGGGGACTTTCAGTGCGTCCGGCGAGAGGAAGGGTCCCTTCGTCCCACAGTGCTCACCTTCCGACGGTGCCCGAATTGACCGAAGTATCCGGATTTGCTGCTTACAGGGGTGTATGAGGGCCTGGGCTGAAGGCGTCCTCCGGGCCATGGCTCATCGCGGTTACCGGGGGGTAGGGTGCGGAACCATGGGCGAGGCCGGGGCAGGGAACGAAAAGCAGTTCAAGCGGTCCTTCGACACACTGCACTCCTGGTGCTACTTCGTGCCGGAGGTCGACGAGGCGCTCACCGCGGCCGGGCTGCGGCCCGGGCGGATGTGCTACTTCGCCGGCCGGTCGGCCGCCATGGGCGCGGTCGGGCCGGGCGTCGTGGCCGCCACCTTCTACAACTTCAACCCCGACGTCATCGCCCGGACCATCCCGCGCGCCTGGACCCTCGCCACCCCCGAGCAGGTCGTCGAAGCGCGCTTCGACGGCGTCGACAAGGCCCTCACCCGGCTCCTCGATGACGACACCCTCAAGGGCGACGAACTCGCCGAAGCCGCAGAGCTGGCCCGCGAGGCGACTGCCGGGTGCACTGTCGAAGGCCGTCCGCTCTACGCCGGGCATGCCGGCCTGGCCTGGCCCGAGCAGCCTCACCTCGTCCTCTGGCACGCCGTCACGCTGCTGCGCGAGTACCGCGGAGACGGACACATCGCCGCGCTGGTCCTCAACAACCTGAGCGGGCTCGAAGCCCTTGTCACCCATGTCGCCACCGGGGTCGGCTTCGTCGACTCCGCCGCCAAGCTCACCCGTGGCTGGAGCGACGAGCAGTGGGACGCCGCCACCGCCCGCCTCCGCGAGCGGGGCATCCTCGGCGACGAGGGGCTCACCGAAGCGGGCAAGGCGCTGCGCGACCGGGTCGAGGTCGCCACCGAGGCCTCCGCGACCGGGCCGTGGGAGCACCTCGGGCCCGAGAAGACCGCCCGGCTCGAGGAGCTCGGCCGCGTCCTGAGCCGCCAGGTCGTCGCTGCCGGAGCGTATCCGGCGGGGATGTTCAAGCAAGGGCGTCCCTGAGGGCCCAAGATCACGCTATGTAGTGAAAAACCGGGCCTCTTCGACGCGCCCTGTGACCGGCGCGGCGGCGCTTCAAGATCGACTTCCCCGTCGACCGGCGGAACTTGCTCACGGAGCGGACTCGGAGGACGGGACCGAACGGGGCATGACACACTGTCTGCGACCGCACCACGGCCAGGGACTCGATACCGAGGGTGAGCGAATCACGCGCAATCGGGTGAGTTCGTCGGCCTGTTAAGAATCATGGGTGGCCGGGCTTTAACCGGAGGACCCTTCCCGCGATGATGGGGGCGAGGAGTTTCCGTGAGACAAGCGCGTCCCGTACACGTACAGACAAGTCGACATCTACACAGCGCGCTTGGATCACTACCCCTCGTAATGCCATGATGATGTACGAAGCACCGCCTGTGCCAGAACCGCGCGGCCCCCACCGCGCATCGGGAGTATCGCGATGACGACCTTGACCACGCTCACACTGGCCGCCGGCGAGTTGGGCACCGGAAACGTGCGCACCTGGCTGATCGACAACGTCATCCCCCTGGTGCTGCTGGCCGTCGCGCTCCTGCTGCTCTGGCTGGGCGGCGGCAAGGGGGACAACGCCGGCGTCATGCGCCGGCTCGCCGGTGTGGTCATCGCACTCGCGATCATCGGTCTCGCGGTCAGTGGCGCCGGCGTGAACGTGGGCCAGTGGATCGCCGGCCTGTTCACCGGCTGAGGCGGTCCCCGTGCGCATCAGGACAGATGACGAGGTCTACCGGGTCGACGCCGTCTGGCTCGGCCCGCCCAAGGCGACTTTTCCCTGGAGAGCCCGCTACGTGGCGTGGCTCGTCGGCATCCCGATCTTCCTGCTCGTGCTCACCGTCGAACGGTGGGCGGGCTGGAGTTTCGGATTCTTCTCGACGGCGTGGGCGTTCATCGCCACCATCGCGATCACCAGGCTGATCACAGCCAAGATCAGCCACGAACGCCCGCTGGGCGCGGTCGTCGCGCTGGCGGGCCGCGAACTGAACACACCGAGGGAGACGACCACGGGCACGGGTGGCGCGGTCAGCGCCAGCCGGGTCCGGGTGCGGGCCCAGCGCCCGTTGCCGAAGCACAAGAGACGACGGCACTATCAGCATCACGACGGTTATCCGCCGAGTGGTGCCGTGATCCAGGGAACCCCACGAGCGCGCCGGAGCCGCAGCGCGGCCCGGGCCGGGAGGTAGTCGTTGTTCGGTCGCGGCGATAGCCGAGGAAAACGGGATCGGGACCAGCGGGCAGGCGCCTGGCAACCGCCGCAGCAGGTCCGGTCGGCACGCGAGAACGGTTCCGGTGGCAAGGGCCGGCGCCTTCCCGGCGAGCAGGCCATCCCCGCCTACACCCCGTCGATCGCGGCGCGCAGTATCGACGGCCACCTCCTGCGCACCGGCTACGAGGTCTACGCCTGGTACCGGCTCGCGCCCCAGCGCTGGTCCTTTCGGTCCGACTCCCAGCGCCGCGACCTGATCGCGGCGATCGCCGGGCAGTACGCCGAGCTGCAGGGCCGCTGGCTGCACCTGCGCGTGACGAACCGGCCCTACCCGATCCGGATGTGGGCCGAGGCGCACGTCCACAACGCCGTCGGCCGCCCCGGCGACATCCCGGGCGCGCTGTCGTTCGACGACTACCTCATCGGCGAGCAGCAGCAGCTCATGGGCCGCTCGATGGCCGAAAAAGAGGTCTATCTAGGTGTGCAGGTGCAGACCCGCCGGATGGTCGACCGCGCGGTCGAGCGTGCCGCGCCGGTGCTGCGCAAGATCCTGCCCGAGGCCGTCGACGCCGAGCTGACCGCGCTGGACTCCGAGGTCGAGCATCTCGACCAGGTCATCGGCAGCGCGGGCCTGGAAGGCCGCCCGGTGCACGCCGAGGAGATGTCCTGGCTGATGCACCGCTCGTGCTCGCTGGGCCTGCCCGCGCCGCGCAACATGCCCGCGGTCCCCGGCGCCGCCTGGGAACCCGAGGACCTGGCCAGCTTCACCGACGCCGCCGACTATCACGCCGAGCCTTACGCGCCGACGGTCACCGTCCGCGGCCGCACCGGGTCCAACGCCGGGGTGTCGCGCCACCTCGCCGTGCTGACCGTGGGGCAGATGCACGGCCTGCAGATCCCCGAGGTCGACGACCCGTGGATCCAGCACGCCGACCGGCTTCCCGCGGCGGTCGAGGTGTCCGCGCGGATCTACGTCCGGCGGCCCGAAGAGGTCGCCGGTGAGCTGCAGCGCCAGATGAACAAGGTGCGTTCGCAGGTCAAGCACTACACCGACGAGCACGAGCTGGAGCCGCCCCAGTCGCTCTCCCGGCAGGCCGGGCGCGTGCTGGAGATCGACGACGAGATGACGTCGGGCTTCACCGCGCTCGCCACCCGCGTGCGCTCCTGGTGGCGGCTGGCGGTGTCCGGCCCGACCGAGCGCGACGCCCTGCGCCTGGCCCAGCAGCTGCTGGACCTCTACAAGCCGAAGATCGCCATCGAGCACCCCGAGGCGCAGTACGCGATGGCCAGGGAGTTCATCCCCGGCGAGCCGCTGGCCTCGGCGGCGTACATGCGCCGCGGGTCGGTCGTGTGGGCGTCCTCCTCCGTCCCGACCGCTACCGCGGAGGTCGGGGACCGGCGCGGGATCCTGCTCGGCGAGACCTGCACGGCCACCCGGCGCCCGGTGGCCTGGGACCCGTGGATGGCCCAGGAGATCCGCGACGGCTCGGGCCTGACCGCGATGGTCGCCGGCCTCGGTGGCGGTAAGTCCTTCCTCGGCGGCGGCATCGTCTACAAGACGCTGCGCGCGGGCGCGCACTGGACGATCCTGGACCCGTCGGGCCCGCTGTCGCGGCTGTGCGACCTGCCGGAGCTGCGCCCGTACGCCCGGCCGATCAATCTGCTCAACGCCCAGCCCGGCATCCTCAACCCGTACCGGGTGGTCGGCGAGCCGCTCCTCGAGCACTTCATGGACGAGGACGACCCCGAGCGTTCGTGGCGCCGCGAGAAGGCCCTCGCGGGCGCGACTCGGCGACGTCTTGTCCTGGACGTCCTCACCGGTGTCCTGCCGTACGAGGTCTCGCGGATGCCGCAGACCCGGATCGTGCTGCTGCGCGCGGTCCGCACGGTCGGTGGCCGGTTCGACGCCGACCCCGGCCAGGTGATCGACGCGCTGCGCCGCGACGCCAGCGAGCACCACGAGCACGCCGCCGTGGTCGCGGACTTCCTCGACGAGATGCGCGAGCGGATGGCGCTGCTCATCCCGGAGGACGACGCCGACCCGTACTCCGAAACCCGCGACGACCGGCTCACCGTGCTCACGATGGCGGGGCTGACGCTGCCCAAGGACGGCGTGCCGCGCGAGTACTGGACCGACGCGGAGTCCCTCGGCGTCGAGATGCTGAACCTGGCGGCGTGGCTGACCCAGCGGTCGGTCTACGAGAAGCCGAAGGAGCAGCGCAAGGGCGTCTGGATCGACGAGGCGTTCTTCCTCTCCGAGGTCCCGACCGGCCGCGTGCTGATGAACCGCTTCGCGCGTGACTCGCGTAAGTGGAACGTCCGCGTGCTGCTGTCCTCGCAGATCCCGGCGGACTTCCTGAAGATCCAGGGCTTCGTGACGCTGCTGGACTCGGTGTTCGTCGGCCGTCTCGACGACGACGACGCCCAGGCCGACGCGCTGCGCCTGCTCAAGGTGCCAGTGGGCGTCGGCTACGAGCAGGTCGTGGCCGCGCTGGGCCGCCGTCCCGGCGCGCAACGCGGGGTCGAACGGGATGTCGAGCCCCGCCAGTTCATCTTCGGCGACGGCGCCGGCGGCGTGGAACGCATCCGCGTCGACTTCTCCGGCCCGCACCTGGACCAGCTCCGCCAGGTCATGGACACCACGCCGGGTTCCCCGGACGCGAAGACCAAGCCCGGCCAGGAGCTCGCGCTGCCCAAGGCGGAGGAGAAGAAGACCTACGTCCCGGTTCCACCGGAGGACGCCGACCTCGAGCAGGACTTCGAACTGGCCGCGGAGCTGGAGGTCGGCCTCGCCGACGAAAGCCTGCTCGGCGCGCCGGACCCGCTGGCCACCGAGACCGGCGAGGTCGAAGGCAACGTCCAGCCGCCGAACGGCCAGAACGGCCACGGCGGACAGCACGCGCGTTCGGGTGGGAAGGGCGGCACCGGCCGGGACGCCGCATGAACACCATCCTGACCTTGGCGGTCGTCCTCACGATCGCCGCCGGATGGCACGCGCTGAAGAAGCGCGTCATCCAGGGCCCGCGTCCGGGCCGCCGCAAACCCAGCCGCCGGGCCACGATGTTCGCGGCGATGCTGGTGCTGGGGCTGCAGGCGATCGCGACCGCACCCGCGGCCCACGCGGCGGCCTGCGGCGAAGCCCCCAACCCGGAGGTACCCGGCGCCGGGATGGTCGGTGCCATCGACCCCGCCAAGGGCAACGGCGCGGTTGGCGCCGTCGACCCGGCCACCGGCGTCCAGTCACCCAACAGCGTCTATCACGATTACGGTTACGCGGGCCTGGTCTGGAACACCTTCCAGACCGACTGCGGGCCGCTCTCGGGGATCGGCTCGCCGGACTCCGAGATCGGCACCTGGGCAGGCAACCAGCTGTTCAACGTGGGCAAGAACCTGGTCGGCGCCACCAACTCCCTGCACTACACCGTGCTCCAGGGCGGGCTGCTCAACCCGATCTACAACGCGGTGAAAACCGGTGCAGAGAAGGTCTACAACAACATCTACGCGCAGCTCTTCGGCCTGGTGGCCCTGCTGATGTCGTTGATGATGTTCCGCAACATCTGGCGCGGTGACCTGTCCGCGGTCAGCAAGCGGGCCCTCTATGCCTTGGCGGCCATGTGGCTGGCGGCCTCGTCGTTGGCGCTCTTGCGTTATTACGACCCGATCGACAAGGCGATCGTCCAGACCACCACGAAGATCCAGGGCGGGTTCATCGACTCCGTCGGTGGGCCGGGGCAGGAGATTCCGCCGGACTGGCACACGTTGCCGACGCAGCTGCACGACCAGGTCATCTACAAGAACTGGCTGCGCGGCGAATTCGGTGCCCCGGACACCTCACAGGCCAAGGAGTTCGGCCCGAAACTGCTGGACGCACAGGCTTTCACCGTCACCCAGCGGGACAACGGAGACGACGGCAAGCAGGACGTCGTCGACGGCAAGAAGGCCGCCTTCAAGGACATCTCGACCAAGCTCGGCCCGGCTACCGGCTACTTCACCGGCGAGGACGGCAGCCGGATCGGCGCCGGGTTCCTGTCGCTCGGCCAGGCATTGGTCTACTCCCTGTTCCAGCTGCTGGCGAAGGCCTCAGTGCTGCTCGCCCAGGTGCTGATCCGGTTGTTCACCTTGACCGCTCCGCTGATCGGCCTGGTCGCACTGCTGCGGCCGGAGATCCTGCACCGGGTGCTCAAGGTCGCCGGTGGCGTCGCCTTCAACCTGGTCGTGCTGTCGGTGCTCGCTGGCGTGCACGCGCTGCTGCTCAAGGCGATCTTCGACGCTGGTACGTCGTTGTCGCTGTTGACGCAGATGGTGCTCGCCGGGTTGGTCACCGTGCTGCTGTTCATGGTCGGACGTCCGACGCGGCGCCTGTGGCAGATGGTCGAGATGTCCGTCGGCATGGTCGGCGGCGCGATGCCATCGCCCAGCGGCGGGATCTTCTCCCGGTTCCGCAAGAACCGGAACGGCCCCACCCCGCAGGACGACTTCTGGCAGAACGTGCGTGACACCGACGAAGTCGTCGACGGCGAGACACGCGGGCCCATCGGCGCCACTGTCGGTGGGGGCCGGTTCCGGCCGGAGGCCACGATCTTCGCCAACGCCCAGCGGCTCGACAACGGTTCGGGTGCGGTACGCCCGGCCGCGGCCTGGTCCGGCGCGCCCTGGCCGGGTGCCGTCGGCGGTGGTCGCGCGGGCGCGTTGCCGGCGGGCGGCGGGGGAGGGTCCCCGGTGTTCGGCCAGTACAACCCGATGACCGGCGAGCCGGGTGATTACGTCGTCGTCGGCGGAAGGTCCACCGCGCGGAACGAAAGCCGCCGCGTCGACACCTCGCCGGTGGCCGACCGGCGGTGGAGCGACGAGCCCGAGCCGGTCGTCGTGCCGTCGATGATGCGGTCCGCCGAAGCCGACTTCGCGAACTACCCCGCTCCCGGTTCGACGCCGGAGCAGCGCGTCCCCGGTGTGCGCGCGCAGCCGCGTCGCGTGGAGCCCGAGGTCGTCGCGGGGAGGCCGGTTTTCGTGCTGTACCGGCCTTCGCGCGGCATCGAGGTCAGCGAAAACCTGCGCGACACCGACCATGTGATGGGGCGGTGACCCATGCCGATTCGCACCAACCGCGGCCGCGCCGCGGTGTACCGCCGCCTGTGGGGCTGGCCGCTGCGCTCGCCCCGGCACCTGGTCGGGACGCTGGTGTTCCTCGGGTTGCTGGTCACCGTGCTGGGCATCCTGCTGCCGAAGGCCGCCGGTAACGCCAAGACGGCGCCGCCGGCCGGGACTTCGTCCTCGTCCGCCACGACGTCGTCGTCCCACCCGCCCGGCGTCGCCGCGCCGGCCACGGTGACGTCGAACCTGCCGACCCGGCTGTCCGGTCCCGTGACCACCCCGACCACGGCCCCGCCGAACGCCGACGCGCTGCGCGTCGCCAAGGAATGGGCCGGCGCCTGGGTGAACCACCCGGCCGGGATGACTTCCGAGCAGTGGCTCAACGGGCTACGGCCCTACACGACCGAGGAATACCTGTCCTCGAAGATGGCCACGGTCGACCCCGCGAACATCCCGGCCACCAAGGTGACCGGGGACCCGGTGGTCAGTAAGGCCTTCGCCGACTCGGTCGAGCTCACCATCACCACCGACGGGCCGAAGCTGAGCATCACGGTGGTGACCACCAACGCCGGCTGGCGGGTCACCGCCTACGACCAGGCGAGCTGACCGTGCGGCGGCTTTGGATCGCACTGGCCCTGATCGGCGTCCTCGCGGCGGGCGCCGCGACCATCACGGCCGTGGTCGCCAAAGTCGTGCTCGACCAGCAGGCCGCGGCCCAGCAGGCCCAAGGGCTTTCCCTGGCCAGCTGCGACGCGTCGGTCGGCCCCACCCAGCCGGGTCAGGGCGAACGCGGCGCGGTCGACGCGTCCAAGCTCGACGACGAGCAACGCGGGATCGTCGCGCTGATCGTGTCGATCGGCAAGCAGCGCACGCTGGCGCCGCGCGCGTGGCAGGTCGCGATCCAGGCCGGGATGACCGAGTCCGGGCTGCACAACCTGATCTACGGCGACCGCGACTCGCTCGGCATCTTCCAGATGCGCCCCTCGATGGGCTGGGGCAGCGTCGCCGAGGTCACCAACCCGCCGTACGAGGTCAACAAGTTCTTCGACGTCCTGCTCGCGGTGCCGGACTGGCAGAACATGCGCCCCGGCGACGCCGCCCAGGCCGTCGAGCGCTCCGGGTTCCCCGACCGGTACCACAAGTGGGAGCCGATGGCCGCCACGCTGGTGCAGAACGTCGGCCAGGTCGTCGACGTCGTCGCCTGCGGCACCGGGCTGGGCGCGCTGCTGCCGCCGTCGGAGGCTGCCGCGCAGGCCATCAAGTTCGCGCTGGGCGAGCAGGGCAAGCCGTATGTGTGGGGCGCCACCGGTCCCAACTCCTACGACTGCTCGGGGCTGATGCTGCGGGCGTATGAGTCGGCCGGGGTCATCCTGCCGCGCGTCTCCCGCGACCAGTACCACGCCGGCGCATTGCTGCCGGTCCGCACCGCGCAGCCCGGTGACCTGCTGTTCCTCGCCACCGACCCGTCGAATCCGGACACCATCCACCACGTGATGATGTACCTCGGCGACGGCAAGGTCGTCGAAGCGCAGCAGACCGGCGTCCCGGTGCACGTCCGGCCGTTCTCCTTCGACGAGTCCGAAGTGGTTCCGCAGGCGGTCCGTCCCGGCGTTTAGCATGGGGTGAGTACCAGGTGCGCGGATTCACCCGAAGTCGCTGCGCTTCCGGAGGGCACCCGTCCGCGTACTGACAGAGGATGAGGACGTGGCACGGAAATTCGGCAAACGCGGCAAGTCCGGCGCGGGGACACCTCAGGACCCGGCGGCGCTGTTCGGCGCGCCGCAGGCTCCGCGGCAGTCCGCCCGCCCGGCGTCCAGCACCCCGCTCGCCGACCAGCTGAGCCAGGGCTACCCCGGCGTCGACCAGGGTTACGTCGTCCTGCCGCGCTCGCTCGCGGAGGGCATGTCGCTGCCGTGGCAGCAGCAGATGGCGGCGCTGCTCGCGCAGTTCCACGCCGAGCACGCCCGACTGGCCTGGCCGATCTATCACGTCGTGCCGTCGCGCTACGAGAAGCTCGGTGACCTCGACGAGGAACAGCTGGCCGAGGCGGGCTACCTGGTGGAGATGGACGCCGACGGCGACATGATCTACCGCGAGCGCAGCGGCCGGAAGGTCGAGGATCCGGACAACACGACGGTCCTGGTCTCGTGCCTGGACCCGATCCCCAAGCCCGCCGAGCGTCCGGTGCCCCCGCCCGCGGGGGCGCCGCCCGTACGCGGCCAGGCGCCCGCGGCGATGAACATCGGCCCGGCGCCCGTGTGGCGCACGGTGCCGCACCCGCCTCCGCCGTCCTCGTCGGTGCCCGGGACCCCCGAGCGAGCCATGGCACCGCCGCGGCCGCCGGAGAACGGCCAGGCTTCGCGCCCAGCGCCGCCTCCGGCGGTCGCCCAGCGGCCGCCGGTCGCGCCGCCGACCCCCGCGGCACCCGAGCCCGCGGTCGACGAGCCGACCGCGGCTCCCCAACCCGAGGTCAGTGCGGCCGCGGACGTGGTCGTCGAGCCGCCCGTGCCGGAACCGGTCGCTGAGACCGTGCCGGAGCCTGTCCCGGCTGAACCCGACCCTGAACCCGAAGTGGCCGAGGTCGAGCCCGAGGCGGAACTGCCTGCTGAGCCGGAGTCCGCGGCCGAAGCGACTGCTGAGCCGGTGCCTGAACCGCCCGCAGTCGAGTCGGAGCCGCCTGCCGGATTCGGTGAGTCACGCCCGGGCGTTCCGCCGGAGGGTCCGGTGTGGTCACGGGTGGGCGAACCCGCGCCGCCGTCGCCTCCGCCGGTCTGGACCCGCCGCGACCCCGCGAACCCGGCCGCGACGGGCCCGGGCTGGGCCGAACCCCCTACCCGGTCCGAGCCGGTCCAGCCGCCGGTCGCTGAACCGCCGACCCAGCCCGAGCCCGCCGAGCCGCCCGCAGCGGAAGCTCCGGCCGCCGAGCCTGTCCAGCCGGCCGAAGTTCCGCCTGTGGCCGAACCCGTCCAGCCCTCGGTCGAAGCCCCACCTGAGGCCGAGCCGGTCCAGCCCTCAGCCGCCGAATCGCCGGCCCAGCCCGAACCCGTCCAGCGGCCCGCGGCCGAATCTGTCCAGCCGCCGCCTGCTGAAGCCTCGGCCGAGCCCGTCCAGCCGCCGCCGGCTGCAACCCCGGCCACCGAGCCTGTCCAGCCGCCCCCGGCGAAATCCTGGCTGCCCACGGAAGTCTCACCTCCGGCCACCGGGAACTCGCGGGTCACCGGTGGACTCGAAGCAGGCAACACATCGCCCGTGTTCCCCGGCCCGACCACCACACCGGGCCCTCCTGGCCAGGTCGGGAATCCTTCCTCACGCGGGCGCCACGCCGCACCGGCACGCCCGGTTTTCCCCGGTCGCGGCCAGACGCCGAGCGCTCCGCCGCCGTCGAGCGCGCTGCCGGTGTTCCCCGGCCGGGAAACCGTGCCGGTTCCTCCGGCGCCGCAGCCGCCTCCGCCACCGAAGCCGCCTTCGACCGCGTTGCCGCAACCGTCGGCTCCGGCGGAGCAGGACACTCCGCCGAGGGGGACGCCATTGCCGTCCGCGCGCGGCTGGTTCGACGAGCTTCCCGAGGAACAGAACGGCCCAGGCGACGGTGGCGACTTCGGGCCCACCGGCGAGCCGACCCACATCCCCTACAACTACAAGCGGTGAACCGTCCGTTCACCATGACAGCGGCCCGCGCCGGTGTCATGGTTGACGTATGGCCAGAGACCCGAACCCCGACCCGGGGTGGTACTACAACACTCGCACCAACGAGGTCGAGCATCTCGAACGCGGCCGCGGCGTCGACCTGCTCGGCCCCTACCCGGACGAGGCCACGGCCCGCCGTGCCCTCGAGATCGCGCGCGAGCGCACCCGCCAAGCCGACGCGGCCGACGCCGCTTGGAACGACGACTGAATTCATTGCCGCGCGCTGACGAAAACGCGCCGACAGGGCGCTCGATCCGCTGCCAGCTGTGGCTGACGGCGGAGGGCGCCCTGGCGTCGCGTTTTCGTGCGGCCGGGCGGCCGCAAAAGAGGGCGCGGGTGGTGAACCAGCCTCGGAAGGCCTCGTGAGTGGTAAGTGTCGTTCTAACGACACTTACCACTCACGACGGCTCAAGCGTCCTGACCGGTGAGCAGCGACGGCCCGAGCACGAAACCGGGGTCGACCTGCTCCGCCAAGTCCACACCCGCCCGGCTGCTTCCCCACGCGCGGGCGTTGCGCAGGTGGAACTCCACCGCCTGCTGCTGGTAGCGCGCCCAGTCGCGCTGCTCCGCGTCGACGGCTTCGCGCATCGAAGCGAGCGTCGCGAGGTTCTGCGCTTCAAGCTCCCCGATGGGACGTGCCGTGCCGCGCTCCGCCGCGCGTACGTGCCCCGAAGTCGACAGCCAGCCCAGCAACGCGTCGCCGAGTTGCGCGCTGAGGAACTCGACGTCCTCCTGGTCAGTCACCTTGTTCCCGACCACGACAAGGCGTACGCCGAAGTCACGCGCGTAGTCCGCGTACTGCTTGTACACGCCGACGCTGCGTACGGTCGGCTCGCAGACCAGGAACGTGACGTCGAAGCGCGTGAACAGCCCCGAGGCGAAGGCGTCGGCGCCCGCGGTCATGTCCATCACCACGTACTCGCCGCTGCCGTCGACCATGTGGTTGAGCAGCAGCTCCGCCGCGCCGACCTTCGAGTGGTAGCACGACACGCCGAGGTCGTCCTCGTCGAACTGGCCGGTGACGCCGAGCCGGACGCCGCCGAGCTGCCGGAAGCAGGCGTCCGAAATCGGGTTGTCCTCGAACGGCGTGACCAGCCGCGAGCCGCGGCCCGGCGGGGTGGTCTTGATCATCGCGGCCGCGTCGGGGATGCGGGGGTTGTCGCCGCGCAGGTAGTCCTTGATCAGCGCCATGTTGTCGCCGAGCGTCGGCCAGGCCAGCGCCTGTTCCTCGGTCGCGCCGAGCGCCACGGCCAGGTGCTGGTTGATGTCGGCGTCGATCGCCAGCACCGGCGCGCAGGCTTCGGCCAGGTACGCGACGAACAGCGACGACAGTGTGGTCTTGCCGCTGCCACCCTTGCCGACGAACGCGATCTTCACGGTCGGACCCCTTCTCGGATGATGAAGATGGTTTCGGTTTTCATTATGCGCGAGTTAACGTACACCCGACCGGACCGCGCCCGAACGGGCGATCAACCGGGCTCCGGCGGGATAGGGTTGGGGGGTGCCTCCCCTCGTGATCAGGACACATTCGGCGGGCGGGGACTTCGGCCCCCTGCGCGCCGAATTCGTGCTGCCGGAGTCGTTCGGACCCGATGTCCTCGCCGAGGCGGAGGCCGCCGTACTGGATCCGCTGGCCTCCGCGGGGGCCCGCGAGGACGCCACGGACCTCCCGTTCGTGACGATCGACCCGCCCGGCGCCAAGGATCTGGACCAGGCGATGGTGGTCGAGCGGACGGCCACCGGGTTCCGCGTGCATTACGCGATCGCCGACCTCGCCGCGTTCGTCCCGCCCGCCGGCGCGCTCGACCGGGAGGCGCGGCTGCGCGGCCAGACCCTCTACCTGCCCGACGGCAACGTCCCGCTGCACCCGCCGGTGCTCTCCGAAGGCGCGGCGAGCCTGCTGCCCGGCGAGATCCGGCCGGCAGTGCTGTGGACGATCGAGACCGACGAAGCCGGCGAGCCCACCGCGACGCGGGTCCGCCGCGCCCTGGTCCGGTCCACCGAGCAGTTCGACTACGAGACCGTCCAGGCCGCGCTCGAAGCCGGGAACCCGCACCCGTCCGTGGCAGCATTGCCCGAGCTGGGCAAACGCCGTCGCGAACTGGCTGTGCGCCGCGGAGCTGTCGAGCTGCAACTGCCGGAACAGGAGATCAGCGGCAACCCGGACGGCGGTTGGGTGCTCGCGCGGCGGCCGCGGACCGCGGTCGACGCCTGGAACGCCGAGATCTCGCTGCTCACCGGCATGGCGGCGGCGCAGATCATGATCGGCGCGAAGATCGGCGTCCTGCGCACGCTGCCCGACCCGGAGCCCGAGGCCACCGACTGGCTGCGCCGCTCCGCCGACGCGCTGGGCATCCCGTGGCCTCAGCAGGTGAGCGTGTCCGAGTTCCTCGCGGGCCTCGACCCCGGCGCGCCCGCGTCGATGGCGCTCTACGCCGACACAACCCGGCTCCTGCGCGGAGCCGGGTACACGGCGTTCGACGGCGAACTGCCCGCCTTGACCACGCATGCGGGCATCGGCGGCGCATACGCGCACGTCACGGCCCCGATCCGGCGGCTGGTGGACCGGTTCGCCACCGAGATCTGCCTGGCCGTTTCCGCCGGGCACGACGTCCCGGACTGGGTCCGTGCGGCGCTCGCGGACGTCCCCGAGCGTATGACGGCGTCCGACACACTGGCCGCGAAGGTCGAGCGGGCCTGCATCGACCAGGTCGAGGCCTGGGTGCTGGCGGAGCAGATCGGCGGCGAATTCAGCGCGGTCGTCCTGCGCGCGGACGAGAACCGGGCGGAGATCCTGGTCGAGGATCCCACTGTGATGGCGAAGTGCGCGGGCGAGAACCTCACCGCCGGCGCCCGGATCGCGGTCCGGCTGACCGCGGTCGACGTCGAGAAGCGGAAGGTTTCGTTCGAGCCGGCATGAGGATCGCGGACCTGGTCGACGACCTCGGCGAGACGGTGCCCCTGGCGGGCCCGGTCTCGCGGGTGGTCTCGCTCGTGCCGTCGCTGACCGAGGCGGTCGAGGTGAGCGCGCCGGGGCGGCTGGCCGGCGCCACCGACTACTGCACCCATCCGTCCACTTTGGACGTGCCGCGGGTGGGTGGCTCGAAGTACCCGAAGCTGGACCGAGTCCTCGACCTGGCGCCGGATCTCGTGCTAGCGAACTCCGAGGAGAATCGCCCCGAGGACGTGGAACGCTTGCGTGCCAACGGGATCCCGGTATGGGTGATGGCCGCGGCGGCGACCGTCCCGGCGGCGCTGGGCTCGCTGCGGCGGCTGCTGACGCAAGCCTACGAGCTCGACGAGCCGGACTGGCTGGTCGAGGCGGAGGATCTGTGGCGGCCGGTCGCGTCGGTGCGGTTCCACGCGGTGGTCCCGGTGTGGCGCAAACCGTGGATCGTCCTGGGCCGCGACACATTCGCGGGCGACGTCCTGCGCCGCGTCGGCGTGGCGAACGTCTACGCGGGCGACGCGGAGCGGTACCCGCGGCCCGACATCGGCGAGCTGCGCGCGCACTTCGACGGCGACGCGGACCTGCTGGTGCTGCCGGACGAGCCGTACGAATTCACCGACGAGGACGGGCCCGAAGCGTTCCCGGACGCGCGATACCTGCTGGTGTCGGGGCGGTACCTGACCTGGTACGGGCCGTCGCTGGTGGAGGCACATGGGGCGCTGGTGCAAGGACTCGTGAGCGTTCCGGGCGGTTAGAACCGCCCGGAACGCTCACGAGTCCTTGCACCCGGTCCGTGCTGAGGTGTCAGGATGCCGAATTCGATCACGGGCAGGGGCGGCAGGCCGGGCGCCGGGCCATCATCGTGTTGGCCTCGTGCTCCCAGCTGGTCGCCCAGGCGAGCTCGCCGTCGACGTCCAGCAGGATCAGCGGCCTCACCAATCCGTTGTACCGGCAAAGGACTCGTGAGTGTTGCGGCCGGTTAGAACCGGCCGCAACACTCACGAGTCCTAGAACGTGAGCCCCGTCAACACCGTGACGCGCTCTTCGGTGAAGTCCGCCATCGCCGCTGCCGGGCCTTCGCGGCCGACGCCGGAGTCCTTCACTCCGCCGTAGGGCATCTGGTCCGCGCGGAAGCTGGGGACGTCGCCCACCAGCACCCCGCCGACCCGCAGCTTCGCCGAGACGTCGAACGCCGTCGGCAGGTCGCGCGTGAACACGCCCGCCTGCAGGCCGAAGCGCGACTCGTTGATCCGCCGCACGCCCTCCGCAACCGACGAAACCCGGACCAGCGACACCACCGGGCCGAACACCTCTTCGGCCATCACCGCGGCGTCCTCGGGCACGTCGGCCAGGACCGTCGGCTCGACGGTGGCGCCGGAACGCCCACCGCCGGTCAGCAGCGTGCCGCCCGCTTCGACCGCCGCGGCGACCCATGACTCGACGCGCGCAGCGGCGGCTTCGTTGATCAGCGGGCCGACGTCCACGCCCTCGGCGCGCGGGTCGCCGGTGCGAAGCGCGCGAACCTGCTCCAGCATCTTCTCCCGTAACGCGTCGTACACGGCAGCGTGCGCGTACACGCGCTGTACCGAGATGCAGGACTGGCCCGCCTGGTACATCGCGAACGTCGCGATGCGCTGCGCCGCGTAGTCCAGGTCCGTCCAATCAGGACAGACGAGAACCGCGCCGTTACCACCCAGCTCCAGCGAGACGTGCTTGCGCGGCACCGAATCCCGGATGCCCCAGCCGACCGGTACCGAGCCGGTGAACGACACGACCGGCAGCCGCGGGTCGGTGACCAGGCGCGCGGATTCTTCGTTCGACACCGGCAGGATCGACCAGCTGCCCGCCGGAAGTGCCGTCTCCGCCAGGATTTCCCCGAGGAACAGCGCGGTCAGCGGCGTCGCGGGCGCGGGCTTCAGGATGATCGGCGCGCCCACCGCGAGGGACGGTGCCAGTTTGTGCGCAACCAGGTTCAGCGGGAAGTTGAACGGCGTGATGCCGAGGATCGGGCCGCGCGGCACGCGCCGGACCAGCGCCAGCCGTCCGGTGCCGTTCGGGTCGGTGTCCAGGCGCTGCAGTTCGCCGGAGAACCGGCGCGCTTCCTCGGCGGCCCAGCGGAACGTCGAGATTCCGCGCGCCACCTCGCCGCGGGCCCACTTCAGCGGCTTGCCCGACTCGGCGGTGATGAGCTGCGCCAGCTCTTCGGACCGCTCACCCAAGACTCGGGACACGTGGTCCAAAGCGCCCGCTCGGACGTGGGCGGGCACCGTCGCGAACTCGTCGGCGACGTCGTGCGCGGCCTGGACCGCGGTCTCGACGTCCGAAGCGGACGGCACGTAGTGGGCGCCGGCTTCGCTGCCGTCGAACGAGTGGCGGACGACGACGGTTTCTTCGCTGGTCACCGGTTTCCCGGCGACCCAGAACGGGGTGGTCACGAACGAGCCTCCGTGCGGACTGCGTGCTCGAGGACGGCCAGGCCCTCGTCGAGCAGGTCGTTGGACAGGGACAGCGGCGGCAGCAGCCGGACGACGTTGCCGTAGGTGCCGCAGGTCAGCACCACCACACCGGCCCGGTGGCAGGCCGCCGCGACGCGCTTGGTGAGGTCGGCGTCGGGCTGTGCCGCTCCAAAACGTGGGGTGCCCGGCTTGACGAACTCGGCGGCCAGCATCGCGCCGCGCCCGCGGACGTCGCCGATCACGCCGGTCTCCTCGGCCAGCGCGCGCAGCCGCGGCAGCACGGCGTTCTCGATGCGCTTGGCCGACGCGGCCAGGTCCTCGTTCCGCATGGTCTCGATCGAGCCGAGCGCCGCGGCGCACGCGATCGGGTTGCCGCCGTACGTGCCACCGAGGCCGCCGGGCCCGACGGCGTCGAGCAGTTCGGCGCGGCCGGTGACCGCGGCCAGCGGCAGGCCGCCCGCGATGCCCTTGGCGGCGGCGATCAGGTCCGGCACGACGTTCTCGTCGGTCGAGGCGAACCACTCGCCGGTGCGGCAGAAGCCGGTCTGCACCTCGTCGGCGACGAACACGACGCCGTTTTCGGTGCACCAGCGCGAAAGCGCGGGCAGGAAGCCGCGCGCGGGCTCGATGAAGCCGCCCTCGCCCTGGATCGGCTCGAGCACGACGGCCGCGACTTCGCTGCCGCCGATCTGCTTCTCGATCCGGTCGATCGCGATGCGGGCCGCTTCCTCGCCGGACAGGCCGTCGCGATACGGGTACGAGCCCGGCACCCGGTAGACCTCGGGCGCGAACGGGCCGAAGCCGTGCTTGTAGGGCACCGATTTCGCGGTCATGCCCATCGTGAGGTTGGTGCGGCCGTGGTAGGCGTGGTCGAACACGACGACAGCCTGGCGCCCGGTCGCGGCGCGGGCGATCTTGACCGCGTTCTCGACGGCTTCGGCACCGGAGTTGAAGAGCACGGACTTCTTGGCGTGGTCGCCCGGGGTGAGCTCGGCCAGCGCTTCGCACACCTCCACGTAGCCCTCGTACGGGGTGACCATGAAGCACGTGTGGGTGAACCAGCACGCCTGCTTGCGGACCCGGTCGACGACCGCCGGCGCGGAGTGCCCGACGTTCGTCACCGCGATGCCGGAGCCGAAGTCGATGAGCACGTTGCCGTCGGCGTCGGTGAGCAGGCCACCGCTGGCCGAGGTGATGTAGACGGGCAGCACCGAGCTGACCCCGGCGGCGACCACGTCGGCGCGGCGCGCCTGCAGCTCGCGCGAAGCGGGGCCGGGGATTTCGGTGCGCAGCCTGCGCTGCCGGGGCGCCGGGGCCTGGGGCTCGGCGGTGGTGCTAGCGGTCACGGCGTGCTCCTGCGGACGCGGTCATGGGGGCAACTCTCAGGATGAGACGGACCGGCGTCGCCGTCAGCTGTACGTTCTGTACAACTCTGGAAGTAGAATTGGCCATTATGGCACTCACGCTGCGCGGGCTGGCCGCGGAACGCGCCCTGGGCATCCGGGTCCTGACCGGGAAAGACGTCCTGGACCGGCCGATCGGCTGGGTGCACCCCACCGAGCTGACCGATCCGCAGGCGTTCCTCGAAGGCGGCGAACTACTCCTCACCACCGGGCTCGCGCTGACCGAGGAGACGTCGGCGGCGTACGTCCGCCGCCTGGTCGACGCGGGAGTGGCCGGGCTCGGCTTCGGCGTCGGGCTCAGCCACGAGCGCGTCCCACAGGCGCTGGTGGACACGGCCGCCGACGTCGGGCTGCCGGTGCTGGAGGTGCCGCGGAAGACGCCGTTCATCGCGATCACGCGCGCGGTCTCGCGGGCGGTGGCTGCCGACGAGTACGCCGCGACGGTCCGCGTGGGGCAGGCTCAGCAGGAACTGACTCGCACCGCGGTCGGCAAGAGCGGGCCGGGCGGGGTGGTCCGGCGCCTGGCCCGCCTGATCGACGGCTGGGTCCTGCTCTTCGACGGGTCCGCGGTCACCGAAGCGTCGTCAGCCGCTACGCGCGCTTACGGCGCCGAGTTGCGCGAAGAGCTGGAGCGGCTTCGCAGCGGCACACGGGTTGCCGCGCTGGGGGAGTACGAAGTCGTCCTGCAGACTCTCGACACCCGGGCGCGGCGAATCCTGGCGGTGGGCACGAAAGGTCCGCTCGATCCGCCGGGGCGGCACATCACGAACACCGCGGTGTCGCTGCTTTCCCTTGCGCTGGAACAGGATGTCGCGCTCGCGCAGGCATGGCGTTCGCTGCGTACCGGGGTGGTCGACCTGCTGGCCGCGGGGCAGCGCGAGCTCGCTTTCGAGGTGATGACGACGGTTTGGGGCGACCCGCCGGAACCGCCGTGGTCGCTGCTGGCGTTTGTCGGCGGCCCTGCGGCGAGACGCCGGTTGTACGACACCATCGAAGGGAACGCCGAGCCGGTGTTCTTCGCGCAGTCGGGTGCGATGATCGTGGTCGTCGGCACCGCCGGTGGCGTGACGGTCGAGCGTGCCCTGGACGCCGCGGCGCGCATCGGCGGCCTGCATGGCGGCCTCGCCGATTCGGTCGCCATCGAGGATTTCGCGAGGGGGTTCGAACAGGCCGCACAGGCTGCCCGAGCCGCCGAAGCCGAGGGCGCAGCGCTGGTGTCCTATGCCGAACACGCCGGGCGGGGCCTCCTGTCGCTCATCGATCCGGTGGTGGCGAGGGCGTTCGCCGACCGGACGCTGGCGCCGCTGCGGCAGCGCGGCGAGCTCGTCGCGTCGCTGCGCTGCTGGCTCGAACACCACGGGCACTGGGACAACGCGGCGACGGCGCTGGGCGTGCACCGGCACACGCTGCGGAACCGGATCCGCAAGGCGGCCGAACTGCTGGGCCGGGACCTCGACCTGCCGGGGGTGCGAGCCGAGCTGTGGGTGGCGGTGCAGGCCGTGGACCGACCGGCCGCGCCACTCACTACCGTCTTCCCCAGGCCGTCCAGATCGACGGGCTGAACACGCCCACCGCCGGGTCCAGGCACAGGTCCCGCGCCCGGTCGACCTCCGCGGCGGTCAGCCCCACCTCGAGCATGCGCTCGCGCAGCCGCTCGATGGTCAGGCTCAGCGCCGTCGCCCCGGCCGAACCGCCACGCACGAACGTCCGGAACTCCTCCGCCTGGACGTCCTGCAAGCCGTGCGCCTGCAGCATCTCGGGAAGCTTCGGGCCGATCGCCGGGTCACCGCCTGCCTTCGTGGAAATCACGCCGTAGGACTCGGCGACTCGCTCGAAGGCGTCGTCGGGGCGGTCCACCCCGGTAGTGGTGAAGTCGATGTCGCCGACCACCACCCAGCCGCCCGGCCGGGCCGCCCGGATCAGCGAGTCGAGGACATCCGCGCGCTCGGGCAGGTGGGTCAGCACGAGCCGGGTGTGCACCAGGTTGAAGGCGCCCTCGGGCAGCGCTTCCGTGCGCAGGTCGTGCCGCCGGACGCCGAGGTTGTCCTGCTCCTCCAGCAGGCTCGTGTCGAGGTCGACGGCCAGCACGGCCCCGGCGGGGCCGACCCGCGACGCGAGCCAGCGGCTGATCGAGCCCGCGCCGGCGCCGGCGTCCAGGCAGCGCCAGCCCGCGGTGATGCCGGTCTGTTCGAGCGCGCGGATCGTCGGCGCGTCCTGGTAGCGCTGCAGCATCGTCAGCCGTCGCAGCTCGGTCTCACGATCCGGCTCCTGGGCCAGGATGTAGTCGCTCATCCCTCCAGTGTCCTGATCCGCGACACCGCGTGCAGGGACCTAACGGGCACCCGATCGGGTCAGCGAAAGGAATCGGTGGCGGCGCGCAGGGCGGCCAGGATGCCCGGGTCGTTCACCGCGTGCCCGGCGCCTTCGGCCAGCCGCAGGATCGACCCCGGCCATTCCTGGTGCAGCTGGTACGCCGTGATGGGCGGGCACACGGCGTCGTAGCGGCCCTGCACCAGGACGCCGGGGATGCCCGCGAGCTTGCCCGCGTCCCGGATCAGCTGCCCGTCGTCGAGCCAGGCGCCGTGGCTGAAGTAGTGCACGGCGAGCCGGGCGAACGTCAGCGCGAACGCCGGTTCGGCGTACTGGCGGACGAAGGATGCCTGCGGGTGCAGGGAAACCGTCGCGCCTTCCCACGTGCTCCACGCGATCGCGGCGCGTTCGCGGACGGCGTGGTCGGGGTCGTGCAGGAGGTCGTTGTAGGCGGCCAGCGGGTCGCCTCGGCGGTGTTCCGGCACCGGCGCGAGGAAAGCGTCCCACTCGGCGGGGAACAGGTTCGCCGCGCCGCCGCGGTAGATCCAGTCGAGCTCGCTGGGCCGGGCGGTGAACACCCCGCGCAGGATGATCTCGGTGACTCGCGACGGATGGGTCTCGGCGTAGGCCAGCGCGAGCGTCGCGCCCCACGAGCCGCCGAACAGCTGCCAGCGGTCGATCCCGAGGTGCTCGCGCAGGAGTTCCATGTCGGAAACCAGGTGCCACAACGTGTTCGCGGTCAGGTCGTCGCCGGCGTGCGGAGTGCTCTGCCCGGCGCCGCGCTGGTCGAACAGGACGATCCGGTAAGCGGCTGGGTCGAAGTGCCGCCGGGCCATCGGGGCGATCCCGCTGCCGGGCCCGCCGTGGAGCACCACCACCGGCTTCCCGGCCGGGTTGCCCGCCTCCTGGAAGCGGATGCGATGGCCGTCGCCGACGTCGAGCATGCCCTCGTGGTGCGGGGCGATCGGCGGGTAGAGCTCGTCCATGCCCGACACTCTGCCGGAGCCTGCGGGGGGAGAGAAAAGGTGGGGGCCCGCCCCCGCCGCCGGGCTGAGCGGGCCCCCAGACTGGGACGCGTCAGCGGCGGAAGGCCGCGTCCGCGAACGTATCGAGGAGGCCCGGTGCTCTGCGGGGTCGGGTGATGTCGTGCCGATGGCCACGCTCACGCACCAACATCCCGGTCCTCCTCGTCGAGGGAACGAAACTTCGTCGTGGCGGCGACGGGCTAAACGCTAAGCTACAAGTCGAACGCCAGTCAAGGACATGATTAGTGTTCATATACATGAACGCTGGCCTGGCCTGGTGCATCAGGGCGCCACGGGTGCCGAGGGCCGCTTGGGGAGGCGAGGCCCTCCGCTTGCCGGGGGTTAACTCCGGCGCGGGTACGTTCCGCGGTGCGGGGCATTCCCGTGTGCGCGAAATAAGACGGAAAGGCTCCGAATGTCCGCGGTGACCTATGTCGAGGCGATTGTCGTCGGCGCCCTGCAGGGTGTGTCGGAATTGTTTCCGGTGTCCAGTCTCGGCCACAGCATCCTGTTCCCCGCCTGGCTCGGCGGGCAATGGGCCCAGGATCTGAGCATCGGCAAAGATTCGCCGTATCTCGCGGTGCTGGTCGCGATGCACGTGGCGACCGCGCTCGCGCTCGTGCTGTTCTTCCGCAAGGACTGGGTCCGCATCATCGGCGGGCTCTGGACCTCGATCCGGGATCGCGAGGTGCGCACGCCGGATCAGCGGCTCGCGTGGCTGCTCATCCTGGCCACCATCCCGGTCGGGATCGCCGGCCTTCTGCTCGAGGGGCTGCTGCGCGACTACCTCGGCAAGCCGGTCCCGGCGGCGATCTTCCTCGCGCTCAACGGCGGTGTCCTCTACGCCGCCGAGAAGTTCTCCAAACCACGCAAGAGCCCAGAGGACACTGTGGACTTCTCGACCGAAGACACCGTGGTCATGCGGGCGGTGACCGTCGACGAGGCCGCCGACGTCCGGCTCGCGAAACTCGGTGTCTTCGAAGCGGTTCTGGTCGGCTCGGCCCAGATTCTCGCGTTGCTGCCGGGGATCAGCCGGTCCGGCATCACGATGGTCGCCGGGCTGCGGCGCGGCCTCGCGCACGAGGACGCGGCCCGGTTCGCCTTCCTGCTCGCGACGCCGGTGATCCTGGCCGCCGGGGTGCTGAAAATGCCGTCGCTGTTCCGGCCGGAAAACCACGCTTCGCTCGGGCCCGCGCTCGTGGGCAGTCTCGTCGCCGGGGTCGCTTCGTATATCGCTGTCCGATTTCTGACGAGTTACTTCGAAACGCGCACGTTGACCCCGTTCGCCATTTACTGCGTGATCGCCGGAATCGGCAGCCTGGTCTACTTCTCGGTGTGACCCCCCGATCGTGAACAGCGCTGTCCGGGTTGGACACTGGGGTATCGACCCACTCGACGGCGCCCGCTTCTTCACCGCTTGGACACTCGACGTCCCGGCGGTTCTCGTGGTGCTCGTGCTCGGCGTGCTCTACGTCCGGGCGGCCCGCCGCCAGGACCGCTGGCCGCCGGGGCGCACGGCCGCGTTCCTCGCCGGGCTCGCCACCCTGATCGTCGTCACGTGCTCGGCGCTGGCCGTCTACGACCGGACGCTGTTCTGGGTCCGGGCCACGCAGACCACGACGTTGCTCATGATCACCCCGCTGCTGCTCGCCCTCGGCGCGCCCGTGACGCTGCTGATGCGCACGGTCCCGGCACCGCAAGCCGCCTGGCTGCGGCGGCACGGCCGCGGACGGCTCGCCCGCGCGCTGACGTTCCCGCTCGTCGTCACGGCCGTGCTCGTCACGCCGCTGCTGGTGCTGTACCTGACCCCGCTCTACGCCCTCACGCTGCGCGTGCCGGTGGTGGACGGGCTCGTCCGGCTGGGCCTGGTGCTGGCCGGGTTCACCTACTTCTGGACGCGGATCCGGCTCGACCCGACCCCGCGCGAGGACTCGCACCTGGTCTCGGTCTGGATCGCGTTCACCGAGGTGATCTTCGACGGCGCGCTCGGCCTGGTGCTGTGGCTGGGCCCGCTGCTGGCCCCGGCGCACTACGCGGCCGCGCACCCCGGCTGGGGCCCGGACCCGCGCACCGACCAGATCATCGGCGCGGGCGTGCTGTGGATCGGCGGCGACGTCGCCGGGCTGCCGTTCGTCGGCGCCCTGTTCGTCCGTTGGGCGCGGGACGACGAGAGGCGTGCGAAAGAGATCGACACGGCTCTCGACGAGGAACCGGAAACCGGGCTGTGGTGGGAGAACGACCCGGCATTGGCGGAGAGGTTCAAGCGCCGGTGAAGGCCGCCTCAGGTTCACTTAAGGCGGCCTTCAGGCGCCTGTGGCTAATGGAAAGCGTGCTCCGGGCCAGGGAATTCGCCGCGGCGGACGTCCTCGGCGAAGGCCGTCGCGGCATCCTGCAGCACCGTGGCGACGTCGGCGTAGCGCTTGACGAACCGCGCCGCCTTGCCCCGGCGGAGCCCGGCCATGTCCTGCCAGACCAGAACCTGCGCGTCGCAGTCCGAGCCGGCGCCGATGCCGACGGTGGGGATCTTCAGCTCGCCCGTGACCCGCTTCGCGGCCTCGGCGGGCACCATCTCCATCACCACCGCGAACGCCCCGGCCTCCTGCAGCGCCAGCGCGTCGGCGAGCAGCGCTTCCGCCGCTTCGCCGCGCCCCTGCACCCGGTAGCCGCCGAGGTTGTGTTCACTCTGCGGGGTGAATCCGATGTGGCCCATCACCGGGATCCCGGCGGATGTCAGCGCCTCGACGTGCGGCGCGAACCGCCGCCCGCCCTCGAGCTTCACGGCGTGCGCGCGGCCTTCCTTCATGAACCGCACGGACGTGGCCAGCGCCTGCTCCGGCGAGAGCTGGTACGAGCCGAACGGCAGGTCGGCGACGACCAGGGCCCGCTTCACCGCGCCCGCCACCGCCCGCACGAGCGGGATCAGCTCGTCCACCGTGACCGGCACCGTGGTGTCGTAGCCGAAGACGTTGTTGGACGCCGAGTCGCCGACCAGCAGCACCGGGATGCCGGCCTCGTCGAACAGCGCGGCGGTGTACATGTCGTAGGCGGTGAGCATCGGCCACGGCTCGCCGCGTTCCTTCAGCTCACGCAGGTGGTGAACGCGGACCTTCCGGCCCGGCTGTGCCGCTGCCGGCGGGGTGACGCTCGCGGAGCCGGTGCCGTACGGGGCGGCAACCTCGTCAGAACCGCTGGGTGTGGTGGACATCGTTGTCGACCGTCCTTCCCTCGAGGCCTGGGTGAGGTCCCCGGGTCGTGGATCAGATGCGTCTCAAAGCCTGACACGCCCCCGCGGCGCCCCCAACCTCGTGCGACGAGCTTCACACCGTCGTGCCTGAGGAGGAGAAGGCCTTCCGTCTTCCGGTTGATGCCGGGGGACAACCAACCTGTGTTCACTGACGTCCAGTGAAGGTCATGAACGACGTCCGGCCGCGAAAGGCGACGATGGTTAACCCTGCGAGCAGGCGGGCACCGGCCTGGAAGGCGAGGGCCGGCGGCATCGTCGCCACGGTCGTGCAGCTCGCGGCTGTGTTCTCGGTGATCGAGCTGATCACGAACGGTCCGCGCGGGCGCTTCGAGAACGCCGTCGACACGGGCTTCTCAGCATTGAGCGTGCCGACCAGCCCGAGCCTGGTCATCGTCCTGCTGCTGGTCGTGCTCGGCGCCGCGCTGCGCCGCCGCAAGACCGCCGCGCTCTACACGCTGCTGCTCTTCCAGGTCGGCGGCCTGATCATGACCCTGGTCTACCAAGCCGCGTTGCTCTGGTTCCCGGAGTACCTCACCCTCGCCCCCCGCCAGATCCGGCACATCCCGGCCCAGTTGTGGATCCTGACGCTGGCCGACCTGGTCACCATCGGCCTGATCGTGTTCCTGCTCGCGCTGCGCCCGGCGTTCCCGGCCCGGCTCGCGCCCACGGCCTGGCGGGACGGCCTGACCATCCTGTTCGGCGGGTTCGCCGCGGTCATCCTGATCGGTTGGGCGCTGTCGGAAGCCTTCCCCGGCCATCTCGGCGACACCTGGGAGCGCTTCGCCTGGGTCGTCAACCACACCACCGGCGAGAACATCTCGCTGCGCAAGCTCGGCGTCGGCGAAGGCCCCGGCTGGCTCGATGTGGTCCTCGACCTCGGCGCGACCGCCGTCGCCACTGGAGCGTTGTACGCGCTCTTCCGCGGCGTACGCAGCCGCGGCCTGCGTACGGACGAAGAAGAGCTGAGCCTGCGCAAGCTTCTCGCGGAGCACGGCGACGACGACTCGCTCGGCTACTTCGCGACGCGTCGTGACAAGAGCGTCGTGTTCTCGCCGAACGGCCGGGCCGCGGTCACCTACCGCGTCCTCGGCGGCACGAGCGTCGCCAGCGCCGACCCCATCGGAGATCCCGAAGCCTGGCCGGACGCCGTCCGCGCGTGGCTCGACGAAACCCGCACCTACGGCTGGACGCCGGGGGTGCTCGGGGCCAGCGAGCGCGGCGCGAAAACGTATACCGACGCCGGGCTGCGGGCGCTGGAGATCGGCGACGAGGCCGTGCTCGACGTCCGCGAGTTCAGCCTCGCGGGCCCGGAACGCCGGTCCGTGCGCCAGGCCGTGAAGCGCATTCAACGCGCGGGCTACACCTCGCAGGTGCGGCGCCACAGCGAGATCCCCGAGGCCGAAATGGCCGCGCTGCTGATGAAAGCGCAGGCGTGGCGAGGCGCGGAGACCGAACGCGGGTTCTCGATGGCGCTCGGCCGCCTCGGTGACGCGAGCGACGGCCGCAGCGTGATGGTGGAGGCCTATGACGCCGACGGCGCCCTGCGCGGGCTGCTGTCGTTCGTGCCGTGGGGGCGGCGCGGGCTCTCGCTCGACCTGATGCGCCGCGACCGTGACGCCGAGAACGGCCTGAACGAGTACCTGATCGCCGAGGTTGTCGCCGCGGGGCCACACCTTGGCGCACAACGGATTTCGCTGAACTTCGCGATGTTCCGCGCGGTCTTCTCCGAGGGTGAGCGGATCGGCGCGGGCCCGGTGCTGCGGGCGTGGCGGGCCGTGCTGAGCATGGCGTCGCGGTTCTTCCAGCTGGAGTCGCTGTACCGGTCCAACGCGAAGTACGGCCCGGAGTGGGAGCCGCGGTTCCTCTGCTACTCCTCGGCCCGGCGGCTGCCGCGGGTCGGGATCGTGGCCGGCGCGCTCGAAGGGTTCGTCCCGACCGGACGGTCGCGGTCGCTGCGGCTGGAGACGGTCGGCGAAGACTTCGTCGCACGCGTGCGCCAGATCGAGGAATGCTCGGCCAAGCAGGCACCGAAGCCGATGCGGCGGCCCGAGCAGGTCCGTGTGCGTGTCGCGAAGCTCGACAAGCTGCGGGAAGCCGGCATCGACCCCTACCCGGTCGGCTTCGCCCGCGAGGACCTCATCGGCGACATCGTGAGCAAGTTCGGCGACCTGACCGCCGGCACCGAGTCCGGGCACGAGATCCGGATCGCCGGGCGCGTGCTGGCGATGCGCAACCTCGGCGGGCTGTGCTTCGCGCGCGTCAAGGACTTCACCGGCGAGATCCAGCTGATGCTCGACGCGTCCGAGCTGGACCTCACCGGCTGGCGGACCGGCGTCGACCTGGGCGACCACGTGGGCGTGCGCGGCCAGGTCGTGACGTCGCGCCGCGGCGAGCTTTCGGTGCTCGTCGAGGAGTGGACGGTCACCGCGAAGTGCCTGCATCCCCTGCCGGACAAGCGAAAGGGCCTCACCGACCCGGAGACCCGGGTGCGGCAGCGCTACCTCGACCTCGCGGTGAACCCGGACTCGGCGAACATGCTGAAGCTGCGCTCGAAGGTCGTGCGCGCGGTGCGGGAGCGGCTGCACCACGACGACTACCTCGAGGTCGAGACGCCGATGCTGCAGACGGTGCACGGCGGCGCGAACGCGCGCCCGTTCATCACCCACATCAACGCCTACGACATGCGGATGTACCTGCGGATCGCGCCGGAGCTCTACCTCAAGCGGCTGTGCGTGGCCGGCGTCGAGCGGGTCTTCGAGCTCAACCGCAACTTCCGCAACGAAGGCGTCGACGCGACGCACAACCCCGAGTTCACGATGCTCGAGGCGTACCAGGCCTACGCGGACTACGACACGATGCGGAACCTGACCCGCGAGTTGGTGCAGCACGCGGCCGAAGCGGCGTACGGCGCACAGGTCGTGCGTCGCCCCGACGCCGACGGCCGGGTCGTCGAGTACGACATCTCCGGCGACTGGCCGGTGATCCCGGTGCACGCCGCGGTGTCCGCGGTCCTGGGCGAGGAGATCGATTCGGGGACCCCGGTGCCGACGCTGCGGCGGTTGTGCGTCGCGGCGGGCGTGCCGGTGGGGGAGGACCCGAGCCACGGCGACCTGGTGCTCAAGGCGTTCGAGCACCTCGTCGAGGGCACGACCGTGCTCCCGACGTTCTACACGGACTACCCGACCGACGTCTCGCCGCTGACCCGGCAGCACCGCCGTGACCCGCTGCTGGCCGAGCGCTGGGACCTGATCGCGTTCGGCTCGGAGGTCGGCACCGCCTACACCGAGCTGACCGACCCGATCGAGCAGCGGCGCCGGCTGGAGGCCCAGTCCCTGCGCGCGGCCAGCGGTGACGTCGAGGCGATGGAGCTGGACGAGGACTTCCTGCTGGCCCTCGAACACGGGATGCCGCCCACCGGCGGGCTCGGACTGGGCGTCGACCGGCTGCTGATGATGCTCACCGGAGCGTCGATCCGCCAGACGGTCCTGTTCCCGTTCGTCCGTCCGCAGGCATAGTCCGGAGCGCCCAGCGGTGGCGGGCCGCTTAGGCTCTTGCTTGTGCGCACAGCTCGGATCGCCGCGACCCTCCTGATCGGGGTCGGTCTCGTCGCGTACACCGGCTGGGTGCTGGAGTTCCTGATGCCCACCGGGATCTCCCCGGCGCAGGACCCGGTCGAGGACCTGCTGCTGACCGGGCCGGCGCTGTTCCGGATCGTCCTGATGGTCGCCGGCCTGGCGTTCTTCCTGGCCGGTCCGCCGCTGCTGCGGCTCGCGCCGGTGCACTGGTCGGCGCGCAGCGGGGCGGTCTGCGTGAGCATCTTCGGGGTGATCCTGCTGGTCCGCGCCGCCTACCCAGGCAGCGCGGCGCTCGGCCTGCTGATCAACCTGGTCTTCCTCACCGGCGCGGCGACCTTGGTGCTGTGGTGGCCGCGCGGCTGGCGGACGCTCGCCGTGCTGGGGCTGGCCGCGGTCGTGCTGAGCTGGCTCGCCGTCCTCGTGTCGGCGTATCTGGGGCCTGGTCACCTCGAAGGGGTGTTCACCCGGCTGCAGCTGGTCATCCGGGTCGTCGTGCTGGGGGCCGGCGTGACCTACGTCGTCGTCATGCCAGGGCGGCGGCACGTGCGCTAGGGGCGTTTCGCGGAACCGCCCACAATGCCGGTTCCGGGTGAGAAGATCGCGCCACTGCCCACGGTGAAGGAGTGGATCGAGATGGCGGGAAACGTGCCCCCGGTGGCCGATGAGCGTGACGGGCTGCTGCGCTTCCTGGAGCAGCAGCGGTACGTGCTGAAGCTCGCCGCGCACGGCTTGACCGACGACCAGGCCCGGCTGGCGCCGACGAAGAGCTCGCTGACCGTCGGCGGCCTGATCAAGCACGTCGCCGCCACCGAGGACGGCTGGATCGACAACGTGCTCGAGATCCCGCAGAAGCCGTTCGACGAGGCCATGGCCGCCCACGCCGAGGCCTACCGGCTGGGGCCGGACGAGACGCTTGAGAGCGTGCTCGCGCGCTATGACGAGGTGGCGGCGCGCACCGCGGACGTCATCGCCGGGATCCCGGACCTGGGCCGGCCGGTCCCGGTGCCGAGGGGCGTCCCGTGGTTCCCGCCGGACGTCGACGCCTGGTCGGTCCGATGGGTGCTGCTGCACCTGATCGAGGAGACCGCGCGCCACGCCGGGCACGCGGACATCGTCCGCGAGCACGTCGACGGCGGCACGGCCATGCCGCTGATGGCGGCGGCCGAAGGCTGGCCCGCGTCACCCTTCATCCAGCCCTGGCAGCCCGCCTGACTCGTGCGCGTTCCGGGCGTCCATCCATGCCCCCGCCCCCACCCTCAACCGAGGCGCTGCGCGCCACTGCGCCTATTCAAACCGCCCGGAACGCTCACGAGACCTAGAAGAGCGTGGGCTCGTCCGCCAGCGCCCCTTCGATCACGAGCATCCGCCGCTTCGTAGCCACCCCGCCCCGCGCCGAGAACCCGCCGTCCTTCCCGCCCGCGGCCAGCACCCGGTGGCACGGCACGATGATCGGGAACGGGTTGTGCCCCATCGCCTGGCCGACGGCCTGCGCGGCGCCGGGCATGCCGAGCCGGTGCGCGATCTCGCCGTAGGTCAGCGTCCTGCCCGGCGGGATGGCCCGCGTGATCTCGTAGACGCGACGGTTGAACTCCGGCAGCCGGCCGAGGTCGAGCTCGACGTCGGCCAGGTCAGGGCGCTCGCCCGCGAGCAGCGCGACGATCCCTTCGACGGCGTGCCGGATCGCCGCCGGCGGCGCGGTCTCGACGGCGTCGGGAAAGCGCTGTGTGAGCCAGGCGCGAGTGCGGTCCGCACTGCCCTCCGGCAGCGACGTGCCGATCACCGTCTCGTCCTCCCACGCGAGCCCGCACGTCCCGATGGCGGTGTCGAAAATCGCGAAGCCCTGCCCTGTCATGCGGCCAGCCTACGACGGGGTACCGACAGAAAAGGGGCCACCGGCGGCACCCGGCACCGGCGTGGGCGATGCGGCGGCGGCCGTCGGCACGAGATGATGGCGGAGTGCTGGATCACCTCGTCTACGCCGGGCCGGACCTGGCCGCTGCCGTCGCCCACGTCACCGAGCTGACCGGGGTCACGCCGGTCCCCGGCGGAAGCCACGCCGGCTTCGGGACGGCGAACCACCTCGCCGACCTCGGCGCGGGCGCGTATCTGGAGATCATCGGCCCCGACCCCGCGCAGCCGGACCCGGACCGCCCGCGCCCGTTCGGCATCGACGACCTGACCGAACCGGCGCTGGTGGCCTGGGCGATGCGCACACCGGACATCGACGCGGCGATCGCCGAGGCCCGCGCGAACGGCTACGACCCGGGCGACGCGGCGGAGATGTCCCGCACGACGGCCGAGGGCGAGGTGCTGCGCTGGCGTCTCACCGCGCCGCCCGCGGGCACGAGCCTCACGCCGTTCCTCATCGACTGGGGCACGACGCCGCACCCGACCACCCGCGGCCTGCCGTCGTTGCCGCTGCTGATGATGACCGGCGCCCACCCGGACCCGAAGGCGGTCGAACAGGACATTCAGGCCCTGAACCTGGAGTTCCTGGTCCGCCGCGCCGACACCCCGAGCCTCACCGCGGCCCTGCGCAGTGCCGAAGGCCGCCAGGTCGCCCTCACCTGAGTGCCATAAGCAGTGAAGGACTCCTTACCGGCTGTGAGAGCCGGTAAGGAGTCCTTCACGGACGATGGAGTCAGGCCTTGCCCTCGCGCCAGGCGTTCGTGATCGGCAGCCGGCGGTCCCGGCCGAAGGCCTTGAACGTGATCTTCGTGCCCGGCGGGTACTGGCGGCGCTTGTACTCGGCCTTGTCGACCATCCGCACCACACGGTCGATCGTCTCCGGCTCGAACCCGGCCTCGACCAGGTCCGCATATCCGCGGTCGCCCTCGACGTAGTCGTCCAGGATGTCGTCCAGCAGTGCGTAATCCGGTAGCGAGTCCGTGTCGACCTGACCCGGCCGCAGCTCCGCCGACGGCGGCTTCGTGATCGAGTTCTCCGGGATCGGCGGGGTCTCGCCGCGCCGCACCGCGTCGGCGTTGCGCCAGCGCGCCAGCTCCCACACGTGCGTCTTGAAGACGTCCTTGATCGGGGCGAACGCGCCGACGGCGTCGCCGTAGATCGTCGAATACCCGACCGCCAGCTCGGTCTTGTTGCCGGTGGCGAGCACCAGGTGACCGTCCTGATTGGACAGTGCCATCAGCAGCATCCCGCGCGTGCGGGCCTGGATGTTCTCCTCGGCCAGCCCCGTCAGCCGTAACTGGTCGACGTAGCCGCGCACCATGTCCTCGACCGGCTCGACGCGGTAGTGCGCACCGATCCGCTGAGCCAGGTCGGCCGCATCGTCCTTCGAGTGCGACGACGAGTACTTCGACGGCATCGAGACGCCGTAGACGTTGTTGCCGCCCAACGCATCCGCGGCCAACGCGGCCACGACGGCCGAGTCGATCCCGCCCGAGAACCCGAACGTCACCGACGAGAAACCGTTCTTGTGCACGTAGTCCCGCAGCCCGACGACCAGCGCGTGCCACACTTCGGCCGCGTCGGAAAGCGGCTCGGAGATCACCGGCTCGGTGAGCGGCGCGTAGGCCGGGAGCGGCTCCTCGCTCAGCACCCGCCGCCGGACGTGCAGCCCCTCCAGCTCACCATCGCCGGCGTGCCCGCCCGCGGCGAGCTCCATGTCCATCACCAGCAGGTGCTCGACGAACTGCGGCGCGCGCGCCAGCAGCGTCCCGTCCGCGCCGACGACGATCGAGTCGCCGTCGAAGACCAGGTCGTCCTGCCCGCCGATCTGGTTCGTGTACACCAGCGGCGCCCCGGCCTCGGCGGCGCGGCGGGCGATCAGGGGCAGCCGGATGTCGTCCTTCGAGCGCTCGTACGGCGACGCGTTCGGCGCCACCACCAGGTCCACCCCGGCCCGGCCGAGCGCCGAGATCGGGCCGCCGTCCTGCCAGATGTCCTCGCAGATGACCATGCCGATGTCGAGCCCGTGGAACCGGACGACGTCGAGTGTGGTGCCCGGCTTGAACCAGCGGTGCTCGTCGAAGACGCCGTAGTTCGGCAGGTGGTGCTTGAACTGCCGCGCCACGACCTCGCCGCGGTACAGCGCCGCCGCCGCGTCACGCGGGCCGGTCTCGTCCAGGTCGAGGTATCCGATGTAGGTCAGCACCTCGCCGCAGCCGGCCGCGTCCAGCCGCCGCGCCAGCGCCTCCACCCCCTGCCGGGACGCCTCCGCGAACGTCCGGCGCAGCGAGAGGTCCTCGACGGGGTATCCGGTCAGGGACATCTCGGGGAAGACGACGATGTGGGCCCCGGCCTCCGCGGCCCGGCGGGTCCACCCGACATGCAGCTCGGCGTTGCCGTCGAGGTCGCCGACGGTGGGGTTGACCTGAGCGAGCGCGATGCGCAGTTGCGGCATGCCGCCATTCTGACCCACCGCCACCCGCTCAGCCGAGCGAATGTGGGCGAAACGCCACGCTGTGTCCGGCACACTGGGGAGGTGGGGGAATCCCGGCGGATCGAGGTGTCGCGAACGGTCGACGCGCCCGCGGCGCGCGTCTTCGCGTTCCTCGCCGACCCGGCCAACCATCCCGCCCTCGATGCCACCGGGATGGTCCGCTTCGCCTCGCCCGGCGCCGCGATCACCGCCGTCGGCGACGTTTTCGTGATGCACATGCGCAACGAATTCAAGGGTGACTACCGGGTCGAGAACCACGTCGTCGTGTACGAGCCCGGCCGCGCGCTCGGCTGGGCCCCTGCCTCGCCCGGCGACGAGCCCGCGGGTCACACCTTCGTCTGGCGGCTCACGCCGGACGGCGACCGGACGATCGTCAGCCAGGCCTACGACTGGTCGGCCTTCACCCACCTGCAGTTCCTGGACCGGCTCCCGGTGGTCGGCCACGACCAGCTGCGGGAGACCCTCGACCGGCTCGCCGCCGCGGTCACCGAGACGCCTGGGCGTCCCGGACCTTGAGCTTCGCCATCCGGCCATCCGGATGGTGCCACACGACGCCCTCGAACTCCGGGTGCGCCAGTAGCCACGCCATCAGCCCGTCGAAGTCCCGCGGCACGCCCGCGAACTCCTCCGCGGTCTCGTGCCGGACCAGCCGGTGCACGCCCAGCTTCTCCGGATCCCCGTTGACCTTCGGCCCGCAGAGCTCGTACGTGCCGGGCTTCTCGTCGCCGGCCACGGCCTGTTCGAAGAACTTCGCGAACGCCGACTGCGCAATCGGCTCCCAGCCCATCGTCTTCCCGGTCGCCGGGTCGGTCTGCACGGCCTCGAAGCCCGCGGGCGCGGACTTGCCCGCCTTCACCTCACGACGCGCCCACCACGCGCCGGCGTCGTCGAGACGCACGCAGGTGCCGTCGTACTTCCGCGTCGGGACGCCCTCGCCGTCGAGCACCCACTGGCAGTCGGGGTGCACCTCGCGGGTGACGCGGCGCAGGTCGTCGGGGTCGCGCCGGAACAGGGTGGGGATCTTCCGCATGCCTTACATCGTCTCGCGACGCGCAATCGAATAGGTCCCTGAGACGCGAAAAGGCCCCCGCCACCAAGTGAGCGGGGGCCCTTCCCGGCACAGCTACTTGCGCTTGATCAGGCTCCGGACCTTCTTGATCGTCTGCTCGAAGTCGGAGTCGAACGGGTTGTCGTGCACCAGGTAGGTCCACGTCGTGTTCGCCCGCCGCACGCCGGCGTCGCCGAGGTCGATGCCCTCGTCGGTCAGCTCGGCCTCTTCGAGGGTCTTCGCCGCCCGCGAGTCCGCCTCGGCGATGATCTTGTGGAACTCAGGGATCGCCGCGCGGTGGAACTCGTCGAGCGGGGTCTCCCGGGCCAGCGCGCGCAGGTGGATGCTCTCGCGCACGTCGGTCAGGTATGCCAGGTGGTCCGACCACAGCTGGTCGACGTGGAACAGGAGCACCTCGCGGCACTGCTGCTCCAGCTTCTCCTGGTCCTCGACCTTCTCCTTCAGCTCGGCGAACTTCTCCGGCAACGCCTTCTCCAGCGCCTCCGCCGCGTACGCGGTGCGAAGCACTTTGTCGCGGTGCTTGAGCAGGTCGCCGCGCTGCCGCTCGATCAGCCGCGTGTAGCGCCAGGTGTTGCGATGGATCTCCAGGTCGACGCCCTCGGCGACGCGCTGGGCGTGGTTGATCTGCCGCAACGCGTTCGGGTCGGTGATCTCGCCGGTGTCCTCGTCCGCGACGATCCCCTCGGGGATGTCGGGGGCGTTGGACAGCACGAGCTCGTCGTTGAGGCTGGAGAAGAAGATCGCGCTGCCCGGGTCGCCCTGGCGGCCCGAGCGGCCACGCAGCTGGCCGTCGAGTCGGCTCGACGGGTACCGCGCGGTGCCGATCACGTGCAGCCCGCCCAGCTCGACGACCTCGTCACGGGTGGCGCCGTCGGTGCCGCCCAGCCGGATGTCGGTACCGCGACCGGCCATCTGGGTGGACACGGTGACCGCGCCCTTCTTGCCCGCCTCGGCGATGATCGCGGCTTCTTCGGCGTCGTTGCGCGCGTTGAGCACGACGGACTCGAGCCCGACCTTCGCCAGCTTTTCGGCCAGCTCCTCCGACTCGGCGACGTCCTGGGTGCCGACCAGGATCGGGCGCCCGGTCTCGTGCACGGTCCGGATCTCGTCCTCGATCGCACGCAGCTTCTGCGACGGCGAACCGAAGATCCGGTCCTCCTGGTCCTCGCGGACGTTCGGGGTGTTCGGCGGGATGACCGCGACCTCGAGGTCGTAGAACTCGCGCAGCTGCTCGGCGACCGCGACCGCGGTACCGGTCATGCCCGCGACCTCGGGGTAGCGCGCCAGCAGCGCCTGCACCGTGATCGAGTCGAGGATCTCGCCGCGGTCGGTCGCGGTGACCTGCTCCTTCGCCTCGACAGCGGCCTGCAGGCCGTCCGGCCAGCGCTGCAGCTCGGCCACGCGGCCGCGGGCGGCGTTGATCAGCTGGACCTTGCCGTCGCGGACCAGGTAGTCGACGTCGCGGGTGAGCAGCGCGTGCGCGTGCAGCGCGACGTTCACCGCGGCGAGGCGGTCCGAACCGGCCTCCTCGTAGAGCTCGATGCCCAGCGACTTCTCCACCACGGACGCGCCGGCGGTGGTCAGCCAGGCGTTGCGGCCGTCGGCGTCGGTCTCGTAGTGCAGGCCCAGGCGCAGCCGCCGGACGATCTTGGCGACCTCCTCGTCGGCGTCGGTGTGGTCGATCGAGCCGGCCATCACCAGCGGCACGCGGGCTTCGTCGACCAGCACCGAGTCGGCCTCGTCGACGATGGCCACCTCCGGATCGCGCTGGACCAGCTCGTCGACGTGCGTGACCAGCCGGTCGCGCAGGACGTCGAAGCCGATCTCGGCGACGGCGCCGTAGGTGACCTCCTTGCCGTAGGCCTCCTTGCGCTCCTCGCGCGAGTGCGCCGGCTCGACCCAGCCGACCGACACGCCGAGCAGGTCGTAGATCGGGCCCATCCACTCCGCGTCGCGCTTGGCGAGGTAGTCGTTGACCGTCACGACGTGCACGCGCTTGCCTCGCAGCGCGTACCCGGCCGCGGCCAGCGCGCCGGCGAGGGTCTTGCCCTCACCGGTCTCCATCTGGACGACGTGCTTGGTGAGCAGGCCCATGGTGCCCAGCACCTGGACGTCGAAGGCGCGCTCGCCGAGCGCCCGCCGAGCCGCCTCGCGGCCCAGCGCGCAGACCTCGATCAGCTGGTCGTCGCCGAAGTCCTTGGCCTCGCGAAGCTCGCCCGCGCGCTTGGTCAGCTCCTCGTCGGAGAGCTTCTCCAGCTCCGGTTCGAGCTTCTCGACTGCGGGCAGCAGTGCTTCGTAGCGGGTCAGCTCCACGCTGCCCGGCCGCTGGATGATCCGGCGGAGCCGCTTGCCCACCCGGCTGATCAGTGCTGCCACCCCTGGTCTCCCGTTCTCTCTCGTCGCCGACCACACTCGCACCACCAACGAGACGGTGGTGCGTTCGAGTTCCGCGGCCGGATGGCACGATCCAACCGTGTCCCCTCATGCGAGCGCCAGGTCTGCGCCCTACCGAATCGCCGTGCTGTCCGCGTCCGCGCTGCTCGCGGTCTCGCTGACCGCGTGCACCACGGGCGGGCAGTCCGCGCCACCGGCGCCGACGACCGAGTCGCACCCGCCGTCCGGGCCGGTGCCCGCCGGTCTGGACCGGTTCTACGGCCAGAGCCTGACCTGGGCCGACTGCGCACCCTACGCGACATCCGAGGACGCGCGAACGGCGTTCCAGGCGAAAACCATCCAGTGCGCGCGGCTGACCGTCCCGTTGGACTACACGAAACCGGACGGAACGACCATCACGCTCGGCCTGCTGCGGCACAAGGCCACCGACTCCGGCGACCGGATCGGCTCGCTGGTGATCAACCCGGGCGGCCCCGGCGCGTCGGGCATGGTCGCCGCCACCGGGCTGATCAAGCCGACCGCGAGCACCGACCTCGGCAAGCGCTTCGACCTGGTCGGCTTCGACCCGCGGGGGATCGGCGCGAGCGAGCCCGCGATCCACTGCCTGACCGACGCCGAGCGGGACGCCGACCGGGCCGACGACAGCGAATCCGACGGTTCCGCGGCGGGCGTGGCCCGTCAGGAGTCGCAGGAGAAGGACTTCGCCGCGAAGTGCGCCCAGCGCACGAAGGACGGCACCGGGATGCTCGCCAACGTAGGCACCCGGGATGTCGTGAAGGACCTCGACATCCTGCGGTCGGTCCTGGGCGACGCGAAGCTGACCTACCTCGGCTACTCCTACGGCACCCGGATCGGCTCCGCCTACGCCGAGGCGTTCCCGCAGTATA
>CAVXMR010000009.1:0-32534 GCA_963762765.1 uncultured Actinomycetota bacterium
CCCAACGTTCCAGTGCTGCCGCGCCAAGCGGCGGACGGCACCTGGCTTACGACGAACGGTCGAGTGCGGCGCGGCAGTGAGCCGGACGCCCATCCGATACGCTCACCGCCGTGAACCTTGTCGAGACGATCGTGGTCTTCGCGGTGATCCCCCTGGCCATCTACGGGCTGGCCGGCCTGCTGACGCTGCGGCGTCGATCCGGCGCCCCCCGGTACCGGTCCGGTCAGGCATGGGATTACCCGGCCATGTGGTGGACTGCCAACCCCGCTGGGGTCGGCGACGGGCACCGGCACGCCGGTGCGGAGGCTGCGGCACCCGTCCCGGGTGCTTCGACCGCGGCGGGAGGCGCTCGTGGCAACTGGTGAACTGATCCGCGCGGACGACGGCGAGCTGGCTTACGGTGAGGCCATCACCGGCAGCGGCCGCCGGTCCGCGGCCAAGATGTACGAACCGGCCGGCGCGACCGGCCCGTTCAGCACCCAGCAGCTCGCCCGCCTCGACGAGGCGCTGACGTTCGCGAGCCGGGAGACCGGCCTCGACTTCAGCATCTACCTCGGCGAGCTCGGCCTGGACACGCGCGCGGCGGCCGAGAAGCTGCACGCGGGCATGGAGAACCCGGCCAACTCGGTGCTCATCGCCGTGTCGCCGGCGGAGCGGGCCATCGAGATCGTCACCGGTACGACGGCCTTCACCCGCCTCCCGGACCGCGGCGCGAAGCTGGCCATCGCCAGCATGGTGGCGTCGTTCAAGGAAGGCGACCTGGTCCGCGGCCTCGTCGGCGGCTTGGTGAACGCCCTCCGGATGCTCTCCGACCAGGCCGGCCCGGCCCCCAAGCACTGAACTGAATGTCCGTGAAGGCCCCCTTACCGGCTGTGAGCGCCGGTAAGGGGGCCTTCACGGCTTAAGGACCTAAGTGGTTGCCATCGGAAGTCCTTCGGGGGTATTCGGCGGATCCAGGTTTCTGCTGGGCGTGCGGCCACGAGGTCCTCGTACCGGGGTTGTACTCGGACCTCGTGGCCGTGCGTCCTGCGGGAAGCTGGGCCGTCGAGACCGCGGAGGACTTCCGATGGTGACCACTAAGCCTGCGCGTCGAAGTCCCGCGCGGCCAGCGCGCGCAGAATGCCCGCTCGGCCCTCGGAGACCAGGCGCCGCAGCGCCTGCGGGTGCTCGTCCGCCAGCCACGCGTCGGACGCAGTCGACCGTGCCGGCCTCCACCGCCCACGACGGGTACAGCCCGATCGCGATCGGCTGCGCCCGCTCGCTCGAGCGCCGCTGCCACACCTCGTCGATCACCTCGAAGTACTTCCCGACGTACTCGCCGAGCAGCGCCTTCTGGCCGGGGTGCGAGAAGCCCGAGATCAGCGAGTCGCTGACCGCGTTGGTCAGCTCGTCGTCGTGGACCGCGCGCTCCCACGCGTCCGCCTTGGCCTCCGCCGTGGGACGCAGCGCCCGCGCGCGCTCGGCCTGGCGACGTCCCGCCGCCGTGTCGTCGCGCTTCAGCTCGGCGTCGATCTCCGGGGCGGCGGCCTTGCCGTGCGCGACCAGCGCGTGCAGCAGCCGCCAGCGCAGGTCCGTGTCGACGGTGAGGCCGGGCAGCGGCGCGGAACCGTCGAGCCAGCCCGCGACGACCGCGACCGTCTCCTCGCCGAGCAGCGACCCGGCCAGCGAGTTCACGAAGGCCAGCTGGTGGTCCGAGCCCGGCTTCGCGGCCTGGGCCAGCTCCAGCAGCGCGGCTGGTGAACGCCGGCCAGCCCGTGCTGACGGCCCAGCCCTGCTCGGCGTAGGAGTTCAGCGCGGTCTGCGCCTGCAGCAGCAGCCGCTGGACGACGCCGACCTCGGTCTCGGTGTGGATGCCGCGCTGCACCAGGGTGACGAAGTCGCGGGCCTTGAGCTCGGCCTCGCGGGTCATCTCCCAGGCCGCCGACCAGCACAGCGTGCGCGGCAGCGGCTCGGTGATGTCGGCGATCCGGTCGATCAGCGTGGTCAGCGACGCCGGGTCGAGCCGCATCGCGCAGTAGGTCAGGTCGTCGTCGTTGACCAGCACCAGCCGGCCCGCGGGTTGCCCGACCAGCTCCGGCACGGCGGTGCGGTCGCCCGCGACGTCGATCTCCACGCGCTGGGTGCGCACGAGCTTGCCGTCGATCGTCGTCGTAGACGCCGACCGCGAGGCGGTGCGTGCGCAGCTCACCGGCGCCCGGCTGCGCGCCGGCCTGGACGACGTCGAACGAGGCGAAGGTGCCGTCCGCGGCGATTTCGAAGCGCGGGCGCAGCAAGTTGAGCCCGGTCGTCTCCAGCCACTGCGCGCTCCACCCGGACAGGTCCCGGCCGGACGCCTCCTCCAGCGCGCCGAGCAGGTCGCGAAGGGTGGCGTTGCCCCAGGCGTGCGTGGCGAAGTAGACCGCAGCCCGGCGAGGAAGTGCTCCAGCCCGACGTAGGCGACGAGCTGCTTGAGCACCGACGCGCCCTTGGCGTAGGTGATCCCGTCGAAGTTGACCTCGACGGCCTGCAGGTCGGGGATGTCGGCCGCGATCGGGTGCGTCGAGGGCAGCTGGTCCTGGCGGTAGGCCCAGGACTTCTCGATGTTCGCGAAGCTGGTCCAGGCGTTCTTGTACTCGGTGGCCTCGGCCTGGGAGAGCACGCTGGCGAAGGTCGCGAACGACTCGTTCAGCCACAGGTCGTCCCACCAGCGCATGGTGACCAGGTCGCCGAACCACATGTGCGCCATCTCGTGCAGCAGCGTCTCGGCGCGGCGCTCGTAGGCGTAGCGGGTGACGCGGCTGCGGAAGACGTAGTCCTCCAGGAACGTGACGGCGCCGGCGTTCTCCATCGCGCCCGCGTTGAACTCCGGCACGAACAGCTGGTCGTACTTGCCGAACGGGTACGGGGTGCCGAAGTTCCGGTGGTAGAAGTCGAAACCCTGCTTGGTCTCGGTGAACAGCCGCTCGGCGTCCATGTGCTCGGCCAGCGACGCACGGCAGTAGATGCCCAGCGGGATGGTGCGGTGCTCGTCGGTGTACTCGTCGTGCCACTCGGCGTACGGGCCGGTGATCAGCGCGACCAGGTACGTCGAAAGCCGTTCGGAGACGCCGAAGACGGTCCGGACAGCGCCTTCCGGCGTCTCCTCGCTCGACTCGGCGAGAGTGTTCGAGACGACCTTCCAGTCCTTGGGCGTGACGACCGTGAGCCGGTAGACCGACTTGAGGTCGGGCTGGTCGAAGCAGGCGAACATGCGCTTGGCATCGGCGGTCTCGAACTGCGTGTAGAGGTAGACGCTGTCGTCGACCGGGTCGACGAACCGGTGCAGGCCCTCGCCGGTGTTCATGTAGCGGCAGTCCGCGCCGACGACCAGTTCGTTCTGCTCGGCCAGGTCGGGCAGCGCGATGCCCTTGTCCTCCACGTACGCGGCCACGTCCAGCTCGACGCCGTTGAGCGTGGCGGCGCGGACGCGGTCGGCGACCAGGTCGATCCAGGTGCGCTCGCCGGCGCGGGCGCTCGAGAACCGCACGGTGGTCGTCGACGCGAAGGTCTTCTCCCCGGGACCGCCCTTGCCGTCGGTCAGATCCAGCTCGATGTCGTAGGAGGCGACATCGAGCAGGTCCGCACGCTGCTTGGCTTGGTCACGGGTCAGGTTGGGGGCGGGCACAGGCACCTCGTGGTCATGGTTTCGGTTTCCAACTCCAGCATCCAATCATGTGGACGCGGTACCGGGCGATGGGGAACAAGCCCGGGTGGCAGGGTGTTGCCATGCGTGTGGGGCGAATTCCCCGCGCCCAGACGTACTCCGGCCCGCACAGGAGCAACTCGATGACCACGAAGGTGGACTTCTACTTCGACCCGATCTGCCCGTTCGCGTGGATCACCTCGCGCTGGATCCTGGAGGTCGAGAAGCACCGCGACCTGGACCTGAGCTTCCGGATGATGAGCCTGTCGGTGCTGAACGAGGGCCGGGACGAGCTGCCGGAGCAGTACAAGGAGATGCTGGCGAAGGGCGTGGGGCCCGGTGCGGGTCGCGACCGCGCCGCGCAGGCGCAGGGCGAGGAGGTCCTGCGGCGACTCTACACCGAATTCGGCACGCGCTGGCACAACCAGGGCAACAAGGACTTCGACGTCGTGATCAAGGAGGTGCTCGAGGTCATCGGCGCCCCCGCGGAGCTGGCCGAGGCCGCGCACACCACCGAGTACGACGAGGCGCTGAAGAAGAGCCACCACGAGGGCATGGACCCGGTCGGCATGGACGTCGGCACCCCGACCATCCACATCGACGGCGTCGCGTTCTTCGGCCCGGTGCTGAACGCGATCCCGCGGGGCGAGGACGCGCTCAAGGTGTTCGACGGCGCGGTGGCCCTGGCGAGCTACCCGAACTTCTTCGAGCTCAAGCGCACCCGCACCGGCGAGCTCAACTTCGACTGACTCGTGAGCGTTCCGGGCGTCCATCCATGCCCCCGCCACCACCCTCAAGGACGCGCTTCGCGCCACTGTGCCTATTCAAACCGCCCGGAACGCTCACGAGTCCTTCACGGGGTCGAGAGGGCAGCGAGGGTGACGTCGGCGGGGTAGCGGGAGGCTGCCACGGCGGCCACTTCGGTGGTCTCACCCCGGCCTACTCCGGCCTTGAGTGTGATCAGCTCATGCAGGCCGTCCCGGTGGTACCGGACGAAAGCCGCGTCCACCGGCTCTCCGTGGCCCGGGACGACGACCCGCGGTGACAGAGCCAGGATCGCGTCGAGCGTGTCCGGCCAGGCGCACAGATCGGTGTCCGCACTGAAGGAGAACGCGCTGAAGCCGCTGTCCGCGTGCTCGACGACATCCCCCGCGAACACCACCCCCGCGTCCGGGACGTGCACGACCACGTCGTGGTCCGTGTGCGCCAAACCGGGGTGCAGCAGTACCGCCACCCGGCCGCCGAGGTCGATCTCGACCCGGTCGGTGAAGACCCGGTCCGGATGCACGATCGTGGTCCGGCCGATGGCCTCGGCGGTCTCCGGCTTGCCTTCGTCGCGGTAGAAGGCGATCCACTTGGTGCGCGCGGTTTCGCCGTATTCGGCCAGCTCGGCCCGGCAGCCTTCGTGCGCCCAGACGTCGCAGGGCAGGAACTGCTCGGTGCCCCAGGCGTGATCGAAGTGCGCGTGCGTGTAGGCGACGCTCCACGGCAGCGGCGTGATTTCGCGCACCGCCGCGGCCAGCTCGGCGCCCTGCTCCAGGTCGCCGCGGGTGTCGACGACCAGGCAACGCTCGGCTCGCCGACGACCAGCCCGACCGTCAGGTCCAGCTCCTCGTAGCGGCGCGCGTGCACGCCCTCGGCGACTTCGATCCAGCGGCCGGTCATGTCAGAACTCCTTCGGTCAGGACGGGAGCGGCGTCACTCACGTCCAGTTGTGCGGCCAGGTCGACGTCGCCGCCGTGCCCGGCTTCGGTCAGCTCACGTCCGGAAACACAGCTTGCCACCGCCGCGAGGTCCACCGAACGCGCCGCCAAAGCCGCTTCGGCGGACAGGGAACACCCGAGCCGTGCCAGCGCGGCGGCGATCGCACCGGCGCCGACCTGGTCCTCCACGCACGGGCGCAGCGGGCCGAATGTGTCACCGTGGCCGAAGATGTTCACGCCCCAGCGTTCCCCGGCCGCGATGATGCCGACCGGCCCACCGAACTCGCGCGCCTTCGCCGCGACGGCGGAGGCGTTGCGCAGGCAGCCCGTCAGCACGCGCGCGCCCGTCGCAGCGGCGGCGTTACAGAGCGTCGCGCCATTGGGCGAGGGTAGTGCCAGAAGCGTCCCCGGCGGGATTTCCGTCACAGACGACGGCCGCAGCGTCCACGCGCGTTCGCCCGCGATGACCGCGCCCGCCTCCCGCGCGAAGGTGATCCCGCGCTCATCGCGCCACCGCACGGGCAGCACCCGCCCGCCGCGGCCGACCACGAGATCCGTGGTGGTGCTGAAGGAAAGCACGTCGACGATCACCAGGACCGCGCATTCGCGGCCGAGCGCGGCGACGCCCTCACCGCCCCATTCGAGCCTTACGTCGTATCCGCTCTGCTCCCAGATCCCCACCCCCGGAGCATGCCCGATACGGGCGGTGATGGCAGACTCCGGGCTGTGCGCGTCTACTTGGGATCCGACCACGCCGGTTTCGAGCTGAAGAACCACCTCGTCGCCCACCTCGCCGAGCAGGGCCACGAGGTCACCGACCTCGGCCCGCACGTCTATGACGCGGCCGACGACTACCCGGCGTTCTGTGTTGCCGCGGCCCTGCGGGTCGTGGCCGACGAAGGCAGCCTCGGCATCGTGGTCGGCGGTTCGGGCAACGGCGAGCAGATCGCCGCGAACAAGGTGCCTGGCGCCCGCGCCGGCCTGGCCTGGAGCGTCGAGACCGCGAAGCTGTGCCGTGAGCACAACCACGCCCAGCTGATCGGCGTCGGCGCGCGGATGCACACCGCCGAAGAGGCCACCGAAATCGTCGAGGCCTTCCTCGCGACGTCGGTTTCGCCGGAGGAGCGGCACGCCCGCCGCGTCCAGCAGCTGCTGGACTACGAGAGCACCGGGGTCCCGCCCGCGCTGCCGGGCGTCTGATGCCCGAGGGGCACACGCTCCACCGCCTGGCCCGGCTCCACAAGCGACGGTACGCGGGCGCGCCGGTCGAAGTGACCAGCCCGCAAGGCCGATTCGCCGCTGAAGCGTCCCGTTTGGACGGTCAGGTGCTGCGCGGCGCGGAGGCGTACGGCAAGCACCTGTTCCACGACTACGGTCCACTCGGGACTGTCCACATTCACCTCGGGCTGTACGGGACCTTCGGTGAGGACAAGCTGCCCGCGCCGGAGCCGGTCGGGTCAGGTGCGGCTGCGCATGATCGGCAAGACACATTGGACGGACCTGCGCGGCCCGAACAAGTGCGAGCTCCTCGACGCTCAGCAGGTAGACGCCATCAAGGCCCGCCTCGGCCCTGATCCGCTGCGCCGCGACGCCAAGCCGGAGCAGGCCTGGGCGAAGATCTCGCGGTCCAAGGTGTCGATCGCCGCGCTGCTGATGGACCAGTCGGTGCTGGCAGGCGTCGGCAACGTCTATCGCGCCGAGGTGCTGTTCCGGCACGGCGTCGCCCCGGCCGACCCCGGGACGTGCGCTGGATCGCGCGCTGTGGGACGACATCTGGGCCGATCTGGTCGCGTTGATGCGTGACGGCGTGCGCGTCGGCCGGATCGACACGGTCAGCGCCCGAGCACCTGCCGGAGGCGATGGGCCGCGCGGCCCGCGTCGACCGGCACGGTGGCGAGGTCTACGTCTACCGCCGCACCGGTCAGCCCTGCCTGGTCTGCGGCACACCGGTGGCTCACGCGGACCTCGTGGGCCGCAACCTTTACTGGTGCCCCACCTGTCAGCCCTGACGGGTGCATTTCCGGCATTTCTCAGCGCATTGGCGCTCGTCCGTGCCACCATTTGCTCGCACAGCGTTACAACAGAGGGGTGGGCAAGGGGGATTCGGACGTGGGTGATCCATCAAAGATGTACGCGGTCGACGCCGACGCGATGCGACACGCGATCGAAATCTGGCTCGATCCAGTGATCGAACGGCTCGGTGTGATCAACAAGTCGTTCGAGGGGGGACAGGACAGCGCAGCCAAGGGACAGTCGCTGACGGACGGCTGGGTCGCAGGCCAGGGGCACGGCGAGGTGCGGGAGGCGGCTCAGTCGTTTTTCAACCAGGTCACCGCGTCCCTGGAGTTTCTCCGCATCGACCAGGGGCAGGTCATCGGATCGCTGAACACATACAAGGACATGCTGCTCAAGCACCTGGCTTGGGCCGAGCGGACCGACGGCGAACACGCGCAGACACTCAACAATATCGCAAGTGAAATGGGGCAGGGGCTGTCATGACGCTGCCTCCCGGCCGTCAGCCGATGCCCGCGCCCGGCGTCAACGCCGCCACGAATCCCGAGCTGGCGAAATCCGCCGCCGAGCTGAACGCCTGGGTCGATTATCTGTCGCACCCCGAGACCAACAACGGGCCGCGTATCTACCGCCCCGTTGTGGCCAAGAACATCTCCGGGCAGACACTGGTCGACATGCCGTTCGCGCACCCCGTCGACCTCGAGAACGACCCGAACTACCGGCTGGTTTCGGCGCTGGACGGTTTCGCCATGGTGTCCGACGAACTGTTCCGCGCGGCACAGGGCGTCTCCGGGGTCAACGAGGCGACGATCGACGAGGCGTACGCGGCGCTCACCCAGGGGTGCTTCACGTTCCCGCCGCCAGCGGGTCACTCGGCGGCGCCTGCACCGACGGACCGCGGGCAGGGTTCCGGCCCGGTCCGCGACTCCGGGATGTACGCCGAGCTGAGCCAGGTCCGGACGGACTGGATGGCAATGCGCCACGGCTGGGTCGGGTGGGAATTCGTGGATTCACAGCTGTTCGAGGACGACCTGATCCGCTTCCAAGTGTACCTGGAGAATGGTTTCCTGCGTGTCGCCGAGGCCCTGGTGAAGTACTGCGCGATTCACCAGCAGGCGGGCAAGGACATCGCCAAGCAGATGGACGGGGTGACCGAGCGTTTCACCTCGTATCAGCAGTCGGCAGATTTCAGCATCGACCTGAAGTCGTTGATCCTCACCGGCATCGTCGAGATCGGCTGCGCCATTCTCACGGACGGTCTTTCCGCGGCCTTCGAGGTCAAGAGTCTCGGTGCCGCGGCCGTCCAGGTGCTGGGCGACGGCGGGAAGACCGCGAAATACGAAGATCATCAGATCGGCGACAACGCGTTCATCTTCGACACCGTGAAGCAGTATGTCGCGGCGGTGAACCAGATCGAGAGCGCCGCGGCGCGGGCGATCAACGATCTGTGGCTGGACCTCAACTCGCGTCTCGGCGAACTGGAGAATGGTCGCCGGTACACGAACCTGAACACGGCCGTGTCGTCGAATTCGGCGCCACAGTTCATGGACTACGCGAAGAACTGGCGGGTATGAAGCTTTCCAAGGTGGCCACGGTGGCGGTGATCGGGTTGCTCGCCGGATGCAGCACGCACCCCGATCCTCCGCCGCCGAGCCCGACGACCACGACCTCGACTTCACCTGGTCCAGCTCAGCTGGCCCCGTTCGCGGCGGCTCCGTGCACTCTCCTCACCGACGCGCAGCGCACCGCACTGGGCGAACGTGGTTTCGTCGTCCGCCCGGGCCGGGTCAAGACCAATGCTCAGGTCCCGACCTGCGAATACGGCGACATTCAACACCGCGAAACGGGAACCTTGTGGGTCACCGCCTTCGTCGTCACCGACGCCGGGCTGGCGGAATTGGTCGCCAACCACGCCAAGGGGTCCGCCGCCGATTACTGGAAGCCGGACACGATCGCGGGGCATTCGTCGATCTACTACGCAGATCAGGCTTCCCCGGAGTTCTGCGATGTCGCGATCGGTATCACCGACACCAGCCACATCGGGGTCGCCGTCATCCAGTTCAACGTCGATAAGCCGCGGGAGCAGGGTTCCTGCAAGGCGACCACGGCGGTCGCCGAGCAGGTGCTGGCCACGGTCGTGAGTGGTAAGTAGGGTTCTATTTATTTGAGGGGTAAGGCAAATGTGTCGTGCTGCGGCATTGAGGACTCGTGAGCGTTGCGGGCGGTTAGAACCGCCCGCAACGCTCACGAGCCCGTCGGCAGGTCCCCCTCGCTTCACCACGCCACGTTTGCCTTACCCTCACGAGGCCTGACCTGCACCTGCTGAAAGCACCGGTCTGATGCAGTGAAGGACGCCTTCAGCGCATCAGACCTGCATCCACCGATGATCTGACCTTGGTGAGCATCGGTGTCCGCAGGGGACTTCGACCTCGGAGAAATACCCGATTGATACCCATTTACCCGAGTTTGTCGGTCCGTGGCCTGGGGCCGTCCTTTGCGGGATGCCTCCGTGTCCTTTGTGGACGCATTCACCCCATCGATAACACTGTTGAAGTGTTACAGGAGAGACTTGTGTTGCTCCTGGGGTCTGTGAGCCACAAGTGTCGGACGGGCAGGCAGGAATGTTCAAGATCATCGGTGGCTCCAGGTCAGACGCACTGAAGGCGTCCTTCACTGGATCGAGTCCATAAAGGACAGACCCGCCGCCGTAGGGCGCCAAGTCGCCTTCGGTTCTATTTAATAGAACCCGACTTGCCGCTCACGAGAACTCGCCCGAGGGTTCCGGCGCGTCGGTCGTCTTGTCGGCGATCACCACTTCCGTAGTCAGGAACAGCGCCGCGATCGAGGCCGCGTTCTGCAGCGCCGAGCGGGTCACCTTCGCCGGGTCGATGATCCCGGCCGTCACCAGGTCGACGTACTCGCCGACGGCGGCGTCCAGCCCGTGCCCGGTCGGCAGCGACCGAACCTTCTCCGCGACGACCCCGCCTTCGAGCCCGGCGTTGACGGCGATCTGCTTCAAAGGCGCCTCCAGCGCCACCCGCACGATGTTCGCGCCGGTCGCCTCGTCGCCGTCGAGACCGAGGCCGTCGAACACGCCGAAGGATTGCGCCAGCGCCACGCCGCCACCGGCGACGACGCCCTCCTCGACGGCCGCCTTCGCGTTGCGGACGGCGTCCTCGATGCGGTGCTTGCGTTCCTTCAACTCGACTTCCGTCGCCGCGCCCGCCTTGATCACCGCGACGCCGCCGGACAGCTTCGCCAGCCGTTCCTGCAGCTTCTCGCGGTCGTAGTCGGAGTCACTGCGCTCGATCTCGGCGCGGATCTGCGCGACCCGCCCGGCGATCCGGTCGGGGGCGCCGCCGCCGTCGACGATCGTGGTCTCGTCCTTGGTCACCACCACCTTGCGCGCGCGGCCCAGCAGCGGCAGCCCGGCATTCTCCAGCTTCAGCCCGACCTTCTCCGAGACGACCTCGCCGCCGGTGAGGATCGCCATGTCCGCCAGCATCGCCTCACGCCGGTCGCCGAACCCGGGCGCCTTGACCGCGACCGAGGCGAAGGTGCCCTTGAGCTTGTTCACGATCAACGTCGCCAGCGCTTCCGCGTCGACGTCCTCGGCGATGACGACGAGCGGTTTCCCTTGCTGCATAACCTGTTCCAGCACCGGCAGCAGCTCGCGAACCGTCGAGATCTTGGAGGCCACGAACAGCAGGTACGGGTCCTCGAACACCGTCTCCATCCGCTCGGTGTCCGTGGCGAAATGTGGCGCGAGGTAGCCCTTGTCGAACCGCATGCCCTCGGTCAGCTCGAGTTCGAGGCCGAAGGTGTTCGACTCCTCGACGGTGATCACACCCTCCTTGCCGACCTTGTCCATCGCCTCGGCGATCAGCTCGCCGATGGCCGGGTCGGCCGCGGAGATCGAGGCCGTCGCGGCGATCTGCTCCTTCGTCTCGACCTCCTGGGCGGTCTTGAGCAGGTGCCCCGAAACGGCGTCGACGGCCTTCTCGATCCCGCGCTTGAGCGCCAGCGGGTTCGCGCCTGCGGCGACGTTGCGCAGCCCCTCGCGGACCAGTGCCTGCGCCAGCACGGTCGCGGTCGTGGTGCCGTCGCCGGCGACGTCGTCGGTCTTCTTGGCGACCTCCTTGACCAGCTCGGCGCCGATCTTCTCCCACGGGTCGTCGAGCTCGATCTCCTTGGCGATCGACACCCCGTCGTTGGTGATGGTGGGGGCGCCCCACTTCTTCTCGAGCACGACGTTGCGGCCGCGCGGGCCCAGCGTCACCTTCACGGCGTCGGCGAGGGTGTTCATTCCGCGCTCGAGCCCGCGCCGGGCCTGTTCGTCGAAGGCGATCATCTTCGCCATGGCAAGTCCTCCTGGATTGGCACTCGTACGTCCCGAGTGCCAACCGTAGTCGTAAAGTTGCGTGCGCGCAAAAATGCGTGCGCGTAAGATCCGGGTCATGAGTGATGGGCTGAGGGAACGCAAGAAGGCCGCCACCCGCGAAGCGCTGAGTGCGGCGGCGCTGCGGCTGGCGCTGGAGCAGGGACCGGAGAACGTCCGCGTCGACGACATCGCCGAGGCCGCGGGCGTCTCGCCGCGGACCTACAACAACTACTTCTCCAGCCGCGAGCAGGCGATCGTGGCCGCGATCGCGGCGGAACGCGCGTTGCGGATCGGCGCGGCGGTGCGAGCCCGCTCGGCCGAGCCGCTGGCGGACGCCGTCGTCGAGGCCGTCGCCGAGCAGTACACGGCCGAGCCCGAGGCGGAGGCGCTGGCGCTGATCAGGTCAGCGCCGACACTCCGGGAGGAGTTCGCCGAGACGGTCGGAGCGCTGGAGCACCCGCTGGCCGCGGCGATCGCGGATCGCGGCGCCGGCGAACTCCAGTCCGCGGTGCTGGCCGCCGCCGTTTCGGCCGCCGCGAGGGTCGCGGTGAAACGCTGGGTGCGCCCCGCCGCCGGGGGACTCCTCGTGGTGCCGCAGGGCTCACTGGCCGATCACTTGCGGGAGGCCTTGAGCCACCTCAGGCCGGCGCTAGCGGACGTCGAGGGTGAGCGCGGTGATGTCGATGCCGACCGGCGTCCGGTCGAGAGCCAGGCCGGTCACGCCCCACTCGCCGGGGAACCGGTCCAGTAGCGCCCGCACCGCGAGCCCGGCCTGCAGCCGGGCCAGGTGCGCGCCGAGGCAGAAGTGGACGCCGCGGCCGAAGGACAGGTGCTTGTTGGGCGTACGGCCGGGAAGGAACCGGTGCGGTTCCTCGAAAACCCGGGGATCCCGGTTGGCCGAAAGCATCATCACGATCACTCGCGTACCGGCATCGACGGCGTGTCCGTCGATCTCGGTCGCCGTGGTGGTGAAGCGGTCGGTCCCGCCGACCGGCGGCAAAAACCGCAGCACCTCGTCGATCAACCCCGGCGACTCGCGCGCGTCGGGGAACGCCGCCAGGCACAGAACCGTGTGCACCAGCAGGGTTTTCGTGGTCTCGTGCCCGTTCAACAGCAGCAGTGCGCAGAAGTTGACCAGGTCGTCGTCGCCGAGTCCCGAGGCGACCAGGGTGCTGATCACGTCCTCGCCCGGGCGCGCGCGGCGTGAGGCGAGGACGTCGCGGAAGTAGTCGTCCAGCTCGGCGAGGGCGTCGTCGAAGGCCTTCTGCCGGGCCGGATCGGCCGCGAACGTGCCCAGGAACGTCGTGATCGCGTCGGTCCAGCGGATGAACTCGGCCTGCGCCTCGACGCCGAGCAGTGACGCGATCGTCTCCAGCGGCAGCGGGTGGGCCAGCGTGGAGATCAGCTCGAACGGCGCGTCGGCGAGTCGCGTGTGGACGGACTTTTCGACGCTCGCCCGCAGGCCTTCGACGGTGCGCGGGGTGAAGGCCTGGCTGACGATCCGCCGCAGCTCGTGGTGCCGCGGCGGATCGGTGGCCAGCAGGCTGCTCAGCACCGGATTTTCCTGGTGCGGCACGGGTTGCGCGCTGTACCGCAGCTCGTCGGAGGAGAACACCGACGGCGTGGTGAGGATGCGCTCGACCTCGTCGTACCGGTGGACCCCCCAGGCACCCACCGGCTCGATGAACGCGGCACCGGCGCCGGCCAGGCCTTCGGTCGCGGTCCGCTCGTACCAGCCGAACACCTCTTCGCTCACGCCTTCAGCATGGCGCGGGCCGCGGCTCCTCCGCTTGGAAGAAACGGCCATCTTCCGCCGACAGCAGGGCGCCGGGCGTCAGTCCGACGGCATCGCGGAAGCCCGCCAGCAGGTGTGGCTGGTCGTAGAAGCCGCTTCGCTGCGCGATGTCCGTCCAGTCGGGACGGACGGCCGAGCGGGCCATGGCCAGCGCGTGGTGCAGGCGGACGACCTGGGCGTAGGCCTTCAAGCCCAGACCGACCTCGACCTTGAAGCGGCGTCGGAGCTGTCGTTCCGACAGGCCGGCCAGCTCGGCGTACCCGGTGACCGGGGTTCCGGGAGCGCTGTGGACCGCGTTGAGCACCTGCTCGATCTGGGGGTCGGGACGGTCCGCCCGGTGCAGTGGCCAGCACGCGCAGAATCTCGGGGGCGTTCCCGGCCGAGGCCAGCCGGCGGCCGAGGGCGCCGGGAGCCAGGTCCGTGACCGGCGCGCCGTCGACCGGCACCTCGTCGGCGGCCAGGCCGAAGAGGCGGCGAACGGCTCCTGGCCGAAGCCGCAAACCGGACAAACCGCCACCGCGCATGGGTAGGCCGCCTCGGCTGCGCGTCTCCGGGCCGGAGAGCAGGCACATTCCGCTCGGGAGGACCAGCAGGTCGACGGCCGGATGCGGCAACGACGGCGGCACGACGTCGCCGCGCCGCGTCCAGATCCGGTCGGCGAGACCTCCCGGGACGGGCCGCTCGCGGTACACCTGATCAGGCTAGAGCAGCGCCGAGAACCGCGCCGCAAACGTGTGCACGTCGCCCGGCCAGCGAGCCGAGACGTACTTGCCGTCCTCGACGACGAAGGCGGGACGGTCGTCGGCCGCGCGGTCGCGGGCCCGGCCGCTGCTCTTGAGCTTGTCCGTGGTGTCGAGGAAATCGGCGGGATCGGCGAGCGCCCGCGTGACCTCCTGCTGCACGGACATGTAGCCCGCGGGCTGGCCCGGCTCCTCGAGGTAGGTGCGGTAGTAGTTCTGGTCCCAGAACCGCGTGCGGCGCGCGACCTGCCAGGCGGTGCGCTCAAGCGCCCAGGTCAACGCCGTGGTCTTGCGGCCGTGCAGCACGGACTTCCCGGTCTCCGGGTCGACGCTGCGCGCGGCGAGCAGCACGCCGTGACAGACCGCCGCCACCGGCAGGTCACGCCGGAACGCTTCGACGACAAGTCCTTGCAGCACCGGGCTTTCGAGGTACTCACGCATGCCACGGGCTCGGTGCCCGCCGGGCAGCAGCAGCCCGTCGAAGTCGTCGAGCTCGATCTCGTCCCAGCGCAGCGGCGACTGCCACGCGGGATCGGCCAGCAGCTTGCGGTGGGCGTCATGCGCGACGCTGTCCGCCCGCAGGATCCGTCCGATCGCGACGAGCTTGCGCAGCCCCGGGACCCGGCCCCACGGATCGAGGCCCTCGCCGGTGACCATCAGCTCGTCGCAGGCGGCCTGCCGGCCTTCGGGCGTGGCGAACCGGACCGTGTGCCCGGCCGCGACCAGGACCCCGTGGCTCACGGCCACTTCGGACGGGTCCGAGTCGCGCGCCGGGACCGGGATCAGGACTGTCGCCATCCGGCGAGCATGTCAGAAGTCGAACCCGCCGCCGTCGAAACCCCCGCCGTCGAACCCGCCACCATCGAAGCCACCGCCGTCGAACCCGCCGAAGTCCTGGCCGCCGCCGTCGCCTCCGTCGAAGCCACCACCGTCGCCGCCGTCGCCACCGCCCATGTCACCGGAGTCGATCGCGTCCTGCTGGCCGGCGTCGTAGCCGGACTCCCAGGCCGAGGCGCTGGCGATGCCGCCCATCCCGGAGAACATGGCGCTGAACAGGAACATCGAACCCAGGCCCCAGGCACCGGCGACGAGCGCGGGCTTCCACCACGGCTCGCTGTACCAGCCCTGCGGGACCGGGCGCCCGGCGACGCGGCCGCCGGGGTAGTAGTACGGCGTGTCCTGGCCGGGGTCGGGCGAGGCCGCGTAGTGCTGGCCCTCGACGTCGACCTCGCGGCGCTCGGACACCTTGCCGGCGCGCTCGCGCTCTTCCTCTTCCGGCAGCTTCGGACCCGGGTCCAGGCCCATCGCGGTCCGCGCGGCGCGCACGTAGTAGAGGCCCTCGATCGCGGTGTCCTTGACCAGCCGGGCCTGCTCGGCGGTCTGCGCCTGCTCGAGCTGCGAACCGGCGGCGTTGTAGCGCTCGGCCGCGTCCGCCATCGCCTGCCGCGACGCGGTGTCCGTGCCGTCGATGTTGAGGACCTGCCCGCCGAGACGCTCGACGAGGCGGCGCGCGTCGGCCTTCGCGTCGTCCAGCTTGCGCTGCCGCGCCGCGGCCTGCGTCCGCGCGTAGTAGATACCGCCACCGACGACGATGACGACGAGCACGATCAGGAAGATCGCGGTGCCCATGGACCACTCCCCGAAACCCGGGTGACGGGAGGTCACCCTGTTAAAGCGGACAACGCGGACAGTACGCGGCGGGTTCCCGCGACGTGACGCGGCCCACCGCCGGGCCTGGCCAGAAAAACTAGAACACGTTATAGTTCGGCGGTATGAAGTTCACCCTGTCGATCGCGATGAACCCCCTCGATCAGCTGGGCGGACTCGCCCAGGCCGCGGAAGCCGCCGGCTTCACGTCGATCGCCCTGCCGGACTCGCTGTTCTACGCCGAGACGGTCGCGACGGACTATCCGTACACCCCCGACGGCAGCCGCTTCTGGACCGAAGAGACGCCGTGGGTGGACCCGCTGGTGGCGGCTGCCGCGATGGGTGCGGTGACCGAGCGGATCGCGTTCTACACCTCCGTGCTGAAGCTCGGCTCGCGCAACCCGGTGCTGCTCGCGCGCCAGGTCGGCTCGGCGTCGGTGCTGACCGGCGGCCGGTTCGGGCTCGGCCTCGGCGTCGGCTGGCTGCCGCAGGAGTTCGAGTGGTGCGGCGTCCCGTTCGAGCGGCGCGGCAAGCGCGTCGACGAGGCCATCGACGTGCTGCGGCTGATCCTCGACGGCGGGATGGTCGAGTACCACGGCGAGTTCTACGACTTCGAGAAGCTGCGGATGAGCCCGGCGCCGCCGTCGCGGGTGCCGTTCTACATCGGCGGGCACACCGACGTGGCGCTGCGCCGCGCCGCCCGGGTCGGCGACGGCTGGTCGTCGGCGATGATGAAGCTCGACGACCTGCGCGACACCATCGCGCGCCTGCGTGAGCTGCTCGCCGAGGCCGGCCGCGCCGACGTGCCGTTCGAGTACCAGGCCGTGTGCATCGACCGCTTCGGCCTCGACGGCTACCGCGAGCAGGAGGCCGCCGGCGTCACGGACATCATCACCATGCCGTGGGTGTTCGACGGCGTCGGGTTCGACGCGCCGATCGAGCCGAAGCTCGAGGCGATCCGGAAGTTCGGGGACGAGATCATCGCGAAGTTCGGAGACTGAGATGGGCGTGCAGGTCAGCTGGGACAGTGCCGCGGAGCAGTCGCCGGCGCGGCGGGCGGCGTTCGCGTCGATGACCGCGGTGACGGCGGGGGACAAGGAAGCCTGGCTGGCGCTGTTCGCGCCGGACGGTGTCGTCGAGGATCCGGTGGGGCCTTCGATGTTCGACGCCGAGGGCAAGGGCCACCACGGGCGTGAGGGGATCAGCGCGTTCTGGGACCTGACGATCGGGAACGTCGAGCGCTTCGAGTTCGTCATCCGCGACTCGCACGCGGCGGGCGACGAGTGCGCGAACGTCGGCACCATCACGACGTACCTGCCCGGCGGCTACCGCGTGGACACCGACGGCGTGTTCGTCTACCGGGTCGGCGAGGACGGCCTGATCCGCTCGATGCGGGCGTTCTGGGAGGTCGAACGCGCGATGGCGACCGCGCGGCAAGTGAGCGGAGTAGGGATTCCCGGCCACCGGTAACCGCGTCTCATATCTGATGCATGATCTCTTGACTCCCGTTCGGCAGGTCTCTTTACTAATTGGTGCAGACCACCGAGCCCTGGGAGTCGAGTATGTCCCTGTCACGGCGTATCGCGAGCGCGGCTGCCGCGTTCGCGCTCGCAGCAAGCGGTTTCGTGCTCATCCAGCCCGAGGCGGTGGCGCTCGAAAACGGCTTGGCGCGCACGCCTCCGATGGGGTTCAACAACTGGAACTCCACCCAGTGCAAGGCGGACTTCAACGAAGCGATGATCAAGGGCATCGCCGACATCTTCGTCGCGAAGGGCCTGAAGGACGTCGGGTACACCTACGTCAACATCGACGACTGCTGGGCGCTGCCCAACCGCAACTCCTCGGGCGCCCTGGTGCCCGATCCAGCCCGGTTCCCCAACGGCATCAAGGCCCTCGCCGACTACGTGCACTCGAAGGGCCTGAAGTTCGGCATCTACACCAGCGCGGGCACGCACACCTGCAACAAGGCGGGCTTCCCCGGCGGGCTCGGGCACGAGCAGCAGGACGCCAACACCTTCGCGTCCTGGGGCGTCGACTACCTGAAGTACGACAACTGCAACAACCAGGGCGTCGACGCGCAGCAGCGGTACAAGGCGATGCGTGACGCGCTGGCGAAGACCGGTCGCCCGATCGCGTACTCGATCTGTGAATGGGGCCAGAACAAGCCGTGGACCTGGGCCGCGCCGGTCGGGAACCTGTGGCGCACCACCGGAGACATCTCCGACAAGTGGTCGAGCATGATCGGCAAGGCGCAGGCCAACCGCGTGCTCGCGCAGTACGCCGGGCCGGGGCACTGGAACGACCCGGACATGCTGGAGGTCGGCAACGGCGGGATGACGGCGACCGAGTACCGCACGCACTTCAGCCTGTGGGCGATGATGTCGGCGCCGCTGCTCATCGGCAGTGACCTGCGCAAGGTCTCCGACGACAACTTCTCGATCCTGAAGAACTCCGACGTGATCGCGCTCGACCAGGACACCGCCGGCAAGCAGGCGACCGTGCTCAGCTCGAACGCCGGCCTGGTCGTCTACAACAAGGTCTTGGCCGACGGTGACCGCGCGGTTGCGCTGTCCAACGAAACCGGCTCGACGGCCACGATCAGCACCACGGCTTCGGCGACCGGCATCGGCAGCGCGTCTTCGTACACGCTGAAGGACCTCTGGACGAAGTCCTCTCGCACCACTTCGGGAACCATCAGCGCTTCGGTGCCTTCGCACGCGACGGTGCTTTACCGGGTTTCCAAGGCGGGCTCGGGTTCGACGACGCGGTATGAGGCGGAGTCGGGCACGTTGTCGGCGGGCGGCACGATCGACTCGAACCACGCGGGCTTCTCGGGCACGGGCTTCGCGAACGGCGCGAACGCGGCCGGCAGCTATGTCGAGTGGACGATCCCGGGTTCGGCGGGTTCGGCTTCGCTGTCCTTCGGCTACGCGAACGGGACCGCGGCCGCGCGTCCGGTGGACATCTCGGTCAACGGCACAGTCGTCGCTTCCGGCGTGACATTCCCAGCCACGGGCGCTTGGACGACGTGGAGCACGGTTTCGCGTTCGGTGACGCTGGCGGCGGGCTCGAACACGATCCGCCTGACGGCCACCTCCGCTGACGGCCCCGCGAACCTCGACTACGTGGACGTCACCACGGGCTGATTTTGGTCCGTGAATGGCACATTGAGAGCCCTGAAGGCCCTCTCAGTGTGCCATTCACGGCCTTCGGCCGTATGTCGAGATCAGTGGCGGGCCCGCCGGGCTGAGGTGGGCGAGTGCGGCCAGGTAGGTGTCGATTTCCGGTGCGGTGGCGAGCTTCTGGGCGATGAGGCCGCCGCGGACCTGATCGATGTTCGCCCGCTCCAGCTCGGCTCCGCCGGGGTGTTCGAGGGTGAGCCGGACGTCGCAGACGACGTCGACCAGGCCGCTGTTCCGGAGGAGCTGAGGAAGCTTGCGGCCCCAGGTCAGGTCGACGCCGCGGCTGCCGAGGAGGGTGACGAAGCCCTCGCGGATCCGGTTGCCCAGCTGCTGCGCTTCCTCTTGCGGATCAAGGAAGGCGGCCGAGTGCAGCGCGGTGTCGACGTCCTCGAGGAACAGCCAGCCGCCCGGGCGCAGCGCCGAAGCCAGCTTGCCGACCACTTCCTCGCGCTCGGGCAGGTGTACCAGCACGAGCCGGGCGTGGATCAGGTCGAACCCGGTGCCGGGCAGCTCGTCGACGACGTCGTGCTGCCGCACCTCGACGCCGTCCATCTCACTCAGCCAGCGCGTGTCGATGTCGGTGGCCAGCACGCTCGCGCCGCGCCCGGCCAGCAGTCGCGGCACGCCGGGGCCGCCGGCGCCCACTTCCCAGCACTGCCAACCCGGCCCGACCCCGATCGCTGCGAAATGCCGATCGGTGGCGGCGTCGAACAGCTCGGACAGTGCGCTGAAGCGGTCACCGGCCTGCGCGGCCCGGTTGTCCAAAACGTACTCCGGCATGACCCAACCCCCTTGATCCCACGCTAGAAGCGCCCAGCCGTCTCGGCGAGGACTCGCCCCGAACCCTGCCCGATGGGGTAACGTATTCGTACGGCGTACTGAAATGGGGGTTTCGGCGTGGCCGGTGAAGTGACGGTTCCCTTGCTGCCCTGCGGCGACATCGACGAAGTCGCGGATTTCTACGAGATGCTGGGCTTCTCGCGGACCTATCGCCAGCTCCGCCCGAACCCGTACTTGGCTCTTCGGCGCGAGGACCTCCACCTGCACTTCTTCGGCATGCCGGGCTTCGATCCCGAGCGGTCGTACGGTTCGTGCCTGGTCCAGGTCCCCGACATCAGGGCGCTTTTCGAAGCCTTCGCGGCGGGGATGCGCGCCCGGCACGGCAAGCTGCTGATCTCCGGCATCCCGCGCATGACGCGTCCCCGCAAACGGAAGAACATGAACAACCTGACCGGGTTCTCGGTCGTGGACCCGGGTGGCAACTGGATTCGCGTCACGACCCTCCCCGGCGCCGAGACCCCGTCCGCTGCCGCGGCGACGAGGCTGGGCAAGGCTCTGGAGAACGCCGTGGTCTTGGCGGATTCGCGCGGCGATGTCGCGCAGGCGATGAAGATCCTGGAGGGCGCCTTGTCCCGGGAGCGCTCGGCGGCGTCCCCCTCGGACGTGGCGGAAGCCGAGTCCTACCGCGACGAACTGGCCCTCCGGCGCCGGTGATGCCGGGATGATGCCGGCCTGAGGTTCGGCGTTACTAGGGTGCTGATCATGGGGGACCGCTGAGGGACCGGCCCGACCAGGGGGTGGGCCGGTTTGAGGACTCGTGAGCGTTCCGGGCGGTTAGAACCGCCCGGAACGCTCACGAGTCCCTCGGCGGGACCACTTCGCATGTAGTGATCCCGCCGTTTCGCTGGTCAAGCCAGTCCTCGAGTCGGGATGACAGGATTTGAACCTGCGACCCTTCGCTCCCAAAGCGAATGCGCTACCAAGCTGCGCCACATCCCGATACCCCCAGGGGGGTGTGCGGACAGCCTAGCGGGTCACGCTAAGCTGGCTACGCACCCGGGGTCCCTCCGGGGGCACGCGGGTGTAGCTCAATGGTAGAGCCCTAGTCTTCCAAACTAGCTACGCGGGTTCGATTCCCGTCACCCGCTCCGGAGGCCGGTGCGGCATCGCGAGTCGATGCGGCGTCGGCCTCGAGTTTTGCCGCGATGACGTCGAGCAGCCGGTCGGTGTCGACGGGCTTGGTGACGTAGTCGTCGGCGCCCGAGGCCAGGGTGCGGGCGCGGTCTTCGGCGGTCGCCTTGGCGGTTACCGCGATGACCGGCAGGTCCGCGTGGGCCGCCTCCGCGCGGATCGCCGCGATCGTCGCGTTGCCGTCCAGTTCCGGCATCATCACGTCCATCAACACCAGCGCCGTGTCCTCATGCCGCTCCAGCGCGCGGATGCCCGCCACGCCGGTGTCGGCGTAGACGACTTCCAGGCCGGCCTGTTCCAGGACCGCTGCCAGGGCGAAGACGTTACGCAGGTCGTCATCGACGATCAGGACCTTCTCGCCATGGAAGCGCTTCGGCGCGACGTCGGGGGTGGCCACGGTGACCGTGCTCGGCAGCGCAGGCAGTCGCGGGGTGCTGGGCGCGGTCAGCGCCGGGTCGACCAGGTTGGCCGCCGCGACCGGCAGGTACAGCGTGAACGTGCTGCCCTTGCCGGGCTGGCTGCGGACGCGCAGTTCGCCGCCGAGCAGTTCGGTCAGCTGCTGGCTGATGTTCAGGCCAAGGCCGGTGCCGCCGTACTTGCGGCTCGTGGTGCCGTCGGCCTGGCGGAATGCATCGAAGATCACGGCCAGCTTCTCCGCCGGGATACCGATGCCGGTGTCCTCGACGGCGAAGGCGATGATGGCCGGCGCCGTCTTGAGGTGCTCCTGCTCGACCTCGGCCTCGTCGGCCGAGCGGATGTGCAGGCGGACGCTGCCTTCGTCGGTGAACTTCGCCGCGTTGGACAGCAGGTTCCGCAGCACCTGCTGGAGCCGGTGCTCATCGGTGTTGACGCTGCCGGGCACCGGCGGGTCGATCAGCACCGCGAACTCCAGGCCCTTGTCCGCGGTCAGCGGGCGGCACAGCGATTCGACGTAGTCGACGAGCTCGGGCAGCGTCACGTCGGACATCTGCAGGTCGAGCTTGCCCGCCTCGACCTTCGCCAGATCGAGGATGTCGTTGATCAGCTGCTGCAGGTCCGAGCCGGCCGCGTAGATCGTCTTCGCGAACTGGATCTGCTTCTCGGTGAGGTTGCCCTCCGGGTTCTCCGAGAGCAGCTTCGCCAGGATCAACGCGCTGTTCAACGGCGTCCGCAGCTCGTGCGACATGTTCGCCATGAACTCGGTCTTGTACTGGGACGCGACCGTCAACTGCCCGGCACGCTCCTCCAGCTCCTGGCGCGCCTGCTCGATCTCGCTGTTCTTGACCTCGATGTCGCGGTTCTGCTGCGCCAGCAGCGCGGCCTTCTCGGCGAGCTCGGTGTTGGACCGCCGCAGCTCGCCCTGCTGCGCCTGCAGCTGTTCCGAACGCGCGCGCAGCTCCTGCGCGAGCCGCTGCGACTCGGTCAGCAGCGCCTCGGTCCGCGAGTTCGACAGGATCGTGTTCACGTTGACGCCGATGGTGTGCCGCAGCTGCTCCAGCAGATCCTGGTGCACCGTGCTGAACTCGTTGACCGAAGCCAGTTCCAGCACGCCGAGCACCTCGCCCTGGAACAGCACCGGCAGCACGATCACGTTTACCGGCGCCGCCGAGCCGAGCCCGGAGGACACCAGCGCGTACTCCGGCGGCGCCTCCTGGACCAGGATCGTGCGGTGGTCGACCGCGGCCTGCCCGATCAGCGACTCGCCGACCGAGAACTTCAGCCCGGCGCGCGACTGCGCGAGCCCATACGCCGCAATGCATTCCAGCGACGTGCCCTCTTCGTCACGGGCCAGGAAGAACGCGCCCTGCTGGGCACGCACCAGCGGCGCCAGCTCGGACAGGATCAGCGCCGCCACCGACGCGAGGTCGCGGTGGCCCTGCATCCGCCCGGACAGCTGCGCCAGGTTGGTCTTCAGCCAGTCCTGCTCGCGGTTGGTCCTCGTCGTCTCCTTGAGGTTCGCGATCATCTGGTTGATGTTGTCCTTGAGGTCCGCCAGCTCGCCGGAGGCGTCGACGGTGATGTGCCGGGTCAGGTCGCCCGCGGTCACCGCCGTGGCCACCTGACCGATCGCGCGGACCTGGGTGGTCAGGTTCCCCGCCAGCCGGTTGACGTTCTCGGTCAGCCGCTGCCAGGTGCCGGACACACCGGTGACCTCCGCCTGACCGCCGAGCTTGCCCTCGCTGCCGACCTCTCGCGCCACCCGCGTGACCTCCGCGGCGAACGCGGAAAGCTGGTCGACCATCGTGTTCATCGTGGTCTTGAGCTCGAGGATCTCACCGCGCGCGTCGACGTCGATCTTCTTGGTCAGATCGCCCTTCGCGACCGCGGTGGTCACCTGGGAGATGTTGCGCACCTGGCTGGTCAGGTTGTGCGCCATGAAGTTGACGTTCTCGGTGAGGTCCTTCCAGGTCCCCGCGACGTTCGGTACCCGCGCCTGGCCGCCGAGGATGCCCTCGGTACCGACCTCGCGCGCCACCCGCGTGACCTCGTTGGCGAACGCGCGCAGCGTCTCGACCATCCCGTTCAGCGTCTCGGCCAGCCCGGCGACCTCGCCCTTGGCGTCGATCGAGATCTTCTTCGACAGGTCGCCGTTGGCCACCGCGCTCGCCACCGTGGCGATGCTGCGGACCTGGTCGGTCAGGTTGTCGGCCATGACATTCACGTTGTCCGTCAGGTCCTTCCACGTCCCCGCGACGCCGCGGACCGTGGCCTGGCCGCCCAGTTTTCCTTCGGTACCAACCTCTCGCGCGACGCGGGTGACTTCGTCGGCGAACGCGGAGAGCTGATCCACCATCGTGTTCAGGGTGGTCTTCAGTTCGAGGATTTCGCCGCGCGCGTCGACGGTGATCTTCTGCGTCAGGTCGCCCTTCGCGACCGCGGCGGTCACCGTGGCGATGTTGCGGACCTGGTCGGTGAGGTTGTTCGCCATGAAGTTGACGTTGTCGGTGAGGTCCTTCCAGGTACCGGCGACCCCGGGCACGGCCGCCTGGCCGCCCAGTTTTCCTTCGGTACCAACCTCTCGCGCGACGCGGGTGACTTCGTCGGCGAACGCGGAGAGCTGATCCACCATCGTGTTCAGCGTGGTCTTCAGTTCGAGGATTTCGCCCCGTGCGTCCACCGCGATCTTCTGCGTCAGGTCACCGCGCGCGACGGCCGTGGCGACCTGGGCGATGTTGCGGACCTGGGTGGTCAGGTTGTTCGCCATGAAGTTCACCGAACCGGTGAGGTCGCGCCACGTCCCGGCGACGCCAGGCACCTGTGCCTGCCCGCCCAGCTGACCCTCGGTACCCACTTCGCGCGCGACGCGAGTGACTTCGTCGGCGAAGGCCGAGAGCTGGTCGACCATCGTGTTCATCGTGGTCTTGAGCTCGAAGAACTCGCCGCGCGCGTCGACGGTGATCTTCTGCGTCAGGTCGCCCTTCGCCACGGCCGTGGTCACGTGGGAGATGTTGCGGACCTGGTCGGTCAGGTTGTCGGCCATCTGGTTGACCGAGTCGGTGAGGCTGCGCCACGTCCCGGCCGCGCCGGCGACCTCGGCTTGCCCGCCCAGCTTGCCCTCGCTGCCGACCTCGCGCGCGACCCGCGTGACCTCGCCCGCGAACGCCGACAGCTGGTCCACCATCGTGTTGAGCGTGCTCTTGAGCTGCAGAATTTCGCCGCGTGCGTCGACGTCGATCTTCTTCGTCAGGTCACCGTTCGCGACCGCCGTCGCGACCTGCGAAATCCCGCGGACCTGGTCGGTCAGGTTGTCCGCCATCAGGTTCACCGAATCGGTGAGGTCGCGCCAGGTGCCCGCGACGCCGGGAACCTGCGCCTGCCCGCCGAGCTTGCCGTCGCTGCCGACCTCGCGGGAGACGCGGGTGACTTCGTCGGCGAACGCGGAGAGCTGGTCGACCATCGTGTTGATGGTGTTCTTGAGCTCGAGGATCTCGCCGCGCGCGTCGACGTTGATCTTCTGGGTCAGGTCGCCGCGGGCCACCGCGGTGGTGACCTGGGCGATGTTGCGGACCTGCTCGGTGAGGTTGTCGGCCATGAAGTTCACCGAGTCGGTGAGGTCGCGCCAGGTGCCCGACACGCCCGGGACCGAGGCCTGGCCACCGAGACGTCCCTCACCCGCGATCTCGCGGGAGAGCCGCGTCACTTCGACGGCGAAGCGCGAAAGCTGCGCGATCAGGCCGTTCACGGTCTTGGCCAGCGCCGCGTAGGCGCCCTGCAACGGGCGTCCGTCCAAGGTCAGCGTCATGGGCTGGGAGAGGTCACCTTCGGCGACCGCGCCGAGCACCCGGTCCAGCTCGACCGCGGGCCGGGTGAGGTCCTCGACCAGGTCGTTGACGACGTCGGCGGCGGTGCCCCAGCCGCCGGGCCCGACCTCGGTGTCGAGCCGCTCGGTGAGCCTGCCCTCCTGGCCGACTGCCGCGCGCACCCGCAGCAGCTCGCTGACCAGCCGCTGGTTGCGCTCCGCGATGTCGTTGAACGCGACGGCGAGCTGCGCGGAGATGCCGTCGCCGTGCGGCACGAGCCGCCGGCGGAAGTTGCCGTCCCCGAGATCCCGCACCGCCACGAGCAGCCGTTCCAGTGCGGCAGCTTCGCTCTGGGATTCCGTTGTCATGTGTGCCGACCCTCTCCACCACGCATGCGCCAGCCATGGTCGTCGACCCAGCGTGCCATGATTCGACCTACACTTCGAGCCAGTCCGCCCGCTCACGCTGTGAAACCGAGTGTGCGATCCGGAGGCAGGAGGTCCGTGCATGGTGTCACGTCCCGCCCCGGCGTCCGCGGCCTTCCCGCCCGGCGCCGGTGAGGACGGGCCGCCGGGCTTCGACGCCTTCGGCCGGGCCGTGCTCGAGGACGTACGTGACGCTGTGTTCGTGCTCGACGCCGAGGGTGCCCTGCGCTGGGAGAACCCGGCCGGCCGGGGGCTGACCGGCGGTGTCGCTCCTTCCTTCACCCCGGCCACCGAGACCGCGGGCTTCGTCGAGGCCGGGGGTGTCCGGCGGCCGGCCAAGGTCCGCGCGCTGCCGGGCGGCTGGCACGCCTGGACGGTCGGGGCGAGCGAAGTCGCCCAGCGCCACGCCGGGGACTTCCTCGCCGAAGTCGCGCCGCGGCTCGCGTCGGCCCGGGGGCGTCACGGCACAGCGCGGGTGATTGCCGAGGCGGCCGCGTCCGCGCTGGCCGACAGCGTTTTCGTGCTCCTGCCCACCACCCGCGGCCGGTGGGAGTGGTGGAGCTGCGACCGCCCGGCCAGCCACGGCCACGGCCGGATCCGCCGGGTCGTCGCCGGGGTGGCGCCGGTCCTGGCCGCGACGTTCGCCGCCACCGGACGGCCGCAGATCGCGCCGGTGCCGCCCGCCGAGGTCGCCACGCTGCCCGCCGTCGTGGCCGACAGGCTGGGCGAGCACGCCGAGGTCACCGTGGTCTCGCTCGGCCTGAGCGAGGGCGCGGGGGTGACCGGGGCGCTCCTGCTCGGGCGCCGTGGCGAGCCGGAGTTCGGCGAAGACCAGAGCCGCGCGACCATCGCGTTCGCCCGTGCCGCCGGGACGGCGCTGGCCAACGCGCAGCGCTACGCCCGGCAGGAGGAGGCGACCCGCGGGCTGGAGACGACGCTGCGGCCGGCCGAACCGCCGGAGGTCGAGAAGGCGAAATTCGAGGTCTGGTACGAGCCCTCGGGCGGCGTGCTGGCGGTCGGCGGCGACTTCTACGACGTCATCGCGCGAGACGACGGCAGCGCGTTCCTGGTGCTCGGCGACATCTGCGGCAAGGGCGCCGAGGCCGCGGCGCTGACCGGCCGGGTGCGGCACTCGCTGACCGCGCTGGCGATGGTCGAGCGCGACGGCCGGACGTTGCTGCGGCTGCTCAACGAACTGCTCATCGCGGGGGGCAGCAATCGCTTCGCGACGCTGGTGCTGGGCTCGGTGGCGCCCTCGACCGACGGGCTGACCCTGACGCTGGCCTCCGGCGGGCATCCGGCGCCGTTGGTGCTGCGCCGCGGAAGCGGGGTCGAAGAGGTCACCGTGCCGGGCACGCTGGTCGGGATCTCGCCGCAGGCGCGGTTCGCCGAAGCCGTCGTCCACCTGGACGAGGGCGACATGTGCCTGCTCTACACCGACGGCATCACCGAGGCTCGTAACCGGCACGACCCGGCGGAGCTTTTCGGTGACGAACGGCTACGCGCGGTGCTCGCGGCGGCCGCCGGGCAGCCTGCGCGCGAGGTCGTGCGGCGGCTGCGCCAGGCCGTGCGCGACTGGCTAGGCAGCACCGCGCACGACGACATCGCGGTGCTCGCGGTGGAGTGCGTCGCGCCCGCGTCCTGAGGATTCGGTTCTCGCCGGACGGGGTAATTCCCGGATTGAGCAGCTCGGGTGGCGTCCTCTGTGGACGTTCACCCATCCGTGCCCTAAGCCCACCTTAAATCTGTTGGCTTTCGAGGCCGGTGCCGTGGATTCTTGAAGGTGTGACGAGGATCGCTCGTGTGAAGGAGGTGACGCGATGACTGTGCATGCCAGGCGCATGGGCCGCTGGTGCCGTGAGCACTTCGACGCGGTAGCCGCCGAGCAGGTCCCGATGCCAAGGGGCGAGGCCGAGCAGGCCGCCGAGCCCCAGCCGGAGCCCGAGAAACCCGTGGTCGACCCGTCGACCACCAACTGAGTGCGAAAATGCCGCGCCCCGGCCGGGGCGCGGCATTTGTTTTCGCGTTTCGCGGTGTCAGCGGAGGCTGCGGCGGTACCAGACCCGCCTCGGGCCGGGCAGGCCGATCCGGGTGACCAGGTCGGTCAGGATCGCGCCGATCACCAGCCAGATGATCGCGGCGAGGCCCTCGTTGAAGAAGACCCGCAGCTTCTCGCCGTCCGGCGTGAAGAGGTTGCGGAGGCCCAGGGAGACCGCGCCGGACCACTGGGCGATGGCCTGCGCGAAGCCGTTGCCGGAGTTGGCTTCGCCGAACACCAGGATGATGTGCAGGGCGAGCACGAACGCGAACAGCACGCAGATCAGGTGGATCACGGCGTTGATCGCGCGCACCGCACGGATCCGCGGGTGCGGCCGCTCGACGACTTCCTCGGTCTCGACGTTGTCGTACTCGTACGGCTCCTGTGGCGGGGGATAGGGCATCGTCTTCGCCGTCCTTTCGAGTGTCCGAAGTGGACGAAGCTCGGCGCCCGCACGCGCGGCCGCCCTGCTCAGTGGGTTACCCGATCGGGGCAGCGGCGAAACCGAAGGCCGAGGAGAGCCCGAAGGTCTCGTGAGCGTTCCGGGCGGTTAGAACCGCCCGGAACGCTCACGAGTCCTGGCCGGGGCCGGTCGGCCGCGCGCCGCTGAGCCGCCCGGTCCAACCTCATCGGCGCGCGCAACCTCGCCGGGGGCAGCACGTCCTGGTGATCATGAAGCCGAACCGGAGCATGGCCCTCGTGGCTGCCGTGCTCGCCGCGTTGCTCGCCGTCGTCCCGTCCGCGACGGCGGAACCCCTGGTGCCGGCGGGCTTCGCGCCCGCGTCGACGAGCTGGACCAGCCCGCAGACCGGGTACGTCCTCGGCTACGCCCCCTGCGCCCACGAGTGGTGCCCGGCCCTGCTGGGGACCACGGACGCGGGCAGCCACTGGCGGCGGCTCGGCGCGCCGCCGATGCCGTTGCCCGACAACCACAACCACGTCGCGCTCACCTTCGTCACCGACCGTGTCGCGTACGTCAGCGACGGCGTCCAGGTCCAGGCCACGCGGGACGGCGGGCGGACGTGGCGGAAGGTCGGGCTGGTCGGCGCGACGGAGCCGTTCTACCTGTCCAAGATCGCCGAGCTCGGCGGGCGTGTATTCGCGATGGTCACTTCGCCTCGCGAAGGCGTGACGCGGCTGTACACGGGTAAAGCCGGGGCGCCCGTTCTGCTGTCGAAGCCCGGCTTCTCGGTGAAGGGCGGCTTGACCTACGGCGACCTCGCCGTCGGCGGTGGCCTGCAGGTCGTGCTCGGCGCGGACTACCGCACCGAGAAGTACTGGACGTCGAAGGACGGCGCCCGTTTCGTGGCCGCCCCGGCGCCGTGCCCGAAGGACACCGTCGCTTCGCTGGCCGGGGTGCGGGAAAGCCAGGTCGTCGCCTTGTGCAGCAGCAGTCCCGGCACCCCGCAGCCCGGCTCGACCGAGCGCACTTTGTGGCACGCCTCGAAGCTCGGCGCGAAGTTCACCGGAACGGACGCGGCGCCCGCGCTGGGGATCACGCAAGGCTTCGGCGCGGCGTCCCCGCTGGCCGCGACGGTCGCGGCCGAGGGCGGCGGCGTCGGCTTCCTGCATTCGACCACCGATGGGGGCCGGACCTGGGCGACCACGGTGCTTTCCGAGCGTGGCTTCTCGCTGGCCGATCTCGACTTCCCGGGTAATGGGACCGGCCTCGTGGTGGACGGCCAGCCCGGCGCGGCCGACGGCTCCGCGGTGTACCGGACCACGGACGGCGGGAAGACGTGGCGCGAACTCGTGTTCGGTTGATTATCCCTGGTAGCCCAGGCCCTTGTCCGCGGTTCACTTGGTGAACCGCATGTCGTAGTCTGAGCACTGTCCGTTGCCGGACACAGCGATCGGGCCCGGGGCAGGGGCCGCTCGCGTGCGCAGAGTGGGAGAGCTGTCGATGACGCCTGGGGACCTCCGGTCCGGGACCGAGGGTGGCGCCGCATCCCTCGATTTCAGCAAGGCGAGCCTGGCCCGGCTCACCGACGCACTGCTCGGTGGGCACGACCATTACGAGGTGGACCGGGAGGCGATGCGGCGCCTGCTCGCGATCGCGCCCGGCGCCAGGACCATGGCCAAGGAACAGCGGGACTGGCTGGTCCGCGTGGTGCGGTTCCTCGCTTCGAAGCGCGGCATCGACCAGTACCTCGACCTGGGTTCGGGCCTGCCGACCTCGGAAAACACCCACCAGGTCGCCCAGCGATACAACTCCGAAGCGGAAGTGGTCTACGTCGACAACGACCCGGTCGTGCAGGTGCACGGCCGTGCGCTGCTGGAGGAGAACGACCTCACCCACGTCACCGGCGCGGACCTCACGGTGCCGGAGAAGACGCTGAACGACGAGGTCGTGAAGGCGCACCTCGACCTGTCCCGGCCGATCGCGCTGATCCTGACTCAGATCATCCACCACATAGACGACTTCGAGCGCGCCCAGCGCGTCGTCCGCGAGTACGTCGACGCCCTGGCTCCGGGGTCATATCTGCTGCTCACGCACAATTTCGACCCGGAAGAGGACTCGCCCCGCCAGGAGCTGGCGCGGCTGCTGGAGACCAGCTTCCAGGGCACCGGGCTCGGCAGCGTCTACCGCACGCGGACCCAGATCGCGTCGCTGTTCGACGGGCTCGAGATGCTCCGTCCGGGGCTCGTCTACCTGCACGAATGGTGGCCGGACGGGCCCCGCCTGACGCCGCTGAGCGAGCTCAACTTCCTCACCGTGGGTGGGGTAGGGCGTAAAGACTCCTGAGTGGCGCGGCCGGTTCCAGCCGGCCGTATTCGGTGACCTGCGTTCGTATGTCCGTGAATGCCACATTGACGGCGTTGAACGCCGTCAATGTGGCATTCACGGGCCTGGGGCACTGGTTCCGAAGAGGAGGACCCCGACGTGGCGTGGATGGCCTCGAAGGCGGGAGAGCTGGTGTGGCTGGTGGGGCGATTGACGGCCGCAACACTCACGAGTCCTTGATCAGGCGGCGTTGAAGCGATCCGGGTCCGGCCCGGTCCGCTCACCACGATCGAGTGACGTCAGCGCCTCGATCTCCTCCTCCGCGAGGGTGAAACCGAAGACGTCGAAGTTCTCCGCCACCCGCGAGGGCGTCACGGACTTCGGGATCACGATGTTGCCGAGCTGCAGGTGCCACCGCAGCACGATCTGCGCCGGCGTACGCGCGTACTTGGTCGCAAGGTCGCCGATCGCGGGCTCGCCCAGCAGCGAACCGCCCTTGGCCAGCGGGCTCCACGCCTCCGTGGCGATGCCGTGCTTCTCGTCGAACGCGCGGACGTCGGCCTGCTGCAGGTACGGGTGCAACTCGACCTGGTTGACCGCGGGCACCACGTCGGAGGCGTCGAGCAGCCGCTCGAGGTGCGCGGGCTGGAAGTTGGATACGCCGATCGCGCGCACCCGGCCGTCCGCGTAGAGCTTCTCGAACGCGCGCCAGGTGTCGACGTACTTGTCGAGCTTGGGCGCCGGCCAGTGGATCAGGTAGAGGTCGAGCCGCTCCAGCCCGAGCTTGGCCATGCTCTCGTCGAACGCCCGCAGCGTCGAGTCGTAGCCCTGCGCGGAGTTCCACAGCTTGGTCGTGATGAACAGCTCGTCGCGGGCGATCCCGCGATCGGCCAGTGCGGTGCCGACGCCGGCCTCGTTGCCGTAGACCGCGGCGGTGTCGATGCTGCGGTAGCCGGCCTCCAGTGCGGTCTTCACCGCGGCGGTGGTCTCCTCGTCGGGCACCTGGAAGACGCCGAAGCCGAGCTGGGGCATCCTGACGCCGTTGTTGAGTTCGGTCACGGGGACGGTGGTCACGATCATTCCCTTCGATGGGTCGGTCATCAGGCGAGTACCCGTTCTCCGACGGTAGTGGTCTTCTTGCGGTCGAGCAGGCCGGAGACCAGGGCCACGGCGAGCCCGGCCGCCGCGAGCAGGGCGCCGATCCAGTTGGGCGCGGTGTAGCCGAGCCCACCCGAGATGGCCTGGCCGCCGAGCCAGGCGCCCAGGGCGTTGCCCAGGTTGAACGCGGCGATGTTCGCCGCCGAAGCGAGCGCGGGAGCGCCCTCCGCCTTTGTCATCACGCGGGCCTGAAGCGGCGCCACGGTCGCGAAGCCCGCCGCGCCGAACAGTGCGATGGTGATGGCGGCAGGGAGCTGGGCGTGCGCGGTGAAGACGAACACCAGCAGCACCACCGAGAGCGTAGCGAGGATGACGTAGAGGCTGGGCATCAGCCTGCGGTCCGCCGCGCGGCCGCCCAGCAGGTTGCCGACGAACAGGCCGCCACCGAAGAGCACGAGCAGCCAGGTGACCGCGCCGGAGGAGAAGCCCGCGACCTCGGTCATCATCGGCGCGATGTAGGTGAACGAGGCGAACACCCCGGCGAAGCCGAGCGTGGTCATCGCCAGCGCGAGCCACACCTGCGGACGGCGGAACACGGCGAGCTCGCCCCGCAGCCCGCTGCCCGGCTCCGGCTTCTGGTGCGGCACCAGCGTGAGGATGCCGATCGCGCCGATCACGCCGAGCCCGGCGACCACCCAGAACGTCGAGCGCCAGCCGAAGGCCTGGCCGAGCGCGGTGCCGGCGGGCACGCCCAGGACGTTGGCCACGGTCAGCCCGGTGAACATCATGGCGATCGCGCCGGCCTGCTTGGCCGGCGCGACCAGCGAGGCGGCGACGACCGAGCCGACGCCGAAGAACGCGCCGTGCGACAGCGCCGCGACGATCCGGCCGGTCATCAGCAGGCCGTAGCTCGGGGCGATCGCCGAGACCAGGTT
>CAVXMR010000010.1:0-381484 GCA_963762765.1 uncultured Actinomycetota bacterium
TATGTCCTGTTCTTCGTTGCGTCTGGTCTTCCTCTATGATCGGGCAATTCGGGCAGAAGGGGCGGGTGCGCCGAGAGTTGGGCACCTTGTCGCAGGCGCGTTACCTGGGCATCACCGCCGGTGAGTGTGCGTGGCCGATGGTCTTGGGCGTGACCGTGATCAGCGTGGAAGTCACTCCGTTCCCGGAACCGTCCCGTCCCGCGCTCGCCGCGGTGCCACCGCTGGCGCTCAGGCAGGCCCGGCGGCTGGTGATCCTCGGCGATTCCACCGCCGTCGGGCTCGGCGATCCCTTGCCCCGCCGGGGTGGGTGGCGTGGCGTCGGCCCGTTGGTGGCCGCCGCTCTCGGCGTCGACGCCGACGGCTACCTCAACCCGTCGTTCGCCGGCGCGCGGATGAACTGCGTGCGCACCAAGCAGCTGCCCATCGCGCTGGCCCACCGGCCGGACGTCGCCCTGCTCGTGGCCGGCATGAACGACACGCTGCGCCCCGACTTCGACGCACAGAAGATCGCCGGCGACCTCACCGAGGTGATCCGCGCGCTCGGCGAGGTCGGCACGACCGTGATCCCGGTGCGATTTCACGACCACAGCAAGGTGTTCCGGCTCCCGCCGTCGCTCAAGCGGGCGCTCAGCGCGCGCGTCGCCGAGCTGAACGCCGCCATCGGCGAGGTCGTGGCGCGAGAGGGCGTGCCGTGTCTCGACCTGGACGTGCTGCCCGGCGCCTACGACCTCACCGCGTGGAGCGTCGACCGGCTGCACCCCTCGGAACTCGGGCACCGGATGCTCGCCGACGGCTTCACCGGGCTGCTCGCCGACGCCGGGTTCGACGTGCCGGAGCCGGTCAGCCTGACCTGCTCGGGCGGGGTCGAGGTCAGTGCCGCCGGGCACTTCGGCTGGCTGGTGCTCAAGGGCATCCCGTGGCTGTGGCGCCGCGGCCGCGAGTTCCTGCCCTACGCCGCGGTCATCATGTGGCACTCGTTCCGCGAGCGGACGCGCTGAACACCTTCAGTGCCTCGGCGTCCGACGCCGGATGGCGGACGAAGTAGTCCGCCCACTCCTCGATGCCGGGATAGCCCGACTCCGCGCTCAGCCGGGCGCACGCGGTCGAGGCATCGAACCCGGTCCGCCGCAGCTGGACGCCGTTGCCCAGCAACGCCCAGTGCGCACCCGAAGTGCCGTAAGGCATTCCGATGCTGCCCGGGTTGACGATCAGGCGGCGGTCGGCGAGCCGGGTGAACGGCATGTGCGTGTGCCCGCAGACCACCGTCGGCGCCGTGACGCCGTCGAGCACCTCGAGCCAGCGGGACAACGGGCTGTCCACGAGGACGATTTCCTCGTCGTCGCGCGGGGTCGCGTGGCAGAACAGGACTTCGCCGAGCCCGTCGATCTCCAGCGTGACGGTGGTGGGCAAGCGATCCAGTGTCGCGACGTGCCCGGCGGAAAGCTGCTGCGCCGCCCACGGCGCGACCGGGTCCGGGATGGACGTGTCGCCGCCGCGAGCCAGCGTCACGAGCTCGCGGTCGGCGTTGCCGCGCACCCAGATCGCCCGCTCACCCAGCGCGGCAAGCGCTTCCAGGGTGGGCACCGGCATCGGCCCGGCCAGGAGGTCGCCCAGCAGCACGATCTTCTCCGCCGCGATGACATCCGGCTCGGCGAGGACGGCCTCCAGCGCAGGCAGGACACCGTGGATGTCGGACAGCACCGCGACTCTCATCTGCCCAGCTTAGGGCTCGTGAGTGGCGCGACCGCGCCACTCACGAGCCCACCCCCGGCTCAGGCGGTGCGCAGGTGCAGCTCGCGCACGCCGGTCATGTTCGGGTTCACCTGGAACTTCGGCGCCGTACCCTCGAGGGTCCGCAGCACCGGATACCGGTCGAGCAGGATGTTCATCGCCACCCGCCCTTCGAGCCGGGCCAGCGGCGCCCCGATGCAGAAGTGGATCCCGCGCCCGAACGCCAGGTGGGGGTTCTCCTCACGCAGCGGGTTGAACACACCCGGGTCGGCGAACACCCGCGGGTCGCGGTTGGCCGCCGCGATCCACACCATCAGCATCTGGTCGGCCGGCACGGTCACGTCGTCGAACCGAACCTCGGTGGTGGTCGTGCGCGCCACCGCGGCGAACGGGGTGAGGAACCGCAGCGACTCCTCGATCACCGGCGGCACCAGCGACCGGTCGGCCCGGGTGCGGTCGTACCACTCCGGGTGTGCGTCCAGGCTCAGCACCGTGTTGCCCAGCAGCATCGTCGTGGTGATGTGCCCGGCCAGCAGCAGGATGTTGGCGAAGTTGATCACCTCGGCCCGCTTGAGCCGCTCGCCGTCGACCTCCGCCTCGACCAGTTTGGTGATCAGGTCCTCACGCGGGTTCTTCCGCCGGTCGTCGACGTGCTCGCCGAGGTACTCGGCCAGCTTCTTCTGCTGCTCCAGCGAATTCTCGATCGCGGCCTGCTGCTTTTCGTTGTTCTCCTTGAACGAGAGCTGCTCGTTGTTCTCGAACATCTTGTCGACCCACTGCTTGAACAGGTTGCGGTCGCTCGCCGGGACGCCCAGCAGCTCGGCGATGACGATCACCGGCAGCGGGTAGGCGAGGTCGTTCACCAGTTCCATCCGGTCGCCGGACACCTGGTCGAGCATCTCGTGGGTGATCGCGGCGATCCGCGGCTCGAGGTCCGCGACGACCTTCGGCGTGAAGGCCCGGCTGACCAGCTTGCGCATCTTGTTGTGCAGCGGCGGGTCCATCTGCAGCAGGTTGCCCTGGTTGAGCTCCTGGAAGTCCGTGTCGCCGGCCATCTCCTTCGGCACCAGCCGCATGGTGTCGGAGGAGAACGTCGCCGGGTCACGCAGGATCCGCTCGGCGTCGGCGTGCCCGTAGACGCTCCACATCCCCAGATCCGGCTTGAATTCGACCATCTCGGCCGGGCGCTCCCCCCGGAGCCAGAACTGGGTCTTGTGCAGGCCCCAGGTGTCGGCGAGTGTGGTGGTCATTTCCGCCCCTTTCCCCTTGATGTCCCCGGGATCAGCCGGGTGCTCTGGTGGGATCGTGTGCGTAGATCCCTTTGCGATAGCCCGAGATGAGCTCCTCGAGCGCCGAACTCAGTTCCGCTGCCACCTCCGCGACGGCCGCGGGGTCGGGTTCCCCTGGCGGCTCGAACGCGACGCGGATCGTGTACGCGAGGGCTTCCGCCTTCTCCTTCAGCGGGATCCCTTCGTACTTGTCGGACATGGTGTCGGTGAAGTAGAAGCCGACGGTCGCGGCGTTGAGCGCGTAGTCCAGGTTCGGGACGTCCGTGCGGACCAGCCCGTGCCGGCGCATCGTGTCCTCGAAGTGCCCGCCGAGCTCCTGCTGCTGCTTGCGCAGGGCGAGATCGCCGAGCGAGCCGAACATCTCGGCGTTGCCGCGCAGCATCGCCATCACCAGCGGACGGCGGTGGGTGAGCAGGAACGACGTCGAGATCATCCGGTGCGGGAGGATCTCCGCCGGGTCGGCCGCGATGCCCGCCAGGATCTCGTCGGTCAGGTCGGCCGATTCACGCATCATCAGCGCCTGGAACAGCAGTTCCTTGTTGCGCCAGTGCAGGTAGACGGTGCCCTTGCCGATGCCGACGGCGCGGGCGATGTCGTCGATGGCGACCTTGCGGTAGCCCATGCGCAGCAGCAGTTCACCGGCCGCGTCGAGGATGCGGTCCGCGCGCTCGCGGTTGGGATGGCTCATCGGTCTCCACCTGCGGTTCCGTTGAAGCTTTGACTAGTTGACCGGAAATGCGCTTTCGGTCAACCGGTCACTCCGACGGTAGCGCCGCGCGCCCGACCGGGCAAGTGGTTCTGTCGGTGGGGTCGGTTAACGTCATCGGTGTGGCACAGGACGAGCTCTTCACCGTGAATCCCGACGTGGCGCCCCCGCCCGAGCGGACGACGTCGAACGCGGGGGAACCGCAGGCGGACCCGGCGAGCTCGCCGCTGGCCGTGCGCATGCGGCCGCGCTCGCTCGACGAGGTCGTCGGCCAGCAGCACCTGCTGCGCGAAGGCGCCCCGCTGCGGCGGCTGGTCGAAGGTGCCGCGCCGGCGTCCGTGCTGCTCTACGGCCCGCCCGGGACGGGCAAGACGACGTTGGCGAACCTCGTTTCGATCGCCACCGGACGCCGGTTCGTCGCGATGTCGGCGCTCTCGGCCGGGGTGAAGGAGGTTCGCGGGGTCATCGAGGAGGCGCGTCGCCGGCGCCAGTACAACGCCGAGAACACCGTCCTGTTCATCGACGAGGTGCACCGCTTCTCCAAGACCCAGCAGGACGCGCTGCTCGGCGCGGTCGAGGACCGGACCGTGCTGCTGGTCGCGGCGACCACGGAGAACCCGTCGTTCTCGGTCGTTTCGCCGCTGCTGTCCCGCTCGCTGGTGCTGCAGCTGCGGCCGCTGACCGACGAGGACATCACGCTGCTGATCGAGCGCGCGCTGGCGGACGAGCGCGGGCTCGGCGGCGAGCTGACGCTGACCGAGGACGCGCGCGCCCACCTCGTCCGGCTCGCCGGGGGAGACGCGCGCCGTGCGCTGACCGCGCTGGAGGCGGCCGCCGACGCGGCGTCGGCCACCGAGGCCAAGACCATCGGCCTCGCCACCGTGGAGTCCACTGTGGACAAAGCGGCGGTGCGCTACGACCGCGACGGCGACCAGCACTACGACGTGATCAGCGCGTTCATCAAGTCGATCCGCGGGTCCGATGTGGACGCCGCGCTGCACTACCTGGCGCGGATGATCGAGGCGGGGGAGGACCCGCGGTTCCTGGCGCGGCGCCTGGTCGTGCACGCCAGCGAGGACATCGGGATGGCGGATCCGACGGCACTGCAGTCCGCGGTCGCGGCCGCGCACGCGGTGCAGTTCATCGGGATGCCGGAGGGCAGGCTCGCGCTGGCGCAAGCCACCGTGCACCTGGCGACCGCGCCGAAGTCGAACGCGGTGATCATGGGCATCGACGCGGCGCTGGCCGACGTCCGGGCCGGGCTCGCCGGCGCGGTGCCGCCGCCGTTGCGCGACGGGCACTACGCGGGCGCGAAGAAGCTCGGCAACGCGCAGGGCTACCGCTACCCGCACAACGTCCCGGAGGGCGTGCTCGCGCAGCAGTATCCGCCGGACGAGCTGGTGGGCAAGGACTATTACGAGCCGACCCAACGCGGAGCCGAGCGGACACTCGCCGAGCGCGTCCCGAAGCTGCGCCGGACCATCCGGGGTGAGCAGTAAGCGGTTTTCGGCGATTCGTGATCACTTCGTGAAGAGGTCCTTACCGCATATTTATGCCGGTAGGCGCGCCTTCGGCGGATCTTGGGCCGGAGTCCGCAAGATCATCGGGTTTCGTAGGCTTCGCCCCTGAGCGGCTGGGGACGGGCCGCCACCCGAAGGCAGGAGGAGTCGTGCCCGCGAGACTGCAGTGCGTCGTGCTGGACTGTCCGGACCCCGCCGTGCTCGCCCGGTTCTACCAGGCACTGACCGGGGGCGAGCGCGACCTGCCCGACCCTCGCTGGCGCGTCGACGCCGACTGGTCCACCCTGCACCTCGACGGGCTGGTGCTCGCCTTCCAGCGCTCCGACGACTACCACCCGCCACACTGGCCGGATCCGGCGTACCCGCAGCAGTTCCACCTCGACTTCGAGATCGACAACCTCACCGAGGCGCACCAGCTGGTCATCGCCTACGGCGGCCGCCTGCTCGACCCGGACCTCGGCGGGCGCGGCTGGCGCGTCTACGCCGACCCGGCGGGCCACCCCTTCTGCCTGCTCTCGGCCGACCTGGCATGAAGGACTCGTGAGTGGCAATGCCGGTTCTAACCGGCCGCAACACTCACGAGCCTGTCCACCCCCAGCCCGCTGGTCATCAGCCTCTCCTTGGCATTCCCCAGCAGCCGCCGGGTCCAGACCGTGAACCCGCCGTCCCCGACCTCCACGGTTTCCCCGAAGTCCGCGAGCACTTTGAAGCACAGCCCCTCGTAGTACCCACGCCCACCCTCCCGTTCCGGGAACGGCGTCACGCGCACATCCGGCAGCGCGGCCCGCAACTCTTCGGTCAGCCCGGAGAAACGTTCGTGAAGCACGGTCACCTTCAGCTCCACCCCGGAAGCGCCCAGCGCCCGGGACGCCGCGGCGAGGTACCGGGCGTGCTCGACGACGTGCTCCCGCTCGAAGCCCAGATCACCGGAATCCCGCCCGGCCGTCACCAGCCCCAGCATCGAGAAGTGCGCGAAGAACCGCGCGCCGTCGACGTGCTGGGCCCGCACGATCCGCTGCAGCGCCGCCAGCCGCACCGGCCCGTCCGTGCGCCGCACAGCCGCTTCCATGGCCAGCCCGGACGTCGGATCGGCGGCGACCTCGGTGCCGCGCCCGGTGGCGACGACCCGGTGCTGCGCCAGCCCGGTCACCGCCGAATGCGTCCCCAAAGGCACGAGCGGCGCCAGTGTCACCCGGGCGAACTCCGGCGGCAGTGTGGCCAGGAGGACGTCCTCGACGTGCCGCAGTTTCTCGAACGGCAACGGGCTCGGCGCGACGAAGCGGTCGTTCCGATGGCGGCGCAGGACGTCGGGGCCGCGCAGCCGCACCGCCCGTCGCCGCGCCACTTCGAGCTGTGCCGTCACGAGGTCGGCGCCGGACAGCCCGGCCAGCACGTCCACCGCCCGTCCTGCCGGCCCCGCCAGTACCCGCCGCAGCGGTCCTTCGTCGTTCTCCATCACCCAGTGGTAGCGCCTGAAGGGGCGCAGGGCGACCGATTTAGCGGCCCGGACGCGCAGGGTGACGGTCCGGCGGGGCGGCACCGGTCCGGACCCGGTGTAGCGGTAACCTCACGGCACCAAGACCGCTGAACCGAGGAGGGCCCGTGTCGGCAGGGCAGATCGCCGCGCTGATCGCCGCAGGAGCATTCGTCGTGCTGGTCGTTCTGCTGGCGATCCCGCTGCTCAAGCTCGGCCGCACGCTCGACGAGGCCACGATCGCGATCCGCAAGGCGCACGAGAGCACCGACCCGCTGCTCATCGGCGCGAACGAGACCATCACGCACGTGAACACCCAGCTCGAGCGGGTGGACGGGATCACCGCGAACGCGCAGGCCGTCACCGGCAACGTCTCGGCGCTGACGTCGGTGTTCACCGCGACGCTGGGCAGCCCGCTGGTCAAGACCGCCGCGCTGTCCTACGGGATCAGCAAGGCGATCAAGACGCGCCGCAAGAAGAAGGAAGCGAAGGCGGCACGGCCGGGGCGGCGCAAATGAGGCGCCTGTTCTGGCTCGGCGTCGGCGTGGTCGCCGGGGTCGCGCTGAGCCGCAAGGCCGCCGAAACCGCTCGTCAGGCCACTCCCGCCGGGTTAGCATCGAATCTGGGCGACGCCGTGCGTGAACTGGCCGGCGCCGTCGGCTCGTTCGGCGCCGAGGTGCGCGCCGGGATGAGCGAGCGGGAACAGGAGCTGCACGACATGGTCGAGGAACGGACCGGCATCACCGCGCCCGTGGCCACGGGGCGGCACGCCGCCGCGCGTCGCCCGGCCCGGCGAGCTCGCCGGGCGGAGGGCTGAATCCTTTTCGCGCCCGCGAAAAGGACCCTTCCGCCGTCGCCGCCGTCCCGAACGCTCCCAGCCTCAAGGAAAGACCCGTGGACACACACGAAATCACCGATCGCTTCCTGCGCCACTTCGAGCGCAACGGCCACACCCGCGTGCCGAGCGCGCCGCTGATCCTCGACGACCCGAACCTGCTGTTCGTCAACGCCGGCATGGTGCAGTTCAAGCCGTACTTCCTCGGCGAGGCCCCGCCGCCGTACCCGCGCGCGACCAGCGTCCAGAAGTGCGTGCGCACGCCGGACATCGACGAGGTCGGCAAGACCACCCGGCACAACACGTTCTTCCAGATGGCGGGCAACTTCTCCTTCGGCGACTACTTCAAGGAAGGCGCCATCGAGTTCGCCTGGGAGCTGATCACCAAGCCCCAGAGCGAGGGCGGTTACGGCCTCGACCCGAACCGCCTGTGGGCGACGGTCTACGAGGACGACGCCGAAGCGGCCGGGCTGTGGAAGAAGATCACCGGCCTGCCCGGTGAGCGCATCCAGGCCCGCGACATGGTCGACAACTTCTGGTCGATGGGCATCCCCGGCCCCTGTGGCCCGTGCTCGGAGATCTACTACGACCGCGGCCCGGAGTACGGCCGTGAGGGCGGCCCGGTCGTCGACGAGGACCGGTACATCGAGATCTGGAACCTGGTGTTCATGCAGAACATCCGGGGCGAGGGCAGCGGCAAGAAGGACTTCCCGATCCTCGGGGAGCTGCCCGCGAAGAACATCGACACCGGCATGGGCGTCGAGCGCGTCGCGACGATCCTGCAGGGCGTCGAGAACGTCTACGAGACCGACCTCGTGCGCCCGGTGATCGGCCGCGCCGAGCAGTTCTCGGGCCGCAGCTACGGCGGCAACCACGCCGACGACGTCCGCTTCCGCGTCATCGCCGACCACGCGCGCACCGGCGTGCTGCTGATCGGCGACGGCGTCACGCCGGGCAACGACGGCCGCGGTTACGTGCTGCGCCGTCTGCTGCGCCGCATCGTCCGGTCCTCGCGCCTGCTGGGCGTGCACGAGCCGGTGCTGCAGGCCTTCGCCGAGGTCGTCCGCGACACGATGGGCCCGACCTACCCCGAGCTCGTCAGCGGCTTCGACCGCATCAGCGAGGTCGTCCGCATCGAGGAGGAGGCCTTCCTCTCGACGCTGACCAGCGGTTCGCGCATCTTCGACCTCGCGGCCGAGGAGACCAAGCGCGGCGGCGGCGACGTGCTGGCCGGGGACAAGGCGTTCCAGCTGCACGACACCTACGGCTTCCCGATCGACCTGACCCTCGAGATGGCGTCCGAGCAGGGCCTGACCGTCGACGAGGACGGCTTCCGCACGCTCATGAACGAGCAGCGGACGCGCGCGAAGGCGGACGCGGCGGCCCGCAAGACCGGCCACGGCGACCTCTCGGAGTACCGCAAGGTGCTCGAGCAGCACGGCGAGACCGAGTTCCTCGGCTACACCGACCTGCAGGCCGAGGCCAAGGTCGTCGGCCTGCTCTCCGACGGCCTGCCGGTCCGCAGCGTCGGCGCGGGCAAGAAGGCCGAGCTGGTGCTCGACCGGACGCCGTTCTACGCCGAGAGCGGTGGCCAGGTCGCCGACACCGGCGTGCTGATCGGTGACGGCGTCGAGCTGAAGGTTCTGGACGTCCAGAAGATCGTGCCGGGCCTGTTCGTGCACCGCGTCGAGGTGCTGAACGGCGAGGTCGGCCTGGACACCACGCTGACCGGCTCGGTCGACGCGCACCGCCGCCTTTCGATCGAGCGCTCGCACTCGGCGACGCACCTCGTGCACGCGGCCGTCCGCGGCGCCTACGGCAAGCGCGCGGCGCAGGCGGGTTCGCTGAACTCGCCGGGCCGGATGCGCTTCGACTTCACCACCCCGGGCTCGGTCTCGGCGAACGTGCTGACCGAGGTCGAGGAGGAGGTCAACGACTACCTCCAGACCAACGTCGAGGTGCAGAGCTACACCACCACCAAGGACAAGGCCCTCGAGCTGGGCGCGGTCGCGCTGTTCGGCGAGAAGTACGGCAACGACGTCCGCGTGGTCGACATGGGCGAGTACAGCCGCGAGCTCTGCGGTGGCACGCACGTGGACCGGATCGGCCAGCTCGGCCTGGTCAAGCTGGTCTCGGACGCCTCCATCGGCTCCGGCGTGCACCGCGTCGAGGCGCTGGTCGGCGCGGACGCGCTGAAGTACGTCCGCAAGGAGCAGCTGCTCGTCTCGCAGCTGGCGAGCACCTTCAAGGTGCCCTCGGACCAGCTGCCCGCGCGCATCGAGGACGTGCTGAGCAGGCTGAAGAACGCCGAGAAGGAGATCGAGCAGCTCCGCACCCAGCAGATCCTGGGCAGCGCGGGCTCGCTCGCCGACAAGGCCCAGGACGTCAACGGCGTCTCGGTGGTGGCCGAGGTCGTCCCGGACGTCGACGGCAACGGCCTGCGCGCGCTGGCCTCGGACATCCGCGGCCGCCTCGGCGCGCGGCCCGGCGTCGTCGCGCTGTTCTCGCCCGCGGGCGAGAAGGTCAGCTTCGTCGTCGCGACCACCAAGGCGGCCCAGGACAAGGGCCTCGCCGCGGGCAAGCTCGTGCCCTCCTTCGCGGCCGCGATCGGCGGCCGCGGTGGCGGCAAGCCGGACATGGCCCAGGGCGGCGGCACCAACCCCGCCGGCGCGCCCGAGGCCGTCACGGCGTTGCGCGCGGCGGTTGCCGGCATTGGCTGACGATGCTCAGCGCGGTCCGGATCGTCCCGGTACGGACGATCCGGGCCGCGGCAGGCGGCTCGCGGTGGATGTCGGATCCGTCCGGGTCGGGGTGGCCCTGAGCGATCCCCAGCCCGTGCTCGCCAGTCCACTGGTTACCCTGTCCCGCGATGCGAGCGACGACAGCGACCTTGAAGCACTGGCCGGCCTCGTCACCGAACACGAGGTGGTCGAGGTGATCGTGGGCTTGCCGAGAACGTTGGCCAACCGCCAGGGACCGGCGGCCGAGCTGGCGATCGCGTACGCTGAGAACCTGGCCGGGCGGATCGCGCCCGTGCCGGTCCGGCTGGGCGATGAGCGGTTGACCACGGTCACCGCGTCCCGCGTCCTCTCCCAGCGCGGGGTCAAGGGCCGCAAGCAGCGCGCGGTGGTCGACCAGGCCGCCGCCGTCGAGATCCTGCAGGCCTGGATCGACGCCGTCGCTGCGCACCGCGCCCGGGAGGGAGAACGATGACCCAGCCACCTGAACGTCGTGGCGGCCGTCGCCGGCTGCGGGAGCCCGACGAAAGCCCGGCCACACCGCCGCCGCCTCCGGCGCGCCGGCAGGACACCGGTGGCCGTCCCGTGCCTCAGCGCACGAGCGGGCGCCACGAGCTTCCCCAGCCTTCGCCGCGTCGCGGCCAGCCGCCTGCCGAGGGCGGCCGCCGTCGCCGTCTCGAGCCGCCGGAGACGTTGCGCCCGGTCGACGACGTCGACCCGCAGGCGCAGCGCGCCGCCCCGGCGCGAGCCGCGCGAGCCCGGCACGGTCTCGACGAGGCCTCCGACCTGCAGCCACCGGCGCCGCCCCGGCGTCGCCGCGCTCCGGAACCGCCGCCGCCGGCCGCCCAGCAGCCCCCGCGGCGGCCCGTCCAGCCGGGTGACCGTCCTGTCGGCATGCCCGCGGAACCCCCTCGCCGGATGCGCCGCGAGGAGCCGCCGCCCCCGCCGGTCCGGCGCGAGCCGCCGACCGACGTCATCCCGGTCCTCACACCGCCCCCGCCCCCGCCCCCGCCGCCTCCCGCGCCCGAGCCTGTGCGCGCGCCGCAGTCGCCGGTCGAGGATGAGTACGAAGACGACTACGACGACGCCGCGTACGACGACTACGACGGCGAAGAGTACGAAGACGAGTACGACGACGAGCCGTACGAGGACGAGCTGCTCGACGAGCAGCCGCCGACGTCCAAGAAGGGGAAAAAGAAGAAGCGCGGCAAGCGGTTCATCGGCTGGGTCGCCGCGATCGCGGTGATCGCGCTGCTCGCGGGCGGTGCCTGGTACGGCGTCCAGAAGGTCTTCGGCTTCGACGACTTCGAGGGCGCGGGCACCACCGACGTGCTCTTCCAGGTCGCGGACGGCGACTCGACGTCGGCGATCGGCACGAAGCTGGCCAACGCCGGGATCGTCGCCAGCTCGAAGGCGTTCGTGAAGGCCGGCGAGGGCAACACCAAGATCTCCAACCTCCAGCACGGGTTCTACGTGATGAAGGAGCACATGTCCGGGGTGAGCGCGGTGGAGAAGATCACCGCCGCCGACGCGCGCGTCGGGCAGATGGAGATCCGCGCCTACACCCAGTTCGACGACATCACCCAGCCCGACGGCAAGGTCACGCCCGGCGTGTTCACCCTGCTGTCGAAGGCCTCCTGTGCGGACCTGAACGGCAAGAGCACCTGTATCCCGGTCGCCGAGCTGCGCAAGACGGTCGAGACCGCCGACCTGAAGGCGCTCGGGGTGCCGGACTGGGCGGTGGAGCCCGCGTCGAAGTCCGATCGCAAGGACACCAGGCTGGAAGGCCTGATCGCGCCCGGGCTCTACGACATGAAGCCCGGCTCGACGGCTCTGGACCTGATCACCACGCTGGTCAAGTCGTCGGCGGAGTCGATCCTCGACGCCGGGCTGAGCGACAAGTCGACAGGCGAGGGCAAGACGCCATACGAGACGCTGATCATCGCCTCGCTCATCGAGCGAGAGGCCGTGAAGGCGGACTTCGGCAAGATCTCGCGGGTCATCTACAACCGGCTCGGGATCAACATGCGGCTGCAGCTCGACTCGACGGTGAACTACGTGCTCGACCGGCCGACGCTGCTGACCAACGAGGCCGACCGGATCAAGGCGGGCGCCTACAACACGTACAAGATCCCCGCGCTGCCGCCGACGCCGATTTCGGTGCCGAGCCCGGAAGCCATCAAGGCGGCGCTGCACCCGGCCGCGGGCGACTTCATCTACTTCGTGAAGTGCGAGACGAACGGGCTGTCCTGCTTCGCCGGCACCCTTGACGAGCACAACAGGAACAAGGACCTGGCCAGGTCGCGCGGTGTCATCTGAGCCCAGGAAGGCGGCGGTGCTCGGCAAGCCGGTCGCGCATTCGCTGTCGCCGGTGCTGCACCAGGCCGCCTTCCAGGCGCTCGGTCTCGACGGCTGGACGTACGGACGGATCGAGACCGGCGCCGCCGAGCTCCCGGCGCTGGTCGACGGGCTGGGCCCGGAGTGGGCCGGGCTGTCGGTGACCATGCCGGGCAAGCGCGCGGCGCTGGAGCACGCCGCCGAGGTGACGCCGCGCGCGGCCGCGGTCGGCGCGGCGAACACACTGGTACGGCGTCCTGGCGGCTGGCTCGCCGACTGCACGGACGTCGACGGTGTCACCGGCGCCCTGCGGGCCGCAGGCGGCTACACGCCTTCGCCGGGCGATGTCGCCGTCGTGCTCGGGGCGGGCGGGACGGCGGCCGCCGCGGTCGTCGGGCTCGCGAACCTCGGGATCCGGCAGGTCCGGCTCGTCGTGCGAGAACCGGCTCGGGCGAGCGAAACGGTCGATGCGGCGAAGCGCGCTTCGCTGGACGTCGAGGTGCTTCGGTGGTCTTCGGTGGACTTCGCGGCTTTGGAGTCGGCGGTGCTGATCACGACCGTCCCGCCGGACGCGGTCGCCCCGCACCTCGACGCGCTGGCGGGCTTCGGCTGCGTCCTCGACGTCATTTACCACCCGTGGCCGACGCCGCTGGCCACCGCGGTCGAGGCTCGCGGCGGGCGGCTCGCCACCGGCCTGGACATGCTGCTGCACCAGGCGTTCGGCCAGGCCGAGCACTTCACCGGGCGGCCCGCGCCGCGCGAGGCGATGCGCGCCGCGCTGCGGGCGGCGACCGGAAACATCCTGCCGCTGCCCATTTCCTGAAGATCATCCGGCTGATATCCTGGCGGACTGCCCATTTTCGGACCGTCCAGGGGGACCGTCATGCCCAAGCCCGATCGGGAGGACTACACCGACGAGGACATCGCGTCCGCTTTCGTCGGCGAGGCCCCGAAACTCGACTCGAAGGTGACGCTGGTCGAGCACGACCCGGAGTGGCCCAAGCTCTTCGAGCGTGAAGAGACCCGGATCCGCGGGATCCTGGGGGAGCGCGCGCTGATCCTGGAGCACGTCGGCTCGACGTCGATCCCGGGGCTGTGCGCCAAGCCGATCATCGACATCCTGCTGGTCGTGCCCGACTCCGACGACGAGGACGCTTATGTCCCCGCGTTGGAGGCTTCCGGTTACACGCTGACCATCCGGGAGCCGGACTGGGAGCGGCACCGGATGTTCAAGGGCCCGGACACGAACATCAACCTGCACGTCTACTCGCCGGACAACGGCCAGACCGAGCGCTACCGGCTCTTCCGTGACCGGCTGCGGGCGCACCCGGCGGAGCTTGAGCTGTACGAAAGCAAGAAACGTGAGCTGGCCGCGCGCACGTGGAAGTACATCCAGAACTACGCGGACGCGAAGACCGAGGTGATCGACGAGATCATCGAGCGCGCCCGCGCGGCCCAGTACGACGGCTTCAGCGACGCCTACGCCGACCACGCCGCCACGAGCGTCACCAACGCGCTGTACGACCGGCCGGCGATCGTCGAGCTGGCCGGGGACGTCTCGGGCCGGCGCGTTCTCGATGTGGGCTGCGCGGCCGGCCACCTGTCCGCGCTGCTCGCCGCGGGCGGGGCGGACGTGCTGGGAGTCGACGCGAGCGAAGGCATGGTCGCCATCGCTCGCAAGCGCTTCGGGGATGTCGCCCGTTTCGAACGCGCTGACGTCACCGAGCCGCTGTCGCTCGAGGACGGCTCGATCGACGTCATCACGGCGTCACTGGTGCTGCACTACCTGAAGGACTGGTCCTTCACGCTCGCGGAGTTCCGGCGGGTGCTGCGGCCGGGCGGGCTGCTGGTGTTCTCGGTGCACCATCCCGGCGAGGACTGGCGCTGGTTCGAGAAGGACGACTACTTCCGGCTCGAGCTGCTCGAGGACGAGTTCCCGCCGGGGCAGAAGGTCCAGTTCTACCGACGGCCGCTGAGCTGGACGTTCAACGCCGTGCGTGACGGCGGGTTCGCGGTGGACCGGCTGAAGGAGCCGATGCCGGTCCCCGAGGCCGACGTCGCCGATCCGAAGTGGGCGGCGAACCTGCGGACCCAGCCGCGGTTCCTGTACGTGCGGGCGGTGAAGGAGTAGGGCCTCGTGAGTGGTAAGTGGGGTTATTATTTGAGGGGTAAGGCAAATGTGTCGTGCTGCGGCATTGAGGACTCGTGAGCGTTGCGGGCGGTTAGAACCGCCCGCAACGCTCACGAGCACGGCCTCACTCTTTGCGCGCCAAGGACTCGTGAGTGGCGCGGCCGGTTCTAACCGGCCGCACCACTCACGAGTCCTTCTTGGCCAAGTCCTGAACCAGGCTCACGATCTCCCGGCTCACCGGCCGGAAGACCCGCAGCCGGGACAGCCCGGCCAGCTTCGCGAGCAGCGGCACGCTGCGCTCCACCAGCATCCGGGTCCGCTTGGTGCCCTTCGAACGGTCGTGCACCCAGAACAGCACGATCCCCATCTGGTACAGCCACAGCAGCTCCGGCAGCTGGTCACGCAGCTCCGGGTCGATCTTGACATCGGAGTCCTCGATCACCTCGCGCATGAGCGCGATCGAGGACTCGCGCGCGGCCGAGGACTCGTCGCTGAACGGGCTCAGCGGAGACTCCGGGTCGGCGGCGTTGACGAAGAACTGGGTGCCGAAGCGGTGGTAGGGCTCGGCGATGTCGAGCCAGCACAGCAGCACCTGCCTGAGCCGCGCGCCGAAGTCCGGCTCGCCGGCGATCCGCTCCCGCGCCGCCCCGAGGTGCTCCCGCGCGATCTCGTCGTAGAAGCCCTGGATGAGCTGCTCTTTGGACGAGAAGTAGTAGTACGCGTTGCCGACGGAGACCCCGGCCTCGGTCGCGATCGCCCGCATCGTCGTGCGGTCGTAGCCGTTCTCGGTGAACAGCCGCATCGCGGTCGTCACGATGAGGGACCGGGTCTCCGCGCTCTTCGCCACGCGCTGAACGCTATCGCTGCCCACGTCACGGAGCGGGGAAGGGCGGCGCCTGCGTGCCGGGGTAGGGCAGCGGGCGCCCGGCGAGCGCTGGCTGCGGCGGCTGCGTCGCGACGCGCTTGTCGCTGAGGTGGCGGCGCCGGATGCCGTTGAAGACCAGCACGTTGAACAGGTGCATCGCGCCGAGCACGAGCGCGACCGTGCCGACCTTCACCGACAGCAGCTCGAACACCTGGCGGGCGTCCTCGACCTGCTTGCTGCTGGTCAGGAACAGCGTCACGAAGCCGAGGCTGATCAGGTAGAAGCCGACCACCAGCAGCTGATTGACGGCGTTGGCGAGGCCGGGGGTGTCCTCGAAGACCTGATCGAGGAAGGTCCGGCCGTGCTTGGACAGGGTGCGCGCGACGAGCACCGTGAGTGGGATGCTCACCAGCAGGTAGAGCGCATAGGCGACGACTACCGGTTCCATGGGGTCCTCCCAAGTTTTGAACGTGTTCAAGACAGACGGTAGACCCCTGTTTGAACGTGTTCAAGTCCGGGTTTGGTGACGGGGGACTCGTGAGTGGCGCGGCCGGTTCCAACCCGGCTTACCACTCACGAGAACTCGACCCCAGTGCGCCTGATCACGGACTTTCTGCGGCTCGGGCTCGCGGTGTTTCCGCAGCTCGGGCCCCCACCAGCCGTCTTTGCTGACCTACGGTCGGATGGCCGTGAATGGCACATTCACGGACTGCCACTCGCACCACCGACCCCGCCAGCACCTGGAGTCACACCCGCCCCACCGGAGGTACTCAAAGACCCTTGGCTCTAACCGGCCTCACCACTCACCGGGCCCGACCACCTACTACCGTGACTTCCATGCGGATCGCCATCCTCGACGACTATCAGGAAGTCGCCCTCACCTTCGCCGACTGGGACTCGCTCAACGCCGAGCTCACGGTGTTCACCGAGCCCCTGACCGACGTGGTCGAGCAGCTGCGGGGCTTCGACGTGATCGTGGCGATGCGGGAGCGGACCCGCTTCCCGGCCGAGGTGCTCGACCAGCTCCCCGACCTGAAGCTCCTGGTCAGTACCGGCAAGCGCAACGCCGCCATCGACGTCCCCGCCGCCCGCCGCAACGGCGTCGTCGTGTCCGCCACCGGCTATCTCGGCCACCCGACCGCCGAGCACACCTGGGCGCTCATTCTCGCCGCCTCGCGCAACCTGCCGCAGGAGTTCGCCTCGATGCGCGAGGGTGGCTGGCAGACCGGCGTCGGCACCATGCTGCACGGCAAGACGCTGGGGCTGCTCGGGCTCGGTCGGCTCGGCGCCGGCGCGGCGAAGATCGGGCAGGCCTTCGGGATGGAGACCATCGCCTGGAGCCAGAATCTCACCCAGGAGAAGGCCGACCCGCATGGCGTGACAGCGGTGTCGAAGGACGAGCTGTTCGCCCGTTCCGACGTGCTCTCGATCCACCTCGTGCTCGGCGACCGCAGCCGTGGCCTGGTCGGCGCCGCCGAGCTAGCCGCGATGAAGCCGACCGCGCTGCTGGTGAACACCTCCCGCGGCCCCATCGTCGACGAGGCCGCCTTGGTGGACGCCTTACGCCGCAAGGAGATCCGGGCGGCGGCGCTGGACGTCTACGACGTCGAGCCGCTGCCCGCCGACCATCCACTGAGGACACTCGACAACGCGGTCCTCAGCCCGCACATCGGGTTCGTCTCCCGCGAGGTCTACGAGATCTTCTACGGTGACGCCGTCGAGGACATCGCCGCCTTCCAAGCCGGCGAGCCCATCCGCCTGATGGAATAGGTGCGGCCCGCCAAGTCGGCCTCCCCGCAAACCAGGCCCCGGCGGGCGCGCACATTCATGACACCAGGTGCGCACCGGTCGCGACCAGGGTCTTTCGGCCCGGTCGGGACCCGGGCCGATCGGCCCGTCGCTCAGGGGAACGGGACGGTGTCCGGCGCGCAGCTCGTGCCGTCCGCGGGCGCGGTAAGCGCTGTCAGGTAAGCGACAACCGCCGCGGACGCGCACGCGCTGTGCACGTTGAGCGAGGTGTGCCCGTAGCCGTCGACGACCAGCACGTGACCGTCGCCGAGCTCCGAAGCGGTCGCCTGCGCGTTGTGCAGTGGCGTCGCCGGGTCGTAACGGTTGTTCAGCACCAGGACCGGGTTGGGCCGCGGGCGGTTCCACGGTCCGGCGTAGCGATCTTCGTCGCGGGCGGGCCAGCCGACGCACTGCGCCATCGAAAACACCGCGCCCAGCCCGAAATACGGCTGCCGGGCGCGTTCCGACGCGGCCAGCGTGTCGTAGTCCGCGGGCGAGGCCGGGTTGTCGCTGTCGACGCACTGCACCGCCAGGAATCCAGGCGAATGCGTTGGCACGTAAGGGTCGAGCACCGGCACCGCGGGACCAGGACCGGCGGGGAGCGCGTTCAGCGTCTCGCCGAGGCGCTTCCAGCGGCCCGACTGGTAGAGCGCGCTGTCGATCGTCTTGAACAGCGACGCCATCGTGGTGCCGCCGACGGGACCGTGGCTCAGCCGGGCGAACAGGTCCGCGAAGCGGCGTTTCGGGTCGCCCGCGGCGAAAGCGCACTTCGGCCCGGCCGCGGCACAGACGGCGAAGAACTGGTCCAGTTCCTCCTGCTGGGCCGCGGCGACGTCGGCGCGGACGTCGACCGGGCGGTGCTCCTCGCCGGGCTTGCCGGTGGCGTTGGCGACCAGGTCGAGCGTGCCGTCCAGGACCATCGCGCGCAGCTTGTCGCCGAAGATGTTCGCGTACGTGCCGCCGAGATAGGTGCCGTAGGAGTAGCCGTAGAAGTTCAACGTCTTGTCGCCGACAGCCTGGCGAAGCAGGTCCATGTCCCGGGCGACGTTCGCCGTCGACAGGTGGGACAGCAGCGCGCCCGTGCCCGCGCACGCCTTGCCCGCCGCCGCGCTCGCGGCGAAGAACGCGTCACGCGCACGCAGCGGGGAACCGGCTCCGGGCAGGCGGTCCGCGCCGGGGCAGGAGATCGGGGCCGAGCCGCCGATCCCGCGCGGGTCGAAACTCACCAGATCGAACCGCGCGCGCAGCGCGTCCGGGTAACGCGCGCCGAAGCGGATCAGCTCGCCGACGCCGTCGGTGCCGGGTCCGCCGAAGTTGAAGAACAGCGAGCCGATCCGGTGCGCCGGGTCCGACGCCGGGAGCTTGATCACCGACAGCGTGATCGACGGCCCGCGCGGGTCGCGGTAGCTCAGCGGGACCGGCGCGCTCGCGCACTGGAACGTCCCGTGGCACGGCGCCCAGCGCAGCGCGGGCACGGCGGCGCCGTTGGTGCCGAGCGCCGGGGGCACCTCCGCCGAAACCGGGGAGGGCGCGCCAGGATCGGGTGTGGCCGCCGGCGCGCTGCAGGAGGCCGCGAGCAGCAGCGCCGCGGCGGCGACGAGAAGACGTTTCACGCGGCCAGGTCGGCCAGGACGGCGTCGGTGTAGCGCGGCCAGACCTCGGCCGCCCACGGCCCGAAGTCACGGTCGGTCAGCGTGACGCAGGCGGCGCCGGCGTCCGGGTCGACCCACAGGAACGTGCCCGACTGCCCGAAGTGGCCGAACGTCCGGGGCGAGCTGTTCGCGCCGGTCCAGTGTGGACTCTTGTGGTCGCGGATCTCCAGGCCGAGGCCCCAGTCGTTCGGCTTCTGGTGCCCGAATCCGGGCAGCACGCCGGAAATCCCGGGGAACACCACCGAAGTCGCCTCGGCGAGGGTGGCCGGATCGAGCAGCTTCGGCGCCTGCAGCTCGGCGGCGAACGCGGCCAGGTCGTCCACAGTGGACATTCCGCCGGACGCCGGCGAGCCCGGCAGGCTGGTGCCGCTCATGCCGAGCGGGCCGAACAACGCCTCGGCCTGGTACTGCGCGAACGGGATGCCGGAGTGCTCGCCCAGCGCGTCGGCGAGCACCTCGAAACCCGCGTTGGAATAGAGCCGCCGGGTGCCGGGCGCGGCCATCGGCTTGTGCGCGTCGAAGGCGAGCCCGGAGGTGTGGGCCAGCAGGTGCCGCACGGTCGAGCCCTCCGGCCCGGCCGGAGTGTCGAGCTCGACGACACCCTCTTCGACGGCGATCAGCGCGGTGTAGGCGGTGAGCAGCTTGGTCACCGAAGCGAGCCGGAACGGCCGCGTCGTGTCCCCGTGCGTCGCCACGACGTCCCCGGTGGCACGCACCACGGCTGTCGCGGCGTTGTCCACCGGCCACTCGTCGATCAGGCGCACGCTGTCCATGCCGCCAGCCTACGAACCGCCGCCGGGCGACGGCGCGGCGGCCTCCAGCCCGGCGATCAGCCGGTCCAGCGCCCACGCGAAGTCCGTCTCCGGGTCGACGTCGGGCAGCGTGGTCAGCAGGCGGGCGAAGTGCGGCAGCTTCGCCGGGTCGACCTTGCGCACGAACACGTCCAGCTGCTCGGGGCCGGCGGACCCGCCCGGCTCCCGGCCGAACCCGAGCGTGGTGAGCGCGAGCGTGCCGTAGACGAGCGCGTTGACGGAGCTGAACGCACGCCGCACGCCCTGGTCGTCGAACCCCGCTTCGGCGATGGCGCCGACCAGCGCCTCCAACGGGCGCAGCGCGGTCAGGGTCGTCGGGTTGGACTGGTCGGTGACCAGCGCCAGCGGCACCACCGGATGGCGGCCCAGCGCCGCGTACGTGCTCGTCGCCAGCGCGCGCACGCGCTCGGGCCACGGCAGTGCCGGATCCGGCAGCTCGACCTCCGCGAACACGCGGTCGGCCAGCCCGTCGAGGATCGCGGACTTGTTCGCGACGTGGTTGTACAGCGCCATCGCTTCGACGCCGAGTGCCTTCGCCAGCCGCCGCATGGACAGCCCGCTCAAGCCTTCTTCGTCGGCGATGGCCAGCGCCGCGTCCAGGATCTTCTCCCGGTTCAGCGGCTCTCGTGCGGCCATCGGCCTCCCTTCGGACTTGACGAACTTACACCGTACATGGACATACTTACAGCGTACATTTACGGCGTAAGTACCGAGGAGGGGTCATGACGGACGTGATCGTCGTGGGCGGCGGGCCGACTGGGCTGCTACTGGCGAGCGAGCTGCGGCTCGCAGGCGCCGAGCCGCTGGTCCTGGAAGCCGCGATGGGGGACGACCGGCCGTTGCGCACGCTGGGCATGCGGGGGATCAACGCCCGCAGCGTGCAGACGCTGGCGCTGCGCGGCCTGGAGGAGCCGCTGCGCGCGGCGCAGGCGGAGGTGTTCGAGCGGATCGCGGTGACGCTGCCGGACGATCTGGTCGGCAGGCTGGTGTCGCTCGCGCGCGAGGGTGGGCGGATCCGCGGGCACTTCGCCGGGCTGCCGCTGGTCGATGAGGAGCCGGGGGACGTGCCGGGGAACATGCTGCTCAAGCAGTCGATGCTCGAGGACGTCCTGGCCGCGCACGCGCGCTCGCTGGGGGTGCGGATCGAGGCCGGCTGGGAGGTCACCGATCTCGTCGAGGAGGACGACGGCGTGGTCGCGGTGGCGGCGGACGGCCGGACCGAGCGGGCGCGGTACCTGGTGGGCTGCGACGGCGGCCGCAGTGTCGTGCGCAAGCTCGCCGGAATCGCCTTCCCCGGCACGGATCCGACGATGACCGGCCGTACGGCGATGGCCGAGCTGGCCGACCCGCGGGCGGTGACGTCGGCGCTGCGCGGGCCCGGCGGGCTGGTGAACCTGACGCTGGTGCCCGGCGAGATCGCGACCATCGAGTTCGACGGCGGGCCGCCCGAGCGCGACACGCCCATGACGGCCGGCGAGCTGGCGGGCAGTATCCGGCGGGCCGGCGGGGTCGACGTCGAGGTCGTGAAGATCGGGACGGCGATCCGCTACAGCGACAACACGCGGCAGGCGGAGACCTACCGGCGCGGCCGGGTGCTGCTGGCAGGCGACGCCGCCCACGTCCATTCGCCGATCGGCGGCCAGGGGCTCAACCTCGGCCTGCAGGACTCGGCGAACCTCGGCTGGAAGCTGGGCCTGGTCGTGCGCGGGGCGCCGGAGTCGCTGCTGGACACCTACACCGCCGAACGGCATCCGGTGGGGGAGCGGGTGCTGCGCAACACCCGCGCGCAGGTGGCGCTGATGCGGCCGGGCCCGCAGGTCGACGCGCTGCGCGAAGTGCTCGCGGAGACCCTCGAGATCCCGGCGGCCAAGAAGCGCTTCTCGGACATGGCGAACGGCCTCGACATCGACTACGCGCCGGGTGATTCGCCGGTCGGCCGGTTCACGCCGGTGCCGGTCGACCTGGCCGACGGCCGTGGGGTGCTGATCGGCGCCGAGCTGCCGCCGGGCTACGAGGACCGCGTCCAGGCCGTCGACGGCGAAACGGCGCTGCTGGTGCGTCCCGACGGCTACGTCGCCTGGGCGGGCTCAGGGAGCCTCACGGCGGCGCTCTCCGCCTGGTTCGGGGCACCTGCGTTGGTCTCGGCGTAAAAGCCGTGAAGGCCCCCTTACCGGCTGTCAGAGCCGGTAAGGGGGCCTTCACGGGATTGCGCTTACTCAGGCGTCGAGATCGGTGGCGACGAGCTCGGCAACCGCTTCCACGGCGGCCTCGGCACCCTCACCCTCGGCGCTGATGATGACCTCGTCGCCGTAGCCGGCGGCCAGGGTCATCAGGTTGAGCACGCTGCCGGCGGCGACGGGGGTTCCGCCCGCCTTGGCGATCTGCACCGCGACGGGCTGCGCCGCGGCCGCCTTGGCGACCAGCGCGGCCGGCCTGGCGTGCAGACCCACCTTGCTCGCCACGGCGACGCGTTTCTCCGGCATGTTCGTCCTCTCAGATTCCGAAACTTGTGCTGTCAGGCCGATGTTACTTCGCGGCCGACCGGTCGAGATCCGCCTCGATCGAGTCGTCCTCGCGGCCCGGCGTCTTCAGGTTCCACTTGGTGATGACGATGCGGAACACGAAGTAGTAGATCACCGCGAAGACCAGGCCGATCGGGATGAGCAGCCATGCCTTCGTGCGCGGTGTCCAGTGTCGAGTTGAGCGCGAAGTCGATCGCGCCACCGGAGAAGGAGAAGCCCAGGTGGATGCCCAGGGCGTTCACCAGCGCCAGCGAGAGGCCGGTCATGATCGCGTGGAAGATGTACAGCGGCCACGCGATGAACATGAACGAGAACTCGATCGGCTCGGTCACACCGGTGATGAACGAGGTCAGCGCCGCCGCGATCATCACACCGCCGACGACCTTCTTCTGGCTCGGCTTCGCGGTCTGCCAGATCGCCAGCGCCGCGGCGGGCAGGGCGAACATGAAGATCGGGAAGAAGCCGGTCATGAACGTGCCGGAACCCTGCACGTGGTTGCGAAGAAGTTGGTCAGGTCACCGCCGCCGAAGATGAACCACACCGGCACGTTCAGCAGCTGGTGCAGACCGACCGGGATGAGCAGGCGGTTCAGCGCGCCGTAGATGCCGCCACCGACGACCGGGGAGCCGACGACGACCTCGCCGATGTTGTGGATGCCCTGGTCGACGTACTTGAAGACGATGCCGAAGAGGACACCGAGGATGATCATCGCGAACGCGGTGATGATCGGCACGAACCGGCGGCCACCGAAGAACGCCAGCCACGCGGGCAGCTTGATGCGGTAGTAGCGCTGCCACAGCAGCGCCGCGACGATGCCGGAGATGATGCCGGTCAGGACGCTGTAGGGCCAGTGGATCGGCGCCAGGTCCCAGCCTGGCTTGTAGCCGTCCTGGCTGCTGATCGGTGCGATCGCCTGGATCACCTTGTTGAACACAACCCAGCCGACGGCCGCGGCGACGGCGGTCGAGCCGTCACCCTTGCGGGCGAAGCCGACCGCGATACCGATCGCGAACAGCAGGGGCAGCCAGTCGAACAGGCCACCGCCGGCCGAGCCGATGACGGCGGCGACCTTGTCCCAGCCGAGGCCATCCTTGCCGAAGACGTCGTCCTGGCCCAGCCTGCTCAGCAGACCGGCCGCAGGCAGGGTTGCGATGGGGAGCATGAGGCTACGGCCGAAGCGCTGAAGGCCGGCGAGACCTCCGCCGCCCTTCGTAGCCCCCTCCGCGGTGCTGGCGGTCATCGGGTACCTCCATAGTGGGGTTCAGGACCGGAATCCGGGGTGTTCCGGTCCAGTTGCATGGTCACCTGGTAGTGGTCGCCCCGGTACCAGGACGTGATGTCCTCGATCGGGTCCCCGTTGGCCGTGGAGACCCGGCGGAAGACGAGCAGCGGGCTGCCGGTGCGCATGCCGAGCAGGCGCGCCGTCTCGCGGTCCGCTGCTTCGGCCCAGACGGTCTGCCAAGCCCGGTCGGGACGCACGTCGTACGTCTCGGCGAGCTGGGCGTAGAGCGACTGGGTCAGGTCGAGCTCGAGCAGGCCGGGAGCCCGGCCCGCGTGGTACCAGCCCCGTTCGACGGCCAAGGGCACACCGTCGGCGTGGCGCAGCCGCACCAGATGGTGCGCGGATACGCCCTCGGCGAGGCCGAGGGCGTGGGCCGAGGCGATCGGGGGCGTCTCGGTCGTGGCCGACACCACCTCGGTGGTCGGGACGAGGCCACGGCGCCGCATGTCGTCGGTGAACGACATCAGGTAGAGCTGGAGCTCCATCCGGCGGGCCGCGGTGAACGTCCCCTTGCCGCGGACCCGGGCGAGCAAACCCTCCTCGACCAGCTTCCCGATCGCCGACCGCACGGTCAGCCGCGAAACGCCGTAGCGCTGCGCGAGCTCCCGTTCGGACGGGATCGGGGCGCCCGGCGGGAGCTCGCGCTCCACCGTGCGCCGCAGGATCTCCCGCAGCTGGGCGTGCTTGGGCGTGGGCCCGTTGACCACCTTGTCGGGTGGCGGGACGTGCGCGGCCGCGCTCATCGGCGTCACCCTCCTCTTCGTCCGAGCTCCGGGGGCCCGTGCTCGCATCCTGGTCGGAACATTGGTACGTTCCGGTCTAGACCATTGATGATGGGGCAGGATGCTCCGCCGCGCGGACGGGTGTCAACCACCGTTATTAGTTCGTGGCCCTCGGCGGGGTGCAAGCCGACGAACGGCGTAGTACAGCTGGATCACGCAGTTCGGCCCAGGTTGGGAACAAACAGCGATCAAGGAGACCGCGATGGCGGATGACAGGCCGGAAAAGATTCTCGCGGCGCTCGGCGGTGCGGACAACCTGACCGAGATCGAGGGGTGCATCACCCGGCTGCGGTGCGAGGTGGAGAACATGAGCCTCGTCGACGACGCAGCGTTGAAGAAGGCCGGCGCGATGGGCGTGGTCAAGATGGGTTCGACCGCCCTGCAGGTGATCGTCGGGCCGGAGGCCGACACGATCGCGAGTGACATCGAGGATCTGCTGTGAGCCTTGAGATCCTGAGCCCGGTCGCCGGGCGGACGGTGCCGATGACCGAGGTGCCCGACCCGGTGTTCGCCCAGGCCATGGTGGGTCCCGGCATCGCCGTGCAGCCCGCGGGCGGGCGCTCGGACGCGGTCGCGCCGGTCGACGGCACCGTGGTCACGCTGCACCCCCACGCCTACGTGGTGGCGACCGAGGACGGCCGCGCGGTGCTCGTGCACCTGGGCATCGACACGGTGAAGGAGAAGGGCGAGGGCTTCACGCTGCACGTCGTCAAGGGCGAGCAGGTGCGGGCCGGGCAGCCGGTGGTGAGCTGGGACCCGGCGGCGGTGGCCGAGGCGGGCTACTCGGCGATCGTGCCGGTGGTCGCGCTGGACGCCGATGCCGCCGTGCTGTCCGGTTTGGACACCGGCGGGGAGATCGCGGCCGGCGGCGTGCTGTTCAGCTGGGACTCCTGAGCGCGTCCCCGTAGACGTCGAAGGGCCCTTTGTGGAGTGTCCACAAAGGGCCCTTTTGGCGTGTTTCGCGCGGTCAGCCGGTGACGACCTGGCCGTTCTGGACCTTGACCGCGACCGAGGGAAGCGGCTTCTTGGCCGGGCCGTTCTTGACCGCGCCGGTGAGCGCGTCGAACACCGACCCGTGGCACGGGCAGACGAGCTCGGCGCCCTTCGGCGCCACCGCGCAGCCTTGGTGGGTGCAGACGGCGCTGAAACAGACCGCGGTGGCGTCGGCGGTCCGGGACACGATGACGTCGGTCCCGTCCGGGGCCTTGGTGGCCTTGGCCTGGCCGACCGGGACGTCGGCGAGCGCCATCAGCGGCGTGCCCGCGGCGGGGGCCTGGACGGGCTGGTTGGTCCCGGACGAGGAGCTCTCGGAGCCGCAGGCCGTCAGGACGACGGCACCGGCGGCCGCGCCGGCGACGGCGGCGCCCGTGCCCAGGATGGTCCGGCGGGAGTGCAGTTCGGCAGTCATGCCCTTGTATACGAGATCGTGACCGTCCGGGTTCACCCGGGTGGGCATCCGGTGGTTGAACCTGGACGGGCCCTGCATCGTGTATTAGCCGAGAGTGGGTGTGGAGTGGAGGAGAGATCATGATGGGCTGGATTCTGCGTGTCGTCGTCGCGGCCGCGCTGCTGGGCTCGGCGGGTGTGCACTACTTCCTGTGGACGCAGGGCTACTCGGGCATCATCGGCCCGTTGTTCCTGCTCAACGCGATCGCCGGGCTGGTGATCGCGATCGGCGTGCTGTTCTGGCGGCACTGGCTGCCGGCGCTGCTCGCGGCCGGTTTCGGCGTGGCGACGCTCGTCCCGTACGTGCTCGCGGCGACCGTCGGGTTCCTCGGCCAGCACGACCAGTTCAACAGCCAGCCGGAGTACTGGGGCGTGATCACCGAGGCGGTCTGCATCGTCGGCGGTCTCGCGCTGCTGCTCGTCCGGGATCGGAGCAAGGCCTCGGTTCCGGCCTGAGCTGTCACCGGTGAAGGAAGTCGCGGAAGACGCGCTGATGCGCGCGCTGCACGAGGACCACTCGGCCGCGTTGTGGTCGTATGCGCTCTATCTGACCTCGGGCGACCGGATCCGGGCCGAGGACGTCGTCCAGGAGACGCTGCTGCGGGCCTGGCGCTCCGGTGACGTGCTGGACCAGTCGCAGGGCTCGGCCAGGGCGTGGCTGTTCACGGTGGCCCGCCGGATCGCGATCGACGGCTGGCGCTCGGCGTCGGCGCGCTCGGAGGTGGTCACCGCCGCGCCGCCGGAACGGGCGGTCGCGGACGGGACCGACCGGGCGGTGCAGGGCTGGCTGGTCGCCGAGGCGCTCGGCCAGCTTTCGGAACGGCACCGCGAGGTGCTGGTGCTGTGCTACTTCCAGGGCTACTCCGTCGCGGACGCGGCGGCCCGGCTGGGAGTGGCCGAGGGGACGGTCAAGTCGCGGACGCACTACGCGTTGCGCGCCCTCCGTCTCGTGCTCGAGGAGAAGGGGGTGACCCAGTGACAGTGAACGACCCGTTCGTCACCTACGACGCCGCTTACGTGCTCGGTGCGCTGTCACCGGAGGAGCGGGCGGAGTACGAGAAGCACCTTCGCGACTGCGACGCGTGCGCGTCCGCGGTCCGTGAGCTGGCGGGCATGCCGGGGCTGCTGGCCCAGGTGGACCCTCCGGTGAGCGGCTTCCCCGTGCCGGGGCCGCCGCCCCCTGAGCTGCTGCCCGACGTGCTTCGCCGGGTACGTCGGGGACGGCGCCTTCGCAACGCCATCACGGCGACGTCGGCCGCGGTGGCTGTCGCCGCGTGCGTGGCACTCGCGGTGGTGGCGGCTCTCCCGCCGCCCGCCGCGCCTGGACCCGCGCCCGCGCCGCCGTCGACCGCGATGACGGTGCTGGGGCAGTTCCCGGTGCAGGCCGACGCGCGGCTGGTGGCCCAGGAGTGGGGCACCCAGGTCGACATGTCGTGCAGCTACGAAGCCGAGTCCCGGGAGGAGAACCACGGGGGCCGCGACTACGTCCTGGTGGCGATCGGCCGCGACGGTGCGGTGACCCAGCTCGCGACCTGGCTCGCCTTGCCGAGCAACACGGCCCGGATCGTGGTCGGCACCACGCTGAAGACCGGGGACCTGCGGGCGCTGGAAATCCGTTCGGTCAAAGGGATTCCGCTGCTGCGGCTGACTCTCTGAGTCCACAGTAGACAGTTCTGGTCGCCCGGCCGGGTGAATCCCGGCCGGGTTCGTCGCGAACGGTCCGTTCGGGACACCGGAAACTTGCCTCGCCGGTGTCGGCCGTCCCACGCTGGCCGACGTGACCTGCCAAGCCCTCATCCCGCTGGCCGCCTTGAGTACCCCGGCGGCCACCCTCCTGCTGCGCCGCGCGGGCGCCCCGATCCCGGCCCGGACGGCGTTCGTCCTGACCGCTCTCGGCCTCGCCGTGGCGGCCTGGCGAGCCGACGGCCGCTGGCTGGCGATCCCGTGCGTCCTGACGGTCTTCGCGGTCCCGCTGGCCCTGGCGGACCTCCGCCACCTCCGACTCCCCGACATCCTGACCCTGCCCGCCTACCCGGCCTTCGCGCTCGCCCTCGTGCTCTGCGGCGACCCGCCACTCCTGACCCGAGCTTGGACGGGCGCGCTCCTGTTCGGCGCCCTCCACTTCGTCGTCCACTGGCGCGCCCCCGACTCCCTCGGCCTCGGCGACGTCAAACTCGCACCCCCACTGGGCGCCCTCCTGGCGGCCTCCAGCTGGGCCGCGCTACTCCTGGCCACCCTGGCATCGGCCGCTCTGACAGCCTCGGCGGGCGCTGTGTCGCGCCTGCGTGGCCGCCCAGGCGCGATCCCCCACGGCCCGTCGCTGCTGGCGTCGACGTGGCTCTGCGTCGTGTTCCGCGCGCCACCGGGCTGACCGCCGCTGCCCCACCGGGGGTTGCCGCTGCTCGACCACGCCGGGGTGAACGCGGCTTGCGTCAGGTAGGGGATGGGGGCGGGGGGAGGGGGCGGGGCGGGGCCCGGGGGGGCGAGCTGCTTTCGGGCGAGGGGCGGGCTGGGGTGGGTGCGGGAAGGTCGTGAATGACGCTTTCGCGGCGATGGGTGTCCTGAATGGGTCATTCACGACCTTGGGCCGGTCGTCGGGCGCGGGCACGGCGCGGGCGCGGGCCAAGTGAGTGGGTCGCGCCGGGGGCGGTGGGGGAAGTCCGTGAATGGCACATTCATGGCCGTAAAGGCCCTCAATGTGCCATTCACGGTCTTCCGCAGCCTCCAGGGAGCCGAAAGGACCACGGGCACCGAAACCAGCCACCCCGACGACCGGAGCAAGACCAGGGGGTCGAGCGGCCCCGGACCTCCACGTGACAGGATCGTGTACGTGTTGCGCTGGATTACCGCAGGGGAATCGCACGGGCCGTCGCTGGCCGCCGTGCTCGAAGGCATGGTCGCGGGGGTCGAGGTCACGACCGCGGACGTCGCCGAACAGCTCGCCCGCAGAAGGCTCGGCTTCGGCCGGAGCCCGCGGATGGGGTTCGAGACCGATCATGTCGAGTTCACCGGCGGCGTCCGGCACGGGCTGACCCAGGGTGGCCCGGTCGCGGTGCACATCGAGAACGCCGAGTGGCCGAAGTGGGAGAAGGTCATGTCGGCCGATCCCGTCGACCCCGCCGAGCTCAAGGATCTCGCCCGCAACGAGCCGCTGACCCGGCCCCGGCCCGGCCACGCGGACCTGCCGGGCATGCAGAAGTACGGCTTCCCGGAGGCGCGCCCGGTCCTCGAGCGCGCCAGCGCCCGGGAGACGGCGAGCCGGACCGCGCTCGGCACCGTCGCCCGCAACTACCTCAAGCAGCTGCTCGGTGTGGAGATCCTCAGTCACGTCGTGTCCATCGGTGCCGCCGACGCGCCCGAGGGGCCGCTCCCGGAGGCCAAGGACCTGGCCGCGATCGACGAGAGCCCGGTGCGCGCCTTCGGTCAGGCGGGCACCGACGCCATGGTCGCCGAGGTCGACGCCGTGCGGAAGGCGGGGGACACCGTCGGCGGCGTGATCGAGGTCATCGCCTACGGGCTGCCGCCGGGCCTCGGCTCGCACGTCCACTGGGACCGCCGGCTCGACGCGCGGCTCGCGGGCGCGCTCATGGGCGTTCAGGCGATGAAGGGTGTGGAGGTCGGCGACGGCTTCACCACCGCCCGGCGCTGGGGCAGCAAGGCGCACGACGAGATCGACCGCGGCACCGGCCCGGTCGGCGTGACGCGCCGGTCCAACCGCGCCGGCGGCCTCGAAGGCGGCATCACCAACGGCGAGCCGCTGCGCGTTCGCGTTGCCATGAAGCCGATTTCGACCGTCCCCAAAGCACTGTCCACTGTGGACGTCACCACCGGTGAGCCCGCCGTCGCGATCCACCAGCGCTCGGACGTCTGCGCGGTGCCCCGCGCGGGCGTCGTGCTGGAGTCGGTCGTGGCGCTGATCCTCGCCGACGCGGCGCTGGAGAAGTTCGGCGGCGACTCCCTGGTGGAGAGCAAGCGCAACGCCGAGGGCTATCTGAAGGCGCTCGAGGAGCGGTGGTGAGTCCCCGCGCGGTGATCATCGGCCCGCCGGGCTCGGGCAAGAGCACCGTCGGGCCGCTGCTGGCCGAGGCACTGGGCGTGCCGTTCCGGGACGTCGACGCGGACATCGTCGCCGAGCAGGGCCGCGAGATCGCCGACATCTTCGCCGAAGACGGCGAGCCCGTCTTCCGCAAGCTCGAAGCGGAGGCCGTCGCGAAGGCGCTGGAGGAGCACGAGGGCGTGCTGTCGCTCGGTGGCGGCGCCCCGATCACGCCCACCACCCGCGAGCTGCTCCGAAACCACACCGTCGTGTTCCTCAACGTCGGGATGGCCGCCGGCATCCAGCGCACCGGGCTGTCCACCGCCCGGCCGCTGCTGGCCGGGGTGAACCCCCGCGCCACCTACAAGAAACTGCTCGACGACCGGCTGCCGGTCTACCGCGAGGTGGCCGGCGTCGAGGTCGGCACCGACGAGCGCACCCCCGCCGAGATCGTGCGGCTCATCGTCGCCGGAGTCCAGGAGTAGCCCCATGTCCGACCCGGTGCGCATCCGAGTCGCCACCGCCCGCCCCTACGACGTCGTGGTCGGCCGCGGCCTGCTCGGCGACCTCACCGCCCAGCTCGCCGACGCCTCCAAGATCGCGCTGATCCACCCGCCGACGCTGACCACCACCGCCGAGGCCATCCGCGAGGAGCTCATCGCCGCCGGGCTGGACGCGCACCGCGTCGAGATCCCGGACGCCGAGGACGGCAAGGCGCTGACCGTGGCCAGCTTCTGCTGGGACGTGCTCGGCCGGATCGGGCTGGACCGGCGTGGCGTGGTCGTCGGCCTCGGCGGCGGCGCGGTCACCGACCTCGCCGGGTTCGTCGCGGGCACCTGGATGCGCGGGGTCCGGCTGGTCAACGTGCCGACCACGCTGCTGGGCATGGTCGACGCCGCGGTCGGCGGCAAGACCGGGATCAACACCGACGCGGGCAAGAACCTGGTCGGGGTGTTCCACGAGCCGTCCGCGGTGTTCGCGGACCTGGCCACCCTGGAAACGCTGCCGCCCAACGAGCTCGTCGCCGGGATGGCCGAGATCGTCAAGACCGGGTTCATCGCCGACCCGCGGATCCTCGAGCTGATCGAGGCGGACCCCTCGGCCGCCATCGATACCGGCACCGACGTCCTCGCCGAGCTGGTCACCCGGTCCATCCAGGTCAAGGCCGACGTCGTGGCCGCCGACCTGCGCGAGTCCGATCTGCGCGAGATCCTCAACTACGGCCACACCCTCGGCCACGCGATCGAGCGCCGCGAGCGCTACCGGTGGCGCCACGGCGCGGCGGTCAGCGTCGGGCTCGTGTTCGCCGCCGAGCTGGCGCGCCTGGCCGGGCGCCTCGACGACGCCACCGCCGAGCGCCACGCCGCGGTGCTGAAGCTGCTGGGCCTGCCGACGACCTACGACGCCGACGCGCTGCCCCAGCTGCTGGAGACCATGAAGGGCGACAAGAAGACCCGCTCCGGCGTGCTGCGCTTCGTCGTCCTCGACGGCCTGGGCAAGCCCGGGCGGCTGGAGGGTCCCGACCCGTCGCTGCTCGCGGCGGCCTACTCGGCGATCGCGGCCGACGCCGCAGGCGGGAGCGTGCTGCTGTGAAGGCGTTCGTGTTCAACGGTCCCAACCTCGGGCGGCTCGGCAAGCGCGAGCCCTCGGTCTACGGCTCGACCACCCACGACGACCTCGCCGCGCTCTGCGTCAAGGCCGGTGAAGAGCTCGGCATCGAGGTCGAGGTCCGCCAGACCGACCACGAGGGCGAGATGGTCGGCTGGCTGCACGAGGCCGCCGACGGCGGCAACCCGGTGGTCCTCAACGCCGGCGCCTGGACGCACTACTCGATCGCGGTCCGCGACGCCGCCGCGCAGCTGTCCGCGCCGCTGATCGAGCTGCACATCTCGAACGTGCACAAGCGCGAGGAATTCCGGCACCACAGCGTGCTTTCCGACATCGCGACCGCGGTGATCGCGGGCCTCGGAGTCGACGGGTACCCGCTGGCGCTGCGCTGGCTGGCCGACCACCCCGCATGACCGTCGCCGAGCTGTCGACGTCCCGGCTGCGGCTGCGGCAGCTGGTCGAGGCCGACCGCGACGCGGTGGTGAAGGCGTTCTCGGACCCGGAGATGAGCCGGTACTTCGCCGTGGACTTCTCGGACCCGGCCACGGCGCACGCCATGATCGACCGCCGGCTCGGCTGGACGGGCCCGGCCGGGCAGGGGCACTGGGCGGTCGAGCACGAGGGCGAGGTCATCGGCGTCGCGCATCTGCGGCCTTCGTGGGAGCTGCCCGGTGGCGTCGCGGAGCTCGGCTGCTACATCGCCACCGGCAGCGCCGGGCGCGGCCTGGCGACCGAGGCCGCGCGAGCGCTGGTGGATCACGGCCTCGGCGCGCTCGGCCTTCCCGCGGTCTGGGCACTGATCCATGTGGACAATGCCGCGAGCCGGAAAGTGGTGCGGCGCCTGGGTTTCCTCGAGGTCGGCAGCGGTGTCCACTATGGAGACGTGCACCATGTGCTGGTCGCGCTGCCCGGTGCGCACGGGCGGCCGCACCACATCGAGCTGTGGGTGCCCGACCTCGCCGAGGCCGAGCGCGGCTGGGGCTGGCTGCTCGGCGAACTGGGCTGGCGGGAGTACCAGCGCTGGCCCGCGGGAGTGAGCTGGCGCTTCGGCGGGACGTACCTGGTCGTCGAGGAATCGCCCGCGCTGAGCGCGCCGGCGCACGAGCGCACCCGGCCGGGGCTGAACCACCTCGCGCTGCACGTCGGCACCCGCGCCGAGGTCGACGAACTGGCCGCGCGGGCCGGTGCGCACGGCTGGACGCCACTGTTCGCCGACCGGTACCCGTACGCGGGCGGTGACGCCCACTACGCCGCGTATCTCGAGAACAGCGCCGGTTTCGAGGTCGAGCTGGTCGCGGTCGAGGGACCGCCTACCGGGAGCGACGTCACCCGGTCGAGGTAGCCATCGCTACACTCCGACGTCGTGAGCCCGCTTCGTCGTGGGGGTCGGCGGCCGGCCCACGCCCTGATCGCCGTTTTCGCGGCAGGGGTCCTGGTCGCGGGCTGCACCGACGGTCACGCACAGTCCCAGGCCGCGGGGGAGCAGCCCGGCCTGGCCGGTGGCGGGACCACCGAACCGCCGCGCCCGGTCGACGTCAAGCTGACCACCGGCGACGCCCGCCAGAGCGGCGGCGTGATCGCCGCGGGCGTGCAGGACTCGGTCTACAACTACGGCCCGTCGGTGATGCTGGACCGCGGCCGGACCCGGATGTGGTGGTGCAGCCAGTACGGCAGCGCCCCGCCGGCCGGCGACGACATCCTCTACGCCCAGGCCGAGTCCCTCGACGGCCCGTTCAGCACCCCGGCCGCGGTGTTCTCCGGCGCGCCCGGCGGCTTCGACGGCATGCACACCTGCGACCCGACCGTGCTGCGCATCGGCGTGACCTACTACCTCTACTACACCGGAGCCGCGGGCGATCACGCGCTCGGCAACTCGATCGGGCTGGCCACCAGCACCGACGGCACGCACTGGACGCGTGCGGCGGGCGGGAAGCCGATCGTCGGCCCGTCCCACGACACCTACCGCGCCAACGTCTACGGCGCCGGGCAGCCGTCCGCGGTGTACCTCGACGGCTGGTTCTACCTGATGTTCACCGACACCACCGGCCGCGCGGCCGGGCCGAACGGCGCCGGCCAGTTCCTGCTGAGGTCCCACGACCCGGCCTTCGGGTTCGGCGTCGAAGCGCTCGGTCCTGGGGGCTTCGCGCCGGTGGGGTCGACGGGCGCGCCGCGCGAGCGTTCGGTCGTCGACGGCTTCAGCGCCGACCTGATGTGGGTGGGCGCGCTCGACGCGTTCGTCGTCGCGCACGAGGTCGACAGTGGCACCCAGCTCAGCTTCTGGAGCCGCGACTTCACCGTCCAGCCCTACCTCCCGGTGGTGGTCGGCGGGGCCTGGAAGGAGGGGCCGGGGCTGCTGCGGCGCCCGGACGGGCACGCGCCGCTGTCCTCGGCCGATCCGTGCGACCGGGTGCCGTTCGACCTGGTCCGCGCCACCGTGAACGGCCCGCCCGGCGCCCCGACCGACCTGCGGCACTTCGGCATGGACGTGCGCGGCATCGGCGGCTGCGGCACCCCGGCGCGGCTCGGGATGACGTTCGACGGCGTCACGATGCCTTCGCCGGAGCGGACCATGGACCTGGTCCGCGACGGGAAGCTGGTCCGCGTCGACCGGCGTGGCGTGGCGGCGATGCTGGCCGGGGAGCTGCTCGAACGGCGTCCGGCCGCGGTGGCGGACCTGCCGCTGAAGGCCCGGCTGCGGGCGGGCGCGGTGGCGGTCCACAGCCCGGCTCGGGGTTACGGCTTCGTGCTCGACGACGGCACGCTCTGGCCGTTGCCCGACGGCGGGATCCAGGGCGGCAACGACTCGCCGACCCGCGAGATCACGGCCGCGGAGTGGGACGCCTACCCGCGGGGTTCCTCGCTCGGCGGCTGAGTGCGGCCGATCCGGGCGCCGACGAACAGGCCGAGCCCGGCCGGGATGAGCACGAGCAGCGCGGAGAACGCGGCGCCGCCGGTCAGCGCGCCGCCGAGCTCCGAGACGCCGGTCTGGTCGACGAACACCGCGCGCCCGATGACGTAGAGGATGCCGGCCACCGGTCCGGCGACCAGGCCGGAGATGAACCAGACCTTGCCGCGCTCGGGCAGGCCGCGCCAGGCGTCGACGGCGGCCCACAGCGCCGCCGCGCCGACCATCACCGCGAGCGCCAGCGAGACGACCAGCGTGCTGTCGGTGGGGTGGTACACGGCGTACTTGGCCAGCAGCGTGATCGCCAGCGCGTGCAGGAGGGCCATGCTCAGCCCGCGAATCACCCAAGCACTCATCCTGCGGAGTGTAGGTGGGTTACTCGCGAGTCGCTTAGTGGTTGCCATCGGAAGTCCTTTGGGGGTATTCGGCGGATCCAGGTTTCTGCTGGGCGTGCGGCCGCGAGGTCCTCGTACCGGGTTGTACTCGGACCTCGCGGCCGTGCGTCCAGCGGGAAGCTGGGCCGTCGAGACCCCCGGAGAACTTCCGATGGTGACCACTTAGCCCGGCCAGCAAGCACCCCAATGCCATATTGGGGTATTCGAGCGGCACTAGGGTGGAGGGCGTGCCTGAGACCCATGGACGTCGCCGAAACGCACTGCGCGAGCTCCTGACCGGGGCCGGGGTGGACGCGTTGCTGGTCACCGATCTGCTCAACATCCGCTACCTCACCGGGTTCACCGGCTCGAACGCCGCGCTGCTGCTGCACGCCGGGGACGACGACCGGACCCTGTTCTGCACCGACGGGCGCTACACGACCCAGTCGGCCACCGAGGTGCCCGACCTGGCCACGGTCGTCGACCGCGCCAGCGCCGCCGCGCTCGCCAAGACAGCCGCCGCCGAGGCGAAGACCTACGGGCGCACCGGGTTCGAGAGCCAGCACGTCAGCGTCGAGGAGCACGAGACGCTCAAGGTGCGTTTCGACACCGTCGAGCTGGTCCGCACGCCCGGCCTGGTCGAGCAGCTCCGGCTGGTGAAGGACGACGCCGAGATCGAGGCGCTGCGCCAGGCGTGCGCGGCCGCCGACCGGGCCCTGAAGGACCTCATCGAGGCCGGGGGCCTGCGGCCGGGCCGCACCGAGCTGGAAGTGGCTCGTGACCTGGAGAACCGGATGCTGGCGCACGGCTCCACCGGCCCCAGCTTCGACTCCATCGTCGCCGCCGGCGCGCACTCCGCCATCCCGCACCACCGGCCCACCGGGGCCGAACTCGAGGCGGGCGACTTCGTGAAGCTCGACTTCGGCGCCACCGTGGACGGCTACCACTCCGACATGACCCGGACCTTCGTGCTCGGCGAGCCCGCGGCCTGGCAGCGCGAGCTCTACGACCTGGTCCACACCGCGCAGGCGGCGGGCTCGGCCGCGGTGCGACCCGGCGCCACAGTGTCCGATGTGGACGCCGCCGCGCGCTCGGTGATCACCGCCGCGGGGCGCGGCGACGAGTTCGCGCACGGCCTCGGGCACGGGGTCGGCCTGCAGATCCACGAGGCGCCCAGCCTGGCGGCCACGGGCGTCGGTACACTGTCCGCCGGTATGGCGGTCACCGTCGAGCCCGGTGTGTACCTCGCCGGCCGCGGTGGTGTGCGCATCGAGGACACGCTCGTCGTGCGGGACTCCGGACCCGAACTCCTCACCCTGACCACCAAGGACCTCGTGGCCGTCTGATCGGCGGCCCCGGCAAGAAGATCGACACAGGAGACTGCAAGCTCGTGGCCACGACCAACGACCTGAAGAACGGGCTCGTCCTCAACCTCGAGGGCCAGCTGTGGACCGTCACGGCGTTCCAGCACGTCAAGCCGGGCAAGGGCGGCGCCTTCGTGCGGACCACCCTCAAGCACGTGCTCACCGGCAAGGTGGTCGACAAGACGTTCAACGCGGGCACGAAGGTCGACACCGCCACCGTGGACCGCCGGAACATGACCTACCTCTACAAGGAGGGTCAGGACTTCGTGTTCATGGACGCCGACACCTACGACCAGATCACCGTGCTCCCGGAGACCGTCGGCGACAACGCCAACTACATGCTGGAGAACACCGAGGTCCAGGTCGCGGTGCACAACGGCGTTCCGCTGTACGTCGAGCTCCCGACCTCGGTCGAGATCGTCATCCAGCACACCGACCCCGGCCTGCAGGGCGACCGCTCCACCGGCGGCACCAAGCCGGCCACGCTGGAGACCGGCGCGGAGATCCAGGTCCCGCTGTTCCTGTCCACCGGCGAGAAGATCAAGGTCGACACCCGTGACGGCCGTTACCTGGGCCGCGTCTCCAGCTGATGGCGGAAAAAGCGCAACCGCATCCCCACCGCGGCGGGCCGATCAGCCGCCGCCAGGCGCGTCGCCGCGCCGTCGAAATGCTGTACGAAGCCGCCCAGCGTGACACCGACGCGGTCACGCTGCTGTCGGGCCGTGTCGGCTCGGTCGACGTGGACCCGATCGCGGACTACACGATCGCGCTGGTCGAGGGGGTCACCGCGCGCAAGGACCGGATCGACGAGCTGCTCGCCGAGCACTCGCAGGGCTGGACCCTGGACCGGATGCCCCCGGTGGACCTCGCGGTGCTGCGGGTCGGCGTCTGGGAGCTGCTGTGGGCCGCGGACGTGCCCGACCCGGTCGCGATCGACGAGGCCGTCGGCCTGGCGAAGGACCTGTCCACGGACGACTCGCCGCGCTTCGTCAACGGCGTGCTCGGCCGGATCGGCACGATCGCCGACCGCCTGCGAGCTGTTCTCTAAATTCTCTGGGAACTCTGTGGGGCTCGTCCCCGAGCGAGCCCCTCACGACGGTGCGGTTCCGAAGAATCGCGCTATCGGCGGATCATCCCCGAACTCGACCCGGCTGGGGGTCCGGGGGCGTGCCCCCGGGCGGGGTGTGGGGGCTGCGCCCCCACAAGACACTACGAGCGAGGTCGGCGCGCGCTCTCTGCGCGCAGACCTCGCCCACTCGCGAGTGAGCGTTCTCGGTGCCCCGCCGAAAACGCTCACTGTGTCGTGTCGTCACCGGCAAATCAGTCTTCCTTGGCGGGGCGGGCTTCCGGCGGGAGCACACCCCAGTCGATGAGCTGCTCGGTCAGCTCGCCCGGGGTCATGTCGTAGATGATGGCCAGCGAACGCAGGTCCTCGGTGCGGATCGAGAGCACCTTGCCGTTGTAGTCGCCGCGCTGGCTCTGGATGGTGGCGGCGTAGCGGGCCAGCGGGCCGACCTTCTCCGCCGGAAGCTGCTGAAGGCGCTCCAGGTTGATCACGATCTTGGTGGCGGGCTCGGCACCGGAGGGGACCCGGCCCTCGGGCAGCAGCTCGACCACCGGCACGCCGTAGAAATCGGCCAGCTCGGCCAGCTTCTGCACGGTGACGGCGCGGTCGCCGCGCTCGTACGAGCCGACCACGACGGCCTTCCACCGGCCGCCGGACTTCTGCTCGACCCCGTGCAGGGAGAGGCCCTGCTGCTGGCGGATGCCGCGGAGCTTGGCCCCGAGCGCCTTGGCGTAATCGCCCATCTGGTCGTTCTCCGTTCTTCACCCCCACCGGTCGGATGACCGGTCCAGGGGACTCCTCGAGTCGAATACTCAGAGTAATGGTTACGCATTGTTGTCACCAGGTCAAGCAGAAGCCCTCGCCGAATCGCGCCACACCACCCGGAAGGCTGAGGTCGGCGTCCTGCTAGTGTCGGGTGGATTTCCTCGGTAAGCAGGAGATCGACGTCCTTTAAGGACCCGTCCGGAGAGGCGGGGAAGGAGTCCGCTGTGTCGTCACGTCCTCGTGGCGGGGCAGGTTCGGCCGCGGAGCGCGAGCTCCTGACAGCCGGCGATGTCGCGCGCACGATCGCCCGAATGGCCCATCAGGTCATCGAAAAGACCGCGAACGGTGCGGAGCACGCTACCCCGCCCGTGTTGCTCGGCATCCCGACCCGGGGTACGCCGCTGGCCGTCCGGCTGGCCGACCGGATCGAGGAGTTCTCCGGCACCCGCCCGCCGACCGGCGCGCTCGACGTCACGCTCTACCGTGACGATCTGCGCCGCCGTCCGCCCCGCGCGCTGGAGGAGACCCAGCTGCCCGCCACCGGGATCGACGACCGGGTGGTGATCCTCGTCGACGACGTGCTGTTCTCCGGGCGGACGATCCGGGCCGCGCTCGATGCCCTCCGTGATCAAGGCCGCCCGCGCGCGGTGCAGCTGGCGGTGCTGGTCGACCGCGGTCACCGGGAGCTGCCGATCCGCGCCGACTACGTGGGCAAGAACGTGCCGACCGCGCGCACCGAGGACGTGTCCGTGCTGCTGTCCGAAACGGACGGACGCGACGCGGTGCTGCTCCGCGCCGCAGAGGGAGAACCGCAGTGAAGCACCTGCTCGCCACCGACGGGCTGGATCCGGCACTGGCCACCGCCGTGCTGGACACCGCCGACGAGCTCAAGCACACCCTGCTCGGCCGGGAGGTCCGCAAGCTGCCGACGCTGCGCGGCCGCACGGTGATCACCCTGTTCTACGAGAACTCCACCCGCACCCGCGTCTCGTTCGAGATCGCCGGGAAGTGGATGAGCGCCGACGTGATCAACGTCTCGGCGTCCAGTTCCTCGGTGAACAAGGGGGAGTCGCTGCGGGACACCGCGCTCACCCTGGCCGCGGCCGGCGCCGACTGCGTGATCATCCGCCACCCGGCTTCCGGTGCCGCGCAACGGCTGTCGGGCTGGCTCGCCGAGGCGGGCACCGCGGTGGTCAACGCCGGGGACGGCACCCATGAGCACCCGACGCAGGCCCTGCTCGACGCGGCGACGCTGCGGGAGCGGCTCGGGTCCTTGAAGGACCGTCGCATCGCGATCGTCGGGGACGTGCTGCACAGCCGGGTCGCGCGGTCCAACATCCACCTGCTCTCCGCGCTCGGCGCGGAGGTGGTGCTGGTCGCGCCGCCGACGCTGCTGCCCTACGGCGTGGAGACGCTGCCCGTCACCGTCTCGCACGACCTGGACGCCGAGCTGCCCGCGGTCGACGCGGTGATGATGCTGCGGGTGCAGGCCGAACGTATGACGGGCGGGGGCCCAGGGCAGAGCTTCTTCCCTTCGGCGCGCGAGTACTCGATCGCTTACGGGCTCTCGGAAAAGCGGCTGAAGCTGCTGCCGGAGCACGCGGTCGTGCTGCACCCCGGCCCGATGCTGCGCGGGATGGAGATCGCCTCGGCGGTCGCCGACTCCCCGGCCTCGGCCATCACCGAACAGGTCCGCAACGGCGTGCACGTCCGGATGGCGGTCCTCTACCACCTCTTGGCCAGTGAAGGAGCCGCCGCGTGAGCACCCTGATCAAGGGCGCCCGCCCCTACGGCGAGGACGTCGCCGACGTCCTGATCGAAGACGGCGTGATCACCGCCATCGGAGCGGTGAAGGCCCCTGAGGACGTCGAGGTGATCGAAGCCGGCGGCCAGGTGCTGCTGCCCGGCTTCGTCGACCTGCACACCCACCTGCGCGAACCCGGCCGCGAGGACACCGAGACCATCGACAGCGGCTCGGCCGCGGCGGCGCTCGGCGGCTACACCGCGGTGTTCGCCATGGCCAACACGGACCCGGTCGCCGACAACGCGGTGATCGTCGAGCACGTCTGGCGGCGCGGGCAGGAGGTCGGCCTGGTCGACGTCCACCCGGTCGGCGCGGTGACCGTCGGGCTCAAGGGCGAGAAGCTCGCCGAGCTCGGCACCATGGCGAAGTCCCAGGCCCAGGTGAAGGTCTTCTCCGACGACGGCCTCTGCGTCGCCGACCCGCTGCTGATGCGCCGCGCGCTGGAGTACTCGACGGCGCTGGACGTCGTCATCGCGCAGCACGCCGAGGAACCGCGGCTGACCGTCGGCGCCCAGGCGCACGAGGGCGAGCAGGCCGCGCGGCTCGGCTACACCGGCTGGCCGGCCGCGGCGGAGGAGTCGATCGTCGCGCGCGACTGCCTGCTGGCGCTGCACGCGGGCGCGCGGCTGCACGTTTGCCACGTCTCCACTACGGGCACCGCGGACGTGCTGCGCTGGGCGAAGGAGCGCGGCACGAAGGTGTCGGCCGAGGTCACCCCGCACCACCTGCTGCTCACCGACGAGCGCCTGGCGACCTACGACCCGGTGAACAAGGTGAACCCGCCGCTGCGCACGTCGTCGGACGCCGAGAAGCTGCGGGCTGCTTTGGCCGAGGGTGTCATCGACTGCGTCGCCACCGACCACGCGCCGCACGCGGTGCAGGACAAGGACTGCGAGTGGAGCGCGGCCCGGCCGGGCATGCTCGGCCTGCAGACCGCACTGTCCATCGTGGCCGAGACCATGGTCCGCACCGGGCTGCTGGACTGGCGCGGCGTCGCCCGCGTGATGAGCGAGCGGCCCGCCGAGATCGGGAACCTGCCCGACCACGGCCGCCCGATCGCGGTCGGCGAGCCGGCGAACCTGACCCTCGTGGACCCGGACGCGCAGTGGACGGTCCGCGGTGCGGAGCTGGCCAGCATCGCGGCCAACACCCCGTACGAGGGAATGCGGCTGCCCGGCGTGGTGACCGCCACGCTGCTGCGCGGGCGGATCACCGCGCGAGACGGGAAGATTGCCTGATGGACCGGCTGCTTCTGGTGCTGGCGATCGTCGCCTTCTTCCTGCTCTGCCTCGGGGGCATGTACCTCGGGTGGCGGCGCAAGTCGCGCTCGCAGAGCGTCCTCGTGCCGCCGTTCCCCGAGATCCCCGCGGACCGCGGTGAGCCGCTGCTGGAGTCGACCGGTGTCTACCTCAGCACGACGACGGCGGGGAACTGGCAGGACCGGATCGTCACCCGCGGCGCCGGGCTGCGGACCAACGCGGCTTGGACGCTCTACGACGGCGGCATCGCTGTCGAGCGCGGCGGCGCCCCGGACTTCTGGATCCCGCGCGACGCGATCACCGGCGTCCGCCGTGACAGCAAGATCGCCGGGAAGGTGATGGGCACCGACGCGCTGCTGATCCTGACCTGGCGCCTCGGCGACGTCGAACTCGACACCGGGTTCCGCGGCGACGAACTCGACGACTATCCGAAGTGGACCGAACACCTGAAGATCAAGGGAGGTGCCCAGTGAACGCCCGCACTCCGGCCGCACTGGTTCTCGAAGACGGCCGGGTGTTCCCCGGCGCGGCGTACGGCGCGCGTGGGCGAACGCTGGGCGAAGCGGTGTTCTGCACCGGCATGACCGGCTACCAGGAAACCCTGACCGACCCGTCCTACCACCGCCAGATCGTGGTACAGACCGCGCCGCAGATCGGCAACACCGGCTGGAACGACGAGGACGACGAATCCTCGAAGATCTGGGTTTCCGGTTACGTGGTGCGCGATCCCGCGCGGACGCCGTCGAACTGGCGCTCCCGCCGGACGCTCGACGAGGAGCTCGAACGCCAGGGCGTCGTCGGGATCTCCGAAGTGGATACCCGCACGCTCACCCGGCACCTGCGCGAGCAGGGCGCGATGCGCTCCGGCGTGTTCTCCGGCGACGCGCTGGGCACGCGTGACGAGATGGTCGCGCAGGTCCTGGAGAGCGCCCCGATGAAGGGCGCCGACCTGGCCGGCGAGGTCTCCACCGCGGCGCCGTACGTGGTCAAGCCCGACGGCGAAACGCGCTTCCGCGTGGCCGCGCTGGATCTGGGCATCAAGTCCAACACCCCGCGCCAGATGATCAAGCGCGGCATCGAGGTGCACGTGCTGCCCTCGACGACGTCGCTCGACGACCTGCTCGCGCTGGGCCCCGACGGCGTGTTCCTCTCGAACGGCCCCGGCGACCCGGCGACCACCGCGCACGCCACCGCGCTGACCAAGGGCGTGCTGGAGCGCGAGATCCCGCTGTTCGGCATCTGCTTCGGCAACCAGATCCTCGGCCGCGCGCTGGGGCTCGGGACGTACAAGATGCGCTACGGCCACCGCGGTATCAACATCCCGGTGATCGAGGTGGCCACCGGCCGGGTGTCGATCACCGCGCAGAACCACGGGTTCGCCCTCGAAGGCGAGCCCGGCCAGCGGTTCGACTCGCCCTTCGGGGCCGCGGTCGTCAGCCACTACTGCGCCAACGACAACGCGGTCGAGGGCGTGCGCGCGCTCGACGTCCCGGCGTTCTCGGTGCAGTACCACCCCGAAGCCGCCGCCGGTCCGCACGACGCGGCGCCCCTGTTCGACGATTTCGTTTCGCTCATGGAGAAGAAGGCCTGATGCCCAAACGCACTGACATCCGGCACGTGCTGGTGATCGGCTCCGGGCCGATCGTGATCGGGCAGGCCGCGGAGTTCGACTACTCCGGCACCCAGGCCTGCCGCGTGCTGCGCGCCGAGGGCCTGCGGGTCAGCCTGGTCAACTCGAACCCGGCGACCATCATGACCGACCCCGAGTTCGCCGACGCCACCTACATCGAGCCGGTCACCCCGGACTTCGTCGAGAAGGTCATCGCCGAGGAGCGCCCGGACGCGATCCTGGCGACCCTGGGCGGGCAGACCGCGCTGAACTGCGCCGTCGCGCTGCACGAGCGTGGCGTGCTCGACAAGTACGGCGTCGAGCTGATCGGCGCCGACATCGACGCCATCCAGCGCGGCGAGGACCGGCAGAAGTTCAAGAACATCGTCGCCGACGTCGGCGCCGAGACCCCGCGGTCCCGCGTGTGCAACACGATGGAGGACGTCCGCGCCACGGTGGCCGAGCTCGGCCTGCCGGTGGTCATCCGGCCGAGCTTCACCATGGGCGGCCTGGGTTCCGGCATGGCGCACACGCCCGAGGAGCTGGAGCGGCTCGCCTCCACCGGGCTCGACGAGTCGCCGGTCACCGAGGTGCTCATCGAGGAGAGCGTGCTCGGCTGGAAGGAGTACGAGCTCGAGCTGATGCGCGACAAGGCCGACAACGTCGTGGTCGTCTGCTCGATCGAGAACATCGACGCGATGGGCGTGCACACCGGCGACTCCGTCACCGTCGCGCCGACCATGACGCTGACCGACCGCGAGTACCAGGTCATGCGCGACGTCGGCATCGACGTGCTGCGCGCGGTCGGCGTGGACACCGGCGGCTGCAACATCCAGTTCGCGATCAACCCGGCCGACGGCCGGATGGTCGTCATCGAGATGAACCCGCGCGTGTCGCGAAGCAGTGCGCTCGCTTCGAAGGCCACCGGCTTCCCGATCGCCAAGATCGCCGCGAAGCTCGCGATCGGCTACACCCTCGACGAGATCCAGAACGACATCACCGGCGAGACCCCGGCGGCGTTCGAGCCCACGCTGGACTACGTCGTGGTCAAGATGCCGCGGTTCGCCTTCGAGAAGTTCCCCGGCGCGGACCCGACGCTGACCACGACGATGAAGAGCGTCGGCGAGGCGATGTCGTTCGGCCGCAGCTTCCCCGAGGCGCTCGGCAAGGCGATGCGGTCCATCGAGACCAAGGCGACCGGCTTCTGGACCCAGCCCGACCCCGACGGCGCGACGCGGGAGTCCACTTTGGACGCTCTGCGCACGCCGCACGAGGGACGGCTGTACGAAGTGGAGCGCGCGCTGCGCTTCGGCGCCGGCGTGCAGGAAGTCCACGAGGCGTCCGGCATCGACCCGTGGTTCATCGACCAGATCGCCCTCATCGGCGAGGTCGGCGCCGAGGTGCGCGACGCGCCCGTGCTCGACGGGGATCTGCTCCGGCGCGCCAAGCGCACCGGCCTGTCCGACCGCCAGGTCGCCGCGCTGCGCCCGGAGCTGGCGGGGGAGGACGGCGTCCGCGCGCTGCGGCACCGCCTCGGCGTCCGGCCGGTGTTCAAGACCGTCGACACCTGCGCGGCCGAGTTCGCCGCGAACACGCCGTACCACTATTCGGCCTACGAGACCGACCCCGACGCGCAGTCCGAGGTCGCGCCGCAGACCGTGAAGCCGAAGGTGCTCATCCTCGGCTCCGGGCCGAACCGGATCGGGCAGGGCATCGAGTTCGACTACTCCTGCGTGCACGCGGCGATCGCCTTGCGCGAGGCCGGGTTCGAGGCCGTGATGGTCAACTGCAACCCGGAAACCGTGTCCACCGACTACGACACCTCGGACCGGCTGTACTTCGAGCCGCTGTCCTTCGAGGACGTCCTCGAGGTCGTGCACGCCGAGCAGGCGTCCGGCACGGTCGCCGGGGTGATCGTCCAGCTCGGCGGGCAGACCCCGCTGGGGCTGGCGAAGCGGCTCGCGGACGCCGGGGTGCCGGTGGTCGGGACGCCGCCCGAGGCGATCCACCTGGCCGAGGACCGCGGCGCGTTCGGCGAGGTGCTCACCGCGGCCGGGCTGCCCGCCCCGCGCTACGGCACGGCGACGTCGTTCGACGGCGCGAAGCGGATCGCCGACGAGATCGGCTATCCGGTGCTCGTCCGGCCGTCCTACGTGCTCGGCGGGCGCGGCATGGAGATCGTCTACGACGAGGAGACTCTCGCCGGCTACATCAGCCGGGCCACCGAGATCAACCCGGAGCACCCGGTGCTGGTCGACCGGTTCCTCGACGACGCCATCGAAATCGACGTCGACGCGCTGTTCGACGGCGACGAGCTCTACCTCGGCGGTGTGATGGAACACATCGAGGAGGCCGGGATCCACTCCGGCGACTCCTCGTGCGCGCTGCCGCCGATCACGCTGGGCCACACCGATCTGGAGGCCGTCCGCCGCTCCACCGAGGCGATCGCGCGCGGCGTCGGCGTCCGCGGGCTGCTGAACGTCCAGTACGCGCTCAAGGACGACGTTCTCTATGTCCTGGAAGCGAATCCGCGGGCTTCGCGGACCGTGCCGTTCGTCTCGAAGGCGACCGCGGTCCCGCTGGCCAAGGCCGCGGCGCTGATCATGACCGGCTCGACGATCAAGGACCTGCGCGAGAGCGGCGTCCTCCCGGCCGAGGGCGACGGCGGGCGGATGCCGGCCGATTCCCCGGTCGCGGTCAAGGAAGCCGTGCTGCCCTTCCACCGGTTCCGCACCCCGGAGGGTCACGGCGTCGACTCGCTGCTCGGCCCGGAGATGAAGTCCACCGGCGAGGTGATGGGCGTCGACGTCGACTTCGGGAAGGCATTCGCGAAGTCGCAGAGCGCCGCCTACGGCTCGCTGCCGACGTCGGGGCGGGTCTTCGTCTCGGTCGCCAACCGCGACAAGCGCTCGCTGGTGTTCCCGGTGAAGCGGCTGGCGGACCTCGGTTTCGAGATCCTCGCCACCTCGGGCACCGCGGAGGTGCTGCGCCGCAACGGGATCGCGTGCTCGGTGGTGCGCAAGCACTACGAGGGATCCAGCAGCGACGAGCCGAACATCGTGGACGTGATCCTCGCCGGCGACGTCGACATGGTGATCAACACCCCGTACGGGAACAGCGGTCCCCGCGTCGACGGCTACGAAATCCGCACCGCGGCGGTGTCGCGCGACATCCCGTGCGTGACCACGGTGCAGGGTGCCGCGGCGGCCGTGCACGGCATCGAGGCGCTGATCCGCGGTGACATCGGCGTCCGGTCGCTGCAGCAGCTGCAGGCGGCGCTCAAGGCCCGGTCGTGAGCACGCCGGAGCCGTTCGGGGCGCGACTGGCCAAGGCCGTCGCGGCCCGCGGGCCGCTGTGCGCCGGGATCGACCCGCATCCGGGGCTGATCGAGGCATGGGGCCTGCCGCTGGACGCCTCCGGGCTGGAACGCTTCGCGCTGAGCGCCACCGAGGTCCTGGCGGCGCGCACGGCGATCGTCAAGCCCCAATCGGCGTTCTTCGAGGCCTACGGCGCCGCGGGTGTCCGGGTACTGGAACGGGTGGTGGAAACCGCCCGCGAGGCCGGAGCGCTGGTGCTGCTGGACGTCAAGCGCGGCGACATCGGCTCGACCATGGCGGCCTACACCGCCGCCTACGTCGCCGAGGGCGCGGCGATCGCGGCCGACGCGATCACGGTGTCGCCCTATCTCGGCTTCGGCTCGCTCGCCGAGGGCGTGGCGACCGGGCGGAAGGCCGGGAGCGGTTTCTTCGTGCTTGCGCGTACTTCCAATCCGGAGGCGCACGCGCTCCAGAACGCCGTTCTGCCGGATGGCCGAACGGTGGCACAGGGAATCGTCGACGAAGCGGCGGCACTGAACGACGATGTGACACCGCTCGGCGATGTAGGGGTGGTCGTCGGCGCCACCATTTCGCCGGGAGAGCTCGACCTGTCCCGGTTGAACGGACCGGTCCTGGCGCCCGGTTTCGGCGCACAGGGAGCGTCTCTGGCCGATTTGAGGGCACTGTTCGGCGCGGGAATGCCGGGCGTGCTGCCCGCGTCCTCGCGTGACCTGCTGCGGCACGGTCCGGATCAAGGTGCTTTGCGCCAAGCGGTCGAACGTGTCGCCGAACAGCTGGCCCAGCCGCAGGAAAACGGCCAATAGCAGGCCCCGGAACCTGCCCGATCGAGCCACCCCCGCATTGTGGCCGGTGGTCACGGGTGGGTACCGTCGCCACACCCACCCAGATTTGAGAACTACCGGAGGAAAACGTGGCACTTCCCCAGCTGACAGAGGAACAGCGCGCTGCGGCGCTGGAGAAGGCCGCCGCCGCCCGCCGCATCCGTGCTGAGCTGAAGGAGCGGCTGAAGCGGGGCGGTACCACTCTGGTCGACGTGCTGAAGCAGGCCGAGGAGAACGAAGTCCTCGGCAAGATGAAGGTCTCGGCTCTGCTCGAGGCTCTTCCGGGCGTCGGCAAGGTCCGTGCCCAGCAGACCATGGAACGACTGGAGATCGCGCCCAGCCGTCGTCTCCGCGGGCTCGGCGACCGGCAGCGCAAGGCGCTGCTGGCCGAGTTCAGCGGCGAGTGAGCGGCGTCGGTCAGGACTACCCGGCGAGCCGGGGCGCTGACCGCGGTAGTGAGCCGGTGACGGGGGAGAGCTCCCGGCACCGGCTCACCGTCGTATCGGGGCCTTCGGGGGTCGGGAAGTCGAGCGTGGTGGGGGAGCTGCGCAAGCTGGAACCGGACGTCTGGTTCAGCGTGTCGGTGACGACGCGCAAGCCGCGTCCGGGCGAGGTCGACGGGGCGCACTACCACTTCGTCGACCGTGATGAGTTCGACCGGATGGTCGCCGACGGGCGGCTGCTGGAATGGGCCGAGTTCGCCGGGAACTGCTACGGCACCCCGCGCGAGCCCGTCGAGAAGGCCCTCGCCGACGGGCGGCCCGCGATCCTGGAGATCGAGCTGCAGGGCGCCCGGCAGGTCCGCCAGGCGATGCCGGAGGCCCGGCTGGTCATGCTGATGCCGCCGTCCTGGGAGGAACTGGTCGGCAGGCTGACCTCACGCGGCACCGAAAACGAGGCCGCCGTGGCCGCCCGGCTCGCCGAAGCCGAGCGCGAGCTGGCCGCCGCTGGGGAGTTCGACGAGCGTGTCGTCAACGCCGACGTGCGAGAGGCCGCCGAGCACTTGCTAAACTTGATAATCGGCAGCTGATTTGTGGGGGTGCGACCCCCACGCCCCGCCCGGGGGCTCCGCCCCCACGGACCCCCGCAAGCAGTGACCAAAGATTCGGAGCACCCACGAGTGACCACCCAGGCGACCCTGCACGAAGAGCTCGAGGGCATCACCAACCCGCCGATCGACGACCTGCTCGAGAAGGTCAGCTCGAAGTACGCGCTGGTGATCTACTCGGCCAAGCGTGCGCGCCAGATCAACGACTACTACGCCCAGCTGGGCGAGGGCCTGCTCGAGTACGTCGGCCCGCTGGTCGAGCCGGGCCCCCGCGAGAAGCCGCTTTCGATCGCGTTGCGCGAGATCCACAGTGGCCTTCTTGAGCACACCGAGGGTGAGTAAGCCCCGCGTTGTTTTGGGCGTGGGCGGCGGAATCGCCGCCTACAAAGCTTGTGAGGTTCTGCGCGGTTTGACCGAATCCGGTCACGATGTCCGCGTCGTTCCCACCGAAGCCGCGCTGAATTTCGTCGGCGCGGCCACCTTCGAAGCCCTCTCCGGCCACCCGGTCCACACCGGCGTGTTCACCGAGGTGCCCGAAGTTCAGCACGTCCGCGTCGGCAAGGAAGCCGACCTGGTGCTCGTCGTCCCGGCCACCGCGAACCTGCTCGCGAAGGCCGCGCACGGCATCGCGGACGACCTGCTCACCAACACCCTCCTCACCGCCCGGTGTCCGATCGCCTTCTTCCCGGCGATGCACACCGAGATGTGGGAGCACCCGGCGACGCGCGACAACGTCGCCCTGCTGCGCTCGCGCGGCCTCGTCGTCACCGAGCCCGATTCCGGCCGCCTCACCGGCGTCGACACCGGCAAGGGCCGGCTCGCCAACCCCGCCGAGATCGTCGACCTCGCCCGGCTGCTGCTGGCGCGCCCGGACGCGTTGCCGCGCGACCTCGAAGGCGTGCGCGTGGTCGTCTCGGCGGGCGGCACCCGTGAGCCGCTGGACCCCGTCCGCTACCTCGGCAACCGGTCCTCCGGGAAACAGGGTTACGCGCTCGCCCGCGTCGCCGCCCAGCGCGGCGCCGACGTGACACTCGTCACGGCGCACACCGTCGCCCTGCCCGACCCGGCGGGCGCGGCCGTGCAGCACGTGTCCACCGCCGAAGAGCTGCGCGAGGCCATGCACGCTCTCGCGGGTTCGGCGGACGTGCTGGTGATGGCCGCCGCGGTGGCCGACTTCCGGCCGGCGAACCGCGCCGACGTCAAGATCAAGAAGTCCGACGACCTGCCGGATCCGGTGATCACGCTGGACCGCAACGCCGACATCCTCGCCGAGCTGGTCCGCGACCGGCGGGCCGGGCAGGTGGTGGTCGGATTCGCCGCGGAGACCGGCGACGCGCAGGGCAGCGTGCTCGACCACGCCCGCACCAAGCTGAAACGCAAGGGTGCCGACCTGCTCGTGGTGAACGCGGTCGGGGACGGGAAGGCGTTCGGCACCGAGGACAATTCGGGCTGGCTGCTCGCCGCCGACGGTACCGAGGTGCCGATCCCGCTCGGCCCGAAGGCCGAACTGGCGTCCACTCTGTGGGACGCTGTTGTGACCTTCATGAAGCGTTGAGCGTCGCTCGAACGATAGTAAGTACGCTTGAGTCAGCTAAGGGGTGCCTAAGTTTCGGGGCACGCGATGTCTAGGTGAGGGAGTGACGGTTGCCGTGACCGCGTCCAGCAGCAGGTTGTTCACGTCGGAGTCGGTGACCGAGGGCCACCCCGACAAGATTTGCGACGCCATCAGCGACTCGATCCTCGACGGGCTGCTGACCAAGGACCCGCGCAGCCGGGTCGCCGTCGAAACCCTCATCACCACCGGCCAGGTGCACGTCGCCGGCGAGGTCACCACCGAGGCCTACGCGGACATCCCGACCATCGTCCGGGACGTCATCCTCAAGATCGGCTACGACTCCTCGGCCAAGGGCTTCGACGGGAACTCGTGCGGCGTCAACGTCGCCATCGGCTCCCAGAGCCCGGACATCGCGCAGGGCGTCGACACCGCCTACGAGTCGCGCGTCGAGTCCGACGACGACGAGATCAACCGCCAGGGCGCGGGCGACCAGGGCCTGATGTTCGGCTACGCCTGCTCGGACACCCCCGAGCTGATGCCGCTGCCGATCGCGCTGGCCCACCGCCTCTCGCGCCGGCTGACCGCGGTCCGCAAGGACGGCGTGCTGCCGTACCTGCGCCCGGACGGCAAGACCCAGGTGACCATCGAGTACGCCGGTGACCAGCCGGTGCGCCTGGACACCGTGGTCGTGTCGACCCAGCACGCCGACGGCATCGACCTGGACCGGATGCTCGGCGTGGACGTGCGCGAGCACGTCGTCGCGCCGGAGCTCGAGGGCCTGGGCATCGACACCACGAACGCGCGGCTGCTGGTCAACCCGACCGGCCGGTTCGTCATCGGCGGCCCGATGGGTGACGCGGGCCTGACCGGGCGCAAGATCATCGTCGACACCTACGGCGGCATGGCCCGTCACGGTGGCGGCGCGTTCTCCGGCAAGGACCCGTCCAAGGTGGACCGCTCCGCGGCCTACGCGATGCGCTGGGTGGCGAAGAACGTCGTCGCCGCCGGGCTCGCGTCGCGCACCGAGGTCCAGGTGGCCTACGCGATCGGCAAGGCGGCCCCGGTGGGCCTGTTCGTCGAGACGTTCGGCACCGAGACCGTCGACCCGTCGAAGATCCAGCAGGCCATCAGCGAGGTCTTCGACCTCCGGCCGGCCGCGATCATCCGCGACCTCGACCTGCTGCGCCCGATCTACGCCCCGACCGCGGCCTACGGCCACTTCGGCCGCCCGGAGCTCAACCTCCCCTGGGAGAGCACCGCGCGCGCCGAGGCGCTGAAGTCGGCAGCCGGCGCCTGAGTTCCATTGTCCGTGAAGGGCCCTTACCGGCTGTGAGAGCCGGTAAGGGGGCCTTCACGGCATTCCGGGCCCCGGGCTGTCGGAGGGGTCTGGTAGAGATCACGGGGTGAGCAGCTCCGAGACCGCCGCCCTCTGGGACCTTCCCGAGGAGCCCCCGGTGCCTTCGAAGGCATCGGGCAAGCCGGCGCGCGCTCGGAAGAAGCCGGGCGAGCCCGCGAAGGGCGCGGTCCAGCCCGCGCCCGAGCTGCCGGTCGCGCAGATCGTGGTCGACATCCCGCTGATGCACCTGGACCGCACTTTCGACTACGCCGTCCCCGAGAAACTGCACGAGACGGCCGTGCCGGGCTGCCGGGTGCGGGTGCGGTTCGCCGGCCAGCTCGTCGACGGCTATCTGGTGGGGCGCACCGAAAGCACGGACTACGAGCGCAAACTCTCGTTCCTGGAGCGCGTCACCTCCAGTGAACCCGTGCTGCCGCCGGAGTTGTACGCGGTGTGCCGCGCGGTCGCGGATCGCTATGCCGGGGCGCTGTCCGACGTCCTGAGGCTGGCCATCCCGCCGCGTCACGCCAAGGCCGAGGGCGAGCCGCCCGTCGAACCGGCGCCGACGCCGTCCGCACCCGACACCTCGGCGTGGGCGAAGTACCAGCGCGGGCCCGCGTTCCTGGAGGCAGTGGCCGAGGGCAAGCCCGCGAACGCGGTCTGGCAGGCGCTGCCGGGCGAGGACTGGCCCCAACGGCTCGCCGAAGCCGCGGCGACCGTGGCCGCGCAAGGCCGTGGCGCGGTGCTGGTCGTGCCCGACCACCGTGACCTGACGCGGGTGCACGACGCCTGCGCGTCACTGATCGGCGCCGACGGCGTGGTGGCGCTGATCGCCGGGCTCGGGCCCGCCGAGCGGTACCGGCGCTGGCTGGCCGTGCTGCGGGGTGCGGTCCGCGTCGTCGTCGGCACGCGCGCGGCGATGTACGCGCCGGTGGCCGACCCCGGCCTGTTCGTGGTCTGGGACGACGGCGACGACCTGCACCTCGACCCGCACGCGCCCTACCCGCACGTCCGGGACGTGCTGATGGACCGCGCGCACACGACGAAGTCGTCCCTGCTGGTCGGCGGGTTCGCGCGGACCGCGGAAGCGCAGTTCCTCGTCGAATCGGGCTGGGCGCAGCCGATTCTCGCGGACCGCACGGTGCTGCGTGCCGCCGCGCCGCGCGTCACGCCGGTCGGCGAGGACTTCGACGTGGCCCGCGACGAGGCCGCGCGGGTGGCCCGCCTGCCCGCGGTGGCGTTCGAGGCCGCGCGGCAGGCGTTCGCCGCCGGGCTCCCGACCCTGATTCAGGTGCCGCGCCGCGGCTACGTTCCCGGGCTGGCCTGCGGAAACTGCCGCACACCCGCGCATTGTCGGCGTTGTGCTGGGCCGCTGGCGTTGCCCGGCGGCTCGATCGACGGGCAGCCGAAGCCGCCGGCGTGCCGCTGGTGCGGCGTCCCGGAAACGGCGTTCCGCTGCTCCGCCTGCGGTTCGGTACGGCTGCGCGCGGTGATCGTCGGCGCGAAACGGACCGCTGAGGAACTCGGCCGGGCGTTCCCTGGCGTCCCCGTCCGGACGTCCGGCGCGGCCGAGGTCCTGGCTTCGGTGCCGGGCAAACCCGCGCTGGTCGTGTGCACGCCGGGGGCGGAGCCGGTGGCCGAGGGCGGCTACGGCGCGGCGCTGCTGCTGGACGGCTGGGCGCTGCTCGGCCGCCAGGATCTGCGCGCGGGGGAGGAAACCCTGCGACGCTGGATGGCCGCGGCGGCCTTGGTGCGCCCGGCGCCCACCGGCCGGGTGATCGTCGGCGCCGAAGCGGGCCTGGCCGTCGTCCAGGCGCTGGTCCGCTGGGATCCGGCCTGGCACGCGGGCCAGGAGCTGGCCGAACGCCGTGAGCTCGGCTTCCCGCCCGCGATGCGGATGGCGAGCATCGAGGGCAGCCCGGACGCGGTCGCGGGCGTCCTCGACGACCTGCCGCTCCCCGAGTCCGGCGAGGTCCTCGGCCCGGTCCCGCTCGGCGAGCTCGACGCCGACGGCAACGCCGAGCGCGAGCGCGCCCTGGTCCGGGTGTCCCGGGCCGACGGCAAGGCCCTGGCCACCGAGATCCACGCGGCCGCCTCCCGCCGCGACGCCCGCAAGGCCACCGAGCCGATCCGCATCCAGCTGGACCCCCTCGACCTGATCTGACCCGTCAATCGCGGACGCGAGTGACGGCCCTGGTCACGCCCGGTTGCAGGTGCCGGATCGGCCGCCGGGTGGTGACAATGGGGGCCCCGGCGCCACGCGCGGAAGGAGGGCCGGATGGCGGCTGAGCCCTGGACCTGCGAAAACTGCGGCGCCGTCAACGCATCGGACGCGGGCGTCTGCGTGGTCTGCGAGGCGCCGGCGCCCCAGCGGCGGGGTCGCTCGCGTGCGTTGTGGATCCTGGCGACGCTGATGCTGGTCGCGGTGGCCGCGATCGGCACGACCCTGCTGCTCGCCGCCCGCCACCACCCGTCGGCGACGTCTCCGTCCGGCCCGTTCCCGAGCTACACCACCCCGGTCATCCCGCCGAGCACGACAGCCTCACCACCCGCCGCGGTGGCGCCGTCCACGACGACCGTCTCCACGACCACCACCACGTCGCCGACGGGCAAGCCGTGCCCGGACAACGTCGCCCAGACCCTGCCCGGCGGCGGCCCGGCCACCGCGCTCCTGGCGGCACAGACGGAGCGCTCCGTCGTGACGATCTGCCAGACCGGCGACGGGCAGATCTTCTACCACGGCCAGTCGCGCGGGTCGGCCGGCGACATCACGCTGCCCGCGCAGCCCGAGGGCGACGGCTTCTTCGCGGTCAACGGCAATTACCGCTACACCGTCGGCGGTGGCCGCCTGGTGGTGACGAGCGACGGCGAAACCCTCTCGGACGAGACCCTCACCCCGGTCGGCTAGGCGTACCGGAACGGCGAACTCGCGTACCCAGACGGCGAACTCGCGTACCTGGATGGCGATCTCGCGTACCCAGACGGACGACTCGCGTAGCGGCATAAGTCGGAATCTCGTGCGCCATTGGCGTCTTGTAGCGCCTTGTCGCAAGAGGCAGACTCGCCCGCATGCCGCACTGGAGCCGAAGAACCCTCACGATCGCCGCGACCGCCGCGCTTGCCGCGACCGTCGCGGCGGCACCCGCCAGCGCTGCCACCCCCACGCCGAAGTCGCCGGTCGCCACCGGCTTCGGCGGCGCGGTGGCCAGCATCGACGCCGACGCCACCGCGATCGGCACCAAGATCCTGCGTGACGGCGGGAACGCTGTCGACGCCGCTGTCGCCGTCGCGGCCGCGCTCGGTGTCACCGACCCGTTCTCCGCCGGAGTGGGCGGCGGCGGGTTCCTCGTCTTCTACGACGCGGAGACCGGCCGAGTCCACACCCTCGACGGCCGCGAGACCGCGCCCAAGAGCGCCGACGCCAATCTCTTCCTCGAGGACGGCAAGCCGCTGCCCTTCGACGCCGCCGTGACCAGCGGGCTCAGTGTCGGGGTCCCCGGCACGCCCGCCACCTGGTCCGAGGCCGCCCGCAAGTGGGGCACCCGGCCGCTGTCGAAGCTGCTCAAGCCCGCGGAGAACCTGGCGCGCACCGGGTTCGTGGTCGACCAGACCTTCCAGACGCAGATCGCGAACAACGCGGCGCGGTTCTCGGCGTTCCCGTCCACGCGCTCGCTGTACCTGCCCGGCGGCGCCCCGCCGGCGCCAGGGACCGTGTTCAAGAACCCCGATCTCGCCGACACCTACGCCGAGCTCGAGCGCAAGGGCACCGGCGCGATCTACGGCGGCCCGATCGGCGCCGACATCGCCAAGACCGTGCAGAAGCCGCCGGTCGACCCGGCGTCCACGCTCAAGGTCCGGCCGGGCAAGCTCACGACGTCCGACATCGCCTCCTACCGGGCGATCGAGCGCAACCCGACGCACATGAACTACCGCGGTCTCGACGTCTACGGCATGCCGGCGCCGTCCTCGGGCGGGCTGACCGTCGGGGAGTCGCTGAACATCCTCGAAAACTTCGATCTCAAGCACGCGAGCAAGGCCGACTACCTCCAGTACTTCCTGGAGTCGACCCGCTTCGCCTTCGCCGACCGCAACCGCTGGATCGGCGACCCGGCCTTCAACGACGTCCCCAACCGCGAGCTGGTGAGCCAGAAGTTCGCGGACTCGCGGGCCTGCCTGATCTCCAGGACGAAGGCCGCGACCAGCCCGGTCGCCCCCGCCGACCCGCGGCACCCGACGCCGTGCGCCGCGGCGGTGAACCCGGCGCCGACGCCGTACGAGGGCGAGAACACCACGCACCTCACCGTCGCCGACCGCTGGGGCAACGTGGTGGCCTACACGCTGACCATCGAGCAGGAGGGCGGCAGCGGCATGGTGGTGCCGGGCCGCGGCTTCATCCTCAACAACGAGCTGACCGACTTCTCCTTCACCCCGGTCACCCCCGGCGTCCCGGACCCGAACCTGCCCGGCCCGGGCAAGCGGCCGCGCTCGTCGATGGCGCCCACGATCGTGCTCAAGGACGGCCGCCCGTTCTTCGCCACCGGCTCGCCCGGCGGGGCGTCGATCATCACGACGGTGCTGCAGGTGATCGTCGGCCGGGTCGACCGCGGGCTGTCGCTGGAGAACGCCATCGCGGCGCCGCGCGCGTCGCAGCGGAACTCGGCGGCCGCGCAGGTCGAGCAGGCGTTCCTGGATCAGGACAACGGCGCGGTGGTCACGGACCTGAAGGCGCGTGGCCAGGGCTTCTCGACCGGCCCCGGCCGAGATCGGCGCCGCCACCGGCGTCGAACGCCTCGGCGGCGGGCTCTGGACGGCGGCCGCCGAACCCGTGCGCCGTGGCATCGGCTCGGCCCAGGTGGTCTACCCGGTGCACTGGTAGCGGGTCCCCGGCTCAAGTACCCCAATGTGGCATTGGGTGCGTCTGACGCACCCAACGCCACATTGGGGTGCTCGGAGGGCGTGGCGAGCCGGGGGAGCGGGCGCCTTCTAGACTCAGCGGCGATGTCCCAGCTACCTGAACCCTCCGCGCTCCCGGTGGGGGTGCGGCGATGAAGCTCGTCTTCGCCGGCACCCCCGGACCGGCGGTCCCCTCTCTGCGCGCCCTGATCGACTCCGGCCGGCACGAGGTCGCCGCCGTGGTGACCCGCCCGGACGCCCAGGCCGGCCGCGGCCGCCACGTCGTCCGCTCGCCCGTCGGCGCCCTCGCCGACGAGCACGGCATCGAGGTGCTGACGCCCGCGCGCGCCGGCGATCCGGCCTTCCTGGCCCGGCTCGCCGAGATCGCCCCGGACGCCTGCCCGGTCGTCGCCTACGGCGCGCTGCTGCCGCAGGCCGCGCTCGACATTCCCGCGCTGGGCTGGGTGAACCTGCACTTCTCGCTGCTGCCCGCGTGGCGCGGCGCCGCGCCGGTGCAGGCCGCCATCCGCGCGGGCGACGAGATCACCGGCGCCTCGACGTTCCGGATCGTCAAGGAGCTCGACGCCGGGCCGGTGTTCGGCGTGATCACCGAGACGATCGCGGGCACCGACACCGCGGGCGGGCTGCTCGGCCGGCTCGCCGAATCCGGCGCGAAGCTCCTGCTGTCCACGATGGACGGTCTGGCCGACGGCACAGTCGTCGCCGTGGAGCAGCCTTCAGAAGGCCTCAGCTACGCGCCGAAAGTGACGGTCGAGGACGCCAGGGTGTCCTTCGCCGACCCCGCCTCGGCCGTCGACCGGCAGATCCGCGCGGTCACGCCGGAGCCGGGCGCCTGGGCGGAGTTCCGCGGCGAGCGGTTCAAGCTCGGCCCGGTCACCGTGCTCGACGAGCCGGGCCCGCCGCCGGGCGAGCTGGTCATCGAGCGCAAGCGAGTACTGGTGGGCACCGCGACCAAGCCGCTGCGGCTCGGCGAGGTCCAGGCACCGGGCAAGAAACGGATGGCGGCCACCGACTGGGCGCGTGGCACGAGGATCGAACAAGGAGAGCGCCTGCGGTGAGCGAATACAGGGAACGCCGGCCGTCACGGCCGGATCGCGGCCGTCCCGCGCCGCGCAAGGAAGGCCCGCGCCGGCCGCCGGAGGTCGACCCGGCCCGTCAGGCCGCCTTCGACGTCCTGCGCGCGGTGCGCGAGAAGGACGCCTACGCCAACTTGGTGCTGCCGGACCTGCTGCGTGAACGGCGGATCGGCGGCCGTGACGCCGCGCTGGCCACGGAGCTGGCCTACGGCGCTTCGCGCGCTCAGGGCATGCTCGACGCGGTCATCGAGTCCTGCGCCGAGCGGCCACTGTCCAAAACGGACCCGACGGTGCTCGACGCGCTGCGCCTCGGCGTCTACCAGCTGTTGCGGACCCGGATCCCCGAGCACGCCGCTGTCGGGTCCACTGTGGACCTCGTACGCGCCGAAGCCGGTTCCTGGGCAACGGGTTTCGCCAACGCGATCCTGCGCAAGGTGTCCGAAAAGGACGAACAGGCCTGGCTGGACGAGCTCGCCCCCGACGAGGCTGAGGACCCCATCGGCGCCTACGCGCTGCGCACCGCGCACCCGCGCTGGGTCGCCCGGTCGTTCGCCGAAGCGTTGGGGGACAAGGGCGCCGAGCTGAAGGCGGCCCTGGAGGCCGACGACGCCCGCCCGGAGGTGCACCTTCTCGCCCGTCCCGGCGAGATCAGCGCCGACGAGCTCGCCGCGATCACCGGCGGCGACCCGGCGCCGTACTCGCCCTACGGCGTCCGCCTGCCCGCGGGCGCCGGTGACCCGGCCGGCATGGAGCCGATCCGCGAGCGCCTCGCCGCGGTCCAGGACGAGGGCAGCCAGCTGTGCGCGGTCGCGGCGACGAAGGTGCCGGTCGACGGCTCCGACGAACGCTGGCTCGACCTGTGCGCCGGTCCCGGCGGCAAGGCCGCGCTGCTGGGCGCGCTCGCCGCGTTGAGCGGCGCCCGCGTCGACGCCGTGGAGAAGGCGCCGCACCGCGCGAAGCTGGTCGAGAAGGCCACGACCGGGCTGCCGGTCACCGTGCACATCGCCGACGGCCGCGAAAGCGGCCTCGAACCGGGTTACGACCGGATCCTCGTCGACGCTCCCTGCAGCGGGCTCGGCGCGCTGCGGCGGCGACCCGAGGCGCGCTGGCGGCGGCAGCCGTCCGACGTCGCCGACCTGACGAAGCTGCAGGGTGAGCTGATCAACGCGGCCTACAAGCTGCTTCGCTCCGGCGGGGTGCTCACCTACGTCGTCTGCTCGCCGCACCTGGCCGAAACCGAAGGCGTGGTGGGGGAGACGGCGCGGCGGCTCAAGGCGCAGGTCCTCGACTCGCGCGAGTTCTTCCCCGGCGTCCCGCAGCTCGGCGACGGGCCGTACGTGCAGCTGTGGCCGCACCGCCACGGCACCGACGCGATGTTCTGCGCGGTGCTGCGCAAGCCGTGAGGACGCTCGGGCTGGTCGCCAGCTCGTGCGGCGGATTGGACACCCGGTTCGCCGCCGACCTGGCGAAACCCGCCGCGGACCGCGGCTGGCGGCTGGCCATCACGCTGACGCCGACCGCCGGCCGCTGGCTCGAGCACACCGGCGGGCTCGGCGCATTGGCCGCGCTCACCGACCTGCCGGTGCGGACGACGTCCCGGCTGCCCGGCGAACCGCGCCCGCACCCCGATCCCGAGGTGTTCCTCTTCGCCCCGGCGTCGGCGAACTCGGTGGCCAAGCTCGCGCTCGGCATCGCGGACAACCAGGCGCTGACGCTGCTCGGCGACGTCCTCGGCACGCCCGGGATCACGATCGCGGTGGCCTACCAGATCCAGGACACCCGGGAGTTCCACCCGGCGTGGCAGCGCCACCTCGACACCCTCGCGGGCGCCGGGGTGGCGCTGCACCGGCTCGACCCGGGCCGGCCGTGGACGCCGGCGCTGGACCTACTTCCCTGAGCAGAGCGCGGTTTCCAGGACCGTGACCTGGTCGGCCACCGCGCCAGGGGGCGCCGGGTCGACGTTGCCCACGACGGTGGCGGCCCGGCCGTCGCTCGAGACCCCCGACAGCGTCAGGAAGCCGTCGATCTCCCCGCCGTGCCCGCTGAACTCGCCGCCGCAGGGCAGCGGGAAGCTCCCCAGACCGAGCCCGTAGGTCGCGCCGGGGACGTCGATCTCCTTCGCGGGCACCCCGCGGCGCATCTCGGCCAGCTGCGCGGCGGGCAGCAGCCGTCCGCCCAGGAGCGCGGCGTAGAACGTGTTCAGGTCCGTGGGCGTCGTGACGAGGCCACCCGCGCCCCACGCGATGGTCGCGTCGAAGTCGCTGAAGTCGACCAGCTTCCCGTTGATCGGCGTGTACCCGACCGCGTGCGGGGCGGGCAGCCGTTCGTCGCCGTGGCCGGGGAGGTACGTGTCGCGCAACCCGAGCGGCCGGGTGATCCGGCGCGCGATCTCGCCGTCGAGCGGGCGGCCGGTGATCTTCTCGACGAGCATCCCCGCGACGATGTAGTTGGTGTTGGAGTACGACCATTTCGTGCCGGGCGTGAACAGCGGTGCGTGCTTCAGCGCCATCGCGACCAGCCCGGCCGGCGTCCCGCCCTGGTGGCGCAGGGTTTCCGGGTCGACGCCGGCGAAGTCCACGAGGTAGTTGTACAACCCGCTGGTGTGCTGGAGCAGCTGGCGCACGGTGATCTTCGCGCCGTCGTTGCCGTTGCCGGTGATCAGCCCGGGCAGGTAACGCTCGATCGGCGCGTCCAGCTGGACCTTCCCCTCGGCGACGAGCTGCAGCACGACCGTGGCGACGAACGTCTTCGTGACGCTCCCGCTGCGGAACGATCCGTTGCGGGGAAAGGGCTTCCCGGTGGTCAGGTCGCCGGTGCCGGCGCGGGTGACCGTGGTGTGCCGGTGGTCGGTGACGACGGCCTCGGCGCCGGGCACGCCGTCGGCCACCAGCTTCCCGAGTGCCTCCCGGATCGGGTCCGCGGCCGCGAGCACCGGTGCCGCGGTGGTCGCGGCGAGCAGCGCGACGAGGCTCCCGACGGCGATGATTCGCCTGCCGGGCAAGGACTTCCGCATGGACAACCCCCTGTATGTCAGTTCGATTCCGACTCTAGGGAGCCGCGGCGGGCCGGACCATCGGGTGCGCCCCCGGCCCCGTGGGGTGGCTGGCCCCACCTCGCCAAAAGCCGTGAAGGCCCCCTTACCGGCTCTCACAGCCGGTAAGGGGCCTTCACGGACCATGGAAGGTCAGCGCAGCCGCAGGGCTCGCTTCATGGTGCCGAACAGGTCGGTCTGGTTGGTCAGGCCGACGATGTTGGCCGCCTGCGGGCCCATGCCCGCGATGCGGACCTGGGTGCCGGTGTGCTCCTGCGACGCGCCGGGCAGCGCGGTGCCGTAGTTGAGGGTCATGTTCGCGCCCTCGTTGGTGATCAGCGTGGCGGTCTGGCCGGGGCTGACCGTGCCGTTGGGGATGATCTGGCTGGTGTGGCCGTGGTCGGCGGTCACCAGCACCAGGGTGTCGGGGTGGCTCGCGGCGAACGCCTTGCCGACGGCGATCGCGGCGTCGAAGTCGATGACCTCGCCGATCTGGCCGCACGGGTCGGCCGCGTGGTCCTGCTTGTCGATCGAGGCGCCCTCGACCTGCAGGAAGAAGCCCTTGTCGGCGCGGCGGTCGTCGAGCAGTTCGATCGCCTTGCGGGTCTGGTCGGCCAGCTTCGGCTGCGTGGCCGGCAGCGCCGGGTTCGGGGTGCAGCGGGTCGGCGGGGTGCCGCCCTGTTTGGCGAGCGGGCCGGCCCAGTTGACCGGCATGTTGCCGGCGGCGAACAGGCCGAGGACCGGCTTGCCCTTCTTGGCCGCCGCGAGGTCCGCCGCGGTGTTCACGACGTGGTAGCCGGCCGCCTTGGCCTGGTCCAGCACGGTCTTGCCGGCGTACTTGCCCGCCTTGACCGACTGGTCGAAGTACTTCGCGCCGCCGCCGAGCAGGACGTCCGGCTTGGTCTGGATCAGCTGCTCGGCGATCGAGCCGGCGCCGCCGTTCTCCTTGGCGTTGGCCGCGCACTTCGCGGTCGTCTCGTCCGGGCCCTTGCAGTCGCGGCTGACGACGTGCGAGCCGAGCACGGCCGGGGTGGCGTCCTGGACCTCGGCGGTGGTGACGTCGCCGGTGCGCAGGCCGCCGCGCTTGGCCAGCTCGAGGATGGTCGGCACGGGGTTGCCGTACGCGTCCACCGAGATCGCGCCGTTGTAGGTCTTGACGCCGGTGGCCCAGCCGGTGCCGGACGCGGCCGAGTCGGTCACGTAGTCGGGCTTGGCCGGGTTGCCCTTTTCGACGGCGTAGGTGGTGTAGTCGCCGGTCAGCGGCAGCTCGTCCATCGACAGCCGGCCGGCGGCGCCGCGGTCGTAGTCGCGCGCGGAGGTGATCTCGGACTGGCCCATGCCGTCGCCGAGGAACAGGATGACGTTGCGGGCCTGACCGCCCTGGATCGCGGCGCGGACGTCGGCGGTCCGGTCGCCGGACGCGGCGGCCACGCGCGCGTCGGCGTTGCCGGAGCCGCTGGTGGCCAGGGCGACCGGGGCGGCGGCGATCAGTGCGGCGCCGAGCGCGCCGCCGATCAGCCACCGGCGACGGCCGGCGAACAGCGAAGCCATGTTTCTCCTCATTTACGGGATTTCGGGGAGTTCGTCCGGGATTTGCCGGACACGGGTATTAGTCCCGGTGCATGTGTTTTGTCGGGAGACGGCGGATGAGCACCGGGTGTCGCTTGGTCGAACTCATGGCTTCCGGTGGGTGACCGATCACGCGCGTGCCGCGGGGTCGGGAACTAACCGCCGACGTGCCCCGGTGAGACGACGCCCGCCTCGTAGGCGATCACCACCGCCTGGCTGCGGCTCGTCGCGCCCAGCTTGCCGAAGATGTTGCCCACGTGGGTTTTCACCGTCTCCAGGCTGATCACCAGCTCCGCCGCGATGTCCTGATTGGACATTCCGGTGGCGACCAGCCGCAGCACCTGCGCTTCGCGCCGGGTAAGCGCCTTCGCCACCCTCGTGTAGCGCCCGGACGGCCGCGCCGCGACCAGCCGCCGGATCGCGTCCGGGAACAGCAGCGACTCCCCGGCCGCGACCGTGCGGACGGCGTGCGCGAACTCCTCCTTGCGCGCCCGCTTCAGCAGGAACCCGCTCGCGCCGGCCAGCAGCGCCTCGTGCACGTAGTCGTCGTTGTCGAACGTCGTCACGACGAGGACCTTCGGCGGGTCGGCCACCTCGGCCAGCAGCCTGCGGGTGGCCTCGATGCCGTCCATGACCGGCATCCGGACGTCCATCAGCACGACGTCCGGGCGTGCGCGGCGGACCTCCTTCAGGACCGCGCAGCCGTCGGCCGCCTCGCCGGTGACGACCAGGCCCTGTCGCTCCAGCAAGGCCCGCAACCCGGCGCGGACCAGAGGTTCGTCGTCGGCCAGCAGCACTTTCAGCGTCATGCGCCGCTCCGCAGCGGGATGTTCGCCGCGAGGCGCCAGCGGCCTTCCTCCGGCCCGGCGGTGAGCTCGCCGCGCAGCGCCGCGACCCGCTCGGCGAGCCCGGTCAGGCCGCGCCGCCCGGTGCGCGGGGTGCTCGCCGGCGAGCGCGTTGACGACTTCGATGCCGAGCCGGTCGGGCCCGGCGGCGATCCGGAGTTCGACGGGGCCGTGCCCGGCGTGGCGCAGCGCGTTCGTCAGGCCCTCCTGGACGATCCGGTAGCCCTCCCGGGACACGGTGGCGGGCAGCGCGGCGAGCGAGCCGGTGACCGAGACCGCGACATCGAGGCCGGCTTCGCGCGCCCGCACGGCCAAGATGTCGACGTCGGCGAGGGTGTGGGCGGGTGCCTTCGAGGCCGGTTCCTCGCGCAGCAGGCCGAGCACGTGGTCGAGGTCGTCGAGTGCGCTGCGTGAGGATTCTTCGATCGTGCCGAGTGCTCGCCGCACCTGCGCCGGGTCGCTCTCGACCAGTCCCGCCGCCGCGGCCGCCTGGATGGTGGACGTCGTGAGCGTGTGCCCGATCGAGTCGTGCAGCTCGCGGGCCAGCCGGTTGCGCTGGGCGAGCACGGCGGCGTGGCGCTCGGCGAGCTCCGCGCGTTCGGCCGCGGACGGGCCCAGCAGCGCGGCCGCGCTCGCCTGGAAGCCCCGCGTCGCGGCCACCACCAGCACGACCGCCACGAAGGCCACGGCCAGCCCGAACGGGACGGTCCACAGCCCGAGCGGGACGTCGGTCCAGAAGAACGTGATCCGGACCTGGCCGCCCACCAGCCACACCGCGGGCACGAGCAGCCCGAGGCCGAGGAACGCCAGCACGGTGAACAGGAGCCCGCTCGCCGCCGTGTGCAGCGCGAGCCACAGGCCGGAGCGCAGGCGTGCCTCGGCTCGGGGGCGGCCCGCCGGCGCCGGGATGCCGGTGCCGAGCAGGGTGTTCGCCAGGCCGGTGCCGAGGCGCCGCACCGGTCCCAGGAGTCCCAGCAGCCCCATCAGCACCGCCAGCGCCAGCAGCGCGATGAGGGCGCGGATCCGCGAATCGGCGTCGACCGACACGGCCACCGCGAGCGCGAAGGGTGACACCGGGATGGTCAACACGGCGGTCGCGAGGGCGTAAGGAAGGCCGCGGTAGCCGCCGATTCGGAGCAGGGACCTGAGGAAACCGGACATAGGAGCGAGCGTATTGCGGCCGTGGCGTGCGCCACCTCCCGCTGCGGAGCCAGATTCTCGTCACAGGTGGTTAGCGAGCGTTAGCACCGTCCTCCTACACTCGGGACGTGGCAGACCGACCTTTGATCGCACCCAGCATCCTGTCCGCGGACTTCGCCCGGCTCGGCGAGGAGATCGCCGCGGTGGCGGGCACCGGCGACACCCGGGCCGACTGGGTGCACGTCGACGTCATGGACGCGCACTTCGTGCCCAACCTGACCCTCGGCCTGCCGGTGGTGCAGTCCCTGCTCAAGGCAACCGACCTGCCGCTGGACTGCCACCTGATGATCGAGGACCCCGACCGCTGGGCGATCGGGTACGCCGAGGCCGGCGCCTACAACGTCACTGTGCACGCCGAAGCGGCCCACGACCCGGTCAAGCTCGCGAAGGACCTTCGCGCCGCCGGTGCGAAGGCCGGGCTGTCGCTCAAGCCCGGCACGCCGCTGGAGCCGTGGATCGACGCGCTCAAGCACTACGACACGCTGCTGGTCATGTCGGTCGAGCCCGGCTTCGGCGGCCAGTCGTTCATCGTCGACGTCCTGGAGAAGGTCCGCACCGCGCGGCGGCTGGTCGACACCGGGCACCTGAAGCTGATCGTCGAGATCGACGGCGGGATCAACACCGACACCATCGAGCAGGCTGCCGAAGCGGGCGTCGACTGCTTCGTCGCCGGGTCCGCCGTCTACGGCGCAAGCGACCCGGGCAAGGCGATCGCGGCCCTGCGCGAGCAGGCCGCCCGGGCCGGCTGAAGCCACACCGGAGAAGCCCGGGCCCCCAACCGGGTGTTGGATGGACGGTAGCGGCAGTCGTGCCACTGAGGAGGCAGCGAAGGTGTTCACCGGCATTGTCGAGGAGATCGGCGAGATCACCGGGGTCGAGCAGGTGACCAACGCCGCGCGGCTGACCGTGCGCGGCCCGCTGGTGACCTCCGACGCCGGTCACGGCGACTCGATCGCGGTCAGCGGCGTGTGCCTGACCGTGGTCACCGTCGGCGGCGGCGAGTTCACCGTGGACGTCGTGAACGAGAGCCTGCAGCGCTCTAGCCTGGCCAAGGTGGCGGTCGGGGACCGGGTCAACCTGGAGCGCGCGACGCCCGCGGGCGGCCGTCTGGGCGGGCACATCATGCAGGGCCACGTGGACGGCACCGGCGTGTTCCTGTCCCGCGACGAGAACGGCGTGACGACGTTCACGCTGCCGGAGAAGCTGGCGCGCTACGTCGTCGAGAAGGGCTCGATCGCGGTCGACGGCGTTTCGCTGACCGTCGCGGCGATCTCCGAGGACCGGTTCTCCGTCGCGCTGATCCCCACCACCCTGGAAGCCACCACGCTCGGCGGCCGTGAGCCCGGTGACCTGGTCAACCTCGAGGTCGACGTGGTCGCGAAGTACGTCGAGAAGCTGGCCACCCCGCACCTGCGCGGTCTGGCGGACAATGAGGGCGGAAAGGTGCGAGCGTGAGCGAGACGAGTGCGGCCGAGCCCCAGACGGGCTGGACCCCCTGTGGCACCGGCGCGGTCTTCGACGCCGACTCGATCGAGCGGGCCATCGCGGACATCGCCGCGGGCCGCCCGGTCGTGGTGGTCGACGACGAGGACCGCGAGAACGAGGGCGACCTGATCTTCGCCGCCGAGAAGGCGACGCCGGAGCTGCTGGCGTTCATGGTCCGCTACACCTCCGGGTACGTCTGTGTGGCGCTGACCTCGGCGGAGGCGGACAGGCTAGATCTACCGCCGATGTACCACACCAACCAGGACGCGCGCGGCACCGCGTACAGCGTCACGGTCGACGCCGCCGAGGGCATCAGCACCGGCATCTCGGCCGCCGACCGCGCGCACACCATCCGGCTGCTGGCCGACCCCGATTCGAGCGCGAAGGACTTCCGCCGTCCCGGCCACGTCGTTCCGTTGCGCGCCAAGGAAGGCGGCGTGCTGCGCCGTCCCGGGCACACCGAGGCATCGGTCGACCTGGCCCGGATGGCCGGGCTGCACCCGGCGGGCGTGCTCTGCGAGATCGTGTCGCAGAAGGACGAGGGCGACATGGCGCGCCGCGACGAGCTCGAGGTGTTCGCCGCCGACCACGCCCTCGCGATCATCACCATCGCCGACCTGATCGCCTACCGGCGTCGCACCGAGAAGCAGGTCGAACGGGTCGCCGAGGCGCGGATCCCGTTGGCGGCCGGGGAGTTCCGCGCGGTCGGCTACGACTCGCTGCTGGACGGCATCGAGCACGTCGCGTTCGTCTACGGCGAGATCGGCGACGGCCAGGACATCCTGGTGCGGGTGCACTCCGAGTGCCTGACGGGCGACGTCTTCGGCTCGCTGCGCTGCGACTGCGGGCCCCAGCTGGAGGCGGCGCTGGAGGCCGTCGCCGCCGAGGGCCGCGGGGTCGTGCTCTACATCCGTGGCCACGAAGGCCGCGGCATCGGGCTGCTGCACAAGCTGCAGGCGTACCAGCTGCAGGACGACGGCGCGGACACCGTGGACGCGAACCTCGCGTTGGGTGTCCCGGCCGACGCCCGCGACTACGGCACCGGCGCGCAGATCCTGTGCGACCTCGGCGTCCGCACGATGCGGCTGCTGTCCAACAACCCGGCCAAGCGGATCGGCCTCGAGGGCTACGGCCTGCGTGTCACCGGCCGCGTGCCGCTGCCGATCTCGCCGAATCCCGAGAACCTGCGGTACCTGCGCACCAAGCGCGACCGGATGGGCCACGACCTGGCCCAGCTGGAGCACTACGACCAGGTCGGGGCGGGCGAGCACCCGGAAGGCGGCGGGCTTTGAGCGGTGAAGGGCGTCCGGACGTCAAGCTGGACCTCAGCGACTGCAAGGCGTTGAAGCTCGGCATCGTGGCGACACGGTGGAACGCGGCGATCACCGACGTCCTGCTGGAGCGGGCGCTGGTCGCGGCGAAGGAGGCCGAGCTCGAGGACGAGCCGACCGTCGTGCACGTGGCCGGGGCGATCGAGCTGCCGGTGGTGGCGCAGGAGCTGGCCCGCCATCACGACGCGGTCGTCGCGCTCGGTGTCGTGATCCGCGGGGGCACGCCGCACTTCGAGTACGTCTGCGACGCGGTGACGGCGGGGCTGACGCGGGTGGCGCTCGACGAGTCGACCCCGGTCGGCAACGGCGTGCTCACCTGCGACACCCAGGAGCAGGCGGTCGCGCGTTCCGGGGCGCCGGGCTCGACCGAGGACAAGGGGTACGAGGCCACGGTGGCCGCGCTCGACAGCGCGCACGTGCTGCGGGCGCTGCGGCAGCCGTGGACCGAACGGGGATTCGTGTGACCATGATGGAAACCCAGCCGGCCATGGTGATCCGGCCGCGGCGCGCGCTGATCATGTGCAGTGTGCTCGCGGTGCTGCTGCTCGCCGTGTTCGTCGTGGTGGCGGTGCTGCTGCGCAACGGCGGGACCGGCGTGCGGTTCCAGCGCTCGGACCAGGCCGCGATGGTCGGCATCGGGATCCTGCTGGCGGCGGGCGTGATGCTCTTCGCGACGGCCCGGGTGCGCGCGGACGCTTCGGGTATCGAGGTCCGGAACGTGCTGGTCACCCGGCGGTTCGCCTGGTCGGAGGTGCTGTCGGTGAGCTTCCCCGACGGCGCGTCCTGGGCCCGGCTGGAGCTGCCCGACGACGAGTACCACGCGCTGATGGCCGTCCAGGCCGTCGACCGGGACCGCGCGGTGGAAGCGGTCCGGACCCTGCGCCGCCTGCACAAGGCCGCTCAGGACTCGTGAGTGTTGCGGCCGGTTCTAACCGGCTTTTGCCACTCACGAGTCCCTAGAGGCTGAGATCCACGACGATCGGCGCGTGGTCCGAGGGTCCCTTGCCCTTGCGGGCGTTACGGTCCACATAGGAATCGGTGACGGCACCGCTGAAGGCCGCGTTGCCGTACACGAGGTCGATGCGCATGCCCTTGTTGTTGGGGAAGTTCCCGGCGCGGTAGTCCCAGTAGGTGAACGGGTGGTCGTACTTCAGCGGCCGCGGGAAGACATCGGACAGGCCGAGATCCCGCAGCCGCGCCAAGGCGTCCCGCTCGGGTTTCGTGACGTGGGTCGACTCCGCGAACAGCGCGATGTCCCAGACGTCGGCGTCGGTCGGGGCCACATTGAAGTCGCCCAGCACCGCGAAGGGCGCGTCCGAAAGCTCCGCGGACACCGTCGCGCGCAGGGCGTCCAGCCACTCGAGTTTGTAGGCGTAGTGCGGGTTGTCGGGCTCGCGGCCGTTGGGCACGTACACCGACCAGACGCGCACGCCGCCGCAGGTCGCGCCGATCGCGCGGGCTTCGGAAGCACCGTCGAACTGCGGTTCGCCGGTCAGGCCGCGGACGACGTCCTCGAGGCCGACTTTCGAAATGATCGCGACGCCGTTCCAGCGGCCGAGCCCGTAGGCGGCGACGTCGTAGCCGAGCGCGCGGACCTCGTCGGCGGGGAAGGCCTCGGTGGTGTTCTTCAGCTCCTGCACGCACAGCACGTCCGGGGCGGTGTGCTCCAGGAAGTCCAGCACGCGGGGCAGGCGGGGGACGATCGAGTTCACGTTCCAGGTGACGATCCGCATGGGGGCGAGCATACAAAGGCTCGTGAGCGTTCCGGGCGTCCATCCATGCCCCCGCCACCACCCTCAACGGAGGCGCTGCGCGCCACTGCGTTTATTCGAACCGCCCGGAACGCTCACGAGTCCTAAACCCCGGCGGTGGTGCGGATCCAGCTGCGGCTGGCGGCCACGCTCGCGTAGTTGTTCGTGCCCTGGGTGTTGGTCCCGCTCTGGTTCTGCACGGTCGAGGCCACGCCGACCTGGACGCCGCCGGACAGTTCGGGCCCGCCCGAGTCGCCCTTCCACGCCGAGCCGTTGATCCCGACGCTCTGGATCGCGCGGCCGCCGTAGGCGTCGGTCGATCGACCGCTCACCCGGACGTTGGCCACCTTCAGCGCCGACGCCGGCGGGCCGGTCGGGGTGGTGCGGCCCCAGCCGTAGAGCTGGTTCGTGGTGCCGGTCGACGGGTCCGCGCTGCCGAGCGTGATCGGCGCGGCCGATGTCGCCGAAGCCAGGTGCAGCAGCGCGATGTCGCCGTTGGGAGATTCGTACTCGCCGTCGACGCGGATGTCGGTGCCGCCGAACAGCGTGTTGCTGCCGACCTTGACGTGCATGCCCGAGCCGTCCTGGTCGAGGCAGTGCACCGCGGTCATCACCCAGCGCGAGGCGATCACCGTGCCCGAGCAGTTGAAGCCCTGGAAGTCACGGCCGGCGGTGTTGACGTAGACCTGCGCGCCCCAGGAAACGGTCGGCGCGGTGCTGCCGCCGACGATGTCGGTCTGCGCCGAAGCAGGGGTGACCGCGCAGAGCGTCGCGGCGAGGGCGGCTGCGGTGGCAGCGCCGAGAAGGCGGGTACGGCTCACGGAGGTGATCCTTTCGGATGGGGGACCGAAGTGCCGGTCGGAAAGTAACCACCGCGTCACCCAGCGGGACACCGACGAAGGTTTGAACCGGGCAAACACCCTACTTCCGGCGGGAGAGCGGGGGCACGCGAGAACTGTCGGTGCCGCGCCATAGGCTGGTGGACGTGGCTGACCCGACCACCTACCGTCCCTCACCGGGGAGCATCCCGGACGCTCCCGGCGTGTACAAGTTCCGCGACGCCGGGAAGCGGGTCATCTACGTCGGCAAGGCGAAAAGCCTGCGCAGCAGGCTGAACTCCTACTTCGCAGACCTCTCCGGCCTGCACCCGCGCACCCGCCAGATGGTGACCACGGCGGCGAGCGTCGAGTGGACCGTGGTGTCCACCGAGGTCGAGGCGCTGCAGCTGGAGTACAACTGGATCAAGGAATTCGATCCCCGCTTCAACGTCCGCTATCGCGACGACAAGAGCTACCCCGTCCTGGCGGTGACGCTGAACGAGGAGTTCCCGCGGCTGCACGTCTACCGCGGCGCGCGCAAGAAGGGCGTCCGCTACTTCGGGCCGTACGCGCACGCGTGGGCCATCCGCGAGACCCTCGACCTGCTGCTGAGGGTGTTCCCCGCGCGCACCTGCTCGGCCGGGGTGTTCCGCCGCCACGGCCAGATCGGCCGCCCCTGCCTGCTCGGCTACATCGAGAAGTGCTCGGCGCCGTGCGTCGGCCGGGTCAGCGCCGACGAGCACCGCGACATAGTGAGCGACTTCTGTGATTTTCTTGCCGGCAAGACCGACAACATGGTCCGCCGCCTCGAAGCCGAGATGGCCACCGCGGCCGAGGGCCTCGAGTTCGAGCGCGCCGCCCGCCTGCGTGACGACCTGGGAGCGCTGCGCCGCGCGATGGAGAAGCAGGCCGTCGTGCTCGGCGACGGCACGGACGCCGACGTGGTCGCGTTCGCCCACGACGAGCTGGAGGCCGCGGTCCAGGTCTTCCACGTGCGCGGCGGCCGGGTCCGCGGCCAGCGCGGCTGGGTCATCGACAAGGCCGAGGAGATGGACGTCCGGGCGCTGGTCGACCACTTCATCACCCAGTTCTACGGCGAACAGGCCGAGCTGAGCATCCGCGAGGGCGACGAAGGCCCGCCGGTGCCGCGCGAGGTCCTCGTGCCGGAGCTGCCCGCGGACGCCGACGCGCTCACCGAATGGCTCACCGGGCTGCGCGGCTCCAAGGTGCAGCTGCGCGTCCCGCAGCGCGGCGACAAGAAGGCGCTGGCCGAGACGGTGGAGCGCAACGCGGGGGAGGCGTTCACCCAGCACAAGCTGCGCCGGGCCGGCGACTTGACCGCGCGTTCGGCGGCGCTGACCGAGCTGCAGGATTACCTCGCGCTCGACACCGCGCCGCTGCGCATCGAGTGCATCGACATCAGCCACATCCAGGGCAGTGACGTCGTGGCGTCGCTGGTGGTGTTCGAGGACGGCATCGCGCGCAAGTCCGAGTACCGCCGCTTCGCGCTGCGCGAAGCCGCCGAAGAGGGTGACGTCGCTTCGATCGCCGAAGTCGTCCGGCGCCGCTTTGCCCGCTACCTCAAGGAAAACGAGGGTGAGGTCGACCCGTCGAAGCCGGGCATCGACCCGGAGACCGGGCGGCCGCGCAAGTTCGCCTACGCGCCTAACCTGCTGGTCGTGGACGGCGCGGGCCCGCAGGCCACGGCGGCCGCGGACGTGCTCGCCGAGCTCGGCATCACCGACATCGCGGTGATCGGGCTGGCGAAGCGCCTCGAGGAGGTCTGGCTGCCCGCCGACCCGGACCCGGTGATCCTGCCGCGGACCTCGGAAGGCCTCTACCTGCTGCAACGGCTGCGCGACGAGGCGCACCGGTTCGCCATCGCCTACCACCGCGAGAAGCGCTCGAAGCGCATGCAGGCGTCCGAATTGGACAGTGTGCCCGGGCTGGGGCAGGCTCGCCGCACAGCGCTCATCAAGCATTTCGGCTCGGTGAAGAAGCTCAAGCAGGCCAGGGTCGAGGAGATCGAGGCGGTGCCCGGCTTCGGCAGGCGCACCGCGGAGGCCGTGGTGGCCGCGCTGGCCGGGGAGACCGGCGCCGCCACGGTGCCCGCGCCAGGGGAACGTACGTGATCGGAGAGGGAACTGTGAGTGCGCAAGAGGACAACCGGGGATCCGGGATGGAGGTCGCCGTCGTCTCGGGCCTGTCCGGGGCGGGGCGGTCCACCGCGGCCAAGTGCCTGGAGGACCTCGGCTGGTTCGTCGTCGACAACCTGCCGCCCGAGCTGATCGCCACCATGGTCGAGCTGGGCGCCCAGGCGCGCGGCGCGATCACCAAGGTCGCCGTCGTGATGGACGTGCGCTCGCGCGCGTTCACCGACGACCTGGCCTCGGTCATCAAGGACCTGGACGCGCGGGGCTACAAGCCGCGCGTGCTGTTCCTGGAGGCGACCGACGCGGTGCTGGTGCGCCGCTTCGAGGCCGTCCGCCGCGGTCACCCGATGCAGGGCGACGGCCGCCTCGCCGACGGCATCACCGCCGAGCGGACGCTGCTGGAGCCGCTGCGCGAAGAGGCCGACCTGGTCCTCGACACGTCGTCGCTCTCGGTGCACGACCTGCGCGCCAAGATCGAGGACGCGTTCGGCTCCGAGTCGAGCACGCAGACCCGGGTCACCGTGCTGTCCTTCGGCTACAAGTACGGTCTGCCGATGGACGCCGACCTGGTGATGGACGTCCGGTTCCTGCCCAACCCGTTCTGGATCCCGGAGCTGCGCGAGCACACCGGCCTCGACGGCGAGGTCCGCAACTACGTCCTCTCGCAGGAAGGCGCCGAGGAGTTCCTCGACCGCTACCACCAGCTGCTGCGGCTGATCGGCGCCGGCTACAAGCGCGAGGGCAAGCGGTACCTGACGCTGGCCGTCGGCTGCACCGGCGGCAAGCATCGCAGCGTGGCGCTGTCCGAAGAGCTCGCCCAGCGTCTGTCCAAAGAGGACGGTATGGCCGTGAAGGTGGTGCACCGCGACCTTGGTCGTGAATAACGTGCGCGCGGTCGCCCTGGGGGGCGGCCACGGACTGCACGCCACGCTCACCGCGGTCCGCCGGGTCACCCCCGACGTGACCGCGATCGTGACCGTGGCCGACGACGGCGGATCGTCCGGGCGGCTGCGGCGCGAGCTGGGCCTGTTGCCGCCGGGCGACCTCCGGCAGGCCTTCGCCGCGTTCGCCGCCGAGGAGGGCGGCACGCTCTGGGCGGAGGTGTTCCAGCACCGCTTCGGCGGGGACGGCGCCTTGGCCGGGCACGCGGTCGGCAACCTGCTGCTGGCCGGGCTGTTCGAGGTGCTCGGCGACCCGGTGGCGGCGCTGGACGAGGCCTGCCGGCTGATGGGCGTCTCCGGCCGGGTGCTGCCGATGTCCCCGGAGCCTTTGGAGATCGAGGGTCAGGTCAGCGGCCTCGACAGCGAGAATCCGGAGGCGCTGCGCACGATCCGCGGCCAGGTCGCGGTGGCCAGCACACCGGGGCAGGTGCACCGGATCAGCCTGCACCCGACGGGCCGGGTGGTGCGCCCGCCCAAGGCGTGCGCGGAGGCCGTCCAGGCGGTGCTGGAGGCCGACGTCGTGTTCCTCGGGCCGGGGTCGTGGTTCACCAGCGTGCTGCCGCATCTGCTGGTGCCGGATCTCTACGACGCACTCGTCCGGACGAGCGCCACGAAGGTCCTGGTGCTCAACCTTGTCCCCCAGCCGGGGGAAACCGCGGGATTCTCTCCGGAGCGTCACCTGGACGTCCTGTTCGACCACGCGCCGGATCTGCGGGTCGACGCGGTCATCGCGGACCGCGATTCGGTCCCCGACCCGGCGAATCTCCGCCGCGCGGCCGAGCGGCTCGGCGGCCGGGCCTGCCTGGGGGCGGTGGCCGACCCGGAAGTGGTGGGACGGCATGATCCTGATGCGCTCGCGCGATGTATGCGGGAGGCTCTCGGTCTCGGCAGGGGCGGGGAGCGCGGGGGAGGAGCAGAAGGCAGAGAGGGGCAGCAATGGCGATGACCGCCGCGGTGAAGGACGAGCTGAGCCGGCTGGAGATCACGAAGATCGGGCCGCGCCGGGCGGAGGTCGCTTCACTGCTTCGCTTCGCCGGAGGGCTGCACATCGTGGCCGGCCGGGTCGTCGTGGAGGCGGAGCTCGACACGGGCTCGGTCGCGCGCCGGCTGCGCAAGGAGATCCACGAGCTCTACGGCCACCATTCCGACGTCCACGTGATCACCGCCAGCGGGGGGCTGCGCAAGGGCACGCGGTACGTCGTCCGGGTGGTGAAGGACGGTGAGGGCCTGGCCCGGCAGACCGGCCTGATCGACCAGCGCGGCCGCCCGGTCCGCGGGCTGCCCGCGGCCGTGGTGTCCGGCGGCGTGGCGGACGCGGAAGCGGCGTGGCGCGGCGCTTTCCTGGCTCACGGCTCGCTGACCGAGCCGGGCCGGTCGTCCTCGCTCGAGGTGACCTGCCCCGGCCCGGAGGCGGCGCTGGCCCTGGTCGGCGCGGCCCGGCGGATGGGCATCCAGGCGAAGTCCCGTGAGGTCCGCGGCGCGGACCGGGTCGTCGTTCGCGACGGCGACGCGATCGGCGCGCTGCTCACGCGCCTCGGCGCGCACGCGAGCGTGCTGCAGTGGGAGGAACGCCGGATGCGCCGCGAGGTCCGCGCGACGGCGAACCGCCTGGCCAACTTCGACGACGCGAACCTTCGCCGTTCGGCACGCGCCGCGGTGGCCGCGGCCGCCCGGGTGGAGCGCGCGCTGGAGATCCTCAGCGACACCGCGCCGGATCACCTGCTGGCGGCGGGCAAGCTCCGGCTGTCCAACCGGCAGGCGTCCCTGGAGGAGCTGGGCCAGCTCTCCGAACCGCAGATGACGAAGGACGCGGTCGCGGGCCGGATCCGCCGCCTGCTGGCGATGGCGGACAAGCGCGCGAAGGACCTCAACATCCCGGACACCGAGTCCGCGGTCACCCCGGACATGCTGGAAGAGGACGAGTGACTCGTGAGCGTTCCGGGCGGTTCTAACCGCCCGGAACGCTCACGAGTCCTTGTTCGCCGAAGGTCGCCGTCGTGGCCGGTTCGCCTGCGAGGGCGGCTCGGGCCAGGAGGTAGGCGCCCGCCGTCCAGGTGGTGCGCTCGCCCGGCGGCCAGAACTCCTTGTCCCGGAACTGGTAGCCCGTCCAGTACGAGCCGTCGTCATGCCGCAGTCGCTCGACGTCCTCCAGCAGCTTCGCGGCTTCCGCAGTGCGGCCGCGAGTGGCGAGGGTCAGCGCAAGTTCGCACGTCTCGCCGCCGGTCACCCACGGCTCGTGGTGGACGCAGCGCACTCCGAGGCCGGGCACGACGAACTCGTCCCAGCGCTCGTCGATCGCCGCTGTCCCGGTGAGGACCGAGCCGAGGACCGGGTAGTACCAATCCATCGAGTGCGGCTTCGGCACGAACGCCCCAGGACGCCGGATCAGCGCGTCCCGCAGGCGATCCGCGGCGCTGTCCCAGCCGGGACGTCCGAGCCGCCGCGCCAGGTCCGAGCCCAGGCGCAGTGCGTGGTGGACGCTGCTGCACCCGGTCCGCAGGGCGAGGGCCGACCCGGCGCGCCACGCGATCTCGCCGCCCGGACGTTGCAGCGTGAGCACGAACTCCAGCGCTCGCTGGAGGACCGGCCAGAGTTCGGCCGCCAGGGCGTCGCCGTGCAGGAGCGAATGGTGGGCGAGGCCGACGGCGACGTAGGCCGTGAAGTTGGCGTCCCGCGCGAAATCCACCGGCCGGTCGTCGCGGTATCCGGCGTACCAGGAGCCGTCGTCGTTCTGGTGTCTCGCCAGCCAGCGATAGGCCGCCTCGGCTTCGGCGGAGAACCCTGTGACGTCGAGACCCATCGCGGCTTCGACGTGGTTCCACGGGTCGAGGGTGCCGCCAGGGACGTCCGGGATGCCGCCGCCGGGCCACTGCGCCGCCGCGATGGTGGCCGCGGTCGCCTTCAGCACGGCTTGCGGGCGTAGACGACGAAACTCTTGCCCAGCAAGGGGTTCAGCGCGCGCTCGGCCAGCCGCACCGGACGCGGGCCGCGGCGGATGGTCAACTCGTCAACGAGGTCGTGGCGCGAACCGAGGCCGGGGACTCCTGGTACGAGCATTGCGCGCAGCTTCTGGATTGGTTCCTCGACACTCAAGGTGTGCCAGGAGAGCGCCGGAAAGCCCTGATCGAAGGCGCGATCGGCGGCCGGTTCGAGAGCTGGATCGCGCCCGAGCCGGCGCTTGTCGATGACGTCGTGCAGAGGATTGCTGCCGGCGCCGACAATGCGTGACGATCTCCGGACCTGGCTCGACGTCCGCGAGTCCGTCCCATGGCACGCCTTCGGCGGAGCGGCCAGACCCGAAGCCGCCACCAAGGACGGGATCGCGATCTTCGTCGACACCGTCGTACGCCGCCGAGCTCCCGCGCGCGCCGACACGCTGCTCGAAGCACTGGCGCTCGCCCGTGCCGACAGCGAACTGACTTTCGAGGTCATGGCTCGCTGGCAGGCTGTCGTGCTGGGAAAGCCGGCGGCTTTCCGGACCACTCCGGCCTTCGCCAAGGGCGGTCGCGAACGCTACGGAATCGACGCCACGACACCCGCGCGGTTCGACGCCTGCCTGGGGGAAAGCCGTGACTCAGCTGTCTCGCTTGCCGCTCGCGTGGCCCGGCTCTACCTCGACGTCTGCTTCTTCCATCCCTTTCCCGACGGGAACGGCCGGACCGCGATGCTCGCCGTCGCGCATCTACTGGCCCGCGACGGCGTGACCATCGGCCAGGCCGGCCCGCTGCTGCTGGTCACTCGACGAGCCGACGACCGTGCCGGAGCCATCGCCCTGGTGGAACTGGTCGAGCTCCTGCTTGGGGCGCCAGCCCGGCGGACCGAGCACGAAGCCCGCCCGTTCACGCCATGAGCGCGCGCCGCGCAGGTCCCGCAGGATCGAGCCGTATTCGTGAAAACCGACCTTCAGCAGGTTGTAAGTCTCGATGTTCTTCGTCAGGCCGTAAGTCGGCCGCCGGCCTTCGGGGACGAAGCTGGTGAAGAGACGGTCCCAGATGATCAGGATGCCGCCGTAGTTCGCGTCCAGGTATTCGGCGTCGCTGCCGTGGTGGACGCGGTGGTGGGACGGGGTGTTGAAGACGTATTCGAACCAGCGTGGCAGTTTCCCGATTTTCTCGGTGTGCACGAAGAACTGGTACACCAGGTCGATCGACAGGCCGGTGAGGATCATCCACGGCGGGATGCCGCACAGCGCGAGGATCGACCAGAACGGCAGCTGGAAGTACGGGGTCCATTTCTGGCGCAGCGCGGTCGAGAAGTTGTAGTGCTCGCTCGAATGGTGCACCTGGTGCCCGGCCCACAGCAGGCGCACCCGGTGGCTGGCCCGGTGATACGCGTAGAACACCAGCTCCTGGCCGAGCAGCATGAGCACCCACGTCCACCAGTCGCGCGGGTCGAACTTCACCGGGGCCAGCTCGAACAGGGCCGCGAAGACGAAGAGCATCACCAGGCGGAACACCGCGTTGACGCCGACCGCGATCGTGCCCATCAGCATGCTGGTCCGGGTGTCGGCGGCGCTGTAGCCGACCACGTTGTCGTCATGGCCGAGCACGTGCACCGCGACGATCTCGATGACCACGAACAGCACGAACACCGGGATCGCGAACAGCACCGGGTCGCGCAGGTGCGCCAGGAACTCCGCCATGTCGCCTCCACGGATCTGACTGCAAGGTAACTTACCCAAGGGTCACTTAACACACGGTAGGCTCGCGGGTGTGACGGAGTCAAGGGCGGTCGGGACCAAGGGCATGCCCCGCGAGGAGCGGGAGGCCCAGCTGGTCGTGGCCGGCACCGAGGAGTTCGGGCGCGCCGGCTACTCGGGCGCGTCCATGGTCGAGATCGCGCGGCGGGTCGGTGTCACGAAACCCTTGCTGTATCAGTACTTCGGGTCGAAGGACGGGCTCTACCTGGCCTGCCTGCACCGTGCGGGGGACCGGCTCACCGAGGGCGTCGCGGCGACCATGGCCACCGGCGGCGAGCCGGCCGAGATGCCGCTCAAGGTGCTTTCGGCGATCTTCACGACGTTCGACCACGACCGCTACGGCTGGAAGCTCCTGCGTGACGTCACCGTGCCCACCCGCGGCGACATCGCGGCGGCGGCCGCGGACTATCGGCGCCGGCTCGACGGCTTCGCGCTCGTCGGCGCGGCCCAGCTGATGAGCTCGCGCGGACTCTCGGACCCGCTCGACATCGAGGCCGTCGCGCAGGTGTGGACCGGCGTCGTCGACTCGCTGATCAGCTGGTGGATCGACCGCCCCGAGGAGGACGCCGCGGCGATGACCGCCCGCTGCGCCCGGATCATGGACCGGCTTTTCGGCTGGTGACGCCCAGAGCGTTACGTAATGGGCTCCGCGTGCGACTGATCGGTGAACCCGACCCGCCGCGAGAGGTGCCCCCGTGCCCGACCCCGACCAGCTCGCCCAGCGATTCACCGACGCGATGCTCGAGGGCTGCAAAGTCCTCGCGCGGGACTTCGGCTACCGGCCCGGCTACTTCGAACGGATGGTGCGCGAGCACGGCGGTGTCGAAACGGCGCGGCGGCTGCTCAGCGGGGCGCACACGGCGGGCGGGTTCACCGTGCTCTGGGAGAAGGGGCAGCTGGGGCGCAGCAGCGAGGCCGTGATGCTCCGGCCCGAGTTCGCGCCGCTGTTCTCCGGCGACGAGCGGCTCCTGGCCCGGCAGCGGCTGGTGGACCACGGCTTCGACATCGACGCCTACCTGCGCGAAGTCGGCGGCTGAGCACGCCGGTTTTCGTTAGCGTGGAGTCATGATCTCCCTCTCCGCGCTGGAACTCGCCCTGGTCGAGACCGGCCGCAGCGCCGTGGACGCGCTGGCCCAGGCCGGCGCGGTGGCCCGCCGCGCCGAGGAACACGGCTACCACCGGATCTGGATCGCCGAGCACCACGGCTCGCCCGCCATCGCGAGCGCGTCCCCGCCGGTGCTGGCCGCCCACCTCGCCGCGGCCACGTCGGACATCCGCATCGGCTCGGGGCGGGGGAGACGCCGGGTTCCTCACGCCGGACGACGCGGCCGCGTTCGAAATCCCCGAGGAGTGGGCGGGGCCGGTCGCGCAGTTCCAGGCGTCGCAGGCTTACGGCGACCCGGCGACGGTGGCGGCGAAGCTGACCGCGCTGGCCAAGGCGTGGAAAGACTCGTGAGCGTTCCGGGCGGTTCTAACCGCCCGGAACGCTCACGAGTCAGGGCGGTGGGGTGACCGGCGCCGCTCCGGTCACCCCACCGCGGCTCAGGCAGCCGCGCTGGAATTCCCGCGCAGCTTCACAGTGGACGTCGATGCGGCCTTGATGGCGGTCTCGATCTGGGCCATCGTCGAGGACGAGCTCAGGCCCGGAACCGTGGCCGTGTTCACCGCGTAGAGCGTGAACGTGTACGGGTGGCTGGACCCGCCGGGGCAGGGGCCGAAGAACTTCTGCGAGTTCGCCCCGCTGCCCATGGCCTTCTGCTTGGCCGTGCCCTGGTTCGGCACGTTGAAGCCCGCGCCGAGCCCCTCGGGCAGGGACGTGGTCGCCGCCGGGATGTCCCAGATCGCCCAGTGCAGCTTGTTGCCGCTGTTGGCGACGTCGGCGAACACGATCGCGTAGCCCTTCGCGGCCGTCGTCCCGGCACCCCAGGCCAGCGGCGGCGACGGGTCCTGGCCCGCCGTGCCGTCCCCGGCGCAGGTGTACTTGTTCGGGATGGTCGCGTTGTCGGCGAACGCGGAGCTCGCCAGCTTGAAGTCGCCGCCCGGCGTGGAGCCGCCCGGGAACTTCAGCCGCACGATCACGTTGTCCAGCACCGACGGCGTGCCGCCGTTCTTGTCGTTGTTCGTCGAGGTGAGCCACAGCCCGCCGTCCGGCGTCTTCGTCACCGAGCGCAGGCGGCCCCAGCGCCCGGAGAACAGCGTCGACACGCTGCCGACCCCGGTGCCCGCCGAGTTGATCTGCGTGGCGAACATCTGCTCACCGGTCACCCCGGCGATGTAGATCCAGTCGTTGACGATCTCGATCCCGGACGGGCCCGCCTGCGAAGTCGACCAGGTCTTCTTCGGGGCGATGAAGCCGCCGCAGCTGCCCTGCGTGCCTTCGCAGCTCGGCCAGCCGTAGTTGCCGCCCTTCTGGATCAGGTTGAGCTCGTCCTGGCTGCTCTCGCCGAACTCGGCCGCCCACAGCTGGCCGCGCGAGTCCCAGGCCAGGCCCTGCGGGTTGCGGTGGCCGTAGCTGTAGACGTAGCGGGCGTTGCCGCCGGTGGCGAAGAACGGGTTGTCGCTCGGCGCGGATCCGTCCGGGTTGAGCCGGAGGATCTTGCCGTTGAGCGAGCTCTTGTTCTGCGCGTTGTCGCTGTTCTTCGCGTCGCCCACGGTGGCGTAGAGCTTGCCGTCCGGGCCGAAGCGCAGCCGGCCGCCGTTGTGGTAGCGGTTCTTCGCGATCCCGGTCAGCACCGGCGTCGACGTCGACGACAGCGTGGAGCCGTCGTAGGTCATCTTCACGATCCGGTTGTCGCCGGAAGCGGTGTGGTAGACGTAGATCGCGTGATCGCTCGACCAGTTGGGCGAGATCGCGAGGCCGAGCAGGCCACCCTCGCCGTTGGTGCCGACCGCTCCCGGGACCTTGCCCAGCGTGGTCTTCTGGCCGGACGGGGTCACCAGCAGGATCTCGAACCGGTCCCGCTCGGTCACCAGGGCGTTGCCGTTGGGCAGGAAGTCCACCGCCCAGCCGAGGTCGACCTTCGCGATGTCCTTGTCGTACTCGGGGATCCCGCCGGAACCGCCCGGGGCGCTGGTCTTGACGGTGACCGCGTTGCTCGCCGCGGAGGTGTTGCCGTCCGGGTCACGCGCCTTCACGGTGAACGTGTAGGAGGTGTTCGGGTTCAGGTTCGTGACCGTGGTGTTCAGCGACGTCGTGGTGGCGACCTTCGTGGTGCCCTGGTAGACGTCGTAGCCCGCGATCGTGCCGCCGTCATCGGTCGAAGCGTTCCACGCCAGGGAGACGCTGTTGGCCGTGACACCGGTGGAGCGCAGGTTGCCCGGCACCGACGGCGGGGTGGTGTTGTCGCTCGGCGGCGTGGTGAAAGTGACCACGTTGCTCTGCTGCGACGGGTTGCCCGCCGCGTCGAACGCGCCGACCGAGATGTCGTAGGCGGTGTTCGGGGTCAGGTTGTCCACCGTCGCCGAAGTGGTGTTGCCATCGACGGTCTTCAGGACGTTGCCGCCCTTGTTGATTTCGTAGCGGACGACGCCGACGTTGTCGGTCGAGGCTGTCCAGCTGAACGTCGCCGCGTGCGGCAGGATATTGCCGGCCTTGAGGTTCGTCGGCGGCGTCGGCGGCTCGCCGTCGACCGGCCCGCTGAAGGTGTCGGTCAGCTTGTCCGCGTTCGGGCCGCCGTCGGCGGTGGTGGCGGTGGTCCGGACGTGGTTGACCCCCGCGGTCAGCAGCACGTCGATGCTGGCGGTCTTCCAGGTGGTCCAGGCGCCGGTGCCGGGGAAGTTGACGGTGCCCTTGTCGCCGCCGTCGACGGTGACCTTCAGCGGCCGGTTGACCGTGGTCCCGTTGGCATAGCGGAAGGTCAGCGTGTGGGTGCCCGCCTGTGCGGCGTTCACGGAATATTCGACGTAGCTGCCGACGACGTTGTCGAAGTTGACGAAGCCCGTGCCGGAATAGCCGGCGTGGTTGGACTCGACGACACCTTGACCGATCGACGCGCTCTCCGACTCGTAGTCGGTGCCCGCTGCGAAAGCGCTTACTGGAGAGAGCACGGTGAAGCCGAGCGCCGCTGCGGCGGTACCTGCGAGTAGCGCGCGCCACGGTGGACGGGGTGCCACTGGGAGCCTCCTGCGTGTGGGTCGGGGAACAGGGGGATGACCGGGGCGGAGCGGAATGGTCGGCGGACCACCGGGCGGAACGGAGTCAATAGTTAGGAAACTTTCCTATCTATGGAACAGATCACACACCCTGGGGGTGGTTCATGTCAATACCGGACATGGGTACTCACTCGTGGTCACCGGGTGCGGTAAAGGAACCGTCTTCCTGCACCGTGAATGTTGCCCAATTCCGGGGCCGCAGGAAATCCGCCAGACGCGCTTCGGGACTCCCCGGTTCGGGCGTCAGCTCGAACTCCCAGCGCGCCAGCGGCGGCAGCGACATCAGGATCGCTTCGGTATAGCCGCCGGTCTGCAGCCCGAAGCGGGTGCCCCGGTCGTGCACCAGGTTGAACTCGACGTACCGGCCGCGGCGGTGGAGCTGCCAGCGCCGTTCCCGCTCGCCGTACGGGGCCGACATCCGGCGCCGCACGATCGGCAGGTACGCCGGGGCCAGCGTCGCGATCCCGGCTTCGGCGAACGCGCGTCCGCGCTGCCTGCCGTCCGGCCCCTCGGGCCGGAGCTGGTCGAAGAAGATGCCGCCCACGCCCCGGTTTTCGCCCCGATGGGGGAGGTGGAAGTACTCGTCGCAGGCGCGCTTCGCCCCGGCGTGGAACCCGGGGTCGAACTTGTCGCAGTACGCCTTGAGCGTGCGGTGGAAGTGCGCGGCGTCGGCCTCGAAGCCGTAGCACGGCGTGAGATCCGCGCCGCCGCCGAACCACCACGTGCCCGAGCCGGTCTCGAAATAGCGGAAGTTCGCGTGGAACGCCGGTACATAGGGGTTGCGCGGGTGGATCACCACCGACAGGCCGGTGGCGAAGAACCCGGCGGCGGGGTCCAGGCCATGCTGCCGCGCGAGGACTTCGGGCAGGCGATCCCCGTGCACCGCCGAGAAGTTGACGCCCGCGCGCTCGAAGACCGCGCCGTCCTCCAGGACCCGGGCGCGCCCGCTGCCACCGCCCGGACGCTCCCACCGCGCGTCGCCGAAGCGGCCGCCGTCGAGGAGTTCGAGTTCCTGGATCAGTTCGTGCTGCCCGGCCGCCATGAGTTCCATGACGGCGTCCCGTGTGTCGTCCATCGGCACATCCCCCCGGTGCCGGAGGGTAGGGAGCGCCGTCAGGCGCTGTCGAGCTTTTCAGTGTGGCTCGAAGGGTCTCAGAGCCCGGCGATGTCCGCCCGCGCGATCACCTTCGTGATCCTCGCCCGGACGAGTGATTCCTCCGGGACGGCGTTGCGCTTGCCGTAGGTCTCCGCCTGGTCGGCGCCCATGTACCGGCCGCCGAGCCGGGTGGCCCACTCCAGCGTCTCGTCGTGGTCGTTCGTCAGCCGCGCCTCGGCGGTGAACTGGACGTAGGAGTATGGCGGCTGCTGATCGTCCACGACCAGGGAGATCCGCGGGTCGCGGCGGATCGCCTTGCCCTTGAGCGACTCGGTGACCGTGGTGAAGATCAGCTCGTCGCCATCGGGGCCTTCGTTCAGCAGGAACCAGATCGGCGTGACGATCGCGGCGCCGTTCGCGCGGACCAGGGCGAGCTTGCCCGTCCGGGTGCCCTCGGAGGCGAACTCCCACCACTCGTCGCGGCTCATTTCACGCATGAGGGGGACGTTAGTGCGTCACCCGCGCGTGCGCAGAGGGTGGCCGACTAGCCTGGCCTGCTGTGCGAGACGATGACACCAGGGTCACGGGCCTGGCCGACGAGGGGCTGACGCGCCGCCTCAAGGCGCTGGCCTGCACCGCGCCGCTGCACGACCTGGACGCGCGCAAGGCGAAGCTGGACTGGGCCGACGCCACGATCTACCAGATGGCCGAGATCGCGCTGCACACGATCGACCAGGTCACCATCGCGATGGACTTCGACACCGGCGCCGGGCACGACGAGGTCATCGACCGCCTGCTGCCCTTCATCGCCCAGCAGGCGCCCTCGCGGATGCCCGAGGAACACGTCCGTGTCGCCAAGTGGGTGCTGGACAACCTGATCAACGTCGGCACGACCGACCGCGGGTTTCGCCGGGTGTACGGATCGATGGGGCCCGGCGGCTACCAGCGCCGCCAGTTCGACTTCAAGCTGCTCGTCGAGCTCGCGGCCCCGGACGGCGAGGTCTACCTGCGCGCCACCGACGAGGCCATCAACGTCCTGGTCGGCGCGCTCGACACCGACGTCGAGTCGGCCCAGATCGCGGCCGAGGTCAAGCTGGAGAACCTGATCAACCGCGGCCGTCTGGCCGACGCGAAGCTCGCCGCCGAGCAGGCGCGCTACCGGACCGTCCAGTACGGCGAGACGCTGCGCGCGAAGCTCGACGCCACCCGCCGTGACGTCCGGTCCGTCGACTGGGAGCGCGAGGTCCCCGAGCTGCTCGACTCCGCGCTGAGCCACATCGAGGCCCGGTTCCGGTCCGAGAACGCGATCCTCAAGAACATCACCACCGCCCGTGACGACACCGAGGACCTGGACCGCAAGCGCCGCGCGGCCGAGCTCGTCGACATCGTCGGCGACTGCATCCGCCGCCACACCCGCCTGCAGTCCCGGCTCGCCGACGCCGGCGCGGTGTTCCGCGCCGAGCAGGACCGCCAGCAGTTCTCGGGCCCGCCGCAGCGCGCGACTCTCGACCTCTTCGGCCAGCTCCTCGTACCGACGCTCGGCCTTCCGCTGGCTGACGCGCTCGACCCGGCCGAGCACTTCTTCCACGCCGTCGCCGGGATTTCCGCGCCCGCCGTCCCGTCGCTGTCCTCCCTGGTCTCGCTGCTCCTGCGGCCCGCGCCGGAGCGCGACCAGCTCGTCGGCGAGATCCCGGAACCCGAGCTGATGCCCGCCGAGGTGACCGACAAGTTCGGTGACGACGTCTGGCGCCTGGCCGACGAACTCCTCGACCTCCCGGAGGTGCCACGGCGGCTCTCCGGGCTGCTCGAAGAAGCCCGGCGAAGCAGGCAACCCGGGTTGCCCGCTCTGGTCGCGTTGCGCGCCGTCCACGCCTACAGTCCCGGGATCGGCGCCGCCCGGCGCCAGGGGGACCGCCAGGTGCTCCTGGCCGTCGACGACGGCACCCTGCTCGAAGACCCCGAGTTCGGCGGGGCCGACCTGCTGCTGTCCACCGCGGCGGTCGAACGGGCCGACGAAGAGACCGAGGAGGTCGCGTAATGGCGCTGTCCCACAGCAGCGTGGACGCCGAAGCCGCGTCGCGGCTCGTCGCGTTCGGGATGCGGCCGAAGCAGCTGCCCGCGCGTGACGTCGTCTACGGCGACCTCGTCCGCCGCTACGGCGAGGACAACGCGTTCAAGGCGCTCACCCACGCCGTCGCCTCCGGGCTCGGGCTGATGGTGCTGGAGGTCAACCAGCAGGCGGGCGCGGTGCTGGCCGCGACCGACGAGTCCGTGTTCGAGATCAAGATGGACTCCTACGCCCGCCAGTCCAAGATCCGCGAACGCCGCGAGACGGAGAAGGTGCTCCACGGCCTGATCCACCTCGCCACCGCCGCGCTCGGCTACCCGCGCCCCGACGACCTCGCCAACGACACCTACATCGGGCGCGTCAGCGTCGAGCAGGTCGACGCGATGGTCCGCGAGGCCGCCCGCATGCTCGACGAGCGCGCCGCGCAGGCCGAGGCCAACAACGACCCGCTCGCCGACGCGCCCGAGCTGGAACAGGCTTGGCGCGCCTACGCCCGCCGTCCGGCCGCGGCCGCCACGAAGGACGGCCGGATGGCCGCCGACACCACCCGCGGCATGGTGTCGCGCGCGCTGCGCTTCCTCGCCGACCAGGGGTTCCTCGTGCCGGTGAGCGACGAGCAGGGCGGCACCTACCGGACCACCCCGCGCTACCAGATCCAGGTCCGCGAGCTGGCCGCCGACGCGGCGTTCGACGACTTGCTCGCGCTCGACGTCGTCGCGGTCGCCAGTGCCGGGGGCACCTTGCGCGCGGCCGCGTCCGACACGCTATGACGCAAGGAACGTCGCGGAATGGTCGGACTGAAGCCGCGGCACCCGAACCGGCCACAGAGCGCGCCGTCGGCCGGAGGCCCCGCGATCGGGGCGGCAGGGCGCCATGCGGCGTCAACTTGAGTTGTTTCGGGAAGCGCGCCCTGGCGACACGATCGTGTGTGCGCGCAGACTCGCGGACAAAAGGGGAGTAGATGTACGAGCTTTCGCGGGTCCGCCTGCACTCGGTGGGCCCGGCGGGCGCCCGCTACCAGGACGTCGTGCTGGACTTCAGCGGCGTCGGCGCCACCATCACCGCGCCGAAGCAGGACGCGCTGTTCAGCGCCGGCATCCACGCCGGCGGCCCGGTGCGCCGCCCGTCACCGGCCAGCGTGCTGTTCCTGGAGAACGGCGGCGGCAAGTCCGTGCTGATCAAGCTGATCTTCTCGGTGATGCTGCCCGGCCGTCGCCAGGTCGTCGGCACCACCAGCACGAAGGTGCTCGAGAAGTTCGTGGCCGGCAAGGATGTCTCGCATGTCGTCCTGGAGTGGCTGCACGTCGAAAGCGGCCACCGGGTGATCACCGGCAAGGTCTCCGAGTGGCGCGGCCACGTCGTTTCGGCGGACTCCGAGAACCTCGTCGACTCCTGGTACTGCTTCCGCCCGACCTCCGAGCTGAGCCTCGACTCGCTGCCGCTGACGTCCGAGGGGCGGCTGCTCACGATGTCCGGCTTCCACGACAAGCTGGCCGCCGCGCAGCTGGCCGAGCCGGAGCTGGAGCTGTCCTGGACCCGCCGCCACCACGAGTGGACCGGCCGGCTCGACACCCTCGGCCTCGACACCGAGCTGTTCCGCTACCAGCGCGCGATGAACGCGGGCGAGGGCGAAGCGGCGGACGCGTTCGCCTTCAACACCGATGAGGCCTTCGTCGAGTTCCTGCTCAAGGCGGTGGTGTCCGAGGACGAGCCGAAGGACCTCGCCGAGGTCGTCTCGACCTACTCGCACAACCTCGCCCAGCGCGGGGATCTGTTGTCCGAGCGCGATTTCGTCGCGGGCGCGCTGGAGCTGCTAGGGCCGCTGGCCGCTGAAGAAGGTGTCGCGTCGGCGTCCCGGAAGATCGCCGAAGCCGCGAAGGCCGACATGGCCGCGCTGGCCGGGCGGGTCGTCGCGCGCAACGAGCTGGAGAACGCGCGGCTGTCCGGCCTCGAAGACCACGTCTCCGAAGTGAAGTCGGCGGAGAAGCTCGCCGAGGGTGACCACCGGCGGCTCGCGGGCGCTGTCACGGAGCTGCGTCGCCTTGTCGCGGTGCTTCGCCTCGACGAGGCTCAGGAGGCGCGTAAGCGCGTCGACGCTGAACTCACCGACGCGAAGACGGCTGCTGAAGCGTGGCGTGAGACGGCGACAGTGCTTAACCAGCTCAACGCCGCTCGCAAGGCGAAGGACCTTCGCGAGCTTGTCGGCAGCCGTGAGGAGAAGGCGCGTCCGGCGCTTCAGGCGCGTAACGACGCCGCTGCGGCACTCGCGCGCGGGTTGCAGGCGCTGGCGCGCGACGCGCAGCGACAGGCCGACAAGGCCGAAGCGCACGCGGGCGCGTTGCGCGCCGAAGCGGAGAAGGCGCAGACGGAGCGCGACGAGGCCGCGAACCTCGTCGCCGCGCGTCGCGCCGAAGCGCGCGGGTTGACCGCGCGGATCACCGAGCTGCGCGAAGAGGTCACCCAGGCCGTCCGCGCGGGGTTGCTGACTTCGGGTGCTGATGTTGCGGAAGCGGCGCGTACAGCGCGTACGGCCGCCGAGACCGCGGCAGCCGAGTTCACCCGCCGCGAGCAGGAACTGGACCGCGTCACCGAGGATCTTCAGGCGGCTCAGCGAGCGGTGAACGAAGCCCACCAGCTCGCGGGGTCCACAAAGGACCGACTGGAGCGCGCCACCGAGGATCTGGACCGGGCGCACCGCCGGACGGACGCTTTGGCTGTCGAGTCGCGGCTGGTCGAGCTGCTCGGCGCCGACGACGTCGCCCTGGAGAGCGACCTGCCGGTGCTGCTGGAGCGGCTGCGCGAAGCCAGCGCGACCGTCGAGAAGGAACAGACCGCGCTGCGCATGGAGGAGTCCGCCGACGAGCGGGCCCTGGCCGCGCTCGGCTCGGGCGGGCTGCTCCCGCCGCCCCAGGACGTCCAATCCGCCTTGGACGCGCTGGAAGAAGCGGGCATCACCGCGTGGTCGGGCTGGCGCTATCTGTCCAAACTGGACACTCCACGCCGGGCCGAGGTGCTGGAACGGCTGCCGCAGCTCGTTTCCGGCGTCCTGCTCAACGACGTCGCGCACGCCGAGCGGGCGCGGGAAGTGCTGACCAAGCGGCGGCTGCTGCCCAGCGCGATGATCTCCGTGGGCACCACCGAAGCGCTGAACGGCGATACGCCGGCGGTCGCCGGGGTCGAGTTCGTGGTGCCGCCGAACCCGGCGATGTACGACGAGGAAGCCGCCGACGCCGAGCGCGAAGCCGTGGCCCAGCGCCACGCCGAACGACAGCGGCGGCTGGAAGCCTTGTCCGCCAAGCTGTCCGCAGATGGCGCGCTGATCTGGAAGCTCACGACCTGGCGCGAGGACTACCCGCCGGGCGCGATCGCGACGCTGGCCGAGCAGGCCCAGGCCGCCCGGGCCGCGCGCGAGACCGCGAGCACCGCGCTGACCCAGGCCGAGACGGAATTCGCGCGGTTGAGCGAAAAAGCCGTCTCGCTGCGGGAGCGTGTCCCGGGATTGCGGACCGCGCAAGGCGAAGCCGAGGAGAAGGCCCGGCGGCTGGCCGAGCTTTCCGCTCGGGGCGCGCGGATCGCCGAGTGGACCGAGGACGCCGAGCGCGCCGCCGAGATCGCCGAGCGCGCCGACCTGCAGGCTTCCGACGCCGCGGGCAAGGCCGCGCGGCTGCGCGAGCAGGCGGGGGAGGAGCAGCGCACCGCGGACGGCCACCGCCGCACGGCGACCACGGCGAAGGCCGAACTGGCCGAGGTGCCGGGCGCGGGCGAGGTGCCCGAGGACGCGCCGCCGCCCGCCGAACCCGTGGACGCGCTGCGCCGGACTTACGCGTCAGCGTCGGACGCGTACGCGAAAGTCGAGGTCGGCAGCGACCTGCGCGGCGAGCTGGAGCAGGCGGAAAGCGCCGAAGCGGCGGCAGGATCGGCCGTCGAGTCTCTCGACGAGGCCGTCCGTGCGCGGGCGGCCGAGCTGCTGGAGACGCCGGACGGCTCGGACGCGTCCGCGCGGGCGGCGGCGCTTTCGCGCGCCCGCCGTGTCGTCGACAGCCTCGAGGACGAGCGGACCGAAGCCATCGGCTTGGTCTCGACGCGGCGTGCCGAGCTGGACGCGCTGCCGTTGCAGTCCGCTGGTGCCACCGAGAAACCGCGCGACATCGAGCACGGCCTGGAGCTGATCGACGCGGCCGGGCTCGAAGCTTCGGCGGCCGCGCGGAAGTGGGAAGAGCTGCAGGAACGCCGTGCCGCGGCCGAGGCAACGCTGGACTCGGCGCGGAACTCCGCGTCCGGCTTCGGCATGCTGGCCGATTCGCTGGCGCACCTGGTCACCGACACCGAGTCGGCGGCCTACGACGGCGACGTCGACACCGCGCGTGCCCAGCACACGCGCCTGAACGCGACGCTGACGGACGCGCAGGAAGCCGCCGACTCGGGCGACCGGCGAGTGCGCGCGGCGGCCGACCAGCTCGCGCAGTACGCGACCGAGAAGCGCTTCGAGAAGCTGAGCACGCCGGTGCGCCAGCAGGTCGTGTCGGTCAAACGCGACCAGCTGCCCGCGCACGCCGCGGAATGGGCCGAGGCGCTGCGGCCGCGGCTGCGTTCGCTCACCGACGACCTCGCCCAGATCGACCGGCACCGCGGCGGCATCATCACGCGGCTGCAGGGCATGGTCGACGGCGCGCTGCGGACGCTGCGGTCCGCCCAGCGCGTCTCCCGGCTGCCGGACGGGCTCGGCGACTGGTCGGGCCAGGAGTTCCTGCGGATCCGGTTCACCGAGCTGGAGGACAACGCGCTGGCGGAGAAGCTCGGCGAGGTCGTCGACGAGGCGGCCGCGGGCAAGACCGCCGACGGCCGCGACGTCAAGCGGGACGGGCTTTCCCTGGTGCTGCGCGGCGTCCAGGCGGCGGCGCCGAAAGGCTTCCGCGTCGACATGCTCAAGCCGGATTCGGTGCTGCGGACCGAACGTCAGCGCGTCTCGGAGATCCGGGACGTGTTCTCCGGCGGCCAGCAGCTGACCGCGGCGATCATCCTCTACTGCACCCTGGCCGCGCTGCGCGCGAACAACCGCGGCAAGGCGCGCAACCGGCATTCCGGCGTGCTGTTCCTGGACAACCCGATCGGCCGGGCGTCCGCCGGATACCTGCTGGAACTGCAGCGGGCGGTGGCCGAGGCGCTGGGCGTCCAGCTGATCTACACGACCGGGCTGTTCGACGCGGGCGCGCTTGCGGAGTTCCCGCTGATCGTGCGGCTGCGCAACGACGCGGACCTGCGCGCGGGCCGCAAATACCTGTCGGTGGACTCGACGATCCGCACGTCCTTGGACGACCTGGGCGACCCCGACGGCGTCGCGCGCCTCTCAGCGACCCGGATGTTCAGCAGGCCGGGGGAAGACCCGGTTCCCGGAGAGGACCAGTCCGCGTGAGCTGAAGGGGACTTTCATCGCGTCCCGCGTGGTGAAGGGGACTTTCATCGCGCCGGACGCCATGAAAGTCCCCTTCAGCTCAGTCCTTGCGGCCGGTGAAGGCCAGCGTGGTGCCCAGGCCGATCATCACCAGGCCACCGGTGCCGCCGATCAGCTTCAGCCGGCGCGGCGAGCCGGCGAACCAGTCCCGCGCGGTGCCCGCGGCGAACGCCCAGACGCTGTCGCAGATCAGCGCGATCACCGGCAGGCAGATGCCGAGCAGCAGCATCTGCGTGGGCACCGAACCCGCGGCGGGCTCGACGAACTGCGGCAGGATCGCGGCCAGGAACACGATCGACTTCGGGTTCGCGAAGCCGACCACGAGGCCGTCGCGGAGCACGGTCAGCGTCCGGCCCGGCGCGGTGCGGACCTCGGCGGCGACCGCGTCGACCAGCTTGTGCCGCTTCCGGATCGCCTGCACGCCCAGGTACACCAGGTAGAGCGCGCCGCCGAGCTTGATCGCGGTGAACAGCGCCGCCGACGTCGTCACCAGCGCGCCCAGCCCGAACGCGACCGCCACCACCTGCGTGTACACCCCGGCCGCGTTGCCGACGACGGTGAGCAGCGCGTCGCGCCGCCCGACGGTGAGCGCGCGGCTGATCGTGAACAGCACGCTCGGCCCGGGCACGATGACCATCAGGAAGGTGAGCGCGGCGAAGGCCGCGAAGTGGGCACTGGAAACCATGCTCCGAGGCTAAGCCCGCGCCCCGTCCCCACCCAGCGATTTTCCGGCCCGGTGCATCGGTGTCCCGAAACTGTCGGTGGCCGGTGGTAGACACGCTCTGTGATCCCGAAGTTCAGCGTCGAGCAGCGCCGGGCCCGGCTCGGCACCCGTCATCGCCTGGCCCACCGAGCCGCCACCGTCGAGGAGGTCGTGGCCGGGGTGGTCGCCCTGCACGCCACCGACCCGGCCAGCGTGCACCTGTCCGCGCTGCGCGCGGCTGGCCGAGCCGAGCATCGCCGACGTCGAGCGCGCGCTGTACGAGGACCGCACGCTCCTGCGGTTGCTCGGCATGCGCCGCACGGTCTTCGTCACCGACCTCGACACCGCGGCGCTCGTCCAGGCCGGCTGCTCCGGCGACATCGCGGCGAAGCAGCGCAAGCTCCTCTGCAAGCACCTGGCCGAGAACGGCCATCCCGAGAACGTGCCCGACCCGGAGACGTGGCTGATCGACGTCGAGGACGCCGTTGAAAAAGCGTTACGCGCGCGCGGCTCGGCTTCGGCCCAGCAGCTCGTCGAGGACGAGCCGAGGCTGCGCCAGCAGCTGCACATGGCCAAGGGCAAGCCGTACGAAGCGATCGGCAACGTCACCAGCCGCGTGCTGTTCCAGCTGGCGGTCGACGGCCGGATCGCGCGCGGCCGCCCGCGCGGCAGCTGGCTCAGCACCCAGTACGAGTGGGCCCCGCTCGACGGCTGGCTCCCCGGCGGGCTGGCCCGGCTGGACCCCGCGGCTGCCCGCGCAGGGCTCGCCGAAAAGTGGCTGTACGCCTTCGGGCCCGCCCCGGTGAGCGACCTGCGCTGGTGGACCGGCTGGACCGTGGGCCAGACGAAACAGGCCCTGTCCGCCCTGGACACGGTGGATGTCGATCTCGACGGCGTCCCCGGCGTCGTCCTGGCCGACGACGTCGAACCGGTGCCGGACCCCGGGCCGTGGGCGGCGTTCCTGCCCACGCTCGACCCGGCCCCGATGGGGTGGCAGGAGCGTGACTGGTTCCTCGGCCCGCACCAGGGCGCATTGTTCGACCGCAACGGCAACGTCGGCCCGACCGTGTGGTCCGGTGGGCGGATCGTCGGCGGCTGGACGCAGCGCTCGTCGGGCGAAGTCGTCTTCCGTCTGCTGGAGGATGTCGGCCGCGCGGAGAAGGCCGCGATCGAGCTGGAGGCGGACCGGGTCGCCCGGTGGTTCGGCGTGGTCCGGGTGACGCCGAGGTTCCGCACACCGCTGGAGCGTGAGCTGGCTTCTTAATCGATTCTTGACCCGTTCGCCAAGTGGTGGAAGTCTCGTCAGGGCAGTCAGGGAGGCGTATGCCCGCACGCTAGGGTTGCGCTGAGCCCGAAAGTCTGGCTGGGAGGGTTCCCGGCCGATCCTCAGAGGAGTGGCAGCAGTGACCGTTCGCGTAGGTGTCAACGGCTTCGGCCGCATCGGCCGCAACTTCTTCCGCGCCGTGCAGGCGAGCGGCCACGACATCGAGATCGTCGCTTTCAACGACCTCGGCGACGTCTCCACCATGGCCCACCTGCTGAAGTACGACTCCATCCTGGGCCGTTTCCCGGGTGAGGTCAGCGTCAGCGCCGAGGGCATCGTCGTCGACGGCAAGACCATCAAGGCCCTCGCCGAGCGCGACCCGGCCAACCTGCCCTGGGGTGACCTGGGCGTGGACGTCGTCGTCGAGTCGACCGGCTTCTTCACCAACGCCGACGCCGCCAAGGCGCACATCGCCGGCGGTGCCAAGAAGGTCATCATCTCCGCGCCCGCCAAGGGCGAGGACCTGACCGTGGTGCTGGGCGTCAACGACGACAAGTACGACGGCTCGCAGGTGATCATCTCGAACGCCTCCTGCACCACCAACTGCCTCGGCCCGCTGGCCAAGGTCCTGCAGGACTCGTTCGGCATCGAGCAGGGCCTGATGACCACGATCCACGCCTACACCCAGGACCAGAACCTGCAGGACGCGCCGCACAAGGACATGCGCCGCGCCCGCGCCGCCGCGCTGAACATCGTGCCGACCTCGACCGGTGCCGCCAAGGCGATCGGCCTGGTCCTGCCGGAGCTGCAGGGCAAGCTGGACGGCTACGCGCTGCGCGTGCCGGTGCCGACAGGCTCGGCCACCGACCTGACCGTGACGCTGACCAAGAGCGCCACCCTCGAAGAGGTCAACGCCGCCTACAAGGCCGCCGCCGAGGGCCCGCTGTCGGGCTACCTGCGTTACAACGAGGACCCGATCGTGTCCTCGGACATCGTCACCGACCCGGCGTCCTGCATCTACGACGCGCCGCTGACCAAGGTCATCGGCAACCAGGTCAAGGTCGTCGGCTGGTACGACAACGAGTGGGGCTACTCCAACCGCCTCGCCGACCTGGTCAAGCTCGTCGGTTCGAAGCTCTCCTGAACCCGATGAGCGTCAAGAACCTCGAAAACCTGCTGGGCGAGGGTGTTCAGGGCCGCTACGTACTCGTGCGTTCCGACCTGAACGTCCCGCTCGACGGGGACCGGATCACCGACGACGGCCGCGTCCGCGCGGCCCTGCCGACGATCAAGCGGCTCGCCGAGGCGGGCGCCAAGGTCGTCGTCACGGCGCACCTCGGCCGTCCCAAGGGCGAGCCGGACCCGAAGTTCACCCTCGCGCCCGTCGCGAAGCGGCTCTCCGAGCTGCTCGGCGCCGACGTCGCCCTCGCGGGTGACCTGGTGGGCGACTCCGCGAAGGCGCTGACCTCCGGTCTCGCCGACGGCGGCGTGGTGCTGCTCGAGAACGTGCGCTTCGACGCCCGCGAGACCAGCAAGGACGCGGTCGACCGCTCCGAGCTGGCCGCGGAGCTGGCCGCGCTCGTCCCCGGCGGCGCGTTCGTCTCGGACGGCTTCGGCGTCGTGCACCGCAAGCAGGCCTCGGTCTACGAGATCGCTTCGGTGCTTCCGGCGTACGCGGGCGGCCTCGTGCTGGCCGAGCTGGACGTGCTGAAGAAGCTCACCGACGACGTGAAGCGGCCGTACGTGGTCGTCCTCGGCGGCGCGAAGGTGTCCGACAAGCTCGGCGTCATCGCGAACCTGCTGACCAAGGTCGACCGGCTGCTCATCGGCGGCGGCATGGCGTACACCTTCCTCAAGGCCCAGGGCCACGAGGTCGGCCAGTCGCTGCTGCAGGCCGACCAGCTGGACCAGGTGTCGGGCTTCCTCGCCGAGGCGGAGAAACGCGGCGTCGAACTGGTGCTGCCGCTCGACGTGCTCGCCGCGACGGAGTTCTCGGCGGACGCCGAGCACGAGGTCGTCGACGCCACGGCCATCCCGGCCGACCGCCAGGGCCTCGACATCGGCCCGAAGACCCGCGAGCTGTTCGCCGGCAAGCTGGCCGACGCGGCGACCGTGTTCTGGAACGGCCCGATGGGCGTGTTCGAGTTCGAGGCCTTCTCCGGCGGCACCCGCGCCGTCGCCGAGGCACTGGTCGCCGGTGACGCGTTCACCGTCGTCGGCGGAGGCGACTCCGCCGCCGCGGTCCGCCAGCTCGGCCTGCCCGAGGACGGCTTCTCGCACATCTCCACCGGTGGCGGTGCCTCGCTGGAGTACCTCGAAGGCAAGGAACTGCCGGGCGTCGTGGCCCTGGAGGAGAAGAACTAGTGGCACGCAAAGTGTTCATCGCCGGCAACTGGAAGATGAACCAGAACCACCTCGAGGCGATCGCGCTGGTGCAGAAGATCGCGTTCGCGCTGCCGGAGAAGTACTACGCGAAGGTCGACGTGGCGGTGCTGCCGCCGTTCACCGACATCCGCAGCGTCCAGACCCTGACCGACGGCGACAAGCTGTCGCTCACCTACGGGGCGCAGGACATCTCCGCGCACGACTCCGGTGCCTACACCGGCGAGGTGTCGGGCGCGATGCTGGCGAAGCTGGGCTGCAGCTTCGTCACCGTCGGGCACTCGGAGCGCCGGGAGTACCACTGCGAGTCGGACGAGCTGGTCAACAAGAAGGTCAAGGCCGCGCTCAAGCACGGCATCACGCCGATCCTCTGCATCGGCGAGAAGCTCGAGGTCCGCGAGGCCGGCGAGCACATCTCGCACACCACGACGCAGCTGATCGAGGGCCTGAAGGGCCTCAAGGCCGAGCAGGTCACGAGCGTGGTCGTCGCCTACGAGCCGGTCTGGGCGATCGGGACCGGCAAGGTCGCCACCCCGGCCGACGCGGAAGAGGTCTGCAAGGCCATCCGCGCGACGTTGCAGGAGAAGTACGGCGAGGACGTCGCGTCGTCCGTCCGGGTGCTTTACGGCGGCTCGGCCAAGGCGAACAACATCAGCGATCTGGTGGCGTGCGAGAACGTCGACGGTGCCCTGGTCGGCGGAGCCTCGCTCGACGGCGACGAGTTCACGAAACTCTGCGCGCTCGCCGCGGGCGGGCCGCTGCCCTGATCGAGGCCACGACCGGGTAGTCTCTGTATCCGGTCCGTCACACAGCAGTGGACGAGTCCAGGGGTACGGTGGGGACCATAGGTCTGGCCCCATGCCGTACCCCTGCATTCTCCTAGAGCCCAGAGGATGACATGAAGCTGTTCCTGCAAATCCTGTTGATCGTCTCCAGCGTGTTCCTCGTGGTGGCGGTTCTGCTGCATCGCGGCCGGGGTGGTGGCCTGTCCTCGCTGTTCGGTGGCGGGATGCAGTCCAGCCTGGCGGGGTCGAGCGTCGCCGAGAAGAACCTGGACCGGATCACCCTGCTCCTCGGCGCCGTCTGGCTGATCAGCATCGTGGGCCTGGGCCTGCTGCTCAAGGTTTGACCAAGGAGCGCCCTGCCGGACGTGTGCGGGTCATCCGGTGCGGACGCTGAGTGATTCGGCGTGCCTATTGGGGGGCGCGCCGCCGATTCCTAGGTGTGAGGATTCATGGTTGGCGGTAACGCGATTCGAGGCACCCGGGTGGGTGCCGGTCCCACGGGCGAATCGGAACGGGGTGAATCGGCGCCACGGCGCCGGGTCGGCTACTGGTGCGCCAACGGGCACGAGGCTCGCCCGTCGTTCGCGCTCGACGCGGAGATTCCCGACGAGTGGGACTGCCCACGCTGCGGGCTGCCCGGCGGGCAGGACGAGAAGAACCCACCGGCCGCGCCGCGGACCGAGCCCTACAAGACCCACCTGGCGTACGTGAAGGAACGGCGCAGCGACGCCGACGGCGAGGCGATCCTCGCCGAGGCGCTCGAGCGCCTGCGCCAGCGCCGCGAAATCATCTGAGGCCGTAGCTGCTGAAAGCCACCTCGAGGACGTCCTCGAGGTGGCTTTCGTGTCTCCACCCGACCCAGACGACGCGCGGACGCCGGAGTCCCGTAGTAATGACGGCGTTCGGGGGACGCCGGGGTCGGGTCTCGGTCGAGTGGTAAGTGAGGGTTAGACCGAACCCGCAGTCGTCCTCAGCGAGAACCCGCCACTTAACCGACTTACCACTCACGAGGGCCGGGACGAGCGGGGCTTCAGCGGTCCAGGGGGTAGCGGGCGCGGACGCGGAAGCCGCCGTCCTCGGTGCCCGAGGTCTCGAAACTGCCGCCCAGCAAGCGGGCCCGCTCGGCCAAGCCGGTCAGGCCGTGGCCGCCCGAAGGCAGGGATTCCCCCGCCCGGCGGGCGCGCTCGTTGCGGACCTCGACCTTGAGTGCCCCGTGCTCACCCTGGATGCGGATCGTCGCCGTCGCGCCCGGGGCGTGCTTGTGGACGTTGGTCAGGCACTCCTGCACCGTGCGGTACGCCGCCGCCGAGACCTGGCTAGGCAGCACCTCCGGCAGGTGCTCGACGGTCAGGTGCACCGGGACGTCGGCGGTGCGGATCAGCCGGTCGAGCTCGTTGATCCCCGGCCGCACCCCGTCGTCGTCCGAGCCCGCCCGCAGCACGCTGACCAGCGAGCGCAGCTCTTCCAGGGTCCGCTTGGACAGCGTCCGGATGACCTGCGCGGTCTCCAGCGCCCGGTCGTCGGAAGTCTGGGCCTGCAGGGCCCCGGCCTGCATCGCGATGAGGGTGATCTGGTGCGAGACGACGTCGTGCATCTCGCGCGCGAGCCGCGCCCGCTCTTCGGCGCGGACGGCGTCGGCGTGGAAGCGGCGCTCGCGGTCGCGGCTGGTCTTGAGTTCGGCGAGCTTGTTCGAGATCTCCGCGCGGGCGCCGATCAGCATGCCGATCGCGATCGGCATGCCGGCCACCAGAACGCCGTAGATGCCGTCGAGGACGTGCTCACGCCAGCTGAGCTGCGCGAAGTCCTCCAGCGGCCACTGCACGAACCGGCAGGTGAACACCAGCGCCGCGCCGACCCAGGTCTGCCAGTGCAGCTGACGGCGGGTGGCGAGCATGCCGAGGTTGATCATCGAGGCGAGCTGGGCCCAGCCGGCGAGGAAGCCGGGGGCCGCGGCGATCACGGCGAGGAACGGGAACCGGCGGCGGAACGCCACCGCCAGGCACGCGGCGGCGGAAAGATAGATGGAGTAGGTCTGGGCCTTCTCGGGGATCACCAGCCAGACGTCGAGGACCGCCAGCAGGACGGCGGCCGCCTCTACGCCGAAGGTGGCCAACGCGGCACGCCGCACGGGACCGAACTGGGCGGTCGAACGGCTGCGAAGCACCTGCTCGGCCGGCGCGGCGCCGGGTGTGCCGATCGTGATGCCTGGAATCGAGAGTCCCTGTGTACTCATCGCTGGCGACCCCATTCGTCTTGTGGACTTAGTGAAGAGAGGTGTTCAACCCCCGATCGGGACGCGCAACAACGAACAAATGTGCGGATGCTAACGAGGTTACGGAGTAAGACGGTAAGTTTCACCCGCAGTCGGAGTACAGGCGTCCGGATTCCGCAGGTCGTGCACCCGTTCGGGTGGCACCCGGGCGCACGCATCACCCCGCGTCTCACTGGACGAGACATGGCCGACACGTCCGAGACGCGCTGCGCCTCGGACGTGTCATCGGCCGTTACGCGAATTCGGCCGGGAGATGGTCGCTCATGAAGTGGTGGAGTCCTTCGCCGGTCGCCTGCGCGGTCTCGATCGAGCGAGGCAGCATGACCCGCTCGTAGGCGCGGACGCCCTCGTCGACACTCGGCTCGGTGACCAGCGCGGTCGCCAGCTCGGTGCCGTCGAGCAACGCGAGGTTGGCGCCGACGCCCAGTGGCGGCATCAGGTGGGCGGCATCGCCGACCAGCGTGACGCCCGGGACGTGCGCCCACTCGTGTGGCACCGGCAGCACGTACAGCGGCCGGTGGACGAACGCGCCGTCGTTGTCGCGCAGGAAGCCGAGCAGGGCCTCGTGCCAGCCGGCATAGCGTTCGAGCAGTGCGGCGCGGACGGCTTCGGTGTCGTCGAAGTCGAGACCGCCGTCGGCGGGTGCGTAAAAGGCCGCGTAGCAGCGGATGTGGTCGTTGCTGTTCCGCTGTGCGAAGAGCATGGTGCCGTCGACCTTCGCCGCCATGCTGCCCTGGCCGGTCAACGCCGCGAGGGCGGGATGGCGGCGGTCGGAGTCGTCGAGCGCGACCTCGACGAACGTGACGCCGGTGTACTCGGGCTTCGCACCGGTCAGCGCGCCGCGGACGCGTGACCACGCGCCGTCCGCGCCGACGACCAGGTCGAAGTCGGCCTCGGTGCCGTCGGCGAAGCGCAGCCGGGCGGTCCCGTCCGAGAGCGGGGTGACGCTCTCCGCGGGCCGCCCCCAGCGGACCGTTCCCGGTGTGAGCGAGTCGAGCAGGAGGCCGCGCAGCACGCCGCGGTCGATCTCCGGCCGGAACTCCTCGCCCTCCTCGGGCAGGCGGTGCGTGAGCAGCTCGGCCGTGCGCGGGTCGGCGAAGCGCATCTCCTGACCTTCGGGCCGGGCGAGCGCGCGGAACGCTTCGTGCAGACCGGCGGTGCGCATGGCGACCTGGCCGGTGTCGCCGTGCAGGTCGAGCGTGCCGCCCTGCGGCCGGGCGTCGGCCGAGGCCTCCTGCTCGAAAATGGTGACGTCGCGGCCGTGGAGCTGCAGGACGCGGGCGCAGGCGAGGCCGCCCAGGCCGGCGCCGATGACGGCGATCTTCATGGTTCCCCCTTGCGGTCGGCGTGACCCAGAAAACCATATTCACTAAGAAAGTGCAATCACTACACTTTTTAAGTGGATACACCGGTGCGCTAAGCTGAGCTGGTGACCGAACCGACCGGACGCCGTGAGCGCAAGAAGGCGCAGACCCGTCAGTCCCTGGCCGACGCCGCGCTGACGCTGTTCCTCGAACGGGGCTTCGACCAGGTCGGCGTCAAGGACGTTGCCGACGCCGCCGACGTTTCGGTGACCACGCTCTTCAAGCACTTCCCCAGCAAGGAGGCGCTGCTCTTCGACCGGGACGACGACGTCGAAGCCGCGCTCGTCGCGGCCGTCCGCGAGCGGGCGCCGGGGCAGTCGATCCCGGACGCGCTGCGCGAGCACCTGCTGCGCTCGGCGCGCCGCCCCGAGAACGCGGGGCTCGAGGTGTTCGTCCAGCTCATCGAGAGCACACCGGCTCTGCGCGAGTACGGCAGGCGGATGTGGATGCGGCACGAAACGGCCGTCGCGCGGGCCATCGCCGCTGAGGTCGGCGCGCCTGAGGACGACCTCGTCTGTGCCGCGCTGGCGCGATTCGCGCTGGGCGCACGTGACCTCGTCGCGAACCACCCGGACCCGGAGCACGCCGCGGGGGAGATCTTCGGGTTCCTCGAACACGGGTGGCAGCCGCGCTGAGCAGCCCCCGATTTCCACGCTACCGGGAGGCACCGACGGTTCCGGGGGCGGAAAGCCGTGAAGGACCCCTTACCGGCTCTCACAGCCGGTAAGGGGTCCTTCACGGACAATCAGGCCGTCGGGGGCTGGTAGACCTTCGTGAGTTTCGCGGCGGCGCCGCGGTCGAGCAGCCAGAGGGTGCGCCGCTGCCCGCGGGCCCCCGCGACCGGCAGCTGGACCTCGCCCGCCCCGGCCAGCGCCAGTGCGACGGCGTCCGCCTTCGCCTCGCCCGCGGTCATCAGCCAGATGTCGCGGGCCCGCTGGATCGCGGGCAGGGTCAGCGAGATCCGGGTGGGCGGCGGCTTGGGGCAGTTGCGCACCGCCACCACCGACCGCTCGGTCTCGTAGACCGCCGGCGACTCCGGGAAGATCGAGGCGGTGTGCCCCTCACCGCCCAGGCCCAGCAGCATGATGTCGAACGACGGCACGTCGCCGTGGTCCTCCGGCCCCGCGTTGGCCGCGAGCACTTCGGCGTAGGCCGCGGCAGCGCTGTCCACGTCATCGCCGAACTCGCCGTCCGAGGGCGCCATCGCGTGGATCCGCTTCGGGTCGAGCGGGACGTGGTCGAGCAACGCCTCGCGCGCGCCCTTCTCGTTCCGCTCGTCGGAATCCGCCGGGACGAACCGCTCGTCGCCCCAGTAGATGTCCAGGCGCGACCAGTCGATCGCGTCCCGGGCGTGCGAGTCACGCAGCTCGCGCAGCACCGCGATCCCCGTGCCACCACCGGTGAGCACGAGCGACGCCGAGCCCTTCGCCGCCTGGACGTCCACGAGCCGGGTGACCAGCCGGGCCGCCGCCGCGGCGGCCAGGAGGTCCTGGTTCGCGTAGACGACAACTTCGGTCTTGGTCATGAGCTCTTCTTCTTGGCCGCGGACGTCTTCTTCGGCTTCGCCTCCTTCGCGGCAGCGGCCCCAGCCGCCGCGGGCGAAGTCACATCGGCCTTCGGCGGTGCCGCCGGCTTCCCGTTGGCGCTGCTGCCCGGAGCGATCTTCGCCAGCCCGTGCAGCGAAGCCTCGTAGACCTCGTCCGGGTCGAGCCGGCGCAGCTCCTCCACCAGGCAGTCCTGGTTGTTGCGGCGCTGCAGGGCGATCCGCCGGGTCGGCTGGCCCGGCTGGGTCAGCGTGCCGACACGCCCGTCCGGCCGGTGCAGTTCCACCGCGCCCGAGCGCCGGTCCAGCGTCACCGAGATGATGCCCGCCGCACCCGAGGACTTGACCCGCTTCACCGGCACCTTCAGGTACTCGGCGAGCCAGCCGGCCAGCAGCTCGGTGGACGGCGAGTCGGCCTCGCCGGTCACGGTCGCGCCGGTGACCTTCTCGTACGGCGGCAGGTCCAGCGCGGACACGAGCTGGGCACGCCAGTGCGTCAGCCGGGTCCAGGCCAGGTCGGTGTCACCCTCCACATAGGACTTCGCCCGCGTGGTCAGCGCCCGGACCGGGCTCTTCTCCGCGGCCGAGTCGGTGATCCGGCGCTGCGCCAGCTCACCGAGCGGGTCGGTGGCCGGGGCCTTCGGGCCGGCGCCGGGCCACCAGGTGACGATCGGCGCGTCCGGCAGCAGCAGCGGCACGACGGCGCTCTGCCCTTGCGCGGCAAGGGGTCCGTAGAGCCGCAGCACGATGACCTCGCTCGCGCCGGCGTCCCCGCCGACGCGGATCTGGCCGTCGATCCGCGGCGCCGCGGTGCGCGCGCCCTTGGCCACCACGATCACCCGGGACGGGTGCTCGCGGCTGGCGCCGTTGGCGGCCTCGATGGCCTCCTCGAGCTTGGCGTCGTCGTCGGCCACTATCACCAGGGTGAGCACCCGGCCCAGCGCGACCTGACCGCCCTGCTCGCGGATCTCCACCAGCTTCTTGTTCAGCTGCGAGGTGGTGGTCGATGGCAGGTCGATGATCACGGACGCCTCCACTTCCGGCCGGTGCGCGCCAGCATTTCGTCCGCGGACGGCGGACCCCAGGTGCCCGGCGGGTACTGCTCCGGCGCGCCTTCGGTGGCCCAGTGCTCCAGGATCGGGTCGAGGATCTTCCAGGACAGCTCGACCTCTTCGTTGACCGGGAACAGCGACGGCTCGCCGAGCAGGACGTCGAGGATCAGCCGCTCGTAGGCCTCGGGGGAGGACTCGGTGAACGCGTGCCCGTACCCGAAGTCCATCGTGACGTCGCGGACCTCCATCGTGGTCCCCGGCACCTTCGAGCCGAACCGCAGCGTGATGCCCTCGTCCGGCTGGACCCGGATGACCAGGGCGTTCTGCCCCAGCTCCTCGGTCGACGTCGAGTCGAACGGCAGGTGCGGCGCCCGCTTGAACACCACGGCGATCTCGGTGACGCGACGGCCGAGGCGCTTGCCGGTACGCAGGTAGAACGGCACCCCGGCCCAGCGGCGGCTCTGCACCTCCAGGGTCACCGCGGCGTAGGTCTCGGTCTTCGAGTCCTTCGCGAAGCCCTCTTCCTGCAACAGGCCGGGAACCTTCGTGCCGCCCTGCCAGCCGCCCGCGTACTGGCCGCGGGCGGTGGTCGAACTCAGCGGTCCGACCGGGCCCGTCGCCGAGAGCACCTTGATCTTCTCCGCGCGCAGGGCCCGCGGTTCGAACGAGACGGGCTCCTCCATCGCGGTGAAGGCCAGCAGCTGCAGCAGGTGGTTCTGGATGACGTCGCGCGCCGCGCCGATGCCGTCGTAGTACCCCGCGCGGCCGCCGAGGCCGATGTCCTCGGCCATGGTGATCTGCACGTGGTCGACGTAGTTGGCGTTCCAGATCGGCTCGAACAGCTGGTTCGCGAAGCGCAGCGCCAGGATGTTCTGCACCGTCTCCTTGCCGAGGTAGTGGTCGATGCGGAACACCGACTCCTCGGGGAAGACGTCGTTGACGATCGCGTTCAGCTCTTCGGCGCTGCGCAGGTCGTGCCCGAAGGGCTTCTCGATGACGACCCGGCGCCAGGTGCTGGCGTCGGCGTTGGCCAGCCCGGAGCGGGCCAGCTGCTTGGTCACCACCGGGAACGCGCCGGGCGGGATCGACAGGTAGAACGCCGTGTTGCCGCCGGTGCCGCGCTCGTGGTCGAGGTCCTTGACCGTCTGCGCGAGCCGGTCGAACGCGTCGTCGTCGTCGAAGGTGCCCTGGACGAACCGGATGCCTTCGGCGAGCCGGTTCCACACCGACTCCTTGAACGGCGTCCGCGCGTGCTCCTTGACCGAGTCGTGCACGAGCTCGCCGAAGTCCTGGTGCTCCCAGTCGCGGCGGGCGAACCCGACGAGCGAGAAGCCCGCGGGCAGCAGCCCGCGGTTGGCCAGGTCGTAGATGGCGGGCATCAGCTTCTTGCGCGCCAGGTCACCGGTCACGCCGAAGATCACCAGGCTGGACGGCCCGGCGATCCGGGGGAGCCGCTTGTCGCGCGGATCGCGCAGCGGGTTGACCCAGTCGCTCACTGCCCGACCTCCTGTACCGCGCGGACGAGCTCGGCCAGGCCGGCGGCCCGGTCGGTGAGGTGCAGGCGCAGCACCGGGCGGCCGTGCTCGGCGAGCACCTGCCCGTCGCCCAGAGCCTGCGCGTGCTGCAGCTGACCCAGCGTGTACGGCCGCTCGGGCACTTCGAGGTCGTGCTCGACCGCGCCGCTGATCTGCAGGAACACGCCGTTCTGGTGACCGCCCTTGTGGTACTGGCCGGTCGAGTGCAGGAACCGCGGGCCCCAGCCGAACGTCGTCTGCAGCCCGGTGCCCTTGGCGATCTCGCCGCGCAGCAACGACGTCGACGCGTCGTCCAGGCGGTCGAGGTAGGCCTGCACCGCGATGTAACCCGCTTCCGGCGCGGAGCCGAAGAACGCGCGGAGCACGTCCACGAGCTTTCCTTCGGTGGCGACTCCATCGCTGCCGAAGATCTCGACCGAACCGTCCACATTGGACGGCTCTTCGCCGCCGGTCAGCTTCTCCGGGTCGTCCAGCAGGGCACGCGCCGCCTTCTTCGCCGTCTCGACGTCGGGCTGGTCGAACGGGTTGATCCCGAGCAGCCTGCCCACCAGCGCGGTGGCGAACTCCCAGAGCAGGAACTGCGCGCCGAGCGAACCGGTCACCGAAATCTTCGCCGCACCCGAGCCCTCGCCGATGGTGACGGGGGTGGCGTCGGACTTCGCGTCGGCGAAACCGGGCGCCTGCGGGCCTTCCACCGCGACCGGCAGCAGGCCGGTGCCCTGCTTGCCGGTGGACTCCGCGATCAGCTGCTCCGCCCAGTCGGGGAAGCCAGTCAGTGGGCGCGAGCTCCCGGAGTCCGTTGCCGCCAAGACGACCTTTTCCGCGCCCGTCGCGTGCGCGGCGGCCCAGGCCGCCGCGAGCTTGACGGCCGGGTTCTCCGCCGAGTCGGTGCCGAGCACGTCGGCCGCCGCGGCGGCCTGGTCGAGCAGCCGCGCGACGTCCGCGCCCGCCAGCCCGGCCGGGACGAGCCCGAACGCGGTCAGCGCGGAGTAGCGGCCGCCGACGTGCGGGTCGGCGAGGAAGGTCTTGCGGTAACCCTCCTTTTCGGACAGTTCCGCGAACGGCGAGCCGGGGTCGGTGACGACCACGATCCGCCGCGCCGCGTCGATCCCCGCGTCGGCGAAGGCCTTGGCGAAGATGCGGCGGTGGCTGTCGGTCTCGACGGTGCCGCCGGACTTGGACGACACCACGATCACCGTGCGCTCGAGGTCGCCGGCGAGCGCGTCGGCGACCTGGCCCGGGTCGGTGGTGTCGAGCACGGTCAGCGCGACATCGTCGGTGCCGGTGATGACCTCCGGCGCCAGCGACGAGCCGCCCATCCCGGCGAGCACCACCCGGTCCACGCCCTCGCTGCGCAGCTCGGTCCGCAGTGCCTCGATCTCACCGATCAGCGGCCGCGACGCCTTGTGCAGCGTCGTCCACGAAAGCCGGATCGAGGCCTCGGGCTCGGCCTCCGGGCCCCACAGCGTGGCGTCCTGTGCGGCCAGCTTCGAAGCGGCCTGGTCCGCGACCAGCCGTTCGACCAGGGGCGCAGCGTTCTGAGCCAGCTCGGCGTCGAGGATTTCGACGCCGGTCGGTTCCCCTGTCATGTCGCGGATCAGCCCTTCGCCTGCTCGAGCTGCCCGGTGACGGTCTCGAGCAGTTCGGTCCAGGACTTCTCGAACTTCTCCACGCCCTCGGTCTCCAGCGTGAGGAACACGTCGGTGATGTCGATGCCGACGGCTTCGAGCTTGTCGAAGACGGCCTGCGCTTCCGCGCCGCGGCCGGTCACCTGGTCACCGGTGATCTCGGCGTGCTCGGCCACCGCGTCCAAGGTCTTCTCCGGCATCGTGTTGACGGTGTCGCGCACCACGAGCTGGTCGACGTAGAGGGTGGGCGAGTAGTTCGGGTCCTTCACGCCGGTGGAGGCCCACAGCGGACGCTGCGCGTTGGCGCCGTCGGCCGCGAGGGCCTTCCAGCGGTCCGTCGCGAACAGCTTCTCGAAGGCCGCGTACGCGAGCCGGGCGTTGGCCACGGCCGCCTGACCGAGCAGCGCCTTGGCCTCGTCGGTGCCGATCGCGTTCAGCCGCTTGTCGATCTCGGTGTCCACACGGGACACGAAGAACGACGCGACCGAGTGGATGCCGCGCAGGTCGTGGCCGTTGGCCTTCGCCTGCTCCAGGCCCGCGAAGAACGCCTTGATGACGTTCTCGTAGCGCTCGACCGAGAAGATCAGCGTGACGTTGACGCTGATGCCCTCGGCCAGCGTCGCGGTGATCGCGGGCAGGCCCTCTTCGGTGGCCGGGATCTTGATCAGGACGTTCGGCCGGTCCACGGTCTTCCACAGATCCTTCGCCTCGGCCACCGTCTTGTCGGAGTCCTTGGCCAGCCGCGGGTCGACCTCGATGGACACGCGGCCGTCGACACCGTTCGTGGCGTTGTAGACGTCGCGGAACAGGTCGGCGGCGTTGCGGACGTCGGTCGTGGTCAGCTCGCGGATGGTCGCCTCGACGTCGGCGCCGCGCGCGGCCAGCTCACGGGTCTGCTCGTCGTAGGCCTCGCCCTTGGACATCGCGTTGGCGAAGATCGTCGGGTTGGTGGTCACGCCCACGACGTGCTTGTCGCGGACGAGCCCGGCGAGGTTGCCGGTGTTCAGCCGCTCGCGCGAGAGGTCGTCGAGCCAGATGGACACGCCGGCCTCGGACAGCTGGGCGAGCCGATCAGTGGTGCTCATTGCTTCCATCCCCTTCAGTTCTTGGTGTTCGCGATCGAGCGGCGGGCGGCGTCCACGACGGCCTCGGCGGTGAAACCGAACTCACGGAACAGTGTGGCCGCATCGGCGGACGCGCCGAAGTGCTCGATGGAAACGTTCACCCCGGCGTCACCGGTGAGCCGGTGCCAGGGCTGGGCGATCCCGGCCTCGACCGACACGCGGGCCTTCACCCCGGCCGGGATGACCGACTCGCGGTAGGCCGCGTCCTGCGCGTCGAACCACTCGACGCACGGCATCGACACGACGCGGGCCTTGATGCCGTCGGCCTCGAGGGTCTTCTTCGCCGCGACGGCGAGCTGGACCTCGGAACCGGTGCCGATCAGCACGACATCCGGAGTGCCGTCGGAATCGGCGAGGACGTAACCGCCCTTGGCCACGCCTTCGGCGCTGGTGCCCTCGAGCACCGGCACGTTCTGGCGGGTCAGCGCCAGGCCCGACGGGTGGTGGACGTCCTCCAGGACGGCCTTCCACGCGTAGGCGGTCTCGTTGGCGTCCGCCGGGCGGACGACGTTGAGACCCGGGATGGCGCGCAGCGCGGACAGCTGCTCGATCGGCTGGTGCGTCGGGCCGTCCTCGCCAAGGCCGATCGAGTCGTGCGTCCACACGTACGTCGTCGGCAGGCCCATCAGCGCGGCCAGGCGCACCGGCGGGCGCATGTAGTCGGAGAAGATGAGGAACGTCGCGCCGTAGGGGCGGGTGCCGCCGTGCAGCGCGATGCCGTTGAGGATCGAGCCCATCGCGTGCTCGCGGATGCCGAAGTGCAGCGTCCGGCCGTACGGGCTGGTCTTCCACATGTCCGTGGCGGCCTCGAGGGGACCGAACGAGTCGGCGCCCTTCATCGTGGTGTTGTTGCTCTCCGCGAGGTCCGCGGAGCCGCCCCACAGCTCGGGCAGCGGCGCGGCGAGCGCGTTCAGCACCTCACCGGAGGCCTTGCGGGTGGCGACACCCTTGGGGTCCGGCTCCCACGACGGCAGGTTGTCGGCGTAACCCTCGGGCAGCGTGCGGGTGGCGAGCCGCTCGAACAGCGCCTTGCCCTCGGCGTTGGCCTCGCCCCAGGCGTCGAAGCGCTCCTGCCACTGGGCGTGGGTGACCTTGGCCCGGTCGAGCAGGCCGCGGGTGTGCGCGATGACCTCGTCGTCGACCTGGAAGCTGCGCTCCGGGTCGAAGCCGAGGATCTTCTTCACCGCGGCGACCTCTTCGGCGCCCAGCGCAGCGCCGTGCGCCTTGCCGGTGCCCATCTTCTTCGGGGCCGGGTAGCCGATCACGGTCTTCAGCGCGATGAACGACGGGCGGTGAGTCTCGGCCTTCGCGTTCTTGATCGCCTCTTCGATCGCGACGACGTCCTCGCCGCCCTCGACGACCTGGGTGTGCCAGCCGTAGGCCTCGTAGCGCTTCACGACGTCCTCGGACAACGCGATGTTCGTGTCGTCCTCGATGGAGATCTCGTTGTCGTCCCAGAAGAGGATCAGGTTGCCCAGCTGCTGGCGGCCCGCGATGGACGACGCCTCGGAGGTGACGCCCTCCTCGATGTCACCGTCGGAGGCGATCACGTAGACGTGGTGGTCGAAGACGCTCTCGCCGGGCGCGGCGTCGGCGTCGAACAGGCCGCGCTCGCGACGGGCAGCCATCGCCATGCCGACCGCGTTCGCCAGGCCCTGGCCCAGCGGGCCGGTGGTGGTCTCGACGCCCTTGGTGTGGTGGTACTCCGGGTGACCCGGGGTCAGCGAGCCCCACTTGCGCAGCTGCTTGAGGTCGTCGAGCTCGAGCCCGAAGCCGGCCAGGTACAGCTGGATGTAGAGGGTCAGGCTGGAGTGCCCGGCCGAGAGCACGAACCGGTCGCGGCCGGCCCACTGCGGGTCCGCCGGGTCGTGGCGCAGAGTGCGCTGGAAGAGGGTGTACGCCAGCGGGGCCAGGCTCATCGCGGTGCCGGGGTGGCCGCTGCCACAGTTCTCGACCGCGTCCGCGGCGAGCACCCGGACGGTGTCGACGGCGCGGGTGTCGAGGTCGGTCCAGTCGGCCGGCACGTTACGCCGGAGGAGCGGGTTCTCGCTGGTAGAGGTGGCTTCGGACACTGAACTCGAACTCCCCGTCATGAAGGTTGCGGCTTTCTTCTCTCGATCCGGTTACCCACGCGCGGCGCTACTTATCTCAATCGATCCCGAAGGGACGATATTCCTGCTGGTGGCCTCGCGCAGGGCAAGCACGGCCCGTCGCGGTCAGCCTAGTGCTTCGGCCGCCCCGGGACCCGCGATCACCCACGGGAATCACCACGTCTAACATCCATCGAGGGTTCAGTCCCGCTCGTTGTTGGGGTCCACCACGCCCGGAACTCCGACCGCGCCCGCCCCGACCTGACACAGGGAGTGAAATGTCGTTGGTGAACGCTGCGCACGGACGCAGTGAGGACGCCGGCGGGGTGGGTTGGGCTGGCAAGAACACAGGGGTGCACCCGACCGGTGAGCGACCGCACGGTGACCGGCGGAGCATCCGCCAGGTCGTCGGCGCCTACGCCGCCCTCGCCAAGCCCCGGGTGATCGAGCTCCTGCTGGTCACCACGATCCCGGCGATGTTCCTGGCCGGGCGGCAGATTCCCTCGCCGTGGCTGGTGCTGGCCACCCTCGTCGGCGGCACGATGGCCGCGGGCAGCGCGAACGCGCTCAACTGCGTGATCGACGCCGACATCGACAAGGTGATGAACCGCACCAAGCGGCGTCCGCTGGTGAAGGACTCGGTGCCCCGCCGCGGCGCGCTGGTCTTCGGCCTCGTGCTCGGCGTCCTGTCGGCCGTCGTGCTGTATCTCACGGTGAACTTGCTCTCGGCCGTCCTGGCCGTGGCGACGATCCTGTTCTACATCTTCGTGTACACCCTCGGCCTCAAGCGGCGGACGTCGCAGAACGTGGTCTGGGGCGGCGCGGCGGGCTGCATGCCGGTGGTGATCGGCTGGGCCGCGGTGACCGGCACGGTGCAGTGGCCCGCGTTCGTGATGTTCGGCGTGATCTTCTTCTGGACCCCGCCGCACACCTGGGCGCTGGGCATGAAGTACCGCGACGACTACGAGCGCGCGGGCGTCCCGATGCTCCCGGTGGTCGCCACCGCGCAGCACGTGGCGCGCCAGATCGTCATCTACTCGTGGGTGATGGTCGCCTGGACGCTGCTGCTGCTCCCGGTGACTTCGTGGCTGTACGGCACCTTCGCGGTGCTCGCCGGTGCCTGGTTCCTCTTCTACGCGCACAGCCTGCAGGCTTCCGTGCGGCGCGGCGAGGAGACCAAGCCGATGGCGCTGTTCCACCGGTCGAACACGTACCTGATGATCGTGTTCGTGGCGCTGGCGCTCGACTCGGCCATCGGCCTCCCGACTCTGGGCCTGCCCTTCTAGGAAAGTACTCGTGAGTGTTGCGGCCGGTGAGAACCGGCATCGCCACTCACGAGTCCTGCTCGCGCTGGGAATGGCGCGGCCTGCCGTCCCGTTAGAGTGGGTTGGCCCTTTTCCTGTAGCGAAAGCAGGTTGCGCTTGTCCGCCGCCCCGGACGAAACCCGCGACTACGCCGCCGAGCTCGCCCGCGAGCAGGCGTACGTCACCACCCTCTACGCCAAGCTGGACGCCGAACGCGTCGAAGCGCAGCGCCGCCTCGACGAGACGCTGCGGCTCACCGGCGGTACCCCGCAGGCCCGCACCGAACGCGACGTCGCCACGACGCTGTACACCGACCGGCTCGCCCAGCTCGGCTCCGTCGAGCAGGGGCTGGCCTTCGGGCGCCTGGACTTCGTCCCCGAAAGCACCGAGGAGACCACCTACATCGGGCGGCTCGGGCTCTTCGACGAGGACGACGAATACCGGCCGCTGCTGGTGGACTGGCGGGCGCCGGTCGCGCGGCCGTTCTACCTGGCCACCGCCGCCTCGCCCGAGGGCGTCCGGCGGCGGCGGCACCTGCGGTCGCTGACCCGCAAGGTCACCGCGTTCGACGACGAGATCCTCGACCTCACCGCCGCCGACCAGGGCCAGGACCTCGGCCTGGCCGGGGAGGCGGCGCTGCTGGCCGCGCTGGAGCAGCGGCGTACGAGTGAGATGAGCGACATCGTCGCCACCATCCAGGCCGAGCAGGACCGGATCATCCGCGCGCCGCTGGACGGCGTGATGGTCGTGCAGGGCGGGCCGGGCACCGGCAAGACCGCCGTCGCGCTGCACCGCGCCGCGTACCTGCTCTACACGCACCGGCAGCAGCTCACGACCCGCGGCGTCCTCGTCGTCGGGCCGAACAGCACCTTTCTCCGCTACATCGGGCAGGTCCTGCCGTCGCTGGGCGAGACCGGTGTGCTGCTCGCCACGATCGGCCGGCTGTACCCGGGCCTGGACGCCGACGGCGTCGAAGCGCCCGAAGCCGCGGAGGTCAAGGGGCGCCTGGTGATGGGGGACGTCCTCGCTCAGGCGGTGCGGGATCGCCAGCGCGTGCCCGAGCCGGTCATGGAGATCTCCTACGAGCACGACATCCTGCGCCTGGACCGCAAGACCTGCACCGAAGCCCGTACCCGGGCGCGACGCTCGCGGCGGCCGCACAACCCGGCGCGGCGCCTGTTCGTCTCCGACATCCTGGACGCGCTGACCCGCCAGGCCGCCCGCAAGCTGGGCGAGGGCCTGCTCGACGCGCACGACCTCACCGACATCCGCGCCGAGCTGGCGGCGGACCCGAATGTCGCGGCGGCGCTGAACGAACTCTGGCCGGTTTTGACCCCGGAAGGCGTGCTCGACGACCTGTTCGCCGACCGCGAACGCCTCGCCGCGGCGGCCGGAAAACGGTTGTCCGCCGAGGAACGCGCGCTGCTGGAGAGCGCGCGCGACGCGAAGTGGACGCCCGCCGACGTCCCGCTGCTCGACGAGCTGGCCGAGCTGATCGGCGTCGACGACACCGAGGCCCGCGCCGAGCGCAAACGCCGCGAGCGCGAGGACCGCGCGTACGCCGAGGGTGTGCTCGACATTCTCGAGCAGGACGAGGAGATCATCGACGAGGAGCTGCTGCGGGTGTCCGACGTCCTCGACGCGGAGCTGTTCGCCGAGCGCCAGCAGGAACGCAGTGAGCTGACCGCGGCGCAGCGGGCCGCGCAGGACCGGACCTGGACGTTCGGGCACGTGATCGTCGACGAGGCCCAGGAGCTGTCCGCGATGGACTGGCGGCTGCTCATGCGGCGCTCGCCGAACCGCTCGATGACACTGGTCGGCGACGTCGCGCAGACCGGCTCCGCGGGTGGCGCGCGTTCGTGGGACGAGGTGCTCTCGCCCTATGTGGAGCAGCGCTGGCGGCTCGAGGAGCTGACCGTCAACTACCGCACGCCGGCCGAGATCATGGCCGTGGCGGCGGGAGTGCTCGCCGAGCTGGACCCGGCGCTGGCGGTGCCGTCCTCGGTGCGGGAGACCGGGATGCCGCCGTTCCAGGTGCGCCCGGACGACCTGGAGACCGAGCTGCCGAAACTGGTGGACGCCGAGCTGTCCGCTGTGGACGGTGGCACGGTGGCCGTGCTGATGCCGGCCGGGCGGCTGGCGGACTTCTCCCCGCCGGACGAGCGGGTCAGCGTGCTGACCGTCGAGCGGGCGAAGGGACTGGAGTTCGACTCGGTGCTGCTCGTGGCGCCGGACGAGATCGTCGCGGGCTCGCCGCGCGGGCTCAACGACCTCTACGTGGCGCTGACCAGGGCCACCCGGCGGCTCGGCGTGATCCTGACCGGGGACGAGGTTCCGGCACTGTCCGTGCTCGGCTAGCGTGCCCGCATGCACAAACTCGGCAAGATCGTGGTGGTCGCGGCGGTGGCGTTTTCGCTCGCGGCCTGCGGCCAGAAGGCAGCGCAGACCCAGCCCGGTACGGCAGCCGGCCCGTCCGTCCCCGCGACTACCTCGGCTCCGGCCACTCCCGTCAGCAAGGGACGCGAGTGCACCGCGGACGACGTGAAGACGACCGGGAAGTTCGGCGAGGCGCCGGCCATCACCATCCCGGACGACTGCGACCCGCCGAAGAAGCTGATCACCAAGGATCTGTCCGAGGGCACCGGCGAGGGCGCCAAGGCCGGCCAGAAGCTGAAGATGAACTACTCGCTGGTGACCTGGTCCAACAAGCAGAAGCTGGACAGCTCGTTCGACCGCGGTGAGCCGTTCGAGCTCACCCTCGGTGGCGGCGAGGTCATCCCGGGCTGGGACCAGGGCCTGGTGGGCGTCAAGCAGGGCGCGCGCCGGCTGCTGATCATCCCGCCGGACCTGGGTTACGGCGAGGGCGGCAACGGCATCGCGCCGAACGAGACGCTGGTGTTCGTGACGGACGCGGTAGCCATCGCGGCGGCTTGAGGACTCGTGAGCGTTCCGGGCGGTTCTAACCGCCCGGAACGCTCACGAGTCCTTCAGCGGAATCAGCAGCACCTTGCCAGTGGTGCGGCGGCCCTGGAGGTCTTCGTGCGCGCGCCGCGCGTCGGCCAGCGGGTACGTCCCGCCGATGCGAACGTTCAGCTCGCCGGCCAGGACCGCGTCGAAGAGTTCCTTCGCGCGCCAGTCCAGCTCCTCGCGCGTGCGGACGTAGTGCGACGACGTCGGGCGCGTCAGGAACAGCGAGCCGCCCCTGGCCAGCGCCTGCGGGTTGATCGGCGGCACCGGCCCGCTCGACGCGCCGAACAGCGCCAGCATCCCGCGCACCTTCAGGCTGGCCAGGCTGCCCTCGTAGGTGTCCTTGCCGACGCCGTCGTACACGACGTCCACGCCGGCGCCGCTGGTCAGCTCGCGCGTGATCTTCGCGAAGTCGTCACGGTCGTAGCGGATCACCTCGTCGGCCCCGGCCTCGCGGGCGAGCTTCTCCTTCTCCTCGGTCGACACCGTGCCGATCACGCGGGCCCCGCGCGCCTTCGCCAGCTGGATCAGCAGCAGCCCGACCCCGCCCGCGGCGGCGTGCACGAGGACGTCGTCGCCCGGCTTGACCGGGTAGGTCGAGGCGACCAGGTAGTGCGCGGTGATGCCCTGCAGCATGAGCGCCGCCGCCGTCTCGAGCGACACGCCGTCCGGGATCTTCACCGCGACCGAGGTCGGAAGGACCTTGCGGGAGGCGTAGCTGCCGATCGAGCCTTGCCAGGCGACGCGGTCGCCGGGGGCGAAACCGGCCACGTCGGCGCCCGCTTCGGTCACCGTGCCGGAGCCCTCCAGGCCGAGCACGAACGGCAGTTCCATCGGATAGAGGCCCTGGCGCTGGTAGGTGTCGATGTAGTTCACGCCGGCCGCGGCGACGTCGACCAGCAGCTCCCCGGCCTGGGGTCCGCGGACCTCGGTTTCGGTGACCTCCAGGACTTCGGGACCACCGGTCCGGGTGACCTGCACTGCGGTGGGCATGCTTCCTCCTCGTGTCGGTTCTCCCGGTCCAACTATGGCCGACGCCACGGTGTTCCGCGTTCCGGTCGGCGGGAAAGTAGGCTCCCGGACATGTCTGAGGAAAAGCCGACCAACGCGCAGCTGAACGCCGCGCGCGACTTCGTGAAGCGGCACGGTGAGTCCCGCGCGGTCGTGGAGAACGTCGGCCGGGCAGGCGCCCGGGTCGTGCTCGTGGGCGCCGATGGCGCGCTGGGCGACGTCGTGGTGGCCGGGACCGACGCGGGTGACGCGCTGGTCGCGGCTCTCGAAGGCCTGCAAGCAGCCGAATGGGACGCCGAGACGGTGAAGGCGACCAAGATCGGTGCCGAGCACCGCCGCCGGATGGCCGGCCGATGACGCGCTCGGCGATCCTCGTGAGCTGCGCGGAGCTGCCCGAAGGCGACGGCGACGACGCGGCCCTGCCCGCAGCTTTGAGCGAGCTGGGCTTCACGGTCTCGTGGGCGCCCTGGGACGACACGCGGGTAGACTTCGGCGCGGCCGACGCCGTGGTGCTGCGCGCGACCTGGGACTACGCGACCCGGCGCGACGAATTCCTCGGCTGGTGCGAATCCGTGCCCGCGCTGTACAACTCCGCCGACGTCGTGCGCTGGAACACCGACAAGACCTATCTCGTCGAGCTGATCGACGCGGGCCTGGCGGTTGTACCGACCACGCTGGTCGAGCCCGGCGACGAGGCGCGCTTCCCGAAGTCGGCGTTCGTGGTCAAGCCGTCGGTAGGCGCGGGCTCGCGGGGCGCGGCGCGCTTTGCCGCCGGTGAGGACGCTTCGGCGCACCTGGCGTCGTTGCACGCCGAGGACCTCACCGCGCTGATCCAGCCTTATCAGTCCAGTGTGGACACCGACGGCGAGACCGCGCTGGTCTACTTCGGCGGGATCTACTCGCACGCCTTCGCCAAGGGCGCGATGCTGGGGTCCACAATGGACGAATCGGGGCTGTACCTCACCGAGCAGCTGGCGAAGGCCGAGCCGCCCGCGGACGTGCGCGCGCTCGCCGAGGACGTCCTGGACAGCGCTTCGGCGTTGCTCGGCATCCTGCGGGCGGAGCTGCTCTACGCGCGCGTGGACATCGTCCGCGGTGCCGACGGGAAACCGCTGCTGCTGGAGCTCGAACTCACCGAGCCGGGGCTGGGATTCCGGCAGACGGACGCGGCCGCGGCACTGCGGTTCGCGTCCGCCGTCCGGCAGCAGCTGGCTTAAACCCGTTTGGCGGCAAGGCGTTCGGCTCGGGGCCAGCGGACGTCGGTGGCCCAGCCGAAGCTTCTCGAAGATCCAGATGACCCGGGCGGAGATGTCGATCTGGCCGCGCAGCACGCCGTGGCGGGCGCAGGTCGGGTCGGCGTGGTGGGAGTTGTGCCACGACTCGCCCATGGACAGGATGGCCAGCGGCCAGAAGTTGGCGGCCTTGTCGCGGCTGGCGAACGGGCGCGTCGCCGATCATGTGGCAGATCGAGTTGACCGACCAGGTGACGTGGTGCAGGAGCGCGACCCGGACCAGCCCGGCCCAGAAGAACGCGGTCAGCGCGCCCCACCAGGACCAGCTGATGAGGCCGCCGAGGACGGCGGGCAGGGCCAGGCTGAGCGCGATCCAGAGCGGGAAGTAGGCGGTTGACCGTGCGGATGTCGCGGTCGGCGAGCGAGGTCGGGGGCGAAACGGGTCGGCGTTGGTGCTTGTCGCGGCCGAAGCAGCCAGCCCATGTGCGCGTGCCAGAACCCGCGCGGCGAGCGCGGACGGCGACGTGCCGAACAGCCAGGGGGAGTGCGGGTCGCCCTCGCGGTCGGCGAAGGCGTGGTGACGGCGGTGGTCGGCGACCCAGCCGATCACCGAGCCCTGCACGGCCATGCTGCCCGCGATCGCCAGCGTGATGCGCAGCGGCGCGGTTGGCCTTGAACGCGCCGTGGGTGAAGTAGCGGTGGTAGCCGACGGTGACGCCGAGGGTCGCGAAGATGTAGAACCCGCGGCCAGCGCCGAGGTCGATCCAGCTGAGCCCCCAGCCCCAGACCAGCGGGACCGCGACGAGACAGCGCCGCGAACGGGACGAGCAGGAACGACTTCAGGACGATCATCTCCGCGGTGCCGCGGTGATGGGAGATCAGGGGCTTGGGGGCAGTGCTTGAGGTCATCGCTTCACCTCGGGCTTGTCGGGGTACCGAGGCGGAGAGTAAGCGTGCAGCAAGGCGCTTACGCCGACGGAGAGTTACAGCCGCGTGGCCGCCCGTCGACTACCGGGATCAGGCAGCGGCGAGTTCGCGCGGGGCGGCTTCGCGGGACACTACCGGGCCACGGTCACGGCTGCCTACCCACAGTGCGGCGGTCGCGATGATGACCAGCATCGAGCCGAGCACGTGGAAGGACACCATAGCCTCGGGCACGCCCAGCGCGTACTGCAGCGACCCGAGCCCGCCCTGGGCGAGCGCGACGACCCAGACGACGGAGTAGCGCTGCCACAGGCTCTTCGGCGCTCCGGCGCGCAGGAGCTGCAGGCCGAATACGGCGAGAACGAGCAGGTATAGCACCAGGAGTCCACCGTGGACCTGGGCGAGCGTCTCGACCGGGACGTCCAGGCGATGGGTGTTGATGTCCCCGCTGTGCGGCCCGGCGCCGGTGACCGTGGTGCCCGCGGCGAGCACGGCCCACATGATCACGGTGAGCGCGACCAAAGCCTGGCGGCCCGGGATCAGCGGGCGGGGTGCTTCGTCGCCCTCGTTGAAGGCCCTGAGCAACAGGACGGCCAGCCACACCAGGGGAGTGGTGGCGAGGAAGTGGATGGCGACGGTCCACCACTCGAGCTTCGCGAGCACGGTCATGCCGCCGATGACAGCCTGCAGCACGACCCCGCCGGGCATCGTCCAGGCGAGCTTCACAAGCCGCTTTCGTTGCGGGTGGTCGATCTGCACCCGCCAGGCGGTGAGCACGGCGATCGCGGCGACCGCGACGACGACGCCCGTGAGCATCCGGTTGCTGAACTCGATCCACTGGTTGAGCGCGTGGATGCCGGGGTGGTCCACCGGCACCAGGCTGCCCTGCACGCACTGCGGCCAGGTCGGGCAGCCGAGCCCGGACCCGGTGACGCGCACGACGGACCCGGTGACGCCGATCAGCGCCTGCGCCACCACGGCGGCGATCCCGACGGCCCGCTGCACAGCGGCGGAGGGGAACGGCAAGCGAGCGACGAGGCGGGTCAGAGGCACACGGGCACAATACTCGTGAGTGCTCGCGGCCGGTTCTAACCGGCATGGCCGCTCACGAGCAGTTATCCACACCCCGCTTCACTTCCCCTCCTTTCCCTTCCTTTATCCACAGATTTCCGCAGGCTCCCCCACGCCCGCCCAAGATGGCGAAGGTGTCTTCATGCCCGAGCATCACGCTGGTCAGCCCACCGACAGAATCCCCGATCCGCAATGCGGCAGCTGGGAATCCCTGCTGCGCGAACAATGCGGGGTCGTTTCGTTGGCACAGCTGCGCAGCTACGGCCACACCCAGCCACGACATCACCGCGAACGTGGTGGCCGGGCGATGGCAGCGGGTGCTTCCACGGGTTTATGCCGTGTTCACCGGGCCACTCGATCGCGAGGCCCGGATGCACGCGGCGGTGCTCTATGGCGGAAATCACGCCGTACTGAGCCATCGCACCGCGGCCGAAGAATGGGGGATGTGCCCTTCCGGGAACGGCCCGCTGGAAATCACCGTGCCCTACACCAGCCGCGCCACGTCGCAAGGTTCCTTGGTGAAGGTGCATCGATCGCGTGCGCTGCGGCATACGGCAGTGGGTACGTGCCCTCCGCGTACTCGGCGGACGGACACGATCGTGGATCTCGCGGTAGCGGCGGAGTCGGCGCGTGCCGCGCTTTATCTGGTGGTGGATCTGGTCAGCAGATGTGCTGTGTCGGTCTCGGACATGCTCGGCTGCGTCGAGGCCAGGCCCCCGTTGCGGTACCGCGCGGTGATCACGCATGGTCTGGAACTGGTGCAGAAGGGGCTCATGTCGGCGTTGGAGGTGGAGTACCTCCAGCACGTCGAGCGGGCACATGGCCTGCCGATCGGGGCACGGCAGACCCCGGTCGTGGTCGACGGCAAGACACTCTGGGAGGACGTCGTCTACGACGGGCACAGGGTCGAGTTGACGGTCCGGCTCGACGGCCGTGCGACTCACAGCATTGCCGGAGTCGCTTTCCGGGATCGGCGGCGGGACAACGCCGCGGAGCTGGCCGGGCGGTCGAGGCTGGTCTATGGGTGGCGGGACGTGCACGAAGACCCCTGCGGGGTCGCCTGCGAGGTGGCGAGTGTGTTGCGGAGGCTGGGGTGGGCGGGCCAGGCCGGGTGCGACAGGTGCAAGGACTCGTGAGCGTTCCGGGCGGTTAGAACCGCCCGGAACGCTCACGAGTCCTGCTACGTAAGCCGGGTGGTGCGGGTGGCCAGGGCCCCGGCGCCCACGGCCCAGGCGGCCAGGACGCCCAGTGGCCCCAGGGCAAGGTGCCCATCGACAAGCGCCGCGCGCATACCTTCGGCCAGCGCTCCCGACGGCAGCAGCTCCACCACAGTCGCGAGCCCTGACGGAAGCGCCGAAGGCGCGAGCAGGATTCCTCCCGCGAGCAGCAGCACGAACCACACGATGTTCGCCAAAGCCAGCACAGCTTCAGCCCGCAAGGCCCCACCCAGCAGCACGCCCAAAGCGCCGAAGGCCAAAGTCCCGAACACCAGCAGCAAGACGGCGGAAAAGACCCCGGAGAAAGAAGGCGCCCACCCCAGGAAAGCCGCCACCACGCCGATGATCACCGACTGCAGCGCCACCACGACCAGCGCGGCCGCGACTCGGCCGGCCACCAGCAGCCACCGCGGCAACGCCGTGGCGGACAGCCGTTTCAGGACGCCGTAACGCCGGTCGAAGCCCAGGGCGATCGCCTGGCCGGTGAACGCCGAGGACATCACGGCCAGCGCCAGGATCCGCGGCGTGAGCCAGTCCACTTTGGACGTCGAGCCCAGCTGCGAAGCGGGCAGGATGTCCAGGAGCGACAACCCGATCAGCAACGCCAGCGGGATCAGCAAGGTGAGCAGGACCTGCTCGCCGTGGCGCAGGGTCAGGCTCGCTTCGACCCGCGCGTGCGTGCGCAGCATCCGTCCCAGCGACCCGCGGCCGGGCGCGGGGGTGAAGGTTCCCGGCTCGAAAACGGTCACGCGCGCAGCTCCCGTCCGGTCAGCTCCAGGAAGACCTCTTCCAGCGTCCGCCGCCCCACCTGCAGTTCCTCCGGCAGGACGCCCTGCTGCGCGCACCACGCCGTGACGGTCGAGACGACCTGCGGGTCCACCGCGCCTTCGACCAGGTACGTCCCCGGCATCGCCTCGCGGACCAGGTAGCCCTCCGGCAGCGCCGCGGTCAGCAGCGCGGTGTCCAGCCGGGTGCGCGCCTTGAAACGCAGCCCGGCCGTGCCGCTTTCGTCCACGGTCAGCGTGTGCGGCGCACCGGAGACGACGACCTTGCCGTGGTCGACGATCACCACGGTGTCGGCCAGCGCCTCGGCCTCTTCCATCAGGTGCGTGGTCAGCAGCACCGAGACACCGTCCGCGCGCAGCGCACCCAGCAGATCCCACACCAGCCGCCGTGCCTGAGGGTCCATGCCCGCGGTCGGCTCGTCGAGGAAGACCAGCTCGGGACGGCCGATCAGCGCGCACGCCAGGGAAAGCCGTTGCTGCTGGCCGCCGGAGAGCCGCTTGAACGGCGTCCGCCGGACACTCGAAAGCCCAAGGATGTCCAGCAGCCAGGCGGGATCCAGCGGCGACGCCGCGCAGGAGGCCACCAGCCGCAGCATCTCGTCGGCGCGGACGCCGGGGTAGGCGCCGCCGCCCTGCGGCATGATCCCGACGCGCGGGCGTAGCGCCGCGGACTCGCGGACCGGGTCGAGGCCGAGCACGCGGACGGAGCCCGCGTCAGGACGCAGGAAGCCTTCGCAGATCTCGACGGTGGTGGTCTTGCCGGCCCCGTTCGGGCCGAGCAGCGCCAGCAGGGAGCCACGCTCCATCCGCAGGTCGAGACCGTCGACCGCCCGGGTGGAGCCGTAGCTTTTCACCAGCCCGGTGATCTCGACGGCGGGGGCACTCACGACCGGTCACGATACGGCGTCGGCGCGCGAGCGCACCGGCGGGGACGGCCTCGAGAGCAGAACCGGCGCCAGCCGCCGCACGATCAGCATCCCGGTGCCGCAGACGACGACCGCCGCCAGATACGCGAACGGCAGCACGTACGGCCGCCCGTCGAAGGTGCTGCCGGTGGGCGGCAGCAGGAACGGCAGCGCCGCGCTGATCACCGTCGCGGCCACCCGGAAGCGCGACGTCCCGGCCGCCGCGGCCAGCGGGATCACCGCCCACAGCAGGTACCAGGGCTGCAGGTTGATCTGCAGGATCATCACCGCGCCCAGCGATACACCGAGCCCGATGATCGGCCGGTAGCGCCACTTGAAGCTGTCCCAGAGGAACTTCAGCGTGATCGCGATCGCGACCAGGTAGCCGAGCGCGCCGAGGATCGGCACCAGCGCGTTGGTGTGGTTGCCCAGCCCGAGCGCGATGCCGAGGACGCCGGAGAGGTTGGCCAGTTCGGCGGTGGGGGAGATCCAGGCACGCACGAGGCCCGGTGTGTTGAGCGTCGCACCGACCCAGCCGAAGCCCAGCCCGGTGCCGAAGCAGACCGCGACCAGCACGACGCCGAACCACAGCGCCATCGGGAAACCGGCCATGAACAGGTCTTTCAGCTTGCCGTGCCAGCGCCTGCGCGACCATCACCGCGAAGAACGGCAGCGCGAACAACGCGGGCAGCTTCACCGCGACGCCGAGCGTGATGATGGCTACACCCAGGCCGATGTAGAGCAATTCACCGCGCGCCAACGGCGGTGGCGTGTCGCCCTTGACCCGGATCGGCAGCCGCCGGATCCCGACCTCCAGCCCGGTCAGCATCAGCCCGATGGCCAGCGCGTCGTTGTGCGCCCCGGCGATGAAATGGAAGATCAGCAGCGGGTTCGCCGCGCCCAGCCACAGCGCTGTCGCGGGCTGGACGCCGAAGCGCCGCGCCAGCCGCGGGAGTGCCCAGACGATCAGCACCACGCCGACCAGCGCCAGCGCGCGCTGCAGCAGGACGCCGACGGCGATGCTGTTGCCCGAGATCGGCATCAGCCAGCTGCCCAGGCGCAGCACCAGCGGCCCGTACGGCGCCGGCGTCTCGCGCCACATGTTCGACACACCCATGGTGAACGGGTCGGCCACGCCCAGCGCCGGCGCCGGGCCGAGCGCGTAGGGGTCCATCCCGCGGTGCACGATCTCGCTCTGCGCGAGGTAGCTGTAGACGTCGCGGGAGAACAGCGGCGGGATGACCAGCAGCGGCGCCACCCACAGCGCGATGACCCGCGCGAGCTGGCCCTGGCCGGCGAGACGGGCGCGATCGGGCATCGCGAACTTGCCCAGCATCAGCCAGGACAGCACCAGGATGCCCATCCCGGAGATGGCGATGGCCAGCGAGACCGTCGGGATCCGGGTGAACAGCCGCAGCACCGGGATCTCCTGCACCGGGTTGATCACCGGGGCGGCGCCCGCGCCGAGGCTGCCCAGCGCGAGGAACAGCGAGCCGATCGTGCCGAACCGGCGGACGACGTTCAGCCCGCGCTGCTCACCGGCGTCGAGGGGCTGCACCTCGCGCGGCCGGACGGGGGACAGGGTCACCACCGAACCACTCCCCGCGGTGAGGTCCGCCTGATCCTGTTCGCCGACTGCCACCCGAAGAGACTATCGGGCCCGTCCCGGGGTGAGTCGGATCACTGCCGGACACCCCGCCTTTGCCGTCGGCGGGGAAATAAGACACACTTGTGTTGTGAAAAAGACGGACGGCGGTGACCAGGTGGGTGGCGAGACGCCCCTCGTCACGGTTCCGAACGTCCCGGTGCAGGTCGGAGCCGAGGGCCGCACCCGCCACGAGGTCGCGCGCCTGCTGCTCGAGCAGGGTCCCATCACCGCCGTGGTGGTCGCCGAGCAGCTCGGGATCAGCCCGACGGCGGTCCGTCGCCACCTCGACGCGCTTCTCGCGGATGGCGAAGCTGAAACGCGCGACGCGCCCCGCCGTGGGCCGCGTGGACGTGGCCGTCCCGCGAAGCTCTTCTTCCTCACCGAGTCCGGCCGCGCCCGCTTCGGGCACGCCTACGACGACCTGGCCGTGTCGGCCATCCGTTTCCTCGCCGAGCATGCGGGCGAAGACGCTGTACGCGCCTTCGCCGAGCGTCGCGTGGCGAAGCTGGTCGGGCCGCACAGCCCCGCGATCACGGCCTCGGGCGACCCCGCGGTCCGCGCCGAGGCCCTCGCGACCGCCTTGACCAGGGAGGGCTACGCTGCGTCGACCCGTCAGGTCGGTGCCGGTGAGCAGCTCTGCCAGCACCACTGCCCGGTCGCCCATGTGGCCGCGGAGTTCCCGCAGCTCTGCGAGGCCGAGACCGAGGCGTTCGCGAAGCTGCTGGGTACCCACGTCCAGCGGCTGGCGACCATCGCGCGCGGTGACTCCGCGTGCACCACCCACGTACCCGTCACGACGGGTCACCCGGCCCATCCCGAGCCGGGAAGCACGGTGCCCCCCGCGGGGCACACAGCACGGATCCCGAATGGAGGGAAACCCGCATGACTGCCGCTGCCGAGCAGCGCACTCCCACCACCGCGCCCCTGAGCCAGGAAGAGACCATCGAGTCCCTTGGCAAGTACGCGTTCGGCTGGGCGGACTCCGACGTGGCGGGCGCCAGCGCCCGTCGCGGACTCAACGAGGATGTCGTCACCGACATCTCCGGGAAGAAGTCCGAGCCGGAGTGGATGCGCGAAGCGCGACTGAAGGCGCTCAAGCTCTTCGAGAAGAAGCCCATGCCCAACTGGGGTGCGGACCTCTCCGGGATCGACTTCGACAACATCAAGTACTTCGTCCGCTCGAGCGAGAAGCAGGCTCAGAGCTGGGAAGACCTGCCCGAGGACATCAAGAACACGTACGACAAGCTGGGCATCCCCGAGGCGGAGAAGCAGCGCCTCGTGGCCGGTGTCGCGGCTCAGTACGAGTCCGAGGTCGTCTACCACTCGATCCGCGAGGACCTCGAGAAGCAGGGTGTGCTCTTCCTGGACACCGACACCGCGCTCAAGGAGCAGCCTGAGCTGTTCAAGGAGTACTTCGGCTCGGTCATCCCGGCCGGGGACAACAAGTTCTCCGCGCTGAACACGGCGGTGTGGTCCGGTGGCTCGTTCATCTACGTGCCCAAGGGCGTCAAGGTGGACATCCCGCTGCAGGCCTACTTCCGGATCAACACCGAGAACATGGGCCAGTTCGAGCGCACCCTGATCATCGTCGACGAAGACGCCTACGTGCACTACGTCGAGGGCTGCACGGCGCCGATCTACCAGTCCGACTCGCTGCACTCGGCGGTCGTGGAGATCATCGTCAAGAAGGGCGCCCGCTGCCGCTACACGACCATCCAGAACTGGTCGAACAACGTCTACAACCTGGTCACCAAGCGCGCCAAGTGCGAAGAGGGCGCGACCATGGAATGGATCGACGGCAACATCGGTTCCAAGGTGACGATGAAGTACCCGTCGGTCTTCCTCATGGGCGAGCACGCCAAGGGTGAGGTCCTCTCGGTCGCGTTCGCGGGCGAGGGACAGCACCAGGACGCGGGCGCCAAGATGGAGCACCTCGCGCCGTACACCTCTTCGACCATCGTGTCGAAGTCGGTGGCGCGCGGCGGTGGCCGGACGTCGTACCGCGGTCTCGTCCGCGTCGCGAAGCGCGCGCACCACTCGCGCTCCAGCGTCGTGTGCGACGCGCTGCTGGTCGACACGATCTCGCGCTCGGACACCTACCCGTACGTGGACATCCGCAACGACGAGGTGTCCATGGGCCACGAGGCCACGGTGTCGAAGGTCAGCGAAGAGCAGCTGTTCTACCTGATGTCGCGCGGTCTCGACGAGGCCGAGGCCATGGCGATGATCGTGCGCGGGTTCGTCGAGCCCATCGCGCGCGAGCTGCCGATGGAGTACGCGCTCGAGCTGAACCGCCTGATCGAGCTCCAGATGGAAGGGTCCGTCGGCTAGTCATGTCGGTTACCGAGAACAACGTTTCCGAAGCGGTCCGCGAGGGAGCGGTCATTCCGGCCGCCTCCCGCGCGGAGCGCTTCACCTCCTACGACGTCGAGGCCTTCGAGGTCCCCGGCGGCCGTGAGGAGAACTGGCGCTTCACGCCGATGAAGCGGCTGCGCGGCCTGCACGACGGCTCCGCGGTCGCCTCCGGCGAGATCACCCTCGAAGCCGACGCCGCGCCCGAGCTGACCATCGAGACCGTCGGCCGCGACGACTCGAGGCTGGGTCAGGCCGGCGTCCCGAGCGACCGGATCGCCGCCCAGGCCTACTCTTCCTTCACCCAGGCGACCGTCGTGACGGTGCCGAAGGAGACCAAGGCGTCCAAGCCGTCGGTGCTGCGCATCCACGGCCCGGGTGTCGACAAGGTCGCCTACGGGCACCTGCAGGTCCGCGCCGAGGCGTTCGCCGAAGCCGTGGTCGTGCTCGACCACGTCGGCTCCGGCACTTACGCCGACAACGTCGAGTTCGTCATCGGCGACGGCGCCAAGGTCACCGTGGTCAGCGTCCAGGACTGGGCCGACGACGCGGTGCACGTCTCCGAGCAGCACCTGAAGCTGGGTCGCGACGCCGCGCTGCGGCACACCGTGATCACCCTGGGCGGTGACCTGGTCCGCGTCTCGCCGACGGCGACCTTCACCGACAAGGGCGGCGACGTCGACATGCTCGGCGTCTACTTCGCCGACGGCGGCCAGCACCAGGAGCACCGCCTCTTCGTCGACCACGCGGTGCCGAACTGCAAGTCGCGGGTGGGCTACAAGGGCGCGCTGCAGGGCGAAGGCGCGCACACGGTGTGGATCGGCGATGTGCTGATCCGGGCCGCGGCCGAGTCGACCGACACCTACGAGTTCAACCGCAACCTGGTGCTCACACCGGGCGCCCGCGCGGACTCGGTGCCGAACCTGGAGATCGAGACCGGCGAGATCGAAGGCGCCGGCCACGCGAGCGCGACGGGAAGGTTCGACGACGAGCAGTTGTTCTACCTCCAGTCGCGCGGGATCGCCGAAGAAGCCGCCCGGCGCCTGGTCGTGCGCGGGTTCTTCCACGAGATCCTGGTGAAGATCGACGTCCCCGAGGTGCGCGAGCGCCTCGAAGCCGCGATCGAGGCCGAGCTCGAAGCCGTTGGCGCCTGACGCCGTCCACCGCAGACTTTAGGAAACGAAGAATGGCTACCCTGGAAATCAAGGACCTGCACGCCTCGGTCGAGACCGACGAAGGCGCCAAGGAGATCCTCAAGGGCGTCAACCTGACGATCAAGTCGGGCGAGACGCACGCGATCATGGGCCCCAACGGCTCCGGCAAGTCCACCCTGTCCTACGCGATCGCCGGTCACCCGAAGTACCAGGTGACCTCCGGCGAGGTGCTGCTCGACGGCGAGAACGTCCTCGAGATGAGCGTCGACGAGCGCGCGCGGGCCGGTCTGTTCTTGGCCATGCAGTACCCCGTCGAGGTGCCGGGCGTGTCCATGTCCAACTTCCTCCGCACCGCGGCCACCGCGGTCCGTGGCGAGGCCCCCAAGCTGCGCCACTGGGTCAAGGAGGTCAAGGAGGAGATGGGCAAGCTCGAGATCTCGCAGGAGTTCGCCGAGCGCTCGGTCAACGAGGGCTTCTCCGGCGGCGAGAAGAAGCGCCACGAGATCCTGCAGCTGGCGCTGCTCAAGCCGAAGTTCGCCATCCTCGACGAGACCGACTCGGGCCTCGACGTCGACGCGCTGCGCGTCGTGTCCGAGGGCGTCAACGAGTACAAGGCGAACAACGAGGTCGGCGTCATGCTGATCACGCACTACACCCGGATCTTGCGGCACATCACGCCGGACTTCGTGCACGTCTTCGCCGACGGCAAGATCGTCGAGTCGGGCGGCAAGGAACTGGCGGACGAGCTGGAAGAGAACGGCTACGTCAAGTACGCCGGCAAGGCCGAGCCCGCCGCGCTCTGACACGTTCTATTACACCGAGAAGAGAGGAGTCGGCCCGATGACCACCACCTCGGCCAGCTCTGTGCCACTCGACGTGGCGGCCCTGAGGGCCGACTTCCCGATCCTGTCGCGCACTGTTCGTGACGGGAAACCCTTGGTGTACCTGGACTCCGGGGCGACGTCCCAACGTCCGACCGCGGTGTTCGAGGCCGAACGCGATTACGTCTTCACGTCGAACGCGGCCGTCCACCGTGGCGCGCACCAGCTGTCCGAAGAGGCCACCGACGCCTACGAGTCCGCGCGCGCGAAGATCGCGGAGTTCGTCGGCGCCGATGCCGAGGAGCTGGTGTTCACCAAGAACGCGACCGAGGGCATCAACCTCGTCGCGTACTCGATGAGCAACGCCGCCACCGCGGGCCCCGAGGCCGCGCGGTTCGCGGTCGGCCCGGGTGACGAGATCGTAGTCACCGAGATGGAGCACCACGCGAACCTCGTGCCGTGGCAGCAGCTCTGCCAGCGCACCGGCGCGACGCTGAAGTGGTTCAAGGTGACCCCCGAGGGCCGCCTCGATCTGTCCGATGTGGACGAGCTGATCACGCCGCGCACCAAGCTGGTCGCCTTCGCGCACCAGTCCAACGTGCTCGGCACGGTCAACCCGGTTTCGCTGCTGGTCGAGAAGGCCAAGGCCGTGGGTGCGCTCACCGTGCTCGACGCCTGCCAGTCCGTGCCGCACTTCTCGGTCGACTTCCACGCCCTGGGCATCGACTTCGCGGTGTTCTCCGGGCACAAGATGCTCGGCCCGTCCGGCATCGGCGTCCTCTATGGACGGTCCGAGTTGCTGGCCGCGATGCCGCCGTTCCTCACCGGTGGCTCGATGATCGAGATGGTCCGGATGGAGGGCTCGACCTTCGCGCCGCCGCCGCAGCGGTTCGAGGCCGGCGTCCCGATGGCGTCGCAGGCCATCGGCCTCGGCGCGGCCGTGGACTACCTCTCCGCCGTCGGCATGGACCGTGTCGCCGCGCACGAGCACGAGCTCGCCGCCGCCGCGCTGGCAGGCATCGGCGCGATTCCGGGCGTCCGGATCGTCGGGCCGACCGACCTGGCCGACCGCGGCGCCACGGTGTCGTTCGTGATCGACGGCGTCCACCCGCACGACGCGGGCCAGGTGCTCGACAGCCTGGGCATCGCGGTGCGCGTCGGCCACCACTGCGCGTGGCCGCTGCACCGGGCCTGCAACGCGCAGGCGACCGTGCGCGCGTCGTTCTACCTGTACAACACGCTGTCCGAAGTGGACCAGCTGGTGGCGGGTGTTCGCGAGGCCCAGCGCTTCTTCGGGGTGGCGCAGTGAACCTGGAGAGCATGTACCAGGAGATCATCCTGGACCACTACAAGAACCCGCACGGCCGCGGCCTGCGCGACCCGTTCGACGCCGAGTCGTTCCAGGTCAACCCGACCTGCGGCGACGAGGTGACGCTGCGCGTCAAGCTCGACGACGGCAAGGTCACCGACATCTCCTACGAGGGCCAGGGCTGCTCGATCAGCCAGGCGTCCACGTCGGTCTTGACGGACCTGGTCGTCGGGCACACCCTGGACGAGGCGTTCACCACCATGGACGCGTTCGTGGAGCTGATGCAGGGCAAGGGAAAGATCGAGCCGGACGAGGACGTCCTGGAGGACGGCATCGCCTTCGCGGGCGTTGCGAAGTACCCGGCGCGCGTGAAGTGCGCGCTGCTGGGCTGGATGGCCTTCAAGGACGCTGTCGCCCGGACGACCAGTGGAGCTGAGACCGCATGAGTGAAGACACCGCGACCCGCGAAGGCCGTACCGCGGCCGACCTCGACGCCGAGACCACCGCCCAGCAGGACCTCGAGCTCGCCAAGCTCGAGGACGTCGAAGAGGCGATGCGCGACGTCGTCGACCCGGAGCTCGGCATCAACGTGGTCGACCTCGGGCTGGTCTACGACATCCGGGTCGAACCGGACAACACCGCCACCATCGACATGACGCTGACCTCGGCGGCCTGCCCGCTCACCGACGTCATCGAGGACCAGACGTCGGCGGCGCTGACCTCCGGCGGGCTGGTCAAGGACTTCCGGATCAACTGGGTCTGGATGCCGCCGTGGGGCCCGGAGAAGATCACCGAGGACGGCCGCGAGCAGCTGCGCGCCCTCGGCTTCACCGTCTGATTTCTTTGTCCGTGAAGGCCCCCTTACCAGCTGTGAGAGTCGGTAAGGGGGCCTTGACGGCTTTGGGGGATGTATAACGGCCTATACGCTGGAGATCGGCGGAGTGTGGCTGATCTGGCAGGGCATCCGAGAGAACCGCGGGCCGGCCTGGGTCGCGGTGATCATGTACGCCCCCCGCACCGGGTAACGACACTGGTCGTGGCCCGATAGATCATCGTGACCGAACTGTCCTTCCCGCCGGCGCCACCGTCCGCGCCCGCGCCGGGCCGGCGGATCTCCGCCCTGCTGATCGTCATGATCCTCGTCGCGCTCGCCGGCGCGGGCCTGACGGGCTACGGCGTAGTGACCCTGGTCGGCTACCGGACGGTCGTGGTGCCCGGCGGGTCCATGGGCACCACCGTGCCCGCGGGCAGCCGCATCGTCTACCGGGTGGACTCCAGCGGCGAGATCCACCGCGGTGATCTCGTCATCGTCGAGGGCGTCGCGCTCTCTTCCGAGCTGCCCGGCAAGCTGCTCAAACGAGTCGTGGCGACCGGCGGCGACACGGTGACGGGCGACGACCAGGGACGGCTCCAGGTCAACGGCAAGCCGGTCACCGAGTCCTACGCGCAGGCTGAGCAGCCCCCGCTCAGGGCGAAGCCGTTCTCGGCCACCGTTCCGCAGGACACGGTGTTCGTCATGGGCGACGTGCGCGACAACTCCAACGACTCCCGCTTCCACCCCGAGAACGGGCACAACGGCGCCGTCCCGACGTCCAAAGTGGACGGTGTGGTCGTCGGCCGGGGCAGCGTCCTCTCGTTCGAGACCCTGACCCCGACCTCGGCCTTCACCGACGCGGGCCTGCCGGGCGTGAGCTCCGCGGACTCCGCCTACGGCACCGCGCGCTGGCTGGTCGCGGGCGGCGTCCTGCTGTTCCTGCTGGGCATTATCGGCGTGATCGTGAGCGCTGTCCGTTCCGCCGGAAAACGACGAAAAGCAGCCGCAATCCCACCACTGCGCTGATCACCAGCAGGTTGTAGCCGAACACCTGGTGCAGCGTCAGTTCGGGCAGGATTCGCGGTCCGCCGGTGCTCGCCAGCAGCAGCACCGCCATCAGGCCGGTCGCCGCGCCGACGAAGGCCAGCAGCACCTCGTGGACCAGGCCGGTCACCACGTCGCGGTCGCGTTCGTCGGAGAACAGCCGGACGTTGACCGAGAGCCGGCCCTCCTCCAGTGCGGCGCCGATCCGGTCGACGCGGCGGGGGAGCCGGCGCAGCACCGGCAGCAGCGACATCACTTCGTTGACCGCGGTGCGGCGCAGGGAGTCCGGGCGCAGGCCGGCGCCGACCTGGTCGACGGCGAACGCGCGGGACTCGGCGACGACGTCGAAGCCCGGGGCGAGCGCGGCGAGGGTGCCTTCGACCGTCGCCAGGGCGCGGAACACCGCGGCGACCGGCGGCGGCACGCTCAGCCGGAAGTCCGCGACCACCCGGAACAGGCCGGTGAACAGGTCGAGGTCGGGAGTACGGCCGGGGCCGAAGTGCCGGACGACCAAGGCGCCGAGGGCGCGTTCCAGGCGTTGCTCGTCGATCTCGTCCGGGCGGTCGACGATCTCCAGCAGACCGTCGCGCAGCCCGGCGGGGTCGCCGCGGTCCAGCGCCAGCAGGAGGTTCTGCAGCCCGCCGCGCAAGCCCGCGTCCAGCCGGCCCACCGAGCCGAAGTCGAGCAGGCCGAGGCGGCCGTCGCGCAGCACCAGGAGGTTGCCGGGATGCGGGTCGGCGTGGAAGACCCCGCCGACCATCACCTGGTCGAGCAGGCAGCGCAGGAGGGAGCGCGCAAGCGTTTGCCGTTGCCCGGCGGGGAGGTCCGCCTTCGTCAGGGGTGTTCCGTCCAAACAGGACATGATCAGCACGCGCTCGGTGGACAGTGCTTTGTGGACGGTCGGAAGCACGACGCCGTCACACGTGGTGGCGGCGACCGCGGCGATGTTGCGGGCCTCGATGGTGAAGTCGAGCTCCTCGGCCAGCGCTTCGGCGAACCCATCGGCGAGGTCGACGACGCCGAGTGCGCGCGCCCAGTCCGCACGTTCTTCCAGGGCGGCCGCGACCCGGCGAACGATGTCGACGTCCCGCTCGGCCTGCTCCCGCACCCCCGGGCGCTGCACCTTCACCACGACGGCCTCGCCGCCGCGCAACCGCGCTTTGTAGACCTGAGCCACCGACGCCGCAGCCAGGGGTTCGGGGTCGAACTCGGCGAAGACGTCGTCGGGCGAGCCGCCCAGCTCGGCCTCCAGCAGTGCCCACACGTCGGCAGCGGGGGCGGGCGCGACCTGGTCCTGCAGCTTGGCCAGCTCGTCCACGAAGACCGGCGGCAGCAGGTCCGCGCGCGTCGAAAGCAGCTGCCCGAGCTTCACGAACGTCACGCCGCCATCCTCCAGCGCGCGCCGCAGGGACCGTGCGAGCTTGCCGTGGCGGCCCGGCGCGACGTCGGGTTCGCGGCGACCGGCGAGGTAGCGGCCGAGGCCATGCTTGATCGCGATGCGGCTGATCTGCGAGTACCGCCGGGCGCGGGACGCCCTGGCGCGCATCGAGCGCAGGCGCCCGAGTACGCCCAGCCCGGAGCCTGTCGGCACGGCCATCTCGGCCAGGAACAGGAAGATCAGCGTGGCCAGGAAGGCGCTGCCCGCCAACGGGATCAGCAGGCCGAGGAACGCGGACCCGTTCGAGGACAGCGACTTCGGGAACGCCTGCGCGATGCCGCCGGCGACGAGCCAGCCGAACCCGGCACCGGCGAGCGCGCGGGCCGTGCCGATCCGCACGCCGAGCACGCGTCGCGACGCGACCACGAGTGGCCACAGCACGATCACGTACACGGGCAGGGTCAGCAGGCCCAGCAGCAGCTTGTCCATGGCGTGAGCAGACCACGGCGGCACCCGGCCGATGATCACGCGGCGGCGGGACCTCGCTCCCTCTCCGGAGGGAACGACGTCGTCGTCACCTACTTTCGGCCGTGGCCATCGTCCTGGTGACCTTCTAACGTCTCCCAGCGGACTTCCAGCCCTCGCGAAGGAGAAACCCATGAACGGATTCCGCCGCACGCTGGTCCTGGCCGCCGCCGTCGCGGCCCCGCTCGCGCTGTCGGCCATCCCGGCCGACGCGGCCGCGGTCACCACGCTCTACTACAACTCGGCCGGGGCGCCCGACTACCTGACCGAGATCGACCAGGGCGCGGCCAACTGGAACGCCGCGGTCACCGACGTCAAGCTGGTCAAGCGCACCTCCGGCGCGACCATCGTGTTCCACGAGACGCACAGCGGCGGCTCGTACACCAACACCAACGGCCACGGCCGCGGGCAGATCTACCTCGACACCAGCCAGGTCGCCGAGGGCTTCGCCCCGGCCCGGATCGCCGCGCACGAGCTCGGCCACAACCTGGGCCTGCCGGACCACTACACCGGCCCGTGCACCGAGATCATGTCCGGCCACGGCCCGGGCACGGCCTGCAAGAACGCCAAGCCGAGCGCGGCCGAAGCGGCGAGGGTCCAGTCCCTCTGGGTCAACGGCCTGGCCGCCTCGGCCGCCGCCCCCGACCACATCGCCGCCCACTAAGTGGTTGCCATCCCGGGGGACTTCGGCGATGGGTGACCACTGACGCCCGGCCCAAAGCACCCCAATGTGGCATTGGGTGCTCCATCGGATGCGGCCGCCGCCACCGGAGCCCTCCAACGGAGGCGCTCCGCGCCGCAGTGCATGTATTCAACGCACCGAATGCCGCATTGGGGTGCTCGGGTCCCGCTGGGGAGGGAGGCGGCCGGGCGGTGAGCCTGCGAAGATCGGCGGGTGCGAGTACTGCGGCCGCTGGTGACCAAGGCGACGTACCGCCGGTGGGTCTACCTGATCGTCGGCGGCGCCATGAGCGTGCCCTATCTGCTGTTCGCCGCCGTGGCCGTCCCGTCGCTGCTGCCGTTCGTGGCCACCACCGAACGCGCGATGCTGATCGGCGGCGTGATCACGCTGCTGGTGGCCGCCGCTTCGGCGTTCCTGCCCGCGGTGCACGTGCTCGAGTCCACCGCGGTCCGCGTGCTGCTGGACGACCCGGCGCCCGAGGCACCGTCCCCGCCGCAGTCGCGCGAAGGCAAGCTGCAGGCGGCGACGATGTTCGTGCTGCACGTGGCGGTCGGGACCGCGGTCAGTTTCTTCAGCCTGATCGCCCCCGTCGCCGTCGGGTTCTCGGTCAGCGCGGTGTTCACCGGCAAGCTCTTCCAAGGCTCGCCCGGTGTCGAGGTCACGGTGCCGAAGGGCTGGGCCTCGGTGTGGCTCCCGGTCGTCTTCCTCGTTGGCGTGGTCCTGCTGGTCTACGTCGTCTGGGCGGTCGGCGGGCTGCTGCGGCGGGCCGCGGGCGCGTTGCTCGCCATGACGGCGAGCGACCGGATCGCGCAGCTGGAACGGCGCACCGAGCAGCTGGCCGAGCGCAACCGGCTGGCCAGGGAGCTGCACGACTCCGTGGGACACGCGCTTTCGGTTGTCACCCTCCAAGCCGGTGCGGCGAGGCGCACCCTGCACACCGACCTGGCGTTCACCGAGCAGGCGCTCGGCGCGATCGAGGAGTCCGCCCGGACCGCGCTCGACGAGCTCGACCACGTCCTGGGCCTGCTGCGCGAGGAGGCGGCGGGCCGCACGCCGCAGGTCGGGCTGGCCGGGCTCGACGCGCTGATCGCGCAGACGCGGATCGAGGTCGACGCCGAGATTCGCGGCGAGCTGTCCGCCGTGCCGCCGGTGGTGTCGCGCGAGGTATACCGCATCCTGCAGGAATGCCTGACGAACGCGCTGCGCCACGCCGGTAGGGTCCCGGTGACGATACTGGTCGAGATCGCCGACGGCGGGTTGTTCGCGAAGGTGTCGAACCCGCTGGGCGCGGGCTCCGGCCGTTCGGGTGGCGGGCGCGGGCTGCGCGGGATGACCGAGCGGGCGGCCGTGCTGGGCGGCGAGCTGTCGGCGGGGCGGGCGGGACAGAGCTGGGAGGTCGTGGTGCGGGTGCCGTGGGGGAGCAGGCGATGAGCGTCGGGGTACTGCTGGTCGACGACGAACAGCTGATCCGGGCCGGGCTGCGGGCCATCGTCGGCAGCGAGCCGGATCTCGAGGTGGTCGGCGAGGCGGCCGACGGCGCCGAGGTGCCGGGGCTGGTGTCGCGGCTGCGCCCGGACGTCGTGCTGATGGACGTGCGGATGCCCGCGGTCGACGGGATCCGGGCGACCACCCATCTGATGTCCACTGTGGACGATCCGCCGAAGGTGATCGTGGTGACCACCTTCGAAAACGACGACTACGTCTACGACGCGCTGCTCGCCGGGGCCAGCGGGTTCCTGCTCAAGCGGGCGCGCCCGGAGGAGATCGTCTCGGCGATCCGGACCGTGGTGGCGGGGGACTCGCTGCTGTTCCCGGCCGCGATCCGCCGCCTCGCGGCCCAGCACTCAAGTGGCGTTACGCAGGACGGACTCGCGGCGGCAGGACTGACCGAGCGCGAACGCGAGGTGCTCAAGCTGATGGCCGGCGGACTGTCCAATGTGGAGGTCGCGGGCGAGCTCTATCTGGGCATCCAGACCGTGAAAACGCACGTCGGCAACATCCTGGCCAAGCTGGGGGCCCGGGACCGGACGCAAGCGGTCATCAAGGCCTACGAGTCAGGTTTCGTCACGCCGGGGTAGGCCCTCGTGAGTGGTAAGTCGGGTTATTTTTGAGGGGTAAGGCAAACGTGGCGTGGTGAAGCGAGAGGGGCCTGCCGACGGGCTCGTGAGTGTTGCGGCCGGTTAGAACCGGCCGCGCCACTCACGAGTCCTTGGCGCGCAAAGAGTGAGGCCGTGCTCGTGAGCGTTGCGGGCGGTTCTAACCGCCCGCAACGCTCACGAGAACCCGACCCCAGCTCAAGTGAGCCGGTCCAGCACGGCGAGGATCGCGCTCGCCATGGTCGCGGGGTCGCCGTCGCCGGGGCGCAGCACCAGATCCGCGGCGATCGGGCGTTCGTAGGGGGCGTCGATGCCGGTGAAGCCGGTGATTTCGCCGGCTCGAGCACGGGCGTACATGCCCTTCGGGTCGCGGGCCTCGCAGACTTCCAGGGGTGTGTCGACGAAGATCTCCACGAACGGCAGCCCTGCGTCCCGGTGAGCCGTGCGCGCGAGTTCACGATCCGCCGAGTACGGGCTGATCAGTGACGCGATCGCGACGACGCCGCTGTCGGCGAACAGCCGCGCCACCTCGGCGACGCGCCGGACGTTCTCCGCGCGGTCCGCCGGGCCGAAGCCGAGGTCGGAGTTGAGGCCGTGGCGCAGGTTGTCGCCGTCGAGCAGGTACGCCGGGCGCCCCGCGGCGACCAGGCGGCGTTCCAGTTCCGCGGCCACCGAGGACTTCCCGGACGCCGAAAGCCCGGTCAGCCACACGGTCGCGCCGCGGGTCGGCCGGTCTTCGCGGCGGACGGCGGCGGTGTGCCAGACCACCGGCGAGACGGCCGGGCCGGTGAGCATCCCGGCCGCGACCGTGTCGCCGGTGTGCGCGTCGACGAGCAGGAACCCGCCGGTCGCCCGGTTACGGCGGTAGGGGTCGAACAGCAGCGGCGCCCGCGTACGCAACCGGATCCGGCCGATGTCGTTGAGCTGCAACGACTCCGCGGTCTCGTCGCGATGCAGTGTGGTGACGTCGAGACGGTAGTCCAGCCGCCGGATCTCACCTACGGTCTCCGCCGTCGTGTGCCGCACCACGAAGGACGAACCCTCCGTCAGCGAACGACGTTCCGAGAACCAGCACACCAGCGCGTCGACTTCGCGCGCCTGTTCCGGCCGGTTCCCGGGACGGCAGAGCAGCGCGCCGCGCCCGAGATCGAGGTCGTCGGTGAGTTCTACCGTGACGGCTTGGCCCGCGAACGCCTCGGTCAGCGGCGCCCCGCCCGGCCCGCGCACCGCCCGCACGGTCGTGGTGAACCCCGAGGGCAGCGCCACGACTTCGTCGCCCGGCTTGAACACGCCGCCGGCGATCGTGCCCGCGTAGCCCCGGAAATCCGGTTGCCGCAGCACGTACTGCACCGGGAATCGCGCGTCGATCAGGTTCCGGTCAGAGGCGACGTGGACCTCTTCGAGCCGGTGCAGCAGCGAAGTGCCTTCGTACCAAGGCATGCTCGTGCTCCGGTGGACGACGTTGTCGCCGTGCAACGCCGAGATCGGCACGAACGTCAGGTCCGGCACTTCCAGCTTCATCGCGAACCGGCGGAACTCCTCGCGGATTTCGTCGAAGCGCGACGCCGACCAGTCCACCAGGTCCATCTTGTTGACGCACACAACGAGGTGCCCGATCCCGAGCAGCGAGGCCAGGAAGGCGTGCCGCCGCGACTGCTCGACGACACCCTTGCGCGCGTCGATCAGGACCAGCGCCAGGTCGGCAGTGGACGCGCCGGTGACCATGTTCCGCGTGTACTGCACGTGGCCCGGCGTGTCGGCGATGATGAACTTCCGCCGCGGGGTGGCGAAGTACCGGTGCGCGACGTCGATGGTGATGCCCTGCTCGCGCTCGGCGCGCAGGCCGTCGGTGAGCAGCGCGAGGTCGGGGTAGTCCGCGCCGCGGTCACGGCTGGCGCGCTCGACGGCGGCGAGCTGATCGGTGAAGATCGCCTTCGAGTCGAACAACAGCCGCCCGATGAGCGTCGACTTCCCGTCGTCGACGCTTCCCGCCGTGGCGATCCGCAGCAGCTGCTGTATTTTCCGGGGCCTAGCCCCAGACCCCGGCCGGGGGGCAAGCCCCCCTGGACCCCCCAACTGCATCAGAAGTACCCTTCCTTCTTGCGGTCTTCCATGCCTGCATCGGAAATCCGGTCGTCGGCCCGCGTCGCACCGCGTTCGGTGACGCGCGTAGCCGCGACTTCCGTAACCACTTCGGACGCGGTCGCCGCGGCGGATTCGACGCAGCCGGTACAGGTCGCGTCGCCGACGGTCCGGAACCGCACGGTCGCCTCGTAGGGCGTCTCACCGTCCACAAGGGACAGGAATCGGGTGGCCGCGAGGAGCATCCCGTCCCGCTGGACGACCGGGCGCCGGTGCGCGTAGTACAGCGGAGGCAGCGCGATCTGCTCGTCGCGGATGTACTGCCAGATGTCGAGCTCGGTCCAGTTGGACAGCGGGAACACCCGGATGTGCTCACCGCGGCGGTGGCGCCCGTTGTAGAGGTTCCACAGCTCGGGGCGCTGCGCCCGAGGATCCCACTGCCCGTCCGCGTCGCGGAAGCTGAACACCCGCTCCTTCGCGCGCGCCTTCTCCTCGTCGCGCCGCGCGCCGCCGAACACGGCGTCGAACCCGCCTTCGCGGATCGCCCGCAGCAGCGTGACCGTCTGCAGCCGGTTGCGGCTCGCGCCCGGCCCGGTCTCCTCGGTGACGCGCCCGGCGTCGATGTCGTCCTGCACGCTCGCCACCAGCAGCCGCAGCCCGAGCGCGGACACCGTCTCGTCGCGGAAGCGCAGCACCTCGTCGAAGTTGTGCCCGGTGTCGATGTGCAGCAGGGCGAAGGGCGGCGGCGCCGGCCAGAACGCCTTCGCGGCGACGTGCAGCATCACCACGGAGTCCTTGCCGCCGGAGAAGAGCAGCACGGGACGTTCGAAGGTGGCCGCGACCTCGCGGAAGACGTGCACGGCTTCGGCCTCGAGCGCGGCCAGGTGCGAGAGCTCGTACGACGTCGAGGTCATCGCAGAAAATTAGAACAGGTTCTTGTGGTCGGTCAAGCCGTGGGGGAAGCTGGAGGGCATGGACCTGGTCGTACTCGAAGAGATCCGCCGGCTCAAGTACCGCTATCTCCGCGCCGTCGACCTCAAGCTATGGGACGAGCTCGAGGACACCTTCACCCCGGACGCGACCGGGGATTACGGCACGCTCAGCTACAACGGCGAGCCGCTGCGGTTCAGCTCCCGCGACGAGATTCTCGGCTTCCTTCGCCAGAGCCTCGGCACCACCATCATCACCGCGCATTACGCTGGTCAACCGGAGATCGACGTCGACGGCGACACCGCGACCGGCCGCTGGGCGCTGTCGGACCGGGTGATCGTGCCCGAGCACAAGGTGATCATCGAGGGTGCCGCGTTCTACGAGGACACCTACCGCCGGTGTCCGGACGGCGCCTGGCGGATGTCGCACATCGGGTACGTACGGACCTACGAATCGATGTTCTCCTTCGCCGAGCTGCCCGGCTACCGGCTCACCGCCAATCGGTGGGCGGTCACCGCGTGAGTGAGAACGTGTTCTCCCCGCTGACCGGCCCGCTGGCCGCCGCCATCGGCGAAGCCGAGAAGCTGATCGCGGAGGCGCCGCACATCCGGACCGAGCAGGACCTCCTCGAGGGTTACGACTACCTCGCCGGGAGCATCCGCGCGTCGCTGCAGATGGCCTGGGCCTACCAGCGCGACTATCCGTACTTCACCTCCTCCACCGGGCCGTACACCAAGATGGGCCTGGACAATCCGGACACGCTGTACTTCAACGCGAACATCCGCGACGACCGCGAGTACCTGGTCACCGGCGTGCGCGGGAGCACCGCGGACCTCAGTTTCCAGATCCTCAACGGTGACTACACGCCGTCGGAGGTACCGGACAGCCTGACCGCGTTCGACGATCGCGCGTTCCCGATCGCCGAGGACGGGACGTTCTCGCTGCGCTTCGGGCCTGCGGACCGAAATCCGGACTTCATTCTGGCGCCCGGCGCGTCGATGCTGGTCGTGCGCGAGGTCTACAGCGACTGGGCGACCGAACGCCGTGGTGAGATCCGCATCCAGTGCGTCGACACCGCGGGCACCGCGCCGGAGCCGCCGGACCGGGACGCGCTGGCGAAACGCTACGGCGTCACGGGCAAGATCCTGCTGAGCCGGCTCCGGACGTTCCTCGCCTTCCCGAAGTGGTTCTACCTGAACCTGCCGGTCAACACGATGACCGAACCGCGCTCCACCCCGGGTGGGCTGACCACGCAGTTCTCCTCCGCCGGGCATTACGAGCTGGGCGACGAGGAGGCGATGATCGTCACCGTGCCGCGCTGCGGCGACGCGCCCTACCAGGGCATTCAGCTCGGCACGCCGTGGTACGTGTCGCTGGACTACATCAACCACCAGACCAGCCTCACCGCGGACCAGGCGCACGTCGATCCGGACGAGAAGATCCGGTTCGTGCTCAGCGAGCGCGACCCGGGGGTGGCGAACTGGCTGGAGCGCACCGGGCACGACCGCGGCTACGTCCAGATCCGCTGGCAGCGCCTCGCCCGCGACCTCGGCCCCGAGGACGGCCCGGTGGTGGAGGTGGTCAAGGTGGACGAGCTGCCCGACCGGCTGCCCTACTACGAGCGGATCTCCCCGGAGGACTGGACGGCCCGGATCGCGGCGCGCCAGGACGCCGTCGCCAGGAGGATGCTCGGATGACCGTGCTTCCCGGCCGTGCGGACGTCGGCACCGCGAGCGATCTGCGTGCCTCGGCCTCGAAGTTGTGCGGGCTGGAGGACTTCGGCGACGACGAGTACGTCGAGGGCCTCGAAGTCCTGCTGGAGTCTTACGCCGCCGACGCCGGGCTGACGCCGTTCGGCAACAAGATCCACCGGGCGTCGGTGCGGAGCGCCCTGGTGGCGCGGCTGGTCGCCGAGGCGGGGTGGAAGCAGCATCCGGCCGCCGCGGAAGTGGCTGTGCGGCAACCGATCTTCGTGACCGGGCTGCCGCGCACCGGGACGACGGCGCTGCACCGCCTGCTCGTCGAGGACGCCGCGCACCAAGGCCTCGAGCTGTGGCTGGCGGAGGTCCCGCAACCGCGGCCGCCGCGGGCGACGTGGGCGGAAAACCCGGTGTTCCAAGGGATTCAGGCCGGGTACGAGCGGCACCACGTCGAGCATCCGGAGTTCATGGGCCTACACCACATGGCCGCCGACCAGGTCGAGGAGTGCTGGCAGCTGCTGCGCCAGTCGCTGCGCTCGGTGTCGTTCGAATGTCTGGCGCACCTGCCGACGTACTCGCGCTGGCTGTCCACGCAGGACTGGACTTCCGCCTACCAGCGGCACCGCCGGAACCTCCGGTTGATCGGCCTGCCCGAGGAGAACCGCCGCTGGGTGCTCAAGAACCCGAGCCATCTGTTCGCGTTGGACGCGCTCATGGCGGCCTACCCGGACGCGCTGGTGATCCAGACCCACCGCGCGCCGAGCACGATCGTGGCGTCCGTGTGCAGCCTCAACGAGCAGGCTTCGGCCGGCTGGTCGGACGTCTTCCGCGGCGAAGTCGTCGGCCGTGACCAGCTCGACCTCTGGGCGCGGGGCGCTTCGGATTTCCTCGAGGCTCGCAAGCGGCACAACCCGGCGCAGTTCTGCGACGTCCACTACGAGGATTTCGTCGCCGATCCGATCGGCACGGTTTCGGCCGTGTACCAGCATTTCGGGCTCACGCTGACACCGGAAGCGCGGGCCGCGATGACCGCCGTCCACGAGGAAAGCCGGCGGGGGGAGCGGAAACCGTCACACCGGTACCGGCTGGCGGACTTCGGGCTCAGCGCCCAGGAGGTCGACGAGCGTTTCGCGGACTACCTGCGTGCCCACGGCCGGGATTGATCAGCCTGCCGCGGCCGCTCGCTGCTGCGGCAGGCGGCGCGTACCCACGCCACGCAACACCTCCACCCGTTCGCTGCCCGGGCGGCTGAGCACCCAGCTCGACCCGGGCACCGCCTTCGCGCGCTTCTTCAGCGGCGCCAGCAGGCGCGAGACGTCCTGGTAGGAACGGATCGAGCCGGCCGCGCAGACCAGCGTCGCCAGGGAAACCGTCACCGGCATGCCGTCGGCCGACCACTGCGTGTCGAGCAGTGTGCCCGCGACCGTGCCGATCTCGTCGACGTCGCAGACGATCAGGAAGTCGTCGCCGCCGACGTGGCTCACCCGCATCCGGGCCAGCCCGCCGGCCAGGTTCGTCAGGGTGGCGCCGAGTTCGCGGATCAGGTCGTCGCCGGCGGCGAACCCGCAGGTGTCGTTGACCGTCTTGAACGAGTCGACGTCCAGCCACGCGGCCACGAACGGCTCGCCGAGGGTGATCCGGCGGCCGACATCGCGGGCCACCGTCTCGCTGCCGGGCAACCGGGTCAGCGGGTTCAGCGCGACCGCCGCCTCCACCTTCGCCTCGGCGACCCCGCGGACCACCTCGGTGACCAGGACGATGCCGAGGAGGCGGCCGCGCTCGTCGACTACCACGACGTCGTCGCCGGTGCGGCCCCAGTCGGCGTCGGTGACGAGTTCGAGGAACTCCAGCGCGCCCGCACGGGCCTCGATGGTGTGCGGGGTGTCAGCCAGGCGCGCGGCGGGGCGCTTGGCGTGCAGCGCGTGGCCGTACGGCCCGGTCACCGCGACCAGGAACCGCGTCCGGTCCACCGACCAGCGCGGCCGGCGGTGTTCGTCGACGCCGATGACGCCGGACGGCCCGTCGTCTTCGGCGAGGGCTTCCCGGACGTCGTCGCAGGTCGCGGTCTCGGGCAGGGTTCTCGCCGGGCGGACGAAGTCGCCGACGCACTTCGCGGCCGCCGGAATGGTGGCGACGCGCTCGCGGGGCAGCAGCGCCGGCGCGGGTCCGGCCGCGGTCGGCGGCGCGAGGAGGTGACCCTGGGCGATCCGGATGCCGAGGTCGCGGGCGGCGTCCAGGGCCTCCGGCGTCTCGATCCCGGTGGCGACCAGGCGGATGCCGGTGCGGTGGGTGAAGTGCAGCATCGCCTCGACGACGGCGACGCAGGACTGGTCGTCCGGCAGCCCGTGCAGCACGCCGCGGTCCAGCTTGACCAGGTCGACCGGGGCCGAGGCCAGCACCGCGAGCGGCAGGTCGCCGCGGCCGAGGCCGTCGAGGGCGAGCCGGAAGCCGAGCTCGCTGAGCCCGCGCAGGCAGTCGATCAGCTTGGCCGGGGGCAGGTGCCCGAACGGCGGCCCGATCTCGAGCACGACGTCGCCGGTCCGGCGGCCGGCGGCGTCGATCGCGGCCAGCAGCTCCTCGAACATCGGCGGCGGCGCGGCGACCGTGCGCGCGGAAAGGTTGACGTGCAGGGGAAGCGTGGCCGGTCCGGGCTCCTGGTGGAGCGCGGCGGCCGCCAGCCCGAGGTCGACCTCGGCGAGCCGCCCGGCGCGGCGCGCCTGCGCCAGCAGCTCGTGGGCGGTGCCGTTCCCTGGCCTGGCAAGCGCTTCGTAAGCCACGACGCCACCCGTCTGGAGGCTGTACAGCGGCTGGTAGGCGAAACGGACCGCGCTCGGCGACGTCACGCCCCCGATCGTCGCGGGTCCGCGGCGAAAACTGAACCTCTGTCGACTGATGTTCACCGCGATGGAACCCCTGCTCCAGCGGCGTTCACCCGAACAGCCGCGGGATGCGTACTCCTTAGCGTTGACTTATATAAGTGAGCGCTGTAGCTTAGCCGGCGTGCACGCGTTCGACGTCCTCGGCGACCCGGTCCGCCGGCGCATCCTGGAGCTGCTCGCCGACGGCGAGCAGGCCTCCGGCGCGGTGACCGAGGTGATCCGGGCGGAGTTCGGGATCACCCAGCCCGCCGTGTCCCAGCATCTGAAGGTGCTGCGTGACAACGGCTTCGCCACCGTGCGGGCCGAGGGCACCCGGCGGCTCTACGCGGTGAGCCACGAGCCGCTGCGCGACGTCGACGTGTGGCTCGACCGGTTCCGCCGGTTCTGGACCCCGCACCTGGACGCCCTGGGCACCGAGCTGGCCCGCGGCAAGCGCGCCCGGCGGCTCGCCGCCGAAAAAACCTCGGAAGGAGAGACACCGTGATCGACGTCAGTCACCAGATCAGCGCCGTGCGGAGGTCCGTCGGCAAGCGGACGCTCGAGGCGGGTGAAGCACGCGTCGTGACGGTGAGCCAGGTGTACCCCGCCGACCTCGACGACGTCTGGGACGCCTGCACCAGCGCCGAGCGCATCCAGCGCTGGTTCCTGCCGGTGTCGGGGGAACTGCGCCTGGGCGGCCGCTACCAGCTGGAGGGCAACGCGGGCGGGGTCGTCGAGCGGTGCGACCCGCCGAAGGGCTTCGCGGCGACCTGGGAGTTCGGCGGGGAGGTCAGCTGGATCGAGCTGAAGCTGACCCCCGAAGGCGACGGCACGCGCTTCGACCTGGAGCACATCGCGCACGTCGCCGACGAGCGGTGGGCGGAGTTCGGGCCGGGCGCGGTGGGCATCGGCTGGGATTCGATCCTGCTCGGGCTCACCCAGAACCTCACGTCGCCGGAGTCCGCGATCAAGCCGTCGGAGGCGATGGCGTGGATGCTCTCGCCGGAGGGCAAGGCGTTCGTGACGGCGTCGAGCGAGGACTGGTACCGGGCGAACGTCGACGCCGGTGAGGAGCCGGCGGCCGCACGCGCCGCCGCCGACCGCTGCACCGCGGCCTACACCGCCGCTCCTCCCGAGGCCTGAGTTCACAGCTCAACGGTCGGTGTACTTGATCGCGGTCAGGGTGATGACGGTGTCGGCCGGGACCTCGGTGCCGGGCGCGGGATCCTGCTTGGTCTGGACCCAGTTGCGGTCCAGGACCAGCGCCCGGCCCTGGCCGGTTCCGTCGACCTCGCGCAGGTTGTAGAGGCCCGCCGCCTGCATGGTGTCCTGGGCGTCCTGGTGGTTCATGCCGGAGACGTCCGGCACCTTGACCAGCTTCGCGGCCGTCGTGGCCGGGGCGGTGGTGGTGCGCGCCGTGACGGCCGGGGCACCGGGCTGCCCGGCACCGCATCCGGCCAGGCACAGGCCGATCGCGAGGGACGCGGCCAGGATCTTCGGACTCGGCATGACGTTTCCTTCCCAGCAGGGGTTACCCACGGGAGTCGCCTCCGTACCGCCCGACGTTGCGGCCTGATCGGGTGACTCGGCCTTCCGGCCAAGCCCGGGTGTGGGCCGGGTGGGGGACGGATACGGTGGTGCGCATGGATCAGCGCAGCGAGCCGGACCCGCGGGCGGCCCGGCGGGACCCGGTGCCCGGCGGGTTCACCGACCTGGCCTCCAGTCCGTTCCGGATCGACCGGGACCGGATCACCGCGTCGCCGTTCTTCGCCCGCCTCGGCGGGGTGACGCAGGTGGTCAGCGCCGGCGGCTCGGGGCTGCTGCACAACCGCCTGACCCACAGCCTCAAGGTCGCGCAGGTCGCCCGCGCCATCGCCGAGCGGATCAACGACGGGCCCGACGCCGACCTCGCCGCCAAGCTCGGCGGCTGCGACCCCGACGTCGCCGAGGCCGCGGCGCTGGCCCACGACCTCGGGCACCCGCCGTTCGGGCACCTCGGGGAGCAGACGCTGGACCGCATCGCCCGGCACCGCTTCGGGCTCGCCGACGGCTTCGAGGGCAATGCGCAGACGTTCCGCATCCTGACCACCACCGACGTGCGCGGGCCGTCGGCGATCGGGCTCGACCTCACCGCCGCCGTCCGCGCCGCCGTGCTCAAGTACCCGTGGGCCCGCCTGCACCACCCGCATCCGCACCCGACCGCGATGGCCGTGCCGCCGCGCGGCGCCGCCGAGCCGACCGGGCAGCCCGGCACCGGGGCCAGCAAGTTCTCCGCCTACTGCACGGAACTCGACGACTTCGTGCAGGCGCGCGAGCCCTTCGCGGGCCGGATCGAGCACTGGCAGCAGACCGTCGAAGCGTCCGTGATGGACACCGCCGACGACATCGCCTACGCCATCCACGATCTCCAGGACTTCCACCGCATCGGCGTCCTGCAGCACGCGCCGGTCGCGGCGGAGCTGGGGGAGTGGCTCGAGCACGCCGTCGAACTCGCCGGGCTCACCGACGAGACCCTGCAAGGACAGCTGCGGCGGCCCGGCCGGTCGCTGGAACTGGTGCGCCGCCGTATGCACGCCAAGGACGCCTGGATCGTCGACGACGACGCCTTCGCCGCGGCGGTCGCGCGGGTGCGCACGGAGCTGGTCGACGGCCTGCTCGCCGGGGCCTTCGACGGGTCGATCGAGGCCGAGCAGGCCACCGCGGCCTTCGCCGCGCGATGGATCGCGCGGCTGGTCGACGGCGTGAGCGTGGTGGCTTCGCCGCCCACCCGCACCGGGCACGTCACGCTGCGCGCCGCGCAGTGGCACGAGGTCCAGGTGCTCAAGTTCGTCCACCGCCGGTTCGTGCTGCTGCGCCCGGACCTCGCGCTGCACCAGCGCGGCCAGGCCGGGGTCGTGGCGACCTTGGTCGACGCGCTCGATGCGTGGCTGCTCGATCGCGAGGAGGTGTCGCGGCTGCCGCGCCGGCTGCACGATCTCGTCGAGCTGGCTCACGCCGAGTACACCGGGATCGCCGCCACCGCGCCCGAACTTCTCGTCGGCGCCACCGGTGAACCGGTGAGCGGAGCGGACGCCGTGCGCGGCCTCGCGCGCGGGCGCGCGGTCGTCGACTTCGTCGCTTCTCTTACCGACAAGCAGGCCGTCACGTTGCTCGACGCGCTGTCCGGACGGGCCGCGCAGCCGTGGTCGGATTCGTTTGTCCTGTGACCGAAACCTGCTGGGCTGAACGGCCTACGACTTTCGGTCCAAACGGGAAAATACCTACCCGATGTCACTCGAACGGCTGATGCTTACGAAGAACTCACGGTACTTAGCTTGATTCAGCCGGTGATCACCGGCGTCGGTCAGCGTGAGTCGGGGCACGCGCCTGAAGAATCGGAGGGCGCCTGTGCGTCATGCCCGTTCCATCAGAAAAAGAGCGACCGTACTGACCGCCGGGACCGCGGCTCTGCTCGCCGCGCTCGGGATGGTGAGCCCGCCCGTGGCGGGTGCCGCGACGTCCACACCGGACGCCTTCAACGAAACCGCGACACAGCAGATCGCCGCCCTGCAGGCGATCAAGACCGCCCAGACCGCCGGTGAGTCCAAAGTGGACAGCCAGCTGCTGGTGCAGGCGAAGCTGAGCGGGAAGCGCCTGGCCGCATCGGCGCTGCCCGCATTGCAGTCTGGGGCCGATGTTTCGCCGGCCGGGACCGTCCTGGTCGACATCCGCGCGACGAAGGTCACGCCCGACCTCGTCTCAGGGCTCACGAAGGCCGGGGCGGGCATCCGCGCGGTGTCCGAACAGTACGCGAGCATCCGGGCCGAGGTGCCGCTGTCCGCGGTCACCGACATCGCCTCGCGCGCCGACGTCAAGCGCGTCGAGCAGGCCGACCAGGCGATGACCGCGCGGGAACTGGACGTCCCGCCGGGGACCAAGTCCGTGCCCGCGGAAACCAAGCAGCAGAAGGCGGACCGTCTCGCGGCCGACTTGCAGAAAGCGGTTTCCGCCAAGGCGCAGAAGCAGTCCATGGCCGCCGCGGCCACGCTCACCAGCGAGGGCGATCGCGCCCACAACGCCGACATCGCGCGCCAGCAGTTCGGCGTCACCGGCGTCGGGGTCAAGGCCTGCGCGCTGTCCGACGGCGTCGACTCGCTCGCCGCTTCCCAGGCCAAGGGCGAGCTGCCGGCTTCGGTCGATGTCATCCCCGGCCAGGAGGGCGACGGCGACGAGGGCACCGCCATGCTCGAGATCATCCACGATCTCGCGCCCAACGCGGCGCTGGGCTTCGCCTCGGCGTTCAACTCCGACGCCAGCTTCGCGGACAACATCCGCAAGCTGCGCTTCGAGCGCCACTGCGACGTCATCGTCGACGATGTCATCTACTTCAAGGAATCCCCGTTCCAGGACTGGATCATCGCCCAGGCCGTGAACGACGTGACCGCCGACGGCGCGCTCTACTTCTCCTCCGCGGGCAACGAGGGCAACGTCCTCGACGGCACCGCCGGGCACTGGGAAGGTGACTTCGTCGACTCCGGCAAGTCGGTCGGGAAGTTCGCCGGCACCGCGCACAACTTCGCGGGCACGGCAGGCAACCAGATCTACGAGCCCATCTCGCCGAACTCCTCGGCGAACGTCCCGGTCACGCTGCACTGGTCCGACCCGCTCGGCGCCTCGTCGAACGACTACGACCTGTACCTGCTCAACGCGGCGGGCGCGGTGGTCAACTTCAGCCAGAACGTCCAGGACGGCACCCAGGACCCGTACGAGATCCTGGCCACGCCTGCCTTCGGCGGCACCGGGCTCAAACTGGCCGTGGTGAAGTTCTCCGGCCAGGCCCGTTACCTGTCGCTTTCCGCGCTGCGCGGGCGTTTCTCCGACTCGCCGGACGGCCTCAAGGCCTACAACACCCCGGGTGTCACGGTCGGCCACTCGGCCGCCCGCGATGCCTTCAGCGTCGCGGCCACCCCGGCCAACGCCGCGTTCGGCCGGCCGCTCGAGCCGGGCGACCCGGCCAACCCGAAGGGCCCGTTCCCGGGCTCCTTCAGCAGCACCACGAAGGCCGAGCGGTTCAGCTCCGACGGCCCGCGGCGGGTGTTCTACGAGGCCAACGGCACCCCGATCACCCCGGGGAACGTCTCCTCGACCGGGGGTGAGGTCCGGAACAAGCCGGAGATCACCGCGGCCGACGGCGTCGTCACCAGCGTCCCCGGCTTCTCGCCGTTCTTCGGCACCTCGGCCGCCGCACCCCACGCGGCCGCGATCGCCAGCCTGGTGCTCTCCGGCAACCCCGGACTGCCCCCGGCCGACGTGCGCGAAGCGCTGATCAACACCGCGGTCGACATCGAGACCCCGGGCCGGGACAACCTCACCGGCGCCGGCGTCATCCTCGCGGACAAGGTGCTCGCCTACACCGGCGCCAGCCCGCAGCCCCTCGCGGTGGCGCACCAGCCGACGGTCACCCCCACCGACGGTGGCTCGGCGCTCGACCCTGGCGACACCGCCAAGGTGACGCTGCCGGTGACCAACGACGGTGACGGCGCCGCGGTGTCCACCAGCGTCGTGCTCACCAGCCCGACCCCCGGCGTCACGGTGGCGCCGCGGGCCAAGTCCTACGGCACCATCAGCCCGGGACAGACCGGTGTCAACGACTTCACCATCACCGTGCCGGCCACGCAGCAGCTCGGCGTGCCGGTGGTCCTGAACGCAAGGGTGACCTTCGCCGGGGCACACTCCCCGACGACGTCGACGTTCTCGCTGCCGGTCGGCACCCCCTCGCCGGTGGCGAAGGACTTCGCCTACGCCGGCGCGCCGGTGTTCGTCCCGGACAACAACCCGCTCGGCGCTTCGGTGACGATCCCGGTGGCCGGGGTCGGGCGGGCGTCGAAGGTGACGTTCTCCGTGGACGGCGCGACCTGCAGCACCGACCCGACGTCGACGACGGTGGGCCTGAACCACTCCTACGTCGGTGACCTGGTCGGCACGCTGACCTCGCCATCCGGGGCGAAGGCCACGGTGTTCCAGCGCAACGGCGGCTCGGGCAAGAACCTGTGCCAGGTCGTCTTCGCCGACAACGCCGCGGCCCCGTTCAGCTCGGTGACGGCGGCCAACGCGCCGTTCACCGGCACGTACCGGCCGACGAACTCGCTGACCGGCGGGCTCACCGGCGCCGCGGTGGACGGGGACTGGACGTTCGGCGTCGTCGACGCGGCCGGTGGCGACACCGGGTACATCCGCGCGGTGGCGTTGCACATCAACGGGTTCGTGCAGCCCGCGGCGGCCGACCGGCCGGGCGGGGTGCGCAGCGTGACCAATAACGGTCCCGTGCACCCGCAGTGATCCACTGAAGGTACGGGGCCGTCGCGATCTCGCGGCGGCCCCGTACTTTTGTGTCCATGGCAAAAGCACGGCAGGTCGCCGGCGGCGGGCGCGCGGTGGAGGTCCCGCCGGACCGCCTGGCGGGCTGGTACGACCGCTTCGCTTCGCGTAACGAAGGTGTGCGCGCCACCGTCGTCTCGCCGGAATTCGTCCAGGTGAGGGCGGGAAACGGCGTCAGCGCCACCGCGACCGTCCCCTTCGGACCGTTGCCGGTCACGGGCACCTTCGACGGCTTGGCCGTGGACGCCTTCGTCGCGCACGTCCTCGTGCCGCGCCGGATCGCCCTGCTGCTGGTGCGGCTGGGCGGGCACAGCGTCGGCATCGCTTTCGGCGGGCGGGTCGAGCTTTCCCGCACCGACCGGCATCTCGTGCACGGCCGGTCCGCCGCGGGCGGCTGGTCGCAGCAGCGGTTCGCCCGGCGTCGGGTGGGACAGGCGCGGCAGGCGTTGCAGGCCGCGGCGCAGGATGCGGTCGAGGTGCTGGTGCCCAGGTTGTCCGAAGTGGACGCGGTTGTGCTCGGCGGGGACCGGCGGGCCTTGGACGAACTGCGTGAGGACGTGCGTTTGGCGCCTCTGTTCGCGCGGGCCGAGTCGCGGGTGCTGGAGATCCCTGAGCCGCGCCGCAGTGTGCTGGAGGACGCGGCCGAGCGGGCTGTCAGTGTGGAGGTGGTGGTCAAGGACTCGTGAGCGTTCCGGGCGGTTCTAACCGCCCGGAACGCTCACGAGTCCTATGACTCCACCCACTCTGGAGAAAACCTGTGGACCCCGGCCCGTACACTGGCCTCGTGGAGATCCTCCTGGAGTGAGCCGTCGCGCCGATCATCGCTGGTCGGCCGCTTGACGCTGTCCTCCATTCACCCCCGTCCACGGGAGTTTCCTTGATCACGGCCTCCGGCCTTGAGCTGCGCGCGGGCTCGCGCATCCTGCTCAACGGCGTCTCCGTCCGCATCCAGTCCGGCGACCGTATCGGCCTCGTCGGTCGCAACGGCGCGGGCAAGACCACCTCGCTGAAGGTCCTCGCCGGCGAGGGCGAGCCGCACGCGGGCGAGGTCCGCCGCAGCGGCGAGCTCGGCTACCTGCCGCAGGATCCGCGCGAAGGTGATCTTTCGGTCACCGCGAAGGACCGCGTGCTGTCCGCGCGCGGGCTCGACAAGCTGATGCGCGACATGGAGAAGGCGCAGGCCTCGATGGCCGAGCTCGTCGACGACGCCCTGCGCGACAAGGCCATCAACCGCTACGCCCGGCTCGAAGAGCGCTTCGCCTCGCTCGGCGGATACGCCGCGGAGAGCGAAGCCGCGCGCATCTGCTCGAACCTCGGCCTCGCCGACCGGATCCTCGCCCAGACCCTGGGGACGCTCTCCGGTGGCCAGCGCCGCCGTGTCGAGCTGGCCCGGATCCTGTTCGCCGCCGCCGAAGCGGGCGCGGGCGGCAAGTCCGAGACGATCCTGCTGCTCGACGAGCCGACCAACCACCTCGACGCCGACTCGATCACCTGGCTGCGCTCGTTCCTCAAGCAGCACGACGGCGGCCTGGTCGTGATCAGCCACGACGTCGAGCTGCTGGCCGACGTCGTGAACAAGGTGTGGTTTCTCGACGCCACCCGCGCCGAGCTCGACCTCTACAACATGGGCTGGCAGCGCTATCTCGACGCGCGCGCCACGGACGAGAAACGCCGTCGCCGCGAGCGCGCCAACGCCGAGAAGAAGGCGTCCGCGCTCCAGCAGCAGGCCGCCAAACTCGGGGCCAAGGCGACGAAAGCGGTGGCGGCCAAGAACATGGCGCGCCGCGCCGAGCAGATGCTGTCCGCGCTCGACGAGACCCGCCACGCCGACAAGGTCGCCCGGATCAAGTTCCCCGAGCCGGCGCCGTGCGGGCGCACGCCGCTCACCGCCGACGAACTTTCGAAGTCCTATGGCTCGCTGGAAATCTTCACCGGTGTTGATCTTGCTATCGACCGCGGCTCGAAGGTTGTCGTTCTCGGCTTGAACGGTGCCGGAAAGACCACATTGCTGAGGCTGCTCGGCGGAATGGAAACTCCGGATACCGGTTCCGTCGTACCGGGTCACGGATTGCGCTTGGGCTATTACGCACAGGAGCATGAAACTCTTGATCATGATGCGTCGGTGTGGGAAAACATCCGACATCTCGCCCCGGACACCGGAGCGCAGGAGTTGCGGAACCTGCTCGGTTCCTTCCTCTTCAGTGGCGAACAACTCGACCAACCGGCCGGTACGCTTTCCGGCGGCGAGAAGACGCGTCTGGCCCTGGCCGGGCTGGTCTCCAGCGCGGCCAACGTCCTGCTGCTCGACGAGCCGACCAACAACCTGGACCCCGCCAGCCGTGCCCAGGTCCTGGACGCCTTGCGCAGCTTCTCCGGGGCAGTCGTGCTGGTCACGCACGACCCGGGCGCGGTGGAGGCCCTCGAGCCCGAGCGCGTGATCCTGCTGCCCGACGGCACCGAGGATCATTGGTCGCCCGACTATCTGGAACTTGTCCAGCTTGCGTGACCCGTGCGTCCATTCGGGTGCTCCCCGGGTGCCTTAGGGGCACTGGAATGGCCCAATGTGATCGCGGTTTCGGCTGTTTTCTGCTTGTCGTCTGGCATTCCGGCGCTCAGTGTTCGATCATTGCCCCGGCAGGGGCCGATATGTGGCCCAGAACACTCTCGGCGGGAAGGCGATCGACGTGGCTGATCTCAAGAAAGGCGCGCGGATCACCGGCAACACGCGCGACAAGCTGGCCGCTGACCTGAAGAAGAAATACGAGAAGGGCTCGAGCATCCGGGCTCTCGCGGAGTCGACCGGCCGGTCGTACGGTTTCGTGCACCGGGTGCTGTCGGAGTCGGGCGTCCAGCTGCGGGGGCGCGGCGGGGCGACCAGGGTCAAGAAGAAGTAGCCGCGGACTGCTGCGCGGGGGGCGCAGTTCGTTCCTCGGCCGCCAGGAAGGTCAGCTGGGCCCCGAGCAGGACCAGGGGATATACCAGATATCCGTAGCGGGTGGCCGGGGTCAGCAGGATCAGGGCGCCGAGTCCGACCGCGACGCGCAGCAGCGCGTCGGAGCCGGTCACGGGGGGCCGGCGCACCAGCCACACCAGCATCGCCACCGCGGCCGCGCCGACGAGCGCGAACGCCAGTACCTGACCGGCCGCGCCGGTCTCGGCGATGAGGTGTCCCGGGAGCGGGCTCGCCGCGGGTGAGCGCACCGCGCCCATCCCCAGCGGGAACTTGACGACGTGCTCGGTGAACGCCGCCGGATCCACCAGGTAGACCGGCAGGTGCAGGACGAGCGTCGTGGCCACCAGCGCGCCGCAGAACTTCGCCAGTGCGCTCCAGTCGCGGCCGTTTCCGCGCCGGAGCAGCACGAACACCACCAGCACGCCCGCCGCGGGCGCGACGATCAGCTTCGCGCTGATCACCAGGGCCAGCACCAGCCCGGAGAACGCGACGCGCCCGGTCGCGGCGAGTGCGCAGGCCAGCACGAGCAGTCCCACGATGGCCAGGTCCGGACCGGCGACCGCCCAGGTCAGCGCGGTCAGCGGGCACGCCACCGCGAGCTGGGCCGCGCCGACCGGCACTTTCGGCCATTTCAGCAGCTTCAGCGTGCCCAGGACGCACGCGCAGGCGGCCAGCGCGAACATCCAGCGCGCGTCGGTGAGCGCGTTCGTCAGCGGCGTTCCGCCGAAGAGTGCGCGCGGCAGGCCGAAAACGGACATCACGGGACCATACGGTGTGTAATCGTTTACCACCGGTGCGCGGTCGAGCGCGGTGACGTCGACGTACGGGGTTCCGTGCCGCAGAAGCAGATCAGCGGACCGTTCGATCACCCAGACCTCGGGTTGCGCGGCCCACGAAACCGGCGTGATCAGCCAGTCCACCCCGGTCAGTCGGCGAATAACCAATACTGCCAACGGAATGATCATTGCCAACACTGCCACCGCGGCGATCCCGCACCAGCGTGAACCGAGTAGCCCGGCCGGCCGCCGTCCCGCTCGGGCGGCTGCGAAAAGCCACGCACTGTGGATCATGCCGATGCTGTAAGCGACCGTCGCGAAGTTGCCCCAGACGCGGTAGCCGTAGAACTCGGCGGCGATCGCGGTCGCCACGGCGAACGCGAGGCACGCCGCGTAGAACGCGGTGTCGCGGGCGAGGACCCGGGGCGACGCGGGTTCGGCCGGCGCGGCCGATGCCAGGTGGACTGCCTCCGGATTCACGTCGCCAGGCTACCGAGCAGGCCGGATTGCCCGGTTCTCACCCCAGATCGCGCAGCCGGGGGAGCAGTTTCGCAGCGTCATGGGCAGCCCGGACGCGGTCGTCGCCCGCACCAGGCATCAGGACGAGCTCGGTGAACCCCGCGTCCAGGTAGTCCTGCGCCAGCCGCAGTGCTTCATCGGGGTCCGCCGGCAGCCGGAACTGGACGGCCCGGCGGATCTCGGCCGGATCGCGCCCGGCCGTCGCGCAATGGGCGTCCAGGACGCCGGATAGCCGTTGCAGCTCAGGGATTCCGGTACCCGGCAGGGCGGCGTTGAGCCAGACGTCGGCGTGCTCGGCGACCACCCGCAGGCCGCGCTTCTCGCCGCTGCTTCCCAGCCACAGCGGCGGTTTCGGCTGCAACGGCTTCGGGTCGCTGATCGCGCCGGTCAGGGTGTAGTAGCGGCCCTGGAAATCCGAGACCGGTTGTGTCCACAGGAGATTCAGGACGGTCAGCGCCTCGGCGAGCCGTTCGACGCGTTCGGCGGCCGGAGCGGTGGGCGTGCCCATCATCGCGTCGGTGTACGCGTCGCCGCCCGCGCCATAGCCGACGTCGAGGCGGCCGCCGGAGAGGTGGTCGACCGTCGCGGCGATCTTGGCGAACGTGCCCGGGTGCCGGTTGGTGTTGCCGGAGACCAGGCAGCCGATCCGGACGCGGCTGGTGGCCTGCGCCATCGCGGCGAGCAACGTCCAGCCGTCGAAGATGTCGCCTTCACGCCGGGGACCCATCGGCGCGAGGTGGTCGAACACCCAGAGGCCGTCGAACCCGGCGTCGTCGGCGATCGCCCAGATCTCGCGCAGCGTCGCGACGCTGGTGAACTGCTGGGCAGGCTTGATCCCGAAGGTGGCCATGAGCGGGCTCCCTGATCATCAGTAAGAGAAATCGTCAGTAAGACTGATTATCAGAGTAGGGGTAGAGTAAGCCCATGTCCAGCGCCTCCGAGCCGCCGGCGGCGGTCACCCGCCGGCTCGGCTACCTGCTCAAGCACGCCCAGCTGCGGCTGGCCGAACTGGCCGAACCGCACTACGGCGCGCTGGGGATCACCGGGCGGCAGCTCGCGCTGCTGACGTTGTTCGCCGACGGGCCGGCGCAGTCCCAGCAGGACGGTGCGGCGAAGCTCGGCATCGACCGGACGACGATGGTCGCGCTGGTCGACGAGCTGGAGGAGAAGGGCCTGGTACGCCGCGAGGTCGCGCCGGGGGACCGGCGCAAGCGTTTGGTCCGGCTCACCGAAGAGGGTGAGAAGATGCTCCAGGCGGGCGCGGAAGTCACCGAGAAGGCCGAAAAGCTCCTCCTCGAGCCTCTCTCGGCGGAGGATGGGCGACGGCTGCGCGCGGCGCTGCGCCTTGTCGTTCGCGCGGAGTGAACGGCGGCGGGAAGTAATCGGGCAGCGGCGGTGTTGTCCAGGTCATATCCGGAGAAAACCTCAGGTAACGTCGAGGTTTTGGGGAGACGAGGTTTTCCGTGGACAACACGTGGATGTTGCTCAGCTCGGCGATGCGGGCCGCCGACACACCGAAGGCGCTGACCCGCGGCACCGTGAAACGGGTGGCCAGATTCGCGCGGCCGCACGGTAAACGGCTGCTGCTGTTCCTGGTCCTGACCGTTGTCTCGGCCGTGCTCGCGGTGACGACGCCGGTGCTGGCGGGCAAGGTCGTGGACGCGATCGTCGGCGGCCACGACGTCACCCCGGTCATCTGGCTCGCGGTGATCATCGCCGGGCTGGCGATCGCCGACGCCGGGTTCGGCCTGGTGGAGCGGTGGCTGTCGGCCGGGATCGGCGAGGGGATCATCTTCGACCTGCGGCGCGCGGTGTTCGAGCACGTGCAGAAGATGCCGATCGCGTTCTTCACCCGCACCCGCACCGGCGCGCTGGTCTCGCGGCTCAACAACGACGTCATCGGCGCGCAGCGGACGTTCACCGCGACACTGTCCGGATTGGTCACCAACGTGATCCAGCTGGTGCTGTCGCTGGTGGTCATGCTGACGCTGTCCTGGCAGGTCACGCTGCTCGCGCTGGTGCTGCTGCCGATCTTCGTGCTGCCCGCGCGGCGGCTGGGCCGCCGGATGGCCGGGCTGCAGCGCGAGGCCGCGAACCTCAACGCCGGGATGACCACGCAGATGACCGAGCGGTTCTCCGCGCCGGGCGCGACGCTGGTCAAGCTGTTCGGCCGGCCGGTGCAGGAGGTCGCCGACTTCGGCCTGCGCGCCGGGCGCGTGCGCGACATCGGCGTGCGCACCGCGATGCTGACCCGCTGGTTCATGACCAGCCTGACCCTGGTTTCGGCGCTGGCGCAGGCACTGGTCTACGGCCTGGGCGGCTACCTCGCGATCACCGGCGCGCTGGCGCCGGGCACCGTGGTGGCGCTCGCGCTGCTGCTGACCCGGCTGTACGCGCCGCTGACCGCGCTGGCGAACGTCCGGGTCGACGTGATGACCGCGCTGGTTTCGTTCGAGCGGGTCTTCGAGGTGCTCGACCTGGAGCCGATGATCAAGGAGAAGCCGGACGCCCGCGCGCTGCCCGCGTCCGAGGGCGTGTCGGTGGAGTTCTCCGACGTCCGCTTCGGCTACCCGGCCGCGGACCGGTATTCGCTGGCGTCGCTGGAGGAGGTGGCCACTTTGGACCACCGCGGCGGCGAGGAGGTGCTGCACGGCATCTCGTTCCGTGCCGAGCCGGGCCAGATGGTCGCGCTCGTCGGCTCGTCCGGCGCCGGGAAGTCGACGATCGCGTCGCTGCTGCCGCGGCTCTACGACGTCGACTCGGGCAGCGTCCGGCTATCCGATGTGGACGTTCGTGACCTGACTTTCGCTTCACTGCGGGAAACCGTCGGTGTCGTGACGCAGGATGGTCACCTGTTCCACGAGACGATCCGGGCCAACCTGGCCTACGCGCAGCCGGGCGTGTCCGATGAGGACATCTGGGCCGCGCTGGAGCGGGCCCGGCTGGCGGAGCTGGTCCGGTCCCTGCCGGACGGTCTCGAAACCACGGTGGGAGAGCGCGGTTACCGGCTTTCGGGTGGTGAACGCCAGCGGCTCACGATCGCGCGGCTCCTGCTGGCCCGCCCGCACGTCGTCGTCCTCGACGAGGCGACCGCGCACCTGGACTCCGAGTCGGAGGCGGCGGTCGGTGAAGCCCTGACCGACGCCCTCGACGGCCGCACCGCCCTGGTCATCGCGCACCGCCTGTCGACGGTCCGCGCGGCCGATCAGATCCTGGTGGTGGAGCACGGCGAGATCGTCGAACGCGGCACTCACGAGGAACTCCTGGCCCGCGACGGCCGCTACGCGGTGCTTCACGCGACCCAGTTCGCCGAAGAGGAGCCCGCGGTGGCGTGATCAGCCGCGTACACGTGATGAGGGCGTCACGTGATTGGGGCCGTGAGTTACGGCCCATCGAGTACGTGATCACGCGAGTTGCGTGTTCGGCAGGGACTCGTAGAGGGCGGTCACCAGGGCCATCTTGCGGGGGTCGTCGCGGATCAGCGGGCCCATCGCGTTCAGCGTGTAGCCGATCGAGATGCCGTTTTCGGGGTCCGCGCCGCCGGTGGAGCCGCCGAGGCCGTCGTGGCCGAACGCGGCCGGGTTCGGGCCGAAGCCGCGGGCGTCGCTGCCCAGGTAGAAGCCCAGCGCCCACTCGTTCGGGATCCCGCCGACGACGTCGATCTCGTTGCCCTGGCCTTCGCGGGCGCGGGCCAGCGCGCCGGCCGAGAGCAGCCGCTCCGAGCCGTCGGCGAGCGCGCCGTAGATCCTCGCGATCGCCAGCGCGGTGCCGTGGCCGTTGAGCGCGGGCAGCACCGCGCGGCGCCAGTCGGGGTCGTTGGCGTGGTGGCCCTCGACGCGCGGGTTGACCATCGCGGCCAGCGCCACCGGGGCCGCGTTGGCGAACGCCGCGGTCAGCGTCGTGACCATCTCCTCGGTCAGTACCGGGTCCACCAGCGTCGAACAGCGGTCCAGGTCGGCGTCGTCGGCCAGGCCGATGGAGAAGTCGACGCCCAGCGGCCCGGCGACCTGCTCGGCGAAGAAGTCGCGGATGCCCTGCCCGGACACCCGTCGCACGACCTCGCCGACGAGCCAGCCGTAGGACAGCGCGTGATACCCGCTGACCGTGCCCGGCTCGAACAGCGGCGCCTGCGCGGCCAGCAGGCTCGTCATCAGGTCCCAGTCGTAGAGCTCGTCCACCTTCACCGGCCGTTCGAGGCCGACGCCGGTGACGCCGGAGCGGTGCGCGAGCAGCCAGCGCACCGGGATTCCGGCCTTCCCGGCCGCGGCGAACTCCGGCCAGTATTTCGCGACCGGCGCGTCGAGGTCGAGTTCGCCCGCGTCGGCCAGGCGGTGCGCGCAGAGCGCGGTCATGCCCTTGGTCGTGGACCAGACGTTGGTCAGCGTGTCCGGCCGCCAGGGCGTGGTCCGCGACGGGTCGGTCCAGCCCGCCCACAGGTCGACCACGACCTCGCCGTTCCGCGTCGCCGCGAAGGCCGCGCCGAGTTCGCCGCGTTCACGGAAGTTCTCCTCGAACGCGGCGCGCACCGGTTCGTATCCGGGCGCGCACGTTCCGTGCACGGCCAGTGTCGCGAGTGGACTCTCCATGGCGCATGACCTCCTTTGGTCATCGCGAAGAATGAGGACACCGACCGGTCGGTATGTCGAAACTAAAGAAGGCCGGGCACGTCGTCAAGACGTACCCGGCCGGACTTTTTTCGCGGACTCGTGGTCTGGTGGGGGAAGTCCCTACTTCAGCTGCGGGACGATTTCGGTGTACTTCGCCAGCAGCGCGGCATTCGCCTCGTCACCGCCGACGACGTTCGAGCTGCGCCACAACGGGACGTCGAGCCCCTCGGCCGTCCCGCGCTCGAAAACCTGGGCCAGCACGAGATTCCACAGGAAGGCGTTGACCACAGTGGACAGTGGCGCGGTGCGCGGCGCGTCCGGCGGGAAGCTCGCGTCACCCGGGATCACCAGCGAATCGAGCACGACCGTGCCCTCCTCGACGAGCGTGCTCGACGACCGCCGCGGCGCCGCGGCCACGCATGCCCGCGACGTCACCGCGATCACCGAAGCGCCCCGAGCCTTGGCGCCGATCGCCAGCTCGACCGGGTACGGGTTCGAGCCGGAGGTGGAGAACACGACCAGCACGTCGTCCGGCCCCGGCGCGCGCTCGGCCAGGACCTCCTCGGCCAGCCCGGTCCGGCGTTCGGTGGTGGTGCTGTGCACGGCGCCGTGCAGCGGCAGCAGTTCCGGGTGGTAGAGCGGGTAGACGCAGGCGAGGCCGCCCGCGCGGTAGAAGGTCTCCGCGACCGCCGCCAGCGAGTGCCCCGCACCGGCGGTGAAGACCAGCGCGTCGGCCCGGATCACCCCCAGCACCAGCTCGGCCGCCTGGCGCACGGCCTCGGCGTTGGCCTGCTCGACGTCCGCCAGCTGCTTGGCGACACTGCCCGCGATGTCCGTGGCGCTCACCACACCCACCTTTCTCCGGAGGATCGGCCGCCGAATCTACCGTGCGGACCACTGGGCAAGGTGGAATAGCGGGAGTGCTGATCAAGGTTGACCCGTTTACCAGGCAGGGAGGCGCGCGTGAGTGAACCGGAACCGGCGGTGTCGGTGTGGCGGGCCCGTGGACAGACGCGGGCCATCGCGCTGGTGCTGCACGGCGGCGCCGAACACGGCATCGCGAGCGTGCAGCCGTGGAAGCTCGCGTACCTGAGGATGGTCCCGATCGCGCGGTCGCTGCACCGCGCGGGCCTGCGGTACGGCCTCGAGGTGCGCCTGCTGCGGAACCGGCGGTACGGCTGGAACGACACCGGCGCCGACGCGATCGGGGACGCGCGCTGGGCGCTGGCGCGGATCCGGGCCGAGCATCCGGGGTTGCCGGTGGTGCTGGTGGGGCATTCCATGGGCGGCCGCGTGGCGTTGCGCGTGGCCGACGACCCGGCCGTGCGCGGGATCTGCGCGCTCGCCCCGTGGACTCCGCGCGGCGAGCCGGTGGACGCCGTCGCGGACCGGGACGTGCTGATCGTGCACGGCGTGCGCGACCGGATGACCGACCCGCGCGAGTCCTACGCGTTCGCCGAGCGCGCCCGGGCGATCGCGGCCCGTGTCGCCCGGTTCGAGATCGGCGGGGAAGGCCACGCGATGCTGCGCCGCGCGTCGGTCTGGACCCGGCTGACCTGTGCTTTCACCCTGGAAGTGATTGCCGCGGGTGCCGGTGCCGATCTGCGGGGAGCTTGGGCCAGGCCGGCCGCTGATCGGCTCCGAATCCCCGTCTGAGGCCCCCGGCCCGGGGCGGAGCCCCGGAACAACACCGCGCTGCGGGGGTGGCGCGTTTACGATCGAGCCGGTGCACCGTGGCCGGCGGAGGGAGCATCTTGACCACCTCGAGTGCTGAGCGCAAGGAGAGCCCGGACGAGGATCGCTGGCCGGGCCTGGCGTCGCCGCCGAAGTCGGCGTTGCGCGCCAGGATCGCGGCCGCCCTGTTCCGCCGGGCCGTGAAGCCACTGGCCGTGCGGGTCGTCTTCCCGGACGGCACCGTGCTGGGCGCGGGCGGGCCGGACGCGCCGGAGATGCGGATCCTGCGTCCCGCGGCGTTCTTCCACCGACTGGGCGTCGACGCGAAGATCGGTTTCGGCGAGTCCTACATGGCCGGTGACTGGGCCGCGTCCGACCTCGCCGACGTGCTGACGCCGTTCGCCGAGCGGATGGGCACCCTCGTTCCGCCGCTGCTGCAACGGTTCCGGGGGATCGCCGAGCGCACGCAGCCACCGTCGGAGGAGAACACCCTCGAGGGCGCGCGGGCCAACATCCACCGGCACTACGACCTGTCCAACGACCTGTTCGGCACGTTCCTCGATCCGTCCATGATGTACTCCTCGGCCCTGTTCGGCCCCGGCGACGACCTCACTTCGGCCCAGCACCGCAAGATCGACAGCGTGCTCGACTACGCCGGGGTCACCGAGGGCAGCGAGGTGCTGGAGATCGGGACCGGCTGGGGCGAGCTCGCCATCCGCGCGGCCGGGCGCGGCGCGCACGTGACATCGCTGACCATCTCCGAGGAGCAGCGCGCGCTGGCCACCGAGCGGATCGCGGCGGCGGGTCTCGCCGACCGCGTCGAGGTGAAGCTGTGCGACTACCGCGAGTCGAGCGGGCAGTACGACGCCGTCGTAAGCGTCGAGATGATCGAGGCGGTGGGTGCGTCCTACTGGCCGGCGTTCTTCTCGACCATCGGCGAGCGGCTGCGGCCGGGCGGGCGGTTCGGGCTGCAGGCCATCACCATGGACCACGACCGGATGCTGGCCGCGTCCCGGGCGTACACGTGGATGCACAAGTACATCTTCCCGGGCGGCATCATCCCGTCCGTGCAGGCCATCGAGGACGGCCTGCGCTCGCACACCCGGCTCAAGCTGGCCGGGATGCGCGAGTTCGGCCAGGACTACGCGCGCACGCTACGGTTGTGGCGCGAGCGGTTCCTGCACCGCTGGAGCGACGTCGCGGACTTCGGCTTCGACGACGTCTTCCGCCGGATGTGGGAGTTCTACCTGGCCTATTCCGAGGCCGGGTTCCGCTCGGGCTACCTCAAGGTGCATCAGTTCGGGTACGAGGCAACCGGCGGGTAACACCCACCGCAACCCCACCCCGGTACCGTGCGTCCTCTAGTGAGGGCCGTGCGGTTGACTGGCCCCTGGCACTTTTGTCCGGATCGGGATGGGTGATCGTGATGACGTACCGAGGCGACGACGGCGGGCGCCGCATGCCGCCCCGGCCCGCCGGCCGGCCCCCGCGCGAGCACCAGCGCGCGCAGATGATGCCGCTGCCCGGCCGCAGCTCCAGCCCGTACGACGAGCGCACCCGCCCGATGGGCAACCGGGAGGAGCGGTCCTCCGCACCGCCGCCCCGGGATCTCCCGCCGCGCCCGCCTGCCGGGGACGACTATCCGCCGTCGCGTCCGCCGCGCCGGCGTCGCCGCTGGGGCTTCGGCAAGATCCTGATGACCCTGGCGCTGGTGTTCGTGGTGTTCCTCGCCGGGATCTGGGTGTACCTGGAGTTCTCCATCAAGCGCGTCGACGCGCTCGCCGACTACAGCGGCCGCCCGGTCGCGGCGTCGGGGACGAACTGGCTGATCGTCGGCTCCGACAGCCGGGACGGGCTTTCGCAGGCCGACGAGGAGCGCCTGGCCACCGGCGACGTCGCCGCGGCCGGCGGGCAGCGCACCGACACGATCATGGTCGCGCACATCCCGGACAACTCCACCAAGCCGACGCTGCTCTCGCTGCCGCGCGACTCGCAGGTGAAGATCCCGGGTCACGGCACCAACAAGATCAACGCGGCGTTCTCGCTCGGCGGGCCGTCGCTGCTGGCGCAGACCGTCGAAGGCGCGACGGGGCTGCACATCGACCACTACGCCGAGATCGGCTTCGGCGGCTTCGCGAACATCGTGGACGCGATCGGCGGCGTCGACATGTGCGTCGACAAGCCGATGAGCGACGACTTCACCGGCATCTCCATCCCGGCGGGCTGCCAGTCGCTCGACGGCCGCGCTGCACTCGGCTTCGTCCGGATGCGCCACAGCGCGGCGACCCCGCGTTCGGACCTGGACCGGGTGGCCAACCAGCGCAAGTTCATCGGCGCGCTGGTCAGCCAGATCGCCAGCCCCGGCACGCTGCTCAACCCGTTCGACTTCTTCCCGCTGCTGTCCTCGGCGCCGGACGCGCTGACCATGGACTCCGGCGACCACGTGCACAACCTCGCCGGCCTCGCGATCGCCATGCGCGGGATCTCCTCCGACGGCGTTGTCAGCACGACGGTGCCGGTGACCAGCGGCTCGGCGGAGAACTGGGACAAGACGAAGTCCAAGCAGCTGTTCGACGCGCTGCGCAACGACACCGAGATCCCGGCTACAGCGCTCTACAGCTAATTCGGGCGCGGGTTCCGGCCGGGGCAGTCATCATGAGCTGATGGACACCCCGGCCGAAACCCTGTCCGACGACGTCGTCACCCTGCGGCGATGGCGCCGCTCGCAGCGCGACGAACAGCTGGCGCTGATCACCGGCTCGCTCGAGCACATCGGCGCCTTCATGATCTGGGCCACGAACGGCTACTCCGCCCAGGATTCGGCGGACTACCTCGAGCGAGCCGAAAGGCAGTGGGACGAAAGGGAAACCTTCGACTACGCGATCTTCGCCGGGGACGAGCTCGCGGGCGGCTGCGGCCTGATGCGGCGCGACGGCGGCCGGGAGATCGGGTACTGGCTCGGCCGGTCCTTCGTGGGGCGGGGGCTGATGACCCGGGCGGTGACGCTGCTGGTCGCGGAGGCGTTCCGGCGGGGTGCGGGGTATGTGGAAATCAAGCACGACGAGCTGAACGTCCGCAGTGGCGCGGTGCCGGCGCGACTGGGGTTCACGTTGGTGCGCAAGGAAACCGTGGAGGGGCCCCTCGCGCCCGCGTGCAGCGGGACGAATCACGTGTGGCGGAAGGACTCGTGAGGGGTAAGGCAAACCTGGCGGCTCTGGTTGCGCTGGGGTCGGGTTCTCGTGAGTGGTAAGTAGGGTTATTGAGGGGTAGGTCAAAGGTGGCGTGGTGAAGCGAGGGGGACCTGCCGACGGGCTCGTGAGCGTTGCGGGCGGTTCTAACCGCCCGCAACGCTCACGAGTCCTCGAAGCCGCAGCACGCCACGTTTGCCTTACCGCTCAATAGAACCCGACTTACCACTCACGAGGCACGACCTGATGCTGGTGGGGCCGGTGTGACTGTCGGGCCTGGTGGTGCGTCGCGGCGAGGTTTCGAGCGCATTGGTCGTGCCCGGCCATGCGCGTCCTGCTGCCGAGACTCGCCACGTTTGCCTTACCTGCCAATAGGACCGGCTGCAACACTCACGAGTCGGAAACCTTGTCGTGCTCCCGCAGCACCTTCAGCGCGCGGTCGGCGTGGATGGTGAAGTTCAGCTCGCTCTTGATGACGTCCAGCACCCTGCGGTCCCGGCCGATCACGAAGGTCGCGCGCTTCGCGTGGATGGGCAGGAACTTGCGCCACACCCCGAACTTCTTCGCGACCTCACCCTCCACATCGGACAGCAGCGGGTAGTCGAACCCGTGCGCCTCGGAGAACTCGCGCTGCTTGGTGACGCCGTCCGGGCTGATCCCGAGGCGCTGCGCGCCCACTTCGGCGAACTCCGCGGCGAGGTCGCGGAAGTGGCAGCTCTCCGCCGTGCAGCCGCCGGTCATCGCGGCCGGGTAGAAGAACAGCACAACCGGCCCGTTGGCGAGGAACTCCGTAAGCGTGCGCTCGGCACCTCGGTCGTCGGGCAGGGTGAAGTCGGGGGCGAGCTCTCCGGCGTCCATGATGTCCTCTCGGGTGGCGGCAGCCTGATTCTCTCAGGGGTTCGGAGCCGCCCCGCGCCGGGTTTGGTCAGCTGGGGTGCCGGGCGATCAGCTCGTCCACCTCGTCCCCGGTCGCCGAGTCGGCGATGAAGGGCCCTCGGGCCGCGAGCACGCCCAGCTGACGCAGCCGCGTGGCCTGTTCGTGCGTGCGGACGCCTTCCGCGCCGACGCGCAGCTTCAGCTCGCGGGCGCGGGTGACCAGCTGGTTCAGGTGCCGGATGTCGGTCTCGGCCGGGACGTCGGCCGCCAGGGCGTCGACGACCGGGCCGGACAGGATCACGTGGTGCACCGGCAGCCGGTGCCGCGGGATCAGCTCCAGGTCGGCCGAGCCGGAGATGGTGAGCACCAGCTGCGCGCCGAGGTCGGTCAGCACGGCGAAGGAGTCCAGGACCTCCCCGCGCGGATCGAGCACCGACTCGCGGTCGGTGCACAGCCGCAGCGCCTGCGCGGGCAGGTTGTGCCGGTCCAGCTGCTCCTTGACCAGCAGCACGAGGTCGGGGTCGACGGCCAGCCGCGCCGGCAGCTTGACGCACACGTCGGGCGCCGCATCGCCGAAGCGGTTACGCCAGCGCGCGGTCGCCGCCATGGACTCGGCCAGCAGCCAGCGCCCCAGCGGCACGGTCATCCCGGTGGTCTGGGCCAGCGGGTAGAACTCGTCGGAGTCGAGCTCGCCCTTGTGCGGGTGGTTCCAGCGCAGTCCGGCGTTGACGGCGGCGAGCTGGTCGGTGTCGGCGAGCTTCACCGTCGGCTGGTAGACCAGCGAGAACTCGCCGTTCTCCAGCGCGCCGGCGATCACCGCGCCGAGCTGGTAGCGGCCGCGGTCGCGCGCGTCGAGCTCGGGGTCGAACAGCATCCACTGCGCCTTGCCGAACTCCTTGGCGCGGTGCAGCGCGATCTCGGCCGCCCGCAGCAGTTCGGCGGCCCCGCCCTCGACGGCCGCGCGTACGACGATGCCCGCGCTCGCGCTGACGCCGATCCCGTGCCCGCCAAGGTAAATCGGCTCGTTCAGGTCTTCCAGCGCGCGCTCGACCAGGCGGATGACGTCGGTCGCGGTGATCTTTCCGCGCAGCAGCGCCGCGAAGCCGTCGCCGGAGAGCCGCGCGACGAATCCGTCGTGGTGGCCGGTGAACACCGCGGAGAGCTTGTTCGCGATCCCGCGCAGTACCTGGTCGCCGACGCCGGCGCCGAGCCCGTCGTTGATCACCTTGAAACCGTCGATGTCGAGGTAGATCAGCGCGATGTCGTCGCTGGCGCCGGAGCCGAGGGCGGATTCCAGTTTGGTGGTGAACGAAGACGCGTTCGGCAGCCCGGTGAGGGAGTCGTGCACGTTCTGGTGCAGCAACCGCTCCTGCAGAAGGTGGAGCTCGTGCGCGTCGGACACCATCAGCACCGGGTACATCGAGCCCGGGCGGTCGCCGGGGAGCCGGGCGAGGGTGATGTCGGCCCAGAACCGGCCGTCGTCGGCGTGGTCGAGCAGTACCCGCTCCTGGTAACGCTCGAGTTCGGTGGTGCGCAGCTGTTCCAGGCCCGCGCGCAGCCGGGCCGTGTCGTGGTCCGTCGAGCCGAGCTCGGCGATGTGGCGGCCGCGGAACCGGGACGTCGGGCAGCCGAACAGCTGTCCCAGCGCGAGGTTGGCTTCCACGATGTGGCCGTCGGGGTCGGCGAGCGCGATGCCGAGCGGGGAGGCGGCGTAGAGGGCGGTGAACCGCAGCAGCGCGCCGTCGTGACTCGGCTCGACGTGCTCGACGGCGTCGTGGGCGACCTCCAAGAGGAACTGCTCGAGTTGCTCCGAAGGGAGCATTACTCCTTTGGTGTCGGCGAGGGTCGCGGCCCAGCGACGCGCGACGTCGACCAACCCTGGCGCGGCACCAGGCTCAGGCACACTCCACCTCTTCATGCACGGGGTATTGCCAGCTCAGGTACGGCGTCAGGGATCATGAACACACAGTAGGTACCCCTCGGCCGTGATTGATGCCACGCCATCATGCGCGAATTGGGGTGTCTACCGGCTGAACGAGTGAACGAACCGACACAAGTGGTGACATTTTGTCACGAGGAGTGCTCGAACGGAGGCGTTCAGGGCCGTAGCGACTGCAGTTGGACCGGTAAGCCGTCGGTCGGGACGGGCAGCGAGACGTAGTCCCATCGGGTGGTGTAACTCTCCGGAACCGTCCAGCGGTAGGCCCGCAGCAGTTCGTGGATCAGTAACTTCACTTCGAGACTGCCGAAATGCAGCCCGATGCACTTGTGCGCGCCGCCGCCGAACGGCATCCACGCCATCCGGTGCGACTTGTCTTCGCGGCGCGGCTCGGCGAAACGCTCGGGGTCGAATTCGAACGGGTTCGTCCAGTGGTCGGGGGAGAAGTGGTTGACTGTCGGCGAAACCCCGACGAGCGAGCCGGCCGGGATGTAATGGCCCAGTACCTCGGTGTCCTTCACCGTCATCCGGGACAGCGACGGCACCGGCGCGACCAGCCGCAGCGCCTCTTTCATCACCAGGTCAAGGGTTTCGAGACTTTCGACGGCCTCGATGTCCGGCAGCTCGTCGCCGAGTTTCAGCGACTCCTCGCGGGCGCGTTCCTGCCATTCGGGATGCTTGGCCAGGTAGTAGGCCATCGCGCTGCTGGTGATCGTGGACGTGTCGTGCGCGGCCATCATCAGGAAGATCATGTGGTTGACGACGTCTGCGTCGGAGAAGCGCTCGCCGTCCTCGGTGGTGGCGTGGCACAGCGCGGAGAACAGGTCTTGGGTGTCGGCGGCGCGCTTCGCCGGCAGGCTCTCGCCGAAGTAGCGCTCCAGCACCGTGCGGCCGCGCAGCCCGGCCGCCCACCGCCCGCCGGGCACAGGGCGGCGCACCAGCGCCGTCCCGGCCTTCACCGAGCTGACGAAGGCGCGGTTGATCCGCGACGCGTCGGCGCCGCTGGGCATGTCCATGAACACGCGCGTGGCGACGTCCAGGGTGAGCTGTTTGAGCGCCCAGTAGAGGCGCGGGTTCGCGCTCCCGGACCACGCGGCGACCCCGTCGCGCAGTGCTGGGCCCATCTGGCCGACGTAGCCGGCGAGCCGCTCGCGGGTGAAGGCCTGCTGCATGATCCGGCGGTGCAGGTGGTGCTCGCCGAAGTCCATCAGCATCAGGCCGCGGGTGAAGAACTTCTCGATGAAGAACTTCCAGCCCTCCTGGGAGAACGCCTTGTCCTTGTTGATCAAGGCGATCTGGGTGGCCTCGGGGCCGGACAGCGCGACGATCCGGCGGCCGAACCCGCCGGTCCACGAGACCGGGCCGTAGAGTTCGTGGCGGCGCAGGCCGAACTGGATGCCGAAGCGCATCATCTCGACCATGTGCCCGACCACCGGCGGGCCTTCGTCACCGAGCACCGGCTTCAGACCGCTGCCCGCCGGCGGGGTGGCGAGCTCCTGGACCGGCCACGTCTTCTGCAGCCAGCGCTGGTCGACGCCGCGGGGGAGCGGGATGGCGGTCAGCGGCGGCACGCGCTCGCGCAGCGCCTCGGTGGCCCGGCCGACAGCGTTCGTCATGGCACCCCTCTCCCCGTCGAGATCGGCTACCCCTCCACCATGCACCCTTGTTGACGCGCTGACAACACCTCTTCGGGTGGTGGTCCGTGAAGGCCACCTTGAGGGAACCTAAGTCCCTCAAGGTGGCCTTCACGGACGAACGGGGGGATCAGTCCCAGTCGAGGGCACCGCCCGACTGGTACTCGATGACGCGGGTCTCGAAGAAGTTCTTCTCCTTCTTGAGGTCCATCGCCTCCGACATCCACGGGAACGGGTTCTCGGTCACGCCGAAGATCGGCGCGAGGCCGATCTGCTGGGCGCGGCGGTCGGTGATGAAGTGCATGTACTGCTCGCACAGCTGCGCCGACAGGCCGAGCATGCCGCGCGGCATCGTGTCGCGCGCGTACGCGACCTCCAGCTCGCACGCTTCCTTGAGCATCCCGCGCACCTCGGCCGCGAACTCCTCGGTCCACAGGTGCGGGTTCTCGATCTTGATCTGGTTGATGCAGTCGATGCCGAAGTTCAGGTGGATCGACTCGTCACGCAGGATGTACTGGTACTGCTCGGCGATGCCGACCATCTTGTTGCGGCGGCCGAGCGAGAGGATCTGCGCGAAGCCAGTGTAGAACCACATGCCCTCGAAGATCACGTAGAACGCGACGAGGTCACGCAGGAAGGCCTGGTCGGCCTCCGGGGTGCCGGTCTCGAACTCCGGGTTCTCCAGGTTCTGCGTGTACTTCAGTGCCCACGCGTCCTTCGCCGAGATCGACGGGACCTCGCGGTACATGTTGAACAGCTCGCCCTCGACCAGGCCGAGGCTCTCGCAGATGTACTGGAAGGTGTGCGTGTGCACGGCCTCCTCGAACGCCTGGCGCAGCAGGTACTGGCGGCACTCGGGGTTGGTGATCTGGCGGTACACCGCGAGCACGATGTTGTTGGCCACCAACGACTCCGCGGTCGCGAAGAAGCCGAGGTTGCGCTTGAGCATCTGGCGCTCGTCCTCGGTCAGCCCGTCCTTGGACTTCCACAGCGCGATGTCGGCCTGCATGGCGACCTCGGTCGGCATCCAGTGGTTGTTGCAGCCGGCCAGGTACTTCTCCCAGGCCCAGGTGTACTTCATCGGCAGCAGCTGGTTGACGTCGGCGCGGGCGTTGATCATCCGCTTGTCGTCGACGTTGATCCGTGCGGCGCCGACCTCGATCTCGCCGAGACCGGTGGCGTCCGAGGTTTCCAGGTTGGTCATGTCACTCACTTCGGCTGGATGGCTCGTGAGTGGTAAGTCGGGTTCTAACCCGACTTACCACTCACGAGGCGGCGGCTACTGGCAGGCTTCGCAGTCGGGGTCGTCGATGCGGCAGGAGGCGCCTTCGGTGGCGACGAAGTCCACATCGGACACCTTCGGCATCTCCTGCGGCTCAGGAGAAACGGCGGGGACCGAGGCCGAGGGGGACGGAGCAGCGGCGGCGGGAGCGGCGGGGGCCGGGGTGGCCGATACCGCGTTCAGCTTGCCGTCGGTGCCGCGCAGGGTGCTCTTCTCCACGTGCGTCGCGGACTGCGCCCGCAGGTAGTACGTGGTCTTGAGGCCCTTGTGCCAGGCATAGCGGTACAGCTCGTCGAGCTTGCGCCCGCTCGGCGCCGCGATGTAGAGGTTCAGCGACTGCGCCTGGTCGATCCACTTCTGGCGCCGCGAACCCGCGTCCACCAGCCACTTCGACTCGATCTCGAACGCCGTCGCGTACAGCGCCTTGAGGTCGTCCGGCACCCGGTCGATCTGGCCGAGGCTGCCGTCGAAGTACTTCAGGTCCGACACCATGACCTCGTCCCACAGCCCGCGCTCCTTGAGCGAGCGGACCAGGTGCGGGTTCACCACGGTGAAGTCGCCGGACATGTTCGACTTGACGAACAGGTTCTGGAACAGCGGCTCGATCGACTGGCCCACGCCGCAGATGTTGGAGATCGTCGCGGTTGGCGCGATCGCCATCACGTTGGAGTTGCGCATGCCGACCGTCTTCACGCGCTCGCGCAGCGGCGCCCAGTCCAAAGTGGACGAGGTGTCGACGTCGAGCGCGTCACCGCGGCGGGCGTCGATGAGCAGCTGCAGCGAGTCGATCGGCAGGATGCCCTTGCTCCACAAGGAACCCTCGAACGACTGGTACTGCCCGCGCTCCTGCGCGAGGTCGGTCGAGGCCGAGATCGCGTAGTAGGAGATGTGCTCCATGCTCTCGTCCGCGAACTGCACCGCGGCGTCGGACGACAGCGGCAGGCCGAGCTCGAACAGCGCGTCCTGGAAGCCCATCAGCCCCAGCCCGATCGGGCGGTGGCGCAGGTTGGAGCGGCGCGCCTCCGGGATCGTGTAGAAGTTGATGTCGATCACGTTGTCCAGCATGCGGACGGCGGTGCGCACGGTCTTCTCGAGCCGCTTCGTGTCCAGCCCGGCCGGGGTCACGTGCTTGAGCAGGTTCACCGAGCCGAGGTTGCAGACCGCGACCTCCTCGGAGTTCGTGTTCAGCGTGATCTCGGTGCACAGGTTGGACGAGTGCACGACGCCGACGTGCTGCTGCGGCGAGCGCAGGTTGCACGGGTCCTTGAAGGTGATCCACGGGTGGCCGGTCTCGAACAGCATGGTCAGCATGCGGCGCCACAGGTCCACCGCGCGCACCCGGCGGAACACCTTGATCTCGCCGCGGTCGGCGGCGGCCTCGTACTCGGCGTAGCGCGTGGAGAACTCGTTGCCGTAGAGGTCGTGCAGGTCCGGGGTCTCGTTCGGCGAGAACAGCGTCCACTGCGCGTCGGCCTCGACACGGCGCAGGAACTCGTCCGGCACCCAGTTCGCGGTGTTCATGTCGTGCGTGCGCCGGCGGTCGTCACCGGTGTTCTTGCGCAGGTCGAGGAACTCCTCGATGTCCACGTGCCAGGTCTCGAGGTACGCGCAGGCCGCGCCCTTGCGCTTGCCGCCCTGGTTCACCGCGACCGCGGTGTCGTTGGCGATCTTGAGGAACGGCACGACGCCCTGCGACTGGCCGTTGGTGCCCTTGATGTGCGCGCCGAGGCCGCGGACCGGGGTCCAGTCGTTGCCCAGCCCGCCGGAGTACTTCGCCAGCAGCGCGTTGTTCTTGTACGCCTGGAAGATCGAGTCCAGGTCGTCGTCCACCGTGGTCAGGAAGCAGGACGACAGCTGCGCGCGGGTGGTGCCCGAGTTGAACAGCGTCGGGGTGGACGCCATGAAGTGGAACGTCGAGAGCAGCTCATAAAACTCTATGGCACGAGATTCCCTATCGTCCTCGCGGATCGCCAGGCCCATGGCGACGCGCATGTAGAACGCCTGCGGCAGCTCGAAACGCGTGCCGTTGTGGTGCTGGAAGTACCGGTCGTACAGCGTCTGCAGGCCGAGGAAGCCGAAGTCGAGGTCGCGCTCGGCGGCGATCGCGGACGTGATCTTGTCGAGGTCGAAGGAGAGCAGCTCGCCGTCGACCAGCTCCAGCTCGACCGCGCGGCGCAGGTAGGCACGGAAGTACGCGGGGTACTCCGCGGCCATCTCGTCCTGGCTGGCCAGGCGCGGCCTGCCGGCGAGGTAGCTCAGCGCCTCGCCGCGCAGCTTGTCCAGCAGCAGGCGCGCGGAGACGTAGGAGTAGTTCGGCTCCTGCTCGACCAGCACGCGGGCGGCCATGATCTGGGCCAGCGCGAGCTCGTCGGCGCTGATGCCGTCGTAGAGGTTGCGCTTGGCCTCGGCCAGCACCGGCTCGGCGGCGACGTCGGCCAGCCCGGCGACGGCCTCGTCCACGACGTGGGACACGCGGGCCCAGTCGAGCGGGCGGGTGATGCCGTCGGCGCCCTTGACGCTGATCGCGGCCTCGGCCGGGACCGGGACGGTGGCCTTGCGGGCCTTGCTGCGCTCCTCGCGGTAGAGGACGTAGGCGCGCGCGACCTTGTGGTGCTCGCCGCGCATCAGCGCGAGCTCGACGATGTCCTGGATCTGCTCGATGTGCAGGGCGGTCTCGGGGCCGGCGTGACGCAGCAGGGTGACCTCCACCTGCTTGGTCAGCTCGGCAACGACGTGGTGCACGCGGGAGGACGCGGCGGCGTCGCCACCCTCGACCGCGAGGAACGCTTTCGTCAGCGCGACGGAGATCTTGCCGGCGTCGAACGGCGACACGCTGCCGTCGCGCCGGATGACCCGGACGGCGGGTGGGGCGGAGTCCGCTGAAGAGGGCGGCCGCTGACCTGTCTCGACTGACATGCGTGTCTCCAAATGGGCGCGATCGATCGGCACACGGTCTCGTGAGGCCGTGTGCTGCTGGTTCTCGAAGCTGCCCGGCTACCCTCGTGCAGCGGTCTCCCCGTCGCTGGGGGCTGCCGGTCAACAGAGACTACATGTAGGGGTCTGACCCTGCACGTGCCCCAATGGGTGGCGTGTCGCAGCCTCACCCTGGCGGGTTACACGATCACTCAGAGCTGGGTCTTTGGCGCGGTGAAGTCGCGTGCTGGGGCGCTTCGCGCCCTCCGCCGGTCCAGTGTCCGTGAAGGCCACCTTGAGGGAGTCTAAGTCTCTCAAGGTGGCCTTCACGGATCGTGGTCCGCGTCTTGAGCGAGGGCTATCGGGCGGTGAGCAGCTGGTGCCAAGGCTGCGGCGGGTAGGTCATGCGTCGAGCCAGGGGAGGTAGGGCGGGAGGTCCTTGTCGACGCGCATGCCGAACTCCGGCGGCCGCTTCTGCAGGAACGACATGACGCCTTCGACGGCGTCGGGGCTGGTGCCGAGACCGCCGATGAGCCGCGAGTCGAGCGCGTGGACCGGGTACGGCGAGTCGGCGCTCTCCATCCGGTAGAGCAGCTGGCGGGTCACCGCGACGGACACCGGCGACGTGGTCGCGACGATCTCTTTGGCGAGTTTGTAGGCCTCGTCGAGGACGGTGCCGGTCTCGTAGACCTTGTGCACCAGGCCTTTGGTCAGGGCTTCCTCGGCGTCGAAGACCCGGCCGCTGATCATCCAGTCGAGCGCGGTGCCCATGCCGACGAGCCGGGGGAGGAACCACGCGGACGCGCCCTCGGGGTAGATGCCCCGACGGGTGAACACGAACCCGAACCGGGAGTCCGCCGACGCCAGCCGGTAGTCACAGGAGAGCGTGATCGTGACCCCGCCGCCGACCGCCGCGCCGTGCAGCGCGGCGATCACCGGCTTGTTCATCGCGAAGATCCGCTTCGAGGCGCGGCCGGCGGGTTCCTGCCAGGCCGCGTCCGGGCCGGTCTCGGCGTCGAAGTCGAAACCGCCCTGGGTGAGGTCGGCGCCGACGCAAAAGTCCTTGCCGTTGCCGGTCAGCACCACGACCCGGACGTCCTCGTCGCGGTCCGCGCGGTCCATCGCGTCGCCGAGCTCGTCGGCCATCCGGATCGTGTAGCCGTTGCGGGCCTCGGGCCGGTTGAGTGTCACGGTGGCGATCCGGTGCGCGACGGCATAGGTGATCTCGGCGTACTCAGCCATGCCCCTCACGCTAGGCCACCCCTCTCGCTACTGGCAAGGTGTCAATAGCGTGCGCCTCCAGACTCGGCGAAAACAATCAGGCGTGCTTGATTTTTACTGGGGGTGCTGCCAGGCTGAGCAGGACGCAAGGAGGCGGGCGCATGGCGGACCTCGGCGTGATCCTCGGGGATCTCGACGCGGAGACACGGACGATCGACGACGTGGTGGCGGAGCTGCCCGCCTCGGACTGGGCGCGCGGGACGCCCGCCGAAGGCTGGACGATCGCGCACCAGATCGCCCATCTGGCGTGGACCGACGGCAAGGCCGTGATCGCGGCGGCGCATCCGGAGGACTGGCAGGCCGAGGTCGAGCGCCTGCTCACCGCGGGGGAGAAGTACGTCGACGAAGGTGCGGCGGACATCGCCCAGCAGCCGCCGCGCGAGCTTCTGGAGACCTGGCGCGCCGGGCGGAAAGCGCTGGCCGAGGCGCTGCGAGCGGTGCCGGACGGGCAGAAGCTTCCTTGGTACGGCCCGCCGATGAGCGTCGCCTCCATGGTGACCGCGCGGATGATGGAGACCTGGGCTCACGGCCAGGACATCTTCGACGCGCTCGGCAAGACCCGCGAGCCCACCGCCCGGCTGTGGCACATCGCCCGCTTCGGGACGCGCACCCGCGACTTCGCCTACAAGGTCAATTCCCTCGCCCCGCCGGCGGCGGAGTTCCGGGTGGAGCTCACCGCGCCGGACGGCTCGACCTGGGCGTTCGGGCCCGAGGACGCCGAGCAGAAGCTCACCGGCAGCGCGCTCGGCTTCTGCCTGGTCGTCACCCAGCGGCGGCACCCGGCCGACACCGATCTCGAAGCGCACGGCGCCGACGTCGAGGAGTGGCTCGGTATCGCGCAGGCTTTCGCCGGGCCGCCCGGGTCCGGGCGCGAAGCGGGGCAGTTCGCGTGACACCGCCGACGCACTCTTTCCCGCGGAGGCGGCAATGACACTGAGGATCGGCAACGCGTCCGGGTTCTACGGCGACCGGTTCTCCGCCGTGCGCGAGATGCTCACCGATGGCCCGCTCGACGTCCTCACCGGCGACTACCTGGCCGAGCTCACCATGCTCATCCTCGGCCGGGACCGGATGAAGGATCCGAACCGCGGCTACGCCAAGACGTTCCTCCGCCAGATGGAGGAGAACCTCGGGCTGGCCCGGGAGAACGGCGTCAAGATCGTCGCCAACGCCGGGGGCCTGAACCCCGCCGGACTCGCCGACGCCCTGCGCGAGCTGGCCGCGAAGCTCGGCCTGGACGTGAAGATCGCGCACGTCGAGGGGGACGACCTGGTCGCCCGCGCCGACGAGATGGGCTTCGGGAAACCGTTGACCGCCAACGCTTATCTCGGCGCCTGGGGCATCGCGGAATGCCTGAACGCCGGTGCGGACGTCGTGGTCACCGGGCGTGTCACCGACGCCTCGGTGATCGTCGGCCCCGCCGCCGCGCACTACGGCTGGGCGCGCGACGACTACGACGCCCTCGCCGGGGCGGTCGCAGCCGGGCACGTCATCGAGTGCGGTGCACAGGCCACCGGCGGGAACTACGCCTTTTTCACCGAGCATTCCCTGGGCACGCCCGGTTTCCCGATCGCAGAGATCGACGCCGACGGCTCCAGCGTGATCACCAAGCACTCGGGCACCGGGGGAGTGGTGTCCGTCGGAACCGTTACGGCCCAACTGCTCTACGAGATCACCGGCGCCCGCTACGCCGGGCCCGACGTCACCACAAGGTTCGACACGCTGAACTTGACCCAGGACGGCCCGGACCGCGTCCGGATCGAAGGCGTCCGCGGCGAAGCGCCACCGCCCACCCTCAAGGTCGCGCTCAACACCCTCGGCGGCTTCCGCAACGAGACGACGTTCGTCCTCACCGGACTGGACATCGAGCAGAAAGCCGCGCTGGTACGCGAACAACTCGAGACCGCGCTCAAGGACCGGCCGCCCGCCGAGGTCCGCTGGACTCTCGCCCGCACCGATCATCCGGACGCCGACACCGAGCAACGCGCGAGCGCGCTGCTGCACGTGGCCGTCAAGGACGCCGACCCGAAGATCGCCGGACGCGCGTTCACCGGTGCCGCGGTGGAGCTCGCTCTCGCCAGCTACCCCGGCTTCCACGTCACCGCGCCGCCGTCGGACGCCTCACCGTACGGCATCTACACCGCGGCCTATGTGGACGCTCAGCAGGTCCCGCACATCGCCGTACTGCCCGACGGGTCCCGAGTGGACATTGCCCAAGCCACCGACACCTGTGAACTGTCCGATGTGGACGAATCGACTTTGCCGGAACCGCTGGAACACGGACCGGTGCGGCGTGCGCCGCTCGGCCGGATCGCCGGAGCCCGCAGCGGGGACAAGGGCGGCAACGCCAACCTCGGCGTCTGGGTGCGGTCCGAGGAAGCCTGGCGGTGGCTCGCGCACCGGCTGACCGTCGCCGAGTTACGGCGGCTGCTGCCGGAAACCGCCGACCTGCCGGTGACGCGGCATCTGCTGCCGAACCTGCGCGCGATGAACTTCGTCGTCGAAGGCATCCTCGGGGAAGGCGTGGCTTCGCAGGCGCGGTTCGACCCGCAGGCCAAGGCTTTCGGTGAATGGCTGCGGTCGCGCGAGCTCGACATCCCGGAGGCGCTCCTCTCGCCTTCGGGGGGCCCAGGGGGGCTCGCCCCCCGGCTGGGGTCCGGGGTTCGACCCCGGGAGGCACTGTGACCGATCCTTTCCGGACGCCGGAACGCGACGAGCTGCGCAAGACCGTGCGGCGGTTCGTCGAGCAGGAAGTCCTGCCGCACCTGGACGACTGGGAGCGCGCGGGCGAGCTGCCGCGCGAGCTGCACCGCAAGGCCGGTGACCTCGGGCTGCTCGGCGTCGCCTTCCCCGAAGAGGTCGGCGGTGGTGACGGCAACTACCTCGACTCCGTGGTGGTCGCCGAGGAGATGCACTACGCCGGGGGCTCGGGCGGGTTGTTCGCCTCGCTGTTCACCTGCGGGATCGCCGTCCCGCACATCGCCGAGGCCGGTGACCCGGTGCAGATCGAACGCTGGGTGCGCCCGACGCTGGCGGGTGCCAGGATCGGCTCCCTCGCGGTCACCGAGCCGGACGGCGGTTCGGACGTCGCGGGCATCCGCACCACGGCGGTCCGCGAGGGTGACGAGTACGTCATCAACGGCGCCAAGACCTACATCACTTCCGGCTGCCGCGCGGACTTCGTGACGACGGTCGTGCGTACCGGAGGTGAAGGTGCACACGGGATCTCGCTGATCGTCGTCGAGCGCGGGACGCCCGGGTTCACGGTGAGCCGCAAGCTGGAGAAGATGGGCTGGCTCTGCTCCGACACCGCCGAATTGTCCTATGTGGACGTGCGGGTTCCGGCGGAGAACCTCGTCGGACCGGAGAACAGCGGGTTCGCGCAGGTCGCCACCCAGTTCGTCACCGAACGGCTTTCCCTTGCAGTGCAGGCGTATGCACACGCCCAGCGTGCGCTCGACCTGACGCTGGACTGGTGCCGGATCCGCGAGACCTTCGGGCGGCCGCTGATCTCGCGCCAGCTCGTCCAGCACAAGCTCACCGAGATGGCGCGCAAGGTCGACGTCGCCCGGACCTACGCCCGGCAGACGGCGGTCCGGCACGTCTCCGGCGAAGAGGTCATCGCCGAAGCCTGCTTCGCCAAGAACACCGCCGTCGAGGCCGCCGAATGGGTGGTCAACGAGGCCGTCCAGCTGCACGGCGGGCTGGGCTACATGCGGGAGGCCGAGGTGGAGCGGCACTACCGCGACGTCCGGATCCTCGGCATTGGTGGCGGCACGAACGAAATCCTCACCGGCCTGGCCGCGAAGCGATTGGGATACACGTCATGACCGCTCTGAGGTCCACTGTGGACACGCGGGCCGCCGAGTTCGGGGCGAACCGCGAGGCGATGCTGGAAAAGCTCGCCGAGATCGACGCCGAGCAGGCCAAGGCCGTCGCCGGTGGTGGCGAGAAGTACGTCGAGCGCCACCGCAAGCGCGGCAAGCTGCTGGCCCGCGAACGGATAGAGCTGCTGCTCGACCCGGATTCGCCCTTCCTGGAGCTCTCGCCGCTGGCGGCCTGGGGCTCGGACTACCGCGTCGGCGCCAGCCTGATCACCGGTATCGGCGTGGTCGAGGGTGTCGAGTGCCTGATCTCGGCCAGTGACCCGACGGTCAAGGGCGGCGCGAGCAACCCGTGGACGGCCAAGAAGTCCTACCGCGCGGCGGACATCGCCGCGCAGAACGGCCTGCCGACGATCAACCTCGTCGAGTCCGGCGGCGCGGATCTCCCCACCCAGAAGGAGATCTTCATTCCCGGCGGCCGGATCTTCCGCGACATCACGCGCGCGTCGGCCGCGGGCTGCCCGACCGTCGCGCTGGTGTTCGGCAACTCCACCGCCGGCGGGGCGTACCTGCCGGGCATGTCCGACTACGTCGTGATGGTCAAGGAACGTGCGAAGGTGTTCCTCGGTGGGCCGCCGCTGGTCAAGATGGCGACCGGCGAGGAGTCCGACGACGAATCCCTTGGCGGCGCGGAGATGCACGCGCGCACGTCCGGTCTCGCCGACTATCTCGCTGTCGACGAGGAGGACGCGATCCGCCTCGGCCGCAGCATCATCAAGCGGCTGAACTGGCGCAAGAAGGGCCCGACGCCGAAGCCGGAGTACGACGAGCCGCTGTTCGACGCCGAGGACCTGCTCGGCATCGTGCCGACCGACCTCAAGATCCCGTTCGACCCGCGCGAGGTCATCGCCCGCGTCGTCGACGGCTCGGACTTCGACGAGTTCAAGCCGCTCTACGGGTCGAGCCTGGTCACCGGCTGGGCGAGCATCCACGGTTACCCGGTCGGCATCCTGGCCAACGCCCAGGGCGTGCTGTTCGGCGAGGAGTCGCAGAAGGCCGCGCAGTTCATCCAGCTGGCCAACCAGATCGACACCCCGCTGGTGTTCCTGCACAACACCACCGGCTACATGGTCGGCAAGGAGTACGAGCAGAGCGGCATCATCAAGCACGGCGCGATGATGATCAACGCGGTGTCGAACTCGAAGGTGCCGCACCTGTCCGTCCTCATGGGAGCGTCTTACGGCGCCGGGCACTACGGGATGTGCGGCCGGGCTTACGATCCCCGGTTCCTGTTCGCCTGGCCGAGCGCGAAGTCCGCGGTGATGGGACCGGCGCAGCTGGCCGGCGTGCTGTCCATTGTGGCCCGCGCGGCCGCGGAAAGCCGGGGCCAGGAATACAACGAGGACCGCGACAAGGCCATGCGTGCCATGGTCGAGGGCCAGATCGAGGCCGAGTCGATGCCGATGTTCCTGTCCGGAATGCTTTACGACGACGGCATCATCGACCCGCGCGACACCCGCACGGTGCTCGGGCTCAGCCTGTCGGCGATCCACACGGGACCAGTGAAGGGCGCCGAGGGCTTCGGCGTCTTCCGTATGTAGGAGAGGCGGAGCAGGACTGATGGTGCTTTACGGGAGGCGACCACAGAGCGCGCACCCGGCCGGAGGCCCCGGAATCGGGGCGGCAGGGCACCCGTCACGGCTGCCTTGGGCCGACTGCGCGTGTGGTGCCCTGTCGACACGATTGCGGATGCGCGCAAGCGGCGCGAAGGATTGTGAGGGCAAGTGATCCAGAACCTGCTGGTCGCCAACCGCGGCGAAATCGCCCGCCGCGTCTTCCGCACCTGCCGTGAAGCCGGGATCGGCACGGTGGCGGTGTTCTCCGACGCCGATGCCGCCGCCCCGCACGCTGTCGAGGCGGACGCGGCGGTCCGCCTGCCGGGCAACACCCCGGCCGAGACCTACCTGCGGGCCGAACTCCTGGTGAAGGCCGCCGCGGACGCCGGAGCCGACGCCGTCCACCCCGGTTATGGCTTTCTGTCCGAGAACGCCGCCTTCGCGCGGGCTGTTCTCGGTGCCGGGCTGACCTGGGTCGGGCCACCGCCCGAGGCCATCGAGACCATGGGCTCCAAAGTGGAGTCCAAGCGGCTGATGGCCGCGGCTGACGTTCCGGTGCTGTCCGAACTGGACCCTACTGCCGTGACCGCCGACGATCTTCCGTTGCTGGTCAAGGCATCCGCCGGTGGTGGTGGTCGCGGCATGCGCGTGGTCCGGGAGCTGAGCGAGCTCGCCGAGGGTGTCGAAAGCGCTGGAGCGGAGGCCGGGTCGGCATTCGGCGACCCCACGGTGTTCTGCGAACGGTACCTGGAGACCGGGCGGCACATCGAGGTCCAGGTGCTGGCCGACAAGCACGGCACGGTGTGGGCGCTGGGGGAGCGGGAGTGCTCGATCCAGCGGCGGCACCAGAAGGTCGTCGAGGAGGCGCCTTCGCCGTTCGTCGACACGGCGATGCGCGAGGAGCTGTTCGAGGCCGCGCGCAAGGCCGCCAAGGCGATCGACTACGTCGGCGCGGGCACGGTCGAGTTTCTCGCGGCGCCCGACGGCCGGTTCTACTTCCTCGAGATGAACACCCGCCTGCAGGTTGAGCACCCGGTCACCGAATGCGTCACCGGCGTCGACCTGGTCGCGCTGCAGCTGCGGATCGCCGAGGGCGAGCGACTGCCCGCCGACCCGCCGCCGACCACTGGGCACGCGATCGAGGTCCGGCTCTACGCCGAGGATCCCGCCGAGAACTGGCAGCCGCAGAGCGGCACGTTGCACACGTTCGAGGTGCCCGATGTGGACCGTGAGTTCACGCAGGGACCGGGGCTGCGCCTGGACTCCGGGTTCGTCAGCGGGTCCGTGGTGGGCGTGCACTACGACCCGATGCTGGCCAAGGTCATCACGTGGGCGCCGACCCGCGCCGAGGCCGCCCGCAGGCTCGCGAAAGCCCTGCAAGGCACGAAGATCCACGGTGTCGTGACCAACCGCGACCTCCTGGTCAACATCCTCCGTCACGACGCTTTCCTGGCGGGGGAGACGGACACCGCGTTCTTCGGCCGTCACGGCTTGGACACGCTCGCGGCGTCGCTGGCCACTGTGGACACCGAGCGGCTGTCCGCTCTCGCGGCGGCGCTGGCGGACGCGGCGGCCAACCGGGCCACCGCGACCACGCAGGCGCGGCTCCCGAGTGGCTGGCGCAACGTCCGCTCGACCGGGCAGCGCAAGGACTTCTCGGTGGGGGACAACGAGTACGCCGTCACCTACACCCTCACCCGCGATGGCCTCAAGGCCGATGGCTACGACGTCGACCTGATCAGCGCGGAGCCGGGCCGGGTCGTGCTCGACGTCGCCGGAGTACGCCGGACGTTCGACGTCGCCCGCCACGGCGCAGTGTCCTATGTGGACTCGACACTCGGCTCGGTGGCCCTGAAGACGAAGCCGCGGTTCGCCGACCCGGACGCCGCGCTCGCCGCGGGATCGCTGGTCGCGCCGATGCCGGGCACCGTCGTCCGGCTCGCCGTGCAGGCGGGCGATGTCGTCGCCGCCGGGGATCCGTTGCTGTGGCTCGAAGCGATGAAGATGGAACACCGGATCGTCGCGCCCGCCGACGGCGTGGTCACGGAGCTTCCGGTGACGGTGGGACAGCAGGTCGAAGTGGGCACAATTCTGGCTGTGGTGGGAGAAAAAGAATGAACGCGATGAACTTCGTCGAGCCCGAGGAGCGCGTCGCGCTGCGCAAGGCCGTCACCGAGCTCGGCGCCAAGTACGGCTACGTCTACTACAGCAAGAAGGCCCGCGCCGACGAGAAGACCCACGAGCTGTGGGACGAAGCCGGCCGCCTCGGCTACCTCGGCGTCAACATCCCCGAGGAGTACGGCGGCGGGGGAGCGGGCATCGCCGACCTCGCCGCGGTGCTCGAGGAGCTGGCCGCCGCGGGCACGCCGCTGCTGCTGATGGTCGTCTCCCCGGCGATCTGCGGCACGGTGATCTCGCGGTTCGGCACCGAGGACCAGAAGAAGCAGTGGCTGCCCGCGATCGCCGACGGCAGCAAGCGGATGGTCTTCGCCATCACCGAGCCGGACGCGGGGTCCAACTCCCACCGGATCACCACCACCGCCAAGCGCGACGGCGGCGACTGGGTCCTCAGTGGACGGAAGGTCTTCATCTCCGGCGTCGACGAGGCGGACGCGGTGCTCGTCGTCGGCCGGATGGAGGACGCCAAGACCGGCAAGCTCAAGCCCGCGCTGTTCATCGTGCCCACGGACACTCCGGGCTTCGAGTACACGAAGATCCCGATGGATCTGGTCGCGCCGGAGAACCAGTACTCCCTGTTCCTCGACGACGTCCACCTGCCCGCGGAGGCGCTGGTCGGTGACGAGGACGCGGCCATCGCGCAGCTGTTCGCCGGGCTGAACCCGGAGCGGATCATGGGGGCGTCGTTCTCCCTCGGCATCGCCCGCTACGCGCTGGGCAAGGGTGTCGCATATGCCAACGAGCGCCAGGTCTGGGGTGCGCCGATCGGTTCGCATCAGGGTCTCGCGCACCCGCTGGCCGAGATCAAGATCGAGCTGGAGCTCGCCAAGCTGATGACGCAGAAGGCGGCGTCGCTCTACGACTCCGGCGACGACTTCGGCGCGGGGGAGTCGGCCAACATGGCCAAGTACGCCGCCGCGGAGGTCGCGATCCGGGCTGTGGACCAGGCCGTGCAGACGCACGGTGGGAACGGGCTCGCGTCCGAGTACGGCCTCGGAACGCTCGTCGCCGCGGTGCGGCTGGGGCGGATCGCGCCCGTGTCGCGCGAGATGGTGCTCAACTTCGTCGGCCAGCACAGTCTTGGGTTGCCCAAGTCCTACTGACTCGTGAGCGTTCCGGGCGGTTCTAACCGCCCGGAACGCTCACGAGTCCTTCTACGGAGGCCAAATGTCCCTTTCAGGTGTCACCATCATCATGTCCGGCGGCAGCCGCGGCATCGGCGAAGCCATCGCCCTGCGCGCCGCTCGCGACGGCGCCAACATCGCGCTGCTCGCCAAGACCGCCGAACCACACCCGAAGCTCCCCGGCACGATCTATACCGCCGCGGAAGCCATCGAGAAGGCAGGCGGGCACGCGCTGCCGATCCTCGGCGACGTCCGCGACGACGAGGGTGTCGCCGCCGCGGTGGCGAAGACCGCCGAGCAGTTCGGCGGTATCGACATCGTGGTGAACAACGCCAGCGCCATCGACCTCACGCCGACCGAGCAGGTCAGCATGAAGCGGTACGACCTGATGCAGGACATCAACGCCCGCGGCACGTTCCTGCTCTCGAAGCTCGCCATCCCGCATCTGCGGAAGGCGAGCAATCCGCACGTGCTCACGCTGTCGCCGCCGATCAGCCTCGACGAGAAGTGGTTCACCGCCGGGCACCTCGCCTACAGCATCGCGAAGTACTCGATGAGCCTGGTGACCGTCGGCCTCGCCGCCGAACTGAAGAAGGACGGCATCGCCGCCAACTCGCTGTGGCCGCGCACCACCATCGACACCGCGGCGATCCGCAACGTCGTCGGCGCCGAGCTCGCCGACCGCAGCCGGACGCCGGAGATCATGGCCGACGCCGCCTACGCGATCCTCACCAAACCCAGCCGTGAGGTGACCGGGAACTTCTTCCTCGACGACGAGGTCCTGCGCGCCGAGGGGGTCACCGATCTGTCGAAGTACCGGATCAGCGGCGAGGAGAAGGACCTCCAGCTCGACTTCTGGGTCGATCCGGCTTGACCACGCTCCGGGAACCCCAGCAGGAACGCAGCCGCACCACGCGGCGGCGGCTGATCGAGGCCGCGCTCGACTGCTTCGGCGAGCGCGGCTGGCACGGCGTCACGGTCGCGGTGATCGCCGAACGCGCCGGCGTCTCGCGCGGCGCGGCCCAGCACCACTTCCCGACGCGGGAAGACCTCGTCGCGGCCACGGTCGACGTCCTCGGTGAAGCGCAGATCGACGAGCTGCGTGCGAGGGCCGCCGAACTGCCCAGCGGACCATCGCGCATCGCGCGTGTGGTCGAAATGGTGCTGAATCTTTACACCGGGCCGATGTTCCGCGCCGCGCTGCAGCTCTGGGCGCTCGCCTCGACCGACGAAGCCCTGCGTACGGTGCTTGTCCCGCTCGAAGCACGGGTCGGGCGAGAGGCGCACCGGGTCACGGTCGAGCTGCTCGGCGTCGACGAGTCCCGGCCGGGCATGCGCGAATTGGTCCAGGCCACCCTCGACCTCGGACGGGGCCTGGGCCTGGCGAATCTCCTCACCGACGACACCCGCAGGCGCCGCCAGATCGCCCGCGAGTGGGCCCGCACCCTCGAAGTGAGAATTTCCGGAACCCCCGACGTCGGATAGACGTCCTACTGCCGTTAACACAATCGGCCCAACGGGCGATAACTGGTAGTAAGTGGTCACGGAGACGAGGAAGGCAGACCGGTGTCCGGTACAGGAGTCGAGCTCACCCACCGCGCGATGGCGATGCTGAGGGCGGTGGCCGCCGGACGTGCGCAGATGTCGCACAGCTGCGAGCCCGACCTCTTCGTCGACGGATTCGCCTGTTGCGATCAGATCACGGCCCACGCGCTGTTCCACGGCGGCTACCTCCGCCCGGCGGACGAGACGGCGGTCGGGCGCGTCCCGGCCGAGCTGACCGAGGCGGGACGCGCCGCGCTGGAGATCATCGTCGCCGCTTGATCCCGCTCACCGGGATCACAGTGCGTCGCGGACTTCGCTCGCACGTTCGGTGAAGCCGGTCAGCACGCGCTGGGTGATCGCCAGTTCCTCCGCGCTGAATCCTTCGAACAGCCGGTCGCCGGCCGCGGTGGTCTTCTCGACGAGCCGCGTGTGCAACGCCCTGCCCTCCTCCGTCGCGACGCCGCCGGCCAGCAGGCCGCGTGAAGCCAGTGCGTCGGCCGCGAGCCGCAGCTGCTCGGCCGTCCCGGCCGCCGGCCCGGCCGCCGCCCGCGCGACCAGGTCCTCGGCCGACAGCTCGTCAGTGGTCAGCGCGGCCGCGCGCAGCACGACGTACTCGTCGAATGTCAGGCCCTCCCGCGCCAGCACCGCGTCCCGGACGGACCCCGCCGCCGTGGCCGCGAAGACGATGTCCCGGCCGCTGATGGTGCGTTCCGTGGTGGTCATGTGCTCTCCTTCGTTGTCCCCCAACAGGTCCAGCAAGGTCTCGCGGAACACTTCGTTCCGCGCGCCCTTCGTGCCGCCGATCGGCGCGGTGACCTCCTCGTTCACGTCGCGGATGACGTCGAACGCCGCCGTGATCACCTCGTGGCCGCGCGCGGTCAAGCTCAGCCGGACCGCGCGCGGGTCGTCGGGGTCGGCCGGGCGTTCCAGCAGCCCGGCCTGCTCCAGTGTCCGGGCGAGCTTCGACACGAAGATCGCGTCGAGCCCGGTCGCGTCGGCCAGCTCGCGCTGGCTCGGCCGGCGCCCCCGGGTCGTGAGCCCGGTGAGCACGCCCAGCAGTGAAAACGTCGCGTGCGTCAGCCCGAGCGGCTTGACCGCCCGGTCGACCGCGGTGCGCCACCGCGTCGACAACCGCCACACCAGGAACCCCGTCGTCGGCTTCACCAGATTTAATCTACATGGCAACTATAGCCATGGCAACTATCCCTCGGGAGGGTCCGGAAAACGCTCGGACCTGGCAAGGTATGCGCATGGCGGAACACCCGGCGGACGAGGAAGCGACGGTCTTCCTCTCCAGCGACCAGCGCGGGCCGCACTGGCCGACGCGCGATCCCGACGTGCGGCCCTTCGACGAGTTCGCCACGCAGATCCTCGCCCGGCCGCCCGCCTCCCCGGTGAGCGCGGGCCGCGGCGACAGCGCGGGTGGCTCGCTGGCCCGCTCCAGCGGCCGGATGGCGGTCGCTTCGGTCGTCAGCCGGGTCACCGGGTTCGTGGCGAAGGTGCTGCTGGCCGCGGTGGTCGGCACCGGCGTGGTCAACGACTCCTTCACCGTCGCCAACACCTTGCCCAACATCGTCTTCGAGCTGCTTTTCGGCGGCGTGCTGGCCAGCGTGGTCGTCCCGCTGCTGGTGCGTTCGCACGACGACCCCGACGGCGGCGTCGCCTACACCCAGCGGCTGATCACCATGGCGCTGGTGCTGCTGGTCATCGGCACGACGGTCGCGGTGGCGATCGCGCCGGTGTTCACCGCGCTCTACGTCGACAAATCGTCTCCGACCGCCAACCCCGGCCTCACCACGGCGCTGGCATACCTGCTGCTGCCGCAGATCCTGTTCTACGGCCTGTTCGCGCTGCTTTCGGCGATCCTCAACGCCAAGAACGTCTTCGGCCCGCCGGCCTGGGCGCCGGTGGTCAACAATCTCGTCGTGATCGCCACGCTCGCGGTGTTCGCGGTGGTGCCGGGCGCGCTCAGCGTCGACCCGGCGCGGCTGAGCGACCCCAAGCTCCTCGTCCTCGGCCTGGGCACCACGCTCGGCATCGTCGTGCAGGCGGCGGTGCTGATCCCGGCGTTGCTGCGCACCGGGTTCCGGTTCCGCTGGCGCTGGGGGTTCGACCCGCGGATCAAGGAGTTCGGCGGGCTGGCCGCCTGGATCCTCGGCTACGTCGTGGTGAGCCACGTCGGCTTCGTCGTGACGACCCGGGTGCTCACCGGCGGGACCGCGGGCGGGGTCACCGCCTACAGTTACGCGTCGCTGCTTTTCCAGCTCCCGTACGGGGTTCTCGGCGTCTCGCTGCTCACCGCGCTGATGCCGCGGATGAGCCGCGCCGGCCGCCGACGGCGACACCGTCCGCCTCGTCGGCGACCTGTCCTTCGCCTCGCGGATCTCCACCGTGCTGTTCGTGCCGATCTCCGCCGTGCTCGGGGTGGTCGGCACGCCGATCGGCATCGCGATCTTCAGCTGGGGCAAGGGGACTTTGGAGGACGCCGACCGCCTCGGCCAGACCCTGGCGATCTCCGCGGTCGGGCTGCTGCCGTACGCGCTGGTGATGTTGCAGCTGCGGGTGTTCTACGCGATGAAGGACGCGCGGACGCCGACGTTGATCATGCTGGTGATGACCGCGGTGAAGATCCCGCTGCTGTTCGTCAGCGCTGGACTGCTGAGTCACGAACAGATCGTCTACGGCGTGATGCTGATCAACGGTGCCGGATTCGTCGTCGGCGCGGTGCTCGGGCAGGTCTGGCTGTGGGTGCGGCTCGGGCACCTGCGCAGCAAGCGCGCGCTGCGGGTCGGGCTGATCAGCCTCGGCGCGAGCGCACTGGGCGCGCTGGCCGCGGTGGCCGCCGGGTACGCGATACCCGGGTCACTGGGGCCGGTGCTCGGCGCGTGGGTGAAGCTGCCGGTGCAGGGGCTGCTGGGGATCGCGGTGCCGTTCGGGCTGCTGGCCCTGCTGCGGCTGCCCGAGTTCACGCCGATCAGCCGCCGGGCGATGGGGCTGGTGCGGCGGGTGATGCACTAGCTCATCCGGGCGGGGCGTGCATCAGCTGCGCGGGTCGGCGCGGTAGATCGGGCCGCGGGCGCGGACCGGCGCCAGCAGCGCGGGGTCGACGTCCGGCTCGGTCTCGACCGGCGCCGAGACCCGGCCGTGGTAGCCGATGCGGTCCTGGATCTCGGGCTCGAGGTAGAACGCGCCCGCCACGACCTCGCCCAGCGCGGCGAACAGCTCCGGCCGCTCGGCCCGCAGCAGGATCACGTCGGGGTACGCGAGCGCCGCCGCCAGGGGAGCGGCGAGGTCGGGACGCGCCTGCAGGACCCGGTCGACGCCGTGCGCGGCCACTCCGGCCTGCGACGCCGCGGGCATGCCGTCCGATGCCGGGATCAGCTGGTCGGCCAGCGCGGCCAGCCGGGTGCGCGCGTCGTCATCCAACGGGCACCGCCTGGTTCGCGCGGACGGCGATCAGGTGCTCGGCGCAGCGCAGCGACTGCGCCATGATCGTCGCGGTCGGGTTCATCCCCGAGGACGTCGGCCAGGTGCTGCCGTCGAAGACGTACAGGTTGGGCACGTCGTGGGTGCGGCCCCACTGGTCCACCACGGACTTCGCCGGGTCGGTGCCCATCACCGCCGTGCCGAGCTGGTGCCAGCCCGTGCCGCGGATCGACGGCGCCACCATCGTTTCGTACGCCCCGGCGGTCACGAGCGACTCCCGCGCGCGGGCGATGTGGAAGTCCATCAGCCGGTGGGAGTTCTCGCTGACCCGGTAGACGACCTTGGCCGCCGGGACGCCGTCGGAGTCGGCCAGGTCGGCGGCCAGCTCGACGCGGTTGGCCTCCTCCGGGAGGTCCTCGGCGATGATGCCCCACATCGCGGAATGGTCCAGTCTCGCGCGGACCCCGGCGTGGAAGTCCTGACCCCACACCGTGTTCGCCTCGCCCCACGGCCAGTCGCGGGTCGCGTTCACCGGGCCGCCGGTGGGTTGCAAGCCCCATTTCGCGCCGCGCACGAAGCCGCGGTCGGTGTCGGTCTCGTAGAACTCGAGGGAGTGCAGGTGCTGACCCCACACCCCGCGCGCGCTCTGCAAGTCGTCGGCGAAGAGCCCGGTGACGACGCCGAAGGGGTGCAGCATCAGCCGTTTCCCCACGAGGCCGGACGAATTGGCCAGGCCATCGGGATGACTCGAATTCGCCGAGAGCAACAGCAGCCGCGGGGTGCCGATGCCGTTGGCGGCCAGGATGACCACCTGGGCGCGGGTGCGGCGGTGCGTCCCGGCCCGGTCGACCCACTCGACGCCGTCCGCGAGCCCGGCCGCGTCGGTCGTCACGCGGGTGGCGCGGGCGCCGGTGACCAGTTCGACCCCCTGCCGTACCGCGAGCGGCCAGTGGGTGCGGTCCGCACTCGCCTTGGCGCTGTCGGCGCACCCCCACAGGCAGGCCGCGCGCTGGCGGCACGGCTTGAGCGCGCCGTGCGCGCGGGTGGCGATCGCGTTGGGGCCGGGCCACCAGTGCCAGCCGAGGTCGTTGTGCGCCTTGGCCACCCGGGTGCCGGCCCGGCCCAGCGGGACCGGCGGCAGCGGCGGGCCTTCGCCGGGCGGGAACGCGGGATCACCGGCCAGGCCGGACACGCCGAAAGCCTGTTCCACACGCTCGTAGAACGGCTGGAGCTCGCGATAGCCGAACGGCCAGTCGTCGGCGACGCCGTCGAGCGTGCGGACGCAGAAGTCCGAGGGCAGGTTGCGCTGCCATTGCGCGGCGTAGACCACCGTGCCGCCGCCGACCGCGTTGTAGATCAGCACGTCGATGTCGGACTCGGTGACGTCGACCGGGTAGTCGGCCTCGCGCGCGCGGACGTTCGGGTCCCACGCCCAGACCGCGCCGGTGTTGATCTCGAAGTCGGGGCTCGCCGCGCGGGCCTGCCGGTAGTCGGGCCAGTCGCCCTGCTCCAGCACCACGACCTTGAACCCGGCTTCGGCCAGCCGCAGGGCGGCGACCGCGCCCGCCGGGCCGGCGCCGACGACGCAGACTTCGGCTTCTTCGGCCGGTTCGGGCACGAGACCTCCACGGACAGAAAGCGCTTTCAGCGGGATTCCCGCTGAACGATCACCGTGGCGCGGGCCACGGCGGGTGTCAAGGGGATACGTCGAGATCCGCCCCGACGGCTTCCCCGACGGTCGCGAAACCGTCTCGTTCGAGCAGTTTCACGAGACCATTGTTCAGTTCGCGCACGAGACCGGGGCCGCGATAGACGAGCGCGGTGAATACCTGAACCAGCGAAGCGCCGAGCCGGATCATGCGATAGGCGTCCCCGGCCGTGGAAACGCCACCGGAAGCGATGATCGCGTGCCGGGAGCGGTCCATCCCGCGGTACAGCCCGCGCACGGTCTCCTCGGCCCGCGCCCGGCTGGGCGGGCCGGAAACCGCGCCCGGCATCCGGTCCAGTACGTCGGCGGGCGTACGCAGGCCAGGCGGCTTCCCGGGCGGGAGGTTCACCGAGAAACCGGCCACGAACGGCGCTTTCCCGGCCGTTTCCAGGAACGTGGCGAGCTGGTCCGTTCCGCTGAACGGGGCGACCTTGAGAAAAACCGGCTTGGTGAGCCGCAGTTCGCCCAGTGTTTCCAGCAGCCGCGCCAGCCGGTCGCCGGTGTGGAAGAACCCCTGGCCGTCGCGGGTGTTCGGGCAGGACAGGTTGAGGCACAGGTAGTCCGCCCGTTCGTGCAGACTTCCCGCCGAGGTCGCGTAGTCGGTGATGATCGACGCTACGCTTTCCTCCGCGGAATCCGGACCGCGATTGGTATTGACCAGATTGACGCCGACGGGCACGGTATGACTTCCGGTGATTCGCCGGGCGACGGCCGCCGCGCCGTCGTTCGGGACGCCGTAGTGCACCACGATCCCGCCGTCGGCCGGGATCCGCCACAGCCGTGGCGCGGGATTGCCCGCGGACGGTGACGCGGAGACCGAGCCGACTTCGACGTGTCCGAAACCCAAGGAGGACAGCAGATCCACACCCCGGCCGCTCTTGTCGTACCCCGCCGCCAGCCCGAGCGGGGACCGGAAATCCAGCCCCGCGACGCTCGTGCGCAGCCGCGGGCAGGCCGGTGCGCGGCGGCGGTCGATCGCGCGGCAGAGCGCCGGGAAAGCGCTCGCGCGCTCGGCCGCACGGATCGAAAGATCGTGGATCCGCTCCGGATCCACATGAAAGAGCAGGGGCCGGACGAAGGTCTCGTACCAGGTCAACTCGGGCCTCCGGAGGTCAGTGGCACCGGCGTCTGAAAGCGCTTACTATAGCCCCGGTCTCACGACCCGAGTCGATGAGGATTCCGCGTATGCGTGCAGTTCAGGTCATTGAATACGGGACTCCGGTGCGCTTGGCCGAGGTGGCCGAACCCCGGCTGGAGAGCCCGTCCGACGTGCTGGTGCGGATCGCCGGCGCGGGGATCTGCCGCACCGACCTGCACATCGCCGCCGGTGAGCTCGCCGCCGCGTTCAACCCCGTGCTGCCCTACACCCTCGGCCACGAAAACGCGGGCTGGGTGCACGAGGTCGGCTCCGCGGTGAGCACGGTCAAGCCCGGTGATCCGGTGCTCGTGCACCCGGCGGTCACCTGCGGGCTGTGCCTGGCCTGCCGCTCCGGGCAGGACATGCACTGCCCGACCTGGCGCTTCCCGGGCGTCGACGGCTGGCACGGCGGCTACGCCGAGCTGATGCGGACGTCGGTCCGCTCGCTCGTCCCGCTTCCGGAAGGCACCGATCCGGCTGTCCTCGCCCCGCACGCCGACGCCGGGCTCACCGCCATCCACGCGGTGAAACGGCTGGCGCCGTACACCTTTCCGGGCGCGACGGTCGTCGTGATCGGTTTCGGCGGGCTCGGCCACCTGGCGGTGCAGCTGCTGCGGAAGTACACGACGGCCGACGTTCTCGTCGTCGACAACGACCCCGCGCGGGTGACCTGGGCACGGGAGTTCGGGCCGGACGCGGCGTACGAATCCGGCGCCGACGGCGGTCTCGCCGCGGTGATGGACCACACCGGCGGGCGCGGCGCAGACGTCGTGCTGGATCTCGTCGGCGAGCACGGCGTTCCCGAACAGGCGCTGCGGATGCTGCGCAAGGGCGGGGTCTACTCGATCGTCGGTTACGGCGGCGGGGTCCGGCTGGAGCACCTCGACATGATCAATCGCGAACTCACCGTGCTGGGCAACCAGATCGGCAGCTACCGCGACCTGGTGGAGCTGGTCGAACTCGACCGGCAGGGCAAGGTGGCATTGGAGACCACGAGATTCCCGCTCGAGGACGTCGTGGACGTGCTCGCCGAGGTCGCGGCCGGCCGGGTGCCCGGGCGAGCCGTGCTGGTCCCGTGACCACCACGGTGACCGCGCCCGCGCTGGCGTTGCGGGGCATCACGAAATCCTTCTTCGGCACCACGGTGCTCGACGACGTCACCCTCGAGGTCGCGCGGGGGGAGATCCACGCGATCGTCGGGGAGAACGGCGCCGGGAAGTCGACGCTGATGAAGATCCTGGCCGGGGTGCACGAACCGGACGCCGGGCGGGTCGTGCTCGGCGGCGAGCCGGTCCGGTTCCGGCAGCCGCACCAGGCCCTGGCGCACGGGATCAGCCTGGTGCACCAGGAGTTCAGCCTGCTGCCGCAGCGCACGGTCGCGGAAAACGTGTTCCTGGGCCGGGAACCGCGCCGCCGCCTCACCGTGGACCGGCGCGCGATGGCCCGGGAGACCGAACGCCTGCTGGAGGGCACCGGGATCGCGTCACACGCGCTGGTCCGCACGCTTTCCGTGGCGCAGCAACAACATGTCGAGATCGCGAAGGCACTGTCGTACGCGCCGAAGATCCTGGTGCTCGACGAGCCGACGGCCGCGCTGACTCCGGCCGAGGCCGAAATCCTGTTCACCCGGCTGCGCGGGCTCGTCGCGGGCGGGCTGACCGTGCTCTACATCTCGCACCGGCTCGCCGAGATCTTCGCCCTCGCCGACCGGGTCACCGTGCTCAAGGACGGCAAGCTCGTCGACACCCGGCCGGTCGGCGATGTCGTTCCCGAGCACCTCGTGCATCTGATGGTGGGGCGTGAGATGTCGTCGCACTACTTCCCGCCGCGTGCCTCCGAAGGCGAGCGGCCGGTCCGGGTTTCCGTCCGTGGCGGCGCGGCGCCGGGACTGCGCGGGATCGACGTCGAGCTGCGCGGCGGCGAGATCACCGGGGTGGCCGGGCTCGACGGCGCCGGGCGCACCGAGCTCACGCGGGCGCTGTTCGGCGTCTGGCCGTTCACCGCGGGGGAGTACCGGATCGACGGCGAAGTCCGCCGGATCACCGGCCCGCGCAAGGCTATTCGCGCCGGGATCGCGTTGCTGACCGCCGATCGCAAGGCCGAAGGGCTCGTGCTCGATCTGTCCACAAGGGACAACGGACTGCTCGCGGCGCGGGCGCTCGGGCGTGGCGCGGCCGCCGACGCGAGCCGCGCCTGGGGTGAGCTCGCCGGGCGTGTCGGCCTGGCGCCGGGGGCGTCGCGGCAGGAGAGCCGGTTCCTCTCCGGCGGGAACCAGCAGAAGGCCGTGCTCGCCAAGTGGCTCACCACCGGCGCGGCGGTCTACCTGTTCGAGGAGCCGACGCGCGGGATCGACGTCGGCGCCAAGGCCGGGATCCACGAGCTGATGCGGGAGCTGGCCGAGGGCGGTGCCGCGGTGCTGATGATCTCCTCCGACCTGCCCGAGGTGATCGGGATGAGCGACCGGATCCTGGTCATGCGCGGCGGCGAGATCGCCGGGGAACTGCCCGCCGGAGCCGCGGAGGCCGACGTCATGAAGCTGGCGACGGCGTCATGATCGCCCTCCCGCGCTGGGCCTCCGGCTCGAGCCTGCCGGTCTGGCTGGTCTTCGGTTTCGTGTTCGTGCTGGCCTGGATCGCGGTCGGCGGCGAGTTCGTCACGGTGCCGAACCTGCAGAACATCGCGCAGCGCTCGGTCGCGCTCGGGCTGGTCGCGGTCGGGCAGAGCATGGTCGTGCTGGCCGGTTCGCTCGACCTGTCGGTGGCCTACGTGGTCAGCGTGTCCGCGGTGACGACGTCGGTGGTGATGGCGGGCGACCCCGGCCGGATCGGGCTCGGCATCGGGGCCGCGCTGGTCGTCGGCGCGGTGGTCGGGCTGGTGAACGGCCTCGTGATCACCCGCCTGCACGTCAACGCCTTCATCGCGACGCTGGGGATTTCCTTGGTGCTGAAGGGAATCCTCAACGCGCTGTTCAGCAACTTCGCCGGGTCGGTGCCTGAGGAGTTCCAGGGGCTGGGCTACAACGCGATCGCCGGGGTCCCGGTCGGGGTGCTGCTGCTGGCCGCGGTCGCGGCGGGCGCGTGGTTCCTGCTGCACCGCACCCCGTTCGGCTACCACGTCTACGCCGTCGGCGGAAACGCTGAGGCGGCACGGGTTTCCGGGATCCGCGCCGGGCGCGTCCTGGTCGTCACCCATGTGCTCGGCGGGCTGTGCGCGGCGGTCAGCGGGTTGTTCCTGGCCAGCCGGCTCGGCGCGGGCGCGCCGTGGGTCGGGCCGGACGGCGGCTACGACCTGGAGTCGATCGCGGCGGTCGTGCTCGGCGGCACCGCGCTGGCCGGCGGCCGGGGACGGTTGCTCGGCACCATGGCCGCGGTGCTCATGCTGGCCGTGCTCGACAGCGTCTTCAACCAGTTCGAGGCCGACCCGTTCCTGCGGACGCTGGTGCGCGGCGTGATCATCGTGGGCGCCGTCGCGCTCTACGCGTTCCGGAGCGGGGGTGAGCGCCGATGACGGTCATGGCACGGCGGGTGTTCGGCGTGGTCCCGCCGATCTGGCTGGTCCTGGTGCTGATCTGGGCGCTGGTGGCCTGGCAGGACACCGCGTTCCTCGAACCGTCGAGCCTCGTGTTGTTCGGCAAGCAGGCCGCGCCGCTGGCGGTGGTCGCGCTCGGGCAGCTGTACGTCATCGTGGCCGGCGAGTTCGACCTGTCCTCGGGCGCGCTGATCACCGCGTGCGTGGTGGTCGCGGCGCGGGTGGGGGAGGGCGATCCCGCGCGGACGCCGTGGGTGGTGCTCCTGCTGCTGGGCCTGGGGTTGCTGACCGGGCTCGTCAACGGCGTCGTGACGACGGTGCTGCGGGTGCCCTCGTTCATCGCCACGCTCGGCATGATGCTGGTACTCGGTGGCGCGGTGTTCCTGTGGACCGGCGGCTCGCCGACCGGATCGCTCGCGCAGAACTTCCGCGTCTACGGCCGCGAGGGGATCACCGGGATTCCCGGTCTCGGCCAGCTGCCCTACGCCGTGCTTGTGCTCGCGGCGGTGTTCGTGGCGGTGACGCTTCTGTTGCACCACAGCAGGTTCGGGCATCAGGTGTTCGCCGCGGGCGGAGGAGAGCGCGCCGCGTTCCTCTCCGGTGTCGCCGTGCGGCGGGTGAAGATCAGCACGTTCGTGCTCTCGTCGACCTCCGCGGTCGTGGCGGCGATCCTGCTGGCCGGGTTCGCCGGGCTGTCGGCGGGCGCCGGGACCGGGTATGAGTTCCAGGCGATCTCCGCGGTCGTGCTCGGCGGCGCGGTGCTCGGCGGTGGCCGCGGCAGCGCCGGGGCGACCCTGGCCGGCGCGCTCACGCTGCAGGCGACGTTCACCCTGCTCAACCTCCTCGGGCTCGCCAAACCCCTGCGCGAAGCCGTGCAGGGCCTGCTCATCATCGGCGCGGTGGCCTTCGCCGCCTACCGCCTGCGCCGTTCGCGCTAGAGGGAAGGAAGTCCTTATGAGAACCCCACGCCGGGTCGCGATCCTGGCCGGTGCCCTGCTGCTGCTCACCGCGTGCACGTCGACGAAACCGCCGGCCGGGCCCGCGTCCTCCTCGGCGGCACCCAGCGCGGCGCAGTCGAAGTTCTTCAACCAGGCCGACTTCGACCGCCAGCTCGTCCAGCGCACGGCGACGCCCCAAGGTGACCCGGCCACACCGTGGCTGCAGGCGATCGATCCGTCCTATGTGGACACCGTCAAGTACGCGAAGCCGCCGAAGTGGCACGTGTGCTTCTCCAACGCCAGCGTCAGCAACCCCTGGCGCGTAACGGGCCTGACCACGATGAAGGCCGAGGTCGCGCTGCACCCGGAGATCGGCGACTTCACCGTCGTCGACGCGCAGGGCAAGGACGACAAGCAGATCTCCGACCTCGACGACCTGGCGGGCAAGGGCTGCCAGGCGCTGATCATCTCGCCGAACACCACCGACGCGCTCACCCCGGCGGTGACCAAGGCCTGCCAGAGCGGCGTCCCGGTGATCGTGTTCGACCGCGGCGTCACCACCGGCTGCCCGGTCACCTTCGTGCATTCGATCGGCGGCTACGCCTTCGGCGCGACCGGCGCGGAGTTCATCACCCAGCACGTCAAGCCCGGTGGCAAGGTCCTGGCGCTGCGGATCCTGCCCGGCGTCGACGTACTGGAGAACCGCTACGGCGCGGCGAACGCCATCTTCACCAAGGCGGGCGTGAACGTCGTGGGCGTCGAGTTCACCGACGGCGACCCGGCGAAGGTCAAGACCATCGTCAGCGACTACCTGCAGCGCTTCGGCACCCTCGACGGCGTCTGGATGGACGCCGGCGCGACCACGGTGGCCGCGGTGGAGGCGTTCCAGGACGCGGGCAAGCCGGTGCCGCCGATCACCAGCGAGGACCAGCAGGACTTCCTGGAGCTGTGGCAGAAGCAGCACCTGACCGCGATCTCGTCGACCTACCCGGTCTACATGTGGCGGACCGCGGTGATCGCGGCGGTGGACATCCTCTCCGGCAAGCAGGTGCCCAAGGAGTGGGTGCTGCCGCAGCCGGTCATCACGGCTGACAATCTCGCCCAATTTGTCACACCCGGGATGCCGCCGCAATTCTATGCGACCTGCGGTTGCCAGAAAATGCCGGGGTTCCCGGCGGTCTGGAGCGGTAAGTAGCTACGGCCGAAACGGCGATCCGGTTGTGTCGGAACGGTAACGAAGGGGCAGCGATCAGCACGTTTACAAATCACGGTCAGTATTCCTAATATGCACGTGGACTGGGCCGTGCGGGCGAGCGCGCGGTAGGGGATACGGAGGTACGGCGTATGACGCGCTCAGCGCGCCGTCGGCGTGATCGGGTGACGGTCGACGAGTTGCTGCGGGAGACGGGGGCGACGCCGAGGAAACTCGGCGCGTCTTCGGCTGCTTCCGCTGTTTTCCGCGATCCGGAAGCGGGCAGCCGTCTCGAACGCCGCGTCGAGGAGGCCACCGGCGGCGGCCGCCGGTTCGACCCGCGGACGCGGCGCCGGGCGCTGGTGTCCGGCGCCGGGGTGATGGCCGGTGGTCTGGTCGTGCTGGTGCTGGTTTCGGGCCGGTCCCCGGCGGATCAGCAGCCCGCGCTGCCGTTCGTCCAGCTGCCCCCGGCCACCGGGCCGCTGGCCGCGGCGAGCACCGAACCGCCGGCGCCGGTGTCCTCGGCGACGCCGTCCCCGGTGGTCATGTCGGCGACCCGCACGAAGCCCAAGGTGGTGATCCCGCCGGCGCCGGTGATCACGACGGACGTCCCGCCCCCGTCGACGCCGGTCACGACGGTCACCTTCCCCGATCCCTACGGCGGCTACTGCTACAACTACCCGTACTGCGGGCCCTACGGCGGCGGTTACCACCGCTGAACCCGCGAAGGCCCCCTTACCGGCATTGGGTCCGGTAAGGAGGCCTCCGACAGCCCCACTACGGGCTTCAGGGTGTCAGCCGGTGTACCCGGCGACGATCTTGGTGAAGGCGTACTTGTCCTGGGAGATCCCGCTGCACTCGCCGCCACCGCTGCAGTCGCGGTTGGTGGCCCAGAACGTGAAGCGGGCCAGGTGGTGGCTCGCCGCGTAGCTGCGGATCGAGGTGAAGTTGGCCACGGTCACGGTCTCGCCCGCGTTGTCGGTCTTGCCGTTCATCGAGGAGAGACCGCTGTGCCGGTAGGCGGTGTCGTCGTTCCAGCCGAAGGTGGACTTGAGCTGGTTCTTCAGCCCGTCCACCGCCGACTTCGTGTGCGCGGCCATGTCACCGCCGCTGGAGAAGTCGAACGGCATGACCGACCAGACGTCGATGCCGGCGCCGATCGCCTTGGACTGGTTGATCAGGCGCTTGCCCCAGGTTTCGGGGCCGGAGGTCTCGGTGCCGATCGTGATGACCACGCGCAGGCCTGGGTTCTTGCCTTTGGTGATCTTGACCGCGTTGAGGATGCGGTCCTGCACCGTCGCGTTCTGGAACTCGTCGGTGTTCTCGATGTCGAGGTCGATCGCCTTGAGCCCGTAGGCGTCGATCACCTTCTGGTACGCACCCGCCAGCGCCGAAGCCGACGTGCACTTCGAGCCCAGCTTCGTGCCGGACCAGCCGCCGAAGGAGGGGATGACGTCCCCGCCCGCGTTGCGGATGTTCTGGATCATCGTCTTGTCCGAGCCGGTGAGCGAACGGCTGCCGTCCCACTTGGGGTTGCAGCCGCCGTCCGACAGGACGAAGGCGAGAGTAAACGCTTTCACGCCCGTCGCGGACATCGCCGCGGTGGGGCTCTTCTGCCCGGCCCATTGGTACAGATAAGGCGAAGCGAGCACGGGGTCGGGAGCGGCCAGGGCCTGCGGCGCGAGGCCTACCGCGGTGGCCAGGGCGGCACCGGCGGCCGTCGCGAGGGTCACCAGGCGGCGCACTGCTTTCATCGGTCCTCCAAGAAGCTCGCACGCGGGGAGCGTGCAGGTTGGAGCACCTCCGGTTTGAGGCGGCGGAATCAACCCTGGAGGAGCGGATTGTCGTGCCACCACACAATGGACTAGACCAATAATGGTGTCAACCACCTTCCGGTGGGAAAACCACGTACCGTGCGCGAATGGTTTCCCAGTGTCCCGATCGGCGGGACGGTGTGAGATTCCCCTGAAGGCGGAGTGACAGCCGCGCGGTTTGCGGCTACTTTGCCGAAATGGTGGGGGATTCCACGGTCGCCGCCGGCGACGGAAGCCGCGGAGGCCGGTTCGTGCCCACCACCGGTCTCGAGCGCTGGGCGTTGTGGCGCCTGCCCCGCCGTCCGCTGGTCTGGTACGTCCTCGCCGTCGACGTCGTCGCGGTCGCGGCCGTCGCGCTGGCCGCGGTCCGGCTCCCGCCCACCACCGCGCTGCTGACGCCGTTCGCGCTGCTCCTGGCCGGCATGCTGCTCTCGGCCGAGGTGGCCCGCCCGGTCGAGCGGCACCGCGAGGAAACCCTGCTCGGTCCCGGCATCGACACCCCGTGGATCTTCGCCGGGATGCTGGTGCTGCGGCCCGCCCTCGGGATCGCGCTGGTCGTGGTCTCCGGGCTGCACCAGTGGTACCGGGTTCGCAGAAGACCCGCCTACCGCCAGGTCTTCGCCGTCGCCGCGACGGCGCTGGCCGGCCTCATCGCGGGTTCACTGCTCGTCGCCACCGGCGCACGTCCCACGGCCACGCCCGCCCCGCGCGACATCGCGCTGTTCATCATCGCCGCGATGGTCTTCCTCGCGGTCAACGCCGCCCTCGTGACCGTGGTGGACGGCCCGCCCGGCGTCGACGCCGCCGCCGGGCACGCGTTCGACGCCGCCATGGCCGCCCTCGGCGTCGCATTGGCCTGGGCGGTCACGGCCGCCCCGCTGATGCTGCCGCTGCTGGCCGGGGTCGCCGTGGTGCTGCACCGCGGCGGCCTGGCCAAGAACCGCCGCGAGCCCGTCGCCACCGATCCCGGGACCGGGGTACTGACCTCGCAGTCCTGGCGCGAGGCCGCGGAGGCCGAGCTCGCGCGCCCCGGCCGTCCCCCGTCCGGGCAGGCCGTGCTGCTGCTCGATCTCGACCACTTCCGCCAGCTCAACGAGCGCTACGGCACCCGCGTCGGCGACGGAGTCCTGCGGGCGGTCGCCGACACCCTGCGTGCCGAGGTCCGCTCGGCCGATCTGGTGGGCCGCTCCGGCGGCGAGGAGTTCTCGGTGCTGCTGCCCGCGACCGGCCGGTTCGACGCGATGGCGATCGCCGAGCGGATCCGGCTGCGGATCGCCTCGACCGTCGTGGCGCTCAAGGCCTCCGGCGACGGTCCGCAGTTCGTCGGCGTCACGGTGTCGATCGGCGTCGCGACGAGCCCGCCCGGCAGCAGCGACCTCGACGAGACCCTGGCCGCGGCCGGGGCGGCCCTGCTGCGGGCCAAGGCGGCGGGCCGCAACCGCACCCTCTCCGGCGACCCCCCTGTCTAGTGTCGCGTGATCCCACTTGCTTACGCCGCTGCGGCCCACGCGGTCCCTGGCTGCGGGATCACGCGACACTGGTCCGTCAGCCGACGGTGATCGCGGAAAGCTTTTCGCGGAGGTAGTCGGAGGCGATCACCTCGGGGTAGGACGTCTTGCCCAGCGGTGGGGCCAGTGACGTGATCCGGGCGTCGTGATCGGTCTCGTAGAAGAAGATCAGCGACACCAGGTCCTCGTCCGGCGCCACCGCCGCGGGTGGGAGCACCCGGTGCCGGGTCGAGCGCCACCGGTCGCCGGTCCAGCGGGCCATCAGGTCGCCGATGTTGATCGTGAACGCAGCCGGGTCGTACGGCGCGTCCTCCCAGCGCCCGTCGGCGGTGTACACCTGCAGCCCGCCGAACCCGTGCTGCCGGTCCAGCACGGTCACGGTGCCGAAGTCGGTGTGCGGGCCGATCCGGAACTGGTCCGGCTCGGGCACCCCGACATGCGTCATCGGCGGGTAGTGGTTGATGTTGAACGTGTACGTCGGATGCCCGGTGTAGCGCGTGAAGTGGTTGGCCGCCAGGCCCAGCGCGGCGGCGAAGATCTCCAGCAGGTGGTCCGAGAGCTGGCGCATCCGGCGCATGTACTCCATGGCCGTTTCAGCCAGCTCCGGCACCTCGTCCGGCCAGACGTTGGGCTGGAACCAGAAGCCGTCCACCTCGGCGTCGCCGACGCCGAAGTCGGCGCCCGCGGAGTAGGACTCCTTGAGGTCCGGCGGGGTTTCGGTGCCCTCGGCGTAGCCGTTGGCCTCGACGCCGGGCGGCAGCCAGCCACGCCCGCCGACAGTCACCGCGTACCGGCCTTTGACGTCCTCGGGCAGCGCGAAGAACTCCCGCGCCAGCTCGCGGGTCCGCTCGCGCAGTTCGTCCGGCACGCCGTGGCCGGTGACGAGCAGGAATCCGGACTCCCGCAGGGCTCTGTCGATCTGTTCGGCCACCTCGGCCCGGCCGTCGGAGGTGCCCGCGAACCACGGTGAGAGGTCCACGAGCGGAACGGTTGCAGACATGAAAGCTCCCTCGCAAGCGATCTGTCTTCAGCGGTCTTTTTCCACCCCGATGTCCTCGAACCACAGGTCCGGGCGGGTGGCGATGAACTCGGTCATCAGGGCGGTGCACGCCGGGTCGTCGAGCACGGTGATTCCCACCCCGTGTTCGGCCAGCCAGTCGTGCCCGCCGTAAAACGTCTTCGCCTCGCCGATGATCACCCGCGAGATGCCGAACTGGCGGACCAGGCCGCTGCAGTACCAGCACGGCGAAAGCGTGGTGACCATGATCGTGTCGCGATAGTGCGGCCGTCGCCCGGCATTGCGGAACGCGGCGGTTTCGGCGTGCATCGACGGGTCGTCGTCCTGGACCCGCCGGTTGTGCCCGCGGCCCAGCAGCGTGCCGGCGGTGTCGAAAAGCGCACCGCCGATCGGGACGCCACCCTCGGCCAAGCCCAGCTCGGCCTCCTCACGGGCGACGGCGAGCAGGGCCTGCGGATCGAGCATGCGCCATGCTCACCGCCTTGGGCGCCACCTGGCAAGTATTTGCCGGGCTTCCTGCACCATCCGGCGAATCGAGGACCGGAACTGTCCGCGATGTCTGGCAGACTCGCCCTTATGTACGGCACTTCCGAGCGGCTGCTCCGCCTGCTTTCCCTGCTGCAGGCCCGGCGCGACTGGCCGGGCTCCGACCTCGCGTCGCGGCTCGAGGTCGACGTCCGCACGGTCCGCCGGGACGTCGAACGGCTGCGTTCGCTGGGGTATCCGGTGCACGCGACCCCGGGCGTGGCCGGCGGGTACCGCCTGGGCGCGGGTGCCGCGCTGCCGCCGTTGCTGCTGGACGACGACGAGGCCGTCGCGGTCGCGGTCGGGCTGCGCACGGCGGCCAACGGCACGATCGCGGGCATCGAGGAGACGTCGCTGAGCGCGCTGGCGAAGCTGGAGCAGGTGCTTCCGGCGCGGTTGCGGCCCCGCGTCGGCGCGCTGCACGCGGTCACGATGTCGCTCGGCGGGGGAGGGCCGGTGATCGACGCCGAGGTGCTCACGGCCATCGCCGGCGCGTGCCGCAACCACGAGCGGCTCCGCTTCGGTTACGGCGACGCCCAGGGTGCCGAGACCAGCCGGTCGGTCGAGCCGCTGCGGCTGGTGCACACCGGACGGCGGTGGTACCTGGTCGCCTTCGACCTGGACCGGCAGGACTGGCGGACCTTCCGCGTCGACCGGATAACCGACGTCCCGGCCGGGAGTTTCCGGTTCACGCCGAGGCCGCCCCCGGCCGAGGACCTCGCCGCGTACGTCTCCCGCTCGATCTCCACGGCGCCGTACTCGCACCAGTTCGTGGTGCGGGTGGCCGCCCCGGCAGCCGTGCTGTCGCAGCGCGTCCCGCCCACCGTCGGCACGGTGGAGGAGATCGACGAGCACAGCTGCCGGGTCCGGACCGGGTCGAACAACCTCGACGTCGTGCCGTTCTACCTCGCCCAGTGGGACTACGACTTCGTCATCGAGGAAGCCCCGCCAGGTCTCGTGGAGCGGTTACGGCTGGTCGCCGACCGCCTCGGGCGTGCGGTCGGCTGAGGGCTCGGGAACGACGGCCAGCGCCGCGCGGGCGCGTCGCGCCAGCACGGTGATCGAGGCGAGCGCGATCACCGCGAGCACGATGATGTAGGCCGAGACCGACATCGACGTGCCCGTGGATTCGAGCAGCAGCACCATCAGGAACGGCGCCAGCCCGCCGCCGACCACGGCGCTGATCTGGTAGCCCAGCGACGCGCCGGTGTAGCGCATCTCGGGGGTGAACAGCTCCGCGAACAGCGCCGCCTGCGGCCCGTACATGATGCTCAGGAACACGCTGCCGACGAAGCTCGCGATCACCAGCAGCGGCAGCGACGCGGTGTCGATGAGCAGGAACATCGGGATCGCCCAGACCAGTAGTCCGACGGCGCCGAAGGTGTAGATCCGGATCCGGCCGATCTTGTCCGAAAGGGACGCCGCCAGCGGGATGATCGCGAGCTGGCTGCAGCTGATGATCAGCGTCGCGGTCAGCACGGTGGTCCGGGACATGCCGAGATCGCGCGTCGCGTAGTCCAGCACGCCGGTGAGCAGGATGTAGAACGTCGCGGTGTTGACCGCGAACGACCCGCCCGCGAGCAGCACGGTGCCCTTGTGGTGACGCAGGATGGCCCGCAGCGGCGACCCGCCGCTGCGCTGCTCCGTGGCCATTTTCGCTTCGGCGCGACGGTATTCCGGCGTCTCCTCGACGCGGGCGTGGATGTACCAGGCCAGCGCGAGCACGAGGATGCCGACCAGGAACGGCAGCCGCCAGGCCCAGGACAGGAAGTCCGACGGCGGCGCGACCTTCGACGCGATCAGGAAGACGGAGTTCGCCAGCACCACCCCGATCGGCACGCCGAGCTGCACCAGGCTGCCGTAGAGCCCGCGCTTGCCGGGCGGGGCGTACTCGGTGGCCAGCAGCATCGCGCCGCCCCACTGCGCGCCGACCGCGATGCCCTGGATCAGCCGCAGCAGCACCAGGATCAGCGGCGCGGCGATGCCGATCGAGGCGTAGGTGGGGAGCAGGCCGATGCCGGTGGTGGCCAGGCCCATCAGCGCGATGGCCAGGACCAGTACGGGCTTGCGGCCGCGTTTGTCCCCGAGGTTGCCGGCGATGATCCCGCCGATCGGCCGGGCCAGGAACCCGACGGCGAAGGTCGCGAACGAGGCCAGCACCCCGGCGGCGGCGTTGGTCGTCGGGAAGAAGGTCTTGCCGAAGACCAGCGCCGCGGCGATGCCGAAGACGAAGTAGTCGTACCACTCCACGGACGCGGCTAGCGCGGCGGCGGTGGCGGCCCGGCGGCGTTGCCGGGTCGGGATCGCGGTGTCGGCGGGAGCGGCCATGGCGGTTGCCCTTCGTCGGCGGACTGGGTCCGCGCAAGTTAACAACCGCTTAGTATGTGGTCAACGTCTCAGCGAGGTGAATCGATACCGACTGGTTGGTATGACACCCGCGTGGACGCAGCCGGAGCCGTGACCCGCGAGTTCAGGAGCTCTGGACGCCCAGCATCCGCAGCACCAGCTCGCCGTACTCCTTGCCGAGCGCGGTCGGGGTCTGGCGGGCGCGCTCGGTGTACCAGCGGGCCACGTCGACGCCGAGCGAGAGCACCGCGCGGGCCGCGGTGTGCGGGTCGGACACGGTGAACGCGCCGGCGCGGGCGCCCTCGGCGATCACCTCGCGCACGATCCGCTCGATCCGGCGCCGCAGCTCGGCGACGGCCTCGTACTCCTCGTCCGGCAGGGCGTTGAGCTCGTACTGGACCACCCTGGCGACCGTGTGGCGCCGCGCGTGCCAGGCGACGAAGTCCTCGACGACGAGCCGGATCCGCTCGACCGGGTCGGAGACCTTCGCCACGACGTTCTCGACCAGCGCCAGGGTCTGCTCGTGGCCGCTGCGGCTGATCGCGAACAGCAGCGCCGCCTTGGACGGGAAGTGCACGTACAGCGCGGCCGGGCTCATCCCCGCCGCGCTCGCGATGTCCCGGGTGGTGGTGGCGTGGTAGCCCCTTCTCGCGAAGGATTCGACCCCCGCGAGCATCAGGCGGCGCGCGGTCTCCGGCTGCACGTCGGGCCACAGCTCGGCCGACAGCGACATGGTCATCCGGTGATCCTTTCAGATCCGGGGCGCAGGCTCGCCGGTCCTTCAGTGTAAGCGAGCGCTCAGTCGCTGCCGGGAGCCGCGCTGTCCGGCCCGGATCCCGCGTTCAGCCCATGGGCAGCCGCTTCCGCCAGTCCAGGGGCGTGACCTGGATGCGGGTGTCCGCGGACCCGTCCCACGCCACCGCCAGGCCACCCGCCCGGAGCGCGGTGACGACTTCCCGGCCCACCGCCGCGGTGTCGCCCGGGGCCGCGGGCAGGGCGCCGAAGGCCAGCCACAGACCTTCGCCGGCCGCGGCCCGTGCCGTGTCCTGCCGATGGAAGAACACGAAGCCGCGGGCGCCCTCCGGTGCCTCGCCGCCGATCTCGGTCATGCCGCAGGTGCGGCAGCAGGTGAAGTCGGCCCGCGCGACGATGCCGGCCGCGTCCAGCGCCTCGAACGCCGTGAGCAGCCGGTCGGCGTCGGTGACCTCGGGCCAGTCCGCCTGCTCGGCCGCCCGCTCCCGCCACAGGCCGTCCACGACCGCACGGGCCTGCGAAAGCGAGATCGGCTGGTCGTCGAAGTGCTCGGTCAGGTCGGCCGCGATCTCCTCGGCGCCGGCGAAACCGCCGTGGACGAGCCCGCGTACGAACTCTTCGGCCTCCTCCCGCGTCTCGGCGGGCAGCGGCGGGACCTCGATCTCGGTGCGCTGCCAGTCAAGCTGCGTGCGCCAGCGCTCGCCGTCGCGCGCCCAGTCGACAAGCACCGCTGTCACCGCTTCCGGATCCGCGACGTCGGCGACGAAGTGCCGGTCCACGCCGCCGTCCCGGTATTCGACCTGGTAGGGGCCGGTCCCTTCGTGCCACGTCTGGATGTACACCTCGGCCCGCGCGGGTTCGCGCTCCAGGATCACGAAGCGGTCGCCCGGACGCCCGATCCGCGCCACCAGCGCCCGGATTTCGGCCTCGGTGACGTACCCGGTCTGGGTGAAGCCGTTCTCGGTCTCGATCCGCACCGGCAAGGTCTCTCGTTCCACCACGGACCCCAGCCTGCCGGCCACCACCGACAGTTTCGGGCTCCGGTAGCCACCCGGCTACCCGCGGTGAGAATTAGGTGTGAGGCATACCGCTCGGTATGTTGGAGGCGCGTCCCCCATAATGACGAGATAAGCGCCCGCTTAGACCCAGAGGAGACACACCGCTGTGAACTCGTTCAAGGATCGCGTCGCGATCGTCACCGGGGCCAGCCGGGGCATCGGCCTCGGCATCGCGCAGGCGCTCGTCGAGCGCGGTGCGAAGGTCTGCATCACCGCGCGCAAGGTGGAAGCCCTCGAGGAGGCCGTGAACGCGCTCGGCGGCCCGGACGTCGCCATCGCGGTGCCGGGCAAGGCCGACGACACCGCCCACCAGGAGGAGGCGATCGCGAAGACGATCGAGGCCTTCGGGCGGCTCGACCACCTGGTCAACAACACCGGCATCAACCCGGTCTTCGGCCCCACCCTCGACATCGACCTCGAGGCCGCCGCCAAGATCTTCGCGGTCAACGTGCTGGCGCCGGTGGCGTGGACGAAGCGCGCCCGCGACGCCTGGATGGGCGAGCACGGCGGCTCGGTGGTCAACATCGCGTCGGTCGCCGGGCTCGGCGCGTCGCCCGGCATCGGCATGTACGGCGTCAGCAAGGCCGCGCTGATCCGCCTGACCAAGGAGCTCGGTTACGAGCTCGGCCCGAAGATCCGGGTCAACGCCGTCGCCCCGGCCGTGGTGAAGACGAAGTTCGCCACCGCGCTTTACGAAGGCCGCGAAGAGGAGGTCTCCGCGGCGTACCCGATGAAGCGGCTCGGCGTGCCCGAGGACATCGCCGGCGCGGTCGCGTTCCTGCTCTCGGACGACGCGGGCTGGATCACCGGCCAGACCATGGTGCTCGACGGCGGCGTGACCCTGGCGGGTGGCCTGTGACGTCGTTCGGGGGTGCCGGGGTCGTCGTCACCGGTGGCGGCGGCGGGATCGGCTCGACGCTGGCCCGCCGGTTCGCCGCGCAGGGTGCGCGCGTGGTCGTGGCCGATCTCAACGGTGACGCGGCGAAGGAGGTCGCGGACGCCGTCGGCGGCACGCCTTTCGCCGGGGACGTTGCCAGCGAAGAGGGCGTCGCGGCGCTGATCGAGGCTTCGCGCTCGGCACTCGGCGAGATCGACGTCTTCTGCGCCAACGCCGGAATCGCGCCGATGGGTGCCGAGGACAGCCCCGAGGACGTCTGGGCGAGCGTCTGGGACGTCAACGTGATGGCGCACGTCCGCGCGGCGAAGCTGCTGCTGCCCGCGTGGCTCGAACGCGGCAAGGGGCACTTCATCGCCACGGCGTCCGCGGCGGGCCTGCTGACCAGCCTCGGCTCGGCGCCGTACTCGGTCACCAAGCACGGCGCGGTTTCGTTCGCCGAATGGCTTTCGGTGACCTATCGCCATCGCGGCCTGCGCGTGCAGGCGATCTGCCCGCAGGGCGTGCGGACCGCGATGCTGGAGGCGTCCGGCCCGGCCGGCGAGCTCATCATGGGCCCCTCCGCGATCGAGCCGGACCAGGTGGCCGACGCGCTGTTCGCGGCCATCGACGAGGACCGGTTCCTGGTGCTGCCGCACCCCGAGGTCGCCGGGTACTACGCCGCGCGCGCCACCGAAACCGACCGGTGGCTGGGCGGGATGAACAAGCTGCAGCGCAAGGTCGAGCAGGCCTTCGGCGCATGACCGAGTGGCAGCCGGAGGTCGACGAGCTGGCGCGGCGCCGCGAGCTCGCGGCGCGGATGGGCGGGCCGGAGAAGGTGGCCCGTCAGCACGCGGCGGGGCGGCTGACCGTCCGCGAGCGGATCGCCGCGCTCGCCGACCCCGGCAGCTTCGACGAGATCGGCGCGCTGGCCGGTTCGGCGTCCTATGTGGACGGTGAACTGAAGGAGTTCACCCCGGCGAACTTCGTCGTCGGCACCGCGCGGCTCGAGGGGCGCCGCGTGGCGATCGGCGGCGACGACTTCACCGTGCGCGGCGGCGCGGCCGACGCCGGGATCATGGAGAAGCAGATCTACGCCGAGCGGCTGGCCAACGAGCTGGGCCTGCCGCTGGTGCGGCTGATCGAGGGCACCGGCGGTGGCGGCAGCGTCAAGATGCTGGAGCAGCACGGCTTCACCTACGTCCCGATGAATCCGGGCTGGGACCTGGTGGTGGACAACCTGTCCACGGTCCCGGTGGTCGCGCTGTGCCTCGGCCCGGTCGCCGGGCTCGGGGCGGCGCGCGCGGTGATGTCGCACCTGAACGTCCTGGTGGCCGGGGCCGGGCAGCTGTTCGTCGCCGGGCCGCCGGTCGTGCGGCACGCCACCGGCGAGGACCTCACCAAGGAGGAGCTGGGCGGCGCTGACGTGCACAAGCGCAGCGGCGCCGTGGACCGGATCGTGGCTTCCGAGGAAGAGGCTTTCCTTGTCACGAAGCAGTTCCTGTCGTACCTGCCGTCCTCTGTGGACTCGCTGCCGTCGGTCGGGTCCACTTCGGACCCGGTGACGCGTCAGGACGAGGCACTCTTGTCCTTGGTGCCACGCAATCGCCGTCGCCCATACCGGCTGCGACCGTTGCTGGAGGGCGTGTTCGACGAAGGTTCGGTGTTCGACTACGGCGTCTCCGGCGGCTCGGCCTACGCCGGGCTGGCGCGGCTCGACGGTCACCCGGTCGGCGTGCTGGCCACGGATCCCTTCCGGGGCGCCACCTTGACGCCGGAAGGCGCCGATGTGCTGACGCGGTTCGTCGACCTGTGCGAGACGTTCCACCTGCCGCTGGTGTCGCTGACCGACCAGGCGGGCATGGTGATCGGCGCGGCGGCCGAGCGGGCCGGCGCGGTCCGCAACGGCGCCCGCGCGGTCACCGCGATCTACCAGGCGCGCGTCCCGATGGCCGAGGTCATCGTGCGGCGCGTGTTCGGCGTCGGCGGGGCAGGCCAGACGAACCGGCACCGGCTGGTCCGGCGCTGGGCATGGCCGTCCGGTGACTGGGGCTCACTACCGGTCGAGGGCGGGCTCGAGGCGGCCTACCGCGCTGACCTGGAAGCGTCCGACGACCCGGCGGCGTTGATCGAGGAGATCCGCGCCCGGCTGGACGCGGTGCGCTCGCCGTTCCGCACGGCGGAGCGGTTCTCTGTGGAGGACATCATCGACCCGCGCGAGACGCGGCCCCGGCTGTGCGAATGGGTGCGCGACGCGTATGCGGTGCTGCCGAAACTGGTCGGACGGCCCTCGTTCGGCATGCGGCCGTGAATCAGCAGTCGGCCCCGGTGCACGGATGGGCGGGTGCGGCGGTGGTGAGACAGTCGCCGCCGTTGCACGGGTGCGCCTGCGCCAGGCTAAGTGGTTGGTTTTGGAAGTTCTTCGGGGGTGTTGGGGTGCTGCGGGTTAGTGGTCGAGGTAGAGGTAGCAGGCGCAGTCGAGGGCTTCTTCGGGGCTGCCGGTGGGGAATCCGCTGGGCAGGATCTGGTTCTCGTAGCGTCCGCTGCTGGCTAGGTAGAGCCCGAAACCCCAATGGCGGGCTGATCCGCCGTATCGGAGCCGGATCAGCGGTTGTGCCGTCCCGTCCTGAAGCTGAGCGTCGACGTAGGCGAACGCGCCCCGGTAACGGAACTCGAGACTGCTGATCTGCGGCCAGCGTGCTTCGGCGTGAGCGCGCAGGTGCTGGCGCAGGGAGATCTTGGTCGAGTCCGGCGGGGTGGCCATGCCCGACATCGTGCCTGACCGCAAGGGTAGGCGCTGCCGGAACAAGCCGATCATGAAACGAGTCCGACAGTGACAGCTGTGGCCCAGGCATGCCCGATAACGCTGAGCGAGGTCGGGTGCAGGGAGCTGACCAGGCGTTCGGTGGGGCAGAAGACGCCGTATCGGGACAAGATCCGCGCCACGATCGTGCTGCTCGCCGCTGGTGGGCTGCCCAACGCGCAGATCTCGGTGAGGGTGGGTGTCGGGGTAGACACCGTCCGTGCGTGGCGTGGGCGTTTCGCCGCGCGTGGTCTGGAAGGGCTGGTGGATCTTCCCCGGTCGGGCCGGCCGTCGCGGTTCACCCCGGTCCAGGTCGCCCAGGTCAAAGCGCTGGCCTGTCAGTTGCCTGCCCGGGTGGGAGTGGCGTTGTCGCGGTGGTCGTGTCCGGAACTGGCTCGGGAAGTGGTGAGCAGGGGTGTTGCCGAGGCGATCTCGGCTTCGACGGTGCGGCGCTGGCTCTCCGGTGATGCGATCAAGCCTTGGCAGTTCAGGTCGTGGCTGTTTCCTCGCGACCCGAACTTCGAAGCCGTCGCCGCACGGGTTCTGGACCTCTACGAGCGACGCTGGGAGGGCGTGAAACTGGGGCCGCGGGAATATGTGATCTCCTCCGATGAGAAGACCTCGATCCAGGCCCGGTGCCGCTGCCACCCGAGCTTGGCGCCGGGGCAGGCCCGGATGATGCGCGTCAACCATGAGTACGGCAGGGGCGGGGCGCTGGCGTATCTGGCTGCCTACGACGTGGGGCGAGCCCGGGTGTTCGGCCGGTGTGCTCCCTCGACAGGGATCGTGCCGTTCATGGCGTTGGTTGAGCAGGTGATGACCCAGCCTCTGTATGCGTCAGCGAAGCGGGTGTTCTGGGTGGTCGACAACGGGTCCTCGCATCGGGGCCGGGCGGCGATCAATCGCCTCACCGCCCGGTTCCCGAACGCGGTGATGGTGCACACCCCGGTGCACGCGTCCTGGCTGAACCAGGTCGAGATTTTCTTCTCCGTCGTGCAACGCAAGGTGGTGTCTCCCAATGACTTCACCGACCTCGCTGAGGTTGAACAACGGCTTGAGGCCTTCGAGAAGCGCTACAACGCGACAGCGAGGCCTTTCCGTTGGCGGTTCACCCGAGACGATCTGCGTGACCTGCTCGTCAGGATCGATCACCACGACCAGGAAGACAAGGTTGACATCCCGCTGGCTGCCTGACCCCCGAAGAACTTCCAAAACCGACCACTAAGTGGTAACCACTAAGCAGGCGTGGGCGGCCCGGGAACGGCCGATGGGGCAGCCTTCAGCGCGCCGCGAACACCCGGGTGACGAGCTCGCGGCGACTGCGGACCCCGGTCTTGGTGAAGATCGACTTGAGGTGCCCCTGCACCGTGTGCGGCGAGATGAACAGCCGGGCCGCGATCTCCGCCGTCCCGTCGCCGTTCAGTACCAGGTCGATCAGCTCGCGTTCGCGCGCGGTCAGGCCGTATGCCGCGGAGATGAGCGGCGCGATCGACGGCGGCGTGGCGGCCTGCAGGATGATCGCCACCCGTCCGGGTGCGCCGCTTGCCGGTGAGCCGAGCACGTGGATCCAGTCACCCGAGACACCGAGCAGGCGCGCGCTCGTTTCCTCACCCGTGGTGCGGACGCGCTCGGCGACGTTCAGCAGAGCGAACGGAAGGTCGTAGCCGATCATGACGTCCAGCTCTTCGAGCCACGGTCCGGCGGGCGGGGTCATCGACTCCACCCGGCGGTCCGCGCCGATCAGCACCATGCCGGGCCACTGCGCGGCGAGGCTGCCGCTCGCCCGTGCCCGGACCCCGGCGCTCCGGAACCCGCGGCCCAGTACCGAAGCCAGCTCGTGCGCGAACGCGCGTTCGTCCTCGGTGAAGTCGTGGGGAGCTTCGCGGAAGAAAGCCAGGCAGCCCCAGCAGGAGCCGTCGGCGACCAGGGCCGTCCGCAGCTCGCCGCGGATGTTGTTCGGGCGCAGGATCTCGCGGTAGCGCGGGCTGCGGTCGAGCCGGTCACCGGTCGCCTCGGTGAGTACCCCGCTGTGCGACGTTCCCCGCGCCAGCTGGGGAAAAGCGTTGTAGTCGGTGTTCAGGTACGCGAACTCGGTGACCTGCACGTTCGGCGCGGGCATGTTCTCCAGCCGGAAGCCCGTCTCGACGAGGGTGCCGGGGTCGATCGTGTGCCAGCAGCCCGCGTCGTGCGGCAGGGCCTTGGCCAGCAGCACCGCCGACTCGTCGATGAGGGTCGCGAGGTCGAGGTTCGCCGCGCTGAGCCGCGCCACCCCCTCACGAGCCCGCGTGCGCACGCTGTGGTTCACAAGATCGATGGTCGCACGGATCAGCCGGGCCCGAAGAACCCCACTTTTCTGGTATATGCGGCGTTTCCGCAGGTCAGTAGCGTACGAAGGGAGTCGATCGAGGGAGGAAGAAAGTGGAAAATCTGCCCCAAAGGGCGAGCGTGGTCCGTGCCGGCGAGGGGACGTCGGTGTGGCTGGTGGGGGACACCTACACGTTCAAGGCCACCACGGAGTCGACCGGCGGCGCGTTCGCGTTGATCGAGGCGTCGGTCCCGCCGGGCAGCGGCCCGCCACCGCACGTCCACACCCGCGAGGACGAGGCGTTCTACCTGCTGGACGGCACCCTCGAAGTCACCGCGGACGGCGAAACGACGTTGGTGGGCGCAGGCGACTTCGTTTTCCTGCCGCGCGGCACGCTGCACTGGTTCCGCAACCCCGGCGTCGCGGCGACGCGGGCGCTGATCCTGGCGTCCCCGGGCGGCCTCGACCGCTTCTTCGCCGAGGCCGGCGTGCCCGCGCGCGCCGGCGAACAGGCCCCGCCGACCCTGCCGGAGGAGTTCGGCCGGATCGCCGCCTTGTCCGAGAAGTACGGCATGCGGGTGCAAGCCCCGGAATTCGCAGGGAGCCCGGAATGACCACGGCACAGGAGATCTTCACCCAGGTGGATCGGCTGGACGCCCATGGCGTCGTCGCGCACTTCGCCGAGGACGCCACGATGGTGTTCGGCAACAACGAACCGCTGCTCGGGCGGGACGCGATCCTGGCGGGGAACCTGCAGTTCCTGGCCGCGATCAAGGGTTTGCACCACGAACTGCGCCAGGAGTGGACCGTCGACGGGACGACCATCGCGCTCACCGACGTGACCTATACGAGGCACGACGACAAGCGGGTGACGCTCCCGGCGGTGTCGATCTGGCGGGTGGGTGGCGAGGGGCTCATCACCGACTACCGGGTCTACTTCGATCCTTCGCCGGTGTTCGCGTGAAGGACTCGTGAGTGTTGCGGCCGGTTCTATTGATCGGTAAGGCAAATGTGTCGTGTTAGTCTGCGGCATTGAGGACTCGTGAGCGTTGCGGGCGGTTAGAACCGCCCGCAACGCTCACGAGCACGGCCTCACTCTTTGCGCGCCAAGGACTCGTGAGTGGCGCGGCCGGTTCTAACCGGCCGCAACACTCACCGAGTCCGTGAACGGGGGGAAGTCGGGGGCGCGCCGCTCGTTCCAGCTCGCCAGGCCCTCGGCCAGCTCCGGGTGGGCGAAGGACGCCATCATCAGCGCCGTCGCTTCCCTCGCCGAGGCGTCCAGCGGCAGGCCCGGCTCGTGCGCCAGCTGGCGCTTCATGATCGCCATCGACCGCGGCGCGGAGTACGTCGCCAGTTCGGTCGCGTACTCCTGGGCCCGGGCGAGCAGGTCCTCCGGCGGCACGACCTCCTGGACCAGGCCGTAGTCGAACGCCTGCTCCGCGGTGAACGTGCGGCCCGAGAGCAGCAGGTCACGCGCCCGGCCCTGGCCGACCAGCTCCGGCAGTAGCTTCGCCGAGCCGTACTCCGCGACCAGCCCGCGCCGCGAGAACGACGTCGCGAACTTCGCGCCCGCGGCCGCGAAGCGGACGTCGGCCGAACACGCGATCACGAAGCCCAGGCCGGCACAGCCGCCGTTGATCGCCGCCACTACCGGCACGCCGGCCAGCGACGCGGCCAGGACGTTCACGTAGCCGCGCTGGTCCTCTTCCGACGGCGCCGGCGCGGCCGAGATGTCTTCCAGGAGGCCGAGATCGGCGCCGGGGCAGAAGGCCCGGCCCGCGCCGGTCACGACCACCGCGCGGACCTCAGGGTCGGCGTCGGCGGCGCGGACCAGCGAGCCGTAGCGGGCCTGCATCGGCAGGTCCATCGCGTTGCTGCGGTCCGGCCGGTCGAACGTCAGCGTGGCGACCCGGCCGGACACGGCCTGGCGCAAGCCGTCTACAGCGGCTTCAACAGTGAATCCAGCGACGGAATCGGTCACGGTCCCTCCCAAGGCTCCCTCGGCATACTAAGCGGTCGGTTTGGGTGACGCCAGGGTTGACGGGATGAGAATGTCCTTCTAGCGTCGACATACCGACTGGTCGGTGTCCAAAGGAGGCCACTGCATGAGCTGGTACGACGCGAAGCCCTGGCTGGACAGCTACGACGACCGGCTCAAGGCCGCCCCGCCGGTGACCGCCACGACGCTGCCCGCCACCTTCCGCCGCACGGCGGGCCGCGTCCCCGACCGGACCGCGATCGCCTACTTCGACGCCCGGCTCAGCTACCGCGAGGTCGACGAGCTCTCCGACGGCCTCGCGCGCCACTTGGTGGCGTCCGGCTTCGCCCGCGGCGACCGGCTCGCGATCGTGCTGCAGAACATTCCGCAGTTCGTCATCACGCTGCTCGCCGCGTGGAAGGCCGGCGGGGTCGTCGTGCCGGTCAACCCGATGTACCGCGACCGCGAACTCAGCCATGTGCTCACCGACGCCGGGGTGAAGGCGATCGTCTGCTCGCAGAGCGGCTGGAACCGCTACATCGGCGCGCTGGTCCGGACAAGCCCGGTCGAGATCGCGCTCACCACCAGCGAGCTCGACCTCCAGACCCGCGACGACGAGCGCGTCCTCGGCACCATCCACCGTGAGGACACGCCGGGCGCGGCGGACCTGCTCGAGACCGCGCTTGCCACGCCCGGCCCGCCCCCGCCGGAACCGGGCTTCGCGCTCGACGACGTCGCGCTGATCAGCTACACCTCGGGCACCAGCGGCACGCCGAAGGGCGCCACCAACACCCACGGCAACCTCGGCACCAACGCCGCCGCGCTGGCGTCGTTCAGCGGCCTGGGGGAGGGCGCGACGCTGTTCGGCCTCGCGCCGCTGTTCCACATCACCGGCATGGTGTGCGAGATCGCCTCCGCGATCGACATCGCGGGCACGCTCGCCATCGCCTACCGCTTCGAGCCCGGCGTCGTGCTGGACGCCTTCCTCGAGCACGGGCCGACCTACACCGTCGGCCCGTCGACGGCGTACATGGCGCTGATGGCGCACCCGGACTTCAGCCGCGACCACTTCAAGTCCTTCCACCTGCTCTACTCCGGCGGTGCCGCGCTGCCCCCGGCGGTGGTCGAGACGTTCCGCGAGCGGACCGGGCACTACATCCACAACGGCTACGGCCTCACCGAAACCACCGCGGGCTGCATCGCGGTGCCGGGCAGCCTGGAAGCGCCGATCGACCCGGACTCCGGCACGATCTCGATCGGGCTTCCGGTGCCGGGCACGATGGTGCGGATCCTGGGCGACGACGGCGAGGAGCTGCCCGCGGGCCAGGCCGGGGAGATCACCATCGAGGGCCCGATGGTCGTCTCCGGCTACTGGAACCGCCCGGACGCGACTGCGGCCGCCCTGCCCGGCGGCCGGCTGCTCACCGGCGACATCGGCTTCATGGACCCGCGAGGCTGGGTCTACGTCGTGGACCGCAAGAAGGACATGATCAACGCCTCCGGGTTCAAGGTCTGGCCGCGCGAGGTCGAAGACGTGCTCTACACCCATCCCGCGGTGCGTGAGGCCGCCGTCGTCGGCGTGCCGGACGACTACCGCGGCGAGACGGTGAAGGCCTACGTCAGCCCGGCGCCCGGCGCGTCGGCCGATCCCCATGAGCTCATCGCGTACTGCAAGGAACGGTTGGCAGCCTTCAAGTATCCGCGCGCGATCGAGGTGCTCGACGAGCTGCCGAAGACCACCAGCGGCAAGATCCTCCGCCGCGAGCTGCGGGCGAGGGGGTAGCCGTGGTCGAGACGGTGCGGGGCGCGATCCCGGCGGGGGAGCTGGGCAAAGTCCTGATGCACGAGCATCTTTTCGTGCTCAGCCCGGAATTCGTCGCGAACTACCCCGAGGACGACGGCTTCGACGAGGAAGTGCATGTCGCCGAGGCGATCCGGCGGCTCAGGGAGCTCAAGGCCGCGGGGATCGACACGATCGTCGACCCGACGGTGATCGGGCTCGGGCGCTACATCCCGCGCGTGCAACGGGTCGCGGCCGAGGTCGACCTCAACATCGTTGTCGCGACGGGGCTTTACACCTACAACGACGTGCCGCACTACCTCTCCTACCGCGGGCCCGGCACGATGCTGGCCGGGGAGGACCCGCTGGTCCGGATGTTCGTGGGGGACATCCGGGACGGCGTCTCCGGCACCGGCGTCAAGGCCGGGGTGCTCAAGTGCGCCACCGACGAACCGGGCGTCACTCCCGGCGTCGAGCGGGTGCTGCGCGCGGTCGCGAAGGCACATCTGGAGACCGGCGCGCCGATCATGACGCACACCCACGCGGGAACCCGCCGCGGGCTGGAGCAGCAGAACGTCTTCGAGGCCGAAGGCGTCGACCTGACCCAGGTGCTGATCGGGCACTCCGGCGACTCGGCCGACCTGGGCTACCTGATCGAGCTGGCCGACCGCGGGTCGCTGCTCGGCATGGACCGCTTCGGGCTCGACCTGCTGCTGCCGTTCGAACAGCGCGTCGCGACGGTCGCGGCGCTGTGCGAGCGCGGTTACGCGGGCAGCATGGTGCTTTCGCACGACGCGTCCTGCTACATCGACTGGCTCCCGGCCGACCAGCTGCCGGTGCTGACGCCGAACTGGCACTACCTGCACATCACCCGCGACGTCCTGCCCGCGCTGCGCGAGCGCGGAGTGGGCGAAAAGGACATAACGCGGATGCTCGTCGAGAATCCGCGGCGGTTCCTGGGGCGGAACGACAATGCGTGACCGACCCGGCAGTATGCTGTCACTTCCTGAATCGACGAAGGGGGACTTGCCTTGACCCGCGCAAGCACCCGCAAGGCAGCCGAAACGAACGGCGAGGACCAGGCCGCGGTCCCGCGACGGCTGCTGCAGCACGCCACGAAGCTGTTCGCCAAGAAGGGCTTCGACCGGACGTCGGTCCAGGAGATCGTGGAAGCCGCCGGCGTCACCAAGGGCGCCATGTACCACTATTTCGGCTCCAAGGACGACCTGCTCTACGAGATCTACGCCCGCGTGCTGCGCGAGCAGACGCGGCAGCTGGAAAGCGTCGCCTCAAGCGACGCGCCGCTGCGGGAACGGCTCGGCGCCGCGGCGTCGGACGTCGTCGTGTCGAGCATCGACAACCTCGACGACAACACCATTTTCCTGCAGTCCATGCACCAGCTCAGCCCGGAGAAGCAGAAGGCCGTCCGCGCGGAACGCCGCAAGTACCACGAGCGTTTCCGCACGCTGGTCGAGGAGGGCCAGGCCTCCGGCGAGTTCCGCGCCGACAAGCCCGCGGACGTCATCGTCGACTTCTTCTTCGGCGCGGTCCACCACCTCGGCTCGTGGTACCGCCGCGGCGGCCCGCTCTCCGCGCGCCAGGTGGGCGACCACTACGCCGACCTGCTCCTGGACGCGCTCCGCCCCGCGAGCTGAAGGGGACTTTCCTCTCACCGGACGTGATGAAGGGGACTTTCCTCCCGCGAGACGCGAGGAAAGTCCCCTTCAGCTCACGGGAGCGGGATCGCGCAGGTGAACAGCACGGCGCCATCGGGGGCGAGGGCGGCGAGCGTCACCTGGCGGACGCCCGGCGGGGGAGCGGGCTGCCAGTAGAGGCGCTGGCGGTCCATGTGGTCGTCCCACTCGCCCGTGCCGCCGCTACGGGCGTACAGCGTGCCGGGCTCGTCCCGCAGTTCCCACCGGGCCGCCTGCAGCGGTGACGTCAGCCGAGGGTGACGCGGGCGCTCGCCGGGCTCGCCGCGGCGCTGGCGCCGGACCCACTCCAGGTACTCGTGCTCACCTTCGTGGCGGGCGCGGCGCTGCTCGGGGCTGGTGCCGATGTAGAGGTCGACGATGATCCGCCCGGTCCACACCTCGGCCGCCACCAGTGTGACCGGGTTGCCGCCGAGCAGGCCGAGCACGAACGGCCCGGGCTGGACGCCGACCAGGCGCGGCGGCCCGGCCGCGGCCTCGGGCAGCGGGTGGATCTCGCCGCTGAACGTCGGGGCCGACACGGCGGTGGCCGCGCCGAAGCTGGAAGCGGTCGCGGTGGTCGTCGCCGCCGTCGAGACCACCCGGACGCTCGGCATCAGCTCGGCGCCGCGCAACGCGGCCAGCGCGGTGCGCTCCTGCTCGTCGGTGAGGACGCCGGTGTCGGCCAGCGCCTCCACCTGGGCCCACAGCCGTCCACCCAGGGCCTTCAGCGCGTCCCCGTCGGCTCCCCGTTCCGCACGGACCCGCTGGACGTCGGCCAGTTTGGGTCGGAACACCTGATCGAGCCACTGTTCACCCGAAAGCGCCATGCCTCTAGTGTGCCCGCTCCCGGCGGCGCGGGTGCGGAGCGGGGTCGGCTCAGTACTGCTTGAGATGATCCAGCAGCAGCGAGATGATCTCGTCGGGCACCTCCGCGGCGAGCATCTGGCCCGCCCCCGGCACCACTTGGAACCGGTATTCGGCGTCGATGTAGTGCACGGTCAGCTCCGCCGCGCCCCGGCCGAGCCACGGGTCGGCGCTGCCCCAGATGTAGAGCGTGGGCACGGTGATCCGGCCCGCTGGGACGTCGAAGGCGTCGTTGGTGGCGCCGCGGTACCAGTTGAGCGTGGCGGTCAGCGCGCCCGGCTCGGCCAGCCGCGAAAGGTTGCGTGCTTCGAGCTCCGCCGGGATCCGCCCGTCGTAGACCGCGCGCAGCTGCGCGGCGTCGTCGTAGAGCAGGAAATTCTCGGCCTTGCCGATCCCGCGCCGGAAGAACCGGATGTAGCCGAGGTCGTGGAACTGGCCGTCGTCGGTGGCGGCCGCGCGCTGCAGCGCCGCCGGGTGCGGGGTCGAGAGCACGGTCAGGGAGCGCAGCCGTTCCGGGTACTGGGTGGCCAGCACCCAGGCGATCATGCCGCCCCAGTCGCGCGCGACCAGATGGAACTTGTCGGCGCCGGCCGCGTCGGCGAAGGCGAGCGCGTCCGACACGAGGTGCTCGATCGTGTAGTTTTCGGCGCCTTCGGGACGCGCTCCCGGCGCGTAGCCGCGCTGGTCCACCGCGACGGCCCGATAACCCGCCTCGCCGAGCGCGTACAGCTCTTCGAGCCACGCGTCGGCGAACTCGGGCCAGCCGTGCAGCAACAGCACGAACTCGCCCGATTCCGGCCCGGCGGCCAGCGCGCCGTGGCGGTGTTCGCCGACCACGACGTCGAATTCTTCGATTTCCGCCACCGGCCCGGCCTCCTTCGGCTACCGGCGAAAAGCCCTGTCGCCCAGGCTAAGCAGAACTCGCCCGGATGCCAGGAAGAATAAGGGCAACCCTGCCGTACTTTCGGCCTTTCGGTGACCGGAAACACAGACGGTGCGCTCACTTGAGCACATTTCGTCCCGCATCGCGGAATTCCTGCGTTTTCGCACAGCGCCTGCTTGAGCAGACATCGGCAACGGAAAAATGTGAAAACAATTCAAGACGAGAACAGGGGACTTTCCCGGCGCCCGGACCGGGAAAGTCCCCTGTGGACGGAGCGGCTCAGGCAGGCAGGTCGACCAGCCCGGCCAGCCGCGTGCGGTGCCGTCCCGGCGTGCCGAGCGCCAGCTCGTCCGACTTGGCCCGCTTGAGGTACAGATGCGCCGGGTGCTCCCAGGTCATCCCGATCCCGGCGTGCAGCTGGACGGCCTCCTCGGCCGCGTGCACCGCGATCGGCGCGTTGCGGGCCTGCGCGACCGACACCGCGATGGCCATGTCGGTGCCGGTCGCCAGGCAGTCCGCGGCGTACCGGGCGGCCGCGCGCGCGATCACCAGCTCGGTGTAGAGGTTGGCCAGCCGGTGCTTGAGCGACTGGAACCCGCCGACCGGACGGCCGAACTGGTAGCGGCCCTTGAGGTAACGCACGGTCTCGGTGAGCGCCCACTCGGTGATCCCGGTCTGCTCGGATGCGAGCAGCCCGGCGCCGGTGCTCAGCGCGCGCTCCACCGCGGCCACCGCCTGCTCGCCGGAGGCGACGAGCCGGGCCGGGGCCTTGTCGAGCACGACGTCGGCGATCCGCCGGGTCAGGTCGAGCGAGATCAGCTCGGTGACCGTGGCGGCGGAGGCCTCCACCGCGTACAGGCCGGGACCCTGCGGGCCACTGGCCGGGACGACCAGCAGCTCGGCCACCGAAGCGTCGGCCACCGCGCCCACCTTGCCGGTGAGCGTGCCGTCCGCGTCCACCTTGACCGCGGCCGGGAAAGCGGTTCCCGGCACGGTGGACAGCGGCACGGCCAGCGCGCCGGTCAGCTCGCCCGCGGCCAGCTTCGCGAGCAGCTCGGCGGCGACCGGCGAATCCGAGGCGCCGAGCAGCGCCGTCGTCGCCAGCACGACACTGCCGAGGAACGGCACGGGCGCGACGCTGCGGCCCAGTTCCTCGGCCACGACAGCGACTTCGCGCGCGGTGGCGCCGTGCCCGCCCAGCTCCTCGGGCACCGCGAGCCCGGCGACGCCGAGGTCGGCGGCCAGCGTGCGCCACAGCTTGAGGTCGTACGGCTCGGTGGTCTCCACCCGCGCCAGCAGCGCCGTGGGCGACGCGCTGTCGGTGAGCAGGTCCCGCACGCTCGCCCGGAGGTCTTCCTCGACGTCGGAGTACAGCATGTCGGGCTGTGTCTGATTCATCGGGGGAGGTCCTTCCAGGCGACGTCCTTGTCCACGCGCGGCTCGGACGGCAGCCCCAGCACCCGCTCGGCGATGATGTTGCGCAGGACCTCCGAGGTGCCGCCCTCGATGGAGTTCCCCTTCGCGCGCAGGTAGCGGTAACCCGCCTCGCGGCCGTAGAAGTCGACGACCTTGGGACGCCGGAACGTCCAGTCGTCGTAGCCGAGACCCTCCTCGCCGAGCAACTCGATCTCCAGGCCGGACAGCGCCTGATTGAGCTCGGAGAAGGCGATCTTCATCGCCGAACCCTCCGGCCCGGGCGCGCCGACGGCCAGCTGCTGGCGCAGCCGGGTGCCGGCCAGCCGCAGCGTCTCCGCCTCGACCCAGTGCTTGACCAGCCGATCCTGCAGCTCGGTCGTGCGCAGCTCGGGACGTTCCCGCCAGGTCTTCGCCACGATGCCGACCAGCCCGCCCTCGCGGGGGATCGCGTGCCCGCCGATCGCGACGCGTTCGTTCATCAGCGTGGTCTGCGCGACCTTCCAGCCCTCGCCGACTTCGCCGAGGCGCTGGGCGTCGGGGATCCGCACGCCGGTCAGGAAGACCTCGTTGAACTCGGCCTCGCCGGTGATCTGGCGCAGCGGCCGCACGTCCACGCCCTCGGCGGTCATGTCGCACAGGAAGTACGTCATGCCCTGGTGCTTGGGCAGGTCGGGATCGGTGCGGGTGACCAGGATGCCCCACTGGGACTCGTGCGCCCCGGACGTCCACACCTTCTGCCCGGTGACGACCCAGTCGTCGCCGTCGCGCACCGCGCGGGTGCCCAGCGCCGCCAGGTCCGAACCGGCGCCCGGCTCGCTGAACAGCTGGCACCACACCTCCTCGCCGGTCCACAGTGGACGGAGGAAGCGCCGCCGCTGCTCGTCGGTGCCGAAGGCGAGGATCGTCGGCGCGGCCATGCCGAGGCCGATGCCGATCCGGCGCGGGTTGTTGTCCGGCGCGCCCGCCGCGGCGAACTCCTCGTCCACAAGGGACTGCAGCGCGCGCGGCGCGTTCTGCCCGCCGAGCCCGGCGGGGAAGTGGATCCAGGCCAGCCCGGCGTCGAAGCGGGCGCGCAGGAAGTCCAGGCGCGCCATGGCTTTGTGGTCGTGCGCGGCGAGGAACGTGTGCACCTGCTCGCGCAGCTGCTCGGCGGTGATGGTCATCGACTGGCCTCCGGAAGGTACTTCTTCAGTTCACGACGGGCCAGCGAGCGCTTGTGCACCTCGTCGGGTCCGTCGGCCAGGCGCAGCGTGCGCACCTGGGCCCACATCTCGGCGACGGGGAAGTCCTGGCTGACCCCGCCCGCGCCGTGGGCCTGGACCGCCTTGTCGAGGATCCACTCGACGGTGATCGGGGTGGAGATCTTGATCGCCTGGATCTCGGTGTGCGCGCCCTGGTTGCCGACGGTGTCCATCAGCCACGCGGTCTTGAGCACCAGCAGCCGCTGCAGCTCGATCTTCACCCGCGCTTCGGCGATCCAGTCCTGCACCACGCCCTGCTCGGCGATCGGCTTGCCGAACGTCTCCCGCGAGATCGTCCGGCGGCACATCAGCTCCAGCGCGCGCTCGGCCATGCCGATGGCCCGCATGCAGTGGTGGATCCGGCCCGGGCCCAGGCGCGCCTGGGCGATGGCGAACCCGTCGCCCTCACCGGCGATGAGGTTTTCCGCCGGCACGCGGACGTCGTCGAAGAGCACTTCGGCGTGCCCGCCGTGGTCGCCGTCGGTGTAGCCGAACACGTGCATGCCGCGCTTGATCGTCATACCCGGCGTGTCGCGCGGGACCAGGATCATGCTCTGCTGCTTGTGCGGCGCGGCTTCGGGATCCGTCTTGCCCATCACGATGAAGATCTTGCAGTTCGGGTTCATCGCGCCGGAGATGTACCACTTGCGGCCGTTGACGACGTACTCGTCGCCGTCCCGGCGGATGCTCGTGGCGATGTTGCGCGCGTCGGAGGAGGCGACGTCCGGCTCGGTCATCGCGAACGCGGAGCGGATCTCGCCGTCCAGCAGCGGCTGCAGCCACTGCTTCTGCTGTGCCTCGGAGCCGAACATGGTCAGCACTTCCATGTTCCCGGTGTCCGGCGCGGCGCAGTTCAGCGCGGTCGGCGCCAGGTGCAGGCTGCGGCCGGTGATCTCGGCCAGCGGCGCGTACTGCAGGTTCGTCAGCCCGCCACCGTGCTCACCGGGCAGGAAGAAGTTCCAGAGCCCGCGCTTGCGGGCCTCGGCCTTGAGATCCTCGAGGATCGGCGGCCGCGACCACGGGTCGTCGGACTCGGCGACCTGCTGGGCGAAGACGGCCTCGGCGGGGTAGATGTGCGAATCCATGAACTCGAGCAGCTTCCCGCGCAGCTCCTCGGTCTTCGCGTCGAACGCGAAATCCATTATTTCTCCTCTTTGAGAATCTCGTTGCCGTGCGCGATGAGGGGAGCGACGCCTTCGCCGACGCCTTCGAACCCGGCCCCGACCGTCTGGCCCTTGCTGTAGCGGTAGTAGATGCCTTCCAAGATCACTGCAAGCTTGAAGAACGCGAAGCTGACGTACCAGTCGAGCGCGGAGACGTCCCGCCCGTGACCGCTCGGCATAGCGCGCGACGACCTCGTCGGTGCTCGGGTAGCCGGGGGCGGAACTGGCGTTGGAGACGAACTGCAGCGACACCTTGTCACGCTCGGCGTAGGCCACCAGCAGCGCGAGGTCGGTCAGCGGGTCGCCCAGCGTCGACATCTCCCAGTCGAGCACCGCGGCGACCTGGTCGTCGGCGTCGACGAGGACGTTGTCGAGCCGGTAGTCGCCGTGGATGATCGACGGCTGCCCCGACACCGGCACCGCCGCGGCGAGCCGGTCGTGCAGCTCCTCGATGCCCGGCAGATCGCGGCTGCGCGAGCTGTCGAGCTGCTTCTTCCAGCGCCGCAGCTGCCGCTCGAGGAAGCCTTCCGGCCGGCCGAAGTCGGCGAGCCCGACTTGGGCGGGGTCGACGGCGTGCAGGTCGACGAGCGTGTCGACCAGCGCGTCGGCGATCACCCGGGTTCGCTCGGGCCCGATCGGCGCCAGCTGCTCGGCGCTGCGGTAGGGCGTGCCCTCGACGAAGCTCATGACGTAGAAGTTCGCGCCGACGACCTCGGGGTCCTCGCACAGCAGCAGTGCTTCCGGGACCGGCACGCCGGTGCCGTGCAGCCCCGAGATCACCCGGAACTCGCGGGTCATGTCGTGCGCGGTGGGCAGCACGTGCCCCAGCGGCGGGCGGCGGACCACCCAGCGCGACCGGCCGTCGCCCACCACGTAGGTGAGGTTCGACCGGCCGCCCTCCACGACGTCCGCGGTCAGCTCCCCGGCGACCATGCCCGGCCGGTGCGCGTCCAGGTGCGCGCGCAGGCGGGCCAGGTCAAGGCCCGGTGGGTCGGTGCGGCTCATCCAGCCTCCTCTATCACTTGCCGATGACGATACCGACTAGTCGGTATGCCGTACAGACCCGGTTGGAGATGGGCCCTGACCAGGTGAATCACCCGAGGAAGCGGGTGACCCACTCGGCGACGCAGGCGGGTTTGGCCGCGCCGTCGATTTCGACCGTCCACCGCGAGACCGCCTGCTTGCCACCGGGGATGTCGGTGACCTCGACGAGCTCGGCCCCGGCCCGCACCTTGTCGCCGACCTTCACCGGCTGGGGGAAGCGCACCTTGTTGAGGCCGTAGTTGATGCCCATCCTGATGCCGTTGACCTTGTAGATCTTCGGGCCGAAGGAGGACAGCAGCGACAGCGTCAGGAAGCCGTGCGCGATCGTCGTGCCGAAGGGACCCTCGGCGGCCTTCTCGGGGTCGACGTGGATCCACTGGTGATCGTCGGTCGCGTCGGCGAACAGGTTCACCCGGTCCTGGGTGATCGGTTCCCACTCGCTGTACCCGAGGTGCTCACCGGCCGCGGCGGTGAACTCGTCGAGGGAAGCAAATTCGCGCATGTGCCTCAGTCCCTTTCTCCGCGAGGTGCGTCCGTTCGCGAATGCGTTGACAGGTCGCACTGTGCGAGGTCGTGTTCGTTCCGCAGTCCGGGCGACCTGCCCTCGCGTTCGCGAGGCCTTCGGCCATGTGCAGGGACGCGCCGGTTGCGGGCTGATGTCAGTCCTTCGGTCCGCCGGCGACGTAGATGACCTGGCCCGAGATGAACCCGGCGCCTTCGCTGACCAGGAACGAGGCCAGGTTCGCGATGTCGTCGGGGGTGCCGACGCGCTGGACCGGGATCTGCGAGGCCGCGGCGGCCTTGAAGTCCTCGAAGCCCATGCCGAGCCGCTCGGCGGTCGCGGCGGTCATGTCGGTGGCGATGAAGCCCGGCGCGATGGCGTTGGCGGTGACGTTGAACTTGCCGAGCTCGATCGCGAGGGTCTTGGTGAAGCCCTGCATGCCCGCCTTGGCCGCGGAGTAGTTGACCTGGCCGCGGTTGCCCAGCGCGGAGGTGCTGGACAGGTTGACGATCCGGCCCCACTTCTCCTGCGTCTGGTACTTCTGCACCGCGCGGGACATCAGGAACGAGCCCTTGAGGTGCACGCCGAGCACGGAGTCCCAGTCCTGCTCGGACATCTTGAACAGCAGGTTGTCGCGGGTGATGCCGGCGTTGTTGATGAGCACGGTCGGCGCGCCGAGCTCCTCGGCGACCCGGGTGACCGCGGCCTCGACCTGATCGGCGTCCGAGACGTCGAGCGTGACGCCGACGGCCTTGCCGCCCTTGGCGATGATCGCTTCGGCGCCCTGCTTGACCCCGGCTTCGTCCAGGTCGAGCAGGCCGACGGCGAACCCGTCGTCCGCGAGGCGGGCGGCGACGGCGGCGCCGATGCCCCGGCCGGCGCCGGTGACGATGGCGACCCTGGATGCAGACTCGGTCACGGAGGACCTCCTCGTCGTTGAGAGGGGATGTCCCCGCAGTCTGCCGTACTAAGCGGATGCTTAGAAGGGGGAATCTGGTGACCGATCACCAGTTTGGTCTCAGGTGACCTCAGGTCCTCGAGCCTGAAACCCCAGGTCGCGAACCAGCGTGACCGGACCGGCCCTCGTCCGTCCCGTTACCCGTGTTAGCTGGCTCACGTGTCGCGGACGCCTTCACCCGCCATTTCGGGTTGGGTCGGAACCTGGGAGTGGTGCAGAAGCTCGTGTGCGAGCGTGAGCGCGACCTGTGATCGTTCGCCGGTGGTGCCGCCGAGTCGGGGTTCCGCGGGCCTGGCACGCCCGAGGACGCGGCCGAGCTCATCGTGTTCGGGGGTCTGCCAGACCGGTCAGGAATCGAGAAGCGTGGGCCGGTGCGCCGCACCTAGCGTTACCGGCATGACGAACATCGACTTCATCACCCTCGAGGTGGCCGACACCGCGGCCGCCGAGCGCTTCTACGCCGACGCCTTCGGGCTCACCACCCAACTGCGCTTCCGGACTGCGGAGACCGCTTCCACCGGCTTCCGCAGCTATACCCTTTCCCTCACCGTTGCCCAGCCCGCCGACGTCGACTCTCTCGTCGGTACCGCCCTGGAAGCCGGCGCTACGACGCTCAAGGCGCCCGCCAAATCCATGTGGGGTTACGGCGGTGTCGTCCAGGCTCCGGACGGCGCGATCTGGAAGGTCGCGACCTCGGCCAAGAAGAACACCGGCCCGGTTACCCGTAGGTTCGACGCCGTGGTGCTCCTGCTGGGTGCCGACGACATGAGCGCCAGCAAGGGGTTCTACGTCGACCACGGCTTCGCGGTCGGGAAGAGCTTCGGGCGGGTCTATGTCGAGTTCGAGGCCGGGTCGAGCCCGGTCAAACTGGCGCTGTACCGCCGCAAGGCGCTCGCCAAGGACGCCGGTGTTTCCCCCGAAGGCGGCGGCTCGCACCGGATCGCTCTCGGCTGCGCGGCCGGGCCGTTCACCGACCCTGACGGGTTCGCCTGGGAGGCCGCCACACCGGCAAACCTGTCCTGATGCAGGAAAGGTGACCGTCGCTCCGGAAGCGGGAACGATGTCTGCTCCCTCGGAGCTTTCGCGCCGGGATTCGTCGATTTCGAAGAAATCCGCCGCGCTTCGATATTTTCGACCGCGAAACGCGGAAATGGCTCTATTCGACGAAGTCTTCCGAATGGATCGGTGGTGTGTCACGATCATGACCACTGCGACGGCCCGGGGCGCCGAAAGGAAAAGTCATTTGATGGTGACTTCGGACGTGACCGCCTTGGCCACCGACAGCGCGCCACTGACCGGGAGGATCAAGCCCGGCGTCACCTATAGCGCACCCGGGACGTGGTACGACAGCGACGGGGCATGCCTTTTCGGCCACACTTCCGATCCGCTGACCGTCGCGATGGACGAAACGGATTACGAGACGTCCAAGGCGTGCGGTGCCTTCATCGACGTGCGGGCGTCCAACGGCAGGAGCCTGGTGGCGAGGGTCAACAATCTCTGCCCCTCGCCGTGCCGGGTCGGCCGGCACTAGCGGATGGAATTTTCCCCGTTCTGGTTCGAGGGTCCCGCCGCGCACTGGGTGGAGGGCCTGCCGGTCGGCAACGGCCGCCTCGGTGCGATGGTGCGGGGTGACGCCGCGGAACTGGTCTGCTCGGTCAACGAGGACACCTTCTGGTCCGGGCCACCCTCTCGCGGTGAACCTGACGTGCCGGACGGGCTGCTCGAAGCCGTAGACGCTTCGCTGCGTGCGGGCCGGCACGTCGCGGCCGGTGAAATGCTCAAGGCCGTCCAGGGACGTAATGCCGAGGCGTTCCAGCCGGTGGGTGACCTGGTGCTGCGCTGGACCGGCCCGGCCGAACCGGCGGGCTTGCGACGCGAGCTGGATCTCGCCGGTGGCGTCGCCACGCATCGGATGGTGGACGGGACCGTCGCCGAGGTCCTGGCCGAGGTGCGACACGGTCTGCTGGTGCTGCGCTGGGAGAGCCCGGTTCCGAGGGACGGCGAGCTGTTCTGGCGGACACCGCAACGACGGCACGCGATCCGGCCGCTGGGTGCGGACGCGCTGACACTGCTGGTGGTCGCGCCGTCGCGGGTCGGACGTGACGACCACGGTCCCGTCGTGGAGTACGGCGAGCACGCACTGCGCGCCGCCGCGGTGGCCCGTGTCCGCGTCGAGGGGGGCGGATCGGTGGAGCCGGCCGTCGACGGCCAAGCCCTGCGGCTGCGCGATGTCCGGGCAGTGACGGTCTTCCTGAACGTGGGTACGAGCTTCGAAGGTGGGGACCGCCTGCCGACGCGAGACGGACAAGCCTGCGCGACGGCCGCAGCGCACGGCATCGCGCCGGCTTTCCCCCAAGCATGGGCGGAACTGCGCGCGCAGCACACGGCCGAGCACGGCGCGCGCATGGGCCGCGTCACGCTGCGGCTCGGCAGTCCGGCGACGATCCCTCTCGAGAAACGGCCGCTCGACGCGCGGTTGCGGGCTCGAGCTCAGGGCGAGCCGGACGAGCGGCTGATGGCCGTGCTCTTCGACTTCGGGCGCTACCTTCTGCTGGCGTCCTCGCGTGAGGGCACCGAGCCCGCCCACCTGCAAGGGCTTTGGAACGATCAGGTGACGCCGCCGTGGAACTGCGACTACACGGTGAACATCAACACGCAGATGAACTACTGGCCTGCCGAGACGACCGCCCTGCCGGAGTGCCACGAACCCTTGCTGCGCCTGGTCACCGAGCTCGCTTCGGCCGGTCGGGGCGTGGCCCGCGCGCTGCACAAGGCACGCGGCTGGGCCTGCAACCACAACACCGACCTGTGGCGGGCGACCTGGCCGGTGGGGGAGGGGCGGGACGATCCGATGTGGTCGTTCTGGCCGCTGGGCGGCGTGTGGCTCTGCCTGCATCTGGCCGAGCACTGGGAGTTCGGCCGGGACCGGGATTTCCTCCGGCGCACCGCCTGGCCGATCGCCGCCGGGGCCGCTCGCTTCGCACTGGACCTGCTCCACGAGGACGACGACGGCCTGCTGGTCACCGGTCCGGCGACGTCACCGGAGAACCGTTTCGTGACCGCGGACGGCCCGGCTTCTGTCGACATGTCCACCACGATGGACGGCACCCTGCTCCGCGAGCTTTTCGCCTTTCTGCGGCGCAGCGCCACGGACGCGGGCGAAGCGGCGGACCCGGGGCTGCTCGCCGAGATCGCCGCGGTGCTCCCGCGCCTGCGACCACTCGGCGTGGGTCCGGACGGACGTCTGCTGGAGTGGCACGTCGATCGCGAGGAGACCGAGCCGGCGCACCGGCACCTTTCGCACCTGATCGGCGTTTTCCCCGGGGACTGCCTGCCCGCGGAATACCGGTCCGCGGCACGGCGCAGCCTCGAAGCGCGCGGTGACGAGGGCACCGGCTGGTCGACCGCGTGGAAGGCGGCGCTGTGGGCGCGGCTCGGCGACGGGGACGCGGCGCACCGCCTGCTCGGCCTGTTCCTGCGACCGGTAGCCGTGGACGGCTCCGAGGGCGGGGGTGTGTACCGGTCCCTGCTCTGCGCTCATCCGCCGTTCCAGATCGACGGCAATTTCGGTGCCACGGCGGCGATCGCCGAAATGGTGCTCCAATCACACCGGAGCGGCTGCCTCGATCTGCTCCCGGCGCTTCCGGCCGCCTGGCCCGATGGCGAGGTGCGCGGATTGCGTGCCCGGGGCGGCTTCCGAGTGGACGTGCTCGTCTGGGCGAAAGGTGTCCCGGTCCGCATCGGCCTGACCGCCGCGCCGAATGCCGTCGAGGGCGGCGCGGTACGCCTGCGCTGGCGCGACGCCTCCGGCGCGCTCCGCGAGCGGACCTGGCGGCCGGGGGACGGGACCGTCGAGCTGACATAGCCGGACCACGACTCCGGGCCGTTACTGCCGCGACGCGGGAGTCAGGCCGTGTTCGTGCAGCCAAGCCAGCTGTACGGCCGTGTTCGAGCCGTAGCCGCCGCCGTGATCGGCGAAAGGCCACACGGTCATTCGCCGGTCCTTGCCCGCGTAGTGGTTGAAAGCGGCGTAGACGGTGGAAGGCGGGCAGACCGGATCCATCAGCCCGACGCTGAACAGCGCCGGTGCCGTCGCCCGTTGCGCGAAGTGGACGCCGTCGAAGTAGGACAGGGTGGCGAAAGCCGGCTGCACGCGGTCGCGGCTGTGCCAGCGCAGGTACTCGGCGAGTTCCCCGTAGGGGCCTTCGCCGCTGATCTCCACCGCCCGGCGGAAGTGACACAGGAACGGCACGTCCGGCATCGCCGCGGCCACCCGGTCGCGCGCCAGCGCGGCGACGGCCAGGGTCAGGCCGCCGCCCTGGCTGCCGCCCTCGACGATCACCCGGTCCGGGTCCAGGCCCGGCAGCTCGCCGACCGCGTCCACGGCGCGGACGCAGTCGGTGATGAGCCGCCGGTAGTAGTGGTGCTCGGGCGAGTCGATGCCGCGGGTCATGAAACCCTTGGCCCACTGGGTGCCCTCGCCCTCACCCCGGTCCGGGGTGTCGTGGCCCTGGCCGCGGCTGTCGACCACGAGCTGGGCGTACCCGGCGGCGGAATAGATCAGGCGATCGGCCGGGAGCCCACGCCCTTGGCTGTAGCCGAGACAGGTGACGACGACGGGCAGCGGAGCTTCGGCGTCGCGCGGACGCAGGAGCCAGGCGGCCACCGGCTCGCCGTTCCAGCCGGGAAAGCGCACGTCGTCGACCTCCACCGTGCGCAGCAGGTGCCGGTCGGTGACGCGGTCGGCCTTCACGGCTCCGCCGTGGCTGCGTGCCTGGGCGAGTGTCCGGTCCCAGAAGGTGTCGAAGTCCGCCGGTGCCGGTAGCTCCGGGCGGTAGCCGGTCAGGTCTTCGAGGGGGACGTCCGTCAACGGCATCGCGTTCCTCCGCGCTGGTGAGGGAAGGGGAGTGCCGCCGTGCTCACCCGTCCGCCTCGGCGGACGAACCGAAGCGGAAGCCGGCGAGCCGGAAACCGCCGTGCAGGGTCAGCCGCAGGTCGTGGACGCCTTCCGCCGGCGCGGGGAGCTCGCGGGTCACGGTCGTCCACGCGTAGCGGCCGCCGGTGACCGGTACCGGGATCAACGCCAGCAGCCGGTCGTCTGCCCGGAACTCGAGCAGCGCTTCACCCGGCTCGCCGGCTTCCCGGGCGACCTCGGCCTCGACCTGGACCGCACCGGACAGGTCGACGGAGCCGAACACCAGCGTCGGAGCCTGCTCGGGCTCGGTGGGACAGACCGCGTCCCCGGTGATGCGGCCGGCATCGACGAGCGTGACGCCCGTGTGGTCGTCGAAGTCGACGGCCCGGGTGCTCCGGTCGACGACCACGCGCGGCGCGGGATCGGGCCCGGTCACCGTGAGCCCCGCGGTGAGGACGAGCTCCTCGGCGGAGCGGGCGACGAGGATCTCGTAGGAGCCGGGGTCGACGGTGAAGGCGCCGGTGGCGACGTCCCAGTGGCCGAACTCCTTGGCGGGCAACGAAAAGGTCAGTTCCGCACGTTCGCCGGGGCCGAGCCGGACCTTGCGGAAGTCCGCCAGCCGGAGCCGGGGCGCCTCGTAGCGGGCGTCGAGCGCCCGGACGTAGAGCTGGACCACTTCGCTGCCGGCCCGCGCGCCGGTGTTGGCCAGCGTCACCGCAACGTCGGCCGAGCCGGCCGAGTCCAGCGTCGTCCGGGACAGCCGCAGGTCACCGTAGGAGAAGCTGGTGTAGGAGAGGCCGTGACCGAAGGGGTACAGGGCAGCGGCCCGCTGGTACTGGTAGGTCCAGCCGGCCTTGATGATGTCGTAGTCGAGCGGGTGCGGCAGCTCGTCCTCGCCGCGGTACCAGGTCTGCGGCAGCCGGCCGGCGGGCTCGGCCTCGCCGAGAAGCACGGAGGCGAGCGCACGGCCGGTCTCCTGCCCGCCGTGGGAGGTCCACAGCGCGGCGGGCAGATGTGCATCGGCCCAGTCCAGGGCATAGGGGTAGCTGCTCATCACGACCAGTGCCGTCTCCGGGCGGACCTCGGCGACCGCGCGCAGCAGCGCGTCCTGTGTCTCGGGCAGCGCGATCGTCTTGCGGTCCTCGGTCTCGCGGCCGTTGATGACCGGGTGGTTGCCGAGCACGACCACCGCGACGTCGGCCGCCCGGGCGGCGGCCGCGGCCTCCGCGATGCCGTCGCGGAGCACCTCCCGCTGCCAGCGTTCGGCGGTCTCGGGCGTCTCGGCGGTGACGCCCACCCGGCCGTCCGCGTCATCGACGACGGCGTAGCGGCCGGTGAGGACGCTGCGCAGCAGCACACCGTCGCCGCCGGCGGGATCGTGCTCCAGCCGGAAGGTCTCGTGCACGTCCCAGCTCTTGACCTGGTCCTGGTCGGCGATCAGCGCGGCATCGGCGTCCTTGAGGCTCAGATACCGGCCGGTTTCGGCGGACTGCAGCGTCAGCACGCCACCGCCCCAGTCGACGACGTCGAACGCGGTCCCGCCCAGCAGCTCGCCCGAGGTGGGCGACCTCAGGGTGATCCGGTCGGCCGCCGCCACGCTGATCACTTCGCCGCCGTGCTCCCCGAGCGCCGCGCCCAGCGCGTCCGCGATGGTGCTCCGGTAGGGCAGGTTGCCGCTGTACCAGTCCTCGCACAGCATGTCGGCCAGCGGACCGACGACCGCCACCCGCCGTACCCGGGTCGCGTCGAGCGGCAGCAAGCCGTCGTTCTTCAGCAGCACCACCGACTCGGTCGCGGCACGCCGCGCGAGCGTCCGATGTTCGGGGCAGTCCACCACTTCCGGGCCGATGCCCGCATAAGGGTCGAGGTCCTGGTCGAACTCGCCGAGCCGGAACCGGAGCAGCAGCTGCCGTCGTACCGCGCGGTCCACGTCCTCCTCGCCGATGAGGCCGCGGTCCAGGGCCTCGCGCAGCCGTCCGATCGTGACGGCGCTGTCGAGGCCGTGGTCGGTGAAGCTGTCGATACCCGCCTTCAGCGCGGCGGCATGGGACTCGACGTGGTCGTCGAAGTAGTGCTCCACGTCGACCAGGTTGGACGGCGCCTCGGCGTCGCTGACCACGAACAGCTCGTGGCCGGTCGGTTCGGCCCAGCGGCGCAGCTCCGTCTCGATGAGCGGGCTGACGTGGCAGGGGCGGCCGTTCACCAGGTTGTAGGCGACCATCGCGCCCGTGACCGCCCCGTCGGCCACCACGGGCCGGAAGGCGGCGAGGTCGTACTCCTGCAGCACGCGGGGGCGCAGCCCGGATGAGGTGACACAGCGGTCGTCCTCGTTGTTGTAGGCGAGGAAGTGCTTGAGGACCGGGGCCGCGCGCAGGAACTGGGGGTGATCACCGGTCATCCCCCGGCAGAAGGCCACGGCCAGCCGGGCGGTGTGCACCGGGTCCTCCGAGTAGCCCTCCTCGTTGCGTCCCCAGCGCGGGTCACGCAGCAGGTTCACCGTGGGTGCCCAGGCCTGCAGGCTGATGGCGGCGGTGCCGTCGACCGGCCGGCGGTGGTAGTGGAAGGCACGCAGCTCGACCGAGACGGCCTCGGCGACGCGGTGCACCAGTGCCTCGTCCCAGGTGGCGCCCAGCCCCACCGCCTGCGGGAAGACGGTGGCCGGGCCGAGCCAGGAGACGCCGTGCAGGGCCTCGGTTCCGGTGCGGAACGGGCCGACGCCCAGGCGCGTGATGGCGGGGGCGTGCTGGTGCAGCAGCGCGATCCGCTCGTCGACGGTCAGCCGCTCGAGCAGGTCGTCGACGCGCTTGCGCAGGGCCAGCGCCGGGTCGCGGAATGGCAGCCGCTCGGTGGCGGAGGCGGGGGGCGAACTCACGTGGCAACCCTTCGGATCAAGGCGATGGTGAAGCGCTTCGACGGTGGCATGAGGGCGTCAACCTGTCAACTACCAGGAGCTTTGGACATCGAGTCAAATTCAGCTCTTGTCGAACGGGAAGGAATGTGACTACGCTCACCGCCAGCGTTCAAGCGCTTCGACACTTCACTGAGGAAGGGCGCGACACCCATGGCCAACGAGTGGAACCGCAGAAGGTTCATCAGCGCCGCAGCCACCGTCGTCGGAGCGGCCGCGATGGCGCCGGCGCTCGCCGCGTGCACCGGCGGCCCGGCGCAGAAGACCGGGGCGAACACCGAGTCGGGCCTCCAGGCGGCCTTGCCGGCCTATGTGCCGAACACGGCACTCAGGCCGGACATCCCCTCGGTGGCGGGCGGTCCCGACGTGATGACGGACGCCGGCTTCCTCACCTATCCCACCGACCGGATCACCACCGTCTCGGGCGTGCCGGGCCGGGGCGGGAGCTACACCGCGGTCACGCCGCTGTGGGGAACCGTGCCGTCGGCGGGCAACTCCTTCTACCAGGCCATGAACAAGGCGCTGGGCGTCAACCTCGCCATGAAGCCGGCGGACGGGAACAACTACAACACCATCGTCCCGACCATGACCGCCGCCAAGCGGCTGCCCGACTGGATCCAGCTGCCGAGCTGGTGGAACCCGAACTTCAACCTCGGCGGGCTGGCCGGGACCCAGCTGGCGGACCTGACGCCCTACCTGGCGGGCGACAAGATCAAGAAGTACCCCAATCTCGCGGCCATCCCGACCGCCGCCTGGCGGGCCGGGGTCTGGGGCGACAAGCTCTACGGGATCCCGTCCTTCTCCACCGGCATGCCCCTGGCCGGCCAGGTCTACTTCCGGCGCGACGTCCTCGAGGCGAAGGGCATCTCCGCCGACCAGGTGCGGTCCGCCGACGACTACCTGAACCTGGGCAAGGAACTGACCGACGCCAAGGGTGGCGTGTGGGCCTTCGACGACGTGTGGACCTATCTGTACCCGGCCTGGGGTGTGCCCAACAAGTGGAAGGTCGACAACGGCAAGCTGGTCCACAAGTACGAGACCCCCGAGTTCCTGGCGGCCATGGACTGGCACTACCGGCTCGCGACCTCCGGCTACGTGCACCCCGACGCGCTGGCGGGCGACAACGCCAACGCCAAAACCCGGTTCTACGCCGGGAAGACCCTGATCGGGGGTGGCGGCGGCGGGAACGGCGAGTGGAATGTTCCCGACCAGCAGTCCGGCACCGCCGCGAACCCCGGCTACCGGCGCGGCGCGTTCAACATCATCGCCGCCGACGGCAAGAGCGCGCCCCAGCTGTTCGTGGGCAGCCCCACCGCCGAGCTGAGCTACCTCAACAGCAACCTGAAGCCCGAGCAGATCGAGGAGCTGCTGGCGGTCGCGAACTACCTGGCGGCGCCGTATGGCTCGACCGAGTACACGATGGTCAACTACGGCGTCGAGGGCGTCCACCACACGATGGTCAACGGGGTGCCGACGGCCACCGAGGACGGCAAGAAGAACGTCGAGGCGCAGACATACCCGTTCCTGGCCGCGCCGCCCCAGGTGATCAGCAACCCGGGCGCGGAGGTCGTCACCAGGGACAACGCCGCCTGGCAGGCCGCCAACGTGAAGGCGGTCTACAAGCCGGTCTTCTGGAACATGAACATCGCCATGCCGCTGTCGATGTCCACGGCCGATGCCGCCCAGGCCGTCGAGGACACCGTCAAGGACTGCTATCACGGCAAGAAGAAGGTCTCCGACGTGCAGGCGGCCATCGCCGGCTGGAAGTCGGGCGGTGGTGGTGAGCGGCTGAAGCAGTGGATGACCGACAACGTGCTGCAGAAGTACGGCACGGGTCAATGAGTACGGCGGTGCCGCCGCGCGCGGCAGTGCCGCCGCGGCGGCACTGGCTGTTCCGGCTGCGGCGTGACCGGTCGCTGCTGCTGATGACGCTGCCCGCGATCGTCCTGCTGATCGTGTTCAACTATGTGCCGCTCTTCGGGCTGGTCACCGCGTTCCAGGAGTACGACCCGCTGGTCGGGGTCCGGTACAGCGAATGGGTCGGCCTGGACCAGTTCAGCCGGCTCTTCACCGACTCGCTGTTCTGGGGGGCGCTGAAGAACACCCTCTACCTCAGCTTCGTGCAGCTGATCCTGTTCTTCCCGATCCCGATCGCGCTGGCCCTGCTGCTGAACACGGTGCTCAGCGAGCGGCTGCGCAACTTCATCCAGTCCGTGGTCTACCTGCCGCACTTCTTCTCGTGGGTCCTCGCCGTCACGATCTTCCAGCAGATGCTCGGCGGCGCGGGCGCGCTCAACCAGTTCCTGCGCGGCCACGACCTCGGCACGTGGGACATCATGACCGACCCGCACACCTTCGCGCTGCTGGTCACGTCCCAGGCCATCTGGAAGGAGGCCGGCTGGGGGATCATCGTCTTCCTGGCCGCGCTCGCCGCCATCAACACCGAGCAGTACGAAGCGGCGGCCGTGGACGGGGCCGGGCGGTTCCGCCGGATGTGGCACATCACGCTGCCCGGCCTGCGCGGCGTCATCATGCTGATGCTGGTGCTGCGCCTCGGCAACGCGCTCACGGTCGGCTTCGAACAGTTCCTCGTCCAGCGTGACGCGGTCGGCCACGACGCGGCCGACGTGCTCGACACCTTTTCGTTCTACTACGGCATCGCCACCGGCAATTACAGCTACGGCGCGGCGGCCGGCCTGTTCAAGAGCGTCATCTCACTGCTGCTCATCTGGGGTGCGAACCGGCTCGCGCACGCCTTCGGTGAAGACGGGTTGTACCGGAAATGACCGACGTACTCACGATCCAGCGCAAGAAGGGAACCGCCGGCGAGGCCAAGGCGCCCGCCCGGAGCCGGAAGCGGTCCGCGCGCCCGGCCTGGGAGGAGCCGCCGAGCACCGTCGGCCAGGCCGCGAAGGGGCTCACCTTCGCCGGGGTGCTGGCGCTCGTGGCGGTTCCCCTGTGGATCGTCGTGGTGACCAGCTTGTCCACCCAGGCCGCGATCAACCGCGCCGGCGGGCTGGTGATCTGGCCCGACGGTCTCACCTTCGAGGCCTACAGCCAGATGCTGGCCGACACGACCGTGCGCTCCGCGTTGGTCGTGAGCTTCGGCATCACGGCGGTCGGTACGGCCTTGTCCATGGCCGTTTCGGTGTTGTGCGCCTACGGCCTGTCCCGGGCCCGCTCGTTCGGCCACCGGTTCCTGCTGGCCCTGCTGGTGGTCACGATGTTCGTCAGCGGCGGGCTGATCCCGACCTTCCTGGTCGTCACCGGCCTCGGTGGCTACAGCCAGTGGTGGGCGCTGATCCTCCCGAGCGCGGTCTCGGTCTTCAACATCCTCGTGCTGCGTTCCTTCTACTCCAGCACGTCGGCCGACCTGATCGAGGCGGCGCGTCTCGACGGTGCGGGGGACTGGCGGATCCTGTGGTCCATCGTCCTGCCCACCTCGCGCGCCGTGACCGCGGTGATCGCGCTCTTCTACGGCGTCGGCTACTGGAACTCGTTCTTCAACGTCATGCTCTACATGCCGACGGACAGCGAGAAGTGGCCGCTGCAGTACGTGCTGTTCACCTATGTCAGCCGGGGAAACGGGATGCCGGGCTCGCTCAACGCGGGCTTCGGCACGATCGGGGCGCAGACCGCGCCCTTGGCGCTGCAGATGGCCGTGGTGGTACTGACTCTGGTGCCCTTGCTGCTCGTCTATCCGTTCATGCAGAAACACTTCCGTACCGGGGTGCTGACCGGGGCGATCAAGGGCTGAAATTCCGGCCCCTGCAGAACGACATCAGAAAGGCAGGTACACCGCGATGGTGACCCTCGCCGACGTGGCCCGGCACGCGGGTGTTTCGGCCAGCACGGTCAGCTACGTGCTGAGCGGCAAGCGCACGATCTCCGAAGCGACCCGGCGCCGGGTCGAGCTGGCCGTGTCCGACCTCGGATACCACCCGAACGCGGGCGCCAGGGCGCTGGCCGGACGCCGCTCGCACATCATCGCCCTCGTCGTGCCGCTGCGCGCCGACGTCTATGTGCCGATCATGATGGAGATCGCCATCTCGGTGACCGTGTCGGCCCGGCAGCACGGCTACGACGTATTGCTGATCACCAACGACGAAGGCCCGGACGGGGTGCGCCGGGTCGCCGCGAGCGGACTGGCGGACGGCGTGATCCTCATGGACGTCGAGCTGGACGACGAGCGTATTCCCGCGCTGCGGGCCAAGGGCACGCCCGCCGCGCTCATCGGCCTGCCCGAGGACCCGCGCGGGCTGTCGTGCGTCGACCACGACTTCACCGCCGCGGGCGCGCTCTGCACGGACCACCTGGCGGACCTGGGGCATCGGGAGATCGCCTTCATCGGCTACGGGGCCGGCGTCTACGACCGGCACGCCGGGTACGCCGAACGCACGGTCACGGGCTTCCGCGAGCGTGCCGAGCAGCGCGGGCTGCGCTACGTGCACCGGCCCTGTGAGGGAACCTACGAGAGCACCGCCGGGGTGCTCTCGCGCATTCTCTCCGACCGGCCCGAGACCACGGGTTTCGTGGTGCAGAACGAAAGCGCGATCGGCCCGCTGCTGAGCCTGCTGCGGACCAACGGGCGGACGGTGCCCGAGGACGTCTCGGTGATCGCCCTGTGCCCGGAACAGCTCGTCGACCAGTACGCGCCTCGGCTGACGGCCGTGACCGGCCCGGCGCAGGAACTCGGCCGCGTCGCCGTCGACCAGGTCATGAAAACCATCGCCGCGACGGCGAACGGCGAGGATCCGGAGGATCAGCTGGTCCTGCTCAGCCCGGTCCTGACCGTGCGCGAGAGCACGGGACCGCCGCCACGACGGGACCTCCACCCATGACGCCACGAGGTGCGGACATGACCATACAGCGCCTGATCGAGCGGCTCGGCGGGTTGGCTTTCGGCGGGGACTACAACCCCGAGCAGTGGGACGAGCCCGTGTGGAAGGAAGACGACGAGCTCATGCGGCGGGCCAAGGTCACCCTGGCCACCGTCGGCGTCTTCTCCTGGGCCCTGCTGGAACCGGCGGAGGGGCACTACGACTTCGCCTGGCTCGACGCCCATCTCGACCGCCTGCACGCCAACGGTATCGCCGTCGACCTGGCCACCCCGACCGCGTCGCCGCCCCCGTGGTTCACCCTGGCCCACCCGGACGCCCTGCCGGTCACCGCCGAGGGCACGAAGCTGATCCATGGCAGCCGCGACACCTACTGCCTCACCGCGCCCGCCTACCGGAGCGCGGCGAGCCGGATCGCCGCCGCGCTCGCGCAGCGCTACGGCGACCATCCCGCGGTGGCACTGTGGCACGTGCACAACGAATACACCACGCTCTGCTGGTGCGAGCACACCGCCGCGGCGTTCCGGCGGTGGCTGCGAGCTCGCCACGGTTCGCTCGAGGGGCTCAACGACGCATGGGGAACGGCGTTCTGGAGCCAGCACTACACCTCCTGGGAGCAGGTGCTCCCGCCCCGCGCGACCCAGTGGCACAAGAATCCCGGCCAGGCACTGGACTTCCGCCGGTTCTGGTCCGACGAAGTCGTCGCCGCGTATCGCGAGCAGCGCGACCTCATCCGCGATCACAGTGACCGTCCGGTGACGACCAACCTGATGCTGCCCGGCTACCAGAACCTGGACCTGTGGGCCCTCGGCCGCGAGGTCGACCTGGTCGCCATCGACCACTACCCGGTCGCGCCGGGTCTCGGCGCCGCGGCGGACACCGCCTTCGGTGCCGACCGCGCCCGGTCGTTCGGCCGCGGCCGGCCCTGGCTCCTGATGGAACAGGGCACCAACACCGTCTACGCCGGCGATCGGACCCTGGGCAAGGAACCGGGGGAGATCCTGCGCCACAGCCTCGGGCACATCGCGCGCGGCTCGGAGGGCGCGCTGTTCTTCCAGTGGCGTCAGTCCCGCGCGGGTGCCGAGCAGTGGCACTCGGCGATGGTCCCGCACGCCGGGCCGGACAGCCGCGTCTTCCGCGAGGTGACGGCGGCCGGCGAGGCGATCGCGAAGCTCGGTGAGATCGCCGGATCCACGGTCACGGCACGCGTGGCCGTGCTGCACGATTCGGACGCCTGGTGGGCGCTGGACTCGGACGGCCTGCCCTCGGCCGATCTCGACTACCACGCGACACTGGGCCGCGCGCACCGGACGCTCTGGGACGCGGGCGTCACCGTCGACTTCGCGCATCCGGAAGACGACCTGAGCCACTACGGGCTCGTTCTCGCCCCGGCCCTGTTCCTGCTCTCCGACGCCGCCGCCGTGAATCTCGGGCGCTACGTCTCCGAGGGCGGCACGCTGCTCGTCCAGCAGTTCAGCGGTGTCGTCGACGAACGCCTCCATGCGCGTCTCGGTGGTTACCCCGTCGCGCCACTGCGTGCGGCGCTGGGCATCCGGGTCGAGGAATGCCGGCCGCTGCGGCGGAACGAGCGGATCGCCCTCTCCGACGGCTCGTACGGCACCGTCTGGAGCGAATGCGTGCGTGCGGAGGGCGCCGAGACCCTGGCGGCCTACACCGAAGGCATGCTCGACGGCACCCCAGCGCTCACCCGTCACCGCTTCGGCGCCGGAGCGGGCTGGTACCTCTCCACCACCCTCGAAGATTCCGGTTACGCCGCCTTGATCACCCGGCTGCTCGCCGAAACCGGGGTCGGCCCGGAACTGCCGGAGCTGCCGCCCGGCGTCGAAGCCGTCACCCGCCACGCTCCGGACGGCCGGCGCTGGCAGTTCCTGCTCAACCACCGGACCGAGGCGGTGCCCGTGCCGGAACCGGCGCACGACCTGCTCACCGGCGCGGTGCTGACCGAGCTGGCCCCCGGCGGCTGCGCCGTGCTGCGGCTGCCCCCGGGATAGCGCTTGCCGCGGACCGAAGACGAGAAAGCGATCGCATGTCAGAGCACGGCACCGTGGCCAACCCGGTCATCCCCGGATTCCACCCCGATCCCAGCGTCTGCCGGGTCGGCGACGACTACTACCTCGTCTGCTCCAGCTTCGAGTACTTCCCCGGCGTGCCGATCTTCCACAGCCGCGATCTCGTGCACTGGACGCAGCTGGGCAACGTCCTCGACCGGCCGAGCCAGCTGCGTCTCCCCGTCGGAACCCCGTCGTCGGCGGGGATCTACGCGCCGACGCTGCGCCATCACGACGGCCGGTTCTGGCTGATCGTCACGAACGTCAGCGACGGCGGGAACCTGCTGGTCACCGCGACCGATCCGGCGGGACCGTGGTCGGAACCGGTCCGGCTGCCGGGAGTCCCCGGCATCGACCCGGACCTCGCCTGGGACGAGGAGGGCACCTGCTGGTGCACGGTCGCGGGGGTCGGGCAGGTCGCGATCGACCCGCACACGGGGGAAACGCTCGGTCCGCCGCATCCGCTCTGGTCCGGTACTCCCGGCGGCAAAGCCCCGGAAGCGCCCCACCTGTACCGGATCGGCGAATACTGGTACCTGCTGATCGCCGAAGGCGGTACGGAGCGGGGCCACGGTGTCTCGATCGCCCGCGGCCCCGCGCCCACCGGCCCGTTCGAGCCGTGCCCCGCCAACCCGATCCTCACGCACCGCGGCTCCGATCACCCCGTCCAGAACACCGGCCACGCGGACCTGGTCCAGGCACCCGACGGTTCGTGGTGGATGGTGCTGCTCGGGGTGCGGCCGGGCGGCGGCACGCCCGGCTGGCACGTGCTCGGCCGGGAAACCTTCCTGGCGCCGGTGAACTGGGTCGACGGCTGGCCGGTCGCCGGCCCGCTGGACCTCGACCCGCCCGCGCCGCCGTGGCCGCTCCAGCCCGGTCCGGTCCTGCCCGAACGGGACGACTTCGACCTCGGCGAGCTGGCGCCGTGCTGGGTTTCCGTGCGCAGCAGGCCCGAGGAGCACTGCACCACGCGGGATCGGCCCGGGTGGCTGACCCTCAAGGCCCGCGGCGGCGGCATGGACGATCCCGGCGTCGTGTTCGTCGGCCGGCGTCAGCAGCACCTGTCGTGCCGGGCCCGCGCCCTGATCGACCCGGGGAAGGGCCGAGGCGGCCTCGCGGTCCGGCTCGACGAGGAGCACCACTACGAAATCGAGGCAGGCAGCGGAGAAGTCACGGTGCTCGCTCGCATCGGCCCGCTGCGGACCGTGGTCGCCACCGTGGCGGTGCCAGTCGGCCCCGTCGTGCTCGGTATCGACGTGGCCGCGCGCACGCCTGCCGATCCGCGCTCCGGCCCGGACTCGCTCGCCCTGGGCGTCGAAGATCCGGACGGCGCCTTCACCGTGCTCGGCACGCTGGACGGCCGGTACCTGTCGACCGAAGTGGCCGGCGGCTTCACCGGCCGGGTCATCGGCATGTACGCCTCGGCGGGCACCGTCCACTTCGACTGGTTCGGCTACGAGCCGGCCGGCCGCTGAACAGTCACCCCAGGCATCACCCCCGACCGAAAGAGATGCGAAATGGCGGAAACACAGCAGCCGGCCCGGCGCCGCGGGCGCGGGCTCCGGCGAATGGCGAGCCTGTCACTGGCATTGATCACCGCGGGCGTTCTCGCCACCGGCACGGCCTCCGGGACCACCGGTGACGCCTCCGGAGCCGGGGCGTCCGCGGAGATGTCCTCCGTTCCCCGCACCGCGATGGCCGCGGTCGCCGCGATGCAGCCCAGCTGGAACCTGGGCAACACCCTCGACGCGATCCCGGACGAGACGTCCTGGGGCAATCCCCCGGTCACCAAGGCCCTCTTCGACAAGATCCGGTCGCAGGGTTTCCGCAGCGTCCGGATTCCCGTGACGTGGAGCGGCCATCAGCCGGCCGCCGCCCCGTACTCGATCGACCCGCAGTTCATGGCGCGGGTCAAGCAGGTGGTCGGCTGGGCCCAGGCGGACGGTCTCTTCGTCGTCCTCAACGTCCACCACGACTCGTGGCAGTGGATCGCCAAACTCGCCACCGATCATGACAACGTCCTGGCCCGCTTCACAGCCACGTGGAGCCAGATCGCCGACGCGTTCAAGGGCGCGTCCGCGAAGGTGCTCTTCGAAAGCGTCAACGAACCGGCATTCGACAACGCCACCGCCGCCCAGAAGACCCAGCTGCTCAACGAGCTGAACACCACGTTCCACAGCATCGTGCGCAAGTCGGGCGGCGGTAACGCGACACGCCTGCTCATCCTGCCGACCCTGAGCTGTACGCCGGGGAAGCAGCAGATGGACGACCTGGCCACCACGATCGGTTCGCTGCACGACCCGAACCTGGTCGCCACCGTGCACTACTACAGCTTCTGGCCGTTCAGCGTGAACATCGCCGGCTACACCCGGTTCGACGCCGCCGTCCTGAAAGACCTGACCGACACCTTCGCCGGGATGCGCGCCGAGCTCGTCGCCAAGGGCATCCCGGTCTATGTCGGCGAGTACGGCCTGCTCGGCTATCCCGATCACTTCCATCCCGATGTCGTCGAGCGGGGCGAGGCGCTGAAGTATTTCGAAGCGCTGGGCCACGAGGCCCGGATCGACGGGGTCACCACCGCCCTGTGGGACCCCTTCTCGTTGCTGAATCGCGAAACGCTGCAGTGGCGGGATCCGGGCCTGTTCGCCCAGATCAAGTCGAGCTGGACCACCCGCTCCGGAACCGCGTCGTCGGACCAGATCTTCGTGCCCAAGTCCGCCCCGATCACCGGCCAGTCGCTCACCCTTGCCCTGAACGGCACGGCCTTCCGGGGACTCTGGCATGGCAACACCCCGCTGATCCGGGGCCGGGACTACACCGTCACCGGTGACCAGCTCACCCTGACCGCGGCCGCGCTCACCCGGCTGACCGGCGACCGGGCCTACGGGGTCAACGCGACCCTCCAGGCCAGGTTCTCCCGGGGAGTTCCTTGGCAGGTCACCGTGATCACCAACGACGCGCCGGTCCTGTCGGACGCCACCGGCGCGACCGGCTCGTTCGCCATCCCGGCCCAGTTCCGGGGCGACCTGCTGGCGACCATGGAGGCCAAGTACGACGACGGCACGAACGCCGGGCCCGCCAACTGGACCTCTTACCAGCAGTTCAACCAAGCTTTCTCGCCCGACTACCCCGGCAACGCCATCACGCTGCCCCCCGCGTTCTTCGACGCGGTCACCGACGGCGCCCGGGTGACGCTGACCTTCCACTTCTGGAGCGGCGCCACCGTGAAGTACTCCGTGACCAAGTCGGGAACCTCCGTGACCGGGACCCTCGCCTGACCGATGCCCGCGGAACCGGCGGCCGGGATCCGATCCACGGATCCCGGCCGTCCGGCCATGTCCTGCCGAACGGAGCTTCCTTCGATGGCCGCCCTGCCCGCCCGCGTCCTGTTCGGCGCCGCGTACTACCCCGAGTATCAGCCTTACGACCGGCTCGACGTCGATCTGGATCTCATGGCCCAGGCCCGGTTCACGGTGATCAGGGTGGGTGAGTCGGTATGGTCCACGTGGGAGCCGGAGAACGGGCGGTTCGATCTCGAGTGGCTGCAGCCGGTGCTCGACGGCGCCCGCGAACGGGGGATCTCGGTGATCCTCGGCACGCCGACCTACGCCGTCCCGCCCTGGCTTTCCCGGCAGTACCCGGAGATCGCGGGCGAGCAGGCCACCGGGCACCGCGTCGGCTGGGGCGCGCGGCAGGAGGCCGATTTCACCCATCCCGCCTTCCGCTTCCACGCGGAGCGGGTGGTGCGGAAGATCCTCGGCCGCCACGGCGGGCATCCGGCGGTGATCGGCTTCCAGGTGGACAACGAGCCCGGCCTGCGGCTGCCCCACAACCACGGGCTCTTCCAGCGGTTCGTGGACCACCTGCGTGCCGAGTACGGCGACGTCGAGACCCTCAACCGCGAATGGGGCCTGGTGTACTGGTCGCACCGGCTGTCCACCTGGGCCGATCTGTGGGCTCCGGACGGCAACGGGCAGCCCCAGTACGACCTCGCGTGGCGGACGTTCCAGGCGCGCCAGACCACCGAGTTCGTCGCCTGGCAGGCCCGCATCGCCCGCGAGTACGCCCGGCCCGATCAGTTCGTCACGACCTGCGTCTCCTACGGTCACGTCGCCCTGGAGGACGACGAGCTCACCGACAGCCTGGACGTCACCGCGGGCAACCCGTACTACGACATGCAGGACGGCCTCGTCCTGCCCGACACGACGCCCGACGACCACGAGCAGCAGTGGAAGACCGCCGGAGTGTGGGCGTTCTACCAGAGCGCGGACCGGATCTTCTCCTCCCGCCAGGAACCCTTCCTCGTCACCGAGACCAACGCGCAGGCCATCAGCTCGCCGTGGGACAACCGGCCCGGTTACGACGGCCAGTGGCGCCAGGCGGCCTGGGCGCTGGTCTCCCGCGGCGCCCGGATGATCGAGTACTGGCACTGGCACACCCTGCACTTCGGTACCGAGACCTACTGGGGTGGCGTCCTGCCGCACAGTGGGCGGCCCGGCCGCGTGTACGCCGAGCTGGCCCGGCTCGGCGCCGAGTTCGACGAGGCCGGATCGGTGGTCGCCGGGATCGAACCGGACGCCGACATCGCGATGGTCTATTCGATGCCGAGCAAGTGGCTGATGCAGAAGTATCCGCCACTGTCCACATCGGACCGAGGGCCGGATTCTGCCGCCTATCACGGCATCTTCGACCCGTTCTACCGCGGTGCTTTCGACGCCGGCCGCCAGGTCCGGATCTTTCACGCCCGCCAGCTGCACGACCCCCGTGGCGAACGCGAGGGCAGCTCACCCGAGGCGGCGGCGCGAGAGCACCCGGTGCTGATCGTCCCCGGTCTCTACCTCGCCGACGACGCGATGCTCGACTGGCTCGCCGCCTACGCCTACGCCGGTGGCCACCTCGTCCTCGGCCCCCGCACCGGCTACGCCGACCACGAAGCCAGGGCACGGCACGAGCAGGCTCCGCCACGCCTCGTCGCGGCCGCCGGTGTGTGGTACGACGAGTTCAGCAATCTGGCCGCCGCCCTGCCGCTGCGGGCCGTGTCCGGCAGTCCTCTCGGCCTGCCGCCGGACGCCACCGCGACCCGCTGGGTGGACGGGCTCACCGTCGTCGACGCCGAGGTGCTGGCGGAATACGAGCACCCGCATTTCGGCCGCTGGCCTGCCATCACCACCCGCGGGCACGGCGCGGGCCGGGTCACCTGTGTCGGCACGGTGCCCGGCCGCGGCCTGGCGCGGGCGCTGGCGACCTGGCTGACGCCCGAGCCGGTCAGCGGCTGGGCCGGCCTGCCTCCCTCCGTCACGGCGACGACGGGAACGTCACCGGACGGGCGCCGGGTGCACGTGGTCCACAACTGGGGCCGGCAGGAGGTCGACGTTCAGGCTCCCGCGTCTCTGGCGGACGTCCTCGACGGCAGTTCCGTTCCCGGTGGTGCGGAATTCAGGCTCGGCGCGGGGGATGTGCGGGTGTTCGCCACCGGCCGCGCGCACGCGTGAGGATCCGATTGTCGAAGCGTGTCGACGATCGGTGAAGACAGGTCGGATATTCCGGGAAAGCAAGGCCGTCGGCCGCGAGCTGGATATTCGATTTAAGTTCGACGAAAACCGTGCGAAGTCGAATTCATCGAATTCGTCGATCGAAGTGTTCGGGCAGGTCAACGGCCCAGTGTGGGTGTCAAATGATCTACTTGACGTCCTCGTTGCTGTCCTGCGATAGTCGTCTTTATCCGGTTGACTTCGTCGAAATTGCCCGCGAGGCGATATCGAATCGATTCGACGAAAGCTCACCGGGGGCCCTGTTGTCGGCGAAGGCGGCCGTTGAACTCGGCAGAAACCGAACCCGGGCAATGACGCCCGGAAAGGACGGAATCATGCACAAGGTGTTGCGCTCTTTCGTGGTCGGCCTGACCGCGGTCGCCGCCGTGGCGACGACGGCCGGCGTGGCCGAAGCGGCTACGTGGTCCTCTTCGGACAAGTGGGGAACCTGGTCCGACGGCGGGTACACCCTTCGCAACGACGTCTGGGGCAGTGGAGCGGGCTCGCAGACGATCTGGGCGAATTCCTTCAGCAACTGGGGAGTGTCGGCCGACCACCCGAACACCGGTGGAGTGAAGGCATACCCGCACGCGGCCAAGAACGTCGGCAAGAAGCTCAGTTCGCTGGGCCGGGTTTCCAGCAGCTTCAACGTCGGCGTCCCCAGCGGGGGTGCCTACACCGCGGCGTATGACATCTGGGCGGACAACAACGCCTACGAGACCATGCTGTGGATGAACAAGTGGGGCGCGGTCGGAGCGATCGGCTCGAAGCAGACCACCGTGTCCGTCGGCGGCCACACCTGGGATGTCTACAAGGGATCGAACGGTGGCAACGAGGTCTTCTCGTTCCTGCGGACGTCGAACACGAACTCGGGCACCGTGGACGTGCTGGCGGTGATGAACTGGATCAAGGGCAGGGGCTGGTTCGGGGACGTGACGCTCGGCGAGGTCCAGTTCGGCTACGAGATCACTTCGTCGGCCGGTGGTCTCAACTTCACCACCAACAGCTATTCCGTGTCCTCGTCCTGAACCTGAGGTTCCGGGTTCCCCCTGGGAACTCGTCGGCTCGGCCCTCGTGAGTGGTAAGTGTCGTTAGAACGACACTTACCACTCACGAGACGGGTCAGTGGGCCCAGTGCTTCGCCCATTGGTGCAGTGCCGCGAGGAAATCCGGGGCCAGCGGCTGGTCGTCGACAGGGCTGCCGGCCGGGTGCAGGAAGTGGTCGACTCCGGCCAATGTGGCCAGGTGCTCGCCTCGCAGTGCCCGCAGCAGTGGCGGCGTGGTGGTGCACGGCACGTTGGCGTCGGCGGTCCCGCATGTCACCAGCACCCGCGTTCCGGCGGGCACCCGGGCGGCCACGTCCGGTGGGTAGATCGCGTCGTCGGTGCGCAGGTAGCTGCCCTGGGTGGCGAGCGCGTGGAACAGTTGCGCGATCGACGGCAGCATGTCGTCGGTGCTGATGGGCTGGCCGGCCCGGAAGCCGGCGATCCAGGCGGCGATCAGGTTCTTCTGGGCGAGGGCCTGCTCCGGCGGTAGGGCGGCGTCGAGTTGCGCGCCGACCTGTGCGGAGATCATGTCGAGGATCCGCTGGTCCTGCGGCGCGACGAGCGCCAGCCCGGCCGGGCGCGGCCACACGGACGTGCCGACGAGCATCGCATTCATGCCGCCCTCGCTGTGCCCGACGACCAGCATGGCGAACGGGTTGGTCGCCGGCTGCGCGCGCAGGGCCGCGTATGCGGCGTCGGCTTGGCGGACGAAGACGCTGTAGCCGCTGCCGGCGGGCGGCGGGCCGGCGGCCGCGCCGCTGCCGTACTTGTCGAACCGGAACGTCATGATGCCGTCCTGGCCCAGCGCGTCCGTCATCAGCGCCAACGTGTTCGGGTGAAGGCCGGATTGGTTGCCGTTCCGGTCGGTCGGGCCGCTGCCGGGCAGCAGCAGTGCGGCCGCGAGCCGGGCGCCGGGCCGGTGCGCGGGCACGTGCAGCGTGCCGTGGGCGGTGACGCCGTCCGACTGGAAGGTGATCTCCTGGTCGATGGCCGGAATGTTGTTGGTGGGTCCGAAAGTCGCGGCGATCAGGGCCGCGACAACGAGGCTGTGCATGAGGATCCTCTGTTCAGCGCAGGATGAAGGGCGTGAAAATGCCGAGCAGGATGACCGCGGCGGTCAGCCCGAGGCAGGTGATGAGCGCGGTGCGGTTGCCGATGTTGACGGTCCAGCCGACGCCGAACCGGCGGGCCACGAACCACGACGGGTCGTCGGGATTGCGGTAGAGCACACCGCCGATCCAGTTCTCGTCGTCGTCCCGATGCGACAGTCCGGTGTGCTCGTCGGGCTCGCGGTCCCGGCCGCGCCGCGCCACGATCACTACGAGGATCGCCACCCCGGCGGCGATCGGCCCGATGGTCAGCGGCAGCAGAAACCCGGGGTCCGGCGAGGCGTTCCACGTCGCCCAGGCGGCGGCGAACAGGCCGACGTCGATCAGCGTGGCCAGCGCGATGAGCCCCTTCCCCAGCCGGGTCACGAACTTCCGGTGCGCGCGGGCGGACGCCGCCGGCCGGGCCGGGTCCATGTCGGCCGGGCCACGGAACACGAGCACGCCGACGACGCAGAGGACCACCGTCAACACGGCCTGGATGAACACGACCCGGAAGGCGCTGCCCACCGACTTCGACGCGAACCGGTCCGCGGTGCCGCCGGTGAAGTGCATCGGCAGCGTGTCCGGCAGGTCCGGGTAGCGGAGCACGCCGGTGACAACCGTCGCGGCCACGACGAGAAGTGGCAGCAGCAGCCAGGCCCACGGGAAACGGGGTGGGTCGTTGCGCAGTGACGTGTCGACGGTGACGCCCTGGCGGACGCCCTCGTACCAATTCTGCTCGCGCTTCGCGGCGGTGATCACCCGGTTCGCCCGGAAGTACAGCAGGTACCAGACGACCAGCATCGCCAGTACGGCCGCGGGCAGCAGCGCGATACCGGCCGTCAGGATCAGCCCGGCACCGGTCAGCGCGATGACCACGCCCGCGACCAGCACCGTCGTGCGGAACCGGGTGGTTTCCCGTCGCACCACCGGGTCTTCGACCCGGTCGTCCGGCACCCGCACGCCGAACCGCACGCTGCGGGCGGACAGCGCCGGCGTCAGCCAGGCCAGGTAGACCAGCAGCGCCATCAGTACCAGGTGTGCCACCACGCCTGTCGTGGTCACGATGACTCATCCCCTTGTCGCGCGTCGAAGTCCGCGAGCAGGGCGCGGCACGTCGCCAGCACCTCGGCCGCGGGCAAGCCCTTGGCGACCGCCTCCGCGAGCAGCGTGCGTGCCCGCGCCGACCAGCCTGCCGTGAATGCCTCGTCCGAGGCGGTGGGGTCGATCACGGCCCCGGTCTTCCGGTTCAGGCGCACGAAACCTTGCTGCCGCAACAGGTCGTAGGCCTTGTTCACCGTGTGGAAGTTGATGCCGAAGTCCGCCGCGAGCTGCCGCGTGGACGGCAGCGGCTCGCCTTCCGGCAGTGCGCCCGCCGCGATGCCCTCGACGACGCGGTCCCGCAGCTGCTGGTAGATCGGCACGTCGCTGGACAAGTCGAGGCTGATGATCACCGGGGCGCCTCTCTGGTGAGCTGTTGTAGTAGTTATAGAACAAAGCAACGACGAAGGCAAGACTCCGGCAGGCTTGCTGGTTCGCCGACCTGGTCGAGCAGGCCGCGGCGGACTGATCAGACGCAAGCGTGGAAGCCGCTGATCGGTGCTTTCCTCATGGTCGGCCGCGTTACCGCGGGGGTACGGCGAAGACCCGGACTTCGCCGGCCGGCACGCACGCGTCGCCACTGTGGGGCTGGCCCGTGATCAGCTCCGCGGCTCGCTCGCCGACGGGAACCATGGCGTCCTCGCCGGTGTGGTTGATCACGAACAGGTAGCGCCCTTCCGTGCCGACGCGTTCGACGACTTCGACGTCACGGGGTAGGTCTCGCGGGGGGAGCCGGGCGTCCGAGGCTGCCTCGCGCAGGACGGCGTCGAGGCTTTCGGCACCCAGGAGCGTCGAGACGTACCACGCCTTGCCGCGTCCGGTCGTGTGCCGGGTGACCGCGGGACCGCCCGCCGCCGGTCCGTCCACATAGGACCAGACAGTCTCGGCGCCGCGCAGCGTGACGATTTCGGACCATGCCTGGCCGGTCAGCCCGTCGCCGAGCCGGACCTGCTCGCCCGCCCGCAGCGGGGTGAACTCCTCGACGATCATGCCCAGGACGTCGCGCAGCGCGCCGGGATACGGTCCCGGATGGATGGCGTCGTGGTCGTCGACGATTCCGGAGAAGCACGACACGACCAGGACTGCCGCCGCTGGTCGACGTAGCGGCGGAGGTTGGCGGCCGCGGCGTCCGTCATGGCGTACAGCGCGGGCACGACGACCAGGGGATAGGCGCTCAGGTCGGCTTCGGGGTGGGCGAAGTCGACCGTGAGGTGCCGGTCGTAGAGCGGCGGCGTACAAGGCGTCCGCCCGCTCGCGGGCGTCGAGGTCGACGCTCGGCCGCCACTCCAGCCGCTGCGCCCACCAGGACTGCCAGTCCCACAGCATCGCGACGTCGGCGGCCACCCGGCTGCCCCGGATCGGCGCGAGCTCGCCGAGATCACGGCCGAGCCGCACGACCTCGCGCCAGATCCGGCTGTCCGTCCCGGCGTGCGGGCAGCATCGCCGAGTGGAACTTCTCGGCGCCGACGCGGGACGCGCGCCACTGGAAGAACATCGCGCCGTCCGAACCGCGCGCCACGTGGCCGAGACTGTTGCGGGCCATCTCTCCGGGCCGCTTGGCGAGGTTGCGAGGCTGCCAGTTGACCGCGCTGGTGGAGTGTTCCAGCAGCAGCCACGGCCGCCCGCCCGCCAGCGAGCGGGTGATGTCGGCGACCATCGCGAGGTTGACGTGGTTGCGGTCGGCTTCGGCGACGAGGTAGTGGTCGTTGGTGACGAGGTCGACCTCCCCGGCCCAGGCCCAGTAGTCGAGGGTCTCGCACTGGGACAGCGCGGCCTGGAAGTTCGTGGTCACCGGGACGCCGGGGGAAGCCGCGTGCAGCACGTCCCGTTCCCGCTTGAAGTTCGCCAGCAGCTCGTCGCTGGTGAACCGTGCCCAGTCCAGCTGCTGCGCCGGGTTGCAGGCGGTCGGGGTCAGGCGCGGTGGCTGCACCTGTGCCCAGAGTTGTAGGCCTGGCCCCAGAACGTGGTGCCCCATGCCTGGTTGAGCTGCTTGACCGTGGTGTAGCGCTCGGTGAGCCAGCGGCGGAACGCGGCGGCGGAGGTGTCGCAGTAGCACGCGCTGACCGGCACGCCGTACTCGTTGTGGACGTGCCAGAGCGCCACGGCGGGATGCGCGCCGTAGCGCCGGCCGAGCTGCTCGGCGATCGACACGACCGCCTGCTGGTACGCCGGTGAGCTGTGGCAGATCGCGCCGCGGCCGCCGAACGTGTAGCGCACGCCTTCGCGGGTCGTGGGCAGCGCCTCGGGGTTCTGCTCGTAGAACCACGCGGGCGGTACGGCCGTCGGTGTCGCCAGGTCGGCCCGGATCCCGTTGTCGTGCAGCAGGTCCAGCAGGTCGTCGAGCCAGCCGAAGTCGTACTGGCCGGGTTCTGGCTCCAGCAACGCCCAGGTGAAGATCCCGATGCTGACCATGCTCACCCCGGCCTCGCGCATGAGGCGCACGTCCTCCTGCCACACCGCCCTCGGCCACTGCTCGGGGTTGTAGTCGCCGCCGTAAGCCAGGGTCTCCAGCCCTACCGGCCACTGCCACGCCATCTGCGCCCCTGTCGTTTGTGATCGTGCACAGCACGATAGTCACCGATTTCACCCAGGGAACCTTAGATGTCCTGCTCTTGACAAGTATTGACCTCGGGGCCGTACCGTGCACGTGCACAGTCACCGGCACACCTCCCGTCGAACCTCGGAGGATCGGATGCAACGCCGCACCGTCCTGGCCGCGATCGCCATGATCGGCTCCCTGACCCTCGCCGCCTGCAGCGGCGACGACCAGTCGTCCCCGGCCGGCGGGCCGGTCGAGCTGACCATGTGGTCGTGGGCGCCCAATCTGGACAAGGTCATCCAGCAGTGGAACTCCGGTCATCCCGCCGTGAAGGTCACCCTGCAGAAGCAGGCGGGCGGTGATGAACTCATCCCGAAGATCATCACCGCCGAGAAGGCCGGCACCGGGCCGGACGTGGTCCAGGCGGAGTACCAGATGATCCCGACGCTGGTCGCCAACGACGTGCTGGCCGACGTCGCGCAGGCCGCGGCCGGGGTGAAGGACCGCTTCTCCGACACAGTCTGGAAGCAGGTGACCCTCGGCTCCGACGTCGTTTACGCGATCCCGCAGGACATCGCCCCGCTCGCGTTGTTCTACCGCGAAGACCTCTTCAAGCAGTTCGGCCTGAAGGTGCCCACGACGTGGGCCGAGTTCGGCGAAACCGCCCGCGAGGTCAAGCGGAAGGACCCCGCCCGCGCGCTGACCACGTTCTCCAGCAACGATCCCGGCCTGTTCGCCGGGCTGACCCAGCAGGCGGGCGCGACCTGGTGGACGACGTCCGGGGACAGCTGGAAGGTCAGCCATCGACGACGAGGCGTCCCGGAAGGTCGCCGAGCTCTGGGGCGGCCTGGTCGCCGAGGGCGCGCTGGACAACCAGCCGATGTACACCCCGGCCTGGAACAAGGCGCTCGACGACGGCAAGCAGCTCGCCTGGGTGAGCGCGGTGTGGGCACCCGGGACGCTGACCACGGCGGCACCGTCCACGAAGGGCAAGTGGAGGATGGCCCCGCTGCCCCAGTGGACCGCGGGCGCGGCCACGACCGGGAGCTGGGGCGGTTCCGCCACCGGCGTCACCAACGGCGCGGAGAAGCGGGGCAAGGCGAAGGCCGCCGCCGAGTTCGCGACCTGGCTGAACACCGACCCGGCCGCCGTGGCCTCACTGGTGAAGGAGGCGGCGGTCTACCCGGCCGCCACCGCGGCCCAGACCGGCGGCGCCTTGACCACCCCGGAGTTCTTCGCCGGCCAGCCGGACTTCTACACGGCTGGCCGCCGACATCGCGAAGGGCACGGCGGCGGCGGGGTGGGGGCCGAACGTCATCGCCGCGTACTCCGCGTTCAAGGACGCCTTCGGCAAGGCGGCGCAGGACAAGGTCGGACTTCCCGGCCGCGCTGACCGCCGTGCGGGAGGCCACCGTCACCGACATGAAGAAGAACGGGTTCAAGGTCGAAGGCTGACCGGCTCGCCGCCGGCCTCGGAAGAAAGGCGCCCCTTGGTGTCCACCCGTGCTCCCCGTCGGTTCGCGCCGTACGGTTTCCTGGCTCCGGCGATCGTCCTGTTCGGACTGTTCTTCGCCCTGCCCATCGGCTACGCGATCTACCTGAGCCTGCACACCGTCCACATGAAAGGCCTCGGCCTCGGTGCGAAGGCCCGCGAGGAGGTGTGGGCGGGGCTGGGCAACTACACCGACGCGCTGACCGACCCCGAGCTGCTGGCCGGCGTGAGCCGGGTGCTGCGCTACGGGGCGATGCTCGTGCCGCTGATGCTCGGCCTCGCGCTGCTGTTCGCCCTGCTGCTGGACACCGCGCGGACGAGGTTCGGGACGTTCTCGCGGCTGGCGATCTTCCTGCCTTACGCGGTCCCGGGCATCATCGCCTCACTGCTGTGGGGCTTCCTGTACGTGCCGAGCGTCAGCCCCGGCTACTTCCTGCTGAGGGCGGTGGGTCTCGACGGCCCGGACCTGCTGAACGGCGACGGCCTGTACCTCGCGCTGGCCAACATCGCGGTGTGGGGCGGCACGGGCTTCAACATGGTCGTCATCTACACGGCGCTGCGCGCGGTCCCCGTCGAGCTGTACGAGGCCGCCCGGCTGGACGGTTGCTCGGAGTCCCAGATCGCGTTCCGGATCAAGATCCCGATGGTGACGCCCTCGCTGGTGCTCACCTTCTTCTTCTCGGCCATCGCGACCCTCCAGGTGTTCGCCGAGCCGATGACCCTGCGCCCGCTGGCGAACTCGCTGAGCACGACGTGGAGCCCCTAGATGAAGGTCTACCGGGACGCCTTCGTCGAAGGTGTGACTGAACTCGGCCGCCGCGACCGCCGTGCTGATCGCCGCGGTGACCCTGGTGCTGTCCCTCGGGTTTCTCAAGCTGGTCAACCGGCGCGCCACGGAGGCAGGCTCGTGAACGCCGTGCTGACCGAGCCACGCGTCGAAACCGCCACGCGGGCCCGGCACCGCGGCCGCACGTCGTGGCTGCCGACGGTCGTGTTGCTGCTGGGCGCGGTCTACTGCCTGATCCCGGTGCTGTGGGTGGTGATGGCCGCCACGAAGAGCCGCAGCGAGCTGTTCAGCACGTTCACGCTGGTGCCGGGTACCGGGTTCTGGAACAACCTGAGCGAGCTGACGGCCTACCGCGACGGAGTGTACTGGCTGTGGATGGGTAACTCCGCGCTGTACGCGGGGGCCGGCGCCCTCCTGTCCGCCGCGGTGTCGGCGGCCGGCGGGTACGCGCTGGCGAAGTTCCGGTTCCGGGGACGGGGACTGATCTTCACCGTGATCCTCACCGGGGTACTCATGCCGCCGATCACCCTGGCCGTGCCGCAGTACCTGCTCTGGCCAAGGCGGACCTCGCGGGGACCTACTGGTCGGTGCTGCTGCCCAGCATCCTCAGCCCCTACGGCATCTACCTCGCGCGCATCTACGCCGCGGCAGCGGTCCCCGAAGAGGTGCTGGAGGCGGCGCGCATGGACGGCGCCCGGGAGGTGCGGATCTTCACCTCGGTCGCGCTGCCGATGATGCGGCCGGGGCTGGTGACGATCTTCCTGTTCCAGTTCGTCGCGATCTGGAACAACTTCCTGCTGCCCTACATCATGCTCGGCGACGACCGGCGGTTCCCGGTCACGGTCGGCCTCTACACCCTGCTTCAGCAGGGCGCCGGCATCCCGGCCCTGTACACGCTGGTGATCACCGGCGCGCTGCTGTCGATCGTCCCCCTGATCGCGCTGTTCCTCGGGCTGCAGCGCTTCTGGCGCGTCGATCTGCTCTCCGGAGCCGTAAAGTTGTGACCACTGACCGCAGCAGATGAGGGACCGATGACGGACACAACGCCGCAGCGGCGGGCACGGGCACGGGGCAAGCGCCCGCCGACCATCCATGACGTCGCCGCGCAGGCCGGCGTCTCCCGTGGCACCGTGTCCCGCGTCCTGCAGGGCGGGCACAACGTCAGCCCGGCCTCCCGGGAGGCGGTCGACGCCGCCATCCGCAAGCTGGGCTACGTGGTGAACCGGGCCGCGCGCAGCCTGGTCACCCAGCGCGCGGGCTCGGTCGCGTTCCTGCTGTCGGAGCCGCAGGAGCGGTTCTTCGAGGACCCCAACTTCACCATCCTGCTGCGCGGCTGCACCCAGGCACTGGCCGAGCACGACATCCCGCTCATGCTGATCACCGCCGGGCACCGAGGCCGAACGCCGCCGGATCGCGCCCTTCCTCTCGGCGCACCACGTCGACGGGGTGCTGCTGATCTCGTCGCACCGCGGCAGCCCGATGGTCGACCACCTGCAGCGCGGCCGACCTGCCGTTCGTCTGCTGCGGCAAGCCGCTCGGCCAGCGCGGCAAGATCTCCTACGTGGCGGCCGACGACCGCGAGGGCGCCAAGGACATGGTGCGCCACCTGCTGGAATCCGGACGTCGCCGGATCGCGACCATCACCGGTCCGCAGGACACGCCGGGCGGGGTGGAACGGCTGGCCGGGTACCGCGAGGTGCTCGCCGAGCACGGCGTCGACCACGACGACCGGCTGGTCGCGGTCGGCGACTACAGCTGGGCGAGCGGCGAGGCGGGCATGCAGCGAGCTGCTGAGCCGGGCACCGGACCTGGACGCGGTGTTCGTCGCCTCGGACCTGATGGCGCGGCGGCGCGCTTGGCGGCGCTCGATCGGGCGGGCCGGCGCGTGCCCGAAGACGTCGCCGTCGGCGGGTTCGACGACTCGCCGGTCGCCTCCGCCGCCAGCCCGCCGCTGACCACGATCCGGCAGCCGTGGGACCGCATCAGCGAGACGATGGTGCGCCAGCTGCTGGCCCAGATCGACGGGGACGGCCCGGCCACGGTGATCCTGCCGACCGAGCTCGTCGTGCGCGAGTCGGCCTGACGCGGAGTCTTGCGTAGGCCGACTGTGCACGTTCACGGCGGGGTGGCGCACAAGCCTTGCCAAACTCGCAGGTATGCGGTTCCATGTTTACCAAACCACCCGTAAGTGGGTGTGTACGTGCACAAATCTTCCCCCTCGCTTGCCACGTCGTCGATCAAAGGAGATCGAATGACTGTGTCCCGCACCGGCCGCATGGCGGAGATCGTCCTTTCCCCGGCGTCGAACACACTCGGCATGCCGAGCGCGAATGTCTCGGCAGCACAGTATGGGCGTGCCCCGAGAAAGCGCTTTCAGGCACTCCGGTTCGACCCCACGAAGAGGAGTATCGCCATGTCCGGAAACGAACGACGGCACCGCGCGGGCCGGTGGAGGCGAGCTGTGGCCGCCGCCGCGGTCGTCCTGGGAGCCACCGCGTCCGTGGTCGCCGCGGACCCGGCGCTCGCCGCAGGCAACCCGTACCAGCGGGGGCCGGACCCGACGACCTCCGGTGTCGCGGCCTCGCGGGGCACCTTCGCCACCGCGGAGCTGACCGTGGCCAAGGGGAACGGTTTCGGTGGCGGGAAGATCTACTACCCGACCGACACGAGCAAGGGGACGTTCGGTGCGATCGCGATCGTGCCCGGCTACACCGCCACCTGGGCGGCCGAAGGCGCGTGGATGGGGCCGTGGCTGGCGTCGTTCGGGTTCGTCGTCATCGGGATCGACACGAACAGCCGCAACGACTTCGACACCGCCCGGGGTACCCAGCTGCTGGCGGCGCTGGACTACCTGACCCAGCAGAGCCCGGTGCGCACCCGGGTGGACGCCCGGCGCCTGGCGGTGATGGGGCACTCGATGGGTGGCGGCGGGGCCATGTACGCGGCCGTGCACCGGCCGTCGTTGTGGGCCGCGGTCGGGCTGGCGCCGTTCAGCCCGTCGCAGAACCTGTCCGGCGACAAGGTCTCCACCCTGGTACTGGCCGGGCAGAACGACGGGACGGTCAGCCCGTCGAGCGTCATCGGCCTCTACAACGGCGCCCCGGCCTCGATCGAGAAGGGATACCTCGAGCTCGCCGGTGCCGGGCACGGCTTCCCGACCAAGTCGAACTCGGTGATGATGCGCAAGGTCATCCCCTGGCTGAAGATCTTCGTCGACCACGGACACGCGCTACAGCCAGTTCCTTGCCCCTCGTTGAAGGACAACACCGGCATCTCGGACTACCGCAGCACCTGCCCGCTCACGCCGCCCGCCGGCAACGTATGAGAAAGCGCTTTCACAAATCTGGTACCCAGTAGCCATACGAGACGGGAGAACCCATGTCTCTCAAGCGTCACGCGATCCTGATGACCGCGATGGCCGCGGTCGCGCTGGTCCCTGTACCGGCGGCGTCGGCCGCTCCATCGGCATTGCCTGCGCAGTGCTCGGGCACCGCGCCGATCAAGTGCCACTTCGCCGTCGTACCGGGCAACTACGACGTCACAGTGGGGCTCGGCAGCTCCACGAAGGCGGCGAACACGTCGATGTCGGTGGAGGCGCGCAGGCAGGTCCTGTCGGCCGTCTCGACCACCGCCGGCCAGGTCGTGCCCACGACTGTCACGGTCAACGTGCGTAATCCGGAAGGTCAGCCCACCGGCCAGGGCGGAAACGGGACCCCGGGGCTGGACATCACGTTCGGCGGCACCGCGCCCGCGGTCGGCTCGTTGACCGTGACCCCGGCCGCCTCGCCGCTGGTGGCCTACCTGGCGGCCGACTCGACCGTCTGCGACCAGCCGGTCGCGCCCTACACGGGCTGGGGCCAGATGCTGCCCGCGAACGTGCGCAGCGGTGCCGTGATCGCGAACTACGCGGACTCCGGCGAGAGTTCGGGCAGCTTCCTGGCCAACAGCGCGCTCTTCCCGCGGATGAAGCCGCTGATCAAGAGCAAGGACCTGGTGTTCATCCAGTTCGGGCACAACGACAAGACGACGTCGGCGTCGGCCTTCCGCGGCAACCTCACCCAGCTCGTCAACGGGGTGCGTGAGCGAGGTGGCATCCCGGTGCTCGTGACCCCGCCGGTGCGGCGGCTGTTCAACGGCACCAAGCTCACCTCGACCGCGGTGCACGTCAACAGCGTGGGCGTGGATCTGCCCGCGGTGATCCGGGCGCTGGGCAAGAGCGCGAACGTGCCGGTGCTCGACCTGACGGCCAAGAGCAAGGCGCTGGTGGAGTCCCTCGGCCCGGCCGGGTCGCAGAAGATCTACCTCACCAAGGCGAGCGACGGCGTCAGCGACAACACGCACTTCTCGATGTACGGCGCGACGCAGATGTCGAACCTCGTCGTTCAGGGCATCCGCGAGCTGAACCTGTCACTCGTCGGCTACCTGCGCTGAGTCGGTCCACACCGGACAGGAAAGAGACAGAAGATGCCCATCGGCAGGGACACCCGGTCGGCGAGTGCATACGTGCCCGGGTGGACCGGTGCCTACGCGGTGCTCGGATTCACCGGCACCACGGTGAAACTGCGTCAGCGCGCCGCCGTCGACCTTTACGCCGGCATCGACGGCGGCGGCTGGGTGTCGTACAAGAACGTCGCCGGAACGGTGAACCCGACCCCCACCCGGTTGCCGTCGGGTACGCACATCCTGCAGGTGGCCTACCGCCAGGACGCCGGTTCGTACCATGGCGACGAGGTGTTCGGTGGGGTGGTCCTTGACTCCGGCGCGCACACCGTGATGCCGAGCGTGCCGTCCCGGATCATCGAGTTCGTCGGCGACTCGATCACGGTCGGGCTAGCAAGTCGTCCAAGCAGGCGCTGACCGCGTACGGCTGGCTGGCCGGAGAGAAGCTCGGAGCCGCGCACACCCAGATCGCCCGGCGAGTGTCTGCCTCTACCCGTCCTCGGACGGGTGCGTCGGCATGCGGGACCGGTTCCTCAAGACCGGCCTGGACCCGAGCACGCCGGACTGGGACTTCGCCCGGTACCAGGCGAGTGACGTGGTGATCAACCTCGGCACCAACGACAAGGGGCACAACGTGTCGAGCGCGCAGTTCCAGAGCGCGTACGTCACGCTGCTGCAAAGGATCCGCGTGAAGTACCCGAACGCCACCATCCACGCGATGGAGACGTTCAAGAAGCGGTACGTCAACGAGACGAAGGCCGCGGTGACCGCTCGCGGCAATGCCGGTGACAGCAAGGTGCGGTACGTCTCACCGAAGGCTGGCTCACCACGGCCGACACCCCGGACGGCACCCATCCCCGCGACGCGGGACATCGGAAGATCGCGGCCCGGCTCGCCGCTGTCCTCGGGTGAGTCCCCGTCTCGACGGCGGAAAGGAATCGCGATGCCAATAAGATCCCCGATCCGACGGGGTGCCGCCCGCGGCTGGGCCTGGAAGGCCGGTGCCGGTGCGCTGGCGTTCGTGCTGGCCGTGCCGCTCACGGCGACGAATGTCGCAGGCACCGCGTCCGCGTCCGGCAGCGTCGCGACCGCGGCCAACCGGTTCCGGACGGTCACGGACTTCGATCCGGGCTGGCTGTTCAACTACGGTGACGCGAGCGGCGCCGGCGCCGCCTCCTACGCCGACGGCGGCTGGCGCAAGCTCAGCGTGCCGCACGACTGGAGCATCGAGGGCGGGAACCCGCCGGCGAACCCGTTCTCGCAGTCCGCGCCGAGCACCGGCCGCGGCGGCTACCTGCCGTCGGGCATCGGCTGGTACCGCAAGCACTTCTCGCTGGCCGGGGTGCCCGCCACCCGCAAGGTGTACGTCGAGTTCGACGGCGTGATGGCCAACGCGAGCGTGTACGTCAACGGCACGCTCATCGGCACCCACCCGTACGGGTACACCAGCTTCCGCTACGACATCACGGCGGCGGTGAAGTTCGGCGGCGCCGACAACGTGATCGCCGTCAAGACCGACACCAGCCAGCAGCCGGCGTCCCGGTACTACACCGGTGCCGGGATCTACCGCGACGTGCGGCTCATCGCGACCGACCCGGTGCACGTCGACCAGTGGGCCACCTACGTCACCACGCCGAACGCCACCAGCGCGGCCGCCACCGTGCACGCGGAGACCACGGTGGTCAACAACGGCGGCGCGGCGGCGAGCGTCAGCGTCCAGGGCGTGCTCAGCGACCCGGGCGGCGCCGCGCTGCCCGCGGTGACCACGGCGGCCAAGACCATCGCCGCCGGCGCGCTCGGCCACCTTCGCGCTACGACGTGCCGGTGAGCAACCCGAAGCTGTGGGACCTGACGAACCCGAACCTGTACTCGCTGGCGACCAACGTTCTCGCCGGCGGCACCGCGGTCGACGACGACATCACGCCGGTGGGGATCCGCACGTCTGACGTTCAGCGCCTCGACCGGGATGAGCCTCAACGGCAAGAGCGTCAAATTCCAGGGCGTCGCGCTGCACCAGGACTACCACGGGCTCGGGATGGCCGCCCCGCAGCGCGCCATGCAGCGGCGGCTCGCCCAGCTCAAGGCGCTCGGCGTGAACGCCATCCGCACCGCGCACGACCCGCCGAGCCCGGCCTTCCTGGACCTGACCGACCGGATGGGGTTCCTGGTCCTCGACGAGTTCTTCGACGTCTGGACCCAGCACAAGTACGCCGACGTCGGCGACTACGCGACGTACTTCAACCGGACGGCGTCCTCGCCCACCGGCACGCCCGCGGTGCCCGGCGCGAGCGGCTCGGTGCCCTGGTACCAGGTCGACGCCACCAGCGTCGTCGCTGCGCGACCGCAACCACCCCAGCGTGGCGATGTGGAGCACCGGCAACGAGATCCGCGACTCGCTCTCGACCCGGACGCCCGCTGCTGACCAGGATGGTGTCGATCTCGCACGCGCTGGACCCGGGCCGGCCGGTCACCCAGGCGCTGTTCCGGCCGGCGACAGCGGCGACGTCACCGGCGCCACCCGGACCACCGTGGACGTCTTCGGCGGCAACTACCGGCCCGACGAGGTCATCCAGGCGATGAGGATGTCGCCGGCGCGGCCCGGGCTGTTCACCGAGATGGGCACCGAGCACCTCGACGTGGACGACGGTGAAGAACAACCCCGGCGTCACCGGCCTGTTCCTCTGGACCGGCGCGGCGTACCTGGGCGAGGCCGACGGGCTGTGGCCCGCTGTCGGGTGCGACTTCGGGCTGATGGACGGGGTCGGCACGGTCCGGCCGATCGGATACTCGTGGCAGCGCACGTGGGGTGCGCCCACACATCCCCGCCGCCGACCGGCACCACGGCGAGCAAGGTGGTGCTCACGCCCGACCACAGCACGGTGTCGACCGACGTCGACGACGTCTCGTACGTGAAGGCGACCGTCGCCGACTCGTCGGGCCGGGTCGTGACCGGCTCCTCCGCCCCGATCACGTTCAGCATCAGCGGACCGGGCGTGCATCGTGGCGGTCGACAGCGGCAGCCCGACGCAGGAGAGCTTCCGCGGCAACGTGCGGAAGGCGTACCAGGGCGTCGCGTACGCGCTGGTTCGCGCCACCGGCGCGGGCACCATCACGGTGACCGCGAGCGCCGGCGGGCTGACGCTCGGCACGACCACCCTGACCGGCACCACGACGCCGTTCGTGCCGTGTTCGGGAAGCTGCGACTTGACTGGTTTGGAGTGAGCGGATGACACGATCCATGAAGATGACCCGTGCCTTCGTGGTCGCGGTGGTCACAACGGGCCGATCGGGATCGCCGTGCGCGCGTCGGCGGCGGGCAGTGCCGGAGGCCGGGAAGCACCTACTACGTCGCCCCGGCGGGCAGTGACAGCGCCGCCGGGACGCAGGCCGCGCCTTGGGCGTCGATCGCCCACGCGCAGGCCGTCGGTCACAGCCGGGCGACACGGTCTACTTCCGGGGCGGCACCTACGCGTACTCCCGCGCGAACAGGGGCTGCGCGAGCCAGACGGACCAGGTGGACGCGATCACCCTGAACAAGAGCGGCAGCTCGGGCAACCTGATCCGCTACTGGGCCTATCCGGGCGAGAAGCCGGTCTTCGACTTCTCCCGCGTGAAGGACGACTGCCGGATCAAGGGCTTCGACGTCACCGGCAGCCTGCGATCCACCTCAAGGGCCTGGAAGTCAAGGGCGTGCCCCAGAACAACAACCGCAACCACGAGTCCTGGGGCATCTGGATCTCGGGCAGCAACAACGTCTTCGAGCAGCTCAACCTGCACCACAACATGGGGCCGGGCCTGTTCATCCAGGACGGCGGCGGCAACCTCGTCCTCAACTCCGACTCCCACGACAACTACGACCCGCTACACCTCCAACGGCGCGGGTGAAAGCGCCGACGGGTTCGGCGCGCACATCTCCGGCCGGGCATCCCGGCAACGTGTTCCGCGGCTGCCGCGCGTGGTGGAACTCCGACGACGGGTTCGACCTCATCAACGCCTTCTCGTCGGTGACCATCGAGAACTCGTGGGCCTGGCGCAACGGCTACCTGCCCGGCAGACGACCACGGCGTCCGGCAACGGCAACGGCTTCAAGATGGGCGGCTACGGCGGCAAGTACGTCAGCAACGGCGCCAAGCACACCGTGCGTGACTTCCGTGGCGTTCAACAACAGGGCGGCGGGCTTCTACGCCAACCATCACACCCTGGCCAACGACTACTTCAACAACACCGGCTACGGCAACAACCCCGACTACAACATGCTCGGCATCAACTCGAGCCGGCGGCGGCGACCGGCCTGGGCAACCTGCGCAACAACGTCGCCTACAAGGGCAGCCTCGCCGTCGAACATGAGCGGCACGAGCGCCGCCTACAACTCCTGGAACCTCGGCGTCGACGCTGTCGGACGCCCAGTTCCAGAGCGTGTCGACGTCCGGCTGGGACGCGCCCCGCCAGGCCGACGGCAGCCTGCCGGTGCTGCCGAACCTCCGCCCCGCGCCGGGCAGCAGCCTGATCGACAAGGGCACCAACGTCGGCCTGCCCTACCACGGGAAGGCGCCGGACCTCGGCGCTTTCGAGGCCAACTGACCAGGACTGCCGGGCACCTCCGCCTCGTAAGTTCGTGAAGGCCCCCCTTGAGGGACTCTATTTGAGAGGTATGGCAAAGGTGACGCTCCGGCCGGTCCGGCTGGTCGGTCGGTGGTGCCGGGGTATCCTTTGTGGACGTCACGCCGGCCGAGCCTCGGCAGCAGGACCCGCATGCCCGCCGGCACGACCAACGCGATCGAACCACGCCGCAGCGCACCACCAGCCCCACCTGCCACCCCGCGCCCCCGCCAGGCGGAGCGAAGGACGCCTTCGGTGCGCTCAATGCACTGAAGGCGTCCTTCACTCCACATCAGTCCACATAGGACGACTATGCCACCTTTCCTTACCGCTCAATAGAACCGGCCGCAACACTCACGACCTCTGGCGTCGCACCCCCCGGCGTGTTGGCGGGCCGTAAGGGGCCCCTCACGGTCGTAAGAGTCGGTAGAGTGGCCTTCGCGGACTTGTAAATGTCCTTTGCGGACGGCGCTCTGCTTCAGCGGACGAACGCGGCGGCGGGCAGGTGAGCGTCGGCCATGCCCCGGGTGACGAGGCCGGCCATGACCGTTCCTCCGTATTCGGAGAAGTGCGAGTAGTCCTGCACGCCGTCGTGCTGGACCGTGAGGTACAGCGGCCAGGACGCGGTTTCGCCGAGTTTCTCCAGCAATGCCTGGCTGCGGGCGGTGAGGTCGATCAGCGGCGCCCGCAGCTTGACTGCGAGGTCGCGGATCACCGCGGGCAGGTCGACGCCGAGGTTGTTGACGATCAGGCCGGTCGGCGTGAGCTTCCCGTTCGGGCCGAACTGGTGCCGCACCGGCGGGGTGAGAAGGACCGGCAGCCCGCCCCGCTGCCGGACGCCGTCGACGAGTTTGCCCAGATTGGCCCGGAACGTGGTTTCCGGTGTGGTCTTGTCGTTGTGCGCCAGCTGGATCAGTACTTCGTCGCCGGGCTGGATCAGCGGCTTCACGGTGGCGAACAGCTGGGGATTGCTCAGCCAGCTCACGCTGCTCTCGCCCGAGTCGGCGTAGTTGGCGACTACGATCCCTGGTCGCAGCAGCTGGGGCAGTTCCTGTGCCCAGCCCCGCTTCGGGCCCTTCAGCCAGTCCGACGCGGTCGAGTCGCTCACCACGAACAACCGGGGCCGGCGGCGTGGCACCACGGAGACGTTCACGGCGGCCGGGTGGCTCCCGGTGAGGTGGATCTGCAGGCCGGCGGTTCCGGTCCCTTCCTCGCCGGTGGGCATGCTTTCCGGGCTGCGTACGTTCACCGCCAGCACCTCCCGGCGGAACTCGCCGGCGCGGGTGCTCACCGGCGCGAGCATGGTGCGGCGCGCCTCGACCTGGATTCCGGTCTGCGCGGCCTGGCTTGTGCTGCCGAGGGTCACTGTGACCTCGTAGTCGCCGGGCGGGACGTTGAAGGAGTAGTTGACGGCGTCCGCCATGGCGGGGGTGCAGGGGAGAATGGACAGGGCGACGAGAGCGCCGACAGCGGGGATGATCATCGTGTCTCCTGGGAGAGATCGTGTGTGGACGTCGGCCGGCTTACCGGAAGCCGTCCATGATGGCGGTGGGCTTGCGGGTGGCGGAGTCCCAGGCGACGTTGGCGTAGCCGGTGAACGGCGCGTAGCCCTCCGGCTCCCAGTAGAAGATGCCCTGGCCGCCGTTGCTCTTGAGCGCGGTGATGTAGGCCAGCAGCGCGGACTTGGTGGACGAGGCCTTGCTCACCGGGCCGCCGAATTCGCTCTGCATGAACGGCTTGCCGTAGGCGCTGGAGATCTTCTTCATGTTGCCCACGATGCCGGAGGCCAGGCTCGCGCTGCCGTAGGAGGAGAACACGGACATGTCCCATTTGCCGCCGTTGCCGGCGTAGCGGCTGAAGAACGTCTGCATCGAGTCCCACTTCTGCGGCTGGGCCAGGTGAATGCACACGGTCGTGCTCGGCGACACCGCTTTGACCTGGTTGTACGCGGCATTGAGCAATCCGGTCATCTGGCCGGGATTGGAGACACTGCCGACCGGGCGGCAGATGCCGCTGTTGATCTCGTTGCCGATCTGCACCCAGGTGGGGAGCACATCGTTGCTTTTCATGACCTTCATGGTCTGGGACACGTAGCTGTTCATCGCGGAGAGCATCTGGCTGTAGTTCATGTTCTTCCACGCGGCCGGCGGGTTCTGCACGCCGACGGAGTTCCAGGTGTCGCCGAACATGTAGTCCAGCATGATGGACATGCCCGCGGCCTTGACGCGCTTGGCGAAGGTGGCGACTTCGGTGATGCTGCAGTGGCCGTCGGTGGCGCTGCCGGACGGGTTGACGAACGTGCGTAGCCGGACGGCGTTGATGCCGTATCCCTTGAGGATGGTCAGCAGGTCCTGGGTCTGCCCGCTGGAGTTCTTCCAGGTGTACCCATGGGCTTCCATCTGCGGCGCCCAGCTGATGTCGACGCCTTTGAAGAAGGTGGCCGCGGCGGGCTGCGTCCGCGTCACGGCGGCCAGTGCCTGTTTCGCGGTAGCAGCGCCCAACGCGAGCGCGCCCGCGCCCGCGGCGGCGGCGTAGAGCACGCTGCGCCTTCCCAGTCGGGCTGACACGATTTCTGGCTTGTCGTTCATCAGTGGGCTCCTTCGATCACTGACCGGCGAAGGTGACATGCGGGCATGCCCGCGCCAGTGGAATCAGCCGGGTGCCCAGAGTGTGAACGTTCACAACGTCACAGGCTTTCAGTGTCGCGCTCCTTCCTGGCTCTCGTCAAGGGATAGGGATTGACAAACGTGCAGCCCATCGAGCCACTGGCTGTCACGATGTGAACGTTCACGGTCGAGGGGCCACCGACTGGGCCGGCTCACGGTTCGGCGAAGAGCCGCCGCGGGCGTCGACTCGACTCCCGGACGACCAGCTCGGGAGTGAACACCACGTGCCGGTGAACGTGGTCGCCGGGTGATTGGGACTCGGCAATCAGCAGTTTCGCCGCCGTGCGCCCGATTTCGTGCCGTGGCTGGCGGACCGAGGTCAGCGGTACCGCCGCCGCGGCGGCGAAGTCGATGTCGTCGTAGCCGACGATCGCCAGGTCCTCCGGGACCCGCACGCCCGCCCGAACCGTGGCCTGGAGCAGGCCGAGCGCCAGCAGATCGTTGGCGCAGAAGACGGCGTCGGGCAGAACGGCCCTGGCCATCAGCCGTTCGCCCGCCCGCAGGCCGCTCGCGACATTGAGGGCAGGCGCCGTGATCTCCTCGAGCACGCCCGGTGCCCGGCCCGCACTCCGGATCGCGGCCACGGCGCCGCGATACCGTTCGGCCGCCTGGTGGATGCCGGCGGGGCCGTTGATCATCACGATCCGCTCGCACCCCTCGGCCAGCAGGTGGGTGAGCACGAGCTCACCGCCGTGGTAATCGTCCACCGCGACCGAGCACAGGTCCTCTTCGGCCGCCGGATGATCCAGCAGGACCACCGAGATCCCCCTATCCCGCAACCGCCGCAGTGATTCCGGACCGGCCTGCACCGGAGTGATCAGCACCCCGTGCACCCGCTGGGAGGCCAGCAGTTCGACCTGCCTGCGTTCCTTGTCCACCGACTCGTCGCTGTTGCAGAGGATCACCGCGTGCCCGGCTTCGCTCGCCGCTTCTTCGACACCGCGCGCGACATCGGTGAAGAACGGGTTGCCCACGTCCAGCACCACGAGCCCGATCGTGCGGGCCGTGCCGGAACGCAGCTGCCGTGCCGGTTCGTTGCGGACGTAGCCCAGCTCGGCGATGGCGGCGAGGACACGCTCACGGGTGCCGGCGGCGACCACGTCCGGGCGATTGAGCACATTGGACACCGTGCCGACCGACACGCCGGCCTTGACCGCGACGTCACCGATGCCGATCGACGGCTTCACCGTCGCGCCCGGACCGCGATCGCGGCCAGCACGAGTAGCCCGGGTGCGACGATCACGAAGGCCGGGGCCTGCCCGACGACGGCGGCCACGACCACGATCGCCGTGAGCAGCGCGAGGCTGCCACGCCAGTCGCGCACGGTTTCCCTCCCGGCGTCCGCCAGCACTTCGGGCCAGCTCCGGCCCGGCCGCCAGCCCGCCGCGCCCCGCAGGCCGGCCGCCAGGAGCGCGGCGAGGACGGCACCCAGGACGGCGCCGAAGGCCCGCCCGCCGGGAAGCCCGCCCAGGACCGCAACCACGTCGATGCCGCCGACGAGCAGCAGCCCGGCCGGCGCCAGCACGGCGACGGGGTGGCCGAGCGCCTCGAACAGCAACCGGAAGTAGCGGCGTACGACCGGCGTCCGGCCCTCCGACACGAACTCGGTCAGCACCACCGAGCCGGCCGCCGCCGCGGCCAGCGCCGTCACGACGAACAGGGCCGCGACACAGACCAGGCCGCCGACGAGCAGAACCTCGGCCAGGAGCGCGAGCGTGCGGTACCGCGTGGCCGACGTGCTCATCCCTTCAGCCCCGACGTCGCCACGCCCTCGACCAGGTACCGCTGGAAGGCGAAGAAGAACAGCCCGATCGGCAGCAGCGCGAGCACCGACATGGCGAACATCGGGCCGAACGCCGACTGGCTCGTCTGGTCGACGAAGATCTGCAGGGCCAGCGGCAGGGTGAACTTGCCGGGGTCGTTGAGGTAGATCAGCTGCGAGAAGAAGTCGTTCCAGGTCCAGATGAAGGTGAAGATGGCGGTGGTGATCAATGCCGGGCGCAGCAGCGGCGCGATCACGTGCCGGAACGTCCGGACCGGCCCGCAGCCGTCGATCGTCGCCGCTTCGTCCAGTTCCCGGGGCAGGGTACGGATGAACTGCACCATCAGGAAGACGAAGAACGCGTCGGTGGCGAGGAACTTCGGCAGTACGAGCGGCCAGAACGTGTTGACCAGCCCCAGTTTCTGGAAGATGACGTACTGCGGGATGAGCACGACGTGCTGCGGCAGCATGATGGTGGAGAGCATGAACCCGAACATCGGCCCGCGGCCGCGGAAGTGCAGCCGGGCGAAGGCGTACGCGGCCAGCGAGCAGGACACCACGTTGCCGATCACCGCGCCGGCGGAGATGACCAGCGAGTTGGCGAAGTAGTGCCACACGCTGTATCCGGCGACACCCTCGAACACCTGCGTGTAGTTGTCGCCCGTCGGCCGCGAAGGGAGCAGCGAAAGCCCGGCCAGCACTTCCTCCGCGGGCTTGAACGAAGCCGAAACAAGCCAGACGAGGGGATACAGCAACACGATCAGGATGAGCGCCATCAGCAGGTGCCAGCCCCAGGACCGCCGGTTCATCGGCCCTCACCCGCGTAGAAGACCCACCGTCGCGAGCCACGGAACAGCAGCGCGGTGAGCACGCCGATCACCAGCAGCAGCACCCAGGCCATCGCCGAGGCGAAACCCATCCGGAAATCGGTGAAACCGCGCTGGTAGAGGTAAAGGGTGTAGAGCAGGGTCGAGTCGCTGGGCCCGCCGCGTCCGCTGCTGACGACGAAGGCGCCGGTGAACGACTGGAACGCGTGGATCGTCTCCAGCACGACGTTGAACAGCAGTACGGGGGAGAGCATCGGCAGGGTCACCGAGGCGAACCTGCGGGCCGGTCCGGCGCCGTCGAGTTCGGCCGCCTCGTACAGTTCCTTCGGGATCTGCTTGAGCCCGGCGAGAAAGATGACCATCGGCGCCCCGAACTGCCAAGCCGCGAGCGCGATCACGGTGAGCAGCGCGAACTGCGGCTGGTCCACCCAGCCGCCGGTGTCGAGGCCGAGGGCGGCCAGCACCTCGTCCGCCGTGCCACCGGTCGAGAACATCGCGCGCCACACCAGCGCGACACTCACGCTCGCGCCCAGCAGAGAGGGCGCGTAGAACGCCGAGCGGTACAGCCCGGCGCCGCGGCGCGCGCGGTTCAGCAGCATCGCGACAGCCAGGGCCATCCCGAGCTTGAGCGGCACGCGACAGTCCGACATACCTCGCGGTCACGCCGGCGGCGTGCCAGAACCGGTCGTCACCGGTGAACATCGTGACGTAGTTCCCCAGGCCGACCCAGTGCGGCGGGTCGAACAGGTCGTAGTCGGTGAACGACAGGTACAGCGACGCGATCATCGGGCCGATCGTCAGGACCAGCACGCCGATCAGCCAGGGCGACAGGAACAGGTATCCCGTGCCCTGGGTCGATCGCTCGCGACGTCTGCGGGGCGCGGGCCGCGCGGATGTCAGGGGCCCGCCCGTGTGGTCCAGGACAGCGTGCGTCATCGTCTGGTCTCCTCCTGGCGCTGCTTCAGGAACCGAGTGACTGCTGGGCCGTCTGCACCAGGCGGGCGGCCCCGTCGGCGACACTCGTGCGGCCGAAGATCACGTCGTCGTAGACGCGCTGGAAGTCCCGCTTGATCGCCGCGGAACCGGTGGGCCACAGGCCGGTCGCCGGGCCGATCCGGTCGGCGACCGACTTCTCGTAGTCGCACACCGCCTTCGTGGCGCCCTGCGCCGCGGCGCAGACCTGGCCCCTGATCGCGGTGGTGGGCGGCAGCCCGCGCGCCACGCCCAGCAGTTTGCCCGCTTCGGGGTCGTTGACCAGGAAGCTCAGCAACTTGGCGGCGGCGTCCTTGTGCGCCGAGGGCTGCGCGACGGCGAAGGTGACCGGCGGCATGGCGGCCATGCCGGACGTGCTGCCGTCCGTGGGCAGCGGTGCCGCCTTGATCGCCGGGCCGTAGCTGGACAGGTAGGCGCTGAGGCTGGAGTCGTAGTTGATCTCCGAAGCGGCGTGCTTGGTGACCAGGCCCGAGTTCGGCATGGAGCCGTCCATCTTGGTGGTGACCTCGGGGGCTGTGACGGCGTTGCCCGTGCGGAGCCCGCCGGTCAGCGTCCAGAACTCGGTCAGGTCCGCGGCGGTGACGCCGAGCTTGCCGTCCTCGGTGTAGAGCAGCTTCCCGTGCTGGTGCAGCCACACCTCGAACCAGTCGATCGCCCAGCCGAAATCGGTGGTCCCGGCCACGCCGGTGGCGCCCACCTTGCCCAGCGCGGCCGTGAACTCCTGCCAGGTCCAGCTCTTGCCTGGGCCCGACGGTGGCTCGACGCCGGCCTTGCCGAAGACGGCGGGGTCGTACGCGAGCATCTGGGTGGTCTGGCCACCGGGAACGGCGTACTGCTTGCCCTCGACCTTCCCGCCGGCCAGCAGTTCGGGGGCGATCCCGGTGACGTCGATCGTCTTGCCCACGTAGGGACTCAGGTCGGCCAGCACGTGCCGATGCTGGTACTCGCCGAGCGTGGCCCGGTCCAGCTGGATCAGGTCCGGCGACGCGCCCCCGGCCACCTGGGTGGACAGCTTCTGGAAGTAGGCGTCGTAGGCGGCGTACTCGGTCTGGACGGTGATCCCCGGGTTGGCCTTCATGAACAAATCGACCGCGGCCTTCGTGACCTTGGCCCGGTCTTCGTTGCCCCACCACACGAATCGGATCGTCGTGCTCCCCGACGTGTCGCTCCCGCCGCATGCCGTGATCAGTCCCGCCATCGTGACGGCGGCTATCGCCATCGCGACACGCGCGCGCACCCGGCAGACCCGTTCGTTCATCGGATTTCCCCTTCTCCGATCGCCTTCGGGCGACCTCGCCGGAATTCAGCGTTGAATCGGTTCAAGCACGGTAAGCGCGGTCGCAGGTGACGTCAACCGCCAAGCCGGAAACCAAAGCCGTCGAATGCCCTTCGACGGAATCGAAGACCGTCGAAACCTGTCGAAATCCGGTTCGGCGGCCATATTCCGGTGCAGACGACCAGGTTCACCCCATTGTTCCGGCCTAGACGGGATCATGATCTTCGCATCCAGAAAGCGCTTACAGACGTATTGGACCGATCGGGTCGACGAGGTTGACAAGGTGTCGTGCCGCTGGCTTGAATCCGTTCATCGCGGCGGTGACGAGCTGACCGGAGGGTGACGATGTCCCCGCAGTCCCCCCTTACCAGAAGAGTCTTCCTCGGCGGCGTGTCCGCCCTGGCCGCCACGGCCGTCGCACCCGCGGCGGCCGCGGCGACCGGTGTCCCGTCCGCCGGTGTCCCACCGGCCGAGGCCGGAGTACGCCTGCATTGGCTGGACGGCAGGCCCGCCGCCTCGGTGGGCTGTGCCTTCGGGGTCCCTTGGCCGAAGGGCGCACTGGCCCGGACGGTCCCGCTGGCGCTGAACACCGCGGACGGCGCACCGGTCCCGATGCAGTCGTGGCCGCTGGCGTACTGGCCGGACGGCTCGGTCAAGTGGACCGGGCACGCCGTCGACCTCGTCCGCCGGCGCGGAAACCTTCCAGCTGGCGCCGGGAGTTCCCGCGCCGCCTCCGGTACCGGTCACGGTGCGCCGTTCGGCACGCGAGATCGTCCTCGCCAACGGAACGGTCGAGCTGAAGATCGCCACGACCGGTCCGGTCGCGGTGTCCGTCGATCTCGCGGGACGGCCGGGTCATCGCCCGGGACGGCGAACTCGTGCTCCGGGTGCAGGACCAGCCGGACGACGACGCTCGTGATCCCCGTCCGGCGGACTGGACGGGGATCGTCGAACGGGCCGAGGTCGAGCAGCCGGGGCCGGTGCGCGCGGTCGTGAAACTGACCGGCCGGTACCGGCGTGACCGGGGTCGCGGCGGCCGGGCGATTCTGCCGTGGACGCTGCGGATCTACCTCGGTGCGGGTGACGACTCCCTGCGTGTCGTGCACAGCTTCCGCTGGGACGCCGACGAAAACCAGGACTTCGTCCGCGGGCTGGGCATGCGGTTCTCGGTCCCGTTGACCGACGAGCCGCACAACCGGCACGTCCGCTTCGGCACGGCCGAGGGTGGCGTGTGGGGCGAACCGGTGCGCGTGCTCACCGGCCTGCGCCGCGACCCCGGCGTGGCGGTCAGGCAGGCCCAGACGGCCGGTACCGCCACGCCGCCGGTCGCCCAATGGGGACAGCAGGTCCGTGACGGCTACCAGCAGCTCGCGCTGTGGAACGACTTCACGCTGTTCCAGGAGTCCGCCCGTCACTTCGCGGTGTGGAAACGCACCGGTGCGGCGGGGAGCTGGCTCAAGCACGCCGGCCGCGGTGAGCGCGCTTCCGGGTTCGGCTATGTCGGCGGTACCGGGGGAGGGCTCGGCTTCGGGCTGCGCGACTTCTGGCAGCGCGCGCCGCGGTCGCTGGACGTCCGCGGCGCGGCCACGGGCACCGCCTCGGTGACGCTCTGGTCGTACTCTCCGCTCGCTCCGGCGATGGACCTGCGTAGCTACGACACCGTCGCGCACGGACTCGATCTGTCCTATGAGGACGTGCAGGAGGGTTTCGCGACGCCGCAGGGCATGGTCCGGTCCACCGAGATGCAGTTCTGGGCGATGGCGGCCACGCCGGCCAGGAACACGATCGCGGCGCTCTCGGCCACCTTGACCGCGCCGCCGCAGCTCGTCACGGAACCGCGGACCTACCACGCGGCCGGCGTGTTCGGCCGGTGGAGCCTGCCCGATCGCAGCACTCCCGCCCGCGCGGCCCTCGAGGACGCGATCGCCCGTGAAGTCGGCTTCTACGCCGACCAGGTCGACGAGCGGGAATGGTACGGCTTCTGGCACTACGGCGACGTCATGCACACCTACGACGCGGACCGGCACGAATGGCGATACGACGTCGGCGGGTACGCCTGGGACAACGCCGAGCTGGGCACCGACGCGCTGCTCTGGTACGCCTTCCTGCGCTCGGGCGACCCCCGGACGTTCCGGCTGGCGCAGGGCCATGACCCAGCACGTGTCCGAAGTGGACACCCACCACAGCGGCCGGTTCGCCGGGCTCGGGTCACGGCACGCCGTCGTGCACTGGGGTGACGGGGCCAAGGAGGCACGGGTCGGCGAGTCGTTCACGAAACGGTTCTCCTACTACCTCACCGCCGACGAGTTGCTGGGAGAGCTCATCAGGTCGTCGCTCCAGGTGGACGAGACGCTGCGCACCGTGGATCCCTTGCGGGAAGTCCTGCCGCCCCAGACGAAAGCGCCGGCCAGGGTCCGGATCGGGCCGGACTGGTACGCGCTGGTCAGCAACTGGATGACCGAGTGGGAACGCACCGGCGACGTGCGGTGGCGGGACCGGATCGTCACCGGCATGAAGGACATCGCCGCCTTCCCGGCCGGGCTCTTCACCGGCGAAGCGGGCGGCGCGGTCGGCTTCGACCCGGCGACCGGCCACCTCGTGAACCTCGAGAAGGGCGACTTCGACGGCGGCTACAACCTTTCGATGGCTTTCCTCGGCGAGCAGATCCTCTGGGAGGCACTGGATCTGGTCGACGTCCCCGAGTTCCGCCGGACCTACCTGGACTTCGCCCGGTACGCCCAAGCTCCTTCGGCGGAGAAGATCGCCCGGTACGGCCGCGACTTCAACCCGGGCCTGTTCAAGACGATCTACTCCCGCGTCACGGCCTGGGCCGGCGAGCAACTCGGGGACGTGAACCTGCGCAAACGCGGCTGGGACCAGTTCACCAGCGATCCCGCCGGCAAGCCATGGCCGCCGGCGGAGCGGGTCACCGGCACCGCGGTGCCCGGCCCGGTGACCGAGATTCCCACCAGGACCACGACGAATCCCGCGGGCGACTTCGCCACGTTCGCGACGAACGACTTCGCCCAGCGCAACCTGGCGATCATCTCGCTGCTCGCCATCGCACCGGGGGAAGCACCATGATCAGGACGTGGTGCGGGCGGCCGGGGTCTCTGCTTCTCCGGGGGCGGCGCTGCCCTCGACGTCCTCGATGGAGGTGCCGTGTACCGGTTGGATGACGCCCGGGAGCACGTGCTCGGGCTCTACCGCATCGTCGTGGGATTCCTGTTCGCCTGTCATGGTCTGAAGACCATGTTCGGGTTGTTCGGCGCCAAGGCGGCCCCGATGCCGGTCGGCACGTGGCCCGGCTGGTGGGCCGCGGCGATCCAGCTCGTCTGTGGTGCGCTGATCTGTGTGGGGATCTTCGTCCGGCCGGCGGCCATCCTCGGCTCGGGTTCGATGGCCTACGCGTATTTCACCGTGCACCTGCCCACCGCGTTCTGGCCGATCCAGAACGGTGGTGAAGCGGCCGCCATGTTCTGCTGGTCGCTGCTCGTCATCGCGGTCATCGGGCCCGGAAGGTTCGCGCTCATCCGCGCAACGGCGCGGCGCCGGAGAGCCGCACAGGTACCGTCTGCGTGAGATCAGTAAGCGCATTCTCTCAACGGGCGCGTGCGCGTTCGTGACACGGCAGTCGACCTGTCCAGTGTGGTGGCGAAGGGACCGGGAGCATCGCCGGGTGTCCCGGACGAGCGCGTCGTCCGGGAGGGCGGACCCGGCAGCCGTCACCGCACGGGGTTCGGGTTGAAGACGGGGTGGAAGCTCTCCGGCGGGGCGAGGTAGGTGGCCGGCAGGCCGCCGGTGTCGATGACGATCTGGTCGACGGCATTCGCCGGGTCGACCATCCACAGCTTGAGGATGTGTTCGCCCGGCCGGTCCACGGCGATGCTCGTGGTCAGTTTCTCGATGCCCTCGACCACATTGCGCGACCACGCGGCAGCGGACGTGACCCCCGTTCCCTTGAGCAGGACCGGATTGCCGGAATCGAGGCCGATGGCGAGCCGGCGGCTGCCGCGTTCGTCCAGCGACGGCAGCCGGTACACGGTGACCGGGAAGGTTCCGGCCGCGGTGAAGCGGACGTTGTACTGGAGCTCGGGCGCCAGGGTGCGACTGTCCCCGTCGATGCGCGCCGCGGAGAACGGCGCACCGATGACCGCGGCGCCGCAGCGGCCGAGGCCGGGAACCGTCTGCCAGGTCGCACCGGACCGCGGCACCAGCCGGTCGTAGTGCTCGGCCTCGATCGACACGTAGCCGTGTGCCTCGACGAAACCGGTCGCCGCGGCCCGGCCCTGCTCGCCGTCGTTGGCGACCTGCAGCGGCACGGTCACCGTCGCGCCCGCGCCGGTGATGCGCACCTCGGGGCTGCTCGCGCCGAGCGGGGCCGCGGCCCAGTCGACGCTGACCCAGATCCGCACCTGGTCCGGGGTGGTCCCGGCGCCGGCGCTGACCCGCACCCAGGAGTGGCTGGTGGTGGCCTGCCAGGACAGCGGGGCGAAACCGGTGTTGAAGATGTCGATGAACCGCCGGCTCCGGGTGTAGGACGAGAACGACAGGCGCCGGGAGACGCCGGTCTCGTTGCCCTCGGCGGCTACGCCGAGACCTACCGCGCTCGTCCTGGTCCGCCTGGTCACGGCGGGTACCCGCGGCGCCTTGGGGACGTTGCTCGGGTAGGGATTGATGATCTCTTTCCACTTGCCGCCGGCGATCGAGGTGTTGTAGCGGCGGGTCAGCGCGTCCTCGTCGGCCTGGGCCCGCTCGGCGAGGTCGGCGAAGACATTCACCCCCGCACCGCGGCCCTGCTTGACGGCGAGCGCGTTGCGGTCGGCGCACACGAACTTCAGGTTCATCAGATACGCGCCGGTCAGCGGATACTGCAGCAGCTCGAAGAAGGCGTCCTGGTAGGCCGCCGGCAATTGCCCGCCGACCGCCTCGGCCCGGCTGATCAGGCTCTGGTACGCCGTCATCCGCCGCTGCGCCTCGTCGCCGTGGTGGACGAGGGAGAAGACCCCGCTCTGGATGAACTCGGGGCGCAGCGCCGCGGCCAGTTCGTAGTAGCCCTGGCGGATCTCGGCGATCTCCTGGGCGTGCGCCGCGCCGAACTGGCGACCGGCCCATTCGGCCAGCCGGGGTTGCACGTCCTCCGCGCGCCACCGGTCGATGTCCCAGGCGAGCGCCATCGCGAACGACAGCCCGACTTCCTGCGACTTCAGGTCGCCCACGTTGATGATCCAGGTGTGGCGGACCCCGTTGTCGTAGGCTCGGCGCAGTTCCTGCCAGATCTTGGCCGGCGCCGTGGTGTCCAGCCACAGGTAGCTTTTCGGCGCTCCCCAGTAGGAGATGTGGTAGTACAGGCCGTTGCCGCCGGACCGCTGCCGCTCGGCCGCCGTGGGCAGCTGCCGCATGTTGCCGTGGTTGTCATCCGGCCAGATCAGCGTCACGTCGTCGGGCACCCGCACCCCGGCGTTGTAGAGGTCGAGCACCTCCTTGTACGGGATGAAGATCTGCGGCACGGCGCCGATCGTCCGGTTGACCTCTTCGGTCAGGATCCGGCGCTGCTGGGTGATGATGTCGTTCATCACCGCGACCCGCTCGGCCGTGGTCTTGGCGTTCTTGGTGACCAGGCCCGAATCGTGGATGCCGCGCATGCCGACGGTCCAGACGCTTTCGTACCGGGCGTTGGCCTTCGCCCGGGCCCGCCAGTAGTCCAGGATGGTCTGCGGGTTGACCGTGTAGTCGTACTCCGGGAGGCTGCCGTCCGGGTTGCGGTGCGCCTGTGCCCACGGCTGCCACTCGTACACGTTGTTGCGCAGCAACGCCTCGGGGTGACTGGAGCCGACGACGATGCCGTACTGGTCGGCCAGGCGCGGGTTGTCGGGGTACTTGTTGAAGTGGTCCGACTCGGGGTGCATGGCCGGCCACAGGTAATTCGCCTTGAGCCGCAACATCAGCTCGAAGATCCGGGTGTAGGTGACCGGCCCGATGTGCTTGCCGGGTTCCTCCGTCCGATACGCCCACTGTGACAGGTTGTCCTCGTCGTTGAGGAAGATGCCGCGGTACCGGATCGCCGGCTCGCGCCGCTTTTCCGTGGCCGGCGGCAGGATCACCGTGTCGCGGTGCGGCACCGGAACATCGGCCCACCAGTACCACGGGGAGACGCCGATGCGCTCGGAAAGGTCGTAGCCGCCGTAGATCGTGCCGCGCCGGTCGCTGCCGGCGATGACCAGCGCGCGGTCGACCCCGGGGATCGGCGCATCGACGATCTGCGTCACCGAGGCCTCCCAGCGCCCGGAAACCTCGGAGACGTCGAGGCGGCCGGACGCGACGAGCTTGTCGATGACCGGGCTGTGGCCGATCGTGCCGATCAGCACCGCCGTGCGGGACAGCCCGGCGGTCTTGTTCGTCAGGGTGGGCCGCACGCCGCTGACCCGCTCGATGTCCGCCTGCAGGTCGCCCGCCGCCCGCCGGACGGCCACGTCGTCGGCCGCGTCCACGAACACGTCGGCGGCGACACCTCCCGCGACCAAGGGAAAGCCGTCGCCCGCGGCGAAGGCCGGCTCGGCGGCGAGCAAAGTCGCGGCGGCCGGGGCCAGCGGCAGCGCCCCCACCGCGGCCAGCCCCCGCAGGAACGACCGGCGGGACTGCCCGGATACGTCGTCATTCGGAGGGCCTGACCGCTTCGCGATCACGGGAGTGTCCCCTTCGGCCTGGCTGCCTGGCGACGCTGAAGTCCGGGAATGGGAGATCACATCGTCCTTCTTCCTGCGGAGGGGTTTGCCGGAGGGCGAAGCGGGAACGCGAGGAGGTGCGGTGACACATGATCTCTCGGCGGTACTACGGGCCGCTGAATGGCGAAGCCAGTGCCGGCGGGGGTATCTCGAAGCTAAGAACCACCCTGGCCCGGTGTCAACACTTTCACCGATTTCGATGATCGATTGCCGGGCGCGCGGATGCCCGTCTGGCAGCTCCGGAGGATGTGCACGTTCACAGCGGATCGCACCTCGGTCTTGAAAAGATCTCCAGTATGCGGTTCCATCTTTACCAGCAGTGTGGGAAGTTGGTTGTGTACGTTCACAGCGCTGGTGTCCGCTCGTCACGTCTTCGATCAAAGGGAGATCCGATGACCGTGCACCTGTGCATGGGCGGCCAGGGAGGGAAAGCGCTTTCTCAGTTCCTCGCGATGAGACGCCCCGAGAAAAATCCGCTCCGGCACCGCAGGCCGCCGCGGGCGCCACGATCCGAAATCACGTGTTCTGGAAGGACACCTCCGGGAACCCGATCTACTCCCAGGGCGGCGGGGTCCTGAAGGTCGGCAGCACGTACTACTGGTATGGCGTGAGGTACGGCGGAGCGGCCGGCTATTACGACAATCCGGGAGGCGGAAAGAACGGCAACACCTCCTTCGTCGCGATCACCGCCTACTCGTCCACCGATCTGGCGAACTGGAAGTGGCGCGCCCGCATTCAGGCCCGCGGACGGTGCGGGGCCGCCAGGAAAGGCGGTCCCGCACCATCCTTGTCAGGTGAGCTTGTTCTTCACCTCTTTGGCCTTGCCCTTCAAGGTGCCGATCGCGTCCAAGGTCGGCGAATAGGTGCTGTACAACGCGGGATCCGGCCTGGGTGCGGTGCCCGGGCCGCCGAGGGGTTGCGGGTCCATCAGGTAGTCGATGGCCTTGTCGCCGAAGGTCCAGTTGCCCTTGGCGCCGTCGGGGCCGTCCGACAGGTGCCAGACGGTGTTGTTGTGCTCCTGGTTCTCCTCGTCGAACAGCGCGGTCGGCGCGATCTCGCCTTCGAGGCGGTCGGTTTCGAGTTCCTCGATCGCGGCGAGCCACTGCTTCTGGTGGACGGTGTCGCGGGCGAGGTTGAACTGCAGCATGGCCTTCACGCCGGGGTCGTCGGTCATGTTGTACAGCCGGGCGGTCTGCAGGCGGCCCTGCGCCTCGGCGGCGGCGTTGGCGCGGAAGTCGGCGAGCAGGTTGCCCGAGGCGACGATGTACTTGCCGTTCCACGGGGTGCCGTTGCTGTCGGCGGCCAGGGCGCCGCCCCCGGCGACGATGGCCTGCTGCGGATCCATCCCGCCGATCACCGCGGCCATCACCGGGTCCTTGACGGCCTCCGCGGTGGCGGTGGCGGGCGCTCCTTCCAGGAGCCGGGCGACCATGGTGGCGAGCATTTCGACGTGCCCCATCTCCTCGGTCGCGGTGTCCATGATGAGGTCCTTGTACTTGCCTTCGATGCGGCAGTTCCAGCCCTGGAACAGGTACTGCATGGTCACGGTCAGCTCGCCGTAGGCGCCCCCGATGAGCTCCTGAAGCTTGTGCGCGTAGACGGGGTCCGGCTTGTCGGGCTTGGCTTCGAACTGCAGCAGCTTCGTATGACGGAACACAGAGTCCACTCCATTCGGCAATCGCGGCCGCCACGCAATTCGGTGGCGGTCGCGGCATTCCCGTCGAACGGGCGGATAACCATCCTCGGCGCGGGCGGACCCGATCGGCACAACGCCGGGCGCTCATTCCCGTCCGGGCATGCCCAGTTCCCGCGGCGGGCGGGACACCCAGCGGGTCACCAGGATCCCGGCGTCCCGGCGCAGCCGGCCGCCGGTGTGCGCGGTGACGGCACCGGTCAGCAGCCGGGCGATCTCCGGTGGCAACGCCGAGGCTTGCCGCACCAGCCCGTCGAGGAGCCTGGCCCGGCCGAACGGGTTCCCGTCCGGGTCCCGTGCTTCGGTGACGCCGCCGGAATACACCACCAGGAGGTCGCGGGGATCGAGGTCGTCCTCGGCGAGCTCGGGTGTCCCGGCGCCGAACCGGGGACCGGTCCCGAGCGAGCGGATCTCCTGGCCGTGGACCACCAGCGACGCGGGATGCCCGGCGTTGAGCTGGCGCAGCCGGCCGGTCCGCAGGTCGAGCTCGGCCAGCACGCCGGTCACCGGGGTGGGGTCGCCGGCCAGGGCCGCGGTGACGGCCGCGTGCTGCCCGTCGAGCCCGGCTCCCTCGCGCCGGGCGGCGCGGTAGGCCGACAGCGCCTTCACCGCGATCAGCGCTTGGCCGCGCGGCCCGGTGTCGAACATGGCCAGCCGCGCCATGTCCTCGGAAAGCGCGTAGTCGAAGACGGTCCCGGAGAGGTCGTAGGCCGGCTGCACGCTCCCGCCGACGACCACGGCGTCCGTCGCGGCGGTGAGCGGGGGCAGGCTCTGCCACAACAGCTCGGCGGGGATGCCGCGGTGCCGGCGCCGCCGCTGGACGTCGAGCCCGTCGCCGTACTGGCTCGTGATGGTCACCAGGTGCCCGAGCAGCGTGGCCAGCCACCGGCACTGGTCCCGCAGGAGCGGGTCGTCCGGGTCGGCGCCGGCGGCGGGCACCACCTCCAGGACCCCCAGCCGTTCGACGCCGTCGAGCAGTACGGTCCACAGCCGCGTGGTGGCCCCGTCATGGGTGACCCGGGTGCCCGCCTGGCGGAAGACCTCGCCCGCGACACCGGAGTCGATGTCCAGCAGGCCCGCCGGCTCACTCGCCCCGGCGGGCAACGGAACCAGCTGGCGCTGCCCGTAGTCGGCGAGGTAGACGCGGATCCGCAGGCCGAGTGCCTCGCCGGCCCGGGCGACGACGGCGGGCAGCCGCTCGGGTGGGGCCAGGTGCGCGCCTTCGAGGAGGCTGACCAGCGCGGTCAACGGCCCGTGCAACGGCCGGGCGGCGCGCAGCGCGTGGCTGTAGGGCGCGCGGGGCGGGCCGCCCAGCTCGTCCAGCCGCTCGTTGATCGCGTGGGCGATCATGTCGCGGTCGACCCGGGCCAGCGTGGTCAGGCCGTTGAGGTAAGCGTCCAGGTCGAACAGGCTGAACGTGCCGCCGAGCCCGAAGTACCGCATCCAGAGCTGTTCGAGGGTCAGCTCGCTGCGCGCGAAGCACGCCGCGTGCATGCGCCACAGTTCTTCTTCGGGGTCTGCGTTCATCGCTTCCTCCCGACGAGCTCCGCCGCCGGTTTCGCCGGGCGTCGTGCCGTTCGCGCGAGCCGTCGACAGCAGCAGTTCGAGGGCGGTCTGCTCGTCGACGCCGTCGCGGCCCATGATCAGGCCCTTGGCCAGGGTGATCAGGTCGCGTTCGCGCAGCGTGCGCTTGAACGGCTCGCTGAGCCGGCCGGCCCGCTCGTGCGCGCGGGCGTTCGCGACGAGCGGCGCGACGTCCTCGGCGAACTTCATCAGGGTGTGTTCGTCGGACGGGCCGAAGGCGCCCGGCGTCGTCGCGTAGATCTTGAGGGCGCCCTCGCTGCCGTCCCTGGTGAGCAGTGGGGTGGTGAGCGTCGCCCGCAGCCCCTGTCCGGCGGCGGCGGCGCACCAGCGGGGCCAGCGGTCGTCGGTGGCGGTGTCGTCGATCCGGATCGTGCCGCGTGCCGCGAGCGCGGCCAGGCACGGGCCTTCGCCGAGCTCGTACTGCAGCGCGTCCGCCGCCCGCACGAGCTCGCTGGAGGCTGCCGAGGTCACGAACCCGCCGTCGTCGTCGACCAGGGTCACCCCCGTCCCGGACGACCGGGCGATCGTCTTCGTGGCGAGGGCGACGATGCGGTCCACCACCGAGCCGACCGTCTCCGGCGGCAGCAGCAGTCCCGACATCCGCGCGGCGACCGTGGCGAGCTCACCGTCCAGCGGGAGTTCGGCCGAGGCCCCGGTACTCGACGACATGGCCCCGAATACCACCGAAGCGGGCGCGCAAACCTGGGTACCCCCGGGCGGGAGAAGGGCCACCGGAGAGGAGCAGACATGCAACCACAGGAACGGGCCGGGACGGTTTCGCCGCTGCTGGACGACGTCACCGGGGCGCTCGAGGCGCTGACCGCGATCCTGCGGGACGAGGACGACTTCCGGGTCCTGCTGCAGCAGGTCTGCGCGCAGGTGAGGCACGCGGTGCCGGGCGTGGACGAAGCGTCGGTCACGCTGCTGGAAGGCGAACGCCCGCACACGGCGGCCGCGACGGCCGGCCGGGTCACCGAGCTGGACGTCGACCAGTACCGGATCGGCGACGGGCCCTGCCTCGAGGCCTACCGCACCGGGAAGATCGTCCGCACCTCGGTGGCCGGTGCCGAGCAGCGGTGGCCGAATTTCGCCCGGGGCGCGCGGGAGGCGGGGTTCGGCAGCTTCCTCGCCGCCCCGCTGGTGGCCGACAAGCGGTCCGCGGGCGCGGTCAACTGCTACGGCAGGCAGGACGACGGCTTCGCGGCGATCGACGCCCAGCTGCTGGAGCTGTACACGACCGCCGTGGAGGCGGTGCTGCGGACCTACCACCGCTACCAGGACGCCAGGGAAACGGCGGAGAACCTGCGCCGGGCGCTGTCGTCGCGGGCGGTCATCGACCAGGCCAAGGGCATGCTGATGGCGATCCGGCAAGTCGATGCCGACGACGCCTTCGCGCTGCTGGTCGAGCAGTCGCAGCGGGAGAACGCGAAGCTGCGGGACGTCGCGGAGCGATTCGTGGCGCGGGTGGTGTCGAGCCGGGGAGAGGAGTGAGTCAGACCCCCGGCACCGACAGCTTGGCCAGCTCGTCGTCGAAGTCGATCCACGCGGACTCCTCACCCGCGGGCACGGCCTGGTAGGTGCGGTCGAGGAAGGTCGCCAGCTCCTGGGCGGGCGCCTCGAGCACGGCCGCGCCGTCGGGGGAGTTCAGCACGATGACGACCAGCGAGGCGTCGGTGGCCGGGGTGATCACGACGTCGCCCTCGCCGGCGGCGGCGAGCAGGCCGTCGGCGAGCAGGTCGCGACCGAACGTCCAGCGGACCGGACCGGTCCCGGCGTGCAGCACGACGGCCACCGCGTAGGGGTCCGCGGAGGTGTACTCGAGGTCGCCGGCCAGCGGCGACGGGGCCGCGCCGAACGTCCGGAGGCCGAACGGGATCCGCGCCTGGGTCACGACGTGGGGCTCGGTCATCTGCTCTCCCTGGGTTGTTGATCTTGTCTAAGAGATAACCCACGGTGAGCCGTTCTGGCCACTATCGCGAAACAGATTCACACTTTCGGGGACTCAAGTCGTCGGAAACCGCTTCCCGGCTGCGGGTGGTGTCCGCGCGACCCCGGGGCGTACCCGCCGGGGCTGCCCGGAGGGGCGGCCATCAGGCCCTCCGACTTACGGCGGTTACCCCAGCCCGATTTCCTCCTTTATGGTCAGTCGCCACCCGTGTGCCGGTGGTGCCGGATTCGTCCAAGGAGGCCCTGACTGTGGGGAAATCACCAAGAAGACAGCTGGTGATGCTGGCTTCTGCCGCGGTACTGGCGGGTGCGTTCGTCGCGTTGCCGACCGGAACCGCCGCCGCTGCGCAGAACATCCTGCGCGCGGACAATTCCGTGACGCGCTCGTGCTTCGCGGGCGTGCTGCCGAAGAACGCGGCGGGTGCCGACCGTCGCGAAGTGACGTCCACTGTGGACGGTCTGGTCCAGGCCCGGCTCAAGCCCACCGCGGGCGCCGAGGGTGACTGGGACATCGCGGTGTTCGACAAGGCGACCGGGGCGGTGGTCGCGGCTTCCGCGGCGTTGCGCACCCGCGAGCTCGCCGAAAGCTTCGTGAAGAAGGGCCAGCAGCTGATCGTGCAGGGCTGCCGCTACGGCGGCCCGGCCAAGCAGGCCCAGCTGGGCGTGGACTTCCTCGCGCTGACGCCGCAGGGCACGCCGACCGGCGGTGCCGCTCAGCTCGTCCGGGTCGAGACGCCGACGCGCGCCGACAAGAACCGGCTGACCTCGCTCGGCCTCGACGTCACCGAAAAGGGCGACGCGACCGGGATCGAGGTCGTGCTCGCCGGCGACGCCGACCGCAAGACGCTCAAGGACAGCGGCTTCAAGTCCAGCGTGGTCGTGGCCGATCTGTCCGCCAAGTCCGTTCAGGACGCGAAGACGGACCGGGCCTACGCCGCGAAGACGCCGGGTTCGCGCGCTGCCCTCGGGCCGGACGAGCTACCGGCATCTCTACGACTACGAGTACGAGATGAAGGAGCTCGCGCGCAAGAACCCGAACCTGGTCTCGGTGTTCACCATGCCCGAGTCCACCTGGGAGGGCCGCGACGTCGTCGGCATGGAGATCGCCACCGACGTCAAGAACATCGCCGACGGCAAGCCGGTCGACTTCACGATGGGCGTGCACCACGCGCGCGAATGGCCGGCCGGTGAGCACGCGATGGAGTGGGCCTACGAGCTGATCAACGGCTACTCCCACGACAACGCGATCCGCGGCCTGGTCGGCCGGACGCGCAACATCGTCGTGCCGATCATCAACCCGGACGGCTTCGAGATCTCGCGCGAGGCCGAGCCGAAGGGCGACTTCACCCGGTTCGACTACGAGATGAAGCGCAAGAACTGCAACGTCAACGACTCGCCGCCGCAGTACGCGACCGGCGTGTGCAAGGCGAACCCGGGCGGGCGCGTGCGCGGCACCGACCCGAACCGCAACTACGCCGGGTTCTGGGGCGGCGCGGGTGCCGAGCTGGCGTGGAGCGGGGACACCTTCCGCGGTTCCGCCCCGTTCTCCGAGCCGGAGACGCGCAACGTGCGTGCGCTGGTGTCCTCGCGTCAGGTGACCAACCTGATGACGCTGCACACGGTCGCGGCGCTGGTGCTGCGGGTGCCGGGTGTCGCCGACACGCGCCCGCCGCTGGATGAGCCCGCGTACAAGGCGCTGGGCGACAAGATGGCCTCGCGCAACGGGTACACGAGCGAGCCCGGCTGGGCGCTGTACGACACGACCGGCACCACCGAGGACTGGTCGTACTGGACCACGGGCGGCTGGGGCTTCACGATCGAGGTCGGCGGCAACGGCTTCCACGGCCCGTTCGCGGACAGCGTCGTCGCCGAGTACGCGGGCCTCGCCCCGGCGGCGGGCGCGGGCAAGGGCGGCAACCGCCAGGCGTTCCTGGACTTCCTGGGCAACACCGCCGACCCGGCGCAGCACTCGACGCTGATCGGCTCGGCACCGAAGGGTTACCAGCTCAAGCTGCACAAGACATTCCAGACGCCGACGTCGCCGGTGCTGCAGCCGGACGGCTCCACGAAGCCGCCGATCTACTACACCGACGACCTGAACTCGACGTTCACCACGACCGGCGGCCGGTTCGCCTGGTCGGTCAACCCCTCCACCCGGCCGTACGTGGCCGGTCGCTACGGGCGCGACCCGCAGGGCCCGGCGCAGCAGGGCTATCCGGTGGCGAACCCGGCCGGTGTCCCGCCGATCAACCAGAACTACCCGGTGGACGCGACGGCGGAGAGCTTCACCTTCCACGTCGACGGCCTGCCGAAGGTGGACAACGGCAAGTTCAGCGTCAACATCAACTGGACGCACACCACGACGGACTGGGATCTCTACGTCTACGACGCGGCCGGGAACCTGGTCACGTCGTCGGCCAACGGTGGCACGACGTCCGAGCACGCCGTCCTGTTCGACCCGCCCGCCGGGGACTACAAGGCCGTGGTCGTGAACTACGACCAGACCGACCCGGCCACGGTCGACGACTGGACCGGCGACGTCTCGTTCGCCTCGCCGATCCCGCCGACGTACGGGCCGAAGGAGGCGTACCAGCTGACGTGCACTTCGCCGAAGGGCAAGCTCGTCGGTGTCGCGGACGTCTTCGCCGACCGCGGCCAGACGGTCGATGTCGGTGAGGTCTGCACCCGTTCCGCGCACTCGCAGAAGCAGCGCGTTTCGGGCGGTACCCGGTAGTTTCGATGGTCCGTGAAGGCCCCCTTACCGGCTGTGAGAGCTGGTAAGGGGGCCTTCACGGCGTTACGGCCAGGAGCAGGCCGAGGACGACGAGGAGGGTGCCGACGACGCGGTTGAGCGTGGGCTTGGCGCGGTCGTACCAGCGCTGGGTGGCGGGGGAGGAGAACAGCAGCGCCACCGTGAGATGCCAGGTCGTCGACACGACGAGAACGACCAGCACGGCGGCGACCCGCACCGGGAGGGATTCGGCAGGCGGGACGGTCGCGGTCAGGACACTGCCGAAGAACACCGCGGCCTTCGGGTTGGTGAGGTTGCTGAAGACGCCCTGGCGGAACGCGTTGCCGCCGCTCGCTTTCGGCGCGGTGGTGGGCGCGGTGGCCTTGAGCCACATGCGGATTCCCAGCCAAGCCAGGTAAAGGCCGCAGACGAGGTGCATCGCCGTCGCGAGCCAAGGGGTGTGGGCCAGAACGGTGCCGAGGCCGAACACCGCGACCGCGGCCAGGAAGCCGCCCGCGGCGATCACGCCGAGCGCGACGGACACCGCGGCCCGGCGCGTCCCGGCCGCCGCGGTGTGCGCGATGAGCACCGTGTTGGGCCCTGGCGTGACCACCGCGGGCAGGTACGTCAGCAGGACCGTGCCGAGGACGGCGGCGGCGCTCACGCCGCCCGGCCGCCTCCGCCGGTGACCTGGTCCCGCAGCACGCGCAGCGCCTCGTGGTCCACTGTGGACGGTTCGGCGGCGAGCCATTCGCCGATCTCGTGCAGGAACGTCTCGGGCGTCATCGGCGCCGCGGGCAGGTCGCCGGGCTCGGCGGTGGTGAGCGTGCCGCTGCGGCTGGGGTAGACGATCATCGCGCCACGCAGCATGACGCCGGGCAGCAGCTCGCGGTAGGCGGTGAGGCTCTCGGCCAGCCCGCTGCCGCCACCGCGGAAGGCGCGCCCGTTGCGCATCAGGCGGCCGTCGACAGCGGTCTCGTAGTGGCCGGGCAGCCAGATCTTGGATTCGATGAGCACCAGGCGTTTCCCGCACAGCACGGCATGATCGACGTCGGCGAACACCGACCCGGGCAGCGCGAGCCCGTGGAAGATCCGCGCGCCGGGCAGCCGGGTCAGGTACACCTCGAGCAGCTCGGCGGTGAGCCGCTCGGCGAGCTCGTCCCGCTCGACCCCGGGGTGCCCGAACACGGTCCGGCCGCCGAACTCGGCGGCGTAGGCCTCGCGTGCCTTCGACGCGGCGAGGTAGCCGCGCGCCAGGCGCTGGACCAGCACGGCGGTGCTCGCGGTGAGGATCAGCCAGACCACCAGCACGGGAGTGGAGAAGCCGACCCCGCTGACCAGCGGAAGCAACACGAGCACCATGCCGCCGAGCGCGGCGACGACCGGCGTGTGCCCCGGCCCGCGACGGCGCCCGTACCGGACGCGGGTGTCCGCGCCGGCGAAGTCCCACCAGTCGAGCTCGTCGGCGTCGAGCTCGGGCAGCTCGGGCACGAAACCGGGCTCGTCCCCGAACTTCCGCCGCGGCCGCGGGGCGGTGCGGACTTCGACTACGGTGCCGCTGTCGTACCGGGCCCGCCGGATCGGGTCGGAGAGCGTGTCGTAGGCCTCGCGGAGCAACCGGAAGGTGCCGACCGTGCCCCCGGCGTCGGGGTGCATGGTCTTGGCGAGCCGGCGGTAGGCGGTCTTCAGTTCGGCCGGGGCGGCGTCCCGTCCCACGCCGAGCACTTCGTAGAAGTCGACCTCGGGCACCGCGCGTTCACCTCCGGATGGCGGGCTGCGGCGAAAACCTTATGTGGTCCGGTTTCGGTGCCGCGCACCGGCTCTCCGGCGCGCCTGGGTGATCATCGTGCGCCGCAGGTCAGCGTGCTTCCCGGATGTCGGTGTCGTGGTTGGGCATCACCATGCAGTACAGGGCGCCGGTGTCGTTGGTCATGCAGTAGACCGGCTTTCTCGAGCCGGAGTCGGTCACCTCGGTCTGGTCGCCGACATGCTGGATGGTGATGTGCTGCGGGTCCTTGGCGGGTTCCGGCGCCGGCGGCTTGACCCACGGGTGCCACGCGAGCAGGCCCCCGCCGATTCCGGCGATCAGGATCGCGGTGGCCAGCAGGCCGTGGCCGGACCGGGGTTGTGTGGCCGTCACCTGCGGCTGAGACTGCGGTTGAGGCTGTGACGGCTGGGGTTCAGGGGACTCCGGGTGTGACATGGCGACAGTTAACATCATCACCTGAGGGCTGGTGACCTACGGTCGCATGTCCGTGAATGCCACATTCACGGCCGTAAAGGCCCTCAAGGTGCCATTCACGGACTTGCCCTCGCGCCACCGACCCCAGCACTCGCCACGTCCCGGGACACCAGGCCCACCGCAGGTACTCGAAAGACCCCTGGCACTGGCCAGCCCGGAACGTTCACGAGTCCTGGCGGCTCAGTGCTCCCCGGCCGCGCGACGCAGGCCGCGGCGGTCGAAGACCAGGTCGCGGGCCGTGCCCAGCGCGGTCGCGATCGCGCCGGCCAGCACCGCGTCCTCGCCCAGCTGGCCGGCCACGATCTCCGGCACCACCGGGATGGTCGCGGCCAGTGCCCGCCGCATCGGCTCCACCAGCAGGTCGGCGTTGCCGCCGACGCCGCCGCCCAGCACGATCAGCCCCGGATCGAGCACCGCTGTCACCGCCGAAACGATGTACGCGAGCTTCACGGCTTCGTCCTCCACGACCCGCAACGCGACCTCGTCGCCGGAGCGGGCGAGCCGGAAGACGTCCTTCGCCGAACGCGCCCGCGTAAGGCCCTGCGCATGCGCGGCTTCGAGGACGGCGTGGCCCGCCGCGGCCGTTTCCATCGGGCCGGGCCGGCTCGCGCCGGGACCGGCCGGGACCGGGTCGTAGGGCAGGTCGGCGATCTCGCCCGCCGCCCCGTGCGCGCCGCGGAACAACCGGCCGTTGACCAGCAGGCCCATCCCGATCCCGGTGCCGACCGTCAGGCACACCACGACGTCGACGCCCAGCGCCGCGCCGAGCGCGTGTTCCCCGACCGCGGAGAGGTTCGCGTCGTTCTCGACCACGACGTCCGAACCCGCTTCGGCGAGTACGTCCACCAGTTCGTGCAGCAGGCCGCGGCGCTCCCAGCCCGGCAGGTTCGGCGCGCGGTGCACGGTGCCGGTCGCCGGATCCGGGACGCCGGGGGTGCCGACCACGGTGGAGACGACGTCGGAGGGCGCCAGCCCCGCCGTGGCGACCGCTCGTTCGACCGATTCGCTCACCATCCGGATCAGTGCGCCCGCCGAGCGGCACCGGTTCGGCTCGTCGAGCCGCGCGACGATGCTGCCCTCGAGGTCGGCCACCGCCAGCCGGATCGCGCGCCGCCCGATGTCGACGCCGACGACGTGCCCGGCGTCCGGCGCGGCCTGGTACACCACCGCCGCCCGGCCGGGACCGGGCAGGCTGCGCCCGGTCGCACGGACCAGGCCCGCCTGCTCGAGGTCGAGCAGTGCCTGCCCGACGGTGGGCTTCGACAGCCCGGTGTCCCCGGCGATCTGTGGCCGGGTCGCTTCGCCGTGTGTGCGCAGCCGTTCCAGCACCAGGCGCTGATTGAGCGCCCGCATGCTCGCCGGAGTCCCCACCTGCGGCCCGTTTTGGCCTGCCAAGTCCCCATCTCCGTTCTGTGTTGCCGCAACTTTACCGGCGAACCCTTCCAGGTCCGCGGGTTTTATGTTAAGAAACTTTACTAACTATCGGACGGAGGCACGTCGTGAGTTCACCCACCCGTTCAGGGGACCTGGGGCCACAGCCCGCCCTTGAACGAAAGATCGGCCCCCTGCAGGCCACCGCGATCAACATGACGCAGATGTGCGGTATCGGCCCGTTCGTCACGATTCCCGCCATGGTCGCGGCCATGGGCGGGCCGCAGGCGATGCTCGGGTGGGTCATCGGCGCGATCCTCGCGCTGGCCGACGGCCTGATCTGGGCCGAGCTCGGCGCCGCGATGCCGGGTGCCGGCGGCACCTACCTGTACCTGCGTGAGGCGTTCCAGTACCGGACCGGCCGGCTGATGCCGTTCCTGTTCGTGTGGAGCGCGGTGCTGTTCATCCCGCTGATCATGTCCACCGGCATCATCGGCCTGGTCCAGTACCTCGGCTACCTGATCCCGGGCGTGACCGACGACGGCGGCGTCACCGCGCTCGGCAAGATCATCGGCATCGGCATCACGCTGCTGATCGTGCTGGCGCTGTTCCGCAAGATCGGCCAGATCGGCAAGCTCACCACGGGGCTGTTCGTGGTCATGCTGGTCGCCGTCATCACCACGATCATCGCGGCCTTCACGCACTTCAGCGCCGCGCAAGCGTTCGCGTTCACGCCGGGCGCGTTCAGCTCGGCCGGGGACGGCACGTTCTGGGGTGGCCTCGGCGCCGGCCTGATCATCGCCATCTACGACTACCTCGGCTACAACACCACCGCTTACCTCGGCGGCGAGGTGAGCACGCCGGGGCGGGTCATCCCGCGCTCGATCATCTTCTCGATCCTGGGCATCATGAGCCTGTACTTCCTGCTCCAGGTCGGCGTGCTCGGCTCGATCCCGCTCGAAGAGCTGAAGACCGCGACCTCGGTCGCCTCCAGCGTGCTCGAGCAGGCGTGGGGCACCGTCACCGCGAAGATCGTGACCGTGCTGATCATCGTCGCGGCGATCGGCTCGGTGTTCGCCGGTCTGCTCGGCGGCTCGCGCGTGCCCTACGAGGCCGCGCGCGACAAGGTCTTCCTGACCATGTTCGGCAAGCTGCACCCGAAGCTGAACCTGCCCACCGCGGGCGTGCTCACGATGGGCGCCATCACCATCGTCGGCTCGCTGTTCACCCTGACCGACGTGATCAACGCGGCCGTCGCCACCCTGGTCATCATCCAGTCGCTGGCCCAGGTGGCCGCGATCGTGGTGCTGCGGCGGCGCCAGCCGAACCTCAAGCGCCCGTACCGGCAGTGGCTCTACCCGCTGCCCACGATCGTCGCGCTGGTCGGCTGGGTCTACATCTACATCTCCGCGACCTGGCTCTCGATCGGGCTGTCGGTGGGCTGGCTGGTCATCGGCGGGATCGCGTACCTGATCTACGCCAAGGCCGAGAACACCTGGCCGTTCGGGCCCAAGGAGATCAAGGAGGCCTTCGCCTCCACCGAGACCGAAGGGGCTTCGGCATGAGTAAGACACCCAAGGCCAGGATCGCCGCGGCCGCCGCGCTGATCCTGGTTCCGGGGGTGCTGAGCGTGGCCGCGCCGGCGTCGGCGCAGGACGTCCAGCAGCAGGCCGTGGCGAAGCCGCACGGGCTGAGCACGATCGGCCTTTCCGGCTGGCAGGTGCTCACCACCGCGAGCGTGAAGGACGGCGGAGACAAGGTCTCCGCCCCCGGCTACTCCACCGCGGGCTGGCTGCCGGTCAAGGTGGACGACGGCGGCGCGCCCGGTACCGAGATCAACGCGCTGGTGCAGAACGGCAAGTGCCCGGACGTGTTCTTCTCCGACAACATGCGCAAGTGCTTCGGGTACGTCACCCAGGTCGGTCCCGTCGTCACGAAGCCGTTCTCGGACCCGTGGTGGTACCGCACCGACTTCGATCCGGGCGTCAAGCCGGGCCAGCACGCGAAGCTGACCATCCCCGGCATCGTCGGCGAGGGCGACGTCTGGGTGAACGGCAAGCTCGTCGCCACCAAGGACATCGTGAGCGGTGCCTTCGCCGGGCACACCTTCGACGTCAGCAAGCTGGTCAAGCCGGGCAAGAACTCCCTGGCGATCAAGGTCTACCCCAACGACCCGCTGAAGATGTACACCCTCGACCAGGTCGACTGGGGCCAGATCCCGCCGGACAACGACACCGGCATCCAGTTCCCGCCGACCCTGCAGCTCTCCGACGCGCTCACCGGCGACAACGCCCATGTGGTGCAGGACAACGCGGCCGACCTGTCGAGTTCCTCGCTGACGGTGAAGGTCGACGTCACCAACGACGCGGCGACGCCGCAGACCGGTGACGTCGCCGCGACGGTCACCCCGCCCGGCGGCGGCGCGCCGATCGCGGTCAAGCAGACCGTGACCATCCCGGCGAACACCAAGCAGACGGTTTCCTTCAGCCCGGCCAAGTTCGGCGCGCTGAAGATCAGCAAGCCGAAGGTGTGGTGGCCGTACTCGATGGGCGATCAGCCGCTGTACACGCTGAGCACCGCGATCTCGCAGAGCGGCACGCTGTCGACGTCGTCGAAGAGCACGTTCGGGATCCGCACGGTCAGCTCGAAGCTGGTCGGCAAGTCGAAGCCGCTGCCCGACGGCGCGCGCCTGTTCGCGGTCAACGGCAAGGACTTCGTGTTCCGCGGCGGCGGGTTCGCCCCGGATCTGTTCCTGAAATACGACAAGGCCGACACCGCGCACCAGATCGCGCTGATCAAGAACATGGGCCTGACCGGCGTGCGCCTCGAGGGCCACGACATGCCGCAGGACTTCTACGACCAGGCCGACCGCGCCGGGCTGCTGGTCATCGGCGGGTTCCTGTGCTGTGACGCCTGGCAGCCCGAGGACGCCTCGAAGCTGACCGACCGCGACTACCGGATCATGCACGACTCGGCGTACACGATCGCGCAGATGGAGCGGAACCACCCGAGCGTCTTCAACTACGGCTGGAGCGACAACGAGCCGGTGCCGGGCCAGGAGGCGCAGACGCTGAAGGCGTTCAAGGAGGCCGACTTCCAGGTCACGCTCATCGCTTCGGCGGAGTACAAGAGCACGCCGACGCTGGGCAACTCGGGGGAGAAGGAAGGCCCGTACGACTGGGTTCCGCCCGCGTACTGGTACGACACCTCGCATTTCGACGGAGGCGACGACAGCCGGACCAACGCCGGTGGCTCGTGGGGCTTCGCGAGCGAGCAGAGTGCCGGGCACACCGTGCCGACGCTCGACTCGATCAAGCGGTTCCTGTCCCCGACGGAGCAGGCGAAGCTCTGGCAGGACCCGGCCTACAACCAGTACCACGCCAACTTCGAGCCGGACCACGGCGGTTACGCCTTCGGCACGCTGTTCACGCTGGACAACTCGATCACCCAGCGGTACGGCAAGTGGAACTCGCTGAAGTCCTATGTGGACCTCGCGCAGATCGCGAACTACGAGAACACCCGCTCGCAGTTCGAGGCGTTCCTGCACCACTCGACGGACAAGAACAACCCGTCGACCGGCGTCGTCTACTGGCAGCTGAACAAGGGCTGGCCGACGCTGCTGTGGTCGCTCTACAACGACGACGGCGATCAGGCGGGCGCGTTCTTCGGCGCCAAGAAGGCGAACAAGCCGCTGCACGCGATCTACGGCTACGACAACGGATCGGTGACGCTGGACAACCTCGGCGCGGGCACGCAGGCCGGGCTTTCGGTGCAGGCCAAGGTGTACGACACCGCGGGCAAGGTGCTCGACGACCAGACCGCTTCGGGCATCAGCCTGGGCAGCCAGGGCGTCAAGACCGGTGTCCTCAAGCCGAAGGTCCCGGCCGAGACCAAGGCGCCGGCCAAGGCGCAGGTGTACTTCGTCGAGCTGCAAGTCAAGCAGGGCGGGAAGGTCGTCGACCGCAACGTCTACTGGCTCTCCACGCAGCCCGACGTCGTCGACTGGGGCAAGACGCTGGGCAACCCGCAGGCGACGCTGTCCCAGTACAGCAACCTGCAGGCGCTGCAGAACCTGCCGAAGTCGCAGGTCGGCGTCACCGCGTCGACGCACGCGGCGCCCGGTCCGAACGGCGACGACACCGCCACCACGGTGACCGTCACCAACACCTCGAAGACGTCCGCGGTCTCGTTCTTCCTCCGCGCGGATGTGCGGCGGGGGACACCGGACGGGCACGAGGCGGGCGGCGACAACCAGCTCGCGGCCGCGACCTGGGACGACAATGACATCACGTTGTGGCCGGGTCAGTCGCAGACGCTGACGGTCACGTACAAGGCGTCCGCGCTGAAGGGCGCGTCGCCGGTCGTCAGCGTCGACGGCTTCAACACCGGCCGGATCGTGGTGAGCGCGCCGTGCGGGAGCCTCCCGCACGGCACGCCGGACGCGGCGGTCGCGCCGCAGATCGAGGGGACTGGAGGGTCTTCGGAGTGACTGAGCGACTGATTCTCGGGATCGACTTCGGCGGCACGAAGGTGGCGCTGGGGCTCGCCGATCGCGCGGGGAAACTGCTGGCCACGCGCCGGCTGGACACCGACGCGCACGCGGGCGCCGACCAAGTGGTGACCAGGGCGCTCGCGGCGGCCAAGAGCCTGCTGGCCGACGAGTGCGCCGCGGAGTCGATCACCGCGGTCGGTGTCGTCAGCCCGGGAATCGTGCTCCCCGACCGGATCCTGCTCGCACCGAACGTGCCGGGCTGGGAGCAGTTGCACCTCAAGAAGCTGGTGGCGGCGGAGTTCGCGGACGTGCCGATCGAGGTCGGCACGGACGCGAAGGCCGCGGCGCTGGCGGAATGGAAATGGGGCGCGCTCGCCGGGGCCGACCCGGCGGTGTTCCTCTCGCTGGGCACCGGGATCGCGGCCGCGGTCCTGGTCGGCGGCCGAGTACTGACCGGCGCGAATGGCGCTGCGGGCGAGATCGGCTACAACCTTCTCGCACCGCAGGACACCGAGGGTTTCGCCAGCGGAGCGGCGCCGCTGGAGGAAGCCGTCGGTGGGCGTGGGCTGGGCGGCCGGGCGAGTGATCTGCTCGGCCGTCCGGTCACCGCCGGCGAATTGTTCGCCCTGGCCAAGGAAAACGTCGAGGCGAAGGAGCTGGTCACCGCGGCGCTGGACGAGCTGTCCATGCACGTGGCGAACCTGGCGATCGCGCTGGACCCCGAGCGGATCGCGGTCGGCGGCGGGCTCGTCCGCTCCGCCGACGTCCTGCTTCCCGCCCTGGCCGACCGGCTCGCGCACGCCGTGCCGTTCCCGCCGCAGCTCGTCGCGGCGAGGTTCGATCAGGACGCCTCACTGCTCGGCGCGGTAGCGCTGGCACTGGGCGGATAGAGACGCCTGGGTGACGTGCCGGTGCCCCGACCTGGCACGTCATCCGGGAACCAGCCCGCCGGGACGGCGAACCCGGTGTGGGGAGACGGAGAGGCAGCGTGCCGCGCGCACGCTGCCTCTTCGACGTCGCGGGGTCAGCCGGCTTCGGCGTCGCGGAAGGCGGTGGGGGAGAGGGAGAACCAGACGTACACGGCGCTGATCGCCATGATCACCGCACTCATCACCCACACCGCGCGCACGCCCCAGTGCGCGGCGACCAGGCCGCCGGTGAGCGCGCCCAGCGGCGTCATGCCCCAGGCGAGCGCGCGATGGCTGGTCAGCACCCGGCCGAGCAGCTCGGGCGGGGTGAAGCGCTGGCGGGTCGACTGCGAGCAGACGTTCCACACCAGGACGATCGAGGTGAGCAGGAACAGCACCACGCCGACCAGCGGCGGCCAGGGCGGCACCACGGCGATCAGCAGGTCGACCACGGCCATGGAGCTCTGCGCGAGCCGCATCGACCACGAGTACCCGAGCCGGTTCACGATCTTCTGCACCACGAACGACGACGCGACCCAGCCGACGGCCATGCATGCGAGCAGCAGACCGTAGCCGACCGAGCCGACGTGCAGCTCCTGCGTCGCGTAGAGCACGAACATGGCGCTGCCGGCGCTCGCGCCGAACGAGCCGAGCGCCACGTTGAACGTGATGGAGCGCAGCAGCGGCATCCGGACGAGGTGCTTCAGCCCCTGGCCGATGTCGCGCAGCGGGTGCGTCTGCGGCTTGCTCACCGAGGCCGACGGGATGCGGCGGGCCAGCACGAGCGCGACCAGCGCCGAAGCCGCGGCCAGCCAGGCCGGGGCGCCCGCGGCGAACGCGATGAGGAACCCGGTCAGCGGTGGCACGACGAACTGCACGACTCCGCGGTCGATCACGGTCAGCCGCGCGTTGGCCGCGGTCAGCCGGTCCGGCGGGACGAGCTCCGGCACGAGCGCGCCACTCGCGCCGTCGCCGAGTACCTGCGCCGAAGTCACCACGAAGGCGACCACCAGCAGGACCGGCAGGCTCAGCCAGTGCGTCGTCCCGGCCACGGCGAGCGCGAGGGCGGCCACGAGCTGCACCGCGTAGGCCCAGGCGAGCACGGTGGTGCGCTTGACCCGGTCGATCAGCACGCCCGCGAACAGCGAGAACAGCAGCCACGGCGCCTGCCCGGCGACGTTGACGAGCGAGATCTCGCGGGGGTCGGTGGTGACGCTGACCGCGAGCAACGGCAGCGCGGCGAGCATCAGCCCTTCGGCGGTGGAGCCGGACACCGCGACGGCCTGCAGCCGCCCCCAGCCGGTGGTGGGCGGGGTGCGGGTGCCGGAGGTCATGATCACCAGTCTGCCCACAGAGGTTGGTGAGAACCAAACCCTTTTGGCCGGGTATGTGGGCAGAGCCGGCCCGCGCGATCCACTAGGGTGGCGGTCCGATCGAACACAGGGGGAGTTTCGACATCGTGGACGTGCTGATCACGGCCGACCGGGTGCTGGCAGGGCCGGAACTGAAGGTGCTCACCGGCGGCGCCGTACTGGTACGCGACGGGCGGATCGCCGGCGTCGGCGAGCCCGCGCGGATCGCTCCGGGACCGGTGACCAGGCTGGATTTTCCGGGCGCCACCCTGCTGCCGGGTCTCATCGACTGTCACGTCCACCTCGCGTTCGACGCGAGCCGAGACCCGGCGGCGACGGTCATGCGCTGCGGCGACGGGGAACTGCTGCCGTTGATGGCGGCGAACGCGCGCCGGTTGCTGGACATCGGCGTCACGACGGTCCGTGATCTCGGTGGTCGCGGCGGCCTCGCCATGCGGCTGCGGGACCTCGTCGCCGAGGGCGCGTTGCCCGGACCGCGGATCCTCGCGGCCGGTGCGCCGCTGACCATGCCCGGCGGGCACTGCTGGTTCCTCGGCGGCGAAACCCCGGGCCCGGACGGCATCCGCGCGGTGGTCGAGCGCAACGCGGAGGCGGGGGCGGACCTGATCAAGGTCATGGCCACCGGCGGGCACATGACCCCGGACGGCCCGACCATGTGGGAATCGCAGTACAGCGCCGGCGAACTGCGGACGGTCGTGGCGGAGGCGGCCCGGTTCGACCTGCCGGTCGCCGCCCACGCCCACAGCACGCAGGGCATCGCCGACGCCGTCGCGGCCGGGGTGTCGACCATCGAACACTGCACCTGGCTCGGCGGCAGCGGATTCGAGGTGCCGGACGCGGTCGTCAGCGAGATCGTCGCCAGGGGGATCACGGTGTCCCCCGCGATCAGCCGCAACTGGCGGGCGTACTCCCGCCGGTTCGGGGCCGAGGCGACCCAGCAGATGCTGGATCGCCTGCGCTGGTACGACGAGAACGGCGTCCCGATGGTGGCCGGTACCGACGCGGGTGCACCCGGCGCGCGGTTCGACCAGTTCGCCGGCGCGCTCGAGGTGTTCACCCACGTGGGACTGGGCAATGGCCGCGCGCTCGAGCTGGCGACGACGGCCGCCGCGGCGGCGCTCGGCCTGCGGGAGCGGACCGGGCAGCTCACCGTCGGTGCCGATGCCGACCTGCTCGTCGTCGGCGGGGATCCGCTGGCCGGACTCGAGGCTCTGCGCGACGTCCGGCTGGTCGTCGCCCGCGGGCGCCTGCACCTGCCCGCTTGAGGACCGGCGGACGGGGAATTTCCCCCGTTCGTCGGGGCGGGTCCGGGATAAGGTGCCCGGGTGAGGAGACTTGCGCTCGTATTCGCCGCCCTGCTCCTGCTCCTTCTCCCGGGCACGGCCTTCGCCGCCGGGCCGGTGATCGAGGGTGACACCGACGATCCGCTCAGCCCGGCTCCCGCGGTCTCGAGGCCGGACACCCCGCACTGCACCGTCACCCTGGCCGACAAGTTCCGGTCCAACGCCGCCGACGGGACGCCGGAGTACTACGAGGGCAGTCTCGCGCCGCCGAAGGCGTGCCCGGGGCCGTGGGCGAAGGTCGTGCTCGACCAGACCGTCACGGTCAGCGGGCGGCAGTACGACCGGATCGGCGATCTGCGGATCGGCGGGGCCGAGGTGTGGTGGGGGACCACCGAGGAGCCCAGCGGCGAGGGCAAGCGCCCGATCACCTACCACTTCGACAAGGACATCACGTCGTTCACGTCGCTGCTGAAGACCGCGCAGCCCTTCCACGGCGGGATCGAGAACTACAACTCGGCGGTCTACACCGGCGTCTACGCCCAGACCGTCACCATCACCTACTACCAGGCGGACCGGAAGCATCCGGCGCCCGAGACACCCGGCCACGTCGCGGGATTCCTCCACGCCGACGCGACCCCCGCCGCGCCGACCGTGCACTTCACCGCCAAGGACCTGCCGCGCAACATCACCCGCGCCTACCTGGAGGTCGTCCTCGAGGGGCACGCCTGTGACGAACAGTGGTTCGACGACGTCCCCGACGAGGTCGCGGCGAAGTATCCGGACGCCGGGATGTGCGGGCACGGGCCGTATCGCGAAGCGAACTTCGCCGTCGACGGGACGCTCGCCGGCTCGGCGCTGACCTTCCCGCACATCTATTCCGGCGGGATCGTGCCCCAGCTGTGGCGCCCGATCGTCGCGATCGACACCCTCGACCTGCACTCGGAGACCTACGACATCACGCCGTTCGCCGGTCGGCTGGTCGACGGCGGCAGTCACGACCTGTCGTTCACCTTCCCGGACATCGGCGGCGAGTTCACGGTCGTCCCGACGCTGTTCGTATACACCGACCAGCACGCGGCGACGACGTCCGGCGCGTTGACGCAGAGCGACGTAGCGCCGACGGCCGCGAAGCAGACGAAGATCAAGGACATCACCGGCGGCGTCAACGCGACTGTGACAGCCAAGCGCCACGATGTCACCGCGGGGTACGTCGACACGTCGGCCGGGCGCGTCTACACCCGGGTCGAGCGCACGCGCGACTACCGCAACAGCGACGACGTCACCGGCGGCGGGTTCACCCAGCACGTCGTGCAGAACGACAGTGGCAGCCAGACCTCGGTGTCCACTGTGGACGGAAAGGTGCGTGCCGCCGACCGGCACGACTTCGCCTACCCGCTGGTCACCGACGCCACCGCGAGCATCACCGACGACCAGAACCTGCGGATCACCGGCTCGGCGGAGATGACCAAGCAGCTCACCGACTTCACCGGCGACGGCCGGAGCTGGCGTCCCACGCGGACGTCGCGGGAGTGGCTGAGCGCCTCCGGCGTGCTGGCGCGCACCAACGGCGTCAACTCCGAGGCCGACGGGCGCTCGCAGACCTGCTTCGCCGGAGTGGACGACCGCGGCAGGCCGTACTTCCATTACCTGGCCAGTGAGCATGGACTGTTCACAGCGAACCGGCGGTTTCCCTGAGGCCGGGTTCTCGTGAGTGGTAAATAGGGTTAGAACCCGACTTACCACTCACGAGAGGCGGGGGATGAGCGTGACGATCGGTGATGCCCTCACTACGCGATCACCTGGTACCGTCTGACCCGGATGGTCTAGACCAAGAAGGGGTCAGTGCTCCACAGGGGGTCGTCCGAACTGGGGGTTTCGGTCATGAGCAGGTATCGGAAACGGGTCGCACCCGGCATCGCGAGCTTCGCCGAGACACCGCTGGCGCGGGTGCTCGGCACCCTCACCGGCCGGTGGTCGGTGCTGGCGCTCGAGGCGATGCACGAGGGCGCCAGTCATTTCAACGAGCTGCAGCGGCGGCTCGACGGCATCAGCCACAAGGTCCTCGTCGACACGCTGCGCGCGTTGCAGCGTGACGGCTTCGTCTTCGGGCCGCTGACCTCGCCGGGGCTGGCCGAGTATGGGCTGACCATGCTCGGCGCGGACCTGGTCGGGCTGATCAGCGAGATCCGGGGCTGGTCGGAGGATCACCGGATGGAGCTGCTCGACGGCTTCGAGGAGGCCCGGGCCGCAGGCTGAGGACTCGTGAGTGGTGCGGCCGGTTCTAACCGGCCGCACCACTCACGAGTCCTTCCACGTCGGCGAGCAGGGTCTCCACCGGCGGCAGCGTGAGCATCCGGCGGCGCAGGGCTTCGGCCCAGGCGCGGTAGGACGGCGTCGCGAGGACATAGGCGCAGGCGTCGTGGATCGCTTCCGCGGTCGCGGCCGCCTTCGGCACGATCAGGCCGAGCCCGGCGGCGGCGCAGCGGTCGGCGTTGGCGAGCGAGTCGGTGAACCACGGGATGACCACCGAAGGCACCCCGGCCCGTACCGACTCCCGCACGCTGTTGAACCCGCCGTGGTGCACGAACAACGCGGCGGTTTCCAGCGCAAGGGGCTGCGGGAGGTGATCCACCAGCCGCACCGAAGGCGATGCTTCGAAGGACGACGACGAGCCGACCGCGACCACCGCCGGGCGCCCGAGCAGCCCCAGCCCGGCGATCACCGCTTCGGTGACCGGCCGCCAGGCGGCGCCACGCGGGTGCAGCGTGCCGAACGCGGCCACGATCGGCGGCTCGGCGAGGTCGGCGAACCAGCCGGGAAGCGCTTCACCGGGCAGCACCGGGCTTTCCTGCCGGTAGCACCGCACCCGCGGGATCGCCAGCTCGCCCGGGTCGTACTCGCCGGGCATCAGGTTCGCGTGCAGGTACGCGTGGATCCGCGCCCCGGTCGGGTCGGGTGGAAGGCCCAGTTCGGCCCGGCCGCGGTCCAGCGCCGGGGCCAGCACCGCGGGGTCCAGGTAGGACGCCGACGAGCCCGCCGCGCCGAGCGAGACGTGCGGGATGCCCAGTGCTTCGGCCGCGAGGTATCCGCCGAACTCGGCGTTCTCGCGGACGACGACGTCCGGGCGCCAATCGTGCGCCAGGATGTCCCGCGCGACCCGCACCGCCTCGGCGCCGGGATACCCCTGGGTGCGCAGGAACTCAGTGATCTCATCGCCCGGGATGTCCGGCTCCGAAGCGGTCCGCTGGATGTCCTCGGACACCCAGTCGCGGCCCGCCGGGAGGTGCTCGAATCCGTAGGCGCGGACCTGGTCCTTCGCTGTGTCCGGGGTCGCGAAGCGGACGTCGTGCCCAGCCCGCAGCGCGGCGTGGCCCAGCGGCACGAGCGGCCGGAAGTGCCCGCCCGCGGGCATCGCGGAGAGCAGGACGCGCATCAGGACTCCTCGAACGGGGCGAACGCGGCCGCGACCGCCGGATCGGTGAACACTCCGTTGGCGGCGAGCATCCGCAAGGTCGGCTGGGCGCCGTCCCGGACGACGGCGGCGGTTTCGGGTGCGGCCAGGATTTCCGCCACGACGGCGGGAGCGTCGTGAATCCCGCAGTCGCGCAACGCGGCCGTCATCGCCGCTTCGTCGGGGGAGAGGAACGCGAGCAGCATCCGCGGGAGCAGCACGCCGGCCGACCGCCGCGTCGGCGCGGGCAGCCGCGGCCACAGATATTCGAACAACTGCCGGAAATAAGCGTGGTGACGGCCTTCGTCGGCGGCATGGTCCGCGGCGAGCTCGCGCACCTGCTCCTGGACGCGCTCGTCGCGCGGCAGCCGGTTCAGCGACGCCGTGATCAGCGTTTCGGACACGATCACGAAGAACAGCATGAGCAGCTGGTCATCGAGGCCGGTCTCCTCGGCCCGCAGCTTGGCCAGCTCACGCAGGAACTGCGGTTCGTGCGGGATCGGCGGGACCCCGGTCGCGTCGCGGACCCCGGCCAGCAGCGTGTGCGACATCTCCGCGTGCCCTGCCTCGTCGGTGTAGATCCGCAACGCGTCGTCGCGCATCGCCTCCGGCAGCCACGGCAGGAACTCCGGCGACCGCAGCAGCAGGCAGACGTCGTTGACCGGCCCGGTTTCCAGCCGCACGGTGAACTCGAGGTACTGGTAGAGCTGGTGCACCAGCAGCCGTTCGCGGTCCAGCGCGCGCACGGCCGGGTGCACCAGCGCCGGGCACAGGTCGGGGGAGAAGAAGTGCAGTCCCGGCGCGAAAGCGGTGTCACGCCGCGGTTTCGAGCGCACCCAGGCCTGAGTGTCCCACTGCGCGAACCGCGACCGGTAGCCCGCCACTCAGACCACGACGTCCACGTCGTAGAGCCGCAGCCATTCGTCCAGCCGCAGCGCCAGCTCGAGCGTCGCGCGGGTCTCGTTCGAACTCACGACGACCGAGGAAACAGCCTCGGCGCGCACCCGCTCGAGGTTCAGGAACGGCGCCGCCGGGCCGTTTTCCAGCCGCGGCAGCTGCGCGCGCAGCCAGGTTTCATAGCCAAGGTCCTGGGTGGCCGGGAACGGCGCCTTGCGACGGTCCAGAACGGACTGGGGCACCAGGCCGGCCACGGCCGCGCGCAGCAGGCTCTTTTCGTGGCCGTCGAACGCCTTGAGCGCCCACGGTGTCCGGTAGGTGTACTCGATCAGGCGGTGGTCGAGGAACGGCACCCGCAGCTCGATCGGCGCGGCCATGCTCATCCGCTCGGCGCGGTCGAGCAGCAGCGGCATCAGCCGGGTGATCGCCAGGTAGGTGATCTGCCGCATCCGCCGCTCGTGCGGGTCCGGATGGTCCACAGTGGACACCTCGGCCAGCGCCTCGCGGTAGCGCGCCTCCCGGTAGCCCGGCAGGTCGAGCGTCTTGAGCAGGCCTTGGTCGAGCAGGCTGGTCGCCGAATCCGGGCCGTCGTCGGTGACGTGGCCGAACATCGGCAGCCACGGGAAGGTGTCCGCGGCAATGGCGGCGGGATCGTGGAACCACCAGTAGCCGCCGAACAGCTCGTCCGCGCTCTCGCCGCCCAGAGCCGCCGTGCAGTCCTGCGCCACCGCCTTGCACAGCAGGTAGAACGACGTGTCGCGGTCACCGCGCGCGAACGGCAGATCCGCCTCCCGCAGCGTGCGTTCCCGCGCGTCCGGATCGGTGAGGTCGGCCGTCGAGAGGACGACGTCGGTGTGCTTGGTGCCGAGGAACTTCACCATCTCCCGCACATACGGCGCGTCCGGCGTCTCGCGCATGTAGTCGGTGCGGAAGTTGTCCTCGTACCCGGCGAAATCGAGCGCGAAGGTCCGCGCGTCGCCGAGCTTCCGGTTCGCGATCGCGGCGACGACGGAGGAGTCGATGCCGCCCGAGAGCAGGATTCCCATCGGCACGTCGGCGACGGTCTGCCGCTCCACCGAGTCGATGAGCAGCTCGCGGACGGTGTCCACAGTGGTCTCGAGGGAGTCGGTGTGGAAGTCCTCCGGCGGCGTCCAGTACCGGCGGCGCTTGAGCCCGTCCCGGCTGAAGCGCAGCACCTCGCCGGGCAGGACTTCCTTGATCCCGGACCAGACGGCCTCACCGGGAGTCTTGGCCAGCGAAAGGATTTCGCGCAGGCCGTCGGCGTCGACCCGCGCCTTGATGTCCGGATGCGCCAGCAGCGCCTTCGGTTCGGACGCGAACATCAGCCCGGTGGCGGTACGGGCGTAGTACAGCGGTTTCACGCCGACGCGGTCACGGACCAGCACCAGCTCCTGACGCCGCAGATCCCAGACGCCGAACGCGAAGATCCCGTTGAGCCGCTCGCCGACCGCGTCCCCCCATTCGAGGTAGGCGCGCAGCACGACCTCGGTGTCACCGGCGGTGTGGAACCGATGCCCCCGCGCGGAAAGCTCGTTACGCAGCTCGACGAAGTTGTAGACCTCGCTGCAGTAGGTGAGCACGGCCAGCTCGCGGCCGTCCTCCTCCGCGATCATCGGCTGGTGCCCGCCCTCGGGGTCGACGATCGCCAGCCGCCGGTGGCCGAGCGCCGCGTGCGGGCCGACCCACAGGCCGCCACCGTCGGGCCCGCGGCCGTACAGTGCTCCGGTCATCGCCTCGACGAGCTCGCGCTCGGGCCGCAGGTCGCGCCCGAAGTCGACCCAGCCGACGATGCCGCACATCTAGCGTCCCCCCACTTCGAGCGTTTCGCTCGCTTCGGCAAACCTGCGGATGATCTCGTCCCGGCGCGGGCTGAACCGTGCCTGCGTCGCGGCCAGGAGGTCGGCCAGGAAGGCCGAGCCCTTGCCGAACTTCTCGCGCTCCTGCACCACGTCGATGACCTCGTCCCCGGTGCGCCGGACGTTCATCGGGTCGAGCCCCTCGCGCACCCGGTCCATCTGCTCGAAGAACAGCTGCCGCAAGAGGATCACACCGCGGTCGACGGTGCCGAGGTGCTCGTTGGTGCGGTCGGCGATCTTGCCCTGCGTCACCCAGGCCATGATGTCCTGGCCCTCGACGTTGTTGAGCAGGAAGTCGCCGTCGGCGGTCTGCCACGGTACTTCGAACGACGTCACCGGGCCGGGATCCGAAACAGGACGATCGCCCGGTTTGTAGGCGATGTACCAGAGCGCCCAGGTGGTCTCGTCGTCGATCGGGACGCGGATGTGGAAGCCGTAGCTGCCCCCGCCGCCCAGGCGCAGCAGGTTCGGGAACACCAGCGGATGCCCGACCGCCCAGTCGTCGGCGGTCTCGTCCTGCCCCTTGAGCCGCCGCCGCATGAGGATGCCGTAGTCGGTGCGCTCGAACGCGGTGACCTCGTTGAAGCGGCTGAACATCGCCGGGATCTCGTCGGCCACACCACGGTTGGCGAGCCACTGGCTGTACCGGCCGTGCAGCCAGGCGACGTGGTCGAGGTCGACGGCGTTTTCCTGGATCTGCACGAAGTTGCACGGGATGGTGGCGTGCCCGACGTCGCGGATCGCGTCGTCCCAGGTGAACAGGTCGTAGCGCGGCAGCACCGGCACCGGCTCGGGCCCGAGGTAGGCCCAGATCAGCCCGCCCAGCTCACGGGCGTGGTAGCGCTTGGCCTTCACGCGGTCGGTGAACGTCGAATCGGCGGGCTCGCCCGGCTGCTCCAGGCACGCGCCCGCGCCGTCGAAAAGCCAGCCGTGGTAAGGACATCGCACGCCGTTGTCCTCGACGATGCCGTACGACAGCGCGGCGCCGCGGTGCGGGCAGCGGTCGGCGAGCAGGTGCAGCGAGCCGTCGCGCAGACGGTACAGCGCGAGGTCCTCGCCGAGCAGGCGCACCTTGCGGATGTCGCGGCGCGGCACGTCGGCGGTGAAGGCGACCGGCCACCAGTACCGGCGCAGCAGCGCGCCCATCGGCGTGCCGGGGCCGACCCGGGTGAGCTGCTCGTTGCGTTCGGCGGACAGCAAAAGTGACCTCCTCAGTCGCCGACGGCTTCGCGGAGCGCGCCCGCGCGGACCGCCGCGGTCAGCGTCGTGAGTTCGTGGTCGAGCCGCCGGTCGTCGCCGAGGAAGGCGACGTGCTCCCGGACCAGCTCGTAGGCCGCGCGGGTGCCCTGCCCGAGCTTGGCGGCGCCGCGCAGGTCGGCGGCCTGGCACAGCGCGGCCAGGTGCAGCGCGACGATGTTCTCCACCAGGTCGACGACGGTCCGGGCGTCGCGCGCGGCGATCGTGCCCATGCTGACCTTGTCCTGGTTGTGCGCCTCGGTCGAGCGGGAGAACACCGAGGCCGGCGCGCTCTGCTTGAGTGCCTCCGCGGCCAGCGACGAGCAGGCGATCTGCACGCCCTTGAACCCGTGGTGCAGCCCGGCGCGCGCATCCCCGTCTGCGGCGACCGGGATCAGGTTGGGCGTGAGGCCGTTGTTGAACTTCTCGTCCACGACCAGCGCGAGCTGCCGGTCGAGCAGGTCAGCGATGTTGGCCAGGGCGACCTTGAGGGAGTCCATCGCCTGGCCGACGTGCCCGCCGTAGAAGTTGCCGCCGTTGAGCACCGTGCCGCCGGCCGGGTCGAACAGCGGGTTGTCGTTGGTGGAGTTGATCTCGGTGTCGATCCAGCACCCGGCCCAGTCGAGCGTGTCGTGCAGGACGCCGATCACGTGCGGGGCGCAGCGCACCGAATACCGGTCCTGGATCGGCTGCACCAGCCGCTGGTAGCCGGCGTCGCCCAGCTCCGGGTTGGCGCTGAGCACCTGCGGGTGGTCGCGCGAAAGCTCAGAGCCGTCGAGCATCCGCCGGATCCGCGCCGCGCTGCGGACCTGCCCGGGATGCGGTTTCTGGTCGTGGATGAACGCCGCGAAGTGCCCGCGGTTGCCGAGCAGCACCTCCGACGCGAGCGCCGTGCAGACGTCGGCGGCGAAGGCCAGCTCGGCCGCGTCGGTGACGGCCAGCGCGGCGAACGCCGACATGAACGACGTCCCGTTGATCAGCGCGAGGCCCTCCTTCGGGCCCAGCGCCACGGGCTCGAGGCCGCATTCGCGCAGCGCCTCCGCCGCGGGCATGGTCCGCCCGGCATGACGGGCCGGGCCGCGGCCGGTCAGCAGGTCGGCGAGGTAGCACAGCGGCACCAGGTCCCCGCTCGCGCCGACCGAGCCGCGCTCGGGGATCACCGGCAGCACGTCGTGCTCCAGGCAGGCCAGCAGCAGGTCGACGACCTCGCGGCGGACGCCCGAATAACCCCGCGCGAGGCAGTTCGCCCGGATCAGCATGGTCGCGCGGATCACGTCGGGCGCGGCCTCGGCGCCGCTGCCGACCAGGTGGTACTGGATCAGGTTCTGCTGCAGCTGCGCGGCCTTCGCGGCGGAGATGTGCCCGGTGTTGGAGTCGCCGAAGCCGGTGGTGACGCCGTAGATCGGCATCCCGGTGGCGATCAGCTCGTCCCGCAGGGTCACCGACGCCGCCATCCGCGTGGCCGCGGCCGGGTCGATCTCCAGCGCGGGCTTGCCGGCGAGCCTGGCCCGCTCGGTGACGTCGGCGGCGCGCAGGGTGTCCGCGCCGAGGGCGAGACGGGTTTCGGAGTCGGTCATCAGCGGTCGGGACCCTTTCACTCGGCCGTCGTGAGTATGCGCAGGTCCACACCGGAGGGGGCAATACGCACTTCAAGGTGCGTATTGCCCCGCCAGGTCAAGCCCGGAATGCTGGCCCGGTGGAGCGAACCGAACGGTCCACTGTGGACCTCGCGCGGGAACTGTCCGCGCTCATCGACGTCGTCACGCCCCTGGCCGTGCAGGCCGCGGGCGAGCTCGGCGTGCCCGACGCGCTGGCCGGCGGGCCGTTGCCCGTCGAGGAACTGGCCGCGCGGCTGGACTGCCACGCGCCCTCGCTGGCACGGCTGCTGAACACGTTGTGCCAGAAGGACGTCTTCGAGCAGACCGCACCCGGCGTCTACGGCCTCGCGCCGCTGGGGGAGCTGCTGCGCAGTGACCACCCGCTTTCGCTGCGTGAGGCGAACCTGCCGTGGCTGCCGAACATGGCGAGCCTGACCAACCTCGCGTACAGCGTCCGAACCGGACGGGCGGCGTTCGAGCATGTCCACGGGATGGACCTCTGGCACTTCCTGGCCGCGAACCCCGGCGAAGCGGCGCATTTCGACCGGCAGATGCGGTCCATCTCCCGGTTCGAGGCGGAGTCGCTGCTGAAGACGTACGACTGGGCCGGCTTCGGCTCGATCACCGACGTCGGCGGCGGGGACGGCACGCTGCTGACGCTGCTGCTGGCCGAGCATCCGGGCTTGCGGGCCACGCTGTTCGACCAGCCGCAGGTCGCCGCGAAGTCCACTGTGGACGCAGTCGGTGGCGACTTCTTCACCGACGACATCCCGCCGGCCGAGCTGTACGTGCTCAAGCGGATCGTCTACGGCTTCGACGACGACCAGGCCGCGCGGATCCTCGCGAACGTCCGGCGCGCCGCCGAACCCGGTGCGAAACTGCTGCTCGTCGAGCCGTTCCTGCTCGAGGGCGCCGAGGACGCGGACTACTTCACCCACCGCGTCGACCTGCTGATGATGGCCGTGCCCGGCGGCCGGGTGAGGCACGAGAAGGAGCAGCGGGCGCTGCTCGACGCTGCGGGCTTCGACGTCACCAGGGTGATCGGCTCGGCGACCCCGGCACTCGAGGCCGTCGCGCGATGACCCTCGATCCCCGGTTCGCCGCCCTGGCCCGCCACGACCAGGATCGCCTGCTCATCGAGCAGGTACGGGCGAAGCCGGTGGCAGGTGAGCTTCCCGAAGTCACCGCGGCGCGGCTCTTCGCGGAGCTGGCGGGGATCCCGTTCGACGGCACCGCGCGCGCCGAACCGCGCAGCGAATGGCAGACCGAGGTGCTCGAGCTGCCCACCTACCTCCAGCGCGTCGGCTGGGTCGGGGATGCCCCGCCGCCGTCGCTGGAGTCCCTGCGGGCGCTGCACTGGGCGCACCTGAGCGCGATCGGGTTCCACAACCTGGACGTGCTGCTCGGCCGTCCGATCAGCCACGAACTGCCGGACATCCAGCGCAAGCTTGTCACCGCGCGCAAGCCCGCCACCTGCATCGAGCACAACCTGCTCTTCGCCGCGGTGCTGGAACGGCTCGGCTTCAGCGTGACCCGGCTGGCCGGGCGGCCGCGGATCGGCCGTCCCGTCGTGCTTCCGGCCACGCACGCGGCGCTGCTGGTGAGCCTGCCCGAGGGGGACTACCTGGTCGACGTCGGTGTGGGCGGCGACGCGCCGATCGAACCGGTGCCGCTCGGCGGCGAGTCGGGCCGCGACGCCTGGCGCTGGCGGGTCGTCGACGACGGCGGGACGTGGGTGCTGGAGGTCTCGAGGCCGGCGGGGTGGGCGGCGCTGTACTCCTTCGACGTCGTGCCGCAGCGCCTGGCCGATTACCTGCTCACGTACTACTACTCGGTGACCTATCCCGGCATCCCGATCGCGTACAAGGTCGTGGCGAGCCGGGTGACCGCGGACGTCCGGCACGTGCTGACCGGCGACCGCTACACCCGCACGTCCTTGGCCGGGTCCACGGAAACGCGCACGCTCGGCCGACCTGAGCTGGTCTCGGTGCTGACGGAGGTGTTCGGCGCCCGGTTGTCGGACGACGAGTGGAAGACCGTGCTGCGGTGAGGTTGCTGTTCCTCAGCCCGCCCAATCTCGGCATGGCGTTCACCCTGGTGCCGCTGGCCCAGGCGGCCGCCGCGGCCGGCCACGACGTGGTGTTCGCGACGGCATCGTCCACAGTGGACTTGATCGCGCGGGCCGGGCTGCCCGTCGTGGACGTCGCACCCGGTGTCGACTTCGCGGCGATGCTGCCCGACGCCGAACTGGCGTTCCGCTCCAACCGTCCCGACGCAGGGCCGGTGACCGCGACCGGTCCGCATTTCTTCCGCCAGTACGCCGACGCGATGACGCCGGGCGCGCTGCGGCTGGTGCGGTGGTGGCGGCCCGACCTGGTCGTGCACGTTCCGGAGGGCGTCACCGCGCACGAACTCGGTGTGCCGACGGTGTTCCACGGCCTGGGCGTCGCGCACCTGCCGGACCTCGTCGAACCGTGGAAACGCCGGGGCAGCGCGCGCGGCCCGGTGCCGGGGCAGGTCGCCGCGATCGACGTCGCGCCGCCGAGCCTGAGCCTGGTCGGGCCATACGGGACGCGGATGCGGTACGTCCCGTTCCACGGCGGCGCGGTGCTGCCGGACTGGCTCGGGTTGCCTGTGCGACGACCGCGGATCGTGGTCACCCTCGGCACGGTCGCGCCGGGCATCACCGGCGTCGACCCGCTGCGGGATCTTCTCGACGCGGCTGGACGAAGTCGTGCGGAATTCGTCTTCGCGCTCGGTGGCACCGACCCCGCGACGCTCGGGACCCTGCCGCGCAATGTCCGTGCCGAGCGGTGGATTCCCCTCAACGCCGTGCTGCGTGAAGCTTCGGCGGTCGTACACCACGGCGGTGCCGGGTCGATGCTCGCCGCTTTGGACGCGGGCTTGCCGCAGCTCGTCCTGCCCCAGGGCGCGGACCAGTTCGACAACGCCGAGGCGCTGGTCAAGTGCGGCGCGGCCATCGAAGACGTCGACCTGGACCGGCTCCTGGAGGACGTCACCCTGCGCGCGGCGGCTCAGGCTGTCCAGGCGGAGATGCACGCGCTGCCGACGCCGTCCGCGGTGCTGGCTCAGCTCGCGCGTTCCACCGGCAACCCGGGGACGTCGAACTCGTAACCCTTCGCGTTCAGGCTGGGGATGAGCGTTTTCAGCGCTGTCACGGTCTGGCCGCGGTCGGTGTCGCCCTCGATGTCGTGCGCGGAGTCGTGCAGCAGTACCACCCCGCCCGGCCGGAGATCCTGCTCGACCGCGCCGACGATCCGGTCCGCGCCGGGGTTGGCCCAGTCGCACGGATTCACCGACCAGTCCAGCGGCTGGAGACCGAGGTCCATCGCGATCACCCGGACCATCGTCGTCCAGCCGCCGAAAGGCGCGCGGAAGAAGCGCAGCGGCGCGTCGATCGCCTCGCTCGCGTCGGCGATTTCCCGGTGGACCTCGTCGGGCGTCAGGCGCGTGAGATCGGGGTGGGTCATCGTGTGGTTGGCCAGCACGTGGCCCGCGTCCGCTATGCGCGCGACCAGCTCCGGGTACCGCCGTGCGTTGCGGCCGACCAGGCAGAAGGTCGCGGTGATTCCGTGTCCGGCGAGCAGGTCGAGGACCTGCGGGGTGTAGCGCGGGTCGGGGCCGTCGTCGAAGGTCAGCGCGACGCGCCGTCCCGCGTGCCGGGTGGTCGCGACGAGCTCCTCGGTCGGCCCGGGCGGGCGGTCGAACCGGCCGCCGGCAATGGGGTCGGGCTCGCTCACACTTCCATCCCGTTGCGGTCGATGTCGCCGTCGGGCCAGTCCTCGAGCTCCGCGGTGACCGGCAGCACGAACAGCGGCTCGTCGAAGCGCAGCTGCTCGCGCGGCTCCCACGGCGCCCCGTGGCGGACGGTCCGGCCGGGCAGCTGGACCCAGCCGTTGCGGCTGTAGAAGGGGACGAGCTCGTCGCGGCAGCCGAGGAAGCCGAACGGCACGGCGAGCTCGTGCAGGATCTTCGCCAGCTCGGCCAGCAGCTCGCTGCCGAGCCTGCGGCGCTGGGCGTCCGGGCGGACGGCGAACAGCCCGAGGTCGGCGACGAGCTGGTCCGTCCCGCCGACCCGCAGGAACCGCCGCAGCACGCCGATGTGCGCGACGACACCGGTCTCGTCGCTGCCCAGCAGCCGGAATTCCGGGCGCTGGCCGGCCCAGCTGCGGCCGCCGGTGAAGTGCTGGGCGTCCTCCGCGCGGATCGCGCCCAGGACCGTGCCGAGCAACCCGGCGAGGACGTCGTGATCAGCCGTGGTGAGGTCGGACTCCCACCGCAGCTCCCAGCGCATGGTCATGGCCGCAGTCTCGCAGCGGGCGGCGCCGCGCGGCAGTACGCACTTTGAAGTACCTTCTTCTGCTCGTCATCACCCGATCGGGCTAGTGGGGTACTGTCGGGCGCATGGGGAGTCTCCGCGCGCGTGCCCTCGCCTGGGTCGGCCGCCGTTATCTTGCCCGGCAGCAGAAAAAGGGATTCGACCTGGAACGGATGTCCTCGTTCCTGCCCGACTCCGCGCTGATGCCGCTGCGCCGTGACGGGCTCGACCCGGTGCCCGAACTCGGCGCCCGTCGCGCCGAGGCGCCGATCGCCAAGCTGGATCTGCCGTTCGGGATGAACGCCTGGTTGGTCACCGGGTTCGAAGAGGCGAAGGCCGTCCTCGGCAAGGTGACCGAGTTCTCCAGCGACTTCACCAACCTCGTCGGCAACGCCGGGGTGACCGAGGACCAGAACCCGGGCGGCCTCGGCTTCGCGGACCCGCCGGTGCACACGCGGCTGCGCAAGCTGCTGACGCCGGAGTTCACCATGCGGCGGCTGAACCGGCTGACCCCGCGCATCGACGAGATCGTCGCCGGACAGCTGGACGCGATGGCCGCCGCCGACGGCCCGGTCGACCTGTGGCAGTCCTTCGCGCTGCCGATCCCGTCGCTGACCATCTGCGAGCTGCTCGGGGTGTCCTATGAGGACCGCGAGGACTTCCAGCGGCTGAGCACCGCCCGGTTCGACCTCTTCGGCGGCGCCGGCGCTTCGCTGGGCGCGATGTCGGAGTCGCTGACCTACCTGCTCGACATCGTGAAGAAGCAGCGCGAGGAGCCCGGCGACGGCCTGCTCGGCATGCTGATCAAGGACCACGGCGACGAGATCGACGACCGCGAGCTGGCCGGGCTCGCCGACGGCGTGCTCACCGGCGGGCTGGAGACCACGGCGAGCATGCTCGCGCTCGGCGCGCTCGTGCTGCTGCGCGACGAGAAAGCGTTTGACGCCGTCCGCGGCGACGACGAATCCGTGCACAAGTTCGTCGAGGAGCTGCTGCGGTACCTGACCGTCGTGCAGATGGCGTTCCCGCGGTTCGCCAAGCAGGACATGGAGATCGCGGGCGTGCGGATCTCCGAAGGTGACATCGTGCTGGTGTCGCTGTCCGGTGCGAACCGCGACGGCGTGCTCGGCGCGGACATGGAACGCTTCGACCCCGCGCGCGAACCGACGTCGCACCTGGCGTTCAGCTACGGCATTCACCGCTGCATCGGCGCCGAGCTGGCGCGGATGGAGCTGCGCACGGCGTATCCGGCGCTGGTCCGGCGGTTCCCGAACATGCGGCTCGCGGTGGCGCCGGAGGAACTCTCGTTCCGCCAAGTGTCCATTGTGTACGGTCTGGATGCCTTGCCGGTCCTGGTGAATTAGCGCACGCCGCGCGGGCGGAACTGGATGCTGATCCGCGGCCCGACCGGCTTGGCCGTCTTCGGGATCGCGTGCTCCCAGGTGCGCTGGCACGAGCCGCCCATGACGATCAGGTCGCCGTGGCCCAGCGCGTACCGGTGGGACTCGCCGCCACCGCCGCGCGGGCGTAATGCCAGCTGGCGCGCGGCGCCGACCGACACGATCGCGACCATGGTGTCCTCGGTGCTGCCGCGGCCGAGGTTGTCGCCGTGCCAGGCGACGCTGTCCCGGCCATCGCGGTAGTAGCACAGCCCGGCGGTGCGGAACGGCTCACCGAGCTCGTCGGCGTAGTACGCGGAGAGCGCTTCCCGCGCTTCGGTGAGCGCGGGGTGGGGGAGTGGCGCTTCCTCACGGTAGAAGCAGAGCAGCCGGGGCACGTCGACGACGCGGTCGTACATCTGCCGCCGCTCCGCCTGCCACGGGACGCTGTCGGCCAGCGTCGCGAACAGCTCGTCCGACCCGTCGAACCAGCCGGGCTGGACGTCGACCCAGGCGCCCGCGCCGAGCTCGGTCCGGGTGGGCGCCAGCTTCCGGGGCCCGGCCGGGCCGGTCTCGCCGAACAGGGATGCCTGGAGTGCGTGGCTCATGCCCCGACCGTAGCATGCGTTCGAACAGATGTTCTACGTAAAACATTCGCGACCCGGTCGCCGAACCTGGCCCTTGTCCACAACGGGGCCGCCTCGTACAGTCTTGTGTCAAGGTTCGGCCATTGGTCTGGACCTACGTCGCCACTACCGCCGCCTTGATGTAGTGCAGGAGGTTGGACAGTGCGCAGGAGATTACGTGTCCCCGGGGTGCTTCTCGCGGTCGCCGCGGGGCTTGCGATCGCCGCTCCCGCGGCGGACGCCCAGGTGGGAACCGGTCCGTGGACCTCGGACTCGCCGTCGTTCAACACCCAGCAGAAGGGGTGCGGCGTCGCTTCCGGGCTCACCTTCCAGCTGACGTGCTCCAGCAGCAGCGGCGAGCAGCGGGCCGAGCGCCGGTACGTCACCTACACCGGCGGCACGCACCAGTTCGAGGGCTCGTTCAAGATCACCAGCATGGGCGGCAGCCGGATCAGCCTCAAGCAGACCTTCCGCGACGGCTCCGGCGCCGGGCCGTACTTCCTGCTGGCGGTCGAGAAGGGCGGCCGGATGTACGCCGTGGAAGGCGGGGCGACGCTGGGCAGCGGCGCGACCGTCGGCACGTCGGTGCGGGTCAACACGATCAACCAGGTCGGCAGCTCGCACAAGGTGTACATCAACGGCTCGCTGAAGCAGACCATCTCGAGCCCCGGCGGCAGCTACTACGACAAGTTCGGCACCTACCGAACCGCGAGTGGCGCGGGGCCGATAACGGTGCAGTGGAGCGGAATCAAGTTCTGGCACAAGTAGCGCTGGGGTCGGGTTCTCGTGAGTGGTAAGTCGGGTTCTAACCCTACTTACCACTCACGAGGCCCGACCACTGCTCAGGTGAGTCCCACGCGGTCAGGTGCTGTCCGCTGGTGAAGTGGCGGTGCGCACCGGTGAGCGGGTCGTCGAAGTCGAGGACCTTCGCCAGCAGCTGCAACGGTTTCGTGAAGTCGTCGAGCGGTTTCTCGTTGAGGCGCGGGTAGAAGTCGTCGCCGAGGATCGGGATGCCCAGGCCGCTCAGGTGCACGCGCAGCTGGTGCGTCCGGCCGGTCGCGGGCACCAGGCGGTAGCGGGCGAGGTCGCCGCGGTGCTCCAGCAGGTCGACGTAGGTCTCGGCGTTCGGCTCGCCGGGAACCTCTTGTGCGGCAAGCACTCCGCGTTCCTTGACGATCCGGCTGCGAACCGTCCGCGGCAGCGTGAGCGCCGGGTCGTAGCCCGCGATGGCCTCGTATTCCTTGTGCACCTTGCGATCCCGGAACAGCGTCTGGTATTTCCCGCGCAGCGCCGGGGTGATCACGAACATCACCAGTCCCGCGGTGACGCGGTCGAGGCGGTGTGCGGGGGAGAGCTGGGGCAGGTCGAGGTCGCGGCGAAGTCGTACGAGCGCGGTCTCCAGGATGTGCCGGCCGCGCGGGATGGTCGCGAGGAAGTGCGGTTTGTCCACGACCAGCAGGTGCTCGTCGCGGTGCACGACCTGGATTTCGAACGGCACCGGGACCTCGTCGGGCAGGTCGCGGTGGAACCAGATGAACGAGTCCGGCACGAACGGCGCGTCCGGGCCGAGCGGGCCGTCGAGGCCGTGGATGCGGTCCTCGCGCAGCATCTGCTCGATGCGGACCGGGTCGAGGCGGGGCAGCCGGTCGACGAGATGCGCCAGCAGTGTCGGCCAGTCGCCCTCGGCGGGCATCTTCAGCCGGGCGGCCTCGAGCCCGTGGCGGGGCGGGATCGGCGGGGCGAGCTTGCGTCTCATCGTCCCCCGACTGTAGCTAACCCTGCGGCGGCGTCCGGTAGCGCGCGATGTAGCGGGCGGTCACGTCGGCGTTGGCCGCCTCGGCGGCTTCGGCGCGGATCCGGCGGCCGGTCCCCGGAGGGAAGCCGTGGCGGCCCAGCCGGTGCTCGATGCTCTCCTCCATGTACGCGCAGGAGTAGAAGTACGACACCAGCGCGGCCATCAGCACCAGCGACCACAGGCGCGCCGGCGGCCCAGGCAGCAGCAGCCAGACCGCGCACAGTGGCACGATCCCGACCGACGCGCGCAGCACGTGCCGCGCGCGCCAGTGCTTGGACGTCCCGTCGTGGAGCACCCAATCCGCGTACCGGTCCGGCAGCTTGCGGCCCACGGCGTAGCCGAACCAGCGGAAGACACCCGGTCGTTCCATCAGCTTCTCCTTCGCTCAGAATCGAGAGTACACTAATAGTTAGTGAACTAATCATTAGTGGTAAGCTAAACCACATGGCGCAGATAGACCTGGGTGAGGACCCGCTGAAGCTGGACCGTCAAGTGTGCTTCGCGCTGTCGGTGGCTTCGCGCAGCGTGATCGCGATCTACCGGCCGCTGCTGGAGCCGCACGGGCTGACGCATCCGCAGTACCTGGTGATGCTCGCGCTGTGGGAGCGTTCGCCGCGATCGGTCAAGGACCTCGGGGCCTCACTGCGCCACGACCCGGCGACGCTCTCGCCGCTGTTGAAGCGGCTGGAGGCGCTCGGCTACGTCACGCGCAGCCGGAGCCGGTCCGACGAGCGGCAGCTGACCGTCGAACTCACCGAAACCGGTCGCGCTTTGCGGGCCGAGGCCGAGAAGATTCCGTACCAGGTGGTGGAGACGCTCGGCATGGAGGTCTCCGAGCTGGAGGCCCTGCACAGCGTGCTGACGAGGGTCATCGCCGCGACCGCCTGAGGACGTACCTACTGGGAGGAACACGTTGGCGGAGCTGAAGATCAGGCTGGGCGTCGCCCCGCCGCCGGGGACCGGGCCTGCCGCATTCGCGGGGCTGGCCGAGCGGTTGGAGGACGCGGGCGTCGACTCGCTGTGGCTGTCCGAGCTGATCTACTCACCCGAGGTCGACCCGATGATCGGGATGACGCACGCGCTCGCGCGGACGTCGAAGCTGAAGGTCGGCACCGGGGTCGCGATCCTGCCCGGCCGGCACCCGGTGCTGGTGGCCAAGCAGCTGCTCACCCTGGCCGGCCTCGCGCCGAAGCGGGTGCTGCCGGTGTTCGGCTTGCGCCCGGCGCGCCAGGCCGAGCACACCCTGTTCCCGGTCGCGGGCAGTCGCGCGGCGGTGTTCGACGAGTCCCTGATGCTGCTGCGGGAGCTGCTGGAGAAGGAAGAGGTGTCGTTCGACGGCGAGTTCTTCCAGGTGTCGCAGGTGCGGCTGGGCCCGCGCCCGGCCAAGCGCCTGGACGTCTGGCTCGGCGGCACGGCCCCGGCCGCGCTGCGCCGCGCGGGACGGCTGTCCGACGGCTGGCTCGGCAGCTTCCACACCCCGGCGCAGGCACTGGCCTCGCGGCTGGCGATCCAGGAGGCCGCGGCCGAGGCGGGCCGGGAGATCGAAGCGGACCACTTCGGGATCAACCTGACCGTGGCGGACAAGGGCATCCCGCCGGAGCTGGCCGAAGTCGCCGCGCGCCGCCGTCCCGACGTGCCGCTGACGGATCTGGTCGCGTCGAGCTGGGCCGAGGCGCGGCGGCTGGTGGAGGCCTACATCGAGGCCGGGCTGTCGAAGTTCGTGATCCGGCCGGGCCATGGGGATTTCGAGGGGTTCCTGGAGAACTTCACCAGGGAACTCGTGCCGCTGCAGAACTAAGGACTCGTGAGCGTTCCGGGCGGTTAGAACCGCCCGGAACGCTCACGAGTCCTAAAACTCCAGCTGCTCCGTCTTCCGCGGCATCAGTGCCAGCGCCACCACAATGAGCAGCGCGAACCCCGCCAGCCCGAGAAACACGTAGTGCGTCGCGTCGGCCAGCGCGCCGCGGACGAAGACCGTCGCGGGGGAGTTGTCCGTGTGCCCGCCGAGCACCAGGCTCGTCGGATCCACCGACTTCGGGAGCGGCCCGACGTCGGCAGGCGGGTTCGCGAAGCGGCTCGCCAGGGTCGCGTTCGCGATCGCGCCGAAGATCGCCGCGCCCACGGCGCTGCCCAGGGAGCGGCTGAACATGTTGGTCGCGGTGACCACGCCGCGGCGGTCCCAGCCCACCACCGACTGCACCGCCACCATGGTCGGGCTCGCGGTCAGGCCCAGCCCGAGACCGAGCACGAACGCCGCCGCGGCGGCCTCCCAGATCGTCGAGCTCGCCGACAGCATCGTGGTCATGATCCCGCCCGCGATGACGAACACGCTGCCGATCAGCGCGGTGTCGCGGAACCCGATCTTCAGGTAGATCTTGCCCGCCAGGGACGCCGAAATCGGCCACCCGACGGTCAGCGCGGCAACCGCGAAGCCCGCCACCAGCGCCCCCGCGCCGAGCACGCCCTGAGCGTAGGTCGGCAGGTACGAGGTCAGGCCCATCAGCACCGCGCCGACGACGACGGCGACCAGGTTGCCGCCGATCAGCGTCCGCCGGGTGAACACCCACAGCGGCAGCACCGGCTCCGCGGCCCGGCGCTCGACCAGCACGAACACCACCAGCAGCACCACGCCCACGACGAAGATCGCCACGCTCGGCAGCGAGGCCCACGCCCAGGCGACCCCGCCTTCGAGCAGCCCCAGGATGATCAGCGAACAGCCCGCCGTGAGCAGCGCGGCACCGGCGTAGTCGACACGGTGACGCGTGCGCTCGATCCGCTCGGAGAAGTTCCGGAACAGCATCCACGCCGCGACCGCGCCCAGCGGGATGTTGACGAAGAAGATCCAGCGCCAGTCCAGGTACTCGGAGAACACCCCGCCCAGCGTCGGCCCGACCACCGACGCGACACCCCACACGCTGGCGACGTAGCCCTGCACGCGCGCCCGTTCCTCCACCGTGTAGAGGTCGCCGATGATGGTGATCGACATCGGCTGGATCGCGCCCGCGCCGATGCCCTGCACCGCCCTGGCCGCGATCAGCACCGGCATGCTCCACGCGGCGCCGCAGAGCACCGAGCCGAGGATGAACACCGCGATGCCCCAGAACATCACCGGCCGCCGCCCGAGGACGTCGGCGAACTTGCCGTACAGCGGCACCGTGACGGCCTGGGTCAGCAGGTAGATCGAGAACAGCCAGGGGAACTGCGAGAACCCGCCGAGGTCCTGGACCACCGAGGGCACGGCGGTCGCGATGATCGTGCTGTCCAGTGCGACCAGCGCCGTGGCCAGCATCACCGAGGCGAGGACCGGGCCGCGTTCGGACCGGAAGCCGACCCCCTTGGCGCTGGTGGCGGCGGGTGTCGTCATCGGCGGTGTGCTCCTCGGGGTCGGCATGACCTTAGTCAACTGTTTTGCAAGCCTAAGCATTCCATCGGAAGCATCCGATGACCCAGCGAATTTCGGCCGCGGCGGTTTTCGCGCAAGATGGGTCGGATGAGCAAGTGGATCCGGCCGATCGGCCAGGGCTGGGTGGTCCGTGACGCGGTCCCCGGCCCCGACGTCGACGAGTTCGCCGAGGAGGACCGGGTGATCGCGGCGCTGGCCGCCCCCGGCGCGGGGGAGAGCCTGCTGGCCGTGCAGCACCCGGCGCGCACCCCGGCGTCGCTGGCGCGCGGCCTCGACCTGGCCGCGGCCGTGCCGGTCGCCCGCGCCGTGCTCGAGCGGCTCTGCAAGCGCTACTACGAACCGGTGCGCAAGATCGTCGCGCCCTATCGGATCGAGGGGCCTGACGGCATCGCGCTCGGCGTGCTGTGCCTGGTCGACCCGGCCGCGGTGACCGACGACGGGGCCGCGCGGGTGCGCCACACCGAGGACGTCTACCCGGACGTCGTGGCCGAGCGGGCTGCGGTGCTGGCCGGGCTGGGCTGCGCGACCAGCGCCGCGCTGCTGGTGCCCGCGAAGGGCGGCGAGGAGCTGACCGCGCTGGTCGAGCGCGCCTGCGACGGCCTCGGCCTGCCCGATCTGTCGACGTTCGACGCGGCCGGGCGGCGCCACGAGCTATGGGTGGTCCCGGCCGGTCCGCTGCAGAAACGGCTGCTCAAGGCCGTCGCCGGGACGGACCTGCTGGTCGCCGACGGCAATCACCGGGTCGCCGCCGCGGTGGCCGCCGGGCACCATTCGCTGCTCGCGCTGGTCACCGGCGGGCCGCGGCTGGAGATCGGCGCGATCCACCGGGTGCTCACCGGCACCGGCCTCACCGTCAACGACCTGGTCTCGGCCTGGTCGGCGGCAGGGCTGGATTGCCGGTTCATCGACACTCCCGAGCCGCCGGCGGCACCCGGCCAGGTCGTCGTCCTGGCCGGGGACGCCATCGTGCGGGTGACGCTGCCGCCGTCGAACGGCGATTCACCGGTGATCGACCACGAGGTGGTGGAACGCAAGCTGATCGCCGAGGCGCTGGACATCGACCCCGACGGGCCCTGCATGCTGCCGCTCCCGGCCGGGCGCCCGGTCCCGCCGGACGCCGACGCGGTGCTCCTGCTCGCCCCGGTGCCCTACGCCGACGTCCTCGCCGTGCACGCGGCCGGCCGCCGGATGCCCCGCAAAGCCACCTACTTCACGCCGAAGCCGCGCAGCGGCCTGATCCTCGCCGAGCTTTAGGCGCCGGTGACGCCGTCGATCGCTTCGCGCAGGAAGTCTGCGTGGCCGTTATGCCGCGCGTATTCGTGGATCATGTGCAGCATCACCAGCCGCAGCGAGACGTCCTCGCCCCAGCGCGGCTGGTGGCCGGTCACGTCGAGCGATTCGGCGGCCTGCTCGATCCGGCGGGAATGCTCGACCTCGGCCTCCCAGGCCGCGAACGCCGTCGACCGCGTCGACGTGCTCGCGTCGTAGGCAGCCTGGTAGTCGCCGGTTTCCGACCACACCAGCGGGATGTCCTCGGCGTTGATGACCCGCCGGAACCAGGTGCGCTCCACCTCGGCCATGTGCTGCACCAGCCCCAGCAGCGACAGCGTGGACGGCGGGCTCGACGCGCGGCGAAGGTCCTCATCGGACAGGTCGTCGCACTTCATGGCGAGGGTGGCGCGGTGGAAGTCGAGGAACACGCGCAGCGTCTCGCGTTCGCCGCCGAGCAGGGGCGGTTCTGGTCGTTCGGTGGTCACGGAGGAGTGTCTAACACACCCGCGATTGTCGTGCCGGTCATTTAGGATCGGCCCGTGGACTTGCCCGTGATGCCGCCGGTGCGGCCGATGCTGGCCAAGGCCGTGCACGAGGTACCGCGCACGGCCGGGCTGCTGTACGAGCCGAAGTGGGACGGGTTCCGCTGCATCGTCTTCCGCGACGGCGACGAGATCGAGCTGGGCTCGCGTAACGATCGCCCGCTCACGCGCTATTTCCCGGAGCTGGTGGAGCTCCTCGCCGCCGCGCTTCCCCCGCGCTGCGTGGTGGACGGTGAGATCGTGCTGGTCACCGAGCGCGGCCTGGACTTCGGCCTGCTGCAGCTGCGGCTGCACCCGGCGGCTTCGCGCGTGCGCAAGCTCGCCGAGGAGACCCCGGCCAGCTTCGTCGCGTTCGACCTGCTCGCTCTCGGCGACGAGAACCTGATGGAGGAGCCGTTCCGCGAGCGGCGGCGACGGCTGGAAAGCGTTCTCGCCACCGACGCGGTGGGGCTTCAGCGCGTCCACCTGACGCCGGTGAGCGACGACCCCGCGCAGGCCGAGGACTGGTTCACCCGGTTCGAGGGCGCCGGGTTCGACGGCGTGATGGCCAAGCCCGCGGACCACCCGTACGAACAGGACAAGCGGGTGATGTGGAAGGTCAAGCACGAGCGCACCGCGGACTGCGTCGTCGCCGGATTCCGCTGGCACAAGGACGGCAACGGCATCGGCTCGCTGCTGCTCGGGCTCTTCGACGACGAAGGCGTGCTCAACCACGTCGGCGTGGCCAGCAGCTTCACCGCGGCGCGGCGGCGAGAGCTCGTCGAAGAGCTGGCGCCGCTGCGGGAAAACGCCCTGGAAGGCCATCCGTGGCGGACCTGGGCCGAGTACGAGCCCGAACCCGGCCGCAAGCCGGGCGCGATGAGCCGGTGGGCGCCGCAGAAGGACCTCTCCTGGGAGGCCGTGCGCCCGGAGTGGGTCGCCGAGGTCCGCTATGAACACCTCGAGGGCCACCGGTTCCGCCACGGCGGCCGGCTGGTCCGGTTCCGGCCCGACCGGACGCCCGAGTCGTGCACGTACGCCCAGCTCGACGAGGCACCGCCCGCCGAGCTCACGAAGCTGTTCGGAGAGGCGCGATGAACCTCGAGGTGGACGGCGTCGAGCTGACGATATCCAGCCCGGACAAGGTGTATTTCCCCGAACGCGGGGAGACGAAGGGCGACCTCGTCGCGTACTACCGCGCGATCGCCGTGCCGCTGCTGGCGCGTCTCGGCGGCCGTCCGCTGCTGCTGGAGCGGTACCCGGACGGCGCGGGCGGCAAGAACTGGTTCCAGAAGCGCGTGCCCAAGGGCGCGCCCGCGTGGCTCACCACCGCTGTCGTGTCGACGCCGAACGGCACGACGAGTGACGCGCTGGTGGCGAAGGACCTCGCGCACATCCTGTGGGCGGTGAACCTCGGCTGCCTCGGTTTCCACGTCTGGCCGTACCTCGCGGACAAGCCGGACGTGACCGACGAACTGCGCGTCGACCTCGATCCTTCGCCCGGTATCGGCTTCGACGAGCTGCGCGAAGCTGCCGTGCTGACGCGGGAATTCCTTGCCGAGCAAGGGATCGAGGCGCACATCAAGACTTCCGGCTCCCGGGGTCTGCATCTGTACGTGATGCTCGAGCCGCGGTGGGACAGTTTCGAGGTGCGCGCGGCGGCGGTCGCGCTGGCGCGGGCGCTGGAACGGCGTCACCCCGAGAAGATCACCGCGCAGTGGTGGAAGGAAGAGCGCGGCTCACGTGTTTTCGTGGACTTCAACCAGAACGCGCCGCACAAGACGGTGTTCGGCACCTGGTGTGTCCGGCCGCGCGTCGGCGGTCAGGTGTCGACGCCGATCGCGTGGGACGAACTGTCCGAAGTGGAGCCCAACACGTTCACCCTGAGCACCGTGCCCGCGCGGGTGGCGGAGCTCGGTGACCCGTGGGCCGGCGCCGGTGACCGTCCTCAGTCGATCGAGCCGCTGCTGGAGATGTCCAAGGTGGACATGGCGAACGGCCTGATGGACGCGCCGTGGCCGCCGGTCTACCCGAAGATGCCCAACGAGCCGCCGCGCGTGGCGCCGAGCCGCGCGAAGAAGGCTTAGTGGTCACCGTCGGAAGTCCTCCGGGGGTCTCGACGGCCCAGCTTCCCGCTGGACGCACGGCCGCAAGGCCCGAGTACAACCCCGGTACGAGGACCTCGCGGCCGCACGCCCAGCGGAAACCCGGATCCGCCGAATACCCCCGAAGGACTTCCGACGGCAACCACTTAGATCCCCAGGTCGAAGCGTGAGCTGGCCGAGGTCGTCGTCGGCCGCCGTGGCGACGGCGCCGGGCAGCGTCGCGGCGCAGCCGGAGCAGGGGGCGACTTCGGTGGTGGTCAGGTCGACCGGGCGCCAGCTGCGGGACTCGCGCTCGCCGCAGGCGGAGCGGCGGTAGCGCAGGTCGTCGCAGCGGGTCATCAGGTGCGCCGTCGGGACGTCCTCGGGCAGCGCGCCGACGAGATACCAGCGGGCGGCCGCCACCGGCGTGGACAGGCTTGTCATGGAACTCCTCCCTGGCCTCGGGATCGTTCGCGGGTCAGTGTGCGTCCGGCCCGGCCGGATCCCGCGCGTTTGCCGATCTTCGGCGTGTCAGCCCTCGTCGGGGAGGTAGCGGAGGATGTGCAGCATGCCGCGCTCGTCGACGACGTCGTCCTCGGCGAGGCAGCTCTCGAGCGCGGCCAGCACGGCTTCGGTGTCGATCCCGGCGCCGATGAGCACCAGCTCGGTGCGCCGCGGCCCGGCCGGCCAGGCCGAGCGGTCGAGCTGGACGAAGCCGCCGACGGTGTGCAGCCCGAAGCGTGAGCGGGGGCCGTTCGGGCCGAAGTCGGCGTGGCCCTTGATCCGGTACAGCCCGGCCGGGCGGCGTTCGAGGAAGTCGACGAACGCGCGCGGCGCCAAGGGCCGGTCGGCGGTGAAGGTGACCGTCTCGTAGGCGGCGTGCAGGTGCCGCGAGTGGTCGTGGTGGTCGTCCTCGCGCAGGTCGTCGAAGGACAGCTGGCCGACGCGCTCGCCGCGCGGCTCGGGGTCGAAGAACAGCCGTGGGTCGACCCGGCCGTGCGCGGTGACCAGCACCGGCGTACCCGGGGCGAGCTCCTCGACGGTGGCGGTGACCTTCGCCAGGTCCTCGGCGCTGACGCGGTCGGCCTTGTTCAGCACGACCAGGTCGGCCAGGCGCAGGTGGTCGGCCAGTTCGGGGTGGCGCTGCAGGGCGGCGTCGAACTCGGCGGCGTCGACGACCTCGGCGAGCCCGCCGTAGCGGATGTCGGGGTTCTCGCTGGCGATCATCAGCCGGATCAGGTCCCGCGGCTCGGCCAGCCCGCTGGCCTCGACGACGATGACGTCGATCCCGGCCTCGCTCGCCGAGAGCCTGCCCAGCATCGCGTCGAGCCCGCTCGCGTCGACCGCGCAGCACAGGCAGCCGTTGCCGAGCGAGACCATGGTGTCGACCTGCCCGGCGACGGCGAGGGCGTCGACGTTGATCGTGCCGAAGTCGTTGACCACCACGCCGACCCGCGCGCCCTGGCGGTTGGCCAGCAGGTGGTTGAGCAGGGTCGTCTTGCCCGCACCGAGGTAGCCCGCGACCAGCACCACCGGGATCCGGTTCCTGCCCATTCGTCCCTCCTCGCCGCCGTGCCCGCGACTTTAGCGACGCCGCGCCATACACGGACGACCGGCCGGGCAGAAGGCCGTTCGCCGAAACCCCTCGAAAAGACGCAAGCGATTTTAGAGAAAGGATCACTATCGGTTCCCATAGGTAATGATCCTTTGACGTAAAACGCGTTCCGACAAGGGGTGGTGACGTATTGTAGTCGCAATTTTTCCGTCATTTCCGCTGGTCGGTCCGGTCCATTGCGGACGCGCTCACAATCGGGGGAGTCCCTTTCCGGGTTGCTGGGGTATCCTCCCCGGCCTGACCGGAAGGCCTGGCGTACCAGGACTTTCCGGTTTTCCGATTTCCGGCGACCTTCGGAGGAACGGTGCCTCTTCCCGTCGAGACCAGCGGTACACATTCGGAGAGTGGGGGAGCGCGATGACCCTTGCGCCCATGCGGGTGACGGCGGCGCCGGCGCTTTACCACGATCGTGTCTCGGGGGAACGGAGCGTCGATTTCGCGGAGGCCGAGGAATTCCTGCGCCTCTGTTACGTCGAAGAGGCCGCCGATCCGGCCCACACGCTCCCTGAGCGGCTCGCGCAGGTGCGTGCCGAAATCGGGGAAACCGGCACGTACCGGCACACGCCCGCCGAGCTGGCCTTCGGCGCCCGGGTCGCCTGGCGCAACTCCGCCCGCTGCATCGGGCGGCTGTACTGGCGCGGGCTGCGCATCCGCGACCGCCGCCGGGTCACCGGGGCACCCGCGATCGCCGGCGAATGCGTCGCCCACCTGCGGGCCGCGACCAGGGCCGGGCGGATCCGGCCGACCGTGACCGTGTTCGCCCCGGACACCCCGGCCGGGCCCGGCCCGCGCATCCACAACGAGCAGCTCATCCGCTACGCGGGCTACCGGCTCGACGACGGCTCGGTGCTCGGCGACCCGCAGTACACGGCGTTCACCGAGCAGGTGCGGCAGCTGGGGTGGCGGCCGCCCGAACGAAGGGGCTCCTTCGACGTCCTGCCGTTGCTGATCGAAGCCGATCCCGGCGTGCTCAGGCTGTTCACCCTGCCCGCCGACGCGGTGCTGGAGGTGCCGCTGACCCATCCCGACCACCGCTGGTTCGCCGGGCTCGGGCTGCGCTGGCACGCGGTGCCGGCGATCAGCAACATGCCGCTGGAGATCGGCGGCGTGCGCTACCCGGCGGCGCCGTTCAACGGCTGGTACCTGGGCACCGAAATCGGCGCGCGCAACCTCGCCGACACCGAGCGGTACGACATGCTGCCGGCGATCGCCGACCTCATGGGGCTCAAGACCGACTGCGAGCGCACGCTCTGGCGCGACCGCGCGCTCGTCGAGCTGACCCTGGCGGTGCAGCACTCCTTCGACGCGGCCGGGGTCACCGTCGCCGACCACCACACGGAGTCGCAGCGGTTCCTGACCCACCTCGACCGCGAGGAACGGGCGGGACGGCGATGCCGCGCCGACTGGAGCTGGATCGTGCCGCCACTTTCGGGCGGGCAGACCGCGGTGTTCCATCGCTATTACGACGCACCCGACCCCGGAGAGCGACCGGCTTTCCTTCCACCCGGCTAACCGATAGCGCCCGTTCGGCGGATCGTCATCCATCCAGAGGGCCTTATCCCGCACAAGCGCGGAGAATGGAGGCATGTCCCCAGTCCTGGTCGCCTACGCCGGCCGCAACGGCGGGACCCGGCAGATCGCCGAGGTCGTCGCCGCCGAACTCGACGCGGCCGGGCTGAGCGTCGACGTGCGTGACGCGGCGGACGTGGCCTCCGTGGACGACTACGCGGCGGTGGTCGTCGGCAGCGCGTTGTACTACCACCGGTGGTGCAAGGAAGCGGTGCGGCTGCTGGAACGGCACGCGCGGGCGCTGAGCGAGCGTCCGGTGTGGCTGTTCCACAGCGGACCGTGCGGCCCCGGCGCGCCGATCGTCCAGGTGAGCCTGCCCGCGAAGGTCGCGCTGCTGGCGGCCCGGATCGACGCCGAGCGCACCGTGACCTTCGGCGGCAGGCTGGACCCGGCGACGGTGCACGGCCTGATCCCGCGCCTGCTGGCGTCCGGCCAGCGAGCGGGCGACTTCCGGGACTGGGACCGCATCCGCGCCTGGGCGCGCGATGTCGGCCGCCGCGTCCGCACGCGCGTCCCGTTGTGACGGCTATGTCCGGCTCGTCCGGTTCTCGCCCCTTGCTCGTTTGCCGGGGTGGGTGCTAGACCCGACTCGGTGGTCTTTCGGCGAATAACCGACGAGACGGGGTCAAGGTGACAGAGGAACAGGCGGCGGAGCCGGTAGCCAAGAAAGCGCTTACATCCGATCAGCGCAACGCCTTCCTGGCGGCCCTGCTCGGCTGGAGCATGGATTCGTTCGACTACTTCCTGGTCGTCTTCGTACTGGCGGACATCGCCAAGGACAAATCGTTCGGCGCGACCGCGACCCAGCTCGCGTTCATCACCACGGCGACCCTGGTGATGCGCCCGGTCGGTGCCCTGCTGTTCGGCCTGTGGGCGGACCGCGTCGGCCGCCGCATCCCGCTGATCGCCGACGTGCTGCTGTACTCGAGCGCGGGCCTGCTGTGCGCGTTCGCTCCGAACTACACGGTGCTGCTGCTCCTGCGTTTCGTGTACGGCATCGGCATGGGCGGCGAATGGGGCCTGGGCGCGGCACTGGCGATGGAGAAGATCCCGGTAGCGCGCCGCGGTTTCTTCTCCGGCCTGCTGCAGGTCGGCTACTCGATCGGCTACCTGCTGGCGGCGCTGGCCTACCTGCTCTTCCACTCGGCACTGGGCCTGGAGTGGCGCTGGATCTTCGCGCTGAGCATCCTCCCGGCCCTGATCACCCTGCTGATCCGCGCCCGTGTCCGCGAATCGGAAGTCTGGGTGGCCACTCGCGAGAAACTGCAGGTGACCCGCACATCGGTGAAGGACGTCCTGCTGAACCCGAAGGTGGTCCGCCGGTTCTTCTACCTGGTCCTGCTGATGACAGCCTTCAACTGGATGAGCCACGGCACCCAGGACGTCTACCCGAGCTTCTTGAAGGCCCACGACAACGGCGGCGCCGGCCTCTCGGCCTCGACGAGCACCTGGATCGCGGTCCTGTACAACATCGGCGCGATCATCGGCGGCCTGACCTTCGGCACTTTGTCCGAGCGTCTGGGCCGCCGCCGCACGATCGTCACCGCGGCGGTACTGGGCCTGCCGATCGTGCCGATCTTCGCGTTCGACCACGGCGCCGGGATGCTGGCCCTGGGCTCGTTCCTGATGCAGATCATGGTGCAGGGCGCGTGGGGCGTGATCCCGGCACACCTGACCGAAATGTCCCCGGACGCGATCCGCGGCTTCTACCCGGGTGTGACTTATCAGCTCGGAAACCTCCTGGCGGCACTGAACCTGCCGATCCAGCAGGCGATCGCGGAGTCGCACGGGTATTCGGCGGCTCTGTTGTGGACGGTCATCCCGGGCCTCATCGCGGTTGCGGTGCTGACGGCTATGGGCAAGGAGGCCAAGGGGATTCGCTTCGGCGAGTCCGCGGTGAGTACGGCTCCGATGGGTCGCTGAAGGGACTCGTGAGTGGCGCGGCCGGTTCTAACCGGCTTTGCCACTCACGAGTCCGGTGCCTGGCTGAGGACCCTCGAATTCCACGGTACCGGGGGGCCACCGACAAGACTGGGGCAGAGAGTTCTGATGGATCGCGAGTACCGGTACTGGGCTTGGCTTGCCGAGGGGAAGTCCTCCGTGGACGCCGCGCGGGAGATCATCCGGACGTGGACCAGTCCCGAGGGCCTCGAAAAGGAGGAATCCCACACGCCCGACGGCTGGCAGACGACCTGGACCTACCAGGACGTGCGGGACCAGCACAAACGCGGTCGCCTGCTGTCGATCACCGCTGAGGACGTCGAACGGCTGACGCGGAACTGAGGTACGTCTTGCCGTCGGTCGTAGTTGATCCGGGCCGGGGCCGGGGGAGACTGCCGCGAGTGCCTGCAGCGGGCCCGGTCGGGTTAGCTGGCGAGGGGTGGGTGCGCGTGGTTGCGCCTGGGTCTTCGGTCGGGGTCTTTCCAGATCGGTGGCAGGAATTCCGGGATCCCGTCGGGTGCGATCCGGACGTCCCAGCCAGACGGTGCAGCAGCCGGTGGTGGGCGGCGCAGAGCAGGACCAGGTTGCCGAGGTCGGTGGGTCCGCCGTGGTCCCAGGGCACGATGTGGTGGCCCTGGCAGTGCCGCGGTGGCCGCTTGCACCCCGGGAACGCGCACCCCCGGTCGCGGAGATACAGCGCCCGCCGCTGCGCCGGGGTGATCAGGCGCTTCGCGCGGCCCAGGTCGAGGACTTCGCCCTTGGCGCCCAGACAGCACGGGATGATCGTGGCATCGCAGGCCCAGAGCCGGGCTTGCCAGGCCGAGATCTCCTGATCCAAGTTCAACGTCGCCTTACCCACCCCGGACCGCAGAGTCTCCAGGGGCAGAGTCACGGTGACGTGGACGCGTTCCCCGGCCTGGGTCGGCAACTCCGGGCTATTCATCGCCAGATCGAACGCATCCACCAGCGCATCACCGTGGCGCTGCGCGACCGAGCGGGTGTCGGGTCCGTCTTCGCCGGTGCGGCGCTGCGACAGCGCGTCGAGCACCGCGTTCATGAACTCCCCGGCGGTGTCCTCGACCTCGGCGTCGAGCTGCCAGCGGCCGTTGCGTTTCTTGTGCAGTCGGCACCGTCGCTCCGGGTCCCGTGCGGGTTCCTCCGGCTCCGGACCATCCGGATTCGTATACGCCACGATCTGGTTCGCGACCTGACGCACCTCGGTCGGCCCGGCCTCCCGGGCCATCGCCACCAGCCGCGCCTCGGCGTCCTCGTGGTGTTCGCGAGGGATCGCGGCGAGGGCTTTGAGGATCAGGTCCAGGTTCGTGTTCCCCAGCACGCCTTCCGCGGCCGCGATCCCGGTCAGCGGCGCCAGCGCGGGCTCGAAGCTCCCGTCGAGGTTCCGGCGGCCGGGATTCAACGCCAGCGCGCGGGTGTCCATGGTTTCGGCTTCGGCCTGACCCAGGTGCAGGAAGTCCATCAGCCAGCGGTCCACCCGGCCATACCCGAAGATCCCGGGCCCGACCCGGTGGATCTCGGCCAGCACCCGCCCCAGCTCCGCGTCCGCACGCTGGCGCGCCATGAACAACGCACGAACCCGGTCGGCGAAGACCGTGGCTTCCTGCGTATTCGCAACGAACTGGGGGCGAGACATGCGTCCATTCTACCGCCGCCACCTCGAACACACGTGCTATCACGACACGGTGAATCCGCCACCCCGAAACCGCGACTCAGAGTAGAAACCCAACCCCACCAACCACTATCGAGTGATCGACAATGACTCGACCAGCGAGCAACCCGCAAGCAGCAAGCCTCAAAGGCAGTGAAGCCAAGCACGGGTACGTCCGCAGGTCGCAGCAATCGGGCAACTCCGCCGCGACCCCCGACAGCGACCACGACTCGACCAGCGAGCAACCCCGCAACAGCAACCTCAAAGGTGCTGAAGCCAAGCATGAGCCGGCCCATAGGCGGCAACAATCGCCGACCGAAGCCACGCAACCGACGAAGAGCCCAGCAACGGCAACACTTCGAAGAAATCGACGGAGTCCTTCGGCCGAGGTGACCCAGCCTTGTAGAACAACTGAATTTCCGGACACAGACAGGGAATCCCGCCAACGGAGACCCCGACCTCGGGCAACGCCCGCCGCACAGCGGGATTTCGCCGCGACACCCACGAGTCTCCCGAGGAAGAATCCAGCATCACCTGAATCCGCCAAGGCGACCCGGCAGAAGGACGGCACCACACATCCGTCACCGAATCGGGCAGCACCTCATCGGAAATCCACGGCCGCAAGGTCCCCGGCGGGTCGGCCGCCCACCACTCCCAGCCGGCCAGCACCCGCTGCACCACCAGCTGATCCCGCCGCAACACGAGGATGTCGAGATCACCGTGCGACCGCCACGACCGCCCGGCGACCAGCTCCAGCGCGTATCCGCCCGCGATCCACCACGGCACACCGCAGCCGTCGAACAGGGCGAAAGCCTCAGCGGGAGTCGCGGGCGCCCAGGGACCTGGAGTCACGGCCGGACGAGACCGGATTCGTATGCGAAGATCGTCAGCTGGACGCGGTTGGTCACGTCCAGCTTCGCGAACGTCCGCGTGATGTGGGTCTTCACCGTCGCCTCGCTCAGGAACAGCTCGCCGGCGATGTCGGCGTTCGGTTTGCCCTGGGCGACCGCGGTGACGATCTCCCGCTCGCGCACGCTGAGCAGGTCCAGGCGGGCCAACGCCTGCGTGCGCCGCGGATTGGAGCGGGTCGCGACGAACTCGCCGATCAGTTTCTTCGTGGTACGCGGGGAAAGCATCGCCTCGCCGGCGGCGACCACCCGGACCGCCTCGATGATCTCCTTCGGCGAGCCCTCTTTCAGCAGGAAGCCGCTCGCGCCCGCGGCCAGGGCCTCGTAGACGTACTCGTCGAGGTCGAAGGTGGTCAGGATGAGGACCTTCGGCGGGCGGGGGAGGGCCGCCACCGCCGCGGTCGCGGCCAGGCCGTTCATCCGGCGCATCCGGATGTCCATGATCACGACGTCCGGGTTGTGCAGGGTGACCTGGCGGACCGTTTCGTCGCCGTCCCCGGCCTCGGCGACGACCTCGATGTCCGGCGTGCTGGACAGGATCATCGACAGCCCGGTGCGGACGAGCGGGTCGTCGTCGACGAGCAGCACACGCAGGGTCACCCGGACATGTTAGACAATCACCACGGCAGCCAGACCTGCAGCACGAAAACCCGCTCCGCGGTCGGCCCGGCCCCCATCCGGCCACCGAGCAGCACCGCGCGTTCGTGGACGCCGGTCAGCCCGGTTCCCGAGCCGGGTGACGGCGGCGGCTGTGGGTGCAGCGGGTTGACGACCTGGATCGCCAGGCCGACGCCCGGCCCGCCACGGACGGCCACGTCGGCGGCCGAACCGGGGGAGTGGCGCAGCACGTTCGTGAGCGCCTCCTGCATGATCCGATAGGTCCCGGCGGCCAGGTGTGGCGGCGCGGAGACGGCCTGGTCCAGCATGATCGTGGCGTTCACCGTGAGCCCCGCGCGGCGGACGTCGGCGATCAGCTCGGGGATGTCGGCCAACGTCGGCTGCGGGGGCGGGGCTGGCGGCGCATGCTCGGTCGTGGCGGGGTTCTCGCGCAGCACGCCGATCACCTGGCGCAGGTCGTCGAGGGACTGCTTGGCCGTGGTCCGGACGGTCCGCGCGGCCTCGGCGGCCGGCGCGTCCTCGTCCGTGGTCACTTCCAGCGCGCCCGCCTGCAGCGACAGCAGCGAGAGCCGGTGCCCGAGGACGTCGTGCATCTCGCGCGCGATCCGGGCCCGCTCCTCGCGCCGCGCCATCTCCGCGCGCAGTTCGTGCTGCTCCGCGGCGATCCGGGTGCTCTGCGCCTTGGTCCACTGCACCAGCCCGAAAGTGAGCGGGACGGCGGTGATCACGGCCGCGATCACCAGCACGCCGATGATCGTGCCCGCCGTGGTCCCGCCCCCGACGATGATGCCGGCGGCGGACGAGTCGGCGGGGTAGCGGGTGTCGCGCCACACCGCCAGCGCTGTCGCCGCATAGACGAGCGCGGTGCCACCCCAGCGCAGCCACCCCGTGCGGGCGCCGGCCAGCGCCGCCAGCGCGATGAGCGCCGCCAGGGAGTTGGAGGTCATGAGCAGGGACGGCACCAGCGCGATCCCGGTGACCAGTACCGGCCAGCGATGCCGCCAGACCAGCATCACCGAAGCACCGAGCGCGACGACGAAGCTGAGGAAGCCCAGTACCGAGGTGTTGACCTCGTCGCTGCCGGCGACCGAGCTGTCGAGGGAGACCGTGACGAAGCTGCCCACGATGCTCGTACTGACCGCGAGCACGGTCAGTACGACGCGGAGCGCGGTCGATCCCATGAGGTGAGCCTACGAGGCCCGATCAAGGGCTCCATCAGCCGATCCGCTGATTCGTCCCCGGTCAGGTGACGACTTTCGTCGTACCCGCACCGAGGCTCAAGGACGACGCGGGCACGCCCGGCCCGCTGCTTTGCTTCTTCCCGTCACCACCGACCAGCCAGCCAGGGAGCTGACGATGACCAACTTCTACCCCTACCAGACGACGACGCCGCCGCAGGCCGCGCAGCCCCGCAACGGCCTCGGCACGGCGGGGTTCGTGCTCGGCCTCGTCGGGCTGGTCTTCTCGCCCATCCCGATCGTCGGCTTGGTGGCCTGGCCCCTGGTGATCGCCGGGTTGATCCTGTCGATCGCCGGGCTCGGCAGAGTCCGCAAGGGCCGCGCCACCAACAAGGGCCTCGCGATCGCCGGGATCATCCTGTCCGTGCTGGGCCTGGTGCTCTGCATCGTGTGGGCGGCGGTGATCGGCAAGGTGGTCTCCGACGTCGGGGACCAGGCCACCCAGCAGCACACCGTGGTCTACGAGGTCAGCGGGGACGCCAAGGCCGTCGACGTCGTGTTCACCAGCTTCGGCGAGCACACGCTGCTGATCGACGGCGCGCCCGCGGTGCCGCTGCCGTGGACGAAGACCGTCCAGGCCAAGGGATTCCTCGACGGCGCCCAGTTCACCGCGACCGCCGACGCCCAGGGCGGTTCGGTGACCTGCAAGGTGACCGTGGACGGCAAGGTCACGAAGACGGCCACCGCGTCGGGCCCGGCCGCGGTGGCCACCTGTACCGGATTCTGAAGCCCTGGGGCGGGGGGTGGAGTGGGAGACTCGCTCGAGGGGGGTGAGTCTCCCACTCCTTTCCCGGCTCAGCCGCAGTGCTCGAATTCGCTGGTGTAGGACTGCCCGCCGGCGGTCCCGCCCCAGCGCACGCACTTGTCGGCCGCACTGGCCTTCACCGGCCCGGCGAAGTAGGCGAACGAGCCGGAGTCGGTGGTCCGCGCCGAGCCCTTGACCTCCAGGAAGGCCGAGGTCGGGCTCGCGGTGCCCGCGCCGGCGCTCTTCATCGTGCTGACGCAGTTCTGGCCGTTGGCGGCGTTGTAGGCGAGGAAGACCGTGCCCGCGGTGCCGAGTTCCTGCTTGTCGATGAGACCGTAGCCGGCGCCGCAGGCCGGGACGCCGAGCGCGGTTTCGCTCACCGTCGACCACCGGATCGTCTCGTTGGCGTTGCCGGCCGGACCGGCTTCGTAGAGCACGCCGACCGAGGTCGTGGACAGCTGGACCATGTCGGAGTACGCCGCGTCCTGGCCCCACACGAGCACGCTGGCTTCGTTGCTCGTCCAGCTGCCGCCTTCGTCGAAGGAAGAGCGGACCCGGAGCTCCCGGCGCTTGTCGCAGATGGACGGTGCGGCGAACAGGATCCGGTCGTACTTGCCCGCCGCACCGGCGACGCTCATCCGGGCGGTCGAGCCCTCGACGGTCGGGGCGATCAGGCTCGTCTCGTAGGTGAACTTCTGCGAGAACGTCGTGCCGCCGTCCGAGCTGATCGCGTAGGCGCGGTTGCGGGTGCCGGCGGCGAGGCACTTGTCGTCCTTGTTCGCGTCGTTGCGCGCGGCGGCGTAGACCCGGCCGTCGGCCAGCTCGGTGACGCTGATCTCCTGCGGGTTCAGCGCGGTCGTGGTGCTGGTGTCGGTGGCGCCGCGGTGCCAGGTGGCGCCCCGGTCGTCGCTGTAGACCAGCGAACCGGTGTTCTTGTCGCCGATGGAGTAGCTCATCCCGGCGACGAGCCGCCCGGCGTGCGCGCCCTTGGTCAGCACGATCCCGTGCGACGGCCCGGTCGCCAGCCAGGGCGGCGCGCTCGCGAAGCCGAGTTCGGTGGTCAGCACCCGGGGCGCGTCCCAGGTCTTTCCATTGTCGTCGCTGATCGACACGCGGGGAACGCGCGCGCACGACGGGTTGGTGTAGCACTGCATGGTCGACAGCAGCACGATCCGGTTGCTGCCGGGGATCACGATCGGGGCCGGGTTGCCCTTGGTGTCGCCGTTGGCCTTGATGACGGTGTCCTGCGCGCTCCAGGTCTTGCCGCCGTCGATCGAGCGCTTGAGCACGAGGTCGATCTCGCCGAGGTCGGCGCAGAATTTCGCGCCGCCGTTGCGGGCTTCGGCGAAGGCGAGCAGGTCGCCGTTGTTCGCCTTGACCACGGTCGGGATGCGGTAACAGTCGTGTCCGTCGGTGTTCTGCTTGAACACCACGGTGTTCGCCACGTCGGCCTGGGCGGTGCCGAGTGAGGCGGGCAGCGCCAGCGCGCCCAGCCCCATCAGCCCGGCCAGCAGGGCCTGGGTGATACGGGTGATCTTCACGGGAAAGCTCCTCGAGGATTACGTCTGCGTCTGGCGCCACCCTCGGTCCCACCCGTACAAGACCCGTACAACCCGTACAAACAGCGCGACACTAGGTCAGCGTGGAGAGGGTCACGAATCCCGTGACCGTGACCAGCACCGTGGCGGCCAGGCCCAGCAGGAGCGCGCGGCCGCCGGTGCGCAGGAGCGCGCCGACGCGGACCGCGCAGCCGAGCCCGAACAGGGCCGCCGCGAGCAGCAGCGTGGACGCGAACTTGGCGACGTCGAGCAGCGCGCCGGGCACGATTCCCGTGCTGCGCAAGGCGACCATGGCCAGGAAGCCGAGGACGAACGCGGGCACGAGCGGCGTGGTGCGGGTGCGGTTCGCCGCGCCGGCCAGCGCGACCATCGGCGCGAGCAGCACGACCCGGCTGAGCTTGACCACGATCGCGATGCCGACCGCGGCCGTGCCCGCCGGTGTTGCCGCGGCGACGACCTGGGCGACTTCGTGCACCGAGATCCCGGCCCAGGCGCCGAGCCGGACGCCGTCGAGGCCGAAGAGCCGGCCGAGCAAGGGGAGGACGGCCAGGGAGAGGCTGCCGTAGCAGGTGACCAGCGCGACGGCGGTGGCGACGTCGGAATCCTCCCGCTCGATCGTGCCCTCCATCGCGGCGATCGCCGAGGCGCCGCAAATCGAGAATCCGGTCGCGACCAGCAGGGTGAGCCCGCGCGGGAGGCGGATGAGGCGGCCGAGGCCGAGGGTGCCGAGGAAGGTGATCGCGACGGTCAGCACGACCGCGGCCAGCGTGCCGGGGCCGAGCGCCAGCACCGCGGGCACGGCCAGCTGCAGCCCGAGCACCACGACGCCGGCGCGCAGAAGACGTTTGGTCAGCCGGGCGATGGCCTGGCGGTGTTCGTCGGTCAGCACGGGCAGCGAGCCGGTGGCGACACCGAGGACGACGGCCACGGTGAGCGCGCTGACCACCGGCAGCGCCGAGCTGAGCGCGTACGCCGCGGCGACGCCCGCGCCGGTGATCGCCAGGCCGGGGAGCAGGGGCCGGGCCGTCGTCAGTGCCATGCTTCCAGCGTCGCCGCGGCCGGCGCTTTCCGGTAGCCGGTGATCCGCGCTGAGGTCATAGACTGAGGCTATGACTGGTCCGGATCTGGACTCGCTGCGGCTGCTCGTGCTGGTCGACGACCTCGGCAGCATCGGGCAGGCCGCGGGAGCGCTCGGCATCGCCCAGCCCTCGGCGAGCAAACGGCTGTCCACTTTGGAACGCCAACTGGGGCTGTCTCTTGTGGACCGCTCCCGGCGTGGCTCGGCGCTGACCCCGGACGGCCGGGTGATCGCGGGCTGGGCGCATCGGGTGCTGGCCGAGCTGGACGGCCTGCGGACCGGCGCCGAGGCGCTGCGCACCCAACGGGAGGTGCATCTGCGGGTCGCGGCGAGCATGACGCTGGCCGAGCATTTCGTGCCGGGGTGGATCGGCGAGGTGAAGCGCACCGGGCCGGACACCTACGTCGGCCTGGAGGTGGTCAACTCCGAGCAGGTCGCCGACCTGGTCCGGGCCGGGCGCGTCGACCTGGGGTTCGTCGAGTCGCCGGGGCCGTGGCCGGGCCTGGCCACCCGCCGGGTCGCGGCCGATCACCTGGTGGTCGTGGTTCCGGCCGGGCACGCCTGGGCACGTCGCCGCCGTCCCCTGAGCGCCGGCGAGCTGGCGTCGACACCGCTGGTCGTCCGAGAGCCCGGCTCCGGCACGCGCGAGACGGTCGATGCGGCGTTGCGGCGGGCGGGGGCGGGGCCGGTGAGGCCGCTGCTGGAGCTGGGTTCGGCGTCGGCGGTCCGCAACGCGGTGATGTCCGGGGCCGGTCCGGCGGTGATCAGCGCGCTGGACGTCGTTCGCGAGGTCGCGGGGCGGCGGCTGGTGCCGGTGCCGGTGGACGGCGTCGACCTGCGGCGGACGCTGCGCGCGGTGTGGCTGAGCGGTCGCCGGCTGAGCGGACCGGCGGCCGAGCTGCTGGCGCTGGCCAAGGACTCGTGAGCGTTCCGGGCGGTTCTAACCGCCCGGAACGCTCACGAGTCCTTGGTGCCGCGGAGCGGATGTTCAGCGGCTTCGGAGGCGACGAGCACTTCGGCGCGTTCGGTCACCACGACCCCCGGCTCGGCCACCGCGACCACCACCCGCACCCCGAACACCCCGGCCACCCGGGCGCACCGGAGATGGCGCGCGGCCCGTCCGGCCCGCGGTGCTGGCGTTGCCGGCCGAGGAGCCGATGCACGGGTACCAGCTCATGCAGGAGATCCGCCGCCGCACGCACGACCAGTGGCGGCCGAGCCCCGGCTCGGTGTACCCGATCCTGCAGCAGCTCGAGGACGAGGGGCTGGTCCGGACGGTCGAGTCGGGCGGGCGGCGGGTCGCCGAGCTGACCGAGGCCGGGCGCGAGCACGTCGCCGGGCGCGAGGAGGAGTTCCGTTCGCTCTGGGAGTCCGGCGAGGAGGAGCTGGACGACGATCGCTTCCCGGCGCTCTGGCGTCAGCTGGGCGAGCTGTCCGGGGCGGCCGCCCAGGTCGGCTACAGCGGTACGGACGCACAGGTCGCGGACGTGCGGAAGATCCTCGCCGACGCCCGGCGCAAGATCTACGCCGTGCTCGCCGCCGAGGAGCCGGAAGCGGACTGACACCGTCCTCAGTGGACAGTGCATTGAGGATTTAACGGTTCTGGCAGCGACTTTCGTCTCGCTCATCGAGACGGAAGTCGCTACCGGGAGATTAGGCCGGTCGGCCGAAAGACAAGCGGCGATCGTGTGGTTACCTGGGCGAATGGGGGGACGTTCCCCGCGACGGAGGTGCCCAGGCGAAGTGACCGGTGTGCCGGACACAGCTCACCACGACGGTCTGCGGACCGCCGTGCGTCGCGTGCTCTGGGTCGCCGGATTGCTGCTGGGCCTGTGGTTCCTGTTCTGGATCATCGCCGACGAAGCCCGCGCGGACGGCTTGCCGGTCCACATTCCGGTCGTCGACCAGGTCGTGCAGCCGACCCTGGGCACCGTCGGCAAGGCGGTCGAGCCGGTCGGGAAAGTCGTGCAGGGCCTGGAAAAGGGACCGGCAGGGAAACTGCTCAAGCCCATCGTCGACGCGCTGCCCGCGCCCCTGCCGGGCGTCGTCGCGCCGGTTCTGAAGCCCCCGGGCTCGTCGGCCGGCGCTCCGGCAACCCCGGTGGCGCCCAGCGCACCGACACCGAGGGCGCCGGCGAAGGTGAAGCCGGTCGCCACCAAGACGACTCCCCAAGACGCCACCAAACCCGCGGCCACGACGACGGAAACCTCAGTCCGAATGGTCACGCGCAACGACTTCGCGCTGACGGCTGTGGCCGAGACGGCTAAAACCGCAGCGCCGGTGACTCAGCCCGCGCGCGAATCCGCCACCCGGCACGTCCCGGCGACCGAGCGCCCGGACCCGCCCGTGGAGCCGGGCTCGGCCCCGGCCACCGCCGGCAGCGGCACGATCATGGCCGCCGTCGTCGGCCACGAGGGGACCACCCAGCTCACCGCGCCGGGACGGCTCATCCGTCCGCACGGTGTCTTCGCGCCGCTCTGGCGCTCGCTCAAGCCCGGCATGAGTCCCGGCTAGGAATCCGCGGCAGCTCTTCCTGCACACACCGGCACGTCGAAGAACTGTGCGGTCTTTCCTGCGAAAAGGGATTCTGTCGTGGAAGCGAAAGTGTTCGATCTGGGTCCGGTGCCGCGCGAAGCCGTGGTCACCGTGTTCCTGGACGCGATGGCGAACGTACGGCTGCTGACGAAGGTCAACTTCCAGGCCTATCTCCAGCGGCAGTACTACAAGATGCACGGCGGTGTGGCCACCGCTCCGATGTTCAAGATCTCGATCCCGGCCAACGCCCACTGGTTCGTGGTGCTCGACATGGAGGGACTGGAGAACCGCCCGCTGCACCCGAGGGTGTCCGTGGCCTCCTGAACGCGCCGAAGCGGCCCCCGGCGAGGACCGGAGGCCGCTTCGGGGCGGGATTACTGCTGGTACGGCGCCGCGGCCGCCTTGGCCGCGGTCACGAACGCGCCCTTGTTCTTCGGCCAGAAGGTGCTGTCGACGCAGGTGTAGCGCGGCAGGAAGCCGCCGCAGGTGCCGCTGGACCCGCCGACCTCGAACGTCACGCTGAACACGCCGAGCGTGCCGTAGGTGAAGTCGTCGGTGGTGCCGCTGGTGTCGTAGCCGACGGTCTCCTCGTTGGTGCCGACCAGGTAGCCGTTGGACGCGGCCAGCTTCGCGCCGAGCTTGCGGTACTGCGCGTCGTTCGGCGAGGTGGCCTGGGTGAAGCCCCACGGGATGATGATGTCGTTGCCGTAGCTGTGCAGCGTGATCATCGTGCCCTTGGCGGTGACCGGCGCCGGGTCGTTGTTGCCGGTGCCGCGCTGGTCCGGGAAGATCTTGCTGGCCAGCCCTTCCAGGGCCTTGACCTCGGGCTCGGACCCGGCGCTGGGACCCTGGTAGGTCTCGGCGCACGCCGAGTTCGAGTCGCCGCCCCACTTGAAGGTGGAGTTGCGGTTCAGGTCGACGCCGATGTTCGTGCCGGAGCAGCCGCGGCTGTTGTTCGCGTTCTTCCGCTGCAGCTTCGGCGAATTCCCGCCGGAGGCGACGATGTCCACGCCGTCGGGGTTGGCGATCGGGACCACCCACACCTCGGTGGTGTCCAAAATGGACTTCGCGGTGTCGTCGGTGGCGTAGCCGTCTGCGAGGTAGTCGATCCAGCGCCAGGCCAGCTCGCCGGTGGACAGCTCACGGGCGTGGATCTGCGCCATGATGAAGAACTTCGGCTTCGGCGAGGTGGTCGACAGTGTGCAGTCGCCCGCCTGCTTCTTGGTCAGGCAGATCGCGAAGATGTCGTGGCCGCCGGTGCCCTGCTGCTTCTTCCACGACTGCCCGATGGTGTATTTCGTGGCCAGGTCCGGGTGCGCCGCGGCCACCGAGGTGAGGTGCGCTTCGTGCGCGGCCACGGTCCGGTAGCCGCCGTAGAAGGTGTCCGCGGCGACCGCGTTCGCCGACGCGCCGGGCAGGTCCTTGTAGATCGTGTCGAACATCGAGGGCGCGAAGCCCCGTGCGCGCAGGCTGGCGGCGACGGCCTGGCTCCCGACCACATAGGCGACGCCCTCGTCGGCCTCGGCCTCGGTGACGTCGAACCCGGCCCTGGACAGGGCCTGCGCCTGGGCGCCGGTGGCCGGGACCCGCCACATCACCGGCGTCGAGGCGGCCGCGGCCGGTGACGGCTGGGCGGAGGCGGTACCGGCGATCAAGCCGGACGCCACCAGGCCGGTCACGGCTAGCGTTATCCGAAGCAGAGGCCTAGACACGGGGATCTCCTCACGGCCGGGGGACAGGGACACGCCGGGCGGTTACCGCTCCGGCACGGACAGTGTGTCCGGATCGCCCGAACCGATCACACCCCCGAAAGTCGGGATCGTCCCACGTGTCCACAAAGGACCGGAAATACCGCGGGGCGGCACTTCCGGGTGAAAGTGCCGCCCCGCGGCCGTGCATTCGGCGGGAAAGTGAGGTTTCCGCCTTACTTCTTCATGCCGTGCTCGATCGCCTCGATGATCCGCGGCCGCAGCTCGGCGGCGCTGATGATCGCGTCCACCGAACCGACGTCGACCGCCCGCTGGATGCTGTGCACCCGGTCGAACTCCGAAGCCACCTCGCCGAGCTTTTCGGCCCGCACCGAGGTCTGGACCTCGGCCAGCTGGGCGTTCAGCGCCGCGCGCTCGGCCCCGCTGGCCCCGGCCACCCGCGCCTGCAGCTCGGTCACCCGCGGGTCGTTGGCCGTGCGGTTGTTGACCTCGCCGGAGAACACCACGGCCGCCGCCGGGGCGCCGCCGAGCACCGAGGCGAACGAGCCCTCCAGCGCCAGCACCGTCATGTTCGGGTTCAGCGCCTTGGAGAACACCACGAACGCGCCGCCGTGGTAGCGCGAGATCACGCAGAACACGATCGGGCCCTCGAAGTTGACGATCGCGCGGCCGATCTCGGCGCCGTACTCCAGCTGCAGCTTGCGCATCGACTCCGGCGAGCCGTCGAAGCCGGACAGGTTCGCCAGCACCACCAGCGGCCGGTTGCCCGACGCCGCGTTGATCGCCCGCGCGGTCTTCTTCGACGACCGCGGGAACAGCGTGCCCGCGGTGTAGGTGTCCGGGCCGTCGGTGGGCGGGAAGCCGCGGCGCGGTACCGCGCGCGACTCGATGCCGACCAGGCAGACCGGCCAGCCGCCGAGGTGCACGTCCTGCACCGCCGAGGTGTCCGCGTCGGCCATCCCGGCCCAGCGCTCCAGCACCGGGTGGTCCTGGTCCGACAGCGCGCGCATCACCGTGCGGATGTCGAAGGCCTTCTTGCGGTCCGGGTTGTGCTCGGCCGAGAAGATCTGCCCGACGGTGGTGAAGTCGCTGCCCACGATGGCGTGCGGGTACGGCGAAACGTCGCGGTCCACCGGGTCGTCGGTGCCGGCGAAGCGCGGCCCCGGCTCACCCGGCACCACGTAGGTGTGGTCGTAGTGGCTCATCAGCACGTCGCGCGCGGCCGGCAGGTTCGGCGCCCAGTACTGCGCCTGGCCGTTCGGGCCCATCACGCGGTCGTAGCCGCCGATGCCGAAGTTGTCCTCGGCCGACACGCCGCCGGAGAAGTCGAGCGACTGCTTGCCGGTCAGCACCATCGCCGAGTCCGGCGTCATCACCAGGATGCCCTTGGTGTGCATGAGCATCGTGGCTTCGGCGTTCCAGTACGGCTGGGCGCCCACGGTGATGCCCGCGACGATGATGTTGATCTCGTGGCCGGCCTGGGTGAAGGTGACGATCCGCTTGAGCGCCGCGGCCACCCAGTCCATGTTCTCGGTGCCCGAGGACATCGAGATCCGCGCGCCCGCGGACAGCGCGAACCACTCCAGTGGCAGCTGCAGCCGCTCGGCGAGGTCGAGCGCGGCGATGATCCGCGAGCACTCCGGCTCCGACAGCGCGCCCAGCGCCTTCGTCGGGTCGCCGAGCAGGATCACACGCCTGATGCCCTCGGGGTGGCGCGGGGTCGGCGTGCTGATCACGCCGACCACGATCGCCGCGGAGTTCTTGCCTTTCGGCCGGTCCACCGGCACGAGCACGCCGTGCTGGTCGAAGTCGTGCTCGACGAAGGTGCCCTCGGTGCCGGCCAGCATCGCGGTCAGCTCGTACGGGTAGGCGTTGCCGCGCCGCGCCGCGCGCAGCACCTTCTGGCGGTAGTCGTCCAGCGGCCGCACCGGCTCGGTGGAGGGCTGGCCGACGTGCAGCCGCGCGCCGTTGCCGGGGTCGATGCTGATCCGGACCGCGATCTCGCTGGTCTCGCCGTCCTCGGCGGGCTGGCGCGCGATGAACTGGACCTCCTCCAGTCCCGCGCCGAGGGTGGTCGGCAGGATGCGCTGCACGATCGTGTGCAGCTCGTCGGCCGAGAGCTCGGTGGTGGGCCAGACGTACATCTGGATCCGGTTGGTGTCGAATCGCTTGTTCTGCGGCCGCTGTGCCTGGATGTTGCGGATCGAGTCGACGCACGCGGTGATCGTGTCCTCGACCGCGGGCAGCGACACCAGCCGTCCGTCGGTCTCGCGCAGCGGCGTGAGGTCGCGCAGCTGCGCCATCGCGACCAGCCGCTCGTCGGCCGGGTTGGTCCGGGCCACGGCCTTGAACAGGTAGATCTCCTCGTCGGAGGAGGGCACCCGGGTCAGGTCGAACTCGCGGAACCGCTCCAGCTGCAGGCGCCCGGCGATCTGCGGGTGCAGGCCGCGGATCAGCCTGTCCTCGGCGAAGCCGTCCTCGGTGGGGCGGAAGGTGAAGTGGTGGTGGATCACCGCGCCGCTCATCCCGGCGACGGTGGTGGTGATCCGCCGGACCCCGGCCGGAAGCTCCTGCGCGGCAAGCACTTCACCGAGCCGCACGGCCATCGCGTCGGCGTCGGGCTGGCCTTCCCACCGCACGTAGAGATCGGCGACCAGGCCGCGCGCCGGGACGTCGGCGGCGAACTCGGCGACCGCCCGCACGGCGTCGGGCAGCGCGCCGAAGTCGACGGCGGTGGTGACCACGCGGGTCACCCCGCCCGGGCCGGTGTGCTCGGCGGTGACGAACGGGCAGCCCGAGACCTCACGCGCCTCGATGCCCGAGAGCGCGCGGTTGCCGTAGTAGCGGCGGGTCAGCACCTCCAGCAGCGGGGCCTGGTCGGTGCCCGGGCGGCCGATCCGCTGCCCGACCAGACGCACCAGCGGCTCGGCGCTGGCGACCATGGCCTGGATCCGCTCGGCGCGGTCCGGGGCGTCCGGTGTGCGGTCGAGGTGGCGCAGGTCGCTGCGGATCGCGGCGTAGACCGTGGCGCGGTTGCGTCGCAGCAGGGGCTGGGCGAACCAGCGGTAGACCACGCCGCGGGCGAGGTCGGACACCGCGGGGAAGCGGACCTGGGTGGCCTCGATCAGGTGCTCCAGCATCAGCCCGGCCCGCTCGCGCTCCGGCTCCAGCGGCGGCGCGCCGGCCAGCCACTGGCGCAGCAGCTCGGACACGATCGCGACGTCGCCCGAAACCCGTTGCTGGGCCAGGAAGATCCGGAAGACCGCGGCCTCCAGCTGCGGCGTGCGCTCGAAGTCCTCGACGCCGTAGTGGGCCAGCACCTTGCCGAGCTTGGCCTGGAAGTTCTCCGGCAGCCCGGCGCGTTCGACGTCGAGGCTCTGCAGGTAGCTGTGGAAGTACTCGCGGGGGCTGTGCACCGGGCTGTCCGGCTCGACCTCGAGCTCGCTGGCGGGCTTGTTGCGGCTGAGCTCGGACAGGTCGGCGAAGGCGTTGAGCAGCTCCAGCTCACCTTCGACCGGCCGGCCCGCGCTCAGCTCCTCGCGCGCGGCGAGGTAGCCGGTGAGCACGCGCTTGCGGTCGGCGGCGTCGACGTCGAAGCCGAGCAGGAAGCTGCTCAGGTCCTGCAGGTAGCGGGCGGGGGACACCGCGGTGGCCTCGCCGGGCAGGTCGATCTCGGCGACCTCGGTGCTTTCGGCGGCCTCCTCGGTGTCACCGTCGGCCAGCGGCTCGAGCCGCATCAGGGGCGCGCCGGTCTCGACCTGGCTGCCCACCGAAACCGGGCACTCGCGGACGCGGGCGCGGAACGGCGCGCGCAGCACCGTCTCCATCTTCATGCTCTCCAGCACGAGGATCGGCGCGTTGGCCTCGACGTCGTCGCCGACCGAAAGCGGCGTCGCGACGACGAGCGCGGGCGCGGGGGAGCGGACGACGCCGCCCTCGTCGCGGCTGACGCGGTGGGTGACGCCGTTGATCTCGACCAGGTGGATCGGCCCGTGCGTGGCCGTGACCAGCCGGAACCGGGCGCCGTTGACGCGGATCTGGCCGCTGTGCTCGTCGAAGCGGTCGATCTCGACGTCGGCGGGGTGCACGTCACCGCCGCCGGAAATGCCGACGCGGTAGCGCTTCTGGCCGACGCGGGCGACGCTGACGCGGTAGCCGACGCCGCGGAGCTTGAGGTCGAGCGGGCGGCCGGTCTCGTGCTGCACCTGCGGGCGGCCGCCGTGCGCGGTCGACAGCAGCCGCTGGCGGCTGACCTCTTCTTCGTCTTGATAGGCCTCGATCGCGGCGGCCGCGAGGGCGATCGCCGAGTGCTTGTGCGTGACCAGGCGGCCCTCGCCGCGGACGCGGTCGATCCAGCCGGTGTCGGCGGAGGCGTCGATCACCTCGGGCTGGTCGAGCAGGTCGAGCACGAAGCTCTTGTTGGTGGCGCCACCCTCGATGATCACGGTGGTCTCGCCCATCGCGCGGCGCAGCCGGCCGAGCGCCTCGTCGCGGTCGCGGCCGTAGGCGATGATCTTGGCGATCATCGAGTCGAAGTCGGCCGGGATCGAGTCGCCCTCGGACACGCCGGTGTCGACGCGGATGCCCGGACCCGCGGGCAGCGCGAGCCGGGTGATGCGGCCGGGAGACGGCGCGAAGTCGCGGTCCGGGTCCTCGGCGTTGAGCCGCGCCTCGACGGCGTGACCCTGCTCGACGGGCTGCGGGCCTTCGAGCTTGCCGCCCCCGGCGACGTGCAGCTGAAGCTTGACCAGGTCGGTGCCGGTGGTGATCTCGGTGATCGGGTGCTCGACCTGCAGGCGGGTGTTGACCTCGAGGAAGGCGAACAGCTTGTCCCCGGGGTGGTACAGGAACTCGACGGTGCCGGCGCCGCAGTAGTCCACGGCCAGCGCGAGGCGCTCGGCCGAGGACTTCAGCTCGGCGGTCTGCTCCGGGGAGAGGACCGGCGACGCGGACTCCTCGATGATCTTCTGGTTGCGCCGCTGCACGGAGCAGTCGCGCACGCCGAGTGCCCACGCGGTGCCCTGGCCGTCGGCGATGACCTGGACCTCGACGTGCCGGGCGCCGGTGACCAGGCGCTCCAGGAACACGACACCGGAGCCGAACGCGCGCAGCGCCTCCTGGCTGGTGCGCTCGTAGGCGTCGGTCAGGTCCTCGGCCGAGGCGACCATCCGGATGCCGCGCCCGCCGCCACCGGCGGTGGCCTTGAGCATCAGCGGGTAGCCGATCTCGTCGCCGGCGCGCAGCGCGGCTTCGAGGGTCTCGACCTCGCCGCGGCTCCACGGCGCCACCGGGACGCCGACCTCCTCGGCGATCAGCTTCGCGCCGATCTTGTCCCCCAGCTTGCGCATCGCCTCGGCGCTGGGGCCGACGAAGGTGACGCCGATCTTGTCGCACACCTCCGCGAAGGCGGGGTCCTCGGCGACGAAGCCCCAGCCGACCCAGGCGGCGTCGGCGCCGGTCTCGACCAGCGCGCGCTCGAGCACGGCGTGGTTCAGGTAGGGCCGGGCCGAAGCGGGCCCGAGCGAGTAGGCGAGGTCGGCCTCGCGCACGAAGGTCGCGGTCTTGTCCGCGTCCGTGTAGAGCGCGACGGTCTCGATCCGCTGTCCCGTCTCCGCGGAGAGGTCCCGTACTGCGTGGATCAGCCGCATCGCGGCCTCTCCCCGGTTCACGATGGCGACACGACTGAACACCGGCTGATGCCTCCCAAGTACCCACGCACAGAAGGCGACGTCCGAGTCCCGGAGCGTCGCCTGCACCTGTCTACACCTTGCTGGATTACCGGCGGGTACACCAATGTCCGCGATGACGCATGCCGGAGCCGCCCAGTTGTGGAGACCCGACAAAATGCGACCCGGGCCACACTGCCCGGTCGCGTTTTCGCGCGCGGTCCGCCACTCAACACGTCCGGGACGTTACGCCCACGTGGACCAGGGAAACAGTCGGATGAACCCCTGGTTTCAGCTCGCTAGGGGGACGTCGGCCTCCAGGACCTGTCCGAGCTCGCGGCGTTCGGCGGTCGACAAGGGGACCGCCGCCACACCGCACCGGCCGTCCGGGCCCGGCGCGGTGGTGATCGCCAGTACCTGCCTGCCGTCGATCTCGCGCACGGTGACCCGGCCCCCGCAGGACAGGTCGAGTGTCACGCCTGGTTCGTCGCGGTGCCTGCCGAGCCAGCGGCTGACGAAGTCGAAGGTCATCGCGGTCTCCCTCCCCACGGCCCCGGTATCCGTACACAGGTGGTACGCGGTAATACCCTGGATACGCGGTTTTCACACCTGCTTCTCAGCGCGGGCCCGCCGCCGCCATGATCGCCTTCGCCCTGTCCGGCCAGTTCCCGTCGGTGACGACGGTGTTGTCGCTGATGACCACGTTCGTGCCGAGGTTCTTGACCACGGTGTTGTCGGTGAAGTTGCCGTGGATGGTGATGTCGTGGATGGTCGGCGTCCACTCGCCGGTCCAGCGGCCGGTCTTGTTGCTCACCACGTTGTCGAACGTGTTCCACCACGAGCTGCCCTCGTCGTGGTAGAGCATGTTGTTGTTATTGGGGGCGTTGTGCAGCCAGTTGCCCGAAACGACGCTTTCGGTCGCGCCGCTGCCGTTCTGCCCGCCGAGGGTGTAGATCGGGCCGCCGTCGAGCAGGGTGTTCATCACGTCGTGGATGTCGTTGCCGAGAATGCGGTTCTCGCCGGAGTAGATGGTGCCGCGGCGGCAGACCTTGAGGCCCTGCTTGGCCTGCATGTCGCAGGGCGAGGCCCAGCCCCAGCCCCAGCCGAGCGAAATGCCCGAGTACGGCGTCCGCGCGATCTCGTTGTGCTCCAGCAGGGTCCGGCGCCCGTGACCGGCCCAGATGCCGACGGCGTCGTGGTAGTCCTGGCCGGGCGTGGTGATCGTGTTGTCGGCGACGGTGATGTCGAGCATCATCCGCGCCGGGTCGGTGAGGTAGTAGTCGTCGACTTCGCCGATCGCGATCCCGCCCGCGCTGGTGTCGGTGATGGTGTTGCGCGTGATGCGCGAGTTCTGCGTGCCGTCGGTGAACGCGACGGCGACCCCGCCCAGCTGGCGGAAGTCGTTGCCGGTCACGGTGATGTTCTGGCCGCGGTGGATTTCCAGCGCCGCGGGCGGGCGGATCGGCGTGTGCGGCGCCGCCGCGGCCCACTGCACGCCGGCCTGGTTGTCGATGTAGCCGTCCCGGCTCGGGAGCGTCCAGGTGGTGCCGGTGAACGTGATGCCGCTGAAGGTGAGGTCGTGGATCGGGCGGACCGGCTCCGGCGTCACGACGAAGGCGTCGATCAGGAAGAACGCCGTGCTCTTGCTGGTCAGGGTCACGGTGTGGGTGCCTTTCGGCAGATCCTTGACCGAGTAGACGACCTGCTGGGCGAGCCGGACCGGTGCTTTTTCGGTGTAGGAGCGGGGATCCGGGCGGCCGTCGACCTTCGTGGTGAAGGCGCCCTGGTCGGTGTTGGTCTCGGCGAGGACGTCCAGCCCGGTGCCGGTGAAGGTGTAGCTGACCGACGCACCCGCGCTCTGGGTGGCGTGGACGCCGTCGCCGAAGTCGCCGAGCTGGCGGTTGGCCGAGGTCGACCAGCTGCCGCGGTACGCCGCGGTGCCGTCGTCGACCGGGGCGAGGTGACCGGGGGTGCCGGTGGCGTCGACGAGCGTTTCCAGCACCGGGAGTTCGACGTCGGCCTTCGTCATGTCCTGGCCGGCCCGCGGGATGTAGGACAGGACGTTCGTCGTGCGGTCGAGGTACCACTGGCCGGGCTTGGTGAGCAGCTGGTAGGCGTTCTCGACCCAGCTGACGCCGTCGAGCTTGGGCAGCCCGTTGCCGTTGAACGGGAACTGGGCGTTGACGACCGCGGTGTTGTTGTTGGCCCAGCAGTCCGGGCGGACGGTCAGCGCGGAGCCGGTGCCGTCGGCGGTGATCGAGGACAGCGGGCAGCGCATGTGCTTCCACTTGTTCTCCTGGACCACTTCGACGTCGCTCTGGTTGGTGAGCGCGGTGAAGGAGGGATCCGAGGTGCGGAAGCCGGTGGCGGTCGCGGTGAAGCCGGCCTGGTTCAACGCGGTCCGGGCGCGTTCGGCGCGGACGCCGTCGACGAACAGCTGTCGCGTCTCGGAGCCTGCCGGGACCTTGGCCTGGTAGATGTTTTTGGCCGGGTCCGCGAGGGTGAAGCCGGTGATGCGGCGCGCGCCGGTGAGCACGGGGGATTCGCCGGGCAGCGCTCGGTAGGAGAGCTTTCCGCCGCTCTGGGCGATGTGGAGCGTCTCGGTCAGGCGGTACGTCCCGCCGCTCAGGTAGACGTCCCCGCTGGTCCGTTTCGCGGTGGCGGTCCGCAGGGCGCACGGCTGCTGGCGGGAGCAGGCCGCGCCGTGGCCGTCGGGGGAGACGTACAGCGCCGGTCCTTGCGCGTCCGCGGGCGCGGCGAGGGTGACCGCCGCCAGGAGTGCCGCCGCTGTCGTGCCGAGAAGCTTCCGCATCGCCTCGCGCCCTTCCCCGTTGACGAATCCTCCTTACGCTAAGCAGCTCATACATCAGATGTCAACGCCGCTATTCGGCCTCCGAGGCCGTATTCAAGGACGTGAACGGGGTTAATGGTCTGATGAATGGGAGTCGTGAGCGTTCCGGGCGGTAAGAACCGCCCGGAACGCTCACGAGTCCGGCAAGATGGGGCCGATGAAGCTTCCCGAGCTCGCGAACGCGATGCGCGACCAGCTCTCGGTAAGACGGGTCTACGGCGAACCGGTCGAGCGGGACGGCGTCCTGGTGATCCCCGCGGCCGAGGTGTACGGCGGCGGGGGCGGCGGCGCCGAGGAAGGCGGGACCCGCCAGGGGCTCGGGTTCGGCGGGGTCGCCCGGCCGGTCGGCGCGTTCGTGATCCGAGACGGCCAGGTCACCTGGAAGCCGGTGATCGACGTGCCCTGGCTCGGGCTGATCGTGGCCGTCACCGTGGTCTCGCTGGCCAAGGTGCTGGTCCGGATCACCCAGGCCCACCTGGACTCGTGAGTGGCAAAGCCGGTCAGAACCGGCCGGTCAGAACCGGCCGCACCACTCACGAGTCCGGAGAGTTCACCCAAGATTGCCCAGAACGTTTCCGAACCAGGCCTAGCGTCAGGGCATGTTGAGCAGGCGCGGCCTTTTCGTCGCGGGAGGTGCGATGGCGGCCACGGCGATGCTGCCCGCTGTCGCCTTCGCGGAGCAGAGCGGCGGTACGCAGACCAAGACCGTCACGGGCACCTTTACCCCGGACATCCCGGACTGGTACTACCTGCCGGTCGACGTCCCGCGCGGGGTCCGCCAGATCGACGTCGGCTATTCCTACGAGCGGCCGCAGGTGCCCGCCGGGACCCGCGGGAACGCCCTGGACATCGGCATGTTCGGGCCCGAGGGGCACGAGCTGGGCAACGACCGCGGCTTCCGCGGCTGGTCCGGCGGCTTCCGCGACCGGTTCTCGATCAGCGCCACCGAGGCCACCCCCGGCTACCTCGCGGGGCCGGTCAAGCCGGGCCGCTGGCATGTCATCCTCGGCCCGTACACGGTCGCGCCGCAGGGCCTGAACTACAAGGTCGACATCACGCTGACTTTCGGTCCCTCCGGCGCCCCGTTCGTGCCGCAGCCGGCGCCCGAGACCGCGCCCGCCCGCGAGCGCGGCCGCGCCTGGTACCGCGGCGACGGCCACCTGCACACGGTCTACTCCGACGGCCGCCGCACGCCGGACCAGCTGGTCGCCGACGCCCGCGCCGCGGGCCTGGACTTCATCGTCTCGACCGACCACAACACCTCGAGTTCGCAGCTGCAGTGGGGTAAGTACGCCACCGAAGATCTGCTGATCCTCAACGGCGAAGAGGTCACCACCCGCTCCGGGCACTGGCCCGCGATCGGGCTGCCCGCCGGGACGTGGATCGACTGGCGCTACCGCGCGGCCGACCCCGCCGACTTCCGCCGCTTCGTCGAGCAGGTGCACCGCGTGGGTGGGCTGGTCACCGCCGCGCACCCGTTCGCGAACTGCTTCGGCTGCACGTACGAGTTCGCCTACGAGATCGCCGACCTGGTCGAGGTCTGGAACGGTCCGTGGACCGACGACGACCAGGCCGGCGTGATCCACTGGGACGGGCTGCTGCGCGGCGGCCACTGGATCCCCGCGATCGGCGACTCCGACGCGCACAATCCGGACCAGACGGTGGCGCTGCCGCACACCGTCGTCCTCTCCGACAGCCTGCGCCGTAAGGATCTGCTCGCCGGGCTCAAGGCGGGGCGATCGTGGCTCGCCGAATCCTCGGCCGTGCAGCTGGACTTCAGCGTGTCCGGCGGCGGCCGGAAGGTCGGCATCGGGGAGCGGCTGCCGGTCGCCACCGGCGTCCCGGTGACGGTGACCGCGGTGGTCGGCGGGGTGCCGGGCACGACGGTCACGTTCCTGGACCAGCTCGGCCCCGAACACACCGAAACCGTCGGCGATTCCGGCACGGCGACAGTGACGTGGACCACGTACCCGCGCTACTCGCGGTGGGTCCGGGTGGAGCTCCGGCGCCCGTCAGGCGGCCCGAAGACGTCCAATCTCAACGCGATGGTGGCGATGTCGAACCCGATCTTCCTGGGCCCCGATCGCGGACGGTGACCGCGGGCCGCAACCCCGGGGTGGTCCCCCGCGTCCGTACAACGGAACGGACGAATGGGAGACGGTGTGCGGGGATGTGCGCTCAAGGCGGCGATCGGGCTAGGCGCGGTGATCGTCCTGACCGCGGGGATCATCGTGATCGTCGTGTTCAACCAGACGAAACTTCCGTCGCCGGGCTGCACGTTCAGCCAGCCCCAGGGCTCGTCGTACACCTTCGCCCCGGACCAATCGGCCAACGCCGCGACGATCGTCGCGGTCGGCACGAAGCTCGGGCTGCCGCCACACGCGGCGACGATCGCGCTGGCCACGGCGTTGCAGGAGTCGAAGCTGCGCAACCTCGAGGGCGGTGACCGCGATTCGGTGGGCCTGTTCCAGCAGCGGCCGAGCCAGGGCTGGGGCACCGTCGCGCAGCTGCAGGACCCGGTCTACGCGGCGACGGCGTTCTACCAGAAGCTCGAGAAGCTGCCCGGCTGGGAGACGATGCCGATCACCGAGGCCGCACAGGAGATCCAGCGCTCCGCCGCGCCGGACGCCTACGCCCAGTGGGAGTCGCAGTCCCGGGTGATGGCGACGGCGTTGAGCGGCCAGGTTCCGGCAGGAGTGACCTGTCGCGACCTGACGCTGAGCGCGCCGGCGAATCTCGTCACCGTCGCCACCAACGAGCTGGGCACCGCGAAGCTGAGCGGGCCGCACCCGGCGGCCGAAGGCTGGACGATCGCGAGCTGGCTGGTCACCCGGGCCGAGGGCCTTGGCGTCGATCGGGTGAGCTTCGCCGGCCAGGTCTGGACGTCCTCGGCGGGCGTCTGGTCGGACGACTCCTCGGCGGGGCAGGACCTCAAGCTCCACCAAGCCCCCGTGACGACCTAGGCGGAGCGGCGCCGCGCCCAGCGCACGGCCGGGCCCATCGCGTAACCGGCACCGGCGAAGAGCAGGCCGACCAGCACCCACCCCACCGTGCCCCAGCCGATCACCACGGTGGACAGCAGCGCCGGGCCGAGCATCCGCGCCACCGACGTCCCGGTGCCGAAGAAGCCCTGGTACTGGCCCTGCTTGTCGGCCGGGGCCAGGTCGAAGCTGATCTCCCAGGTGCCCGCGGACTGCATCATCTCGCCCAGCACCTGCACCAGCGCCCCGGCGACGAGCACCGCGAAGGCCGTCCACGGCGAGGATCCGGCGGCCGAGAGCGCGAAGGCGACGCACGAGGCGAGCAGGACGATGCCGGAGCGGCGGACCATCCGCGCGGCCGTGCCGATGCTGGAGATCCGGCCCGCGACCTTCACCTGGAACAGCACCACGACCACGGTGTTCAGCACGAACAGCACGGAGACGGTCCAGCCGGGCGCCTGGGTCCGCTCGACGATCCACAGCGGGATCGCGACCGACAGCAGTGGCATGCGCAGCAGCAGGATCATGTTGAGCAGCGAGATCAGTGCGTACGGCCGGTCGCGCAGGACCGCGAGCTTCGGCTCGCCGGCGCGGGCAGTGGTCCGCGGAGCCCGCGGGAGCGCCCGCAGCACGACCGCGGCGGCGATGAAGCTCAGCGCGTCCAAGGTGAAGACGGTGAGGTACGCGCTCGCGGTGCCGATCGAGAGCGCGAGGCCGCCCAGGCCGGCGCCGATGGCGAGCCCGGCGTTGCCCGCGGACTGCAGGTGCGCGCGGACCTTCGTCCGGCTCGCCGGATCGGCCAGCACCGCGAGCAGCGCCTGGCGGACGGCGGCGAGCCCGGTCTGGCAGCTCGCGTAGACGCAGGCGGCGAGCACGAACAGCAGCGGCGAGCGGACGAAGAGGAACGCGGCGATCGCGACCGCGGTGGCGAGTGCCAGCAGGACGGCCGAGCCGCGCGCGCCGCGGCGGTCGGCGAGGTGGCCCAGCGGCACGCCCGCGATCGAGCCGACCGCCCAGCCGAGGGTGAGGCCGAGCCCGACCTGCGCCGGGGACAGCCCGACGATCCGGGTGAAGAACAGCACCGAGCACGTCAGGAACGCGCCGTCGCCCAGCGAGCTGATCAGCTGCGCCGCCGCGAGCAGGCGGCCGGGGCGCCGGGTGTCGGTCGCGGTCGCGGTCGCGGGGCGTTCCATCGTCATGGTCATGAGAGAAATCTAGAGCGCGACTTGGCCCGATCCCAGGTCCAATTCCGACGAATCGAATTAGGCCAATGTAGGATCGTGCGATGGACTTCCACGTGAGTCTCGCCGGCCGCGGTGACCTCAGCGTCCGGATCTACCGGGAGCTGCGGGACGCGATCCTCGACGGCAGGCTGCGCGCGGGGGAGCGCCTGCCGCCGACCCGGGAACTGGCGCGGCAGCTGGAGGTCTCGCGCAACACGGTGGCCGTCGCCTACGACCGGCTGACCGCGGACGGTTTCCTCGCCGGGAAGGTCGGCGCCGGCACGTTCGTCTGCGCTTCGCTGCCCGCCAAGGCCAAGACCCGCGCGGCCCGCCGCACCACCGGGGCCGGCCCGCGGCCCAAGGCGATCTGGGGCGCGCTGCCGCCCGCGGTCGCCGCGGTCCCGGCCGCGCCGCGGTACGACTTCCGCGTCGGCATCCCGGACGCCTCCCTGTTCCCGCTGGAAACGTGGCGGAGGCTGATCGCGAACGAGTTGCGCGGCACGGTGCTGGGCTTCGCGCACTACTGCGACCCCGGCGGGCACGAGGGCCTGCGCGCGGCCATCGCGCGGCACGTCGGCGTCTCGCGTTCGGTGCGCGCCGACGCGGGAGACGTGCTCGTCACCCAGGGCGCGCAGCAGGCGCTCGACCTGGTGTGCCGGGTGCTGCTCGAGCCGGGTGACCGGGTGGCCGTCGAGGAACCCGGTTACCGGCTGGCGAAGCACCTGTTCGTCTCGCATGGCGCCGAAGTGATCGGCGTCCCGGTGGACGGCCAGGGCCTGGACGTCTCGGCGCTGCCGCCGCGCACCCGGCTCGTCTACGTCACGCCGTCGCACCAGTTCCCGCTGGGCACGCCGATGTCGCTGGCCCGGCGGACGGCGTTGCTCGAATGGGCCGAACGCGCCGACGCCGTCGTGGTCGAGGACGACTACGACAGCGAGTTCCGCTTCTCCGACCGGCCCCTGGAGCCGCTGCAGAGCCTGGACCGCGGCGGGCGCGTCGCCTATGTCGGGTCGTTCTCCAAGACGCTGCTTCCCATGCTGCGCCTGGGTTTCCTGATCGCGCCCCCGTCGTTGCAGAGCGCGCTGCAGCACGCCCGGCAGCTGTCGGACTGGCACGGCGACGTCCCGACGCAGGCCGCGCTCGCGCGATTCATCGACGAAGGCCTCTTCGCGCGCCACATCCGGCGTGCCACCCGCGAATACTCGGCCCGGTACGAGCAGATCGTGTCCATTGTGGACACCCGGTTCGCCGGACGGCTGAGCCGCGTTCCCTCGGCGGCGGGCCTGCACCTGTGCGCGCTGGCCGAGGACGGCCCGGACCTCGAGGCGGTCGCCGCCCGCGCGGCCCGTGAGGGCGCCGCCGTCCAGACCCTGCCCGACCTGTGCGGCGGATTCCCCTTACCCGGCCTGGTGATCGGCTACGGCGCCATCGCGCGGGAGCGCATCGACGAGGGGCTCGCGGTCCTGGACCGCGTTTTCTGAGCGGTGGTGGTCGGTGGTGCGGCGGGCAGCGATGAGCAGGCCGCCGCCCAGGGTCGCCGCGGCGGTTCCGGCGACGAACAGCCAACCGTCGCCGAAGGCCGCCAGATCCGGTGCCCCGCCGAGGATCGCGACCAGCACCGCAGTGCCGAGCACGGTGCCGATCTGGCGGGTAGTGGTGATCATCGACGATCCGGCGCCCCAGCGCGGGGCGGGCAGCACCGCGCCGACCACGCCGGACAGGCTCGGCATGATCAGCCCGACGCCGAGCCCGGTGAGCATCTGGCCGGGCAGCATGTCCGCCGCGTAGTCCGGCACCGGTCCCATCCGCAGCAGCCAGACGAGCGCGCCGAGCCCGAACGAGACACCGCCCGCGGCCACCACCGGGCCGGGGCCGAAGCGGTGGACGAGACGTCCGCCGAGGATCGAGACCGGCACGACCATCAGCGGCCCCGGCACCAGGGACAGGCCCGCGACCAGGATCGAGTCGTGCCAGACCGAGGTCAGGAACAGCACGTTGCCGAACAGCATCGCCGCGAACCCGGCGGAGAACAGGCCCATCGTCAGGCATGCCAGCCACAACGTCGGGACGCGCAATGCGGGCAGGTCGAGCATCGGCGTCTCGTGACGGCCCGCGCGCCAGGGAGTCCACGCCAAAGCCACTGCGGCGACGGCGAAAGCGAGCAGCACGTCGGTGCTGCCCCAGCCGTGGTCGGAGGCTTCGACCAGCGCGTAGGCCAGGGCGCCGACGCCGACGAGGAGTCCGGCCGCGCCGAGCAGGTCGGGGATGCCGGTCGAGGTGTCGCGTGACTCGCGCAGCACGCGCGGCCCCACCAGCAGCGTCACCACGCAGATCGGCAGGTTGACCAGAAAGACCCAGCGCCAGGACGCCTCCACGAGCAGCCCGCCCACCGGCGGCCCCAGTGCGGCCGCCATCGCGCCGACCGACGCCCAGACGCCGATGGCGACCGAGCGGCGATGCGGGGGATAGGCGCTCAGCAGCAGGGCGAGCGACGTCGGCATGACCAGCGCCGCGCCGATCGCCTGCAGGGCGCGGAAGACGATGAGCAGCGCGATCGACGGCGCCACCGCGCACGCCGCCGACGCCAGCGTGAACACCGCGACGCCGATGAGGAACAGCCGTCGCCGCCCGTAGCGGTCGGCCAGCCGGCCCGCCGGGGCCAGGCACGCGGCGAACATCACCGTGTAGCCGTTGAGCACCCACGAAAGCGTCGCGAGGTCGTCGCCCGGGAACGCGGTGCGGATGGCGGGGAAGGCGATCGTGACGATGAACAGGTCGAGGCTGGCCAGGAAGGCCGCGGTCGACACCACCAGCAGCACAAGCCCGGGGCGGGGCGCCGTCGTGTCACTCATGACCCTCCTAGGTTTGAAAAGCCAACCTAGTCGGCCGTGTGCGTCTTATCAAGAGACCCAGCTGGCTCAGGCCGCCTGCGCGGTGCCGGACTCGGCTCGTGCCTTGAGCGCGGCGAGGGTGTGTTCGATCGACTGGACGTTGTAGCCGGGCCGGTCGACGCGGCCGGTGACCTTCGGCCCCATGAACTTCCGGACGATCCAGGCGCCGGTCCGGTACCACTGCTCGGTCACCACGCAGCCGCCGTCGGCGGCAGTGATCTCGTAGGCCCAGCGCGAAACGCGCGCGCCGAACGGCGTCCGGACGTCGAAGGCGAACCGGCGGCCGGGAACGCAGGCCACCACCCGCACCCGCGTCCACCACTCGAGCCGGCCGTTGCGGTTGGTACCGCGGAAGCGTGCGCCGGGCGCCGGGCCGGTGCCGTCGAGCCAGTGACCGCCGATGTTCTCCGGGCTCAGTTCGCCCATGCGCGGGAGGTCGCTGACGATCGACCACACCGCGCCGGGGTCGGCGGAGACGAAGACGCTGCGGGAGATTGTGGGTTCCACCACACGACGGTGACCGGAGTCGCGGGCCGGGGCAATACGTTCGGAGGTTGTCCGCAGGACCGGAGAGGGCCGGTCCGGGGGGACTCCTGGTGGCCCGCCATGATCACCCGTAGGTTGGGCTGAACCACCGGAAGCAGGGGAGGGCACGATGCCGGGGTATCCGTCGGCGACCGGCCGGCTCGACGAGCAGTCCGCGGTGCGGTCGCTCGATCTCGACGACGTGCGGCTGACCTACGTGGTCGACGGGGCGATGGGCCTGATCCCCAGCGGTTTCTTCCCCGATATCCCCGAAGCGCACTGGGCCGAGCACCCGCTCGACGCGCACGGCCGGGTCGCGATGTCCGCCGGTGGCCTGCTGGTGGAACGCGAAGGCCGGTTGCTGCTGGTCGACGTCGGGCTGGGCCCGTACTCCGGCCCGATGGGCATCGCCGACCCGCCGTTCGGCGCCGGCGAGTCGGGCGACCTGCCCAAGACCCTGGCCGCGCTCGGGTACTCGCCCGAGGACATCGACGCCGTCGCCTTCACGCACCTGCACGCCGACCACACCGGCTGGGCGATCGTCGCCGACGGCGGCGGCCGGCCCCGGAAGTTCTTTCCCCGTGCGGACTATCTGGTCTCCGAACCGGAGTGGGCGCCGCACGGGCGCGGCGACACGATCCCGGGCGCGCCGCCGCGGGCCGAGGTGATCGAGCCGCTCGCCAAGGCGTTCACCCCGATCGCCGACGGCGACGAGATCTTCCCCGGGGTGACCGCGCTGGTCACGCCGGGCCACAGCCCCGGGCACACCTCCTACGTCATCTCGACCGGGCAGGGCCGGCTGATCGCGTTCGGCGACGCCTTCCACATCCCGGGCCAGCTCGCCCACCCGGATTGGCCGTCGCGGCCCGACGTCGACGCCGAAGCCGTCGTGGCCGCCCGGACGCGGCTGGTCGACGAGCTCACTCAGCCGGGCACGCTCGGCTTCGGCTGCCACTTCGGGGATCAGGCGTTCGGCCGCGTCGTCCGCGGCGGCGACGGCCTGGCCCGCTGGGAACCGGTCCCCGCGGTCCCGCTGCAGCCCGCGCCCCGCCGGCTCGGCGCCTGATTCGCCGGTTTGGTCCCGTAATTCGGGAAAACTTCTCGCCGATTCCGGTCTGACCGGGTGGCGGACTGGGTATCCGGCTAACCGGGACAGTCCGCGGACGGGAAGACGAGAGTGCGGGTGGTCAGGGTGATCCTGGTGGAGGTCGTGGGGATGGCCGTCCCGGTACCCGGGGAAGCGCCGCTGATGCTGTTGCGCGAACCCGGCGGCGCGCGCCGCTGGCTGGCGATCATGATCGGCTACGGCGAGGCCGAGGCCCTGGTCCGCGCGCGCGAGCAGATCGCGCAAGCCCGTCCCGGCACGATCGAGCTGCTGGGCGACGTGCTCTCGGCGTTCGGGCAGGAGGTCGCCGGGGTCGAGCTGACCGAGGTCCGCGACGGCATCTTCTACGCCGACCTCGTCCTCGCGTCGGGCAAGCGCGTGTCGGCGCGCCCGAGCGACGCGGTCGCGCTCGGCCTGCGTCAAGGCGCGCCGATCAGCGTGGCCGAGGAGGTGCTCGACGTCGCCTCGGTGCAGCTCGAGGTCGAGGAAGACACCGACGAGGGCCCGGCGGGCGAGGCGCTCGACACCGAGGCCGAGATCGCCCGGTTCCGTACCGAGCTGGACGGCCTGCGCCCCGAAGACTTCGGCGACTGACTCGTGAGTGGCGCGGCCGGTTAGAACCGGCCGCGCCACTCACGAGTCCTTCCGCCGCCCCGACGCCTTGGCCCGGTCGTGCGCCCACCCGGCGAGCACCACCCCCACCGCGGTCACCTCGACGTACACCGCCAACGTCCCCGCGAACCCCGCGCCGATCCAGCCCAGCAACCCCAGATTGCCGTGGTCGAACAGCAGCCGGATCGCGCCCTGCGCGGCCACGACCGTCAGCACCGCGCCCACGATCTGCAGCACGTCGTACTTCATCCGAAGATCCCCTCCCTTGATGATACGACTGCATCATAACCACGCGTGACCAGTGCGCTCAATCGTGCCGATCGCGGTAGCGTGTTCGCCGTGGCGGGGAGCCGGATCACGGTGCGGGTGGGCGAGCGGCAACTGACGCTGTCCAACCTCGACAAGGTGCTCTATCCGCGCCACGGGTTCACCAAGGGCGAGGTGCTCGACTACTACACCCGCATCGCGCCGATCCTGCTGCCGCACGTGCGCGATCGCGCGATGACCTTCGTGCGGTTCCCGGACGGGGTCGCCGCCGGGTCGTTCTTCGAGAAGGACGTCTCGCGGCACGCGCCGGACTGGGTGCGGCTGGCCCGCCTGACCCACGGCGGCCGCGGCAAGGACGGCGAGATCGTGGCGTACCCGCTGATCAACGACCTGCCCGAGCTCGTCTGGGCGGCCAACCTCGCCGCGCTGGAACTGCACATCCCGCAGTGGACCGTCGGCCCGGACGACGAGCCGCACACGCCCGACCGGCTGGTGTTCGACCTCGATCCCGGGCCCGGCGCGACCGTCGTCGACTGCTGCGGCGTCGCCGAGCGGCTCTACGACGTGCTGACCGCCGACGGGCTCACGCCGGTCGCGAAGACCAGTGGTTCCAAGGGGATGCAGCTCTATGCCGGTGTGCGCACCCGCAGTGGCGGCGAGACGTCGGAGTACGCGAAGGCGCTTGCCGAGCGCCTCGCCGGTGAGACGCCGGAGCTCGTCGTCGCGCGGATGACGAAGACACTGCGGTCCGGCAAGGTGTTCATCGACTGGAGCCAGAACAACCCCGCGAAGACCACCATCGCGCCGTACTCATTGCGTGGACGCGACCTTCCCACCGTCTCGACTCCCGTTACGTGGGACGAGGTCCGGGCCTGCCGGCACGTTTCGCACCTGACCTTCACCGCCGACGAAGTCCTCGAGCGAGTGGACGAGCTTGGGTGACCTTTTCGCCGATCTCGACGCCACCAGCGCCGAAATCCCCGGTCAGGGCGCTCGCGGCTGAAAGTCCACAATGGACTGAAGGCTCGCCTGCACGTGCAGGCGGCCGTGTCGCTGCACACCCCTTCGGAATTGCGGATTCCGTTGTGTGCCAACGCGTGCGAAGTCGGTACGGTTTACGCATAACTCGTCAGCGGTCCGCCGGTTTTCGCGCGCGTTCGGCCGAATGGCGGCCGCGGCTTTCATCGCCAGGGAAGGGACAAGGGTGAGCAGCCCGACCGAGGAAGATCAGGAGTACTGGTTCCAGCGAGGCTTGCGCGCGTATCTCGGTGACGTCGCGAAGGCGCTCGGCTTCGGCCTGGAGTCGTGCACGGTGGACCTCGACGTGCCGGTGTCGGCGTACCTGGCCGTCGACTGGCGGCTGAGATGGTTCCCCGACCGCGATGTCGCGCTGCTCTGGGACGAGGTACACGGCTGGGCGCTGGCCGTCGAGGCCGCCTGCGGCGAGGAGATGATCGTGCTCCGCTACCTCGGCGGCGACGACGTCCTGCCCGAACCCCGCGCCGTCGTGCGCTTCCTCGCGATCCTTCGCGCCGGGGACGTCTCGGCCGCGCCGTCGGGTTCACCGGTCCTGCGCCGCGCGGGCCGGCACCAGGAGCTCCTGCCGCTGCTGCCCGCCGGGTGAGACCGGCGCGCCGCCCGGCGATAGTCCACACTGGACACCGGAGGTGGCGCTGATGGCGGCCGCGAGCCTGCCCGACCCGATCGCGCCGATGCTGGCCGTGGACGGGCGGTTGCCGGACGGCGAGGGGTACGGCTACGAGTGGAAGTGGGACGGCTTCCGCGGCTGTGCGCAGGTCTCCGCGACCGGGACCGCGCGGCTCACCAGCCGCAACGGCAACGACCTGACCCCCGCGTACCCGGAGCTGCCCGCGTCCCTCGGTGCGGCGCTGGCCGGGCGCCCGGCGGTGCTCGACGGCGAGATCGTCGCGCTCAACCCGGCCGGGCGGCCCGAGTTCGAGCTGATGCAGCGCCGCGCCCAGCGGCCGCCGACCGAGAAGCTGCTCGCCGAGGTCCCGGTCGCGTACTTCGCCTTCGACCTGCTGCGGATCGGCGACGAATCGCTGCTCGCGCGGCCGTACCACGAGCGGCGGGAGCTGCTGGCCGGGTATCTCGAACCGGCCGACTCGCGGGTGGTGATCCCGCCCGGGTACACCCGCGCCGACATCGCGCCGGAGCAGATGCTGGCGGCCGCGGCCGAGCACGGCATCGAAGGCGTGGTCGCCAAACAGCTCACGGCGCCTTACCAACCCGGCGTCCGGTCGCCGTTGTGGGTCAAGCACGCGCTCACGCACACCCGCGAAGTGATCGTCGGCGGCTGGCGGCTCGGCGCCGGCCGCCGGACCGGCACGCTCGGCGCCATGCTGCTCGGCGCCTACAACCCGGACGGTGAGCTGATCTACCTCGGCGACGTCGGCACCGGGTTCACCGACGACGCCCTCGACCACCTTCGCGACGTACTAGCTCCGCTGGCGCGCACGACCAAGCCGTTCGCCAACGAAGTGCCTCGCGAACGCGCTCGCGGCGCCCGGTGGGTCGAGCCGCGGCTGGTCGGCGAGGTCGTCTACCGGCGGCTGACGCCCGACCTCAAGTTACGCCACACTGCTTGGCGCGGGCTGCGTCCCGACCGGGATCCGGACGAAATCCGAATCGAGGCCAACGCGACGTAGCACCGGAGCGTCCCTAGGCGACTGTCAGGGCAAGGCGCGGCAGCGCCACGATCAGGCGAGGACACGATGAAGCATCCCGGTCCGTTGTTCACCCTGCTCGCCGGCGTCGTGCTGGCCGTGGGGATCGGGGTCGCCAACGCGGCGACCCCCACCGCCACCTCGGGTTCGGCGAGCGCCGCGAGCACCAGCGCGCCGCCACCCCCACCTCCGCCGCCACCTGCGACAACGACAGCGCCGTCCTCGGCGAGCATCGCCAAGCCGAATCCGGTGCCGGCGCGCGCGGACTACGTCGGGCGCGTCGACGGCGGTGGCGCGTCGGTCGCTGTCTCGGTGCGCGACGGCCACGCCATCGCCTACGTCTGCGACGGCAAGAAGGTCGAGGCGTGGCTGCAAGGCATCACCACCGATGGCCAGCTCGACCTCAAGGATGCCAAGGGCGGCACGCTCGTCGCGAAGTACGACCCGGCGACGGTCACCGGCACCGTCACCGCGGGCGGCAAGACCTGGCACTTCACCGCGCCGGCCGGGAAGAAACCCGCCGGGCTGTACCGCGCGACGCCGAGTGTGCGCGGGAAGGCGGCGAAGGTCGGCTGGATCGTGCAGCCGGACGGCAGCCAGGTCGGCCTCCTGACCACCGACGGGACGTCCGCCGAGGCGCCGCCGCTCGACCCGGCGGCGAGCAGTGCCACCGTCGACGGCACTCCGGTCAAGGCCGAAGCGATCACCGGGCTGAGCGGGGAGGGTGAGTTCTGATGACCGCACCGGCCACCCGGAGCGGGGGAACCGCGCTGCTCGTGCCGCTGGCCGTCGGCGCGGTCGTCGCCGTCGCGCTCGGCGTCTACGGCAGCCTGCACACGCCGACCGGCGTCGCGGTCAACCTCGCGGGCTTCTCCAGCGGCCAGTCGGTCAAAGCCTGGCTGGCGACCGTCGTCGTACTGCTGGCCGTGGTCCAGCTGCTCTCCGCACTGGCGATATACGGCAAGTTCGGCGACGCGCCGGCCTGGGTTTCGCCGCTGCACCGCTGGTCGGGGCGGCTGGCGTTCCTGGTCTCGATCCCGGTCGCGATGCACTGCCTGTACGCGCTGGGGTTCCAGTCGTTCGACACCCGGGTGCTGGTGCATTCCCTGCTGGGCTGCTTCTTCTATGGCATCTTCGTCTGCAAGATGCTGGTGCTCCGCCGGGAAAACACGCCCGGCTGGGTGCTTCCGGTGGTCGGCGGGATCGCGTTCACCGTGCTGGTCGGGCTCTGGCTCAGCGCGGCGCTGTGGTTCTTCACCACTTTCGGCGTGATCTTTTAGCCCGGAAAGGATGAACGTGCAGGAACAACCAGAGGTGGCCCGGCGGGCCGCGCTCGCCCTCGGCGCGGCCGGGGTGGCGGCCGCGGCCGGCTGCTCGACCTACGGCGCAAGCTCCGGTGCCACCAGCGCGGCCCCGGCCGCGGCGGCCGGCCCGCTCGGCGCGGCCGCGGACATCCCGGTCGGTGGTGGCAAGATCTTCGCGGACAAGCAGGTCGTGGTGACCCAGCCGACCCAGGGCACGTTCGCCGCGTTCTCCGCGGTGTGCACCCATCAAGGCTGCACGGTCGACACCGTCGCGGACGGGACGATCAACTGCCCGTGTCACGGCAGCAAGTTCAAGGTCGCCGACGGCTCGGTGGCGAACGGCCCGGCGAGCGCGCCGCTGGCCAAGAAGACCGTCACGGTGACGGGCGGTCAGATCACGCTGGCCTGACGCAGCGCGGCGACGGCGGGCGCGAACATCGTGCCCTTGATGGCGCCGATCGTGCCGCGGTCCTTGCCCGCCAGCTCGCGTACGAGCCCGCTCGCCTGCTCCAGCAGCCCGGCCTCATCGGCGACGTCGTCGACGAGGCCGAGCTCGCGGGCCGCGGGGCCGGCGAACCGGCGTCCGGTGGTCATCGACGCGATCGCGGCGGCCGGGGTCAGCTTGCCCTGGATGAGGGCGGCCATGCCCGGGGTGAACGGGATGTTGATGTCGGCTTCGGGGAAACAGAAGTAGCCGCGGTCGGCGCGCATCACGCGGAAGTCGTGGGCCATGGCCAGCATCGCGCCGGCGCCGAAGGCGTGGCCGTTGACCGCGGCGACGGTGGGCACCGGGAAGGTCAGCACCCGCGCGAACAGCTCCTGGACGTCCTGGACGTACTGCGGGGCCTGGTCGCTGTGGGACATCAGCCACTCGAGGTCGAGGCCGTTCGAATAGAACTTCCCGCCGCCGATGGTGACCAGCGCGGCCGGTTCGGTGCTGTCGGCGACCGTGTCGAGCAGGGCGTGGACGTTTTTGAGCCACTCCGGTGTGAAGCGGTTTTCGTCGTCGCCGAGGTCGAGCACGTGGACGGCGTCGTGCTGGGTCAGTGCGGGCATGTCAGTCCTTCGTGGTTGTGCGGATCGGGGGCGGCGGGACGGCGACAACCGCCCGGACGGCGGCGGCGAGCCTTCGCCGGGTGTCTTCGCTGACGTGGCCCGTGGCCAGGACGCGGCCGTAGAGCGCGGTCGGCAGGTCGACGACGCAGGTGGTGAGCACCTCGACGGCGGCGCCGTCGCGGCGGTCCCAGAGCCGCAGGCTCAGCCGGACCAGCAGGGCGACGAGCCGCTTGTCGAGCGCGATCAGGTCGTCGGCGAGCGAGGTGGGCAGCTGCGGCCCGAGGAGGTCGTTCTTGTCGACGGTGAGAAGCATCCGTGCGGCGTCCGGCCGGTTTTCGGCGAACGCCGCGGGCGTGTCGGCCGCGGCGACAACGGCGTCCGCGGCGGTTTCGGCCTGGTCGACGAGCTCGGTCTGCAGGGCGAGAAAGTCCTGAGCGGCGCGCAGCCAGACGTGCCCGAGCAGGGCGCCGAGCGAGCCGAAGGCGTGGTAGATCGTCCCGTTCGGCACGCCCGCGGCCTCGGCGAGCCCGCGCACGGTGACGGTCCCGGCGCCGACCAGGTGCTCGGCGACGTCGAGCACACGGTCGAGGTCGTGCACCCGGGGCCGCGGCATGTCGACGACGGTAACAGAGCACGCGCTCCAAAACTATGGAATGTGACGCGGGCCGTTGCCTGAAGGACCTGCGGCGCACCCGAGAACCCGGCCCCTGCTCAACCCGCAGTCGTCCGCGCACCACGCGTCTTCTGGTATCCAGGCAGCATGGAACTGACCGCCGAACTGGTCGTCGACGGGCAGGTGCCGTCGTCGCCGGTGGTGTCACCGGACGGGCGATGGGTCGTGTACGTGCGGACGCCGGTGGGGCAGCGTGGCGAGCGTCCGGCGAGTCAGCTGTGGCTCGCCGAGGTCGCAGGCGGCGAGCGTCGGCTTGACGTCCCGGAAGCGCGAATAACGAGCCCGCGCTGGGCTTGCGACTCGGAGTCGATCTTCTTTCTGTCGGACCGCCAGCTGCATCGGATCGGCCGCACCGGCGGTGGGGAAGCCTGGACCACGTGGCCCGGTGGGCTCGACGCGTTTCGCCCGCTGGCCGGCGAAACGATCGCGATCATCGGCCCCGGCGAACAGGACGACCGGCGTGCGCGGCTGGGCCTGCTGGACCTGAACACCGGCGAGATCGGCACACCGGCCGCGTTCGGCGACCGGCACGTGGCCGACGTCGTCCAGCGTCCTGGCGGCGGACCCCTGGCGGTGCTCACCTGGTCGAGTCCCGAGATCGATCCCGGGCTGATCGAACCCGCGGTGCACCTGCTCGACCCGCGGACCGGCGTCGTCACCGATCTCGGGACCACCCCGGCCGACGCGGAGTCGCCGGTGTGGTGGCGCACGGCGGCGGGCTGGCAGCTGGCCTACCTCGCGCTCACTCCGCCCGGCCTGCAGGCCGGGACCGCCGTCTTCACCATCGAGGCCGGGGAGCACCGCAACCTCACCGCGGGCATGCCGGCGTGCCCGGCCGAGCTGGTCCAGGTCGACGACGGCGCGCCGCTGGTGCTGGTCGCCGACGGCCTCGACACCGCGATCCTGCGGCTCGACGGGCTGAGGGAGGTTTCGCGCCACACGGGCCTGGTCCACCACCTCTCGGCGAACCGGGACGGCACCGTGGTCGCCGCCGTCGTGAGCACCGCGCACGCACCCCGCGACGTCCACGCGGGCCCGCCGGACGAGCTCGTCCGCATCAGCGACACCCGGCCCGAGCTCCGCGAAATCCCGTGGGGCACTCAATATCGCTTGTCCTACCAGGCATCCGACGGCCTCGCGCTGGACGGGCTGCTGATCCTGCCGCCCGGCAAGGCCCGCGACGACGGCCCGTTTCCCTTGGTCACGCTCGTCCACGGTGGCCCCTATGACCGGTACGCGGACCAGTTCCTGCTGCACTGGGCGACATCCGGCCAGTGGTTCGCGCACGCCGGGTATGCGGCCTTCCTGCCGAATCCGCGCGGCGGCCAGGGCCACGGGCACGACTTCGCCGCGCGCGTCGCCGGCGCGGTCGGCCAGGAGGAGTGGACCGATATCCTGACCGGGATCGACCTGCTCGTCGACGAAGGCGTCGCCGACCCCGCCCGGCTGGGCATCGCGGGCTGGAGTCACGGCGGTTTCATGGCCGCGTGGGCGATCGGGCAGACCGACCGGTTCGCCGCGGCGATCATGGGCGCGGGGATCAGTGACTGGGGCATGCTCGCCGCGACCGGCGAGTGGGGCGCGTTCGAAGCCGCGCTCGGCGGCAGCACCGGCTGGGAGGGCCCGGGACCGCACCGGCACGACGAGCTGAGCCCGATCTCGTACGCCTCGGCCGTCCGCACCCCGGTCCTCATCCTGCACGGCGCCGACGACACCAACGTGCCGCTGTCCCAGGCGAAGTACTTCCACCGCGCTTTGCGTCACTTCGGCGCCGAGCACGAGTTGGTCGTCTATCCCGGGGAAAACCACTCAATCCGGGACCGTGAGCACCAGATCGACGTCCTCCGCCGCACCCGCGACTGGTTCGACCGACTGCTCAGGGGCAGCAGTAGCTGAGCTGCTCGTCCCAGTCCTCGCCACGGCCTTCGCGGGTCAGGTCGAAGATGTTCCAGACCGGCTCGAGCGTGCCGATGTGGCGGGTGTCCTGACCCGGTTCGGTCGGCGCGTAGAACAGCTCCGAGCTCCAGAAGTGGCGGATGACGTCGCCGTCGCGGTGGAACACGGTGACCATCGGGCTGGCGTCGCCGGTCTCCGTTTCCGCGTGGTAGTCGCGGCTGAACGTGGTGCCCGCGCAGGAAAGCAGGCGCAACCGGCGCCAGCCGCGTTCGGTGGCGAACGTCTGCAGGTGCTCGATCGGCGCCCGCGCGATCACGGCGAAGTCCGCGTGCGGTGCGACGTGCTCGACCGCGCCTTCGAGCTGGTCGAGTAACGCCGTGCACGACGGGCAAGGCCCCTGTGAAAGCGGGAGCGCCGCGCTCTCGCCGGACGCCGGGCCCGGGCGGTCGTCTTCGGCCGAGCGCGGGAACATGTAGTGGTAGACCACCAGGGAGTTGTTGCCAGGCGAGAACAGTTCGGACAGCCGCACATCTTGAGGCCCGGCGCCCTGGAACACGTAGTCCTCCGGCACCACCCCGCCCGGTGGCAGGGCGCGGCGTGCGGCCGCGACTGCCTCCAGTCGACGCCGCAGCTCGATCTCCTGCCGCAGCAATTCGTCGCGTGCCGACCGGTATTCGGCCGATTCCCCGGGAAAGCGCACGGTCATTGCGAAGAACTTACGCCGTCGCCGCCACGGGGTACATCCCGTCGCGGCGCGCGCATACTGCTTGCCGAACGGTGGTGAGGCGGATGGCCGAAGAGATGTCCACATCGGACCGGGTGCTCCCGGCGACGCGCGTCCTCGCGGTGGTGATCGTGCCGTTCCTGGTGGCGGCCTTCGTGATCTGTTACCTCCTTCCGACGCGCACGCAGGAACTTTTCGCCTGGGGCATCAAGCCGCCGATCACGGCCATGCTGCTGGCGTCGGTCTACCTCGGCGGCGCCGTGTTCTTCGTCCTGGTCGCCCGCGCGTCGCGCTGGTCGGAGGTCGCACCGGGTTTCCCGCCGGTCGCGCTCTTCGCGTCGCTGCTCGGCGTGACGACCGTGCTGCACTGGGACCGGTTCACCCCTGGCCACATTTCCTTCATCGCCTGGGCCGCGCTGTATTTCGTGACGCCGTTCCTCGTCATCGCGGCGGCGTACGCGAACACGCGAGCGACCCGGGGCGCGCCGGTCGACGAGGCGAAGGTGCCGTTCGCGGTCCGGGCCGTCCTGGGGGCGACGGGAATCGGCGAGCTCGGGGTCGCGGCCGTGCTGTTCGCCGCGCCGGAGTGGCTCGCCGAATCATGGCCATGGGCGGTGACGCCGCTGACCGCGCGCACCCTCGCCGCCGTCTACGCGCTCGGCCTGGCGAACGTCCTGATCGCCCTCGACGGGCGATGGCAGCGTGTCCGGATCCCGCTGGTGGTGCAGGCGGTGATGCTCGCCCTGATCAGCGTCGCGATCCTGGTGCGGCGTGGCGACTTCGACGCGGGGCCGTCGCTCGGCTACGGCTTCGCGGCGCTCGTGCTCGCGGTTCTCGCCGTGGTCCTGGCCGGGCTCTTCGCCGGCGGACGACGGGACCGCGTGGGCGTTCTGTCCACCCCGCCCGCCTAAACTCGGAGGCGATGGGCAAAGTCGGGCGGGTGCGGGCGACCGAGCTGGCCGAGCTCGGCGGCGTCTCGGTGCAGCAGGTCCGCAACTACGTGGACGCCGGATTCCTGCCGCCCGCGGACCGTACCGAGGCCGGGTACCGCGTCTTCACCCCTCGCCACGCCGAGGCCATCGCCATTGTTCGGCAATTGGCCACCGGGCACGGCTGGCGCCGGACGCGCGAAATCATGAGCGCGATCCATCGCGACGACGTCCCGGCCGCGCTGGCCGCGGTCGACGCGTCCCACGGCGAGCTCGACCGCGAACGCGCCGACATCGCGTCGGTACTCGCCGCGTTCGAGACGGCGACGGCCGAGCCCGCCGCGCCCGCGTCCCCGGGCACGCTGCGGATCGGCGAGGTCGCCGAGCTGGTGGGCGTCCAGACCGCGGTGCTGCGGCTCTGGGAGGAGCGCGGCCTGCTGCGGCCGTTCCGTGAGAAGCAGACCGGTTATCGCGTTTACGGCGAAGCCGAGTTCCGCGACGCGCATCTCGTCGCCTTGCTGCGGCGGGCGCACTATCCCTTTCCCGTCATCGAGGCCGCGCTCGGCGAGCTGCGGACCAGCGGCAGCCCCGAGCGGGCGCGCGTCGAGCTGGCCGCGCGCGAGCACGACGTCCGGCGCCGCAGCCGCGCCCGGCTCACCGCGTCCGCCGCGCTTTCCGGCTACTTGGACCGTTGGGCGCCGACGGACTCCTGAGCCGCCGCGATCGCGCTTTCGGTGACCACCCGCATGCCGATGAGCAGAGCCAGGACCAGCAGCGCCATCAGCGCGAACACCGCCCGCAGCCCGAGAAGCTGCGCCAGCACCCCGCCCGCGACGGCGCCCAGCGGCTTCGTCCCCCAGGCGGCGAGCCGGTGGCCCGCGGTCAACGGGATCTTCCTGCTGCACCGGTTCGCCGGGTGACGGCGAACCGGTGCGCGGCGAACGTCAGCCCGCGACGACGTTGACCATCCAGGTGATACCGAACTTGTCGACGCACATGCCGAATTCGTCGCCCCAGGCCTGCTTCTCCATCGGCACCGCGACGGTGCCGCCCGCGGAAAGCTTCTCCCAGTAGCCGCGCAGCTCGTCGCCGTCGTCGCCGCTGAGGGAGATCGAGATGCCGGCGCCGGGGGAGTACTCCATGTGCGGCGGGGTGTCCGCGGCCATGATCGTGTAGCCGCTGGGGGTGTCGAGCTGGCCGTGCATGACGCCGTCGGCGTTGGTTCCCTCGGGTGCGCCGAAGTCGCCGAAGGTGCTGATCCGGGGTTCGCCGCCGAAGACCTCGGCGTAGAACTCGAGGGCCTGCCGGGCGGTGTCCTTGAAGCTGATGTAGGGGTTCAGGGTGGTTGCCATCGGAAGCTCCTTAGGTCATGGCCGGGGCAGATCCTCGCAGATCAGCGGGGTGCCCACAATGCGGGACGGGCGGTTGCCGGGCCACCCCCGCTACGCTGATCGGGTGCGGACAAAACCCACGCTCACCTGGTCGCCGAGCGGCGAAGCGCTGCCCAGGACGACCAGCCTGGACGGCCTGCTCGAGGTGGTCGCCGCGGGCCGGGTGGCCGTGCTCAGCGGCGCCGGCCTGTCCACCGAGTCGGGGATTCCCGACTATCGCGGCGAGACGGGCAGCCTCCGCCGGCACACCCCGATGACCTACGACCAGTTCGTCGGCAGCGCCGACGGCCGTCGCCGCTATTGGGCGCGCAGCCACCTCGGCTGGCGCACGATCGCGCGCGCCGCGCCGAACGACGGCCACCGCGCGGTGACGGCGTTGCGCCGCGGCGGTTTCGTCTCCGCCGTGATCACCCAGAACGTCGACGGGCTGCACCAGGCCGCGGGCACGGACGGGGTGGTCGAGCTGCACGGCAGCCTGGACCGGGTGATCTGCCTGGGCTGCCGTCGCATGAGCCCGCGCGAGGATCTCGACCGCCGGCTGCACGCGGCCAACCCCGGCTTCGCCGCCGAGGCCACCCGGATCAACCCGGACGGCGACGCCGAGCTCGCCGACGAGGTCGTCCAGGCCTTCTCGCCGGTGCCGTGCGCGGACTGCGCGACCGGCGTCCTCAAGCCGGATGTCGTGTTCTTCGGCGAAAACGTGCCGCGGGAACGGGTCGAGGAGTGCTATCGGCAGGTCGATGACGCCGACGCGCTGCTCGTCCTCGGCTCGTCCCTGACGGTGATGTCCGGTCTGCGGTTCGTGCGGCACGCCGCGCAGGCGGGCAAGCCGGTGGTGATCGTCAACCGCGGCGAGACCCGGGGCGATCGCTACGCCACCCTGCGCGTCGACCTTCCGCTCGGCCGCGCGCTCACCGACGTCGTCACCCGGTTAGCCGGTCTGTAGGCCGTCCCAGGACCACCGCGGCATCGGCGTTTCGCGCGGAATCGCCGGGTCGGGGTCCGGGTAGGACAACACCTCGGCGACCGCCCACTCCATGTAGGCCCGCAGCGCGGCGCGGAATTCGACGTCTTCGGGCAATCCCGCGTCGTCGGCCGCGTGGACGAAGCAGTCGACGAACCGGCGGCCGAGGTCGCTCATGTCGCCGTTGCCCGCGTGCATCTTCAGCATCGCCGCCTGGTTGCCGCATTCGGCGGAGAACGTCGGCGGCCCGCCCAGGACCTCGGCCCAGTACGCCGCCAGCCGCTCGACGTGCTGCGGATGCTGGCCGGGGTGGGAGAACGGGTGGTTCAGCTCGGGGTCGGCCAGGCAGCGCGCGTGGTGTGCGGTGGCCAGAGCGAGGAACGCCGGGTCGCCACCGGCGAACTCGTACAACGTCGGACGCACCCGCCGAGCCTGGCACGCGCGAGAGCGGCGAAGGCCAGCAGGAAGGCACTTTCCGAAAAGGTCCGGACCTTGTTGACCTCGGACGGGCGCGCCGCTACGGTCACGCGAAACATTTTCATGTTTGGGGGCGCGATGCGCAAGTTGCTGGTCCTGCTCGCCACCGTCTCGCTGCTCGGCGGGGCCGTCCCCGCCGCGGTCGCGGACGACCTTCGGGCCCACGAGATCACCGTGCGCGGACAGACCTTCGTCGACGGCTACGGCCGCGAAGTCGTCCTACGCGGCTTCAACGTCTCCGGCGAGGTGAAGCTCGCCGAGAACGGCTTCCTCCCCTTCGCCAACGCCGCCGACGCGCGCCGTTCGGCCCAGGCGATGCGGCGGCTCACCGGCGCGAACGCCATCCGCTTCCCGCTGTCCTGGGCCGCGGCCGAGCCGGTGCGGGGCAGCCTGAACAGTGGCTACCTGGCCGCGGTGACCGAGCAGCTCGCGGCGTTCCTCGATGAGGGCTTCACCGTGCTGCCCGACTACCACCAGGACCTCTACTCGCGGTATCTGTTCAACGCGGGCAGCTGGTACAGCGGCGACGGCGCGCCCAAGTGGGTCGTCGACGCGGGCGGCTACCCGGCCGAGAGCTGCGGCGTCTGTATCCACTGGGGACAGAACATCACCCAGAACGGCGCGGTCACCGCCGCGACGGCCGACTTCTGGCACAACGCCCACAGTTTCCAGGACGCGTTCCTGAGCCAGGCCACCGCGACCATGAGCTACCTCCGTGCGCACCTGAGTGGCGCGCAGTTCGCCGGGATCGCCGGGGTGGACCCCTACAACGAGCCCTTCGCCGGACGGTACGACCAGGGTCAGGACAGCCGGGCCTGGGAGCAGAACGTGCTCTGGCCGTTCTTCCAGCGCTTCCGCCAGGCCATGGACACAGCGGGCTGGACCGCCAAACCCGCCTTCGTCGAGCCGAACATGTTCTGGAACGCCAACATCTCGTTCCAGAAGCACGTCGGCGGCCTGCTCGACACTGGCGTTCTCGGTCCCCGGTACGTCTTCAACACCCACTTCTACGACCAGCTCGCGCAGTCGGGTGTGTTCATGCCCGGCAAGGCGGGCGACGGACAGTACGCCAACGACTTCGGCGCCGTCCGCGACCGGGCGACGGCGCTGGGCACCACCGCGATCGTCACCGAGTTCGGCCATCCGCTGACCGGCTACACCTCCGACAAGGCATCCACTGTGGACAAGGCGCTGTATCAGGGGCTGGATTCCCGCCTTTCGGGCGCCACGTGGTGGAGCAAGCCGGCGCAGTCCGGGCCGGTGCTGTCGGGCACGCAGTGGCAGTGGGACGTCTACAGTGGACGTCACCACGAGCTGATGAACGACAACCCGTCCAAGGTGAAGACCGACGGGGATGCCTGGAACGGCGAGGACTTCTCGTCGGTCCGCACCGCCGACGACGGGTCGGCCCAGCTGCGCCAGGACGCCCGCCTGCTCGACCGGCTGTACCCGGCCGCGGTCGCCGGGCACACGCTCGCCTTCACCTACGAGGACCGCTCGCGCGACGGCAGCCAGACGCTCTCGTGGAACCGGATCCCGGCGACCATGCCCGCGACCACCGGGCTCGTCGGCGCCGGCCGCTACGGCGTGCTGGTGTGGCAAGGCACCGACGCGGACGCGCCGACCGAGCTGCACGCGCCGGCCGGGCTGACGACCGTCGTGAGCGACCTGGACCCGACGTCGTCCGGCGACCGGCTGCTCCTGCCGGCGACACCGGGCCTGCACTTCGCGCTGGTCGCGGAACCCGCCACGCCGCCCACGACGAGCCAGCTCGCGGCCGTCCGGGCCGAACTCGCGAAGTGGGCGCCTTCGGCCGCGGGATGAGGATCCGCTGAGGTCGGATTCTCGTGAGTGGTAAGTAGGGATCTAACCCGACTTACCACTCACGAGGCCCCACCGCGGCAGGTGAGCACTGGTGGGCCGGTTCGTCCGCCGGTGACGGTTTCGTTGAAGCCGAAGGAGATCGTGCCGCCCGGCGCGATCCGGCCGTTCCACGCCGCGTTGCGGACGGTCACCGGTTCGCGCCCGTCGAGCACGCCGTCCCACAGGTTCTGCACGCCGATCCCCGCGGGCGCCGGCCAGGTGACCGTCCACCCGGCGACGGCGGCGGTTCCGTCGTTGCGCACCCGGACCTTCACCTGGTCGCCGCCCGGCCACGAGCTGGTCACCTCGTAGCGGGCCGAACAGCCGTTCCGCTCCGCGACGACGGTCGGTCTCGGCGAAGTCGGCGTGACCACCGACGTGGTGCGGACGGTCTCCTGCGACGTGACGGTGGTCGTCGCCGGTTTGAGGGGCGCCGACACCGGCGCAGGATCGCTGCGCGTCCCGAGCACCGCGGTCGCGGCGACCACGCCCACAGCGGCGAGACCGGCCACCAGAGCGACACGGCGACGGCGGGGCGGCGCCTCGGCAGGAGGAGTGAAGGAAAGCAGCGCCTCGACCTCGGCCATCGCGGGCCGCGCGGTGGGATCGCGGTGGGTCATCCGCAGCAGCACGTCGGTGAGCGGCCCGGCGTGGCGGGGTGGCGTCGGCTCGTCGTGCGCGATGCGCTCCAGCAGGACGACCGGGTTGTCGTCGGTACCGTACGGCGGGGAGCCCTCCAGCGCCGTGTACAGCGTGGCGCCCAGGGCGTAGACGTCCGCGGGGAAGCTGCCTTCGCCGCCGGCGGCGACTTCCGGCGCCAGATAGGCCACCGTACCGACGACCCGCCCGGTGCCCGTCCTGGTCGCGTCGCCGACGGCGCGGGAGACGCCGAAGTCCACGATCTTCGCGGTGCCGTCGTCGGTGACGAGGATGTTGTTCGGGGTGACGTCCCGGTGCAGGATGCCCGCCGCGTGCGCCGCCGCCAGTGCGGGCGCGATCTGCTTGCCGAGCCGCGCGGCCTCCTCCGGGGTGATGCGCCCGTGTTCGAGCACCAGGTCGGTCAGCGAGCGCGACGGGAGGTACTCCATCACCACGTACACCGAGCCGGCCGATTCGATGACGTCGAACACGGTGACCGCGTGAGCGTGCTTCAGCCGGGCGGCCATGCGCGCCTCGCGGACGGCCCGCGCGCAGCTGCGGAAGAACGCGGCCTCGTCGACTCCGGCGTCCTGGCGCAGCTCCTTGAGCGCGACCAGGCGGTTAAGCCGCTCGTCGCGGGCCTGCCAGACCACGCTCATCGCGCCGCGGCCGATCCGGCCCAGCAGCCGGTACCGCCCGTCGACCAGCTTCTCCCCAGCGCTCACGCGACCCCTTCCCGGCCCCCTCGGACTGCACACGCTAACCGGGGACGAACGGTTCGAAGATCCACCCGGGTACCGGGCGTTGACAGGGCAGGCAGGTACGCGATAGTTGAACGCTAATGATCCGGGGGCGGCGAGGAGTACTCAGTGGTGGACGGAGCAGGACCGGCGGTGCCGTGTCGCAGAGTCGACTGCGACGAGCAGGGGTTGTGGCGTGGATTGTGCGCGCGCCACTGGGCCCGCTGGCAAGCAGGCGAAGATCCGCTGGACATGCCGGGCGATCAGGTGAGCGCGCCCGAGCCCAGCGTGTGGCAGCCGCCGTTGCGGCCGAACAGCGTGTCGCGAAGGCGGCCAGGAGCATGAGCTGAAGGACGCCTTCAGTCCGCTCAGTGGAGCGAGGGCGCCTTCGGTCCGTTGAGCGGACTGAAGGCGTCCCTCAGGCCTCGGTGTGGCCCAGCAGGGGTGCCGGAACGAACCGGGCCACCGGATCGGTGAGCACGTCCGTCTCGAACACGACCAGCTCGTTCTCCCCGGCCCGCAGCGCGGGGCCGGGGACGTAGAGCGTCCGCTGCGGGCCGCGGCACCAGTAGCGGCCGAGCGGGAAGCCGTTGACCCACGCCACGCCCTTGCCCCAGCCGCCGGTGTCGAGGTGGAGGTCGGCAGGCGCATCGAGGGTGAACCCGGCCCGGACGAGCACCGGCCCGGCGACCGGGCCGTCGAGCTCCTCGCCCGGCTCCAGGTACGTCGGCGGGGTCTCGAGATCGAGCGGCAGCACGTCCCAACCGGTGAGCAGGCGACCATCGAGGGTGACGTCCCCGATGAGCCCCTTCGGTTCGCCGATCCGCGGTCCGTAGTTGACCCGGCCCAGGTCCTCGACCAGCACGGTCAGCTCACCGTGCCCCCGACCCAGCCCGAGGGTGCGCTCGTGGTGCTCACGCAGCAGCGTCCCGGCCGGGCGCCCGTCGAGGAAAACCCGGGCGCGGTCGCGGATCTCGCCGAAGCACAGCAAGCCAGGGCCGTCCCCGTGGAGCCGGGTACGCAGCAACGCCATGCGTGGCAAGGGTTCGAATTCGTCGAACGCCGGGGGTGTCTCGTGGTGCTCCCACACGCCCCACCGGCGCGGCGATTCGAGCAGCGAGACCGGATTCCCCAGCCGGACAGTGAACTGCGGAGCCGGGCGCGCGGGTGGCGGGGGTGGCCCGGGGACATCGTGGTAGCGCGCGATCACCTCGCGGAAGGCGTGGTACTTCGCCGTCGGATGACCCGCTTCGTCGAGCGGGGCGTCGTAGTCGTAGGACGTGATCGTCGGCTGGTAGACGCCCTTGTCGTTGGCGCCGCTGGTGAATCCGAAGTTGGTACCGCCGTGGAGCATGTACAGGTTCACCGACGCGCCGGCCGCCAGCAGGGTGTCGAGTTCGGCGGCGGACTCCGCGGCGGACGTCGTGTGGTGGTGCGCGCCCCAGTGGTCGAACCAGCCGTTCCAGAACTCCGCGCACATCAGCGGCCCGGTCGGCTGGTTCGCGCGCAGAACGGCCAGGCGTTCGGCGCTGCGCGAGCCGAAGGACGCCGTCTTGTGCAGCCCCTCGAGGCCGCCGGCGGCGAGCATGTCCCCGGTCGGCTGGTCGATCGTGGTCAGCGGCACGGTGATGCCCGCCTCACGCGTGTAGTCCACCAGCGCGGCCAGGTACTCCTTGTCGCTGCCGAAAGCGCCGTACTCGTTCTCGACCTGCACGAGGATCACCGGCCCGCCGCGGTCGATCTGGTGCGGTGCCACGATTCCCAGCGCCTGGGCGAGATACTCCCGCACGGCCGCGAGGTATTTCGGCTCGGCTCGGCGGACCCCGACGTCGGGGTCGCGGAACAGCCACGCGGGCAGGCCGCCGTTGTCCCATTCCGCGCAGATGTAGGGCCCCGGCCGGACGATCGCGTACATCCCGGCCTCGGTGATCAGCCGGAGAAACCGGTCGAGGCCCAGGGTGTCGAACTTCCCGGGCGCGGGGGAGTGCGCGTTCCACGGGATGTAGGTCTCGATCGTGTTCAGCCCTAGCAGGCGGGCCTTCGCGATGCGGTCCGCCCAGTGGTCGGGGTGGACCCGGAAGTAGTGCAGGGCGCCGGAAAGGATCCGGAACGGGCGGCCGTCGAGCAGGAAGTCGGTCTCGCCGATGGCGAACTCAGGCACCGGCGACTCGCAGCATCGACCAGGACAGCGGCGGCAGCGTCGCGGTGACCGTGCCACCTCGTACGTCCACAGAGGACAGTGGAAGCAGCTCGACACTGGTCGCGTGGCGGCTCGCCCGCGGGGCGATCGTGACTGCTTCGCGGAGGGTCAGGGTGTCGTCGATGGTGATCCGTACCTCGGTTTCGTTGGTCGTGTCGCGATTGGTGAGGAAGACCGCGTAGTCCGGCCCGTCCGCGGTGATGGCGACGTCCACGATGTCGACCTCGCCGTGCCGCTCGGTCACCGTCGTCGGACCGTCCACGCGGGACACCAGGCTGTGCCCGCGGGCGTACTTTCCGGCCAGCCGGAAGGGATGGAACGTCGTCTGCCGCCACGCCGCGCCGCCGGGCTCGGTGCGGATCGGCGCGATCACGTTCACCAGCTGCGCCAGGCTCGCCATCGTGACGCGATCGACGTTGCGCAGCAAGGAACCCAGCAGCGAGCCGACCACGACGGCGTCGGTCACCGTGTAGGTGTCCTCGATGATCCGCGGCGCCGTCCGCCACTGCCCGGCCACCAGCTCCGGCTGCTCGACTTCGTTCCAGCGCCGCTGGTCCCACACGTTCCACTCGTCGACGCTGATCCCGATCCGTTTGTCCAGGCCGAGTTCGGCCAGCGTCGAGTCGATGATCCCCGCCGTGGCCGCGATGTAGCGGTCGAGCGCGGCCGCGCTGGCCAGGTAACTGGCGACGTCGCCGTCGTGCTCCTGGTAGTAGGCGTGCAGCGAAAGATGGTCGACCAGGTGCGCGGTGTGGGTCAGCACCGTGCGCTCCCACTCGCCGAACGTCGGCATGTCCGCGCCCGAGCTGCCCGCCACCACGAGCTCGACCCGCGGGTCGATCATGCGCATCAGCCGGGCGGTCTCGGCCGCGAGCCTGCCGTACTCGGTCGCGGTCTTGTGCCCGACCTGCCACGGCCCGTCCATCTCGTTGCCCAGGCACCACAGGCGAATGTCGAACGGGTCGGGCGCGCCGTTGGCCCGGCGAAGCTCGCTGAGCGCGGTGCCGCCCGGATGGTTGCAGTACTCCAGGACGTCCGCGGCCTCCTGAATGCCGCGGGTGCCGAGGTTCACCGCGTACATCGGCTCGACCTCCGCGGCCTGTGCCCACGCGACGAACTCGTGCAGCCCGAACTCGTTGGTCTCCACGCTGTGCCAGGCCGGGTCGAGCCGCGTCGGCCGCGACGGGCCGACGCCGTCCTCCCAGCGGTACGCCGAGACGAAGTTGCCGCCGGGATAGCGGACGACGGTCGGCCCGAGCTCGCGGACCAGTTCGAGGACGTCGTGCCGGAATCCACGGGCGTCGGCCGAGGGGTGGCCGGGCTCGTGGATCCCGGTGTGGACCCCGCGGCCCATGTGCTCGACGAACGAGCCGAAGAGCCGGCGGGGGACCGGACCGATCGTGCCGGTCCGGTCCGCTCCGATGTGGACGGTCATGGTGCTCAGCCGGTGGTGGCCGTGAAGCCCTGCTGGTTGCCGTAGTCGACGAGCGCCTTCTGCCAGTCGGCGAGGCCACCGTTGATGTCGGCGGCGTTCAGGTACGACTTGCCCACCGTGTCGGCGAAGATGCTGTTCGCGTAGGTCTGGTAGGGCAGGTACGTCCAGCCCTTCGACACCTGGCCCGCGGCCGCGGTCAGCACCTCGTTGATCTTCTGCCCACCGAAGTAGGCCGACGGCGCTTCCTTGAACGACGGCGCGTTCAGGTCCGCCACCGTGGCGGGGAAGCCGCCGCTCTCCAGAAACGGCTTGATCCCGTTGCCGTGGTTGAGCCAGCGGACGAACGCCGCCGCCAGCGCGGGGTTCGCGCTCTGCTTCAGCACGGACTGCGTGCTGCCACCGCTTTCGGCGGTGGTCGGCGTGCCGTCGTAGGTCGGCATCGGCGCGACGGCCCACTTCCCGGATGCGGCGGGGACCGACGACTCGAGCACGCCGGGCAGCCAGGCGCCCAGCGGCAGGGTCGCGATCGTGCCGTCACCCAGAGCGCGGAACCAGTTGTCGGACCAGCCTTCGATGTTGGTGGCGATCAGCTTGCCCTCGACGAGCTGGTTCCAGACGCCCGTCCACTTCTTCGTGCCTTCGTCCTGCAGGTTGATCTTGACGGACTTGTCCTGGGTGGTGAACGGACGCCCGCCGGCCTGCCAGATCATGCTGGTGGCGAAACCCGCGTCGCCGGAGTCGGAGGTGATGTACTTCGTCGGGTCGGCCGCGTGCAGTTTCTTGGCCGCGGCAACGTATTCGTCCCATGTCTTCGGGACGTCGATGCCGTACTTGGTGAAGACTTCCTTGTTGTAGAACAGAGCCATCGGCCCGGAGTCCTGCGGAAGGCCGTAGAGTCCACCCGCGACCTGCACCGAGCCCCAGGTCGATGGCGTGTAGTCGGCCTCGAACGACCGGAAGCCGTACTGGCCGAGGTCGGTCAGCGAGCCGGTGAGCGAGAACTGCGGCAGCGCGTAGTACTCGATCTGCGCGACGTCCGGCGCGCCGGAGCCCGCCTTGATCGCGTTCTGCAGCTTGGTGTACTCGTCCTTGTTGGTGCCCGCGTTGACGTAGTTCACCTTGACGTTCGGGAACTCCTTCTCGAACGCGGCGACCTGCGCCTTCGCCGAGGGAGTCCAGCTCCAGTAGGTGAGCGTGCCGCCGGCCTTCAACGCGGCGTCGACAGCCTCGGGCGACCCGGTGCTGCTGCCGGTCGCCCCGCCCGAAGAGCAGGCCGTGAGCACGGCCGTCAGGGCGACCGCCAGTGCGGCGGCCACCTTCACGCGGCGCCTGGTACGTGACATTTCACTGTCCTTTCACGACGGTGGGTCTACTGCTTGACGCTGCCCGCGCTCAGCCCGGACTGCCAGAACCGTTGCATCAGCAGGAAAGCGGCGATGAGGGGAAGAACGGTGAGCACCGAGCCGGTGATCACCAGGTTGAAGATCGGCTGCGCGCTGATCCCGCGGGCCTGCAGGCTCCACTGGTTCAGCCCGACGGTCAGCGGGTACCACCGGGGTTCGCTGAGCATGATCAGCGGCAGGAAGTAGTTGTTCCAAGTGGACACGACGGCGAAGAGCGCGACCGTGACGATCCCGGGAACCAGGAGCCGCAGGGTCACCGTGAAGAAGATCCGGAGTTCGCCGGCGCCGTCGATCCGCGCCGCCTCCAGCAGCTCGTCGGGCACGGCGTCGCCGGCGTAGACCCAGCTGAGGTAAAGGCCGAACGGGCTGATCAGCGACGGGATGATGATGGCGAACGGGGTGTTGGTCAGGCCGAGCTTGCTGAACAGCAGGAACGTCGGCACGGCCAGCGCGGTGCCCGGGATCGCGACCGCGCCGAGAATCACCGCGAACACCGCGCGCCGCCCGCGGAAGCGGTACTTGGCCAGCCCGTACCCGGCGGCGGTCGCCAGCAGCGTCGCGCCGCCCGCGCCGACGACGACGTACAGCAGCGTGTTCCCCAGCCAGGTCAGGAAAACGCCGTCGTCGTAGGTGAAGGTGTCCGCGATGTTGCTGAACAACGCGAAAGTGTGGCCGAAGGACAGCCCGGGGGTGCTGAACAGCGAGGCCTGGTCCTTGGTGGCGTTGATCAGCAGCCACGCCAGCGGGACCAGCGTGTAGAGCAGGTACAGCGCCATCACGCCGGTGAGGACGGGCGACTTGCGGGTCTTCACGGTCCTCACACGCCTTTCCGGGAGCCGCGCAGCTGCACGACGTAGGCGATGACCGCGGTGATGACGCCCATGACGATCGCCACCGTGGCCGAGTAGTCGTACTGCTGGCCGTCGAAGGAAAGGTTGTAGGCGTACATGTTCGGCGTGTAGTGCGTGCTGATCACGTTGGGCGCCAGGGTGCGCATGATGTTGGGCTCGTTGAACAGCTGGAAGCTGCCGATGATCGAGAAAATCGTCGCGATCACGAGTGCGCCACGCAGCGCGGGCAGCTTGATGCTCAGGATCGTCCGGAACGCGCCCGCGCCGTCGATCGCCGCGGCCTCGAACAGCTCACCGGGGATGATCTTGAGCGCCGAGTAGAAGATCAGCATGTTGTAGCCGACGAACTCCCAGGTGACGACGTTGCCGATCGAGGCGAGAATCCAGTTGCCCGACAGCGGCTGGACGACCTGGTGGCCGAAGAGGTGGTTGAGATCGGCGGCGAGGCCGAACGTGTCGCCGTAGAGGTAGCCCCACATCAGCGTCGCGACGACCGCGGGCACCGCGTACGGCAGGAAGATCACGATCCGGAAGAAGCCCGAGCCGTGCAGCCGGGCGCTGTCGATCGCGAGTGCCGCGACGAGCGCCAGCACCAGCATGATCGGCACCTGGACCGCGAGGAACACCACGACCCGGAGGAACGAGTCCCAGAATTTCGCGTCGGCGAGCACCAGCGCGTAGTTGTCGAGCCCGACGAACGTCGTCCCGCCGAAGAACGCCTGCTCGCGGAAGAGGCTGAGGCCCACGGCGTAGGCCACCGGCGCGACGAAGGCCAGCGCGAAGACCACCAGGAACGGGGCGACGAACAGCCAGCCGCGCCGGTCCCTGGCACGCCCGGGCGCGCGGGTCCGCCGGGGGCGGGACCCGGCGAGCGGGGCTGCGGTGGACGTCATCGTCCCTCCGGTTTCGTGGATGTTAACGTCAACATTTGACGGCAGAGGCTAACTTGTTGACGTCAACATGTCCAGGACGAAGGAGTCGCCGGTGATGGGGGATTCACCTGCCCGCCAGCGTGGCCCGTCGATGGCCGACGTCGCTCGCGAGGCCGGCGTGTCCGGCCAGACCGTCTCGCGGGTGGCCAACGGCCGCACCAACGTCGACGAGGCGACGCGGCTGCGTGTGCTCGAAGCGATGCGCCAGGTCGGTTACCGGCCCAACAGCGCCGCCCGCGCCCTGCGCCGCGGCCAGTTCCGCACGCTCGGCGTGATCATGTCCTCACTGGAGACGTTCGGGAACAGCCGGACGCTCGACGCCGTCACCTCGGCCGCGGTGGCGCAGGGCTACGGCATCACGCTGATGCCGGTCGGCCACCCCACTCAAGGCGAGGTCAGCGGGGCGTTCAGCAGGCTCAACGAGCAGGCCGTCGACGGCGTGGTGATCCTCATCGAGGAGCTCCAGCTCGACCAGAGCGAGATCGAGCTGCCCGAGGGACAGCCGGTGGTGGTCATCGATTCGGCGCCGCGCGCGGGTTACCCGGTCGTCGACACCGACCAGGCGCAGGGCGCCGAGCTGGCCACCGCGCATCTGCTGGACCTGGGCCACCGGACCGTCTGGCACATCGCCGGGCCGTCACACTCCTACGCGGCGGAACGGCGGGAGGCGTCCTGGCGCGCGACGCTGGAGCGCTACGGCCGGCCCGTCCCGCCGGTGCTGACCGGCGACTGGACGTCCACCTCGGGCTATACGTGCGGGCAGCAGCTGGCGCGCGAGCCGGGGCTGACCGCGGTGTTCACCGCCAACGACCAGATGGCGCTCGGCCTGCTGCGCGCGCTGCACGAAGCCGGCCGTTCGGTGCCCGGCGAGGTCAGCGTGGTCGGTTTCGACGACATGGCCGAGGCCACGGACTTCTGGCCACCTTTGACCACGATCCGGCAGTCGTTCACCACGGTGGGGCACCGCGCGGTCGAGGCGCTGGTCGCCGAAATCGAGACCGGGGGGCGGCAGTCGGGCACGGTGACCGTCCCCACGGAATTCGTGTTGCGGTCCAGCACGGCGTCGCCGCGGGGATAGGTCCTTGTGAAGCTGAGCTAACGAGGAATTTCAGAAACTCGCGATGGACCGCACAGCACGCGCGGGTCGAGACTTCGCGGCATGAAGGCATTGGTCAAAGTCGACCGCGCGCCCGGGCTGCAGCTCACCGACGTGCCGGACCCCGTCATCGGCTCCGGCGACGTCGCCGTGCGCGTGCTGCGCACCGGCATCTGCGGCACCGACCTGCACATCGACTCGTGGGACGACTGGGCGGCGCGAACCATCGCCGCACCGCTGGTGCTCGGGCACGAGTTCGTCGGCGAGGTGGTCGAGACCGGCCGCTCGGTGACCAGCGTCAAGGTCGGTGACCTGGTCAGCGGCGAGGGTCACCTGGTCTGCGGCGGCTGCCGCAACTGCAAGGCAGGCCGGCGGCACCTCTGCGCCCACACGCGCGGCCTCGGCGTGCACATCGACGGGGCATTCGCGCAGTACGCGGTGCTGCCCGAGGAGAACGCCTGGGTGCACCGGAACCCGGTGGACCTCGACGTCGCCGCGATCTTCGACCCGCTGGGCAACGCCGTGCACACCGCGCTGTCGTTCCCGGTCATCGGCGAGGACGTGCTGGTCACCGGCGCCGGCCCGATCGGCATCATGGCTGCCGCGATCGCGCGGCACGCCGGCGCGCGCCACGTCGTCGTCACCGACGTCAGCGAGCACCGGCTGGAGCTCGCCCGCAAGGTCGGCGTCGACCTGGCGCTCAACGTCTCGGACGCGACGATCCGCGACGCGCAGGAGCGGCTCGGCATGGCCGAGGGCTTCGACGTCGGCATGGAGATGAGCGGGCGGCCCGAGGCGCTGCGGGACATGATCGACAATATGTCCCACGGCGGCCGGATCGCGCTGCTCGGCCTGCCCGCCGGCGACGTCTCCGTGGACATCGCCTCGGTCGTGCTGAAGATGATCCAGCTCAAGGGGATCTACGGGCGCGAGATGTTCGAGACCTGGTATTCGATGTCCGTGCTGCTGCAGGCCGGGCTCGACCTCTCGCCGGTGATCACGCACCGGTTTTCCTACACCGAGCACGAGCAGGCGTTCGCGACGGCCAGGGAAGGCCGCTGCGGCAAGGTGATCATGGACTGGACGGAGAACTGATGTACGGCGCGATGCGCGACGACCTCAAGGCCGGGCTCGCCGAGATCCGCGAAGCCGGGTTGTACAAGGGCGAGCGGGTGCTCCGCGGCCCGCAGCGGGCCGAGGTGAGCGTCGCCGGCGGCGAGGTGCTCAACTTCTGTGCCAACAACTATCTCGGCCTGGCCGACCACCCGGTGCTGGTCGCCGCCGCGCGCGACGCCCTGGAGCGCTGGGGCTTCGGCATGGCGTCGGTGCGGTTCATCTGCGGGACGCAGGAGCCGCATAAGGAGCTGGAAGCGAAGCTCTCGGAATTCCTCGGCACCGAGGACACCATCCTGTACAGCTCCTGCTTCGACGCCAACGCCGGGCTCTTCGAGACCCTGCTGGGTGAGCAGGACGCCATCATCTCCGACGAGCTGAACCACGCGTCGATCATCGACGGCGTCCGGCTGTGCAAGGCCCAGCGGTTCCGGTACCGCAACCGCGACATGGGCGACCTCGAGAAGCAGCTGAAGGCGGCCTCGGGTGCGCGTTACCGGATGATCGCCACCGACGGCGTCTTCTCGATGGACGGCTACCTCGCGCCGCTCGACGAGATCTGCGACCTGGCGGAGCGCTACGACGCGCTGGTGATGGTCGACGACTCGCACGCGGTCGGCTTCACCGGCGCGACCGGGCGCGGCACGCCCGAGCTGTTCGGCGTCACCGACCGGGTCGACGTCGTGACCGGCACCCTCGGCAAGGCGCTGGGCGGCGCGAGCGGCGGGTACACCTCCGGGCGCGCCGAGATCGTCGAGATGCTGCGGCAGCGTTCGCGGCCGTACCTGTTCTCCAACTCGCTGGCGCCCTCGATCACCGCGGCCGCGCTGGCGTCGCTGGAGCTGCTGGCCTCGTCGAGCGAGCTGCTCACGCGGCTGCGCGCCAACACCGAGCTGTTCCGGCGGCGGATGACCGAAGAGGGCTTCGACCTGCTGCCCGGCGAGCACCCGATCATCCCGGTGATGATCGGCGACGCCGCCAAGGCGGGCCGGATGGCCGACCTGCTGCTCGAGCAGGGCATCTACGTGGTCGGTTTCTCCTACCCCGTGGTGCCGCACGGCAAGGCGCGGATCCGGACCCAGATGTCCGCGGCGCACAGAAGCGAGGACATCCACCGTGCCGTCGACGCGTTCGTGAAGGCACGGTCCATGATGGACGGATGATCGATCCCCGGCGGCTGCGGGTGCTGCGGGCGCTCGCCGATCACGGCACCGTGACCGCGGCGGGCCAGGCGCTGCACCTGACGCCGTCGGCGGTGTCGCAGCAGCTGGCCGCGCTCGAAGCCGAGTGCGGCCAGCAGCTCCTCGCCCGCCGCGGCCGTCGCGTCTCGCTGACCCCGGCGGGCGAGCTGCTGGTGGTGCACGCCAACGCGGTGGCCGCCGAGCTGGAACGGGCGCAGGCGACGCTGGCGGCGTTGGACTCAGGTGTCCGCGGGCTGGTCCGGCTGGCGAGTTTCGCGTCGGCGATCACCACGGTCCTCGCTCCGGCGATCGGCCTGCTGCGGGCCTCGGCGCCCGGGGTGTCGGTGCGGGTCCAGGACGTCGAGGGGCACGCGAGCATCCCGCTGCTGCTCGACGGCGAGGTCGACCTGGCGATCACCGAGGAATACCGTCTCTCGCCGCGGACGGACGAAGCCCGGCTGACCCGGTTTCCGTTGTACGCGGAGCCGTTCGACGTGGTCCTGCCCGCCGGGCACCCGCTCGCGTCGTCCTCCGAGGTGGACATCTCCGAGCTGGCCGACGACGAGTGGATCGCGCCCCAGCCGGGCAACCCGTGCCGGGACGTCCTCGAGCTGGCGTGCGCGAACCCCCGCATCCGTCACGTCTCGGACGACTTCCACGCGATCACGGCTTTGGTCGCGGCGGGCGAAGGGGTGGCTTTGGTGCCCCGCAACGCTTTCACGCCGTCGCCGGGCGCGGTGGCGGTCGCGCTGCGCGGCGAAGCACCGCTGCGCCGGGTGTTCGCGGCGGTCCGGCGGGGGAGTGCGGAGCATCCGCTGGTGAAGGTGGTGCTGGCGGCCTTGCTGGAGTCCGCTGGGGTCGGGTTCTCGTGAGTGGTAAGTCGGGTTCTATAATAACCCGACTTACCACTCACGAGACCTTTCTTGTCGTACCCCAGGCCTAGACTGGAATTCGGGGGCTGCTCACCCGCGAAAACCGCAGCGCCCCATCGTCAACCCGCCCATGCCGCAACGTAATCACGTCGTGCAGGTAGCTCATCCCGAGCCGCCACGGCGCCCGCGAGCCCGCCTTCGGGAAGTCCTCGATGGCCCGCAGCACATACCCGGCCTCGAAGTCGAGCAGCGGCCGTGGGGTCACCGACGAATCGGTGACCGGGACGCACTGGTCCTGCCCGGTGGCGTCCAGGTGCCGCAGCAGCCGCACGACGTACTCGCTGACGAGGTCGGCCTTCAGCGTCCATGACGCGTTGGTGTAACCGATCGTGAACACGAAGTTCGGCACCCCGGACAACATCATTCCCTTGTACGCCATGGTTTCCGGCAGATTCACCGCCCGGCCGTCGACGGTCAGGGTCATCCCGCCGAACGCCAGCAGCCGCAGCCCGGTGGCGGTGACGACGACGTCCGCGTCGAGCTCGGCGCCGGATTCCAGGCGCAGCCCCGACTCGGTGAACGAGCTGATCCGGTCGGTCACGACCGAGGCCTTGCCGTGCCGGATCGCGCGGAACAGGTCGCCGTCCGGGACGAGGCAGAGCCGCTGGTCCCACGGCTGGTACCGCGGCTTGAAGTGCGTGTCCACCGGGTAGTCGGCGGGCAGCTGCCGGACCGCCGCGCGCCGGATGATCGAGCGCACCAGGTCCGGCCGGCTGCGGCTGAGCCGGTAGATCAGCGTGCTCACGCCGACGTTCTTCCAGCGCGCCGCCGAATACGCCCGCCGCGGCCCGAGCAGCCGCCGCAGCGAGTTCGCCAGCTTGTCCTCGGCGGGCGCGGCCATGATGTAGGTGGGGGAGCGCTGCAGCATGGTCACGTGCGCGGCGCGGTCGGTCATCGCCGGGACGAGCGTCACCGCCGTCGCGCCGCTGCCGATCACGATCACCTTCTTGCCGGTGTAGTCGAGATCTTCCGGCCACTGCTGCGGGTGCACGACGGTGCCGCGGAACCGGTCGAGGCCCGGGAAGTCGGGCGTATGACCGCCGTCGTAGTGGTAGTAACCGCTGCAGACGTACAAGAATCCGGCGGTCAGCTGCCGCGTCTGTCCGTTGTGGACGGACGTGACGGTCCAGCGCGCGTCCTCTGTGGACCATTCGGCAGCGGTGACCCGGTGCCCGAAGCGGATGTGCCGGTCGATTCCCGCTTCCGCGGCCGTCGAGCGGATGTAGTCCAGGATCGCCGGGCCGTCCGCGATGGCCTTGGCCTGCGTCCACGGCCGGAACCGGTAGCCCAGCGTCTGCATGTCCGAATCCGACCGGACGCCCGGGTACCGGAACAGATCCCAGGTGCCGCCGAGCGTTTCCCTGGCTTCGAGGATCGCGTACGTCCGGTGCGGGAAGGCGGACTGGATGTGGTGCGCCGCGCCGACGCCGGAGAGCCCGGCGCCGACGATCAGCACGTCGACGTGCTCGGTCATGACACGGCCTCCCGGGCGCGGATCCGCTTCTGCAGCAGCGAAAGCACGGTGTGGTAGTGGGTGGGGGTGACGCGGGCGAGCGCGTCGAACAGGTAGGCGTCCGGGCCGATCAGGATGCGGGCCTTCCCGCGCTCGACGCCCTGGTGGATGATGGCCGCAGCTTTTCCGGCGACGTCATGGTCATCGCCTCGAACTGGGCGGCCAGCTGCTCCTTCGTCCGCCCGAGGCCCTCGGGATCCTTGCGCATCCGGGCGTTGCGGGCGATGTTCGTGGTGATCCCGCCCGGATGCACGGTGATCGCGCGGACGCCGGTGCCTCGCAGCTCCTGCCGCAGCGAATCGGTGAACCCGCGCACCGCGAACTTCGCCGCGCAGTACGCGCTCTGGTACGGCATCCCGAGCAGTCCGAACACGCTCGAAGTATTCACGATGACGCCGGAGTCCTGTTCGGTGAGGATCGGCAGGAACGCCCGCGTGCCGTGCACGACGCCGTGGAAGTTGATGTCGTGCAGCCAGTCGTCGTCCTCGGGGACCGCGTCGAGGACCGTCGACGTGACCGCGACACCGGCGTTGTTGAACACCGCGGCCAGCGGCGCCGGGAGCCATGCCCGCACCTCGTCGGCGAAACGCAGCTGGTCAGCGGCATCGCGGACGTCGAGAACGCGGGTGAGCACCGAGCCGCGCAGCGACGCCGCGGTCGCCTTCAACCCGGTTTCGTCGATGTCCGCGATGGCGACCGGCGAGCCGAGCGCGGACAGCCGCTGGGCCAGCCCGCGGCCGATGCCGGACGCCGCGCCGGTGATCATCACCGGGCGGCCGGTGAGCCTAGGACGCATGGGTGCTCCTCGCCTTGGCGTGGGTGCTGATGAGGTCGAGCAGGTTCGGCCAGACGCCCTCGGGCAGGTCGTGCCCCATGCCGTGGACGGTTTCCAGCCGAGCCCCGGTGATCGCCCGCGCGGTCGCGGCGCCACCGGTCGGGTTGACCATCCGGTCGCGGTCGCCGTGGATGACCAGCGTCGGCGCGGACACCGCGCGCAGCCGGGTGGTCCGGTTGCCGGAGCGGAAGATCGCGCCGAGTTGCCGGCCGACGCCCGCGCTGGAGGGATCGCGGTCCCACGCCTGCCCGGCGTACTCGCGCACCCACGGCTCGTCGAAGGGGAAGCCGTGCGAACCGATGTGCCGGAACATCCGCACAGCGCGCTCGACAGCGTCTTCGCGCGTCTTCGGCGGCTTCGCGGCCATCAGTCGCCAAGTCGACAACGCCGGACGCCCGACGCGTCGCGCCCCGGTCGTGGACATGATCGAGGTGAGCGTCCGGACCCGGCGCGGTGCCAGCGCGGCGACGGTCTGCGCGATCATGCCGCCCATCGAGACGCCGACGAAGTGGGCGTCCTCGTACCCGAGCGCGTCGAGCAGGCCGACCGCGTCCGTCGCCATATCGCTCAGGTCGTACTGCTCGGCGGGCCAGCGCCCGGCGAACATCGCGGGCAGGCTCGGCGGCCGGAACCGCGGGTGCGTCGAGCGCCCGACGTCGCGGTTGTCGAACCGGACGACCTGGAAACCGCGCGCGGCGAGCTGCTCGCAGAACTGCGCGGGCCAGCTGTGCAGCTGCTGCCCGAGCCCGGCGACCAGCACCAGCGGCTCGGCGCCGGCGTCCCCGAACTGTTCGTAGGTCAGGGAAATCCCGCGTCCGGCGTCGGCGGTGCGTTCGGTCATGCCTGGGCTCCCAGTTGGACACGGTCGTGGCGGCGGTGGACGGCGAGGCAGTGGCGGTGACTCGCCGGTGGACGAGCGCGCGGCCGCCCTTTCCGGGCGCATAGGCTATTCCGCGTGAATGCCAGCGTTC